>CAMFKE010000005.1 GCA_945957395.1 uncultured Opitutia bacterium
CACCGCACTCATCGGGAGGAGGGCGCAAAGTGCATTTCCGCCCCCATCCGTCGAGAGGAATCGTAAAAAAATCCAAACTTTCCATCCAACCCCTGATGAACGCTAAGATTGGCGCGTATTCATTTTTCAAATTCTCTGGAACTGAAGGTCGTTTTTTCCCGAAATCGCATGCGGTGTGCGCGATTTCAGCCGGCGTGTGGCGCCCGCAAATGGACGCGCAGAATGCCCCTCCCAAATTCCCCGCGAAGGATGCAAGCAGCCCATGCAGGGCGGCCCCCGAAGCGGGATTCCATTCGATGACAGTGGCCGAACCTAAGCAGCCCCCCAGCTAGTAATCAAACTACGGAGCCCTTCGACTCGTAACGAATGTGCGGCATTCGCTGCTGAACCCTCGAATGAGCGGATACGGCGCCCCCCCCCCAATCGGCCCTGCCGGTTGCCGAACCACGAAGCCCGGCTAACCCTAGTCCTAGGAAAGCATGCGGCCGCAGACCTGATGCGCGCCAAGCTGAGAACCCAATGAAAAAGCACACTCTCATAGCAACCCTCTGGATCACACTCGCCGCCATGACGAACGCCGACACCCCCTTGCCGAAACCGGCTGCCGCAGAGAAGCTGGTGACCGTAAAGCTGCTCGACGCCCATGGAAACCCAGGGGAAACCGTATCCGTCCGCAAAGTCGTGAAAAGCGATGACGAATGGAAAAAACAGCTCTCATCCAAGGCGTATGCCGTCACGCGCAGAAGCGGCACTGAGGCGCCGTTTTGCGGAGCCTTCTACGATCATAAGAAACCGGGACGCTATGACTGCGTTTGCTGCGGACTCCCCTTGTTCCGCTCCGATGCCAAGTTTGACTCAGGGACCGGCTGGCCCAGCTTCTTCCGCCCCATCGCCGAGGAAAATGTGACCTCGGTGACGGATCGTTCGCATGGCATGGTAAGAACGGAGATTCTGTGCACGCGGTGCGATGCTCACCTCGGCCATGTCTTCGAAGACGGTCCCAAACCCACGGGCCTTCGCTTCTGTCTTAACTCCGCCGCGCTTAATTTCGTCCCCGACGAAACCGTGCCCAAGCCTTCAGCCGCCAAGAAGCCCTGACGGCAATCGGAGCTCAAGCGAAAGAGGCGAGGGGCGGCACACGGTTCAGCGGCTCCCGGCATCGACTCGGCAGCCATCGCGGACTGCGGTAAAGTGACACTCCCCGCCCCTTGCGAGCGTCACAGCCACTGCTTCTTGCGGAAATAGGCGAGCGTTGCGATGGCGAACACCAGCATAAAGAGGATGCAGGAGGCGTAGCCATACTCCCAGGTGAGTTCGGGCATGTTCAGTCGCCCCTTGGAGGTGTCGAAGTTCATACCGTATACCCCGGCGATGAAGGTTAGCGGGATGAAAATGGAAGACACGACCGTGAGCACACGCATGATCTCGCTGGTTTTCCGCTCCTGGAGCGTGTGGTGATACTCCTGAAGATCCTGCAGAATCATGCGCGCGTGCTCAACGCGGTCACCCGCCCGCAGGCAGTGGTCCTGCAAATCGCGAAGGAACGGAGCCATGTGCTCCGGCAGCAGCGAATGCTCAAGCTGCTCTATGCGCCCCATCGTATCCCGCATGGGCAGTGCGATGCGCGAAAGACGGACCACGACGCGCTTGATGCGATAGACGTCGTGCAGATTGCACTCCCCGCCCTCGCAAAGAACACTGTCTTCCAGTTCGGTAATGGCGTCCTCGATTTCTTCCGAAAGGTAGAGCATGCGGTCGACCAGCGTATCGAGGAGCGCGTACAGCAGATAGCCGGCGCCGTTGCGACGCATGCGACCGTTGTTCTCGGCGATGCGCCGCTCCACCCCCTCGAACACCTGGTCCTGATTTTCGTGAAAGGAAATCACCACTCCGGGTGCCGCCACGATGGCGATCTGCTGCCCGCGAGGGCCTTCATCGTCAGGGGAGAGCCGCACGGCGCGGGTGATGGTCAACAACATGTCGCCATGCGCCTCCAGCTTGGGACGGGACCACACGGCAAGGACGTCCTCCTGGGCGAGCATGGGTACCTGGAAGATAGCGCCGACGATATGGACGATCTGAGGGTCGGTTATGCCCAGCATCTGCACCCAAACGGTGCCCTTGCCATCCGCGTAGGACGGGAGCCGGTCGATGTCCGTGAACTCCTCCACCGTGTGCGCGTTCTCATCGTAACGATGAACACGGAACTTCGTGGGCCCGGTGCTTTCGAAGGGCGAAGCGGAGGGGAGCTGGCCGGGCGCCGTACCGATTTCCACATGAGGCGCCTCGTCGGCCCCGTCCGTCGGCGCAGGGGCGTGAACCTCACTCGCCCGCGACTCCCCGGTCAATGGTGAGACATGGTCACCCAATCCGAACTTGTCGCGGGCGAGACGCACGCGCTCGTCCATGAATCGCTTGGCGTTTTGCACGGCGCGGCGTCGGCGTTCGGAACCTCGGGACATTCCCAAAGGAAAGGCGAAAAGCCGAATGGGAGGAAAGCTGAAACAACGGAGACACGCACATCGCCGCGGCGCGGTCGGCGCGAGCGGGAATTTCGACTTTCCAGGCCGGCGCGCATTCGGCTTTCTAGGCGCATGCCAGTTCCTCACCTCGCACTCCTCATCGTCGACGCCCAGCCCGTCTTCCTCAAATCCATCCCCAACGGCGAGGCGCTCGGCGACGCCTGCCGTTTCGCCGCCTCCGTGGCGGCGGCGCTCGACATCCGTGTGGCCTTCTGCGAGCAGCGCCCCGAAAAGCTCGGAGCCACCCGCGAAGACATCCTGGCGGCCGCCCCCGGCGCGGCGGTGTTCCCCAAGAGCACCTTCTCCGCCTTCGGCGAATCCGGCTTCCCGGAATGGCTCAAGGAGAACGACATCTCGCACCTGCTCATCGCCGGACTGGAAACCCCGATTTGCGTTTACCAGACTGCCCTCGCCGCCCTCGCCGAGGGCGTGGAGGTCACCGTGCTCACCGACGCCGTGGGCGGGCGCCGCGCCGCCGACCATGAGTCCGCGCTGCGGGCGCTGGAGCGCAAGAGCGAGTGCCACCTGCTGCCCACGGAGACCATCGCCTACGCGCTCATGGCCGACTCCACGCACAGCGCCTTCAAGGCCGTGTCGGCCCTGGTGAAGGCCCGCGCCTGATAGCCGCAAGTCCGGAACCCGGCGCCATCGGCGCCGGTTCTGCCGACGCCGGACCATAAGGCGTCCCTGAAAACACCCCGGCGAGCTCGCTCAATGGGGTTGATTCATGCTTGGGTTTCCGCACCGTCGCCGCCTTTCACTCCGTCAGCACCCCACTTTCCCGGTCCCTTTCGATGATCTCCTCCTTCCTCAAGCTCTTCGCCGGCAGCCATCATCGCCGGTTCCTCCGAGAATGCGCGCCCGTCGTGCGCAAGATCAACGAACTGGAGAAGAAGTACCAGGCGCTCACGGACGATCAGATCCGCGGCAAGACCGCCGAATTCATGGAGCGCCACAGCAAGGGCGAGTCGCTCGACAAGCTGCTCCCCGAAGCCTTCGCGGTGGTGAAGAACGCGGCGCGCCGCCTGTGCGGCACCACCGCCACGGTGTGCGAGCACGAGTACACCTGGAACATGGTGCACTATGATGTGCAGCTCATCGGCGGCATGGCCCTGCACCGGCGCAAGATCGCCGAAATGGCCACCGGCGAAGGCAAGACGCTCGTCGCCACCCTCCCCCTCTACCTCAACGCTCTCTCCGGCCGCAACTGCCAGCTGGTCACCGCCAACGACTACCTGGCCCGGCGCGACGCCGAGCAGATGGGACACCTGTTCAAGTGGCTGGGCCTCACCGTCGGCTGCATTCAGAACTCGATGGACCCGCATTCGCGCCGCGAGGCCTACGCCGCGAACATCACCTACGGCACCGCCTCCGAGTTCGGCTTCGACTACCTGCGCGACAACGGCATGGCCACGACCCCCGACGAGCAGGTGCAGAAGGAGCATTTCTACTGCATCATCGACGAGGCCGACTCCATCCTCATCGACGAGGCGCGCACCCCCCTCATCATCTCCGGCCCCGTCTCCGAAACCCGCGAAGCGCCCTTCGCCGAGCACAAGGCGTCGGTCGAAGAGCTCGTCGCGCTGCAGACGCGCCTGTGCAACCGCCTCGTGGGCGAGGCTCGCGCCGAACTCGAGAAAGGCACCCCGGAGGCCGAAGCGGTCGCGTTGGACAAGCTGCTGCAGGTGCACATGGGCGCCCCCAAGAACAAGATCTTCGCCAAGATCATGGAGAACGGCCCCTGGCGTAAGCTCTTCGAGCGCTACGACGCCGAGATGCACTCCGACTTCAACAAGGACAAGCGCTACAAGCTCAAGGAAGCCCTCTACTACGCCATCAACGAGAAGCAGCACGAGGCCGACCTCACCCAGCTCGGCCGCGACGCCATCGCCCCCGGCGACGCCGACGCCTTCCTGCTGCCCGACCTGGCCACCGAGTTCGTCGAAATCGACAAGGACGCCGCCCTCTCCGTCGAGCAGCGCGCCGCCCTCAAGCAGGCCGCCGAAGAGCGCTTCGTGAAGGCCTCCGAGCGCATCCACTGCATCTCCCAGCTCCTGCGCGCCTACGCCCTGTTCGAGCGCGACGTGAACTACGTCGTGCAGGAGGGCAAGGTGATGATCGTCGACGAAAACACCGGCCGCATCATGCCCGGCCGCCGCTGGAGCGACGGCCTGCACCAGGCGGTCGAGGCCAAGGAATCCGTCGCCATCGAGAAGGAGACGAAGACCTACGCGACCATCACGATTCAGAACTACTTCCGCCTCTACGACAAACTCGCCGGCATGACCGGCACCGCCGAGACCGAGGCCTCCGAGTTCCACGACATCTACCGCCTGGGCGTCGTCACCATCCCGACGAACAAGCCCTGCATCCGACGCGACGACAACGACATCATCTTCAAGACCCGCCGCGAGAAATACGCGCACGCGGTGAAGGAGATCACCGAGGCGCACGGCCGCGGACAGCCCGTGCTCGTGGGCACCGTCAGCGTGGACGCCTCCGAGACCCTCTCGCGCATGCTCAAGCGCGCCGGCATCCCGCACCAGGTGCTCAACGCCAAGTACCACCAGCAGGAGGCCGAGATCGTCGCCAACGCCGGCCAGCCCGGCGCCGTCACCATCTCCACCTCCATGGCCGGTCGCGGCACCGACATCAAACTCGGCGAAGGCGTGGCCGCCGCCGGCGGCCTGTATGTGCTCTCCACCGAGCGCAACGAATCCCGCCGTGTGGACCGCCAGCTGCGCGGCCGCTGCGCGCGCCAGGGCGACCCCGGCTCGTCGCGCTTCCTCATCTCGCTGGAGGACGACCTCATGCGCCTCTTCTCCAACGCCGGCTGGATCTCGCGCGTGCTGGAAAAGTCGTTCGTGGAGGGCGAGCCGCTGGAGCACCCGCTGCTCAACCGCTCCATCACCACCGCCCAGAAGCGCGTGGAAGGCCAGAACTACTCCATCCGCAAGCGCCTCCTGCAGTACGACGATGTGCTGAACCGTCAGCGCGAAATCATCTACGGCCTGCGCAACCGCACGCTGCACACGGACAAGCCGCGCGACCTCGTGTTCGCCCTCATCGAGGAGGAACTGGAGTCCCGCCTGGAACCCCTCTACACCGACCCGCGCGCCAAGCCGGACGCCGACGAGTTCGCCCCGTTCTGCCAGTGGTTCGACATCACCTTCCCCACCAAGATCGACGCGTCCGAGCTCGCCGGAAAATCCGCCGAAGCCGCGCGCAAGGTCGCGCTCGACAAGGTCACCGCCCTCTATGCGGAGCGCGACACCTACGGTGACGAAGGCCGCGCCTCCATGGAGCGCCACACCGTGCTGCGCGCCATCGACCGCAACTGGCAGGACCACCTCACCGAGGTCGAGGACCTGCGCCGCTCGGTCAGCCTGCGCGGCTACGCGCAGAAGGACCCGCTCAACGAGTACAAGAGCGAGGCGTTCAAGGCGTTCACCGAGATGATGAACCGCATGCGCGCCGATGTGTGCGCCGGCCTCTTCCGCTCCTCGCCCGTGGCCGTGGACAACTTCGAGGAACTCCTCCGCAGGCTTCAGGAGATGTCGGTCGAGACCGGCCCCGCCGACGACCACCACACGCTCGCCGATGTGGCCACCGACGCCGCCCTCAACCCCGAGCCCGTGCCGGCACCCGAATACGCCTCGGAGGCCGACTCGGTCGCCTACGACGAGATTCCCGCCGACGCGCTGCCCGCATTCCACCGTAACGACACCGTCGTGATCCGTCGCGGCGAACAGGTCGCCACGATGAAGTGGAAGAAGGCCGAGCCGCTCGTGCGCTTCGAAGGCTGGGTGGTCGAAACGCCCGCCCCCGAAGGCGACGCCGCGACGCCCGCAGCCGAACGCGAGTCCGCCGAGGAGCCTCGCGGCTAAGGCCCCGACGCGCACCCCGCCACGCCAAGGGCGGCCCGCGCACGCCGCGCGCGCCGCCCTTTCGCATGAACACACGGGCCATCCGGATCGCGCGAGCGATTAGCCGCGCGGCCCGAGCCCCGACAATCCCGGCCGAAAGGCCGCCACCCACGCATGAACCTCCGCCGACACTTCGCCGCCCTCTCCGGATACAAGCGATTCTGGACCGTCTACCTCTCGGTGCTGACGCTCGACCAGATCACGAAGCTCATCGTGCTCTTCGGGCTGCCGCAGACCGACCGGTCGCACCCGGGCATCGTCGTCATCCCCGACTTCTTCACCCTCGTGCATGTCTACAACAAGGGCGCGGCGTGGAGCATGATGTCCGGCCGGCAGGACCTGCTCGTGATCCTCGCGCTGGCCGCCATGGCGGCGATGTATCGCTGGCGCCTGGCGCTGGGCCTGGACAAGCCGTTCGTGCAGCTCGTGCTCGGCGCCTTCGCCGGCGGGGCCATGGGCAATGTCATCGACCGTCTGGCCTACGACCATGTCGTGGACTTCCTCAGTTTCCGCATCCCGCTCATCAACTACTATTGGCCGGCGTTCAATGTGGCCGACATGGGCATCACCTGCGGCGCGGCGCTCTTCTGCTGGCACGGGTTCAGGGAACCCGCCGGCAAGGCGCCCAAGCCCGAGTAGCCCCGGCGAGCGCGCGCCGCCGAAAACCGGCCCCTCCCCAAACCGCTCCGACATCTTGAACAAAAAAACCGCCACCCGTTACGGGCGGCGGTTTTTCCGAATCCGGGGATTCGAGTCGGGCGGCGCGAACGCTTAGGCGTTCTCGTAGCGCTGACGGAGCATGTTGTTGAAGGCCTGGACCTTGTTCTTGCGGCGGCGGACTTCGGTGGGCTTCTCGAAGTAGCGCTTCGCACGGACATCCTTGATGATGTTCTCGCGCTCGAGCTTCTTCTTCAGGCGACGGATCGCCTTGTCCATGGTTTCGCCCTTACGGATCTTGATTTCGACAGGCATGTGTGGTGCGTGTGTGTGTTTTAAAGGGAAAGGTGTTTGAGGGGCGCGATGGAAGGCCCGGCGCCGGGAGCGTCAACGCCAATTTCATAAAAAACCTATGACGGCGGCTTGACTCGCCCGGACGCGGGGGAAATCTCCGCAGCTTCCCTTTATGTCCGTTCCCGTCCGCCAAGCCTACAAGGTCGCCAGCTACGTGCTGGGTCAGAAACTCCGCGGCAACAAGCGCTACCCGCTGGTGCTGATGCTGGAACCCCTCTTCCGGTGCAACCTCACCTGCGAGGGCTGCGGCAAGATCCAGTTCCCCGACCATCTTCTCAAGAAGATGCTCACGGTCGAGCAGTGCCTCAACGCCGCCAACGAGTGCGGCGCGCCCATCGTGTCCATCCCCGGTGGCGAACCGCTCATCCACCCGCAGATCGTCCAGATCGTCGAGGGCCTCGTGAAGCAGGGCCGCTACATCTACCTGTGCACCAACGCCCTCCTGCTGGAGCGCAACCTCGACAAGTTCAAGCACCTCATCCCGTCCAAGCAGCTTACCTTCTCGGTGCATATGGACGGCCTGGAGGCCCACCACGACGCGGCCGTGTGCCGCCCCGGCACCTACAAGATCGCCTACTCGGCCATCAAGAAGGCCGTGGAGATGGGCTTCCGCGTGACCACCAACACCACGCTCTTCAACAACGCGGACCCGCACCATGTGCGCGAGTTCTTCGACGAGATGATGAAGCTGGGCGTCGAGGGCATGATGCTCTCGCCCGGCTACGCCTACCCGAAGGCCCCCGGCCAGCACCTCTTCCTCGCCCGCGAGCGCACCAAGCTGCTCTTCAAGAAGATCTTCTCGGAAGGTAAGAAGGAGTGGCGCTTCAACCTCTCCTCCAACTTCATCGCGTTCCTCCAGGGCAAGATCGACTACGACTGCACCCCCTGGGGCAACCCCACCTACAACATCTTCGGCTGGCAGAAGCCCTGCTACCTGCTCTCCGACGGCTATGTGCCCACCTTCAAGGAGCTCATCGAAAAGACCGAGTGGAAGCGCTTCGGCCAGAAGGGCACCGACGACCGCTGCAAGAACTGCATGGTGCACTGCGGCTACGAAGCCACCTCGGTGAACGACATGTTCAGCCTCACCGGCTCCATCCGCGGCCTCAAGTCGCACCTCACCAACGTCTCCTTCAACGGCGAAAAGGGCGGCTCGCCCATGCCCGCTCTCCCTTCCGAAAAGAAGTCCGAATCCGACTGCGGCTGCCACGGCGAAGGCACCGCCCCCGTGAAGTCCTGCGGCACCACCCCGGTGCACATCGACTGACCGGATCACGCCGGCGCTTCGCCGGGTACCGATTACGGCCACCGCGCACCCCTTGGGCGCCGGTGGCCGTTTTCATTGTTCCCAAGCCCTCCCTCGCCGCGCAAGATTCGCGCCCCCCCCCCCGACCCCGCAAGGAGCCGGAGGAAGCCATCCATCACATCCCATGCCCACACGCGATTTCGCCCGCCGAGCCGGACACCTGCTGCGCGCCCTCTTCGGGGTCCCCTTTTTCGCCCTCGGACTGTTCTTTCTCTTCTCGATCATTCGTCATGCTCTGACCGGCGACGCGGCCGAAGGCGCCCCCAAGACCTGGCTGATCATCCCCGCGCTCTTCGCGCTCGTCTTCGCCGGCGTGGGCGCCGCCATCGTGGTAAGCAGCCTGCGCAAGGCGCTCGGAGCGCCGCCGCCGGCGCCTCCAGCCGAGACGCCCCGCGCGCTCGACGAGAAAACGCGCGAGGCCTTCCCCGAAGCGCTGCCCAAGCCGAAAGGTCCCGGCAAGGCCGCCGTCCTCCTCCCGCTCCTCCTCGGCGGCATCTTCGCGGCTGCCGGCATCGGCATGCTGGCCGTAGCCGGGTACAAAGTTAACCGGGTGCGCGAGGCCGCCGCTTGGGTCGAGACGCCCTGCACGGTGCTCAATTCCGATGTCACCTCGCACAGCGGCTCCAAGGGCGGCACCACCTACTCGGTCGCCGTGCGCTTCACCTACCGGTACGCCGACCGCGACTACGACGCCGCCACCTACTCGTTCGACACCGGCTCCAGCTCCGGCTACGAGGACAAGGCCGACATCGTGCGCAAACTCCCCCCGGGCGCCCGCGCGATCTGCTTCGTGAATCCGGCCGACCCGACCGAGGCGGTCATGGATCGATCCATGCCGTCCATCGTCTGGATTCTAGGCGGCATGGGCCCGTTCTTCGCCTTCGCCGGATTCGCCGTCATGGGCGCGCCGCTTTACGCCCGGCGAAAAAAGGCCCGCGAGCTCGCCTCCGGCAAGGGCGTGGAACTCGCGCCGGAGACCACGCGCTGGGCCACCGCCGCCGGCACGCTGTTCGCCGCGCTCTTCTGGAACGGCATCACCGCGGTGTTCGTCACCTTCGCGGTGAAGTCGGTGAACGCCGGCCGCCCCGAATGGTTCCTCATCGTGTTCATCACCCCGTTCGTGCTCATCGGCGCGTTCCTCCTGTACGCCGCCGTCGGCGCCCTGTTCGCGCCCTTCAAGCCCCGCGTCAAACTCGTGCCCCAAAACACGCCGCGCGCCGGCGAGACGCTCAGGCTGAAGTGGGACGCCAACGGCCGCGAACCCTCCCTGCGCCGGCTGCGCATCAGCCTCGAAGGCTTCGAATACGCCGTCACCGGCTCCGGCAAACAACGCACCAACCGCGAAATCATTTTCCACAGATCCGACCTGCTCGACAGCGAAGGACGCCCGGCGCGCGCGGGCACGCTCGAGGCGCCCATCCCGCGCACCCTGCCCCACTCGCTCGAACTCACCGGCACCGCCGGCGTGCGCTGGCGCATACGCGTGCAAACCGAGTCGGGACTGCCGCCCAAGCTGAACGAAACCTACCGCCTGCATGTCGCACCCGCGCGATCCGAGGCCAACCCCTTCGCCGAATAGACCCGCCATGAGCGAACGACTCATCTCCATCACCCTCGACGCCCCCGCCTGTTCCGCGGGCGACACGATCACCGGCACCGCGCACACCGCCGGCCTCCCCCCGGGCTCCCCCGCCGTCGTGCGACTCGGCTGGTGGGCCGACGGCCTCGACGACGAGCGCCCCGCCGGCGACCTGGCGCAAGCCCGTTTCGTCACCGACGCCTCCGGCGAAACACGCTTCAGCCTGAGCATCCCCGAAGATGCGCCGCCCACGATGGACGGCTCCCTCTTCAGCGTGCGCCACGCCGTGGAGTTGAGCGCCGCCGGCGCCACGAGCCTGCTGCCGGTCGTCGTCTCCCCCACCCGCGCCCCGCTCGACCTCGTCTCCGCATCGGTCGCCATCGCCGGCCCGGCTCCCAAGCTAGTGCGATTCCTGTCGAAGTTCGCCCCGAAGACAAAGCTCGGGTAATGCCACTCCGACCGCAGCGAGTGCGGAGCCCGAGTTCGCGCCGCCACATCACCATGAAGAATCGGACAGTCCTGCTCGGCACTATTGCCGCATTCGCCACTGCCTCCGCTCCTCTCGTTCACCTAGGCATGCGGGAGCACACGGGCGTCGAGTCGCGCTGGGACGCGAGGTTCATCGTAACCCCCGATAACTACGGCGTGCGCTTCCGCAACGAACCGGACGCAGCGCTTGAGGCGTTGCCGCCGGTGGAGTTGAGCAAGGTGCCTGGAAAAACACCGCACGGCGAACCGTCCGACCGGCCGGGAATCGGCATTCGGGGGCTGCGACGGGAACCGGCACCGCCCGACGTTTACGGGAAGCCCGAACCGGCCGTCGACGCGTCAACGCCAGTCACCTTTCCCGACGGCTCGAAGATCCGCCTCAAACTCATCGTCGGACTGAACGGGGAATGGCCATCCCTGCGTACGCCCGGTGAGGAATACGACTGGGCCATCACACCGGACGGCAAGCCCGCCCCGGCGGAGTTGGCCAAGGACAAACTCCATTGGGCGCGCAGCCCCGAAGACAACGACCGCTGCCCATTCGGCATCCGCTGCCTGTTTGAGCCGACCGGCAATGTCACCATCCTGTCGGCCTCCGTCGCGGACGCCGAATCCGGCATGGCCGCGCCGCCCAACAGGGGCTTTGCGCGACTTGGGGACATGCAGTGGGTCACGGCAGGACTCACCCAATGGACGCCCGGACGGCGGGAACTCTTGCTCACGGTGGCGGGCGGGCCCATGCAGGACGCGGCCCTGCCGGCCAATGCCGGAGAGCAGATCACGCTCAACGGCACACCCATCCGGGTGCTCGGGCATTTCCCGGAGTTCAAAGGCTGGGATGCGTTCCCGCGGGAAGATTACGAACAGCCCGGAACACCTTGGGTCATCCATGACGACGGCAACAGTTGGGGCACAAGCCTGACGCTCCTGCTGCTGCCGCGCAACGCGTGCGCCAAAGCCTTCCGGGTCAAAGAGGAGTCGGGAGACGACCCGTTTCGCCCGCGTACACTGCTATTCGACCATTTCGGAGGACTCGTCTCGATCCGGCCCGACGAGGCCATGATCAAGAAGGGCCTGCGCCTCGAAGGTTTCTCGAACATCCGCAGAATCCGCCTGCGATTGCCGGACTTCCCCTCAACGCCCGCTCCGGCCGGCGTCGAGGACCCGTTGGACTGGGAAATCCCGAAGGACTGGAAACGAAAAGACATGAGCGTCCACCAAGCCCTGATTGCCATGGCGCGCATCCGGGAGGTCAAGTGCCTCGTGGGCGACGGAAACATGCTGCGAAACCAAATGCTCGGGCGGAAGCTATCGGACTTCCCCGGCAAAACCACGCTGCGCTTCATGCTCGCCGAATTGTACGCCGAAGAGCTGAAAAAAGGCATGATACTCGAGTTTGACCGGCGAGAGCGCTTCATGATTCTGAGAGCCCCCGAACCGACCCGGCTGCAAAGGGTCGCCGATTGGACTCAACACCAACTACAGAGTGCGCTCGCCGTGCTCGACCGCTGAAGGTCAAGACAGGGGAAATCAATCTCCTTGGACTGCCCCCGCTCAGGCGAAACACTTCAATTTGAACGGGCGCGGCCGCGCCACCGGGTGCCGTTGCGCGAAGGAACGCATGTACTCGGCCAGCTTCTCGTTCGTCGGCCCGTAGCCGTCCTTGTACAGGTAGTACTCCAGCGACTGCATCATCTCGTGCGCCGTCTGGTACCTCGCGTCGCGGTCGCGCTCCAGCGCCCGTCGAAGGATCGCCGCGAGGTCCCCGTCGATCTCCTCCCGCAGGGAGCAAAAGTCCGGAAGCGGCATGCCGAGGATGTTGGCGTGCGTGCCCTCGGCCGTCTCGGCGGAGAAGGGATTGCGCCCGAGCAGCATCTCGGCGAGCACGATGCCGCAGGCGAACAGGTCGGCGCGCCCGTCGGTCACCTCGCGCCTCGCCTGCTCCGGCGACAGGTAGTCGTCCTTGCCGGCGATCACCTCGCCCTCGGCATTGTACATCAGGTCTCGCGCCTTCGCTATGCCGAAGTCCGTCAGCTTCACATCGCCGGCCACCGCCAGCATGATGTTCTTCGGGCCCACATCGCGGTGCACGATGCCCAGCAGGCTGCCGTCGCGCCCGCGCTTGGCATGCGCGTAGGCCAGCCCGCGGCACACGCGCGACACGATGAACACCGCCAGCCGGGGAGGCAGCAACTCGCCCGCGCTGCGGTGCCGCCGCAGGAACTGGTCCAGGTTCACCCCGTCCACATACTCCATGACCATGTACAGCTCGCCGCCCATCTCGCCCAGGTGGTAGGTCTGCACGATGTTGGTGTGCACGAGGTCGGCCACCAGCCGCGCTTCGCCGATGAAGTTGCTGCGGAACTCCGGCACCGAGGCGTACTCGCCGCGGATGAACTTCATCGCCACCGTCTTCCCGAATTCGCCGACGCCATGCTGGACGGCTTCACACACCGTGCCCATGCCGCCTTCGGCGATGGTGCGGACAATCTCATAGCGGATCTCACCGAAAACATGGCGGAGCTCTTGCATGGCGCGCATCTATCCCGACGCCCCGGGGTGGAGGCAAGGTGAAAGCCCCGGGCCGCAACATTCCGGACACCCCTCGCGCCCCGCTCTTGCCAAGCTCTCTTCGCCCGACCAAACCTGCGCGCCATGTCCGAAGGCAACTATCAGGTCATCGCCCGCCGCTGGCGCCCTCAGCAGTTCGACGAAATCGTCGGACAGGAGCACATCGTGCGCACCCTGAAGAACGCCATCACCACCGGCCGCATCGGCCACGCCTACCTCTTCGTGGGCCCCCGCGGCACCGGCAAGACCACGACCGCGCGCATCTTCGCCAAGGCCCTCAACTGCACCGGCGGCCCCTCCGTCGACCCGTCGCCGGACGACCCCGTCTGCAAGGCCATCGTCTCCGGCTCCTGCATGGATGTCATCGAGATCGACGCCGCCTCCAACCGCGGCATCGACGACGCCAAGCAGATCCGCGAGGAGTGCCAGTACGCCCCGGCCGAGTGTAAGTTCAAAATCTACATCATCGACGAGGTGCACCAGCTCACCAAGGACGCGTTCAACACGCTCCTGAAGATCATCGAGGAGCCCCCGCCGCATGTGAAGTTCATCTTCGCCACCACGGAGTCGGACAAGGTGATGGCCACCATCACCTCGCGCTGCCAGCGCTTCGAGTTCCAGCCCATCCCCGAGGAGAAGATCGCCGACCGCCTCACGACCATCGTGAACACCGACGGCGTGAACGCCGACCGCCCCTCGCTGCTGGCCATCGCCCGCCTCGCCAACGGCGGTATGCGCGACTCGCAGTCCATCCTCGACCAGGTCATCTCCTTCTGCGGCAAAAACATCACCGAGAAGGATGTCCTCGACATCTACGGCCTGGCCTCCGTCGCCGACATCGAGGGCCTGTGCAAGGCGCTCGCCTGCGGCGACCACGCCGGAGTCATCGCCTACGCCGACAAATTCGTGACCGAGGGGCGCGACCTCGTGCGCGTGCTCCAGCACGCCCAGGTGCGCGTGCGCGAAGCCCTGCTGGACGCCATCCGCAGCGGCAAAGGCGAGACCGCCTGCCTGGGCGCGCCGCTCTCCACGGAGCAACTCCTGCGCATGCTGGAGACCCTCCAGGCCGGCGAACCCGGCGTGCGCGGGGGCATTTCCGAACGCGCCCACTTCGAGGTCACCCTGCTCAAGGCCGTCGAGCAAAGCCGCTCCCGCGCACTCGACACGCTCATCCGAGACCTCGCCCACCTGGCCGCCGACACCCCTCCGGGTGCCGGCTTAAAAAAAATAAGCCGCCCGCGCCTGGCGTCGGAACTGTATGTATCCGGATCGGTCACCGTCGCCGCCCCGGAGATAACGCCGCTGCGCGTCCAAGTGCGCGCCGAGGCCGCCCCGGCGAAAAAAACGGCTCACGCCGCGGAAGGAAAAACCAAGAAGGCCACGACCCTTGGAACGACGGGAACGGGCCCCCGCTCCGCCCAACCCGAAATCCGAAATCCGAAATCGGAAACCCCGGCCGACGCCTTCTCCGACGGACCTCCGCTGGAATCCCTGGAGGCGCCCGGCGACCTCACCGACGCCACGCCTCCGGAATTCCGCGACATCCCCTCGGAACCGCCGGTCGAGCTCATCCCCACCGCCGTCCCCGGAGACGAGGATTTCGAGGCCGCGCTCCACGCCCTTCCCGAAAACCTGCGCGTCTGCCTGGAACACAAGTTCCGCGCCAGGTTCACCGAGATGGGCCGCGTCGACGAGGCGCGCGTGATTGTCGCCGGAGGCAAGAGCGCCCGCGCCGCCAAGGTCGCCGTCGACGACGAGGTTTCCCCCGACGCCCCCGAGTCCGACTGACGCCCCGCCTTCGCTGACCACATGGCCTCCGTACCTCTCCATATCGGCATCATCTCCGACACGCACGGACTCATCCGGCCCGCCGCCGTCGAGGCCCTGCGCGGCGTCGCGCTCATCCTGCACGCCGGCGATGTGGGCGGCGACCGCATCCTGGACCCGCTTCGCGCCATCGCCCCGGTGAAGGTCGTGCGAGGCAACACCGACACCGACCCGTGGGGGCGCAGACTGCCGCTCTTTGAGACCGCCTCCATCGGCCCGGACACCATTTACATGCACCACGGCCACCTCGAACCCGGCATCGATTTCCACGCCGCCGGATTCAAGGTCGTCGTCTCCGGCCACACCCACATCCCGCACATCGAGTGGCGCCGGAACATCCTGCACATCAACCCGGGCAGCGCGGGCCATCGCCGAAGCGCCCTGCCCGCCACCGTGGCGCGCCTCACGCTCACCGGACACGCCCACGACGCCCACATCATCGAGCTAGACTGCTGACCGGAGGACCTCCGGCGGAAACCGGCAACACCCGTTCGTCCTTCGGCACCGCCCGCACTTCGCTCTTCTCTCTTTCAACGCCCGCGCTTACCTCCATCGCATGTCCCACGGCTCGACCCACGACAGCCCGATCAAGCCCGCCGATCTGCGCGGCATCCTCAAATATGTGCCCATGTTCCGCGATCACATCTTCGTGATCGCCCTCGACGGCTCCATCGTGGAACACGAGAACTTCGCCAACACGGTGACCGACATCGCCGTGCTGCGCAGCCTCAACATCAAGGTCGTGCTCGTCCACGGCATCGGCAAGCAGCTGCGCGACGGCGCCGAGCGCGCCGGCATCAGGCCCTCCGACATCTACGGCGAGGGCCCCACCGACGCGAAGACCATGGCGCTCGCCCGCGAAGCCTCCGCGCTCGTCTCGCAGGTCATGCAGGAGGCGCTCTCGCAGGCGGGCCTCAAGTGCGCCGTGACCAACGCCGTGCGCGCCACCGAATCCGGTGTCATCCGCGGCAAGGACATGATCTTCACCGGCAAGGTGGAGAAAGTGGATACGGCGTTGCTCAAGAACCTCATCGCGCTGGATGTCGTGCCGCTCGTCTCGCCCATCCTGTGCAGCCGCGAGGGCACCTCGCTGCGCGTGAACAGCGACCTGCTCGCCGCCGAGCTCGCCACCGCCCTGGGCGCCTCCAAGGTCATCTACCTGACGCCCTACCCGGGCCTCACCGTGGACGGCGAGCCCGAGCTCAACCTCTCCCTCGACGCGCTGCGCGCCGTGCTGGCCGCCAGGAAATCCGGCAACATCGAGGAGCGCCTGCTGTCCAAGTCCCGCTGCGCCGTGCGCGCGCTGGAAAACGGCGTGGCGCGCGCCCACATCCTCGACGGTCGCATCCTGGGCGGCCTGCTCACCGAGATTTTCGACAAGGTCGGTCTCGGCACCATGATTCACGCCAACGACTACGAGCAGATCCGTCAGGCGCGCAAAAAGGACGCCCGCGCCATCCACAACATCACGAAGCAGGGCGTGAGAAACGAAATGCTCGTGCAGCGCACGCTCCAGTACATCGAGCAGCACATCGACAACTACTTCGTCTACGAGATCGACGACTCCATCATCGGCTGCGCCTACCTGCGCGACTACCCGGGCGCCGGCGCCATGGAGATCGGCTCCGTCTATGTTCAGCCCTTCTATCAGGGCAAGGATGTCGGCCGCAAACTCGTCGAGTACGGCGAGCTCGCCGCCGCCAAACGCGGCGCCAAAAAGCTCTTCGCCCTCACCACACAGGCCTACGGCTTCTTCCACGGCGTCTGCGGCATGGAGGACGGCACCCCCGACGACCTGCCCCCCGGGCGCCGCGACGAGCTCAAGGCCGGCGGCCGCAACTCCAAGGTGCTCTTCAAGAAGCTCTCGCCCGAGAAGAAGAAGCCCGTGCGCGCCTGAGCCGCGGCGCTCACCGCGAACAGAGCCCATGAGCGAGCCCGCTTTTGACGCCGCGCACCCGCTCGCGCGCCCCTACAAGGTGCGCGAGATTCCCGGCACGCACGAGGGATGGTTCGTCGCCGAGGGCCGCCACAATGTCGAGGCGCTCATCCGCCACGGCTTCGCCCTCGACTCCGTGCTCCTCGTGGCCGGCGCCCACGACGACCTTCCGGAAAAAATACCCGCGGGCGTGCCCGTGCTGCGTCCCGACAAGGCGCAGGCGCGCGAAATCTTCGGCGTGGACTTCCATCTCGGCGTGGCCGCCGTGGCGCGCGCCCCGAAGAAACGCCGCCTTTTCGAAGCCCTGCCGGCGCTTGGCGAACCGGACGCGATGCCGCACACGCTGGTCGTCTGCCCCTGCCTGGGCGACGCCTCCAACCTCGGCGCCATCATCCGCAACGCCGCCGCCTTCGGCGCCCACGCCGTGGTGTGCGGGGAGCGCGGCGTGTCGCCGTGGAGCCGCAAAGCCGTGCGCGCCTCGTCGGGCACGATGTTCAACCTGCCCGTGTTCGTGAGCCCCGACCTGCACGCCGACCTCGCCGAGTTCGCCGCGCGCGCCGACTGCACGCTGGCCGCCACGCGGCTGGGCCCCGGCGCGGTGCCGCTGCCCGGATGGAAGCCCGGGGCGCGGCATGTGGCGCTGCTCATGGGCGGCGAAGCCCACGGTCTCTCGCCCGAATGGCTGCGCCTTCCCCACGAGGCCGTCATCATACCGATGGCCCCCGGGGTGGACTCGCTCAATGTCGCCGCCAGCTCAGCCGTGGCGCTGTACCACCTGGCGCACGGCGACGCCGCCCGCCGATAGCCGGCCGACGCGGCGAAGAATCGCCGCCTTAGCGAGGACGCTCCACGAAGCCGGTCTTGCGGTAGACCTTGGACATCGTGCGGTTGGCGTTGCGCTGCGCGCCCTCGGCGCCGGCCTTCATCACGGCCTCCAGCGCGGCCTTGTCGTTCACCAGCGACTCGTAGCGCAGGCGCACCGGGTCGAGCGTGGCGATCACCGCGTCGGCCACGGCGTCCTTGAACTTGCCGTAGTTGGCGCCGTCGAAATCGGCCTCGAGCGCGGCGACGGGGCGACCGGTCACGCCGGAGAGAATGCTGAGCAGATTGGTGATGCCGGGCTTGTCGTCACCCGCACGCACTTCGCTGCCCGAGTCGGTCACGGCGGAGCGGAACTTTTTGCGGATGATGTCCGGGGTGTCGGTGATGTAGACGACGCCGGCGGGGTTCGGGTCCGACTTCGACATCTTCGAGGTCGGGTCCTGCAGCGACATGATGCGCGCGCCGGATTTGCCGATGAAGGGCTGCGGCAGCACGAAGGTGTCGGAGTAGGTGCGGTTGAACTTCTCAGCGAGGTCGCGCGCGAGCTCGAGGTGCTGCTTCTGGTCCTCGCCCACGGGCACGACCGAGGCGTTGTAGAGCAGGATGTCGGCGGCCATGAGCACCGGGTAGGTGAAGAGGCCGGAGCCGACGGATTCGAGCTTCTTGGACTTGTCCTTGAACTGCGTCATGCGCTCCAGCCAGCCCATCGGGCAGATGCAGCCGAGAATCCAGGAAAGCTCGGTGTGGCCGATCACATGGCTCTGCACGAACAGGTGGCTCTTCGCCGGATCGAGGCCGCACGCCATATACTGGGCGAGACAGTTGTAGGTGTTCGCGCGCAGGTCGGCCGGCTTGTACGGCATCGTGATGGCGTGCCAGTCCACGATGCCGAAGTGGCACTCGTAGTCGTCCTGCATCCGTCCCCAGTTGATGACGGCGCCCAGATAGTTGCCCAGGTGGAGTTTTCCGGTGGGCTGGGCGCAGGTGAGCACCACCGGCTTGGCGGCGGGCTTGCCTGCGGCGGTCGAAGCGGGTTCGGGAGCGGTCATACGGTTTCGCAGTGAGAACGATTTCCCGTCGGTGGAAAATGAAAAACAGGACAAGGCATCAGGCGGAACACAGGCGCGTCCGGGCACGAATAATCCTTGGCGATGGAAGGGAACAGGAGAGGCAAGTCGCCTGTAGTCCGAAGCGCCCCCCACCGCACCCGATGAAGCCGCTCCTGCCACTCTCCCTCCTGGCCGCCTCCCGACTCCTCGCCGTCGGCACCGATGTGGTGACCGAGGCCGACCTCCTTTCCGGCGCACAGGACTTCGGCGAGCTGCGCCGCGGCAAGAGCGTCGACGGCAATCCGCTGCGCCTCGGCGGCAGGACCTTCGAGTCCGGACTGGGCACCCACGCCGTTTCCGAAATCCCCGTCACCGTGCCCGCCGGCGCCGCTCGCTTCACCGGAGCAGCGGGCGTGGACGACGAGGTTGGCGCGGGCAAGGGCTCCGTGAAGTTCCGCATCCTCTCCGGCGAAGCCGTGTTGTGGGAATCCCCCGACATGAAGGCCGGCGACGCCCCCGCGCGATTCGACATAGCCGTGCCGTCCACACGGCATCGCCGCATTTACCTGCAAGCCGACAACCTGGGGGGCAAGGACTCAGACCACGCCGACTGGGTGGACCTGAAGTGGGTGCGGGGCGCCGCTCCCTCCGCCAACGCCCCGCGCGTGATGCAGGGCGCCGAGTTCGGCCTCAAGCCCGGCGCCGACGCCGACCAGTCACCAGCGTTGCGCAAGGCGCTCACCGCGCTGCGCGAGGCCCCCGGCTCCACGCTCAAGCTCGCACCAGGCACCTACCGATTCCTCAACGACGGTGCGCTCAGGAAACATTTCCACATCTCCAACCACGAGCAGCCCACCTGGCATGCCGTCTCCTTGCCACTCGTCGACCTGCGCCATGTCACCATCGACGGGCAGGGCGCCCTCTTCCTCTTCGACGGCTCCATGCAGCCGGTGCTCATCCAGGACTCCGAGAAAGTCGTGATCAAGGGCGTCGCCTTCGATTACGCCACGCCGCACCACTCGCAGGGCATCGTCACCAAGGTGGACGCCTCCGCCTACGAGCTCGAAGTGGACCCGAAGAAGTACCCGCATGAGATCAAAAACGGCTGGTTCCATTTCAAGGGCCCCGGTTGGGAGACGCGCGACATCGGATGGGGCATCCTGTTCGACGGCAAGACCCGCGCCATTCTCGCCGGATCCGGCGACTGCAACTATCAGGGCAAGCTCACCACGCTGGCCGAGGGCCGTTACCGTATCGAAAAGAACCTTGCCGGCGCCGGGCTGAAGCCGGGCGACGCCATCACCTTCCGCCACGACTGCTGGACCGCCCGCCCGCACCCCGCGGTGATGATTTACCGCTCCAAGGATGTGGCGCTGCTCAACAGCCCCATCCACGCCGCGCACGGCATGGCGCTGCTCGCCCAGCGCTCCGAGAACATCCGCGTCTCCGGCGGCGGCGTGTACCCGCGCAAGGAAACCGGCCGATTCTTCTCCTCCAACGCCGACGCCGACCACTTCTCCAACTGCCGCGGCGCGGTCATCGTGGAAAACGCGCTCTTCGAAGGCATGATGGACGACGCCATCAATGTGCACGCCACCTGCCTGCGCATCGAGGAGAAGGTCGATGCGCGCACCTTGCGCTGCAAGTATGTGCATGGTCAGGCCTGGGGTTTCGAAACCTTCCTCCCCGGCGAGACGCTGCGCTTCATCGAGGCCAGCCACCTTTCGCCCGGCGAGACGCGCCAGGTGATCGCCGTGCGCAAACTCAACGGCAAGGAACTCCTCATCACCCTAGACGCCGACGCCCCCGAGTCTCTCGGCAAGGGCGACGCCGTGGAGAACGCCGACTGGTTCCCGTCCGTCGTCTTCCGCGGCAACACGGTGCGTAACAACCGCGCGCGCGGCTCGCTCTTCACAACGCCCAAGCCCGTGCTCGTGGAGAAGAACCGGTTCGAGGCCATCGCCGGTTCCGCCATCCTGCTCGCCGGCGACGCCAACGGTTGGTACGAGTCCGGCGGCTGTCACGACGTCGTCATTCGCGACAACTACTTCCGCGACAACCTCACCTCACGCTTCCAGTTCACCGAGGGCCTCATCGTAGCCTTCCCCGAAGTGCCCGACCTGAAGGGCCAAAAGGAGTACTACCACCGCAAGGTGCGCATCGAGCACAACACCTTCGAGACCTTCGATGTCCCACTGGTGTATGCGATTTCCACCGACGGCATCACCTTCACGAACAACAAGGTGAACTACAACGACCACTTCCCCGGCTGGAAAAAGCCGCCCTTCATCCTGCGCCGCTGCGCCAATGTGGTCGTCGAAAACAACGCCGTCACGCGCCGGGGCGCACCGGTGAAATGGTCCGCCGCCGACGCCAAGTCGGAGCTCACCGAGCCTTCCGCCATCAGCATCCGGTGAGGCCCGCGCCCGCCCCGCCTCGCCCCGGCATACCGCCAAGGGCCGCGGCGGGGCCGGTTTCTACCGCAGATTTATCCTGCGCCCCTTGGCGTAGAACTCGCGATCCGCATCGTTGATTTCGCGCAACACCCGGCACGGGTTCCCCACCGCCACCACATTCGCCGGGATGTCCCTGGTCACGACACTGCCGGCGCCGACCACGGTGTTCTCGCCGATCGTCACGCCGGGCAGCAGGATGGCTCCGGCGCCGATCCAGACATTGGCGCCGATGCGCACCGGCAGATTGAACTGCGCCACCTTCCTTCGCAGCTCGGGCTCGATGGGGTGCGCCGCCGTGGCCACCACGACATTCGGGGCGAACATCACATTGTCGCCGACATAAATGTCGGTGTCGTCCACGAGCGTGAGGTTGAAGTTCGCATACACGTTGTTTCCAAAATGCGTGTTGCGCCCCCAACTGGCTCGCAGCGGCGGTTCGACATAGCAGTTTTCGCCGACCTCGGCGAGCAGCTCGCCCAGCAAACGGCTTCGGCGCTCCGACTCACCCGGCCGGGTATGGTTGAAGTCGTAGAGCTTTTCCAAACACATCGCCTGCTCCCGCATCAGCGCCTCGTCATTGCAGAAATACAGCTCTCCGTTCTTCATGCGCTCTTGGTTGGTCATGGCGCGGCTCACAATAGGACCACACGGCCCGCCAACGAAGTTAATTCCGCCCGACGGTCCGGAAACGGGAAAACCTGCCGGATCCGCCGCGTTGAAATTCAGTCTTCGCCCATGCCCGCGGCTCGGGCGGCGCGCCAGGAAACGACCGCGCTGGAGACGACCATGATGACCGCCGCCCACACGGGCGTGAGTTTCCCGGCCGCGGCCAGCGCTATACCGGCGATGTTGTAGGCGGCGGCCCAGAGCAGATTGATGTGCAGCGCCCGGTCGATGCGACGGCACAACGCCACGGCCTTCGGCAGCGTGGTGAGGCTGTCGCCCGTGAGCACGCCGTGCGCGGCGGAGCGCGCGAGGTCGGTGCCCGCCCCCATGGCGATGGCGGCATCAGCACCGGCAAGCGCGGCGGCGTCATTGAGCCCGTCGCCAACGAACACCACCGTCTCGCCCTCCGATTTCCAATCCGCGATGCGCCCGGCCTTCTCGGCGGGGGTCAGGCCCGCCTCGGTAGCCGCGCCCGCCACACTGCGCCCGCGCGCATTGGCGTCTCCGGTGAGCACGGCGGTCTTCAGCCCGAGCGCCTCGAGATCGCGCAACACGCGGTCGGCGTCATCGCGGAACGATTCCTTCAAAAGCGCCAGCGCGGCGGGGCGTCCGTCAATCGAGGCGTAGATTCTCTTTTTCGCATCCTGTGTTCCGCGCTCCGAGTTCCGACTTCCGCGTTCGACGGTGTCGAGCGCCCGGGCGCAGGCTTCGCCGACCAGGGAGGCTTCGCCGATGAGGAGGTTATGCGTGTCGCCACAGTCATCCGTCACCTTCGCCCGGATGCCGGCGCCGGGAACGACGGTGACCTCCACGCCCGTGAGCCGCTCAAGCTCGTACAGGGAGGCGCCGAGCGCGGCGAAGGCGCGCGCCACGGGATGATTCACCAGTGCCTGCACGGCGCGCAGCAGGGCGTACACGCGACCCGCCTTGTCCTCGAAGCCGGGCGCGACGAACACCGCCTCCAGCGCCAGGTCGGTGTGAGAGAGCGTGCCGGTCTTGTCGAACACCACGCGGTCGGCGGCGGCGAGCCGCCCGATGAGGTCGGCGTGCTTGGAGACGAGGCCCAGCCGGCTGAGCTTGTGCAGCCCGCTCCAAATGGCGATGGGCGTGGCCAGCCCCAGCGCGCACGGGCACGCCACCAACAACACCGCCATTGCGTGGTGGATGCCGGCTCCGGGGCTTCGCGCGAGCAGCGCCCACCCGGCGAAGGTCGCGACGGCCAGGATCATCACGAGCGGGAAGAACCACCGGATGACGGCGTCGGCCTTCTCCTGATACCTCGACGGCGTCGCCTTCGCCTGCTCCACCGCAGCCAGGATGGCGTCAAGCCGGCGCAGGCCGGCATTGGGCCGGATGAGCAGGGCGCCGTCGCGCGAATAGGTGCCGGCGCTCACGAGGTCGCCCGGCCCGCGCGGCACGGGAAGCGCCTCGCCGGTCATGGCGGACTCAAGAATGTACCCGCGCCCGTCGAGTATCACGCCGTCCACCGGAATCGCCCCGCCAGGCGCGACGACCACGGTGTCGTGTGATGTGACTTCGGATACGGGCGTGGGCGTCTGCGTGCCGTCGGGTTTGAGCACGATGGCGAGATCGAACGCCCGGCGAAGGTCGGCGACGGCGGCGAGCGCCTTGTCGCGCGAATAGGCGCCGATGCGCCTGCCCACGGCGTAAATGGCGATGACGAGCGGGACGGTGTCGTAGTAGACCGCGCCGCCGCGCCCGGAAAGCGAGGTGAGCACGGAGGTGACGAACGCGCCCACGGCGCTGGCCACGAACAGGCTCTCGACCGTGATATTCAACCTCAGCCACGCCTTCGCGGCCTCCTTGAAAAGCTCGACGCCAAGCAGCGCCACCGAAGCCAAGCCGGCGGCGATCATGCCGCCATGCAGCCACCAGTAGGCCGGGGACGCGTCCGTGAGCGGCGCGCCGTGTTCGCCGGACTCGTTCACATGCATGGCCCCGGCCATGATGAGCCCCACGAGCGCCAGGCACACGAGGAGCCGCCAGCGAAACGCGTCCCCCGACGAGGAGTCGACCTCATCCGCAACGCCGGATTTCCCGCCGCAGCACGCCGGCGCGACGGGTTTCTTTTCAGGAACGGAACAGCAGGAGCCCATGCGGAAACTCAAAGGCAAAACACGAAGTGCAAAATGCCAAAATGAGGCCCAAAGGCTGCGAAAGAACGGCTATCAGTCAGCTCTCAGCCCGGTTTGTTCGAGTCGCTTCTTGTGAACCGATGTGAGTTCCTCCGTAAGGTAATCTTGGTACAGAGGGACGATTTTCTGAATCTCCTCAACGGTGATTGCAGAGCAAAGCCGGGACACCTCTCCCTCCTTTGCTGCAATTGATTTTCCCACAGGGGATTCATAAAAGTCAGCCAGCGCCTGCAGTTCGGTTTCGGTGAACCGCTCCCTGTAGATTTTAGCGCAACTGGGCTCCAGCGCCGACCACGAGAGCTTTTCACGATACAGCGAGTTCATCCGGCGTTTCGCTTTCTCATAAGCAATCTTCTCGTCTTCGGCTGCATTTTTTGGAACCAAAGCGGCCCTGCGGTAAATGGACTCCATCGACTGTTCATGGATGGCCTTGAAGTTCATCGCGGCGAACACTCGTTTCACCAAGTCGTCCTTGGAGTCGGCCATCAGCGGGGAAGCCGCTGATACCAGAAGGAGCAGAATCGTGATGGCCGTTTTCATGACAGATGTAGGAGGTGCCGGGGAAATCTCTTACATGCGCTCGAGCGGCTCGATACCGAGCAGTCGCAAGCCGGACTCGAGCGTGGCGCAGGTGCGCGCACACAGGCGCAGTCGGCGCGCGCGCACGGCGGGGTCGTCGTGAATCACGCGGTCGGCGGCGATGAACGAGGAGAACTCGCCGGCGAGCTCGTAGAGGTAGGTGCACAGGTGGTGCGGGCGCAGTTCGGTGCACGCGAGGTCCACGGCGCCGGAGAAGTTCACCAGCTTGCGCGCGAGGGAGATCTCATGCGGCGTTTCCGGCGCGGAGGCGCCCTCCTCGCCCTGGCCGAGCTCGAGGCCGAGCTTGCGGAAGATGGAGCGCGTGCGCACCACGGCGTAAAGCAGGTAGGGAGCGGTGTTGCCTTCGAACGCCAGCAGCTTGTCCCAGGAGAAGGTGTAGTCGAGGGTGCGGTTCTGCACCAGGTCGGCGTACCGGATAGACGCGACGCCCACGGTGCGCGCGATGGCGCGACGCTCGTCCTCGGGCAGATCGGCGCTCTTCTCGGTCACGATGGCGAAGGCGCGCTCCTCGGCCTCGTCGAGCAACTGCTTGAGTCGGATGGGGTCGCCGGACTTCGTCTTGATGGCCTTGCCGTCCTCGCCGAGGATGGTGCCGAACCAGACATGGCGCAGGCTGGGCAGCGTGCGGCCGGTCTTCTTGAACCACTTGTCGGCGGTCAGGAAGAGCTGTTGGAAATGCTCCTGCTGGCGACCGTCCGTCACATAGACGCACTCGTCGGCGCGGAAGTGCTCGACGCGGTACAGGATGGTGGCCAGGTCGGTCGACGCGTAGTTGGAGGCGCCGTCGCGCTTGCGGATGATGAACGGCGTGCCGCCGTCGCGCTTCCAACGCGGCTCGTCGTCATGCCACACGACGAGCGCGCCCTCGGAGGTCTCGGCCAGACCGGTGTCGGTGAGTTCCGCATACACGCGGTCCACCTTGTCGCGGTAGAAGGATTCGCCGAGCGTGACATCGGGCTTCACGCCGAGACGCGCGTACTGGCGCTCGCAGGCGGCGTTGGACACGGCGACGATCTTCTCCCACAGGGCGAGGTTTTCGGCGTCGCCGTTCTGGAGCTTCACGAGCTCGGCGCGGGAGGCGTCGCCGTCGGCGGGGTTGCTCTTGATCCAGCCGGAGCCGAGCTTGTAGAGGTTTTCAAGCTCCTCGAGGGCGTTGTCGTTGGCGGCGTCGAGCGTGTATCCGGTGCGCTTGATGGCCAGGATGATGGTGCCGAAGTTGGTGCCCCAGTCGCCGATGTGGTTGTCGCGCGTGAGCTTGGCTCCGCAGAACTCGAGCAGGCGCGCGACGGCCTCGCCGACGACCATGGGGCGCAGGTGGCCCACATGCATCTGCTTGGCCGTGTTGGGCGAGGGGTAGTCGATGATGACCGACTTGCCGTGGTAAAGGGCGGCGGCGCCGGCGCGCAGGGAGGCCTCGTCGCCGAAGCGGGCGAGCCAGCCGGCGTAGTAGGCCGGCGTGAGCTTGAAGTTGATGAAGCCGGGGCCGGCGATCTCGGCGGTGATGTGCGCGGCGTCGAACTCCGGCGAGGCCTTCAGCGCGTCGAGCAGCGCGACGGCCAGGGCGCGCGGGTTGGCCTTGGCGGCCTTGGCCTGGGGCAGCACGCCGTTGGCCTGGTAATCGCCGAAGCGCGGGTCGGCCGGACGGATCTCGGGATTGAACTCGCCGCCGAAACCGGGGGTGGAGGCGGCGACGGCGCGAACGACGCGGTCGAGTTCGCGGGCGGGATTGAAGGCGATGCGCATGTTGGGCGGAAAAAGGAAACGCGAAGGTTTCAGGTTTCAGGATTCAGGTTTCAAGCGTGAAGGCGGGCCGGCCGGATTGCCGGGAGCCCCGCCGAGGCGGAATACTTGCGTTTCCCCGGTTGGACGACACGCTCCCGAAGCCTATGGCTACAACTACGAAAAAACCATTGATTGTCATTACAGGCGCCAGCTCGGGCATCGGTGAAGCGACGGCGAAGCTGCTCGCCGCCCACGGCCACCCCCTCCTGCTTCTGGCCAGAAGATTGCAGAGGCTCGAAGCGCTCAACCTGCCCGACGCGATGTGCCGCAGGGTCGATATCACCGACCGCGAGGCGGTGCTCAAGGCTGTGGCGGAGGCGGAGGCGGCCTACGGGCCCGCGGACTGCATGGTGAACAACGCGGGCGTGATGCTGCTGGGCAAAATGACGGAGCAGGACCCCGCGGAATGGGACCGCATGCTCGATGTGAATGTGCGCGGGCTGCTCAACGGCATGCACGCCGTGGTCAAGGGCATGGTGGAGCGCGGCCGCGGCACCATCATCAATGTGAGCTCCATCGCCGGGCGAAAGACCTTCCCCAACCATGTCGCGTATGTGGGGACCAAGTTCGCCGTGCACGCGCTCTCGGAAAACCTTCGCGAGGAGGTGGCCCCTCACGGCGTGCGCGTGACCGTCATCGCGCCCGGCGCCGTCGAGACCGAACTGCTCAGCCACACCACCGACGCCTCGATCATCGAGGGCTACCAGGCGTGGAAGGCCGGCATGGGCGGTCGAGTGCTGAGCTCCGACGATGTGGCGAAGGCCATCGAGTACGCCTACAATCAGCCGCAGGAGGTGTGCATCCGGGAAATCGTGCTGGCGGCCACCCGTCAGCAGGCCTGACGCGACACGCCTCCCTCTCCGCGAGATGCGGTCATCCGACGCGGAAGGAAATCACCAACGTAAAAAGGGCCCCGGGAAGGGGCCCTTTTCATTTTCAAAGCGTATCCTCAGAGCGCTTACGCCTTGGGGGTCTCGTCCTTGGGCGAGCCGCCCTCGTAGGTGCCGAGAATCTTGGGGAGATCGAGGCCGACGGACTTGCCCATCTCGTGCAGAGGCAGGGTGTCCCTGACCAGGTTCTGCACGAACCCGCCCACGGAGCCGCCGTCCTTGCCGCCGCCCATGACGACGACCTTGTCGAACTTGAGGCCCTTGATGGCGCCGGTCTGGAACTCGACGATCTTGGTGAGCTGTTCGGTGATGAGCAGGCGGTTGGCGGCGTCGGGGGTGCCGGCGGCGCCGACAAGGCGCTCGAAGCCCTGGGCCTTCGATTCGAGGATGGCGCGCACGCCCTGAGCCTCGGCAAGCAGCTTGGCCTGCGTGCCGGCGGCCTCACCCTGGCCGATGAAGGCGATACCGTCACCCTCGGCCTTCTTCTTGACCATGATGGCGTCGGCCTCGCCCTTGGCGACGGCGGCGATACCTTCGGCCTCACCCTTCTTTTGAATGACGAACGAGTCGGCGGCGCCCTTCTGGTTGCGACGCTGCACCTCGGCGTTGGCCTCGGCCTCGATCTCGCGACGACGCTTGTCGATGTCGGCCTTCACAAGAATATCGGCCTCCTGCGAAGCCTTTTCGCGGTTGGCGCGGGTGAGCTCGGCTTCCTTTTCGGCCACATAGGCCTCCTGGAGCGCTTGGGCGGCCTGCACCTTGTCGGCGACTTCGGCGAGGCGGCGGGTCTCGGCCTTCTTCACCTCCAGGGCGGCGTTGGACTCGGCGATGCGCATCTTGGCCTCGTTCTCACCGGCGATGGCGGCAGCCTGGGCGCCGGCCACGCGGATGGCCTGCTCGCGCTGCGCCTCGGCCTTGCCGATTTCGCCGCGCTGGGTCTCGAGGGCCACCTTCACGAGCGCCTCGTTGATGGCGCGCGAAGCGGCCTCCTTACCGAGGGCCTCGATGTATCCGGAGGCGTCGCGGATGTCGGTGATGTTGGCGTTGATGAGCTTCAGGCCGACCTTGTGGAGTTCGACTTCGACGCCGTTGGAGATGCCCTGAATGAGCTTCTCGCGGTTGGCGTTGATTTCCTCGATGGTCATGCCGGCGATGACGACGCGCATCTGACCCATGATGATTTCGGTGGCCAGGGCGCGAACTTCGTCGGAATCGCGGCCGAGCAGACGGGTGGCGGCGTTCTCCATGATGCCGGGCTCGGTGGACACGGCCACGATGAAGGCGGAGGGCACATCCACGCGGATGTTCTGCGAGGAAAGCGCGCCCTTGAGCGGCACATCGATGTTGATGGGCGTCAGGTCCAGGTAGGAATAGTTCTGGATGACGGGCAGAACGAAGGTGGAGCCGCCATGGTAGCACTTGGACGACTGGCCGTCGCCGACCTTGCCGTAGACCACGAGGATGCGATCGGGCGGGCACATGCGGTAGCGCGAAATGCACCAGGCAAGCACGCCGAGAATGAAGAAGATCACCACGGCGCCGGCGAACATGGTGGCGAGGCCCGAGTCATCGGACGCCGCAAGCAACAGGGAGGAGTAACTCATTTATCTCAGTTATTATTGGTTGGTTTTAGGAAACACAGAGGGTCGCGGAGCTCAGGCTTTCTCGACCGTAAGCAGACGGCCGTCGCTGGCGGTCACCCGGATGCGGGTGCCCGCGGGCAGCGCCTCGGCGCCGTTTTGCACGGCGGGCAGCGTCTCGTTGCGGTTGTCAAAGGTGACGACCACCTGGCCGCCCGCGGCGCCGGAAGGGGGGATGCTCACATAAACGGAGCCGGTGGCGCCCACGGCCTTGTCGTAGCGCATGGTGCCGTCGGACTTCAGCTTGCGCATGGACCTCAGCGTGAAACGGATGGCGTACATGACGATCACGCCGGCGACGAGTGCTGCGAGAGCGGCGAGAGGAAGCGAATGACCGGACTGCAGGCTGATGTAGCCGGCCCAGCCGAAACCGAGGAAAAACCCGGTGATGGCGCGAATCGAGAACGCCTCGGCGTCGCCGGTGCTGTCGCCATGCTCCAGGCCCAGGGCGGCTGCGTCGTGATCGAGCCCCAGAAGTCCGGCCAGCGAGAGGCCGATGGCGATCAGACTGGACATGAGGGCGATGAAGAAAAAGACGCGGTGGGCTGTGGCCAGTTCGGCCCACCATTGATCCATCCCGGCGAGTAATAGCGTATGCATGAGGGTTTGGGGTTGCGCCGAAGCTGGGGAGTTACCGGGAGGCGGGCAAGCCGAAGCGGAACGATTCCAAAGCGAATGAGAGCCTGTAATGCCGATGCCATCGGGGCTCGAGGGCGGTTTGAAGGTTTTTTTCTTTTCGCCTTGCGCGACCCCGGGTCGGGCCTACCGTCCGCCCCCTTCAAACAACCCTTTAAGGAACAAACATGCCTCGCGAAACCATCATCCTCGAATGCTCCGAAGCCCGCAAGGAGGGCAAGTCTCCCTCGCGCTACATGACCACGCGCAACAAGAAGACCATGCAGGAGAAGATCGAGAAGCTTAAGTACAACCCGGCCCTCAAGCGCCGCTCCCTGCACAAGGAAGTCAAGGGCTAAGCCCTCTTCGCCCGCGCCTGGCGCAGGCGAAACTTCTTGAAGACAAGGCCGCCCGGATTTCCGGGCGGCCTTGTTGCATTCGCACACCGAATACGCCCCCACCCCGAAGAGGCCGCGCAAAAAAAAGGCCGCATCCGGAAAAATCGGAGGCGGCCCTGGCGGTATGTCTAATGCTGCGGAATCAAACGGTCGGAAGCCGACGGGCCGCGCGCCATTTTTCACGGTGATTGCGAACCCAATCCACAAGGGCGCGCTCGAATCCGATGTCGCGCCCCTGCTTTTCCGATTCAATCCACTTGTGCCGCATGATTTCCTCCCGCTCGGCGAGGAACTCCCTGTAGAGGCTGGAGCGGCTGGCGAAGGGCGCCGAAAACTCCGTCTCTTGGGCGGTCTGACCGGTGGGGGATGGTTGTGTTGTGGCGTTCACAGGTGATGCCTCTTTGTTTAAAACTCGCCGGGAAACTGTCCAGTTTTGCGCGATAATCAAGCGGGGGCGGGAGAGGTTTTTACCCTGTTTTAAGCCCGGCTCCACCCGAAAGCCGCAGCCTCACAAGCCGAGCTTTTGAAGGAGGCGCAGGGCGATGCTGCGGAAGGCCCGAGCGGCATTGGAATCCGGGTGGGCGACGCACACCGGCACGCCGCGGTCGCCGCCTTCGCGCACGCGCGGGTCCAGCGGCACCTCGCCGAGGAATTCCGTGCCCAGGTCGCCGGCTGTGCGAAGGCCGCCGCCCTGACCGAAGAGGTACTGGCGCTGACCGGCGGAGTCCTCGAAATAGCTCATGTTCTCGGCGACCCCCAGCAGGGGCACCTCCATTTTGCCGAAAAGCATGGCGCCGCGCCGCGCCACGGAAACCGCGGCCTCCTGCGGGGTGGTCACGATGACGGCGCCGGAAAGCGGAATGGTCTGCACCAGCGAGAGCTGGGCGTCGCCGGTACCCGGAGGCAGGTCGACGAGCAACAGGTCGAGTTCTCCCCAGCGCACCTGCGTGGCGAACTGGCGGATGGTTTTCATGATCATCGGGCCGCGCCACAGCACGGGCTGATCCGGGTCGATGAGCAGACCCATGGACATGGCGCGCACGCCGAAATTCTCCACCGGCACGATGTTCTCGTCGGCGTCGATTTCTGGCCGGGCGCCAACGCCGAGCATGAGGGGCACGGAAGGCCCGTAGATATCGCAGTCCATCAGGCCGGCCCGATGCGGGCGCCCGCGCGAGGCGAGTTCGCGCGCGACGGCCACGGCGAGGTTCACGGAGAAGGTGGACTTGCCCACGCCGCCCTTCCCGGAGGCGACGGCCACGACATGGCGCACGGTCGGCATCGGCGCGGGGGGAGGAACGCCCCCCTGCTGAGGCGCGGCGGCCGGGCGGGTCACGCCGATGGTGACCTCGGGCGACTTGGCGCCGGCGGAACGCAGCGCGGACTCGGCGGCCTCACCAATCTGCTTCACCACCGCGTCGTCGTTCGTCGCGATCGACAGGTTCACGGAAACGCCCCCGTCCGGAGTGACCTCGACCCCGCGGACGAGCCCGAAGGAGACGATGTCCCGGGTGAAGCCCGGGTATTTCACGCCGCGGAGGGCGTTCAGTGCGATGTCTTTGTCCATGGGCGATTTTTTGCGAACAATCCCGGATTGCTTCATGCGGGAAAAGCGGCAGTCCAAAACGCCCGATTCGGACGCTCCGGCAAATCAAATCCCGACCTGGCCGGCGCGCGCGAAACAACCTCCTTTTCAAAAAAAATCCCCATGCTTTCGCCTCGCTCAAAAACCACGTTCCTCGCGGCCCTCGCCGCTCTCGCCCTAGTCCCGGCCGCCTCGCAAGCGCAGGGCAAGGAGGTCAGGGCCGAAGGCGTCAGCGGAGTGACCGAGCGTAACAACGCGCGCGCCGTGGCCGTCGAGGGCGACGCCGACCTCGCGGGTTGGGCGACGAAGGCGATCAACGCGCACGGCGCATTCGATGTGAAGCCCGGCGCGTCGCTGAAAATTCGCTTCACCAAGGCCGGCGCGAACGCCGTGTCGGTCAGCTTCTCCGGCGCCGAGACCTGGTCGGCCACCGCCAACGGCGCGAGCTCGCTGGGCGCGCTTTGGGCGGCGGTGGACGCCGCCCTGGTGGAGGCCGGCAAGAAGTACGCGGTGAAGCCGCTCTTCTCCCGCACCAAGATCGCGTTCGTGCGCGACACGGGCGGCAGCCGCTCGGAAATCTACATGGGCGACCTCATGCTGCCCGCCGCCACCCCCCTGACGGCGCACGGCTCGAGCTCCTCGGCGCCGCACTGGGCGCCCGACGGCCGCTCCGTCTACTACACCTCCCACTTCCGAAGCGGCGCGGCCGATGTGTTCCGCGTGAGCGTCGGCGGCGGCTCCTCGCCCGTGGCGACCTTCAAGGGCACGAACACCGGCGGCGCCGTCAGCCCCGACGGCTCGCGCATCGCGCTGTCGCTCTCCCCCAAGGGCACCTGCGACATCTATGTCGCCTCGGCCTCCGGCGCCAACCCGCGCCCCATCGCGGCCACCGACGATGTGGAAATCTCGCCCTGCTGGTCGCCCGACGGCACGCGCATCGCCTACACCGGAGGCCCCTCGGGCAAGCCCGCCGTCCTCATCGTGTCCGCCTCGGGAGGCGCGCCGCGCAAGGTGTCCACCGGCGGCTACGCCACCGAGCCGTCGTGGAACCCCGTCTTCACGAACCAGATCGCCTACACGCAGGGCAACTGCGCCGGCATCGGCGTGGCCGACCTGGGCGGCGCCAGCTTCTCGGTGCCGTCGGACCCGAAGGGCAAGCGCATCAATCAGCCCGTCTCGCACCCGTCGTGGTGCGCGGACGGCCGCCATGTGGTGGTGACCATCGGCTCCGGCAAGTCGACCAAGGTCGGCCTTCTCGACACCCAGAGCGGCAAACTCACGACGCTCTCCGGCTCCTTCGGCAACTGCTCGGAACCCTCGGCTCTCGTGACGCGCTGAGCGCACGCCAAACCAAGGTCGGCGAAGGGCGAAAGGGGCGACCCCCTTTCGCCCTTCGTTTGTTTTCGCACGCGGCCTGCGCGTGGAAAAACGCGCCGGATTTGGAACAAACCCGGGCTTGCGAAAATCGGGCGAGGCATAATATACGCGCGGCTCCAACGCCCCGTGCGCGTTGATACCACTCATCCGAATACACAACAGACCATGCTCACGCTCCTGCTCGCCACCACCGAAGCCGCCGCCAACGAAGGCGGCAAGCTCTCCGCCATCTTCGGCGCCTCCATCGGCCTCGTCGCCTCCATCATCCAGCTGGTCATCGGCCTGACCATCGCCTCGTTCGCGATCAAGAAGGGACTGGACCTGCTCTCCAAGCTGCTCTCCGACGGCACCCCGCTCAACATCTGGGCTGAAATCAAGAACCGCAATGTCGCCGTGGCCCTGCTCGGCGCCTCCGTGGTGTTCTCCTACTGCAATGTCATCGGCTCCGGCCTCGAATCCATCTCCGCGGTGCTCTCCGGCCTGCGCGACCAGAGCCTGCTCGCCTCGCTCATGGGCTTCATCGGCGCGGCCGTGAACCTCGCGGTGGCCATCTCCGTGGCCTCGTTCGCCATCACCGTGGTGTTCCGCGTGATGGACAAGTTCACCTCCGACATCGACGAGAAGGCCGAGTTCAAGAACGGCAACGTCGCCATCGGCGCCATCTACTGCGGCATCATCATCGGCGTCTCCTTCCTCGTCTCCTCCGGCGTGAGCTCCATCGGCATGGGCGTGAGCAACCTACTCGGCGCCATCGTCAGCAAGTAAAGACGGCCCGTTCGACCTCCGGTCGACGACGCCCCCCGGCCCGCAGCGGCTCGGGGGGCGTTTGCTTTATGAAAACCATGGCAGCCGGCCCATATCTCCTCCCTTTTACAGCAGTCGGCTTGCCCGCGCGGCGTTCCCGTGGTTAATCCCCGCACGAACCAAACTTTGACCATGTCCGAAGACATCACCTACGACCTCATCGTCATCGGCGGCGGCCCCGCCGGTTACGCCGGCGCCATCCGCGCCGCCCAGCTCGGCAAGAAAGTCGCCTGCATCGAGATGGAGCGCCCGGGCGGCACCTGCCTCAACTGGGGCTGCATCCCCACCAAGGCCCTGCTGAAGGGCGCCGAGGTGTATCAGGAGATCAAGCACGCCGCCGACTACGGCATCAAGGTGGACTCCGTCTCCTTCGACTTCGCCGCCGTGATGGGGCGCTCGCGCAAGGTTTCGGACAACATGGCCGGCGGCATCGGCTTCCTGTTCAAGAAGAACAAGGTCGACCACATCGTGGGCAAGGGCCGCGTGATCGCCACCGGCATGGTGGAGATCACCGAAGGCGCCCAGAAGGGTAAGTTCTACAAGGCCAAGAACATCCTGCTCGCCACCGGCTGCAAGCCGCGCCGCCTGCCCGATGTCGACCACTCCAATCCCCGCGTGCTCACCTCCTTCGAGGCGCTCCAGCTCAAGGAGAAGCCCGAGTCCATCGTGGTGCTCGGCGCCGGCGCCATCGGCATGGAGTTCGCCTACTTCCTCAACACCTTCGGCACCAAGGTGACCGTGGTGGAGATGAAGCCCAACCTGCTCCCCGTGGAGGACGAGGAAGTCTCGGCCGCCGTGGAGCGCGCCTTCAAGAAGCAGGGCATCGTCGCGCACACCGGCACCAAGTCCGAAAAGATCGAGACCTCCGCCACCGGCGTGAAGGTGCACCTCGACAAGGACGGCGTGAAGTCGGTGGTCGAGGCCTCGCACCTGCTCGTCGCCATCGGCATCACCCCGTACCTCGACGGTCTGCTCGGCTCCGCCGTGAAGCTCGACCTCGAGAAGGGCTACATCAAGGTGAACGACTCCTACCAGACCAATGTCCCCGGCATCTACGCCGCCGGCGACATCATCGGACCGCCCTGGCTCGCCCACGTGGCCACCTTCGAGGCCATCAACGCGGTGAACGGCATGTTCGGCGCGTCCAAGCCCAAGCGCGTGAAGAACTTCCCCGGCTGCACCTACTGCCAGCCCCAGGTGGCGTCCGTCGGTCTCACCGAGCGCGCCTGCAAGGAAAAGGGCCTCGAGTACAAGGTGGGCAAGTTCCCCTTCACCGCGTCCGGCAAGGCCGTGGCCATCAACCACGCCGAAGGTTTCGTGAAGGTGATCACCGGCAAGAAGTACGGCGAGATCCTCGGCGCGCACATCGTGGGCCCCGAGGCCACCGAACTCATCGCCGAGTACGGCCTCGCCCTCGACGCCGAGCTCACCGTGGACGACATCCACGCCACCATCCACGCGCACCCCACGCTGTCCGAGGCCCTCGCCGAGGCCGCCGCCGCCGTGCACGGCGAGGCGATCCACATCTGATCGCCGACTTCCCCGCCCGTCGCGACGACAACCGGGGAAATCGCAACCAGGCCGCAGGCGCCCCGCAAGGGGCCCTGCGGTTTTTTTGCGCCACGGGGATTGTCACAATCTTCGCAGGACGGCCACGAAAGCGTCACACGCCGCGGCTACTTGTGTGGCACCATGCCGGACTCCAAAGCACGCCTCCGATACCGCACCGTCATCATCTCCGACACGCACCTGGGCACGCGGGACGCCAAGGCGCGCGAACTGCTCCACTTCCTCAAGCACATCCGCTGCGACAAGCTGGTGCTCAACGGGGACATCATCGATTTCTGGAGCCTGCGCCGCCGCCCCTACTGGACGGCCGACCACACCGCGGTGGTCCGGCGCATCCTGAAAATGGCGGAGAAGCGCACCGAGGTCGTCTACCTGCGCGGCAACCACGACGACATGCCGGCCGACCTGATGCCCCTCGTGCTCGACCGCCTCACGCTCGCGGACAGGCACGTGCACCAAACCGCCGCCGGCGTGAAGTTCCTTTGCGTCCACGGCGACGCCTTCGACACCGTCACCACGCACGCCAAGTGGCTGGCGATACTCGGCGACATCGGCTACCAGCAACTGCTGAGGCTCAACCGGCACTACAACCGCTGGCGAGCCTGGCGCGGCAAGGACTACTTCTCGCTGTCCCAAGCCGTGAAATCGAAGGTTAAGCGAGCGGTGAACTACATCTCGGACTTCGAGCGCCACCTGCGCCTTCTCGCCGTGCGCGAGGAGTGCAAGGGCGTCATCTGCGGACACATCCACAGGCCGGAGAACAAGTGGCTCAACGGCGTCCACTACATCAACTCCGGCGACTGGGTGGAGTCGCTCACCGCCATCGTCGAACACGCCGACGGGCGCATGGAGGTCATCGACTACAACGCCTTCCTGCGCGAGCTCACCCTCGCCGAGGACGAGCTGGACGAACCGTCGCTGCGGCCGGAGTCGGATACGCTCGCCGAACCGGCCGCCATCCCGGCCTGAGTCCCGCCGACCCGCATCACCAACGCCAACAAACGAGCCCATGCGCCGAATCATCGTCCTCACAGCCGGATACGGAGAAGGTCACAACAGCGCGGCTCGCAACCTGTGCGCCGCGCTCAACCGCCGCTTCGGCGTGCACGCCACCGTGCATGACCCGCTCGAGGCTTACGGCGAGGCCTACGAACGCTCCAAGCGCCACTTCGTGAACGCGGTGACCGGCGCCCCGCTGGCCTGGCTGGCCACCTATCACGCGCTCGACAGGCTCCCTGTCGTACCCGCCCTGCTACCCTTCCTCGGCCGCGCACGCCGCCGACTCTCGGCGATTTTGAAGGAAACCGGGGCGGACATCGCGGTGTGCTCCCACCCGATATTCCCCGGACTTTTGCGCGACATCGCCCGCGCCGGAGGCCCGGCGGTGAAAGTCGTCACCGTGGTGACCGACTCGATCTCGATCAACCGCGTCTGGGCCAAGACCCGCTCCGACCTCTGGCTTGCCGCCGATCGCTACAGCGCCGCACGCCTTCGCCGCCTCGGCGTCCCGTCCTCCGGCGTGCGCACCACCGGCTTCCCCACCCCGTCCGCCTTCGCCGCCAACCCCGAATGCGAGCGACTCGCCCCGTTCGCCGACGGCGGCAGGGCCCGCGTCCTGCTGATGGCCGGCAGCGCCTCGCGCGACACGGTGCGCACCGCGCGCGCCCTGGCGGCATTGCCCGACATCGAGCTGACCGTGAGCGTGGGCCGCCACGCCGAGCTGGTCGAACACCTGTACGCCGCGCTCGAAGACACGGGCCACTCCGCCAGGATCATCGGCTGGACGAGCGACCTTCCCGCGCTGCTGCGCTCCAGCCACATCGTGCTGGGCAAAGCCGGCGGCGCCACCACCCACGAGACGCTCGCGGCCCGCACGCCCTTTGTCATCACCCAGGTCCTCCCCGGGCAGGAGCAAGGCAATGCCGAACTGATTCGCCGCCTCGGGGTCGGCGATGTGGCCGGCGACCCCGCAGCCGCGGCGGAGGCGGTCACACGCATGCTCGCCGACGACGCCCGCCTGTGGCGCTCCCGCGTCGAACGGCTCGAGCGGTTCGCGCGCCCCGACTCGTCCTCTCGCGCGGCCGATGCGGTACTAAGCCTCTGAACGCTCGCCAACCCGCCCCTGGCAGTCACGCCGGCTCTCCCGAGCCGGCTTTTTTTCGACCAAACATGCCGCATCAATTCTGGCCGGGACGACGCTTTTGTTAAAATCGCTTGCCAAGAAGCATACATTCAGCACTCAACTTATCAACAACAAGCGCAACCACTCACTCCAGACCGCCTAAAACCGCTTAAGCTCTAAAACAAGCAGGCCTGCGCAAAAACACGCTCATGAAATATTTTGTCATCAAAACCGTCCTCGCCCTTATCGCGGCGAGCCCGGCGGCAACCCTGGCCGCCGATATCGCGCTGCTCAATGTCTCCTACGACCCGACGCGCGAACTGTATGCGGATGTGAACAAGGCCTTCGCAGCACAATACAAGAAAAGCACCGGCGACACGGTGACCATCAGCCAATCCCACGGCGGGTCGGGCAAGCAGGCCCGCTCGGTGATCGACGGCCTTCGCGCCGACATCGTCACCCTGGCCCTGGCGCACGACATCGACGCCATCGCCGAAAAAGGCCGCCTGCTGCCGACCGACTGGCAAAAGCGACTGCCCAACAACAGCGCCCCCTACACCTCCACCATCGTGTTCCTCGTGCGCAAGGGGAACCCCAAGAACATCAAGGATTGGGACGACCTGGTGAAGCCCGGCGTGGGCGTCATCCCGGCCAACCCCAAGACCTCCGGCGCCGCCCGCTGGACCTACCTGGCCGCCTGGTCCTTCGCCAAAAGGAAGTTCAACGGCGACGAATCCAAGGTGCGCGAGTTCGTGAAGCAGTTCTACCTCAACGCTCCCGTGCTCGATTCCGGCGCCCGCGGGGCCACCACCACCTTCGCCCAGCGCGGCATCGGCGACGCCCTTGTGACCTGGGAAAACGAGGCGCTTCAGGCGCTCGACGAACTCGGCTCCGACAAGCTCGAAATCGTCGCCCCCTCCCTCTCCATCGTCGCCGAGCCGCCCGTCGCCCTGGTCGACAAAAACACCCGCCGCAAGGGCACCGCCAAGGTGGCCGAAGCCTACCTGAAGTTCCTCTACACCGAGGAGGCCCAGGAGCTCATCGCCAAGCACCATTACCGCCCGTTCGACAAGGCCGTCGCCGAAAAGCACGCCTCCAAGTTCGCCAAAATCGAGCTCGTCACCGTCGACGCCGAGTTCGGCGGCTGGAAGAAGGCGACCGCCCGCCACTTCGGAGAAGACGGCGAATTCGACCGGTTCACCCTCGGCCGCTAAGCCCCGAAATCGCGCGAAAATTTCCGGCATCAAAGCTGCTTAGGGGAAGACTTTCCAAAAAAACCACACCATGATCCGCCTGCTCAACCTCCTCAACCCCGTCCGGCCCAGCGCCCTGCACGGTCGCTCGGGAGCGCGCCACACGCCCTACCACGGACTGGCCCGTCGCCACACCCGTCGCTGGATATCCGGGGGCGTGCGGCTGCTCGAGGGTCTCTCCGAAGCCTCGCCCTCGCTTCACCCGCACCTGCCCCAGCCCCGCGGCAGCGGCACGGAATCGGACCTTGCCTGACACGGATCCGGCACCCCCTCGGCAGCCCGCACACCCGGCCTCCGGCGCATCGCCGGGGGCCGGTTTGCATATCGCCCTCGCTCCTCCCGCCCGCCGAACGGATTCCGACACGCCGCTTTTCCCTCTTTTCCTTTTCCCGTTTACACTTTCCCTCCCCGGGCATGGCCAAAGCCAAGCATTCCCTTTCCGGACGCCGCATCGTCCTCACGCGCGCCGACGGCGCCAACGACACCTGGCGCGCCGAATTCGAGCAGCGCGGCGCCACCGTCCTGGAGCTCCCGCTCATCAGCGTCGAACTCGGCGCCCATGCGGCCGCCTCCGAGGACATCCTGCAATCCCTCGGCACCTACGAGTGGATCGTCTTCACCAGCCCCAACGGCGTGCGCGGCTTCTTCAAGAGCTTCTTCGAAAAGTACCGCGACATCCGCTGCCTGGGCCCCTCCCGCATCGCCTGCGTCGGCAAAGCCACCGCCGCCGAACTCGACCGCGTGCACATCCAGACCGACATCCTCCCGGACGAAGCCACCGGAGACGCCCTCGCCGACGCCCTCATCGCCGCCGACAACCTCGAGAACCTCAAGGTCCTCCTCATCACCGGCAACCGCAACCGCGACACGATCGAGCAGCGCCTCGCCAAGGACGCGCAGGCCATCGTCGACACCTTCACCGTCTACGAAACCAAGGACGCCGACGCCGAGGACGCCACCGACATCGAGAACTTCCGCGAGAAGGGCGCCGACGCCGTGGTGTTCGCCAGCCCCTCCGCCGTGCAGTCGTTCGTCTCGCAGCTCTCCCGCCTCAAGCCGCGCGAAGGCGCCACGCTGCCCAAGGTCGTCGCCATCGGCCCGGTGACCGCCGCCGCCGTGAAGCAGGCCGGCATCCCGCTCGCCGCCGAATCCGCCTCCCCCGCCGCAGCCGACATCGCCGAGGCCGTGGAGAAACTTTTCCGCTGATTGACACGCGGGCGCCGCTCGCGGGCTTGCCCGCAGGTCGACGGCGCACCTAGCCTGTCAGCGCCCCACCCCGCGCCGACCATGCCCGTCCCGCCCCCGAATCGCCCGTCGCTGCAAGCCACGAAATACACGCCCCGGCGTCCGTTGATCAAAGTCTGCGGACTCACGCGCCCGGCGGACATCGCCGCCTGCATGGAACAGGGCGTGCAATACCTGGGTGTGAACCGCCACGCCCCCTCGCCTCGCTGCGTGCCCGAAGGTTCGGTGCGCGCCCTGCTGAATCTCATCCCGGAGGGCCGTCGCGTCTATGTGGCGGTCGCCCCGCACCTGCCCGACCTCGCCATGGCCGAAAGCCAGGGCTTCGATATCTTCCAGATCCACTTCGACCCGAACACCGTGTCGGAAAGCGTCGTGCGCCTCTGGTCGGAATGCGTGGGCGCCAAGCGGCTCTGGCTCGCCCCGCGCCTCTCCGGCGCCTCCGCCTTCCCCTCCCACCTGTTGCGCCACGCCTCGGCGTTCCTCGTCGACGGATACAGCCCCGAAGCCTACGGCGGCACCGGCAAAACCGCCGACTGGACGGGCGTCGCCGCCCTCAAATCCATGCACGCCGACAAGACCTGGATCGTCGCCGGCGGACTCGGCCCCGCCAACATCCTCGACGCCGCCCGCGCCTCGCACGCCGACATCCTCGACCTTAACAGCGGCATCGAGGACGCCCCCGGGCTGAAGAGCGCCGACAAGCTGCGCGCCGCCCTCGCCGCGCTCGACATCGCCTTCCCGCAAACGGACGCAGCTCCCGGCATAACGCCTGCACAGAACGCGCCGACGCGCCCGACCCCGGGCAGATTGAAACTCAACCCCTAAGAACCCCGCCCGCTCCCTCGCCCATGAAACTCATCGTCGCCGTCATCAAACCCTTCAAACTCGAGGAAGTGAAAGCCGCGCTGGCCGACATCGGCATCGAAGGCATGACCGTCACCGAGGTGAAAGGCTTCGGCCGCCAGAAAGGTCACACCGAGATCTACCGCGGCAGCGAATACACCGTGGACTTCCTCCCCAAGGCCAAGGTCGAGGTGGCCGTGAGCGACGACCGCGTGGAAACCGCCATCGACGCCATCACCAAGGCCGCCCACACCGGCAAAATCGGCGACGGCAAGATCTTCGTCATGCCGGTGGAGCAGGTCGTGCGCATCCGCACCGGCGAACGCGGCGCCGAAGCGCTGTAACCTTCGCGGCGAAGCCGCGAGGAATGCAGAAGGCAAAATGCAGAAGTGAGGCCGCCCTCCGGGCGGCCTGCGTGAGCAACCTTTTCGAAAAAGGTCGCCAAGCGCCTCGCGCAGCGAGGCCACTTCCGCATTTTGCCTTCTGCCTTCTGCACTCGCCCGGCGCTACGCGCCGAGCGCGATGCCTGCGGCCAGAAGCGCGCCCCAAGCCAGCAGAATCGCGGCGGTCTTGCCCAGCAGCGGGTTGAAATCGCGAGGGTTGTCGACGGCGCAGAAGGCCCGCACCACGGGCCCGGCGAACGGGCACACGACCAGCGCCGCGAGCACGGGCCACCGGCAATTGAACGGCGGCAGCGACAGCACCAACGGCGTCGAAAGGCCGACCAGCACGGTGAGCGCGTACTGGATACGGGCGAAATTCAGTCCGAAAAGCACGGCCGTGGTGCGCTTGCCCGCCTTCGCGTCCGTCTCGCGGTCGCGAGCGTTGTTCACGATGAGAATCGCGTCGGCCAGCAGGCCGCACCCCAGGGCGACCGGCCACACCGACACGGGAAAGTATCCGCACTGCACATACGCCGTGAACGGCACGGCCACGAAGCCGAAGAAGGCCACCACGAACACATCGCCAAGCCCGTTGTAGGCCAGGGGGAATGGTCCGGCGGTATAGGCGAGAGCGGCCGCGATGGAGGCGACGCCCACGATCAACAAGGGCCACCCGCCGAAGGGAAGAAGGCCGAGCCCCACGAGGAAGGCCGCCGCACACACGCCGACCACCGCGCGCCTCATGGCAGCCGGAGACACCCAGCCGGACGCCGTCGCGCGCGCCGGACCAAGGCGCTCGGCGGTGTCGGCGCCCTTTTTGAAATCGAAGTAGTCGTTGGCCAGATTGCAGGCCACCTGCACGAGCAGCGCGAACGCCAGCGCCAGCAACGCAGGCACCGCCCGAAACCCGCCGGCGGCGTATGCGCAAGCGGAGCCGAGCGCCACCGGCACGAGCGCGGCGGGCAGGGTGCGCGGACGCGCCGCGTGAATCCATTGGGAGAGTGTGGCCATGGGGTTGGGACGAAGAATGAAGGGAAAAGCCGCCGGGGCGGGTCGCACGCGACGGCGCGACTTCATCGTGAGCGACGCCGCGCCGGCCAACAAAAAACCCGCCTCTTTTCGAGGCGGGCTTTGGGCGAAACCTCCGGAAAAACCGGGTGCTTCGGGCTCGGCTTACTTGTCTTCCAGGATGATGGAGTCCTGGCCGACGGCTTCCTGAATGTTGCTGGTCTCAGCCTTCGTCTTGAAGTTGATGAAGACGCCCTTGCCGCTGGCTTCGTCCACGGTGGCGTCATACCACTCCATGTGACCGTCGAGGAAGGCGATATGGCCGCCCTCCTTGCCCCACGGGGCATCCTGCACCCAGGTCGTACCGGTCAGGCCGCGGGTCCACACGATCGGGTAGCGCGAGGCGTTCGAGTCGTTCTTGGTCGCGTTGGCGACGACAGCCCACGACTTCGGAGCGGCCTTCTGGAAATCGGGGTCCACCTGGGGCTTGGTCGGGTCGGTGACATTGGCGACCTGCTTGGGGTAGGATTCGACAGCGGCGAGGCGCTCGTCGCCCTTGATGAACCAGGCGTTGGCGTCGTTCATGTCGGCCTTGGCGGCCAGATAGACGGCCCAGCCGGTCACGCCACCGCCGTTGTTACCAACCTGGGTCTGCGTGATGTTCTTGGGCGTCGAGCTGCCGAAGGCGAAGGCCTGGTAGGCCTTGGCGATACCCTGGCAGCTGGAGCCGGCGGCGAGCTTGTTGGCCTTGCGCTTAACCATCTGCACGCCGGGGATGACCATGGCGGCGAGAATGCCGATGATGGCGATAACGGTGAGCAGTTCGACGAGCGTGAAGCCCTTGCGGGGCAGGAAACGAAGCTTGGGGAGTTTCATGGTATTGGCGGGGTTGAAAATTGAACGCCGCAAAGACTGATTGTCTTTGCGGCGTCAGGCAAACGGAAAAACCTCTCCGTCGGCTTGTTCAGTAGGGCAGCGGGAACTTCGCGGAGAGCGCGACGGCGCCGGACCTGGCCTTTTCCAGCGTCTCAAGGTCGGTCGGATTGGAAAGCACGAGCGCGATGAGGCGCGCGATCTCCTTCATGTCCTCCTCCTTCATGCCGCGCGAGGTGACGGCGGGGGTGCCCAGACGCACGCCGGAAGCCTGGAAGGGCGAACGGGTCTCGTTGGGAACGGTGTTCTTGTTCGTCGTGATGTTGGCCAGGTCCAGGGCGAGCTGGGCGTCCTTGCCGGAGACGGCGGGGTGCGACTCGCGCAGGTCGCACAGCACGAGGTGGTTGTCGGAGCCGCCGGAGACGAGCTTGAAGCCGTGACCGACGAGAGCCTCGGCGAGCGCCTTGGTGTTACGCACGATCTGCGCGGCGTACTCCTTGAACTCGGGCTTGAGAGCCTCGGCGAAGCACACGGCCTTGGCGGCGATGACATGCTCGAGGGGGCCGCCCTGCGTGCCGGGGAACACGGAGGAGTCGATGGCCTTGGCGTGCTCGGCCTTGCACAGGATGAGGCCGCCGCGGGGACCGCGCAGGGTCTTGTGCGTGGTGGTGGTGACGAAGTCGGCGTGGGGCACGGGCGAGGGGTGCGCGCCGCCGGCCACGAGGCCCGCGATGTGGGCGATGTCGGCGAGCAGCAGCGCTCCGTTCTCGCGGGCGATGCGGCCGAAGCGCTCGAAGTCGATCTCGCGGGCGTAGGCGGAGGCGCCCACGGTGATCATCCTGGGCTTCTCGCGGCGGGCCATCTCGGCGACCTCGTCGTAGTTGATGCGGCCGTCCTTGCCCACGCCGTAATGGACAACCTTATACAGCTTGCCCGAGAAGTTGGCCGGGTTGCCGTGCGTGAGGTGACCGCCGTGCGAAAGGTCCATGGTCAGGATCTTGTCGCCGGGCTGCAGCGTGGCGAAGTACACGGCGGCGTTGGCCTGCGAGCCGGAGTGCGGCTGCACATTCGCATGGTCGGCGCCGAAGAGTTTTTTGGCGCGGTCGATGGCGAGCTGCTCCACCTTGTCGACAAACTCGCAGCCCCCGTACCAGCGCTTGGCGGGGTAACCTTCGGCGTACTTGTTGGTGAGCACGGAACCCTGCGCTTCCATGACGGCGGGCAGGGTGAAGTTTTCCGAGGCGATGAGCTCGATGTGCGTCTGCTGGCGCTTCTTCTCCTGCTGGATGGCGGCGAAGATTTCGGGATCGAGCGTGGCGAGCGGGATGTTGGCGATGGCGGTCATGGAAACGAGTGGTCGGTTTTCGGTGATTCAGTTTTAGGAAAGGGAGGCCCCGCGCCGGATTCGGTTCAGCGCTCGTTCCGGCGGGCGCGACGGACTGAACACCGAAAAGCGAAAACGGGAAACTCGCGGCGAACCGTTCAGCAAAGCTTACCGACGCGGCGGGCGTGGCGGCCGCCCTCGAAGGCGGTCGAGAGGAAGATGCCGAGGTACTTCTTCGCCATGTCCGGCGTGATGTACTTCTGGCCGAACGCGATGACATTGGCGTCGTTGTGCCGGCGGGTGAACTCCGCCATGTCCTCGTTCATGACGAGGGCGCAACGCGCCCCGTCGACCTTGTTTGCGGCGATGGAAATGCCGATGCCGGAGGAGCACACGAGCACGCCGAAGTCGGCGCTTCCGCCCACCACCGCCCCGGCCACGGCCTTGCCGAAGTCGGGATAATCCACCGAATCCTTGGTATGCGCTCCGAGGTCGGCGACCTCGTGGCCCTGCTCGCGCAGGTGCGCGGCGAGGATGTTCTTCAGTTCAAAACCGGCGTGGTCACTGGCGAGGGCGAGGCGCATGGTGCGCACGGTTCAACGGCCCGGAAAAGGGACCGCAACATGTAAAATCCGCCTTGCACCCGCGGCGCGCGAACGACGCGCGGGACGCCAGGCATCACCCTTCCCTTGAATCAGGCTCCGGCGGAAGCTCGCGCAGAAAACGCAGGATGCCGGGAATGGCCTCGATCATGGCGTCGCGGCACTCCTCGTACTCGGTGAGGCCGCAGCCATACGGGTCCGGGATGTCCCGCGAAACGGCTCCGGGAACGAATTCGCGCATCAGAAAGACATGGGGAGGCAACCGGTCGAACCGCGAACGCAGCGCGCGCAGGTGAGCCGAGGTCATGGCGAACAGCACCAGCGTCTCATCGAGAAGCTCCTGAGTGAGCGGCCGGCTGCGGTGGTCGTCGAGCGAAAGCCCGACGGCGCGCAGGGCTCTCAGCGCGTTGGAGGAGGCGGGTTCGCCGGGGTATGCGGCGACGCCGCAGGAAATCGGCAGGAGCGCCCTGAGCCGGCCCTCCTCGGCGGCAAGAGCGTGACGCAGGAGGCGCTCCGCCATGGGGCTTCGGCAGATATTCCCCGTGCAGAGGAAGGTGATATGTCGGCGGGCCATGGCTCGGATTTGCAGGTTTCGACGACTCAGCGTTTCGAGGAAACTTGCACGCCGCCCAACACCTGTAAAGCGGCAAGGACATCCTGAGCCCGCTGCAGCGCGGGGTCGACGGGATCGACCGAACCGGACTTGCCGTTCGACTCGACAAAATCCTTGCCCGAAGCGGCCACCGACTCGGTCTTGCCCAAAGACTCGCGGCGCAAGACGCCGGCGAGCGGGGTGCCGCGCTCCACGAGTTGCCACGCCAGGAACTCGTCCTCGGGCGCCACTTTCACCGGGAACTTGGGGGCGACGCCCGCCCCCACCAGGGACTCGCCGCCGGAAGGAAACACTTCGCCGGAAATGGCCCACCAGCCCGGGCGGCCCTCAAGGGGTTTGTAAGCGCCTGTCTCGCCTGCGGTCGAGGCGCCCACGAGGTGCACCTTGCCTTCCGCCTGAAGCGCGGCGAGCACCGCCTCCAGCGGGCCGGCGGTGCGCCCGTTCACGACCACCAACACGGGCGGCGCGGGCCGGGCCTCGGATCCGGCGAGCGTGGCGGAACCCGGCACCTTCTCATACTCGCCGCGCACGGCCAGCTTCGGGACGGAACCTCCGGAGAGCGCCGAGCCCAAAGCCAGGCAGGCGTCGAGCTCGCCCATTCCCGTAGCCAGGTAGCGGCAATCGACCACCAGCGGGGTCTTGAGCGCGCGCTCGCGCACGGCCTCAACATCGAGGGAGTAAAGCCGCAGGTAGACGCCGCCGCGCGGCAGCTCGGCCACGCGGGTCTTGCGCAGCTCGGGCACGGACCGACGGGCCGGCTTGGGCTCGGAGGAGAGAAGGCGCCCGGGGCACAGGGCGGCCACGCCGGCGAGCCGGACGTCCTCGGGCGACTTGTCCTTCAACTGCGGATACAGCTCCAAGGGGAACGCCGGCTCCGCAGCCGAGACTGAAAGCGAAAAAAGAAAAGCGGGGAGAAGGACCGTGTGTCTCATTCTGAAAATCACTCCTCTTTTTTCGCCCTGAGTCTCACTTCCGGGAGGCGGCGTCGCGCTTGAGCTGGCGCGCGCCGATGTCGCGGCGGAACTGCATGCCCTCGAACTTCACGGTGTCGACGACGCCGTAGGCGCGCCCGGCGGCCTCGGCGAGCGTGGAGCCGTGGGCGACCACGCCGAGCACGCGACCGCCGGAGGTGACGATGCGTCCGGCGGCGTCACGCCTGGTGCCGGCATGCACGATGGAGGTGTGCTCGGGCAGCGTGGCGGGCAGCGTGATGACATCGCCCTTGCGGATGTCGCCGGGGTAGCCGCCGGCGGCGAGCACGACGATGATGGTGGCGCCGCCCTTCCACTCGACCAGCGAAGGCTCGAGCGTGCCGGTGGCGCAGGCGTGCATGAGCGCGAGCGGGTCGGTCTTCAGCATGGGCAGGAGAATCTGGCACTCGGGATCGCCGAAGCGGACATTGAACTCCACCACGCGCGGCCCGGTCTTCGTCACCATGATGCCGACATAAAGGGTGCCGCGGTAGTCGATGCCCTCGGCCTTCAGCCCGCGCAGAGTGGGCTCGACGATCTCCTCGCGCACACGGCGGTCGACCTCGGCGGTCACGACGCCGGTGGGCGTATAGGCGCCCATGCCCCCGGTATTCGGACCAGTGTCGCCTTCGCCCACGCGCTTGTGGTCCTGACTGGGCGGCAGAATCACATATTTCTCGCCGCAGACCATGACCATGATGGAGGCCTCCTCACCCTCCATGAACTCCTCCACAAGGACCTCGTCGCCGGAGGCGCCGAAAATCTTGTCGTCCATCATCTCGCGGATGGCGCGAGCGGCCTCCTCATAATCCCGGGGGATGACCACACCCTTGCCCGCGGCCAGGCCGCTGGCCTTGATGACGGTCGGGTAGGTTTCGCCCCTGAGGTACGCAAGCGCATCGGCGGCCTTGGTGAACTTCGCGCCTCGGGCGGTGGGGATGTTGTGACGGACAAGGAAATCCTTCGTGAACACCTTGCTCGCTTCCAGCATCGCGCCGGCCTTGCGCGGACCGTACACGGCGAAGCCGGCGTCCTCCAGCGCGTCGGCGGCGCCAAGGGCCAGGGGAACCTCGGGGCCTACGATGACGAAATTCACCGCGAGCTTCTTCGCGAGCGCCACAATGGCGGGCACATCCGTGACATCGAGCGGGTGGCAGGGGCAATCCATCTCCATGCCCACATTGCCGGGGGCGGCGACGACTCCCTCCACCAGCGCGCTGCGCTTGCAGGCCTGAACGAGCGCATGCTCGCGGCCGCCGGAGCCGATGACGAGGACATTGAGGGACTTGTTAGCGGGGGAAGCCATGGCTTTGAAAAGAAAGGAAGGAAAGAGCCGCGCCACGCCGAAGCGAAGGCGTGTGGTGCGCACGGTGTGGTGCGCGGGCCGCCCGCGGGCAAGCCCGTTCGCCGAGGCACCCTCGCCCCGCCCTCGCTCATGCCCGCGCGCCGGCCAGCCGAAGCGCCCGCCGGCCCGGGCCGGGTTTTACAGGAATACGCATTTGCGGCTCACCATACGGGAAACTACGCTCCGGGGTGAACCATTCAAGATGATGAACCACGCCTCCCCTGCCCGCCCCAGCCCGCACTCCCGCTTCCTCGGGGCATGGTATGGACTTTTTATCGGCGACGCCCTCGCGCTGCCCTCCGACGGCTATTACAATCTCAAGAAAATCACCGACGACTACGGGGATTTCTCCAACTACGAAGCTCCGCGCGAGCCGCACCCGCACAGCGACATGCGCCGTGTTCCCGCGGACGCCTTCGCCGGCCCGCTGGATTGCCTCATGCACCGGCGAGAACTCTGGGGAAGACCGGGCACACACTACCACCACGGCCTGAATGCGGGCGATAACTCGCTCTCCGCCACGCTGGCCCTGGAGCTGGCCGGCTCTCTGGTCGACAAGGGCAGATACGACCGTGACGACTGGGTGGAACGCTACCGCAAAGTCATGCTGACCCCGGACGGCCACCGCGATTTCTACATCCCTGCGGCGCATCGCACCTTCATCGGCAATCTCAGCAAGAATCTGCCCCCGGACAGATGCGGGGAGGACGACACGCACATCGCGGGGCTGGTGGAGGCGGCGCCCATCATGTTGCTGCGCGCCAACAACACGGACGCACTCTTCCGCGAGCTGGCTCCGCAGATAGCGCTGGTACGGCGCGGGTGCACACTCCGCAGGGCGGCCATGCTCATCGCCGACATCCTGCGACTGCTGCTTGCCGGTTACTCCCTCGACGACGCCTGTTTCAAGAAACTCGGGCACACGCACCACCCCTACCTGGCGTTCCCCTATCATCGCTGGATACAGCACCACACGATGGAGCATGTCGCCACGCATGAGCTCAGCCAGGGAGCCTCCGGCGACGACGCCGTGCCGCTGTCGCTGTTCATCGCGCTCAAGCATGCCGATGATTTCGGCGAGGCGGTGGTGACCAACGCCACCCTGGGAGGCGATTCGGCGCACCGAGGATCCCTGGTGGGCCTGCTGCTCGGCGCCTCCGTCGGCCTGGAGGCGATACCGAAACACCTGGTCAACGGCCTCGCCAACCGCAAGGAGATCGAAGCGTCGGGAGAGGCCCTTTGGAAAACGCTGATGGGCACCGTGCCGACCGCGCTAAAGCCCGGTTACGCCTGCTAAGCCCCCCCGCTGATACGCGCCGGACTCGCCCCCCGGCGCGTTTCGTCGTTTACCCTTTGCCCGTTCGCATACGCCCGGCATCCTCTTGGAGAAACGACATGCTCCTACGCGTACACATTCTGGCGGCAGCCTGGCTGGCGCTTGCCTCATCAAGGCTGGTGGCGGACCCGGTCGAGGGTGATTCGCGGGCCGGGGTCGTCGACAAACTGGGGGCGCCGACCGGCCAATTGAGCATCGGAGACATGGAACGGCTGATCTACCCTCGCGGAGAAGTGACCCTCAGGGGCGGCCAGGTGACCTCGGTGAAGCTCATGAGCGTAAAGGAATGGGAAGCGAGCGAGCGCCGGCGCTCGGCCGAGCGGAAAGCACGAGCCGAGGCGACTGCCATGGAATCGCAGGCACGGGATGACGCCGCCCGAAAAGGCGCGGAGGCGCTGGGCCTGTTGCTCGATGATGCGCGATGGAAGGACGCCCCCCCGGAGGACCGCATGGAAATCTTGAACCGGTTCGCCAAAGCCTTTCCGGGCGCCGACATCAGCTTGGTTCGCGCGGAATGCGCGAAAAGACTGGAGGCCCGGCTCGCCGAAAAGCGCCGTCTGGCCGAACTGGAAGCCCGGGTGGCGCTGGCCGAGGCCAAGGCACGCGAAGCCGAAGCCCGCGCGCGCACGGCGGAGGCCGGCGCCGAATCGGCCATGGCCGCGGCCCGCCGGTCGGCGCAGGAGGCCCAAGCGGCGGCCCGAGCCCGGGACGAGGGCGGTTTGCGCGCCTACTCATTCACACGAGGAGGCCTCATCGACGGCCGCCCGGCTGACTGGTGCCCGCCCGCCCGACAGGGCGCCTCGGTGACCATCGTCAACGGCAACACCATCATCCAAACGGGAACACCTCCGCAGGGGGCGACCCAGCGGCCGATCGTGGTCATACCGCCGCCCAAGCCTCGCCAAAACACGCCCTGAGTCGCGAAAAACAAAGCCGGCGGCCTCCCTCAGGAAAGCCGCCGGCAGCACTTTGAAATCCCCGGATTTCAGCGCGTAAGCTCAAAACAGCTCAGCCACGACCTGAACTTCAACGGAAGCGTTGAGCGGCAGGCCGTTCACCGAAACGGCGGCGCGCGCGTGCGGGCCCACGCTGGTGCCGAAAACCTGCACAAACAGGTCTGAGGCGCCGTTGATCACCTTCGGGCTGTCCGCAAAGCCGTCCACGCCGTTGACGAAGCCGGAGACGAACACGATGCGGGAGACACGATCCAGGGAGCCTGCCGCCGCATGCAGATTCGCAAGCGTGTTGAGCGCGCACTGACGAGCGGCCGCGTAGCCATACTCGATGTCATTGGCACCGTCGCCGATTTTACCCGTGTGGGTAAGCTGGCCGTCCTGCATCGGCAGCGTTCCGGCAAGGTAGATGAGTTTGCCCGTCTTCACGGCGGGCACATAGGAGCCGGCGGCGGCGGGGGGCTTGGGCAGAGTAAGGTGAAGTTCGAGAAGCTTCTTTTCAGCGGACATGGGAGGAGAAGTGCGGGGTTGCTTTATTGGAATTGCGCCAGCACGGATGCAGCACGGGCTTCGAATCCGCAAGGCGCTTGTCCGTCCCCCGGGGTAAAAATGCGCGCGCCGCCGCACCTGCGCGCCGGAGATTTTATTTGGCGTCCGCCCGGCGCTTCGCCTCGCGAAGAGGCTTGAGCCGCAACCTCGCCATGAGGCGCCATCCCATGCTCGCGGCGAACGCCTTGGGCATGCGCTGAGAGAAAAACGCCAACAGCTTGTTTGGGAATCCGTTCACCACCTGGGCCCGCCCCTTGGCCATGGCGCTGATGCTTTCGCGCACCACCTGCTCCGGCGTGAGCCCATAGCCGGGCACCGGCGCCTCGCCGAATCCGGCACGCCGGAAAAAGTTTGTCGCCGTGGGGCCGGGACAAACCGCAAGAGACCTGACGCCATGACGCCGACCTTCGCAGTCAAGCGCCAGGCTCCAATGAAGCAGGAACGCCTTGCTCGCCGCATAGGTGGCCAAAAACGGGGTGGGCTGATAGGCCGCAAGCGAGGCGACATTCACAATCTGGCCGCCCCTGCGAAGAATCTCCGGCCACAGAAGTCCGGTCAAAAGCACCGGCGCTCGACAGTTCAAATCCACCATCGAGGCGTTGTGCCCGGGGTTCGGGTCGGGGAACTCCCCATAAGCGCCAAATCCGCTGTTATTGACGAGCAAAACGGGCCCCGAACAGCCCCGCCCCAACATCATCGCAAGAAGCTCGGCAGCAACAGCTTGCAACTCCTCAATGCGCTCCAAATCGCAGGTGAAATGCCGGCGGCGTTCGCAGTCTGTAAAAGCCTCCGGGCGGGTGCGGGACAGATTGCACACGAACGCCCCCGGAGCTAGGCTGTCTATCGCCCTGAGAAACTCCGCTCCGATACCGGAAGAGCCTCCGGTCACAACGACCCAGGAAAACCGACGCAGAAAGGAAACCTCCTTCGATTCTTCGGAAAACATGGGACCGCATTGGTGCGGCGGCAGACCTCAAGGCAAACCACAAAGCTCAAGAACAGACATGAACAGCAACATCGTTATCTCGGGAAACCACATCGACCTCACCGACGGACTGAAGGCCCATGTCATCGACAAGATGGCTCGTCTCTTCAAGCACAACGAACGCATCATCCGTCTCAATGTGGAACTGTGCTACACGCACAACCGGGATAAACAGAACGAGTTCATCGCCAAGGGCCACATCGCGGTGAACGGGCCTGACATCGAGGGATCCGTGGCATCCAACGACCTTTACGCCTCCATCGACATGCTCGTGGACAAATTGGACAGACAGATCGCGAAGCGGCATGAGAAACATAAGGACAAGCGCAACCACCCGCACGGGATTGAGTTTGATGTGGGCCTGCCGAAAGTCGGCGTAGCCTGACAACACAAGGATTCAACAGGGTGACACCTGCTGAACACGACGCCCCCCGCACTCAAGCGGGGGGCGTTTTTTTGCGCCGGCGAATCGATTGCGCAAGCAGCGGTGAGCGCACGCCGCGCCCGGGGAGTTTGCCAAGCCGTCCGACCCGGACACGCCTCTGGCGCAAACCACGGGGAAAGGGGAGACGCGAGAAGACTCGAAGCCTGACGGAAACGAGCAGCCTTTCGCCTTGCCACCCCCCCACCCCGACCTAGCAATCCGCCTCCAACACTTTTTCCGGCCAAACCATGTCCCAAGCCGCGCAGCCCAATCTAGTCCCCGTTTTCGTCGACGGCGTGGAGCATCAGCTCCCCGAACGCATGAACCTTGTCGACGCCCTGAAGACCATCGGGAAGGAAGTGCCCCACTACTGCTACCACCCGAAGCTGCCCGTCTCTGGCAACTGCCGCATGTGCCTGGTCGAGCTTGGCTCGCCCATGATCGACCGCGCCACGAACCAGCCCGTGCTGGAGGCCGACGGCCGTGCGAAAATCGGCTGGCAGCCCAAGCCCGCCATCGCCTGCGCCTCGACGGTATCGCGCAACCTTCATGTGAAGCTTGAATCGAAGGCCGTGAAGGAGTGCCGCGAAGGCGTGACGGAAATGCTCCTGGTCAACCACCCGCTGGACTGCCCCGTTTGCGACCAGGCCGGCGAATGCAAGCTGCAGGAATACTCGGCCGACTACGGCAAGGGCTACTCGCGCTACATCGAGTCGAAGAACGTCAAGCCGAAGAAAACCAAGCTTGGTCCGCGTGTCACGCTCGACGACGAGCGCTGCATCCTCTGCTCACGCTGCATCCGCTTCCAGTCCGAGATCATGAAGGACCCCGTGCTGGGCTTCATCAACCGCGGCTCCTACAACACCCTCACCTGCTACCCGGGACGCGAGTTGGACAACAACTACTCGCTCAACACCGTCGATCTTTGCCCGGTCGGCGCGCTTACGGACACCGATTTCCGCTTCAAGATGCGCGTTTGGTTCCTCAAGCAGACCAACTCCATCTGCACCGAGTCCAGCGCCGGCACCAACACCGTCGTGTGGAGCCGAGAAGGCGTGATTCATCGCATCACGCCGCGCCGAAACGACGCCGTGAACGACACCTGGATGGCCGACTCCGGTCGCGCCCTGTACAAGCAGGTCGCCGCCGGCGACCGTATCCTTTCGGCCCGTAACGGCGGAAGCCCCGCCACGGTCGATGCGGCCACCGCCTCCGCCGCGGAGCTCATCCGAGCCGGCGCCGTCGCTTACGTCTCCTCCGGCCACCTGTCGGTCGAGGAGCAGCACCTGCTCGCCAAGCTCGTGTCCGCCGCGCCGGGCGTGGTACACCAGCCGGCGCGCCTCGGCAAGTCCGACGGCATGCTCATCTCCGAGGACCGCACGCCGAACACGCGCGGCGCCCTCGCCACCGGCCTGATTTGCGCGGCCCCGTCCGCCTCGCTTGACGCGCTCGCCGCCGACATCGAAGCGGGCAAGGTGCGCACGCTCGTCGTCGCGGGCGAGGACCTCACGACCGCCGGCCTCAGCGCCGCGCAGCTCGGCAAGGTCGCGATCATCTACATCGGAACGCACGAAAACGCCACCGCCGCCGCGGCGCGCATCGTCATCCCCGGACTCACCGTTTTCGAGAAATCCGGAAGCTTCATCAATGTGCAGTGGCGCCTGCAAAAGTTCGCCGCCGCCATCCCCGGCCCCGCCGGCATCCCGGCCCAGGCCGCCACCCTCGCCCGCCTGGCCGCCGAAGCGACCTCCGCCGCGCCGGCCGCAAACGACGCCGAGTCGGTCTGGAAGTCGCTCGCCGCCGAACGCCCGCTGTTCGCCGCCGTGACCGGCTTCGCCGCCATCCCCGACTCCGGCCTCGCGCTTGACGCGGGCGCCCTCGCCGGCGTGGCGCTGCCCGAAACCAAGCTGCTCAAGTTCGCTCCCGCCGCCTGAATCGAAGGCCGCCGCGCCCTACGCAAGCCGAACCCCGCACCGACCTTTCCGCCATGTTTCTAGCCGCAGAAAACCTTCAGGAAACCTACCTCCCGGTCCTCCTCCAGGTGATCATCGCCATCGCGCTGCCCATCACCATCCTCATCGCCTCCCAGGCCTTCGGACAGCGTGCCAAGCGCAACAAGATCAAGGACTCCGCATACGAGTGCGGCCTTCCCGCCGAGGACAAGCCGCACCCGCGCTTCGCGGTGAAGTTCTATGTCACCGCCATGCTTTTCATCCTCTTCGATATCGAAGTGGTGTTTCTCGTGCCGTGGGCGACCATCTACCGCGACTTCATTGCCGAAGGCATTTCCATCGTGGCCCCCATTCTCGTGTTCCTGGGCGTCATCATCCTGGGTCTTGCATACGAGATTCGTAACGGCGCCCTCGAGTGGGACAAGTGAACCGGCTGCCATAGCCGCAAACATCCGGAAAAAGGGGAACGACCGTTCAGGCCGCTCCCCTTTTTCGCAATGGAACAAAGCCGTCCTCTCCGCCATCCTCCCGCCTCTACCAGGTCATGCGTCCCGACAAATTCATCAACCAATCCCGCGTCGTCGACCTGAAGAGTCGCGACTTCCGCTCCGCCCTGCTCGAACTGCTGGACGCCTGCCCGGCCGCCGCCCTTTCCGGCCAGGACCCCGCGCTGCTCGTCGAGACTATCCTGCGTCGCGAAGGCACCCTGCCGACCCACTTGGACAACTCGGTGGCGCTTCCTCACCTGCGTCTGCCCCTCTCGCGCAAGTATGTCATCGCCGTGGGGCGCTGCCCCGCGGGGCTGACGGAATCGCCCGACCCCGAGGACAGGGCGGTGCGCATCGTCTTCCTCGTCCTGGCATCGGACAAGGAGAAGAGCTACCACACCGTCCTCTCCGCCATAGCGGGCGCCCTCGAGGACAAGGATATCGTCGCCAGGCTCGAAAAGGCTCCGGACCTGAAGGCGTTCCGAGCCGAGATCGCCGCGCTCTTCAAAGGCGTCTCCGGCCTGACGGCATCGGCCAATGTTCGCTTCAACCGACTCTTCATCCGGGAAGCCGAGAAGATCGCCGTGGGGGCCGACTGCTCCTCCATCATGCTCTTCATGGACGCCTTCAACACACCGGTGAAGGTGGGGAAGTTCGCGGCCAAATCGCTCAACACCATCATCGTCTCCCGCCGCGAATACCAGATTCCGGCCGATGCCGGCGACGAGCCCGACATGCTCGTCGTGCGCTCCTTCTCCAACCATCGCATGTCGCAGCTGCGCTCCGCGCTCCTCGTCGGCCTCATGCGCGGACTCGTCAGGCCCGACGAGCGCATCTGCTGCCTCGGCGGCCTTCCCGGTTCCGACAAACTCGACTCCATCCTGGTCGTCGACATCGCCAAGGAATTCCCGGCCGTGCTCGCCCGACAGAGCGAAAAGCTGCTGCCCGACGGCGTGAGCCCCGAAGTCCTCGAGCGCGCCCTGGGCATCGCCACCGAACTGGCCGTCGAAGGCCGCGAGGGCAAGCCGGTCGGCTGCATTCTGGTCGTGGGATGCCGCGACAAGCTCAAGCCGCACACCAAGCCCCTCATCCTCAACCCCTTCTTCGGCTACCCCGAGGAGGACCGCAACATCCTGTCGCCCTTCATGGACGAAACCGTCAAGGAGTTGTCCGGAATCGACGGCGCCTTCGTCATCAACGGCGACGGCGTCATCGAGTCCGCGGGCACCCTGCTCACGGCGCCCAACCCACAGCGCGCCCTCCCGGGCGGCCTGGGCACGCGACACTCCGCGGCCTGCGCCATCTCCGTGGCCGCCGACTGCGCGGCGCTGGTAGTCTCCACTTCGACCGGACAAGTCACCCTCTTCCGCCACGGCGAACCCATCGTGCTCGTCGACCGTTCCGCCAACCGCCCCCTGTGATAAAAGCGGAATGAACGCGCCCTGCGGGCGGGGGCCTATCGGGCATAAACTCTTGCCTGAGGCTAGGTTTTGTGCATTCACGACGCAAAGCGCGCTCGATGAAAACCATTACCCACCTCCTCGCGACCCTTGGTTTCGCGATGGCGGCCCATGCGGGCACGCCGGCCGAAAACATGGCCGCCAAGGTCCGCTCCGCCCTGGGAGGCGATGCGGCGCTGAATGCCGTAAAATCCGTTCGCTTTGAGATCACGGCGAAGGACGGTGACGACAAGCCCCTTGGCGTCCTCATCACCGAATACAAGGCGCCCATGAAGCTGCGCGAGATAGACTACACGCGTCAGCCCCTTGAACTCGTCTACGCCATCGACGGACGCGAGGGCCACCGCGTCATCCGCCGCCTCGACAACGGAAATCGCCGCGTCGAAATCATGACCGCCGCCGAAGTGGACGCCCGACGGGACTTCGCCAACGCCAACCTGCACTTCATGGCGGCCCCTTCGCCCGAGCGCGGAAGCCTCTCTCTCGACACCAAACCCGTCTCAATCGACGGCATCGAGTGCGCCGTCCTGGCCTTCCAATACAAATCCGGGTTCACGCTGCGCCGGTTCATCGACCCTGCAACAAGCCGCCTCGTAGCCTCGCGCATCGATTTCTCCGGCAAGCCCGGCGAACTCATGGTGAACCGCGGCGAACAGAAGGTTGCCGGCATCACCTACCCCAAGGAAATTGAAATCCGGGACGCCTCCGGAAAAACGCAGCGCAAGCTCAGCATCGCCAAAATCGAAGTGAACCCCGAGCTCGCCGACGCCGCCTTCACCACCCCGCTTTTCTGAGCCCAAGCCGCCGCACGGACGAACCCTTCAACGAAAACCACCCCCAATGATTCGCCTCGATACCAAACAAAAGGATTTCAAACAGAAACTCGACGCATTCACCGCCCAGGCCGCCCAGCAGCCCGAAGTCGTGAAGGCGGTCACCGAGATTCTCGCCGAGGTAAAGACGAAGGGCGACGCCGCCGTCCTCTACTTCACCGCCAAGTTCGACCACGCCAAACTGACCGCCAAGCAGATGCGCATCGGCCAGGACGCCCTCGACAAGGCGCTCAAGGCCCTGCCCGCCGACGCCAAGAAGGCCGTGGATGACGCCTCCAAGCTCATCCGCGACTTCCACAAGAAGACCGTCCCCAAGAGCTGGGAAGACAAGAACGCCCACGGCGCGCGCGTCGGCGAGAAGTTCTTCCCCATCCGTCGCTGCGGCCTGTACATCCCCGGCGGGCAGACCCCGCTGCTTTCCACCGTCCTCATGACGGTCATCCCCGCCCAGCTCGCAGGCGTCCCCGAAATCGTGGTGTGCACGCCCCCCGGACCCAACGGCCAGATCTCCCCGCTCATGCTGGGCACGCTCGCCCACCTCGGCGTGAAGGAAGTCTACGCCGTCGGCGGCGTCCAGGCCATCGCCTCCATGGGCTACGGCACGGAAACCATCCCTGCGGTCGACAAGCTTTTCGGCCCCGGCAACGCCTTCGTCATGGAAGCCAAGCGCCAGATGTACGGCACCGTGGGTGTCGACCTGCTGCCCGGCCCCAGCGAAGTGCTCGTCATCGCCGACGCCACCGCCAACCCGGACTTCGTCGCCATCGACCTGCTCGCGCAGGCCGAACACGGCACGGGCAAGGAAAAGGTCTACCTCGCCGCCATCGGCGACAAGGTGATCGACGCCGTGGAGCACGCCATCGAGATCCAGCTCACCTCGCTGCCCGCCGCAGGCAAGCTGCGTGAGACGCTCGCCAAGGGCTTCTGCGCCATCCAGGTGCCCGACTACGCCAAGGCCGCCGAAATCGCCAACTTTCTGGCCCCCGAGCACATGGAGCTCCAGGTTTCGGACAAGGAGATCAAGAAGCTCGCCGCTTCGATCACCACCGCCGGAGCCATGCTCATCGGCCACAACACGCCCACCGTGCTGGGCGACTTCACCGCGGGTCCCAGCCACACGCTGCCCACCGGCCGCACCGGCCGCTTCTTCAGCGGACTTCAGGTGACGGACTTCATGCGCCGCACCAGCATCGTCGAATACGACCTGGACTCGCTGCGCAAGGCGGCCCCCGTCGTCACGGCCTTCGCCGCCATGGAGAAGCTCGAAGCCCACGGCCGCTCCCTCACGCGCCGACTCGAAGCCGCCCCGGCCCCTGCGGCCAAGACAGCCAAAAAGAAGTAGGTCGACGCCGCAAATCGGCAGACAAAAGGGCGCCCGGATTTCCGGGCGCCCTTTTTCATTCCCTAAGAACGACTCCGCTCAAGGAGCGCCATCAACCTCGGGCGGGGCCATCGAGGCCGCCTCAGGCTCGGAAGAAGGCTCAGCAGTTTCCTTGGCCGGAGAAGGGAACCCGTTTTCACGAGGCGGCGCAGGACGATTCAGCGGAGGCGGAGAGACAGGCTTTATGGAATGAGGATCAGCAGGCGCCACGACCTCGCCGGGCTCGGAGCTCGTATCGGGCCGCCCGCTCGATTTGTCGCCGTAGAGGAATTTCGGCAGGACGAACAGCATGCCGATGAACAGCAAAACAAAGGCCACGGCCACGGCCACGCACCCCATCTTGGCGTTCGAGGAAAGCCCGGACTGCTCGGCATGGGCCTCCAGAAGCGCGTCGGCATGCGATTCACCGGCGGGGCCTGGCGCGGCGAGGTCAGCCCCTACGGCACGCCCCTGCGCCTCCGCCCCGGGCGGCTCGCCGGACGACTCCGCGATACGGGCGTCAAGCCAGTCAAGATGTCGCTTCACCAGCTCCCGCTGGGCGCGGAGTTGATCTACGGAAATGGGCATGGATGGGAAATCTCGTTGTTGTGATATTCCGAATACAGCCGGCACCCTCCGGCGCAAAACGAAAAGACCGCCCGGGAAACCCCGGACGGTCTTTTCACCTGTCGACTCAGGCGGCTTAGACGCCGCAGGAGCAGGAGCAGCCGCACGAAACGGCTTCGACGGACACCTTGCGGTGAGCGGCATCCCAACGGACGACGCCGTCCTTGAGAGCGAACAGGGTCCAGTCGCGGCCGACGCCGACATTGACGCCGGGACGCATGCGCGAACCGCGCTGACGGATGAGGATGGAGCCCGCGGTGGCGAACTGGCCGCCGTAGACCTTCACGCCGAGGCGCTTGGCCTGCGAGTCGCGACCGTTGGAGGAAGTTCCCCCGCCCTTCTTAGTTGCCATGACTTATGAACGCTTGAAGCGAGTTGAGGTTAATTCTTAGGCGTTGATAGCTTCGATCTTGATGACCGAGAGCTCCTGACGGTGACCGCGGCTGCGGCGGTAACCCTTACGGCGGCGATGCTTGAAGATCTTGATCTTCTCGCCGCGCTTGTTTTCGAGAATCTTCGCGGTGACCTTGGCGCCGGCCACGGTGGGCGTGCCAATCTTGGCGGACGCACCTTCACCGACGAGGAGAACCTGGTCGATGGTCACGGTGTCTCCGGCCTTGGTCTCGGGGTAGAGATTCACGGTGAGGATGTCGCCAGGCTTGACCGTGAACTGACGGCCCTGGGTGATGATGGTGGCTTTGCTCATGTCTGCTGCTGTCCTTAAAAGGGATTTGAAGAGGGCGGGAGAAAAGTCGGGGCATCCCCGGTGGCAAGCGGTTTTTTTGCCAATTTCCTCACACGCCGGGGAATGGGGTTAACGCAGGGTGGTTTTACCGGCCATGCGGCGATGCGCGGCCGAGGTTTCGACATACTTGCGCGCGTAGTGGCGAACACCGTCGCGCTCCGCCTCGGAAAGGGACCGGACGACCTTGGCGGGCGAGCCCACGACCATGGAACCGGGCGGAACGACCGTGCCCTTGGTGACAAGGGAGCCGGCGCCCACAATGCAGTTGTCGCCGATCACCGCGCCGTCGAGCACGGTCGCGCTCATGCCGATGAGGCACTCGTCGCCGATGGAGCAACCGTGGAGCATCGCCAGATGCCCGACCACGCAGCGCTTGCCGATGCTCACGCCGTAGCTGTCCGACAGGTGCACGACGCAGTTGTCCTGGATATTGGAGCCCTCGCCCACCGTGATGCTGTTTATGTCCCCGCGCAGCACGGCGCCCGGCCACACGCTCACGCCGGCCCCCAGGGTGACGGCGCCGATGACGGTCGCGCGTTCATGCACATAGGCGTCGGGGGCGACCACCGGAGTGGCGCCCAGATACTTGTCGAGTCGTTCGTCGAGAGTCATGCGAGGCGGAGTAAGAACGAAGGGCCAAGTGCGAAGAACAATTTGCGCTCGGAGTCAGACCGCGGGCTTGGGACGGGGGCGAAACGCCTCGCGGGCGACGAGCGGAGCCATCGGACGCGACTCCAGAACCGTGCCCTGAGGAATCGCGCAACCGGCCAGGAACGCCGGCGCGGGCAGCATCTTCCCGCCCGGGCGCTGAAGCTCCGTGAGGCGCAGCACGCCGTCGCCCACGGCCACAAGCAAACCGCGCTTATCCGCCCCCAGCACCGCCCCCGGCGCGGCCTGCGACGGCCGCTCCAACTCGAGCGCCACCTCGGCGCGCCCCACCTTCACGGCCTGTTCGCCCAACGGGAAAGTGACGCCCGGCCAGGGATTCAGCGCCCGCGTGCGCGCCGCCAGTTCCCGCGCCGGGGCCGCGAAATCCAGCGCCGCGTCGTCGCGGAAAATCTTCCGGGTATGCGAGACGAGCGCGTCGTCCTGCGGCGAGAAGGTAGCCGTGCCGTCCAGAATCGCCGGCAACGCGCGCAGCACGAGAGGCACGCTCGCCTGCGCGAGGCGCTCGCGCACCGAGGTCGTCGTGTCGGCGTCCGAAAGTGAGAAGCACTCGGAGTCCACCACATCGCCGGCGTCCAGCTTGGCCACCACGCGCTGCATGGAGACGCCCGTGACGGCCTCTCCCGCCACGATCGAGCCCTCCACGGGCGTGGCGCCGCGGAACTTCGGCAGCAGCGAGCCGTGCAGGTTGAAGAAACCCAAAGGCGGCGTATCCAGCAGCGCTCGCTTCAGGATGTGACCATACGCCATGACCAGCGCGACATCGCAGCCGAAGCCGGACAGCAGCGCCGGCGTGTTCTCGTCGAGCTTCTCGGGCCGATACAGCGGAATGTCGCGATCCAGCGCCCACGCCGAAATGGCGTTGGGCTGCACCTTCTGCCCTCGCCCGGTCGGCCGGTCGGGCTGGCTGAACACCGCCACGATCTCGATGCGATCAGACAGCCCCGTGCGTATCGCCTCCAGCGCGGGCAGGGCGATTTCATCGGAGCCGAAGAACACAAGACGGGCCGGGCGGTGGAGCTTCATGCCCGAATCAGGCAGGAAAACACCCGCGCGTGTCAACGCGCCGCAGGGGCGTCAGGCCGTAAGTTCGCGAATAAAGGAGGCCTTGTCGGCGGCCTTGAAGAAGGCGGAACCGGCGACAAGAGTATCCGTTCCGGCATTACGGCAACGACGGCCGGTCTCAAGGTTCACGCCGCCGTCCACCTCGATGCGGTAGCTGAGGCCGCGCTTGTCGCGCCACGCCGCGAGCTTCTCGATTTTGGGAAGCACCTCGGGGATGAAGGACTGTCCGCCGAAACCGGGAAAGACCGTCATCGCGAGCACCAGATCCACCTCGTCAAGGAACGGCTCCACGCGCTCGGCGGGGATATCGGGATTGAAGGCGATGCCGGCCTGGCAGCCCAGTTCCCGGATGCGGCGCAGCGTGCCGCGCACATCGTAATCGGGCTCCACATGGATGGAGATGAGCTGGGCGCCGGCCTTCGCAAAGGCGTCGATATGCCGATGCGGATTCGAAAGCATCAGGTGCGTGTCGAAGAAGAGCTTCGAGCCCGGGCGCAGGTCGGCGAGCGTCTGCGGCCCCCAGGTCAGATTCGGCACGAAGTGCCCGTCCATGATGTCCAGGTGAACCCACTCCAAGCCGGCATTCTCGATGACGGCGAGCGACTCGGCGAGCCGGGCGTGATTGCCCGCGAGGAGCGAAGGGGCGAGGAGAGGTCGATGCATGGCGGAACAGTTCGATAGGCGAACGCGTCCCGCCGGAAAACCGAAAACTGAATGCGGCGGGGCAAAAAAGCGCCCCCACCGCACCAAGCCTACCGGCCGCTCACCGCCGGCGCGCCCATCACTCCGGCAAGCCTACGGCCACAGCATCGGCGAGCAGCCGACCCTCGTCCGTCAACCGAATGACCGGTCCGTCGCGCACGAGCAGGCCCTCCTCGACCAGGTCGGACAGGTAGCGCTCCAGCCGGGCCGGGGGCTCGACACCAAAGCGCGCGGCGGCCTCCGCCACATCCACGCCGGAGTTCAGCCGCAAACCGAAGGTGAGCGCATCGTTGAACAGGACCGCCGGCGTGAGCTCCACCACCTGCTCGCGCGCCGGCTCGCCCGAGCCGAGGGCGTCGAGCCACCGCGCCAGGTCCGCGGGGTTCTGGAAACGACGCCCCGCGAACTGCGAGGCGGCGGCCGGCCCGTACCCAAGCCACTCGTGCATGCGCCAGGTGTTCAAATTATGGAGACACTCGTGCCCGGGCCGCGAAAAGTTCGAAACCTCGTATTGGGCGAATCCGGCGTCGGCCAGAAAAGCCCAGGTGCGCCGATACAGCGCCGCCTCGCGATCCGGATCGGGCTTCACCTTGCCCTTCGCCAGCTTCACGAACAGCGCGGCGTCCTCCTCGAAAGTCAGGCAGTAGGTGCTCAGGTGGTCCGGGGCGAGCCGCACGGCCTCCGCCAGATCCTTTGTCCAACGCTCCTCGTCCTGCCCGGGGATGGCGAAGATAAGGTCGAGATTGGCGCTCGCGAAGCCCGCCTCGCGCACCAGCTCCCAGGCCTGATAAATCTGCGTGGGCGAATGCTGCCGCCCCAGGGCGTCCAGCGTGGCGTCGTCGAAGCTCTGGATGCCCATGGACACGCGCGTCACGCCCATCTCGCGCAAGGCGACCAGCTTGTCGCGCTTCACCGACGAGGGCGCCAGTTCGATCGTCCACTCCGAGACCGGACCGCCCGCCGCCCGCAGGAAGTGTTCGCCGAGTTCGCGCAGGTCGTCCGCCGGCAGCAACCCGGGCGTGCCGCCGCCCCAGAAGATGGTGTCGGCGCGCCGCCCCGGCGGCACAAGATCCACCTCGCGCCGTATTCCGGCCAGGTAGTTTTTGATGTCACCGCGCTTGGGCGCGATCTGGTAGAACGCGCAAAAGTCGCAGGTGGTGGAGCAGAACGGGACATGCCCGTAGAGTCCGAGTGGCGTGTGCGACATGAACCGGTGATGAACGGCAAAAGGACCGATGCACAAGGCGCAATTGCCCGTCACGCGTTTCCGGCCCCCTCCGGCGCGGCGTCTCTATCGGCGCTTCGCCTTGCGCACCACATTGCCCGCCCGCGCGTCGGGCGACGGCGGCGCGACGGGCGCCCTGCGGGGCGCCTCCTCAACCGGTGCGGCGGGCTTGCCCTTGAACAGCCGCTTCACCAGTCGGTTGATGACCCCCGACTTCGCCGGCGCCTCCGGCTCGGCCGAAGGCTGCCTGACCGGCGCCGGCGCGGGTCGCGCCACGCGTCCCTCGGGCTGCTCCTGTCGCCCACCCTGTCGGCCATGGCGACCCGAAGTCTTCGCAGGCGGCTGAACCGAAAACACTTTGCCCCGCGGCTTCTCCTTGCGCTCGAGCTTTCCGGACTTCGGCGCTCGGGCCGAGGGTGCGGGCGGCGTCGCGCCCCGCTCATCACGCCGTTCCTGACGCGCCTGGCGCGCCGGAGCCTCGTCGCGCAGAGGGGCGCCCACCACACGGAAGTCGAGCTGGCGCTTGAAACGATCCACGCGGTCGACGGTCACACGCACCTTGTCCCCGGCGCGGTACTCGCGCCGCGTGCGACGGCCGACCAGCGAGGTCCCGTCCTGGCTGAGCACATAGAAGTCGTCGGTGAGCGTGGAAAGGTGCACGAGCCCGTAGGCCTGCGACACCGACAGCTCCACATTGAAGCCGTGGTTGCGCACATCCACGATGATGGCGTCGTATGCGGCGCGCTCACGCTTGGCCACCTCGCGCTCGAACAGCTCCATCAGCTTCACCTTCACGCTGTCGCGTTCGGCGTCCGAGCTGTTGCGCTCCGTGATCGAAATATGGTCGGCGATCTGCACGAGCTCGGAGGGCGAATACTGGACGACCTTGCGAGAGGGCGCGCTGCGCGCCTTGGACCGGTGCAGGTGGAAGTCGAAGATGCGGTGCTCGACCAGGTCGGCGTAGCGGCGGATGGGCGAGGTGAAGTGCGAGTAGTCGGACTTCGCCAGGCCGTAATGGCCGTCGTTACTGGCGCGGTAGCAGGCCTGCTTCAGGCTGCGCAGGAAACGGATGCGCAAGGGCAGGCCGTTCGGCATGTCCTTGATGAACTTCAGCAGCTTCACCACCTCCTCGCGCTTCGTGAGGTCGCCCGTGCGGATGCCCGCCCCGAGCAGTTCCTGACGAAGGTCGGAGAGCTTCTCGACATCCGGCTCGTCGTGCACGCGCGACAGGTGCGCGAGGCCGGCCTCGCGCAGCGCCTTCGCCACCTCCTCGTTCGCCGCGAGCATGAACTCCTCGACCAACTGGTGGCTCTCGTCGTTGTGAATCAGCTCGGCGCGCTCGGCGTACCCCTGCGCGTCGCAGTAGATCTTGGTCTCCGTCATGTCGAGGTCCAGCGACCCCTTCCTGAAACGGGCCGCGCGCAGCTTCGACGCCACGCTCCACAGGTCGCGCACCGCGGCGCGCAGCTCCGACAGCTCCGCGTCGTCGAGCGTCGCGAGCGAGCGGCCGGGCAGACCGGTCTGGTGCGCCGGCGGCGCCGGCACGGCGCGGACATCGTCCGGGGCGTCGAGCGTCATGAGCGCGTACGCCTGCTTGTAGGTCAGACGCTTGCGCGAACGGATGATGGTGTTGGCCAGTTCGACGCGCACCGGCTTGGCCGTCTTGTCGAAAGTGATGACGACCGCCTTGGTCAGACGATCCTCGCCCTCCACGAGCGAACAGATGCCGTTGGACAGCGCATGCGGCAGCATGGGAACCACCGTGCCGACCAGGTAGGTGGAATTGCCGCGCGCCCGGGCGTCCTTGTCCAAAGCCGAACCGGGTCGCACATAATGGCTCACATCGGCGATGTGGATGCCCACGCGCAGGTGCCCGTCGGGCAAGCGCTCCAGCGACAGCGCGTCGTCAAAGTCCTTCGCGTCATCCGGGTCGATGGTCAGCGTGAGCGTGTTGCGGAAATCGTGGCGACCCGCGGCGTCCGACGCCGGCACGACCGAGGGGATCTCGGAGACCTCGCGCACCACCTCGGGCGGGAACTCGGGATTGAGACGATACTTGCGCAGGATCGCCTTGTACTCGGCCATCGGCGTGTGCGTCTCGCCGAGCACCTCGATGATTTCGCCGACCGGGTTGAGGTGCCGCTGCTCCCACTCACCCATGCGCACGACCACCTTGTCGTTTTCCTTGGGCAGCGGGAAGAGCCCGGCCTTCTCCGGCTCGGGCACCAGGATGTCGCGGGCGATGCGCGGATCGTCCGGCACCACATACCAGAACAGGCGCGTCTTGCGCAGGGTGCCCGGCATGCTCTCGTTGGCGCGCGTCAGGATGCGAATCACGCGCCCCGTGCGCCAATCCTCGCCCTTCTTCGCGCGCGCCCGGTCTCGCGGGCCGGGCGCGTTCAGGCGCACCACCACGCGGTCGCCGTGAAGCGCGATGCCGGTATCCTCGGCGAAAATCTGAATGGGCTCCGGCTTCGGGTCCGTCGGCAGAGCGTCCGGCTTCGGATCCGGCAACAGCCGCGCCGAACCGCCGGCGCGGAAAAGGATGACCCCGGGCACAAGGTCGGCCGTGGACGGCAGCGCCAGACGGTCCCCCTTGATGCGCACCACGGTGCCGGCCCCGAGAAGACGCGGCAGCACCTTCTTCAGGTAGCGCGCGTCCCGTTTGTCCAACCCGAGCGACTTGATAAGGTCTTCGACGCGGGCCGGCACATAGTCGGGGCGACCCAGGAGTTCGATCAGCAGGTCTTCAGGTGTCTTGGGCATGGCGCGCGGAGAGGCGGAAAGTTCGGAAAAGGCGAGAAATCGCGACGCATCCAACCCGCCCCCCACCCCCCAAGCGAGGGAAAACGCCGCGCCCGCGGAGCAATCACTCGCGCGACACCGCATTTTCACAGTCGTCGAAACCCGAAGCCGCACAGATTGCCCGACAACCCGACTTCATCGCCAAAACGAAACGCCGCCGGCTGCGGGCCGGCGGCGCTTCGCGGAAAGAAGGCGCGATGTCGAAGGACTCAGCGGCGGACCGAGAACCCGGCGCCCTTCTCCAAGGCCGTCACGATGGCGTCGAACGCCTTGGTGATCTCCTCGTCGGTGAGCGTGCGGTCGGCGGCGCGGAAGGTGAGCCCGTAGGCGAGGCTCTTCTTGCCCTCGGGCAGTCCGGCGCCCTGGTAGACATCGAACAGCTCGATGGATTCGACATCGAAGCTCTTGCCGGCCGCCTTCACGGCGGCGCCCTTCACCTTGTCGAACACCTCGCCGGCCGACTTCGCCACATCCACGACGAGCGCGATGTCCTTGGTCACGGGCGGGAACGCCGAGAAGGACTTGAAGCGGGCGAGCTTGGGCGAGGACGCGAACACCTCGGAGGCGAAAGTGATTTCACCGGCGAACACATCGCCCTTGATGTCGCACGCCTTGGTGACCTTCAGGTTCACGAGGCCGCAGCGCACCGTCACATGGCCCGCGCGATCGCCGGCGTAGGCGGAATGGAAAGCCTGCCAAAGGTGCGTGTCATCATGCGCCACGGGAGCGAAGAGCAGTCGGGCTTCGGCGACACCGGCGGCGGCGCACACCTCCAGCGCGAGCTTCTTCACGACCGGGAAATCCACGGGAGCGGCGGCCTTCCAGGAACGCGTGACGGGCTCGGCCAGCACGGCGAAGGACACGGCGATGAGTTCGCGCACCACGCCGTCCTTGCCGGGGCGGAACACGCGGCCGATTTCAAAGAAGCGGCGCGGCGCGGTCTTGTTGGCCAGGTTCAGACGCAGCGCGTCGAGCAGGCCGGGCGTCAGCGAGGCGCGCACATGCGACTGGTCGGACGCGAGGGGGTTGGCCAGCGCGAGCGCGTCGGCGGTGGCCTTGCCAAAGAGCTTCTCGACCTCCTTGCCGTCGCGCAGCGTGTAGTGCTGGCATTCGGCGAAGCCGCGGCCCGTGAGCAGGTCGCCCGCACGGCGAACGAACTCCACCGAGGGCGCGTCGTTGGCGGGCTCGACGGGGCCGGGCACGGCGGCCACCGGGATGAACTCGGTGCCCTTGATGCGCACATACTCCTCCACCAGATCGATGGGGCGGTCCACCTCGGGGCGGAACGACGGCACGGTCACCGTCCAGACCCCGGACTCCGTTTCCGAAGCCTTCAGGCGGAAGCCCAGGCGGGTGAACACGCCGGCGATGTCGGAGTCGGAGGCCAGCGAGGAATCCACGCCGAGGCGCTCGCGCACGAAGGCGCCGGAGATGAGAATGTCGCGGTCTCCACGAGGAGCGGCGCCCACGGTGGCGCGCGGGCCGGCGATGGAGCCGCCGGCGAGCTGCACGATCATCTCGGCCGCGCGATTGGAGGCGACGGAGACCATCGCGGGGTCGGCGTCGCGCGTGAAGCGGTGCGAGGAGTCGCTCGACACGGCGAACTTGCGCGAGCTGCGGCGCACGTCGCCGGGCTTGAACCATGCGGATTCCAGCACGATGTCCACGGTGCCCTCGGACACGCCGGAGGATTCGCCGCCCATGATGCCGGCGAGCACGAGCGCCTTGTCGGCGTCGGCGATCACGCCGTCCTGCGCGTCGAGCGTGAGGGTCTTGCCGTCGAGCAGCTTGAGCGTCTCGCCGGCCTTCGCGCGACGCACGACGATCGTGCGGCCGCGGATCTTCGCGGCGTCAAAGGCGTGCAGGGGCTGGCCGAGCTCATGCATCACCCAGTTGGTGACATCCACGATGTTGTTGATGGGACGCAGGCCGATGGCCTCCAGGTCGCGCTTCAGCCAGTCGGGCGACGGGCCGACCTTCACGCCCTTGATGCTCAGCGCGGTGTACAGCGGGCAGAAGCCGGCGTCCTCCACGCGCACCGCAGCCAGCGCGGCGTCGGCGGAAGGCGCGGCGGCAGCAGGCACCGCCAGCGCGGAGACGGGGGCGTTGAGCTTGCGGTCGAAATAGGCGGCGAGGTCGCGCGCAACGCCGACCTGGCTGAGAGCGTCGCCGCGGTTGGCGGTCACCGAGATTTCGAACACGGTGTCGGCCGGCGGGAACAGCGCGTTGATGGGCGTGCCCACGGCGGGAGCGCGCGAAGTCAGGAGCAGCAGGCCGTCCTCGCCGGCGGGCAGGCCCAGCTCGGTGGACGAGCACATCATGCCCTGCGATTCCACGCCGCGCAGGTTGCCCAGCTTGATCTCGAAGCCGCCGGGCAGCTTCGCGCCGGGCAGCGACACCGGCACGCGGTCGTTCTGCTTAAAATTCTTAGCGCCGCACACGATCTGGCGGATCACGCCGTCGCCCACATCCACGCGGCACACGCTCAGCTTGTCCGCCTGCGGGTGCTTCTCGAACTCGAGAATCTCACCCACCACGACCTTTTCCAGCGGCACGAGGCCGGCCGCGCTCACCGACTCGACCTCCAGGCCGATCATGGGCAGCGCCGCCTCGATCTGCGCGACGCTGATGCCGCTGAGGTCGACGTACTTCGAGATCCACTGGAGGGAAACTTTCATGGCTTGGGGAAAAACGGTGGAAACGGAAAAACTGGGAAGCCGGCGAGGACACGCCCCGGCCACCGCCTTGTCGAGCTTTTGAACATCTACGCCCGGTTGAGCACGAAAGGCCGCCGCGCAGTCAATTCGCCAAGGGCGGTTTTCGATTGAGACAGGAACGTGAGGGAATATCCAGCGACGCCATGAACGAACCGATCGCCCCTGAATTCGACTCAGCCAAGTTACCAAAGAAAACCAGCGATACGCCCAGTCGCCGACTTTTCATCGCACTGGGGCTGTGTGCCATGATTGCACTCGGCTACGCCGGGTGCTCCTGGCAAAACCACCGATCCGGACTCGAATGCGTGAAAAGCTGGGCGCGCGTGGCGGCCGTACCCCAAGATGCGATCGAGACCCGACTCAGCACGGGAGGAAACATGTTCACCCGGTCGTTCATCTTGGAATTCGATGCGACTCCCCCCGAGCTCGATGATTGGCTGAGCAAATCACCGGGACTCTCCGGAGTGACCTATCAAACGATTCTCACGGAAACCGTACGCAACCAATCCTTCGTCCAGTCAATCAACCCCGGAGGCAACGCCTGCTTCGCACAGGTTACATTCATGAAGGCACTGAACGGTCGCATCCGCGTCATCATATACACCTATTGGAGCTAACATCCCCGACAAGAAGGTCGAGCCCCCCGCGCTCAAGCCCTGAGCGAGACGGGAAAGCAAAAGCCCCGCCGGAAACCGGCGGGGCTTTTTGCGTTTCTCAAGTGGTAGAGCGACTAGGATTCGAACCTAGACTAGGAGGACCAAAACCACCTGTGCTGCCATTACACCATCGCTCCGCGACTTGAAGAGCGCGGAAGGTGAAAGCCGGGGCGTCCCTGTCAAGAGGAAGTATGGATACGCGCCCGCCCCCGGCCGCGCTATTGACGCCCCCCGCCACGACCGCCCACATTGCGCCCCACCATGTCCACCGCCTCCGCCACCCCCAAATACAAGCGCGTGCTGCTCAAGATCAGCGGCGAAGCGCTCAAGAACTACCAGACCGGAGAACCCATCGACGCCGGCGTCCTCAAGCGTCTCGCCGAGGACATCAAAGAGATCCGCAAGCTGGGCGTGCAGATCAGCGTCGTCGTCGGCGGCGGCAACATCTTCCGCGGTCTGGCCGGCGCCAACAACAAGGGCACCGACCGCACCACGGGCGACAACATGGGCATGCTCGCCACCGTGATCAACGGACTGGCCCTCATGGACGCCCTCGAGAAGAACGGCGTGGAGGTGCGCGTGCAGACGGCCATCCCGATGGACAAGATCGCCGAGCCGTTCATCCAGCGACGCGCCGTGCGCCACCTGGAGAAGGGCCGCGCCGTGGTGTTCGTGGCCGGCACCGGCAACCCCTACTGCACCACCGACTACGCGGCGGCCCTGCGCGCCAACGAGGTGAACGCCGAGATCATCCTGAAGGCCACCAAGGTGGACGGCATCTACGACAAGGACCCGATGAAGCACGCCGACGCCGTGAAGTATGCGCACATCGGATACGAGGAGGCCCTCATGAAGCGACTGGGCGTCATGGACGCCGAGGCCTTCGCGCTGTGCCAGACCAACAAGATGCCCATCCTGGTGTTCTCCATGAACGAGCCCGGCTCCATCCGCCGCGCGATCCTCGGCGAGACCATCGGCACCATCGTCAACTGAGCCCGATTCGCGGAGCACCCCGTTTCAAGTTTTCGGTTTCAAGCGAACAGCGCGAAACCGCATAAACGACCGCCGGGGTCCTCATCTTTCCTGAAACCAGAAACCTCCAACCTTAAATCTTCCCCCCTATGGATACCAAGAAAGTCATCGCTGACGGAGCCGCCTCCATGAAGAAGGCCCTCGACCACACCCTGCACGAGTTCCACACCCTCAACACCGGCAAGGCCCAGCCCTCGATGGTGGAGAACATCCAGGTCGAAGTCTACGGCTCCCTGCAGCCCATCAAGAACGTGGCCGCCATCATGACGCCCGACGCCCGCTCGATCTCCATCCAGCCCTTCGACAAGGGCACCTCGAAGGACATCATCAAGGCCATCCAGGGCGCCAACATCGGCATCAACCCGGTGGACCAGGGCAACATCATCCGCTGCCCCATCCCGGACCTCACCACGCAGCGCCGCCAGGAGCTCGCCAAGATCGCCCACAAGTACGCCGAGGAGGGCAAGGTGCGCGTGCGCAACGTGCGCCGCGACACGCTGGAAGTCCTGAAGAAGGGCCAGAAGGACAAGCTGATCTCGGAGGACGAGTTCAAGCGCGCGGAGAAGGAAGTGCAGACGCAGCACGACAAGTTCATCGCCGACATCGACAAGGCGCTGAAGGGCAAGGAAGCGGACCTGCAGAAGGTCTGAGTCCCCTTCGCTCCCACGAGAGACCGCGCGGATTTCCGCGCGGTCTTCTTGTTTCCGGAGAGGACGGGAGTTCGTCATGCGGGCGACGCGGCATTTTCGCACGCCGGCCACACTTTCCCGATTCACCCTTTGCGCATCGCCGTTATCCGAGACCCATGCCCACCCTCGCCACGCTCCGGGACGCCTTCGAACACCGCACGCTTTTCGCCGAGAAAACCTGGCGGCTCTCGCCCGAGCCCTGGCGGCTCACCCCGGCGCAGCATGCGGAGCTGAAGGACATCGGGCGAGCGTGCCTGGCCTTCCACCACGCGCTGGAGCGGCTCTACGAACGCTCGGCCTCCGGGAAAAAGCTCCTGCGCAACCGCGACCTCGTGGCGCCGTGGGTGGCGCGATCGCTCGACTACGGCAAGCCCTCCGGGCTCGTGGCGCACGCGCGGCACCGGCGGCTCAAGGGCAAGGTGCCGGTCGTGCTGCGCCCCGACCTGCTGCTCACCGAGAGCGGCTTCGCCATGACCGAGCTGGACAGCGTGCCGGGCGGCGTGGGCCTGACCGCCTTCCTCAACGCTCTCTACGGCAAGGATGTTCCGGACACGCTCGGGGCGGACGGCTCGATGCCGGAGCTCTTCCACCGCGCGGTCGCCGCATGCGCGGAGCGCAGCGAGGGTGAAACCGGGGCGCTGGTCGTGGCCATCGTGGTGAGCGACGAGGCGGCGACCTACCGTCCGGAGTTCGACTGGCTGGCCGAGACGCTGCGCGAGCGCGGCCACCCGGTGTACTGCGTGCACCCGGCCGACCTGATGCCCATGGACGACGCCGTGTGCATCCCGGTGGACGGGGCGCCGCTGCGCATCCATGTCATCTACCGCTTTTTCGAGCTCTTCGACCTCGCGAATGTGAAGGGTTCCGACGCCATTTTCGACGCGGTGGAGGCGGGCCGCGTGGCGCTCACGCCGCCGATGAAGGCGCATCAGGAAGAGAAGCTGAACCTTGCGCTGCTCCACCACCCCGCCCTGGACGCCTTCTGGAAGGAGAACCTCTCCGCCGACGACTTCGCGCTGCTGCGCCGCATCATCCCGGAATCCTGGATGATGGAGGCTGCCGGCGAGCTGCCGCCCACCGCCGTGCTGCACGCGCCGTGGGTGGGCGGGCGCCCCATACGCGAATGGACGGAGCTGGCCGACGCCTCGCAGAAGGAGCGCAACCTCGTCATCAAGGCCTCGGGTTTCCACGAGACAGCCTGGGGTGCGCGCTCGGTGACGCTGGGCTCGGATGTCTCGCGCGACGCGTGGCTGGACGCCATCGAGGAGGCCGTGGCGCCGGAGGCGGAGTGCCGCTATGTGATGCAATCCTACAGGAAGCCGGAGCGCCTCTCGCATCCGGTCTTCGACGACAAGGGCGCGCTCGCCGAGGCGCAGGGCCGCGTGAGGCTGTGCCCCTACTACTTCGTCATCGACGCCAAGGCCGAGCTGGCCGGCGCGCTCGCCACCTTCTGCCCGGCCGATAAGAAGATCATCCACGGCATGAAGGACGCCGCGCTGCTGCCCTGCCGCGTCACGCCGGGCGCCTGAGCCCGTTCACGCCGCGGTGACGGACGCGAAAAAAGGCCGCCCCGGACGGGGCGGCCTTTTTGAGTCGGTGAATACCGGATACAGGGGCGGCTTAGTTGCCGGCCTTGTCCCAGATGTCGCCGAGGCTGTTGAAGTCGCCGGAGGAGGAGCCCTTCACGCGGTCGAACGCCTTGATCTCGTCCTGCAGCTTGCCGGCGTCGTAGCTGGCGGCCTTGATGGACAGACCGATGCGGCGCTCTTCCTTGTCGATCTTGATCACGCGGGCCGAGACCTGCTGACCGATCTTGAGGACGTCCTTGACCTTCTCGACATGGTCTTCGCCGATCTGGGAGATGTGGACGAGGCCGTCCACTTCGTCGGCCAGCTCGATGAAGGCGCCGAAGTTGGTGATCTTGGAGACCTTGCCGGCGACGATGTCGCCGATGCGGTACTTGCGCTCGACGGCGGACCAGGGGTCTTCCTGGGTCTGCTTCACGCCGAGGGAGATGCGCTGCTGGGAAGCGTCGACATCGAGCACGATGGCTTCGACTTCGTCGCCCTTCTTGAGGATCTCGCCGGGGTGGTTGATGCGGCGGGTCCAGGAGAGGTCGGACACGTGCACCATGCCGTCGATGCCTTCTTCGAGTTCGATGAAGGCGCCGAAGTTGGTGAGGTTGCGCACCTTGCCGCGGACGCGGGCGCCCACGGGGTAGTTGTGGCGCACCATTTCCCACGGGTTGGATTCCAGCTGGCGCAGGCCGAGGGAGATCTTCTGCTCTTCCTTGTTGACGCCCAGGATGACGGCTTCGACTTCCTGGCCGACCTTGAGGACGTCCGAGGGCTTGGCGACGCGCTTGGTCCAGGAGAGCTCGGTGACGTGCACGAGGCCTTCCACGCCCTGTTCGATTTCGACGAAGGCGCCGTAGTTGACGAGGTTGACGACCTTGCCCTTGACCTTGGTGCCGACGGGGAAGCGCAGGGCGATGTTGTCCCACGGGTTGTTGGCGCACTGCTTGAGGCCGAGGGAGACGCGTTCGCGCTCGCGGTCGACTTCGATGATCATGACTTCGATCTCTTCGCCGACCTTCAGGATCTCGCTGGGGTGCGAGACGCGGCCCCAGGACATGTCGGTGATGTGGAGGAGGCCGTCGAGGCCGTCGAGGTCGATGAACGCGCCGTAGTCGGTGATGTTCTTGACGACGCCCTTGCGCTTGGAGCCGGGCTTCACGTCGTCGAGGAGGGCGCGGCGCTTCTCGGTGCGCTGCTCTTCGATGAGCTCGCGGCGGGAGACGACGACGTTCTTGCGGTCGAGGTTGATCTTGATGATCTTGAAGTCGTAGGTCTGGCCGACGTACTGGTCCAGGTTCTTGGGGGGCTGGATGTCGATCTGCGAGGCGGGCATGAACGCGTCCACGCCGACGGAGACGATGAGGCCGCCCTTGACCTTGGCCTTGACCTTGCCGGGGACGATCGAGCCTTCCTTGCAGTTGGCGACGATGTTCTCCCAGTTCTTCTTCTGCTGGGCCTTGTCGTAGGAAATGACGGGATTGCCGTTCTTGTCTTCGAGCTTCTCGAGGAAGACTTCGATCTCGGAGCCGATCTGAATGTCGTTCAGGTCGTTGAACTCGGAGTGAGGCACGAGGCCTTCGGACTTGCCACCGATGTCGACGACGACGTCGGACTGGCGGATTTCGGTGACGATACCGGTGATGACGGAACCGGAAGCGAGGGAGCCGAAGTTGCTCTCGGCGAGGAGCTGTTCCATGAGGGAAGCCATGATCTGTCTGTCTTTCGAAAACCCGCTCCGGCAGTGGCGCGAAAGGCCGTGCGGCGCGGGGGTTGAGGTTGGTTACTCGGTTTGTTGGGTTTGACCTCCCGTCGGGCCGTTGCCCGGGGGAAGGGACGGGCACGGTGAATCGACGCGGAGGGAGGTCAAGGGGTATTTGCCGCGCGCAAGGACAGGCGCCGGCCTCAGGAGGCGGGGGCGTGACGGGCGAGCTCGGCGTCGAGGGCGCGCCCCAGGGCGGTGCCCATGACTTCGCCGAGCAGCCGCAGGCACTCCCATTCGTAGATGTCGCTGGACAGTTCCGAGGTGCTCTTCTGGGGGAACTCGGGGTGGGCGCGCTTGTAGGCCTCGAAAATGCGGAGTTTCTCGGGCGACACGCCCGGGGTGCGACGCAGGGCGGAATGGCTCATCTTGCACCAGAGCAGTACGGTGTCGGGCGAGGCGGACCCGGCGGGGGGCGACACCACCATGCGATAGACGAACGACTCGGGCTCGTGCACGCGGGGGGCGGGCAGAAGATTGCCGGACGCGTCGAACATGGCCTCGCGCAGTCGGGCGCCGGACTCGCCGTCGAAGCGCCAGCGGAAGCCCCGGTCGAGGGTGATGCGGATCAGCCTGTGCAGGTCGTCCCAATCGTACTCGGGGTCGAAGGTGGCGTCCACGACGCCCACCACGGGGACGCCGCGGCGCAGCAGCGCGAAGACCCCCATGTTTTCAAAGTGGCCGCCGTCGGTGAGCAGGAGCGAGCCGGACCTGGGGTTCATCAGTCGGCTGGAGCGCTCATAGGTGAACTCCGCCAGCGCGTTCGCCGTCTTGGCGCCGCAGGCGGTGAGCCAGTCGCGCCCGGCGAACTGGTGGCTGTTGCGCGTCATGTACCGCAGGTTCAGGTTGAGCACGAACATCGTGGCGCCGGCGGCCGTGGGCACCACCGAGCCGTCCACCGCGGCGCCCGAGGCGGCCACGGCGTCCGACAGGCGGAAGGGATCCTCGGCGCCCAGCGGGAGGGCGTTGAAAAGCCGCGGGGTGTCCGTGGTGACGACCGAGTCGCCGTCGCGGCTGAGCACATAGCGGCCGAAGGCCGGGGTGGGCGTGTAGCCGAGCAGATCGGCGCCGCACCAGCGCGAGGAGAACTCGAAATGGGCGGCCGGGGTGGAATCCGGGTAGGACAGGGATTCGGCGGTGTTGGCCAGGTTGGCGTTGATGATGAGGTAGGGCGCCTCGCAGCCGTCGGGATTGAGGTCGCCCAGCGCGACCGGCCGCAGCGCGAACGCCACGGGCCGGTTGCGCAGAAAGTCCGGCGCCCCTGCGGACACCTCCTCCGGCGTGCGCAGCGTGACGACCCGGTCGGAGTCCGGCACATGGAAGGCCTTGCCCAGCGAGCCGGCGTAGGCGGCGGTGGGCCGGTGCCAGTTCATCTCGTCCGTCGGCGTCCAGTTCAACGCGAGGTTGAAACCGAAATACACCGGGTAGCGCAGCAGCCAGCCGGCCACATACGGGATGCTGTTCCACGACGACACGCCGTCCTTGGGCGCCTCGCTGCGAATGCCCAGGATGGAGTGGCCGTAGGGCATCACCGAGCCGTCGCCGGTGTCGCCGTAATCCACCAAAAGGTCCCCGATGTACGAGGACGAGTTGCGAAAGCCGTGCCGGTCGAAGCCCACCTCCTTGACCGCCATGCGCAGCGCCCTCGGGGAGGTCGCCGGCACATCGGCCGAAGCCGGAATCTTCAGCGGCAAGCGCTCCCGCACGGCGCTCGCCGCCGGCGTGAGGGTGCCGTCGGCGCTGCGCTCGTTGAGCAGGGCGAACAGCGCCGCATAGGAGAAGGGCCCCTCGCGGTACCGGCCGTAGACCTCGTGCAGCGGTGCGGCCAGGGCGTGACAGACCAGCCAGGAAGCCGTGTACGAACCGCCGGAGACGGCGCTGAGGTAATCGGCGCGCTCCAAGGCGGTCACCCCGTCGCGCACCCTGACATCCTGAAGCCCCTGAAGCGCGCCCACATTGATCACCGCACTGCGCATGCCCCCGCCGCTGGCCGCCAGCCCGACCAAGGGCCCCTTCGCCATGCCGGGTTCGGCCAAACCCACGACGGCGCGCCGCTTCGCGACATATTCCGCCTCGGAGCGCGCCAGGCGCGCGGGCGGCGGGCACTCCGGCGACTGCCGTTCCACCGGCGGCAACAGTTCGTCGGTACGCGTGGCGCCACAGCCGGACAGGAGAACGGCGGCGGCGCACCAGGCGGCTAAAGGAAGGCGCATGCCGTGGCGAAAACGAGAGGGAATAGGGAGATACATCGGGAAGGCCGTCCTTCGCGGAACCACCCTTTCTCCCTAGGGTCAATCATGCCTTTTCAATCCCCCCTGCGCCCCCGTCCCAAACCGCACATCTAAAACCCGATTTACCGGCGGGACGCCCCCCGCCCACCCCCGGTTTTGACCAAATCCCGACGACATGCGGCCTAATTCCCGCGTTGCCTTGAAAGCCTCGGGGAACCAAGGTGCGCGCACGCCACGCCCTGTGAAAACCGGTCGGCGGCCCACCTCACCCCACACCCCGAAGCCATCCCATGTCGCTCCGCTCGCCGGATTCTTCCTCCGCCCTTTGGCCGCTCGTCGCGATCGATCTCGTCTCCGTGGGCGCCGTCATCGCGCTGCACGCCATGCTGGGCGACAAGGTCAGCCCCGCCATTCATGTGACCGAGCTGCTTCTCGTCGGCGCCGCCGGCGCCGGGTGCGCCTACCTTTGGTGGCGCAACACCAACCGCCCCGCCGCCGCGGCCGACACCGCCGCGGCCGAGGTGGAGAGCCTGCGCAAGGAGACCGCCGAAAACCTGCGCGTGATTCAGGACGACCTTCACAAGCTCGGCGAGGCCCTCATGAAGCGCCTCGCGCAGAAGCCGGACGCCAAGCCCGAGGCCGACCAGATCGAGTCGCTCGCCGGCACCATGACCGACCTGGCCGTCAGCATCGCCGAAGCCCGCGAGACGCTCTCCGCCATCGCCGCCGACCTCGCCGAGACCAAGTCCTCCGTCTTCGAGCTCCAGACCCAGGCCGACCAGCAGGCCGACGCCCTGCGCGCCTTCGAGCACACCGTGGAGAAAACCCAACACTTCTCCGACGCCGACCCCGGCAGCGGCCCCGCCCGCGGCGCCCTTGAAAAGGCCCTCGCCGCAGGCGTCGCCGGAGCGGCCGTCTCCCGCCTCATCAACGGCAACAACGCCTCCGCCAAAGACCCCGAAGCCACCGGACCGGCCGCCCCTGCCGCCGCCGTGCCGCCCCTCTCCGAGGAGGACATCGAAGGCTCGTTCGAGACCGACGACGATTTCGACGGCGACAACCTGCCCGAAGAGGACTGGGGTGAGGCCACCCTGCCCGAAACGGGCCTCGCCTCGCCCGCCGGCAGCGCCGTCGAGCCGCTCACCACTTCTCCCGAAGAGGCCGAGGCCGAGCTCACCGACGGCGAGGAGGACGACAACGACGACTGGCTTTCCGCCGGCCTCGACGAGGACGACTCACAGGACGACATGCCCGCACCCGCCGCCCAGACGCGCCAGCCCGACCTGCTCGCCCTCGACGACGAGGCCGAGTCGAAGAAAAAGCCCCGCCGCCCGGGCAAGCACGACACCGCTCTCGTCGCCCATGTCATGATCGGCATCGGCAACAAGCCCTTCCTGCGCGGCTTCGGCCCCGGCCTTTCCACCTCCAAGGGCGTGCCCATGGAATATGTCGATGTCGGCCGCTGGCAGTGGGTCTGCCCCGAGGCGGGAAGCCCCGTGACCGTCACCCTCTGGAAGAACGACGAGACGCCCGCCGACGGCGCCCCGATCAGCGTGCCCTCCGGCATGACCTTGGAAATCCACCCGCACTTCGCCCAATGACCGCTTGCGGCCCGGGCCGTTCAAGCTACCCTGTCATACCATAAACTCCCGATAACGCCATGTCCTCCGATTCCGAATCCAAGAACATCGCCAAACAGTGGTTTGGCATCATCACGCTGGCCATCCTGAGCATCCTTCTCGGCGGCGCCCTCGGCTTCATCAGCCAGGCCCTGCTTCCCGTGAAAACCCTGGTCTCGCTGCCCGCGCCCGACCCCAAGAAACCGGACGCGGAAGTCTCCCTGCCCAAGGTCTACTGGCTCAAGCAATCCACCTCCAAGAGCGTCGGCAACGCGCTCGAGAAGGAGAAGGCCATCAAAGCCGGCGTGGCCACCTCGCTCAACGACCGCGAAATCAACCAGTGGCTTTCGCGCACCTTCACCGGCGCGGAAGTGAAGGAGGACATCGACGCCAAGCTCGGCACGCCCTTCGTGCGCATCGGCGGGCAGCGCCCCGGCACCGAGAAGGACGAGGTGCTCACCGTCACCATGCCCTTCAAGCTCAAGGTCATGAGCCTGCCCGTTTCCGAAGTGCCCCTGCAGTTCGTGGCCCGCCCCGGCTACGACGGCGGCGAGACCTCCTGGGTCTTCGAGGATGTCTATGTCGGCCACGCCCGCGTGCCCCGCGGCCTCATCACCTCCACCGTCATGGGCGGCATCTCCGAACTGCTCCGCAACCAGGAATCGGCCAAGACCTTCTGGGAAAAGCTCACCGCCTACAGGCGCATCGTGATTCGCGACAACAAGCTCCTGTTGGAAGCCCCCGCCAAGGTGCTCGCCGACAAGTAAGCGATGACCCGCCCCGCCTCCCCCAAGGCCTGCATGCGCGACGCCATGCGGGCCTTTCTTTGCCTCCTTCCCGCCGCCCTGGCCGCCGCCCCGGCGCCGCTGGGCAAGCCGGACGAGCCGCCCCGCGAGCCCCCCGCCGCCCCTCGCGTGTTCTTCTCCTCCACGCCCTGGTTCGCCATCGCCGGCGAGGACACCGAAGGCAACATGCGCGCCGCGCAACTCGCCTCGCGCCTCGGCCGCGAGCTCGAAGCGGACGGTTTCCGCCCCGCGGACCTGGCTCCGGGCCGGGTCTCCCTGTACATCTCGCCCTCCCCGGGCTTCCCCACGCTCAACACCGCCGACGGACAGACCTCGGTCATCCTCCCGCGCGCATCCCTGAGCGACACTCACGCCTGCGCCCGCGCCCTGGCCCGCGCCGCGCTGCACAGGCTGGCCCAGGCGGCCGGCCGCCGCGCGGACCCGGCGCCGTGGGCCTGCGAGGCGCTGGCCTGGCAGACGCGCATCGCCGAAAACCCCGCGCTGCTCGAGCAGCTCCAAAGGCTCGCCGCCACCGACGAACTCACGCCGCTCGCCGACCTGGACAACCTCGCCGACGCCCCTCCCGAGCAGGCCTCGCGCCGGTCCCGCGCCGCCTTCTGGCTGCATCGCGCCATACGCCGCGACAACACCGCCGACCCTCGCACCGCGCTGGCCGAAGCCGCCATGGGCTCCGGCCTGGAGACGACGCTCGCCAAGTGCGTGCCCGACAGGAAGTCCGGCGGCGAGCAGGCGGACGCCTGGTGGCCCGCCGCCTTCCTTCGCGAAACCCGCGAACGGTTCACCCCCGTCGCCGGCACCGCGCAGTCCGCCGAGGACCTCGCGCGCCTCACGCGCTTCGTCATCCGCGAGAACGACCGCGACCTGCCCCTGGACGGCCCCGCCCTCATCGCGCGGCGCGAGGAACCCCGGGTGCGCGACGAGGCGCGCCGGCGCGTCCTGCATTTCAAGGCCAGGCTTCCCCGCGCCAACCCGATCTGGCACAACGCGCTCGTGGCCCACGGCCTTTTCCTGGAAAAACTCGCCCAAGGCGAACCGGAGCCCGTCCTGCGCCAACTGCTCAACGAAGCCCTGGCCGAAGCCGACATCGCGCGCACCACCTCCCGCGAAGTGACCGAACTGCTCGCCCCCGCCGCGCGCCCCTAGGAAGCCGCCCCCACGGCCGGCCGCCGGTTTCCGTCTGCAAAACCGCGCAAAACGCGCACGGTGCAAGTAGCGTCCCATGCCAGCATCGCCCCTGCGTTTGTTCGCCGCCCTCGTCCTCTCGCCCGCCGCGCTCCTCGCGGAAACGCTCCGCGTGGCCTCCTACAACCTCGAGAACTACAACCTCGCCAACCGCGTCACCGAGGACGGCTTCTCGCGCAACGCGCCCAAGCCGGAGAAGCAGAAGCAGGCCCTGCGCGCCCTGCTCGTCGCCCTCGACGCCGATGTGCTCGCCGTGCAGGAAATCGGCGGCGCCCCCTTCGTCGAGGAGCTCCGGCGCGACCTCGCCCGAGACGGCCTCGCCTACCCGCACACCGCCACCCTCGACGGGCCCGATCCGCACCGCCGCCTCGCCTTCCTTTCCAAACGCCCCTTCGCCGACATCCGGCGCCACCCGCGCCTGACCTCCGCCTTCGAACTGCCCTCCCCCGGCGAGAGCGTCGCGCTCGTCAACCGCGGCCTGCTCGGCGTGACCGTGTCGTCCGAAGGCCGACCGATTAAAATCTACACCGTACACCTCAAAAGCCGACTCACCCGCGACAAACGCGACCCGCGCGCCGAGCGCGAGCGCGCCGCCGAGGCCGTCGCCGTCAAGGAGCGCCTCGCCGCCGACGGATTAGCCTCGCCCGATTGCGCGGCGCTGCTCGTGGGCGACTTCAACGACGGCCCCAACGCCGCCGCCCTCACCCGGTTCGAGAACGACGCCGTCGCGGGATTCCGCCTCCTCCGGATGGAGCCGCGCGACAGCGCCGGGGAGACCTGGACCTACCGCAACGACCGCAAGGGCTTTTACGACCGATCCGACTACGCGTTCGTCACCCCGGCCCTCCGGCCGCTCGCCCCGCGCGCCCGCATCTTCGACCACCCGAAAGCCGCCGCCGCCTCCGACCACAGGCCGGTTTTCGTCGACCTCGACATCCCTCCGGCGCCCCGGCCCCCGGCCGCCTCCCGCTAAGCCCCCGGCGCCGCCCGGGACTTCGCGCCCCACCGCGCTTTTTTTCGAGTATTGAGGAACACTCGCCGGTGACATTTGTTCACCCGCCATCACCGATGCGACACCCCCTCATCTCCCTGCGCGCGGCGCTGCTCCCGCTCGCCCTCGCCCCCCTCGCCCTCGCCGCCCAGACCGCTCCCACCGTCTTCCCGACGCCCCAGGAGATGAAGCTCACCGGCGGCCTGCTCACCCTCTCCTCCTCCGCCAAGGTCGTCGGCGCCGACACCGCCGACGCCGACTCGGTCAAGCTGCTGCGCGCGCGCCTCGCGCTCGCCGCCTCCACCGGCGACATCACCGAGGTGCGCATCGGCAAAGTCGGCGACGCCGCCGTGAAGGGCTTCGACCAGGGCGTGCCCGCCAAGTCCGGCGCCTACCGCCTCGTCGCGCGCAAAGGCGTGCTCGCCCTCGTCGGCCACGACGCGCGCGGCACCGCCTACGCCCTACAGACCCTCCGCCAGCTGCTCGACGCCGACGCCAACCCGGCCGACCTGCCGGCCGCCGAGGTGCTCGACTTCCCCGTCGTGCCCTTCCGCGGCATCGTCGAAGGCTTCTACGGCATCCCCGAAGACTGCTGGAACCACGAGAACCGCCTCTCGCTCATCGCCTTCTGCGGCCGCCACAAGATGGACACCTACATCTACGGCCCCAAGGACGACCCCTACCACCGCAGCCAGTGGCGCAAGCCCTACCCCGCCAAGGAATCCGAAAAGATCCGCGAGCTCGTCGTCGCCTCTCAGGCCGCCAAGGTGAACTTCGTCTGGGCCATCCACCCGGGAGGCGACATCAAGTGGACCGAGGCCGACTTCCAGGCCGCCAAGTCCAAGTTCGAGGACATGTACAAGCTCGGCGTGCGCTCCTTCTCCGTGTTCTTCGACGACATCGGCGGCGAAGGCACCAAGGCCGAGCGCCAGGCCGAGATGATGAACCGCCTCCACAAGGAGTTCGTGAAGGTCAAGGGCGACGTCACCCCCCTCATCCTCTGCCCCACCGAGTACAACAAGGGCTGGGCCAACCAGAAAAAGGGCACCTACCTCGACATCCTCGGCGAGACCCTCGACCCCTCCATCCATGTCATGTGGACCGGCAACTCCGTCGTCGCCGACCTCGACAAGGACGCCATGGAGTACATCAACGGCCGCCTGCGCCGCAAGGCGTACATCTGGTGGAACGCCCCGTGCAACGACTTCTGCCGCACGAATGTCAACATGGGCCCCACCTATGGCGACACCGCCGACTTCCCCGCCTGGATCCGCGACTGGGCCAAGTCCCTCGGCCAGCGCATCTTCGGCAACACCGCCGAGGCCGCCGAGCTCATGTCCGGCTTCACCTCCAACCCCATGGGCCGCTCCGAGGCCGCCAAGGTCGGCCTGTATGGCGTCGCCGGATACTGCTGGAACCCCAAGGGCTATGACGCCCTCAAGTCCTGGGAAGGCGCCATGAGGGACATCATGCCCAAGGCCTCCGACGCCTTCCGCACCTTCTGCACCCACAACCAGGACAACGGCCCCAACGGCCACGGCTACCGCCGCCCCGAGTCCGTCGAGTTCAAGCCCGTCGCCGACGCCTACCTCGCCGCCTTCCGCGCCGGCAAGATCGACAAGGACGCCTCCGCCAAGCTGCGCGCCGAGTTCGTCAAGATCGCCGCCGCGCCCGCCGCCATCCGCGCCGGCGCCGAGAACCCCGAGCTGCTCCGCCAGATCGCCGCCTGGCTCGACGCCTTCGAGGCCCTCGGCCTCGCCGGCCAGGCCGCCCTCGACGCCGCCGACACCACCGACCGCGCCGCCCAGTGGTCCGCCTACTCGCGCGCCGCCCAGGCCCTCGCCAAGCAGGCCGAGGTCGCCCGCACCAACAACCGCAACGCGTGGCAGCCCGGCATCAAGGTCGGCTCCCTCGTCATGGCCCCCCTCGTCGACGAGGTCATGAAATCCCTCGGCGCCAAGCTGCAGATCGCCGCCATCGGCAAGCCCGCCCTCGAGATCAAGGGCCTCACCCACCGCGGCACCCCCAACGGCATCGACAAGATGACCGACGCCGACCCCGCCTCCTACTTCTACAACGAGCAGGACCAGAAGGCCGGCGACTGGTTCGCCGTCGACCTCGGCGCACCCGCCCCCGTCTCCCGCGTCTCCCTCGTCATGGGCCGCAAGGACGGCGACCACGACTTCGTGAAGAAGGGCCAGCTCGAGTACACCGCCGACGGCAAGAACTGGACGAGCCTGGGCGTGCCCACCTCCGGCGAATCCGTCTTCTGGGAAGGCAAGGCCGTGAACGCGCGCCAGGTGCGCTACCGCGTGCTGGAAAACGCCAAGGCCTGGACCGCCATCCGCTCCTTCGCCATCAACCCCACCGCCTCGCAGCCCAAGGTGCTCACCTCCGTGAAAAACCTCTCCGGCATCCCCGTGCGCAAGGAGAAGGACTGGTTCATGCTCACCCCCCAGCTCGAAGTCTTCAGCTTCGAGACCGGCAAGGATGTCGGCATCGTCTTCCCCGCACCCGTCGGCCTTCGCTCCGTCGAGCTCGACCTCTCCGCCCCCAAGCCCGCCGAGTGGGCCAAGGTCGAGGCCTCCGACGACGGCAAGACCTGGCGCGAGCTCAAGCTCAAGGCCAAGGGCGAAACCGCCCTCGTCGGCGACGCCTCCGGCACCGCCCGCGCCGTGCGCGTGCGCAACGCCGGCAAGCCCGCCGATGTGAAGATCGCCGCCTTCAAGGTGCGCGTCACCGACAGCGGCGACGCCGCCTCCGTGTTCACCGACGGACGCCTCGACACGCTCGCCCCGCTCGGCGCCACCCAGGCCATCGAGATCCCCGCGGACACCCGCGGCGTCGTGCTCTTCTTCGCCTCCGGCTCCGGCAAGGGCGCCGCCATCGGCGTCGCCACGGCCAAGGACGGCTCGCCCCGCTCCCTCGGCACCGCCTCCGCCGACATCGCCGAGTTCCAGATTCCCGCCGGCGCCAAGTGGCTCGTGATCAAGCCCGCCTCCCCCGAGGCGAAGCTGCACGAGGCCGTCTGGAAGACCAAGTAATCACCCTTCGGATACGCGCGCTCCCCGTCGCGACTCCTGTTCAAAAGCCCCGGCCTCACCGCCGGGGCTTTTTTCAAACCGCCCACCCGGTTTGCGGCGCCCCCGCCGCGCTCAAGCCGCAGGCGGACTAGGGGTACGGATTTCCGATTTGCTCGCCTGGCTAGGCGCTCCAGCGTGCGCGGCCTTTATGAATCATCGTTCCGTCGTGATATGGGGCTCACTCGCCGTCTTTCTGGGCGCCTCCGCGCTCGTCATTTACCTCGGCACACGCAAGCCGCCGAGACCCGAACTGACTTGGGACGCACGATTCGTCGCCTCGCCCGACAGCTACGGCGTGCGATTCCTAGAGGAAAAGGGAGCTCCGGAGGCGTTCGCGATGTTGCCGCCCATGGAGGTGCGTGCGTTGAGCAAAGAGGAATTGGACCGGCGAATGGGTCCGAACGCATCCGCACGCTCCGCCTTCGAAATCATCGGAGTGAACCCCACCCACGACAGGGATGCGATTCCGGGCCAGCCGGAGCCGTCGGTGGATTGCACCAAGCCCATCGCCTTCAGCGACGACAGCGAGGCTCGGCTCAAGGTGATTGTCGGGTTGGACGACGGCATCAACTCCACCTGTGGAAGCCGTTTCTCTTGGGCGATGACCCCGGAGGGCAAAGCGCTGACGGAAGATGAGGCCAAGTCCTTGGGGTGGCGGGAGTCCGGCGGCGGATCGTGGCCAGCCCAACCGCAAGCCATTCAATGCGTCTTCGAACTGAAAGGGGGCCTGCGCCTGCGCAAGTCCGGCATCTTGGAGGTCGAATCGAGGCACACGACGGAGTCTGGCATCACTTATGGTTCAAGCGGGAGCCTGCAGGTGCTGAGCGCCCCTGTGGCCCGATGGGAAGCCGGAGCCAAAGAGCTCATCTTCATCGCCTATCATGGCCCTCTGAAATCGGTGGATTTGCCAGTCACCGCAGCCAGTGAGACCGATTTGGCAGGCATGCCGGTGCGGCACTTGGGCACATTCACAGCGTTCACGGGCAGCGGTGCCGGCCAGGGATGGATCGACGGGAACGCTCAGATTTCATTCTTCGGGGGAACAACAGTACGGCTGCACTTCATTCAGTTCCCCCGGGGCACCCAGACTGACGGATTGAGCGCAACCGACGCAAACGGGCGCGAGCTGTCCTTCTGGAGGACTTGGGGCGGCCTGCTTGCCATCAGCCAGTCTCCGGACGCCCCGTCCGACAGCATTCGCATCTCGAAGTTCTCGGGTGTGCGCAGGATCCGGATGCGACTGCCGGAGTTTCCGGCGAGTCATATCAAGCCGAGCATCGAGGACCCGCTCGACAGGCCCATTCCAGCGCATTGGGACAAGGCCGGAATTACCCTAAAAACGGCTGTGCGCGTGCGCACCGAGCTGGACGTAAACCGCTATTGGCATGGGAGTTCGGATCCATTTGAGCGAAAACTCTCCGAGTTTCGCGGCGGCACTCCGCGTGAAATCCTGGCCGAGGCCCTGGCATCCGACCTGCGAGCCGGCGCGGTCGTGGAAATCGACCGGGCCGAACGAACCCTGGTGGTGAAGGAGCCCGAGCCGGGGGCGTTCCAAAGGCTGGCGAAGTGGCTCACCGAGACCGCGCGCCGGCTCGGGCTTTGAGCCGAAGGCCGCAAACGGAAAGGCCGCGAAGACACGGGAAGCCTCCCGGTTCTTCGCGGCCTTCGTTTTGGGGCGTCGCGGGCTCAGAGCTTCACACCGCAGCCGTAGGGCTTGGTCTCGGCGGGCTCGGGGGTCTTGCCGGCGAGCGCAGCGTCGATGGCGTTGGCCAGGTACGGGGTGGACTTGGCGATCTCGTCGGACTTGGGCGAGCGGCCGGAGTCGATGGCGCCCTTGTAGAGCAGCTTGCCGTCGGCGCCGACCACGAACACATGCGGCGTGGTCTTGGCCGAGTAGAGGCGCGCCACGACGCCGTCGGTGTCGTCCAGCATCACGCCCGGAGAGGCCTTCCACTCGAGCGCCTTGGCCTTGAGCCCGGCGCCGTCGAGGTGGTCGGGGTGCTTGGCTTTGGTGGAGGCCACGGTGATCCACACCACGCCCTTGGCGGCGTAGGCCTTTTGCAGCTCCTGCATTTTTCCGGGAGCGTAGAATTTCTTCACGAACGGGCAGCCGGGGTTGAACCATTCGAGCACCACCACCTTGCCCTTGTGGTCGGAGAGCTTCACCGCCTTGCCGTCGGCGTCCTTGGCCGAGAACTCGGGCGCCGCTGCGCCCACGGCGGGGTCGGCGAAGAGCGAGGCGGCGCCGGCGAAGAGGGAAAGGGAAAGGATGCGCAGGTATTTGGTCATGGTCGTATCGGGGGTTGGGGTTTGCCTTGAAGACTCCCGCAAGTAACCCCGGGAATCCAAACCCGTCAACCGATGCCCGAGCAACTCCCTACCGCCCGCCCCGAGGACCCGCTGTGGAACACCCTGCGTCTTCACGCCGAGAAGGCCTACGACGCCGAGCCCGCCATGCGCCCCATGCTCAAGGACTGGGTGCTCGACCGCGAGGACTTCGCCCGCTCCCTCGCCTGGCGCCTCGCCGCCAAGCTCTCCCCGCACGACCACCACGACGGGCGCCTCTTCGGCGTCTTCCAAGAGGCCGTGCTGGCCGACGCCTCCATCGCCGAAAAGGCGCGCCGCGACCTCGCCGCCATCCTGGAGCGCGACCCGGCGTGCGACTCGGCGCTCACGCCGTTCCTGTGGTTCAAGGGCTTCCACGCCATCGCCTCCCAGCGCGTGTCGCACCACTACTGGAACGCCGGCCGCCACCAGCTCGCGCTGTGGCTGCAGAGCCTCATGAGCGAGGTGCTCGCCACCGACATCCACCCGGCCGCACGCCTGGGCTCCGGCATCCTGCTCGACCACGCCACCGGCTTCGTGGTCGGTGAGACCGCGGTGATCGAGGACGATGTGTCCATCCTGCACGAGGTCACCCTCGGCGGCACCGGCAAGGAGCGCGGTGACCGCCACCCGAAGGTGCGCCGCGGCGTGCTCATCGGCGCCGGCGCCAAGCTGCTGGGCAACATCGAGATCGGCGAGGGCGCCAAGATCGGCGCGTGCTCGGTCGTGCTGCGCGATGTGCCGGCGCACACCTCGGTGGCCGGCGTGCCGGCGGTCATCGTGGGCAAGGCCTCCGCCTTCAATCCGGCCTTCAACATGGACCACTCCATCTGAGTTTCCGGTTTTCCGTTTTCGGTTTTCAGCCCGCTTTCAGCAGCCTCACGGAGACCACCGAACACAGAACACCGAAAACCCGCCCCGCCCCATGCACCGCGACACCGCCGCCCTGGAGAGCCTCTACCGCATCGGCGAACTCGCCAACCGCACCGAGGACCCGCGCGAGGCGCTCGACCTCATCCTCGACGAGATCGTGCGCATGCTCGGCGCCTCCAGCGCCTCCATCGCCCTGCTCAACCCGGACAGCGGCATGCTGCGCATCGAGGTGCAGCGCGGACTCCCTCGCCCCGCCATCGGCCATGAGCTGCGCCCCGGCGAGGGCATCACCGGGTGGGTGCTGCTGCACGGCAAAAACGCCCTCGTGCCCGATGTCACGCGCGATGTGCGCTACCTCGCCCTGCGCCGCGACGTGCGCAGCGAGGTGGCCGTGCCGCTCGTACTCATGGGCGGCATCATCGGCGTGGTGAACTGCGACAGCAACCGCCTCGGCGCCTTCACCGAACGCGACGCCGCCCTGCTCGAACTGCTCGCCGGCGAGACGGCCAAGACGGTCCGCCGCCTCTGGCTGGTGCGCCGCCTCAACACCCTCAACGCGCGGCTGGAATCCCTCGTCGGCGCCGGACGCGAACTCGTGCGCGAGCGCGCCGAGCCGGCGCTCGCCCAGGACCTGGCGCGGCGCGGACACGACCTTTTCGACGGCGCCGTATGCGCCGTGTACACGCTGGAGGGCGACACGCTGCGCGCCACGGCGCACCACGGCGACCTGCGCGGCTCCGTGCTCGCCCCTCTCGTGCACACCGGCGAGACCTCGCTGGGCTCGGCCGTCTCCCGCCGGCGCACGCTGTGCGTGGACAACGCCGGGCGCACCGAGGAAAACCTTTTCGCGCGGCTCACGCCCGGCCTGTGCCGCAGCTCCATGCTCGCCGCCCCGGTGTGCTTCGAGGAGGAGACCCTCGGGCTCATCGTGCTCTTCTCCGGCGAGCCCCACCGCTTCAGCGACGACGAGCGCCGCCTCGTGTCCACCCTCGCCTCCCTGGGCGCCGCCGCCTGGCTCAACGCCCGGCTCTACGCGCGCGTGTTCTCGATCGAGGAGAGCCTGCGCGAGCACGCCCAGCTCACCACGCTGGGCCTCATCTCCGCGGAGATCGCCCACGAGGTGCGCAACCCGCTCACCGTCATCCGCCTGCTCTTCGACTCCCTCGGCATCGACTTCCCCGAGGACGACCCGCGCCGCGAGGACCTGCGCGTCATCGGCGAGAAGCTCGGCCACCTCGAATCCGTGGTCACGCGCGTGCTCGAGTTCGGCCGGCGCAAGGCGGTGGACGACGAGCGCTTCGACCTCGCCCGGGAGGTCGCCGACACGCTGCTGCTCATGCGCATGAAGTTCGAAAGCGCCCATGTGTCCGCCTCCTTCTCCAAACCCGACGCCCCCCTGCCCGTCTCCGGCAACCGCGGCGAGATCCGCCAGGCCCTGCTCAACCTGCTGCTCAACGCCGTTCAGGCCATGCCGCACGGCGGCGCCATCCGCGTGGACCTCTCCCGCGAGGACGATCCCGCCGGCCGCACGGGCGTCATCCGCGTGGCGGACACCGGCCCGGGCATACCGGAGGGCATCCGCGAGCGCGTCTTCGAATCCTTCCTGACCGGACGCAGCGAGGGCACCGGGCTGGGCCTTTCCATCGTGAAGCGCATCCTGCGCGGCCACGACGGCGACATCGTGGTGGAAAACACCGGCGCCTCCGGCACGACCTTCAAGCTCACCGTGCCGCTTGCGGACTGAGCCCCGCGCGGGCCCTCCGGCAGGTTTCCTCTCGTCAGGCGGGCGCGCTCCGGCGTATGCCCTGAGGCCTCCCCATGGAAATCCTCATCATCCTCGTCTCGCTCTCGATCAACGCGTTCTTCGCGATGTCCGAGATCGGACTCGTCTCGGCCAACAAGGCGCGGCTTCAGTCGCGCGCCGAGGAGGGCGACGCCGCCGCGGCGCGCGCGCTCACGCTGATCGAGACCCCCTCGCGCTTCCTGTCCACCGTGCAGGTGGGCATCACCTTCGCCGGCATCGTGGGCGCCATCTACGGCGGCGCCGCGCTGGGCGACCGCCTCGCGCCGCACCTGGCCGCCACCGGGCTGCCGTTCATCGCCTCGCACGCCCAGGCGGTGTCCGAGGGCATCCTGTCGGTGGTCATCGGCGCGCTTTCCATCGTGTTCGGCGAACTCGTGCCCAAGCGCCTCGCCATGTTCTTCCCCGAGGGCGTGGCGCGCTTCGTCTCCGGCCCCATGCTGCTCGTGTCGGCCTTCGCCTCCCCGGCCGTGCGCGCCTTCAGCCTCACGGCCGACGGCATCCTGCGCGTGTTCGGCCTGAAGAAATCCGTCGACTCGGCGGTCTCCGACGAGGAGGTGCGCATGCTCATCGACCAGGGCATGCAGTCCGGCTCCTTCCACGAGGGCGAACGCGACATGGTCGCCGGCGTGCTCTCGCTCGACCGCCTCACCGCGGGCGGCCTCATGACCCCGCGCACGCGCGTGGTCTGGCTCAACATCAACGAGCCCGACGAGGCGAACTGGCGCATGGTCGCCGGCAGCGGCCACACCTACTTCCCCGTGCATGACGGCAACCCCGACCGCGTGCTGGGCACCGTCACCGTCAAGGCCCTGTGGGCCAACCTCTCGCTCGCCGGCAAGGCCGAGATACGCCACCTCGTGACGCCCGCGCTCACCGTGCCGCTCACCATGAACGCCACGCGCCTGCTGGAGCTTTTCAAAAAGGAGCGCCGCCACATGGCGCTGGTGACCGACGACTTCGGCTCCGTGCGCGGGCTCGTCACCATCAACGACGTGCTGGAGGCCATCGTGGGCGACATCCCCACGGAGCTCAAGACGGCCCAGGCCGAGGCGCACCGGCGCGACGACGGATCCTGGCTGGCCGACGGGCTCATGGAGATCGGCGACCTCAAGAACCTGCTGGAGCTGCGCGAGCTGCCCGGGGAGAACCGCGGCTGCTACCACACGCTCGCCGGCTTCATGCTCTTCCGCCTCGGCCGCATCCCCAAGCCGACCGACCGCTTCGAGTGTTCCGGATACATCTTCGAGGTCATGGACATGGACGGCCAGCGCATCGACAAGGCCCTCATCCGCGAGGCCGACTGAGCGAGACGCCCGCGCGCCTCACGCGAAGCGCGCGAAGAGTCTGCGGCGGAAATCGGCGTCGCCGGCGCGCTCGGTGCGCACCTCCAGGATGCGCACGCCGGGAGATCCGGGCTCGGCGGACAGCTCGCGCCCGAGCGACTCCTTGTCCGCGACGAGCGTGTGCGAGACGCCCGCGTAGGCGCCGGCGAGCTTCTGAAAATCCACGGTCTGCGGCGTCGCCCAGAACTCCTCGAACGCCGGCGTCGCCGACACGGCGAGGTGGTTGAAGATGCCGCCGCCGTCGTTGTTCACCAGGATCACCGTGAGCGTGGTCTTCAGGCGCGAGGCGAGCAGCAGCGCGTTCGTGTCATGCAGCAGCGAGAGGTCCCCGGTCAGCAGCGCGCACGGGCGCCCCAGCGCGGCGGCCACGCCCAGCGCCGTGCCGAGCGTGCCGTCGATGCCGTTGGCCCCGCGGTTGTGAAACACCGGGTGCGCGCGCGAACCGCGCGGCAGGAACGCCTCCGTGTCGCGCACCGGCATGCTGTTGGCCACGAACAGCGGCGTGCCCGCAGGCAGCCGGCGCGCCAGCAGCGCCGTCACATGCGGCTCGCGCAGCGCGCCCTCGGCCTCCAGCGCCGAATCCAGGTCGAGCCCGACGCCGGCGTCGGCGTCGGCCCACATTTCGGCGTAGGCCGAAGGGGGCTTGGTGGCGAAGCCGTCGGTGTCCCAAAGTTCGGGCGAGGTGCGCAGCGTGGAGGAGCGGCGGTGAAGCGGGTCGAGGTTGGCGCCGGAGGCGGAGACGACGAGCGTGGGGCAATCCCACTCGGCGAGTCGGCGGCGAAGGGTCTTGCCGGTGGGCGGCTGGCCGATGCGGATGACCACCGAGGGCCGCAGGGCGGCGGCGGCCTCGTCGGAGCGCAGGATCATGTCGTATCCGGCGATGACATACGCATTTGCGCCCGGGGCGCCGCGCACGGGGCCGAGCGAATCGGCCAGCACCGGGTACCCGGTGTACGCGGCGAGCGCGAGCACGCCGCGCGCGAAGGCCTCGGGCCCGCGGCGACCGTGGCCGCACGCGCCCACCACGATGAGCCCGCGTTCGTGCGTCTCCTTGGGCGCGTTGAACTTCGTCCAAAACGCGATGTCGCAAAGGGTGTTGTCGGACGGCACGGCCTCGACCGGCCGGCGGTGCGCGCAGAACGCGGCAAGGTCGAACCCGGCGGGCGCCTCGCACCCCGGCTGATTCTCGTGCGGCGCGAGCGGGTCGCGCAGGGGCAGGTTCAGGTGCACCGGACCGCGCGCGTCGAGCGCGCGCTCCACGGCGTGCACGAACGACTGGCGCCAGTGCGCGAGCGTGTCGGCGGCGCGCGGCGAGGGCGTGGCGAGCTCGGCCTGCCAGACCGGGTAGTGACCGAAAAGCTTCACCTGGTCGATCGCCTGGCCCGAGGCGCACTCGCGCATCTCGGCCGGCCGGTCGGCGCTCAGCACGATGAGCGGCGTGGACGACGCGCGCGCCTCGACCACCGCCGGCAGGTAGTTCGCCGCCGCGGTGCCGGAGGTGCACAGCAGCACGGCCGGCTCGCCCGTCGCCTTGGCGTGCCCGAGCGCGAAGAAAGCGGCGGTGCGCTCGTCGAGCACGGGCGTGCACGCCAGCCCGGGCTCGGCCACGAACGCGGCGGTGAGCGGCGTGTTGCGCGAGCCGGGCGAGATGACCGCGACGCGCACGCCCAGGGCGACGAGGGTGCGAGCGGCGACGGCGGCGTGGAGGGCGTTGGTGTTCATGCGGTGGCGCTCTTTGCCGGGCAGTTAGGCGGCGGCGCGCGCGGAGGTCAAAGGCGGAAGCGTCCGCTCGGTCGCGGGAAAAGCGGAAGCCCCGCGGCGCAGGCGCCGCGGGGCTTCTCGGGAAGGGGCGTCACGCCGGAGGGCGCGGCGCGCGGGGCGCTCAGGCGCGCTTCTTGCCGGCGAAGTGGTCCTCGATCTCCTCGAGGGTCTTGCCCTTGGTTTCCGGCATGAAGAAGGCGGCGGTGATGAAGTACAGCACGGTGCAGCCGCCCCAGATGAAGAACATCACATGGAAGCCGCTGCTGCCCACCACGATGGGGAAGAACAGCGCGCTGAGGAACTGCACGCCGGTGTTGAGCACCATGGCGATGCTCATGCCGGTCGAACGGATGCGCGTGGGCATCAGTTCGGTGAGCGCCAGCCACACGCACACGCCCGGGCCGATGGCGAAGAAGCCGATGAACGCGCACAGCAGTCCGGTGATCCACTTGCCCGTGGAGGCCTCGGCGATGGGGCCGTACGAGGCGTTCTTGATCTCTATCTTGCCGGCGTCGGTCACGCGCACGACCTCCACCTTGTTGCCGGCGGCGTCCGTCTCCCACTTCTTCTCGGACGGCTGCTCGATCTTGAGCACCCGCGCCGATTCGTCGGCGGCGTTGGAGAAGGCCGTGGCGATGGCGGGCTTGCTGTTCTTCTCAAACTTGTACGCCACGCTCAGCTGGCCGGGCGCGCCGTCCTCGAGCTTGGCGAGCGTGGCCTCGTCGACCTTCACCAGCAGCGACTTGCCGTCGGCGGAGAGGCCGGCCTGCACCTGCGCGAGCACATCCACGCGCTTGGATTCGAAGTTGTTGAAGATCACGCCGGCCGAGAGAAGGCAGGCGACGATGCCGCCGGTGCCCACCGTGAGCAGGATCTTGCGGCCCAGCTTGTCCACCAGCAGCGCGCCGATGAGGGTGACGACCACATTGACGGCCGTGACGATCTGCAGGTTCTCGGCCGCGGAGGCCTCGGAAAGGCCGGCGCCCTGGAGGATCTTGGCGCCGTAGGACATGATGGAGTTGATGCCGGTGGCCTGGGTGCAGGCGAGCACCACGCAGGCGATGGCGAACGGCACCACATACTTGCGCTGGAACAGCGAGTCGGCGTGCGCGGGCGCGCCGGCCTCCTTCGTCGTGCCCTCGGCCGCGCGGTCCGTCATCTCCTTCATCTCCACGGCGGTCTGCTCGGCGCTGCGCGACAGGCGCAGCACGGCGGCGGCCTCCTCGGAGCGCTTGCGCCGGAACAGCCAGCGGGGCGACTCCTTCACGATAAGTCCGGCGACGATGAACAGCACGCCGGGCACGACCGCGGTGAGGAAGATGTTGCGCCACGCCGCCTCGTCGGCGGCGAAGATCTTGGCGGCGTCGCCGGCGGCGGCCGCGACGGCCTTGTCATGGATGTCGGCGAAGTGCTTGCCGATGATGGTGGAAAGCAGGAAGCCCACCGTCATGAGGAACTGGAAGGCCGCCGTGCCGCGTCCGCGGAACTCTGTGGGCAGGCACTCGGCCATGTACAGGGGGATCACCACGCAGACGAAGCCGCCGGAGAGGCCCATCAGCACGCGTCCCACCAGCAGGGGCACATAACCGTTGGCGACATAGATGAGCAGGATGCTGGCCACGAACATCGCGCCGGCCGTCAGGATCATCCGGCGGCGTCCGATGAAGTCGGCCATCGCACCGGCCACCAGCGAGGCGATCACCCCGCCGAACACATAGATGGACACCATGAACCCCTGTTCCGCCGGCGTCATCGGGATGGTCTTATCAAGATACAGCAGCGCCACGGCGATGATGCCGTAGTCGACGCCGGCGACGAGACCGCCGAGGCCGGAAAGCAGGATGAGCAGGGGCAGATACCAGCTCTTGGAGCCGGCCGCCGCCGCGGGAGTGGATGACATGACGGTGTGGTGGGGGTTGAGGGTTGTTCTCAGGAAAGCGGGTCCGCCCGGTAAGGCGTTCTAAACTTTCGCAGTCGGCGAATAAGAGACGCGCGGGCGAAGAGAGAAGCGCGAAGTGAGCGGGACGCCAAAAGGGCGACGGAGGAACACCCCGGCGGCACGGGAGCCTTCCCCCCGGGGCGCTGCGCCCCCAGAAAAACCAACTATGAGGTTGAACCCCAAAGGGTTTGACCTACATCCCACCCCCGGTCTCCGCCACCCGGCCGACGGCAGGCTTTTCGCATTTTCCGTCGCGAACGCCTCACCCGACCACCGTCGAGCACGGCCCGCCGCCCGCTTCCCCTCAGGGAAAACGCCGCGCGCCCGAAGCCGCCCGGAGATACCGCCAAACCAAGCTGACGGAAAGTCACAACCCACCAACGCAATGTCCGAAACCGAAAATCGGGAAAGCGCGCCCGCCCCGGAAGGCGAGCCTATCGCTCCCACCTCGATTCCGTCCGATGCCGCCGCGAACAAGCCCGCGCCGGCGACCTCCGCCCCTCGTATCGCCGAATCCGCCTTCGAGGCCGCCCACGCCGAACTGCCGCCGCTCAGCGCGATCGGCGGGGAAGCCCCCGTCACCGCCTCCGAGACCTCGACCACGCCCGCGGGCGTCCGTCGCGGCCGCGGTCGCGGCGCCCCCGCCGGCAAGTTCGCCCCCGCCGGCGGCCAGCCCGCCAAGGTCGCCTTCGGCGAGGTCGAGAACCCCGCCGACATGACCGAGTCGCTCTCGGGCAAGCACGCCCAGGGCTACCCCGCCGAACGCACTGAGCGTCCCGCGCGCCCCGAGCGCGAAGAGCGCAAGCCGCGCGAAGCCGCCCCAGCGCCCGCCGCCGAGACCGGCTGCTGCTCGGAAGGCCCCTGCGCCTGCACCGGCGAAGCGCCCGCCGCGCCCGCCGGCCCCAAGGAGTTCGTGCCCCCGGTGTCCGAAGGCACCTTCAAGGCCGAGCTCAACCCGGAAGCCGAGCGCAAGGCCCGCGAAGAGCGCCGCCAGCAGCAGCAGGGCAACCGCGAACCGCGCCAGGAGCGCCGCCGCGACGACGACCGCCGCCAGCAGGGCAACCGCGAACCGCGCCAGGACAACCGCCAGGGCGAACAGCAGCAGCGCCGCGACGGCGAACCGCGCCAGGAGCGTCGCCGCGACGAGCAGCGCAACCGCCCCGGCCGCCTGACCATCGAGGCGCCCAAGATTCCCGAGCAGGAGCCCACCACCCTCTTCGGCAAGATCAAGCGCGCCATCGGCAAGCTCTTCAGCGCCAAGGAACCCGAGACCGTCGAACTGCCCAAGTCCGAGAACAAGGGCAACCGCGACTCGCGCGACTGGCAGCCCGGCCGCCGCGAAGAGCGCCATGGACACGGCGATCGCCGCCGCGAGTTCCGCCACGGCAACTCCGGCCACGGCGCCAAGGACCCCTCGCGCGACGGACGCCACCGCCCGCACCAGCGCGGCGGCAACCACCGCGACCACCACGGTCGCGACGGCAACCCGCGCGGCTAAATCAGCCCGTAACGACAAAAGCCCGGAGCCGACAAGGCTCCGGGCTTTTTCGCGCCCCGAAGGGAACTGCGGCGCTACACCTTGCGCCGACGGCGCCTCACCAGCGACACGGCGAGCAGGGCGCCGGCGCCCGCCAAGCCGTATGCGGAGGGCTCGGGAATGACGCTCACCGTGAGCACGCCGGTGTTGCTGACGGAGGCGGCGAAGTTGGCGGCGTCAAACCCGGTGAGGGTCAGCCCGGTCGTGGAGTTCGCCCCGGAGAAGCCGGAAAAAAGCTGATACTGCCCGGCCGCGTTGAAGAAGCCGCCCAGATTGAGCGTGCCCCCGGTCAGTTGGAACGCGCCGGTGCCGCCGCGAATCTGCCCGAGCGTGGTCGCGCCCGTGTTGCCCTGCGCGTGCACGAGAATGGTGCCGGAAGTCATCACCAGATTGGCGCCATCCACAAAGGTGAGCACCGAGGCGGCGTCGGTGAGCAGATCAAGAACGCCCCCTTCGACCGTCATCGTGCCGCCGGCGGTGACGGCGTGCTCGATCGTGCCGGGACCGGACGCTCCGCCGATCTGCAGCGTGCCGCCGGAGCTCACCAGGATGGTGTTGGGCAGACCTCCGTTGGCCGTGCTGTCGGCGCCCAGCGCCTGCACATGGTTGGCGATGAGCCGCCCGGCGGACACCTTCAGCCCGGGCAGGAAGTTGGCGGCCGAGATGCGCATGACGCCCGCCCCGGTCTTGTCGAGCGTCACATTGCGTCCGTCGTTCTGGTCGTAGCTGATGCGGGCCGTGAAATCCATTTCCAGGTTCGTCGCCGAGCTGTCGCCGACATTCACCGTGGCGGTGCCCGCAGCGCTCGTGCCGGTGGCCGACCAGATGGCGGAGATCGTGGCGGTGCCGCCGTTGTTGGTGGCGTCGTAGGTGATGGAGCCACCGGTGCCCGGCCCGATGCCGAAGCCGATGGGGTTACCCGAAATGATGCCCGTGGAGGAGAGTTCGCTGGTGGCGCCGGCGGTGCCGCCCATCGTCAGGTCGCTCAACAGCACCGACCAAATCGGCGCGCCCGAGCCATACGCGCCGGCGCTGCTGGTGAAGCCCAGGTTGAGCTTGCCGGACTTGATGGTCATGGCGCGTCGCGTGGTGCCGTTGCTGCCGGTCGCGCGCGCGTCGTTCATGTTGACCGTCGCGCCGTCGATGATGGTACCCCCGGTGTAGGTGTTAATGCCGGAAAGCGACAGCGTGCCCGTCCCCGTCACGGTGAGCGCGCTCGAGCCGTCCAGTACGGAAGCTATGGAAGTCTCAAACGCCGTGTTGTTGACGGCAATGGTGGTGGGATTGGCAAGCGTGAGGGTGCCCCCGGTCAGCGTGTATCCGGAGCCGGTGGTGGTGCCGAAAGTGAGCCCGCCCGTATTCAGCGTGCCGACGACGCTGACGGTGCCGCCCGCGCCGCCCGACCCGAAGCGCACCGTGTCGGTGAGGGCGTTGCCGTAGGCGACATTGGTGACGCCGCCGTCCGTGGTCCAGTTACCCGTGGTGGAATCCCAAGCGCCGGAGCCGTCCTGGACGGAGCCGTTGCCGGCCCCGACGGTTCCCGGTGTGATATCCCAGGTGAACAGGGCGGCTTGAGCCGAGGCGCAGGCGACCAAGGAAGCCGAGGCGAGAAGGAGACGAGTTTTCATATTCATAGTCGGATAAATGGGACGGTTCAGCCCAGCGAACGGTGGCGAACGACTCAAGCGGCGCAACCGGTAGTCCGGACATAAACGAATCTTGAACAACCGCCCCGGGCGCCCGCGAGGCCGGTGGCAATTGTTACAATTGGCTCAGCCTGTTCACGCCACCGCCATGATTTCGTAACATTCGCGACTATCCTAGACGGCGACATGAGCGCCGCCGCGAAAGACCCCGAGGGGAACCGATTCACCGTCAGCAAGAGCACGCTGCTGACCGACCGGTTCATGAACCTGTTCATCCGCATCGGCGGGGCCGGCATCATCGCGACCGTCTTCGGCATCCTCATATTCATCGTCGCCCAGGTGATCCCGCTTTTCCGCTCCGCCTCGGTGGAGCCGCTGCCGTCCGTCCCCCTGGGCGCCCCCTCCGGCGCCTTGGTGGGCCTGGATGAACACGCCGAACTGCCGTTTTTCGCCACGCTCTCCGGCGACATCGCCTTTTGCGACGCCGCCACCGGCGAGCGCGGCGCGGTCGGCGCGCCCCTGCCGGAGGGTTTCAAGCCCGCAGCCTTCTCCTATAACGACCGGCTCCAGACCCTTTTCTACGCCGACGAGCGCGGAACGGTCGTGCCCGTGGAGATCGGATACAGGACCACCTTCGACCAAAACGGCACGCGCCGCACGCTGGGCGAACCCAAGGCGCTTGCGCCGCTGCGCCTCGGCGGCGAAGGCGCGGTGCGCTCCATCCGCTGCGAGGAGGGCGCGGGCTCGCGGCTCTTCGTGCTCCTGCGCGGCGACGGCGACGAGGCGCGCCCCGAGGCGGTGCGTGTGAAGCGCAAGCGCGGACTGGGCGGCGGCAAGATGCGCGAGACGGTCGGCGAGCCCGAGCCGCTTTCGGCGCCCGGAATGGGCCCGGTGCGCGGCCTGCTCGCGGCCTCCGCCGCCGACTCGGTGCTCGTCGCGGACGCCTCCGGCGAAGTCTTTTGGTTCGGCGACGAGGGCGACGGTTTCACGCTGCGCCAGAGGTTCAAGCCCTTCGCGGGCCGCCCGGTCGCCCTGATGGGATTCATTTTCGGCGACATGTCGGTGAGCTTCTCCGACGGACGCGGCGAGAATGTGGTGTGGTCGCTCTACCAGCAAAAGCTCCCCGGCGAGACCGCCTCCACCCGACTCTGGGGCCACACCAAGACGCTCGAGCCCACCCCCGGCGCCCCCACGCTTTTCGCGGCGGCCGCCAACAACAAGTGCTACCTTCTCGCCGGCGACGGCTTCGCCTCGCTGCGCCACTCCACCACCGAATCCGTGCGCGCCGGGATCGCTCCGGTGGAAGGCGCGCGCCTCGCCGGGCTCGGTCGCCACTACGAGCTCGCCTGGTTCCTCGACGGCCGCGGCGACCTTCGGCGCTTGCGCATCAAGGACCCGCACCCCGAGGCCGGCTGGCGCGCCTTCTTCGGCAAGGTCTGGTACGAGGGCGCCTCCGCCCCCGGCTACGCCTGGCAGTCCACCTCCGGCAACGACGACTTCGAGCCCAAGCTCTCCCTCGTGCCGCTCCTGCACGGCACGCTCAAGGGCACGCTCTACGCCCTGCTCTTCGCCGTGCCGGTGGCGCTGTTGGCCGCCGTGTACACCAGCCAGTTCATGCGCCCCGAAGTGCGCCGCGTTATCAAGCCCGTCATCGAGCTCATGGCCTCGCTGCCCTCCGTCGTGCTCGGCTTCCTCGCCGCGCTGTGGCTGGCGCCCAAGGTCGAATTCCTCGTGCCCGGGCTGCTCCTGGCCTGCGCCGCCCTGCCGGCGAGCGCGCTCCTCTTCGGCTTCACCTGGGCGCGCCTGCCCAAGCGCATCCGCGTGCGCATCGCCCCGGGCGACGAGTACCTCGCGCTCGTGCCCATCGCGCTCGCCGCGATGGCGGCGGGCTGGGCCTGCGGGCCGGCATTCGAATCCTTCGCGTTCGCCGGCGATTTCCCGGCCTGGTGGCGCGCGCATGTGGGCGCCTATGAGCAGCGCAACAGCCTGGTGGTCGGCTTCGTGATGGGCTTCGCCGTCATCCCCATCATCTACGCCATCGCCGAGGACTCCCTGAGCAACGTGCCCAAGAGCCTCGTGTCCGCCTCCCTCGCCCTGGGCGCCAGCCGCTGGCAGACCGCCTGGCGCGTGGTCGTGCCCACGGCGTCCGCCGGCATCTTCTCGGCCCTCATGATCGGCTTCGGCCGCGCGGTGGGTGAGACGATGATCGTGGTCATGGCCACCGGAAACACCGCCGTCTCGGAGTGGAACATCTTCAACGGCATGCGCACCGCCTCCGCCAACATCGCCGTGGAGCTGCCCGAGGCCGCCGTGGGCTCCACGCACTACCGCACGCTGTTCCTGTGCGCGTGCTGCCTGTTCCTGCTGACCTTCGCCCTCAACACCCTCGCCGAGTCGCTCCGCCACCGCCTGCGCGAGAAGTACAAGGTGGTGTGAGCCGTGCCGGCTCAAGGTTTCGGGTGTCGGGTTTCCGGGTTCAGCCCCCGAGACCTCCGCACCACCGCCTGAAACCTGAATCCTGAACCCTGTTTCCGTATCCATGTTTTCCTTCCTCAAAAAGACCTCCGCGCCGCGCGGCGAGCCCATGGTCTGGTTCACCGGCCTGGGCCTGGCTCTCGCCCTGCTCATGGTGGCCGGCCTGCTCGGCGTCATCTTCCTCAACGGCTTCTCCGTGTTCACGCCCAAGCGCGTCTCTCTCATCACGCTGCGCGAGGGCGCCGAGGTGCCGCGCGTCGGCCGCACGATCGCCGCCGAGACGGTGTCGACGCGCGAGAAGCACGACGCCTCGCGCACCCGCGAGCGCCTGATGTTCCTGGGCAACAAGGACCTCTACGGGCAGGCCTTCGCGTATGTCGCCGAGAGCTCCATCCTTCGCGAGGAGTTCCCCGGGAACCTGCTCGCCGTCGAACGCGTGGAATACGGCAACGCCATCTTCATCCCCTCCAGGCTCACCGCCGCCGACGGCGCCACGCTCGACGCCTCCGACCCCGCCTTCGGTCCGCGCCTGGACGAACTGGTGGACCGGGCCAACGCCCGCCGCGCGCGCCTGCTGAGCGTCGAGCGCGACGGCATCGGCGGCATCAACCGCGAACTCGCCCAACTGGAGAAGCGCGCGGAATTCCTGGAGAAGCGCGTGGGCACCAAGGAGGCCCGCGCCAACGCCGCCGAGCTGCGCAAGGCCATCGCCACGAACAAGGCCGAGTACGCCGAGCTCGCCGCCGAGGCCTCCCGGCTGCGCGCCGAACTCGCCGCCGTGGCCACCCTGTCCGGCACCACCGCCGACGGCCGCCCGGTTTCGCATCCCGTGGGCGACTTCATCCGCGTCTGGCGACCCAACGCCATGAGCTTCACCGAACGCTCCGCGCTCTTCTTCTCGCGCATGTGGGCCTTCGTCTCCGAGGAGCCGCGCGAGGCGAACACCGAGGGCGGCGTCTTCCCCGCCATCTTCGGCACGCTCGTGATGACGCTGTGCATGAGCCTTCTGGTCACCCCCTTCGGCGTGCTCGCCGCCATCTACCTGCGCGAATACGCCCGGCAGGGCTTCTTCGTGCGCTGGGTGCGCATCTGCGTGAACAACCTCGCCGGCGTGCCCTCCATCGTCTTCGGCATCTTCGGCCTGGGCTTCTTCGTCTACTTCCTCGGCGGCTCCATCGACAGCATCTTCTTCTCCGAAGACCTCTCCGCCGGCACCCCGGTCTTCGGCACCGGCGGCCTGCTCTGGGCCTCCCTCACGCTCGCCATCATGACCCTCCCCGTGGTCATCGTGGCCACCGAGGAGGCCCTCGCCGCCGTACCCCGCGGCATCCGCGAGGCGTCGCTGGCGCTGGGCGCCTCCAAGTGGCAGACCATCCGCGGCGTCGTGCTCCCGGCGGCCGCCCCCGGCGTGCTCACCGGCGTCATCCTGGCCATGGCGCGCGGCGCCGGCGAGGTGGCCCCGCTCATGATGGTGGGCGTGGTGAAGCTCGCGCCCAGCCTGCCCCTCGACGGCGTCTTCCCGTTCCTGCACGCCGACCGCAAGTTCATGCACCTGGGCTTCCACATCTTCGACATCGGCTTCCAGTCGCCGGACTCCGATGCGGCGCGCCCCATGGTGTTCGCCACCACGCTGCTGCTCATCCTCGTGGTCATCGTGCTCAACCTCGGCGCCATCCTCCTGCGCAACCACCTGCGCAACAAATACAAGACCGGCGCCTTCTGATCCCCCACCCCGCCGGCAAGCCCAGGAGCCCCCACCACCTCCGCCTTCCATCGCCCACCTTCCACCTTTTCCATGACCACCCCCACGCAAGCCGCCGAATCGCCCCGCCCGGACTACATCCGGGTGCGCGACTTCAGCTTCAACTACGGCGCCAACCGTGCGCTGCACGAGCTCAACCTGGACATCCCCGAGCGCCGCGTGACCGCCTTCATCGGCCCCTCCGGCTGCGGCAAATCCACCCTGCTGCGCAACTTCAACCGCATGAACGACCTCGTGGACGGCATCTCGCACGAAGGCGACATCACCATCGGCGGCGCCAGCATCTACGACCCGCTCCTGGAGGTCATCGAGCTGCGCAAGCGCGTCGGCATGGTGTTCCAGAAGTCGAACCCGTTCCCCAAGAGCATCTACGAAAACATCGCCTACGGCCTGCGCGTCTCCGGCAACTGCGGCCGCTCCGAGATGGACCAGATCGTCGAGAGCAGCCTGCGCGGCGCCGCCCTGTGGGACGAGGTGAAGGACCGCCTGCACCAGAGCGCCCTGGGCCTCTCCGGCGGCCAACAGCAGCGCCTGTGCATCGCCCGCGCCATCGCCAACCGCCCCGAGGTCCTCCTCATGGACGAGCCCTGCTCGGCGCTCGACCCCATCGCCACCGCCAAGGTCGAGGAGCTCATCCACCAGCTCAAGCGCGACTACACCATCGTCATCGTCACCCACTCCATGCAGCAGGCCACGCGCGTCTCCGACCGCACCGCCTTCTTCTACCTGGGCAAACTCATCGAATACGACACGACCGAGAAAATCTTCATGAACCCGCGCGAGAAGCAGACCGAGGATTACATCTCCGGCCGCTTCGGGTAAGCCGGGCGGGAGGTCGCGTTTTCAGTGTTCGGTTTTCCGTTTTCCGTGGAGGAACCCTTCCATGCCATTTCTCGAAGACGCGAAACCCCGGACGCCGAAGACCTTTCTCAGCACCGATAACTGAACACAGAAAACCGAAAACTGATTTTCCCCATGGACCGATTCTTCCACACCGAGCTCAACGACCTTCGCAAAGACCTCATCCTCATGGGCGAGCACACGCTCGACATGCTCCGCCTCAGCGCCGACGCCCTCGTGAACGCCGACATCGCCCTGGCCCACCAGGTGCGCGGCATGGACGACTCCGTCGACGAACTCGAAAAGCGCATCGACCGCGAAGTCATGCGCTACCTCACGCTCTTCGGCCCCATGGGCCGCGACATCCGCCTGCTCATGGCCGTGCGCGACATCGGCCACGACCTCGAGCGCGTCGCCGACGAGGCGGCCGTCATCGCCCGGCGCGTGATCACCATCGGCGAACGCGGCGCGCTCAACGACTTCCTGCGTGTGCCCCGCATGGCCGAACTCGCCGAGGCCCAGGTGCGCCTGGCCCTCGACAGCTTCGTCGAGCTCGACCTGGAAAAGGCGCGCGCCGTGCGCCCCGCCGACGCCGAGGTGGACCGCCTGCACCGCGAGAACTACGAGCAGGTCTTCGGCGCCCCCGGAGCCTCGCGCGCGGTCACCGCCCCGGTGGTCGAACTCATGTTCATCTCCAAAGGCTTCGAGCGCGCCGGCGACCACGCCAAGAACATCGCCGAGCAGGTCATCTTCCTCGCCTCGGGTGAGGATGTGCGCCACCGCCACGACGACGCGAATTAAAGAGTGCGGAATTCGGAATGGCGTCCGTTGCTTCCGCATTTCGGAGGGCGCATGCGACGGAGGCCATTCTGCAATCCGCACTCGGCATTCCGCATTCCCCCGGGGGGGAAATTCCGGACTTCCCCTTTCCTGCCAGTCGCTTACGCAGCACGGTTTTCCAAAAACACCACACACGCATGAAGGCTCTTCTTTTCTCCGGTCAGGGCGCGCAAAAGGTCGGCATGGGCAAGTCGCTCTACGACAACTCGCCCATCGCCAAAGACCTCTATGAGCGCGCCGAGAAGGTGCTGCCCGGCTTCAAGCAGGTCTGCTTCGAAGGCCCCGAGGCCGTGCTGACCGAGACCCGCTGGTGCCAGCCCGCCCTGTATGTGCAGGGCTACGCCATCGCCGAGATCCTCAAGTCCCGCGGCAAGCTCGCCGACCTCAAGGCCTGCCTGGGCCTCTCCCTCGGCGAACTCACCGCCTACGCCGTGGCCGGCGTGTGGGACTTCGAAACCGGTCTGCGCATCGTCGCCGAACGCGGCCGCCTCATGCAGGTCGCCTGCGACGCCACCAAGGGCGGCATGGCCGCCGTGGTCGGCGGCACCAAGGACGAGGTTTACAAGCTCTGCGCCGCCTTCGACCTGGACGCCGCGAACTTCAACTGCCCCGGACAGGTGGTCATCTCCGGCGACGCCGCGCGCGTGGCCGAGGCCTGCGGCAAGGCCAAGGAATACGGCAGCTTCAAGCTCGTGAAGCAGCTCGTGGTCGCCGGCGCCTACCACAGCCGGCTCATGGAACCCGCCCGCGCCCAGTTCGAGAAGTTCCTCGCCGGCATCGAGTTCAGGAAGCCCGCCCTCACCGTCTACACCAACACCACCGGCAAGGTGGTCGCCGAGCCCGCCGACCTGCGCGCCGCGCTGGTCAAGCAGGTCGTGTCCTCCGTGCTCTGGGAGGACTGCATCGCCAACGCCGTCGCCCTCGGCTGCACCGAGATGGCCGAGTGCGGCCCCGGCGGCGTGCTCGCCGGCATGGTCAAGCGCACCTCGCCCGAGGCCAAGGTCGTCTCCATCGCCGAGTTCGGCGAAATCCCCGCCTAAGGCGCCCCTTCCCCCCGAACAAGCCTTCCGCTCCGCGCGACATCGCCGGGCCGGAAGGCTTTTTCTTTTCCCCCGATTCAGCGAACGGCGTCGCCATCGGCGCCTTCCCGCCACGGCGGCGCGCCCCAGTGTTTGGAAATGTAGCCCGCGAGCGCAGCCGCGTTCGCGCCGACCTCGTCGGAGCCCGACTCGCCCAGCGCGTCGAGCGCGCGCACGAAGTCCTCGTCGGCCACGACAAGCGCCAGCTGCCGCAGATGCTTCATCTCGTCGCGCGTCGGCCCGCCGAAGATCGCCAGCAGCGCCGCGCGCAGCCGGGCCGCCTCGGGCTCGGGGATGCGCGCCGACTTGAGCGCCCGGGCGATGTCGCGCAGCGCGAAGCCCGAATCGGGGCAGAACGGATGCTCCTCGATGAAGCAGACGGCGTACTCCAGCGCCTCCGCATCGCCCGCCGCCAGCGCAGCCAGCGCCTCCGGCGCCGTGGCGCGTTCGATGAACCGGCGCGTACGCGCATAGGCCTCCCTCAGCGACTCCGGAGCCCCGTCGCGCGGGTACGCCCGGACCTCCTGGCTTATCCGGGCCCGCTCCTGCGCGGCCTCGCGGATGAAACGCCGCGTCGTTGCTCCCGTATCGCTCATGCCGCGAGTGTGTGCACGCGGGCGCGTCGGGACACAAGCGCCGCCTCGGGCGCGATGACGGTTGCCATCCCCGCCCCCGCCCGTCATCTCGCCGCCTCACCATGACGCAACGCCAGCACCCGAACGACCCTCTTCACGGCGTGACGCTCGAGACGATCCTCAACCGCCTCGTCGAGTACTACGGCTGGGAGCGCATGGGCGCCATCGTGCGCATCCGCTGCTTCACCCACGACCCGAGCGTGAAGTCCTCCCTCACCTTCCTGCGCAAGACCCCCTGGGCCCGCGCCGAGGTCGAGGCGCTCTACCGGCAGATGCTCGTCTCCCGCGAGTGGGACAAGCCGCAGAGCCCCCCCGAGTGACCCGCGCGCCCATTTCGCACTTCACCCCACGCGCTTACCGCCTTTATTCCGCGCCATGAACACCGCCGACCGCTACGCCGCGTATCTGCTCTCCAACTACGGAGCCCCCGCTCTCACCCTGGTGAAGGGCCACGGCGCGTGCGTCACCGACGACGCCGGCAAGACCTACCTCGACTTCTGCACCGGCATCGCCGTGAACGCCCTCGGCCACGCCCACCCGGTCTGGGTGCGCCGCGTGCAGGAGCAGGCCGCCACGCTGGCCCATGTCTCCAACCTCTTCCGCAACGAGCCCCAGTCCCTGCTGGCCGAGAAGATCGTGCAGAAGGCCGGCCCCGGCCGCATGCTCTTCTGCAACAGCGGCGCCGAGGCCAACGAGGCCCTGCTCAAGCTCGCCCGCCTCCACGGCAAGCGCCGCAACGGCGGCGTCGAGGGCGTGGTCACCAAGGTCGTCGTCGCCGCCAACGCCTTCCACGGCCGCACCTACGGCTCCATGTCGGCCACCCCGCAGGAGAAAATCCAGGGCGGATTCCGCCCCATGCTCGACGGCTTCGCCACCGGCAGGATCAACGATCTCGCCTCGTTCGAGGCCCTCGTGGACGAGCGCACCGCCGCCGTGCTCGTGGAGCCCCTCCAGGGCGAAGGCGGACTCACCGTCGCGCAGACCGAGTTCCTGCACGGCCTGCGCGCCCTGTGCGACCGTCGCGGCGCCCTGCTGATGTTCGACGAGATCCAGGCCGGCATGGGCCGCACCGGCAAATGGTTCGGCCACCAGATTTCCGGCGTGCGCGCCGACGCCTTCTCCATGGCCAAGGGCCTCGGCGGAGGCTTCCCCATCGGCGCCATCTGGGTCGCCAAGGGCAACGACGACCTCTTCACCCCCGGCTCCCACGGCACCACCTTCGGCGGCAACCCCCTCGCCTGCGCCGCAGCCCTCGCCGTGTTCGAGGTCATCGAGAGCGAAGGCCTTCTGGAAAAGATCGCCGCCTACGCGCCCGCCTGGCGCGCCGCCCTCGCCTCCACCGCCGCGGCCCGCCCGGACATCATCAAGGAGGTGCGCGGCGTCGGCTACATGACCGGCCTCGCCCTCACCGACGCCCCCGCCGCCTTCGTCGCCGCCCTGCGCGAAGCCGGACTGCTCGTCGCCCCGGCGGGCGACAATGTCGTGCGCCTGCTGCCCCCGCTGAACGCCACGCAGGCCGAGCTGGCCGAAAGCGCCGCCATCGTGGACCGCGTGGCGCGCGCCATGCCCGCCGCCCCGGCCAAGTAAGTCCGCAACCGGCCCGCCCCCGAGGCCTCGCGACGCCCCGGCGCGTCGCGGGGCCTTGTCGTTTTTGTGCTAAGTCGGCCGCGCGGTCGCGCCCGGCGCAATCGGCGTTGTGCGTCGGCGAAGAGGACGCCACAATCCGGGGCGATACCCCTCCCCATGCGCTCCACCCTCTACGAATCCGAAGTTTTCGGCATGGCCTGCCGACAGTTCGACCGGGCCGCGGACCTGCTGAACATGCCCGCCGATCTGCGCGAACGCACCCTGTACCCGCGCCGATGCCTCTCCGTGCTCATGCCCGTGCGCCTCGACGACGGCCGCGTCGAGATATTCGAGGGGCACCGGGTGCAGCACCACCTGACCATGGGCCCGTGCAAGGGCGGCGTGCGCTACCACCCCGGCGTGCACATCGGCGAGGTCGCCGCGCTGGCCATGTGGATGACCTGGAAATGCTCGCTGCTCGGGCTGCCCTACGGCGGCGCCAAGGGCGGCGTGAAAGTGGACCCGTCGAAACTCTCGCCGGGCGAGCTGGAGCGGCTGAGCCGGCGGTACATGTACGAGATGACCCCGTTCGTCGGGCCGCAGGTGGATGTGATGGCGCCGGATGTCGGCACCAACGCGCAGACCATGGCCTGGATGATGGACACCTACTCGAATGAGAAAGGGCACACCGAACCGGCCATCGTCACCGGCAAACCGCCCGAGGTGGGCGGCTCGCTCGGTCGCAAGGAGGCCACCGGCCGCGGCGTCGCGCACCTCTCGCGTCGCCGGCTGGAGACGCTGAAAATCCCCGCCAACCGGGCGACGGCCATCGTGCAGGGCTTCGGCAATGTGGGCTCGTACGCCGCGCTGGACCTGCACGCCTCCGGGGTGAAGGTCGTGGGCATCGGCGACGCCACGGTGTCCTTCCACAACCCCGCCGGACTCGACATCCCGAGCGCCTTCGAGCACCAGACCAGGCACGGAAGCCTCGCCGGGTGGCGCGGCGGCGACACGCTCCCCAACGCCGAACTGCTCGTGCAACCGTGCACCGTGCTGGCGCCCTGCGCCATGGAGCGCGTGATCACGCACGAGAACGCGCCGAAGCTGCGCTGCCGCATCATCGCCGAAGGCGCGAACGGCCCCACCACCAACCGGGCCGACGAAGTGCTCGCGGCGCGCGGCGACATCGACCTCATCCCGGATGTGCTGTGCAACAGCGGCGGCGTGGTGGTCTCCTATTTCGAGTGGCTGCAGAACCTCGCCAACGACTACTGGACCCGCGAACGCGTCGACACGAAGCTCTTCGAGATGCTCGACGCCGCCGACCGGCGCATGGGCGAACGCTCCCGCGAACTCGGCGTGCCCTCCCGCCTCGCGGCGCTCACTCTGGGCATCGGACGCGTGGCCGAAGCCAAGCGCCTTCGCGGACTCTTCCCCTGAGCCCGCAGGGCGACCGCAGGCTCACCAGACGCCCGTCACGGCGTCCTTGATCTGCTTGGCCAGCTCGCGAGAGACCAGCGGCAGCGTCTGCGACTCGGTGCGCAGGAAACCGTCGTCGGCGTAGGCGGAAAGCCAGGCGCGCACCACGCGGTCCTTCATGAGCACCTTGCCGTTGCGCGCGTCCACCAGCGTGATTTTCGCGGTGAGCGAAAGCCTGTAGGTGGACGCCTGCACGGTGTCCTTGGGATTCACGGCGGAAATTTCGCGACGATACTCGACCAAGGAGACGGAGAGCCTGCCCTGTCCGCCCGAGGGCACCACATGGAGCGCCTTTTCCTGCATCAGCGAATCGGCCAGCTGCCGGTGGATTTCGGCCTGCATCTGCGGCGCGAAAGTCTCGTTCTTCACCGGTTCGACCGTGATGGACGAAAACGGCGGCTCCCCGCCGGGGCCGAACGCGTAGTTGCAGCCGGAAACGGCCAACGCGGCCAGCGCGCCGAAGGCGGCGAGACGGAGGCGGAGGCTCGGTTTCATCACTTGTCGTCGCCGAATCCGGCGGCGTTCTTGGGCCCGCTCGCGCGCTCGCCGTCGGCGGCCTCGCGGAAGCCCATGGATTCAAGGTTTTGCTGCGACTGCGCGTCCACGAAGTCGCCGGCGTCGGACTTCGGGTAGCGGCCGAAGATCCAGTCGAGGAGGTTGCGGGGCGGCGGTTCGTCGGCGCGCACCAGGGCGAGCACCTCCTGCGCCTCCTTGGCCGCCGCGGAATCCGGGGCGACATTGACGGCCTCGTTCAGGAAGATGGCCGCGGCGCGACCGTTGTTGCGCCGGTAGTAGTAGAACTTGCCCAGTTCCAGGCGGTTGCGCGCCAGCGTGTCGCGCAACTCCAGCACCTTCTGCTGCGCCGCCGGAGCCTGCGGATCCTTCGGGAAAAGGTCCACGAAGTCGCGGTAGTAGTTGAGCGCGTCGCGCGTGGAACCCTGGTCCCAGTGCGGCCCCATCACGCGACCGGCGTACAGCTCGGCCATCGCGACATAGGCCTTGGGGGTCAGGAAGGAATCCGGGTAGCGGTAGACCAGGCGTTCGTAGCCGTCGATGGCGTCCTCCTCCTTGTCGATCTCGCGAGCCCACTCGCCCTTCTCATAAAGGGACCAGTCGGCCATGGGACCGTAGGGCGCGGCGGCGTTGACCTTGTCAAAGAACTCGAGGGCCTTCTCGTTGTCCTTGAACCAGGGGATCCAGCCCCACAGCCACGGGCGCTCGCCACGGCGAATGGCCATGGCCACCGCGTACTGCCCCTCGATGACGCGGTCGAAACCGGGGTACTCGGGGTGACGCTCGGGAATGGCGGCGAAGTCCTTGAACGCCCGCTCGAACTGGCTGCGGCGCAGGTGGATGACACCCTTCTGATAAAGGGCCTCGGCCTCGTAGTCCGAGCCGGGGAAATCGTCGATGACCTCGTTGTAGTAGGTGAGCGCCGAATACCAGCTCTCCTCCTCCTGGGCCGCGCGCGCCTTGTTCATCAGGTCCAGCGCGGTCTTGCGCTCCGGCTCGGCGGCCAGGTCGGCGATGAGCCCGCCTCGCGCCTGCCAGCCCTCCTCGGGCGTCCAGACCAGTTCGGCTCGCGCCGCGAGCGGGGCGAGCGCCAGGGCGGCGAGCGCGAGAATTCGGGCGGAGACGGTCATGCGCGGAAAACGGATACGCGAAGGAGAAGGGAGGGAGGGCTCAGCGTGCGTCGTGCCACTTGATGAGCGTGGCGCCCCAGGTGAGGCCGGCGCCGAAGGCGACGAGAAGCACATAGTCGCCATGCTTGAAGCGGCCTTCGCGGTACGCCTCTTCCAGCACCAGCGGGATGGAGGCCGCCGAGGTGTTGCCGTAGCGGTCGAGATTGATCGGGATGCGGTCCATGCTCACATTGAGCTGCTTGGCCACGGTCTCGATGATGCGCGCGTTCGCCTGATGCGGCACCACGCAGGTCACCTGGTCGAGGCTCACGCCGCACTTGGCCAGCACCTTCTCGCAGGAGGCCGCCATCACGCGGGTCGCCAGCTTGAAGACCTCCTTGCCGTTCATGCGGATGAAGTGCTCGCTGTTGGCCACCGTCTCGGGCGTCGCCGGGCGCGCCGCACCGCCCGCGGGGCAGTACAGCAGCTCGGGGTTGGAGCCGTCGGAGCCCAGCACATTGCCCAGGATGCCCACGTAGGGCTCGTCGCACTTGGAAAGCACCGCCGCGCCGGCGGCGTCGCCGAAGAGCACGCAGGTGTTGCGGTCCTGCCAGTTCACGAAGCTGGAAAGCTTCTCGGTGCCGACGATGAGAACATTGCGGTAATCACCCGCGCGCAGCATGTGGTGCCCCACCTGCAGCATGTAAATGAAACCCGAGCAGGCCGCGCCGACATCGAACGCCGGCACCTCCTTGAGTCCCAGCTTGGCCGCCACGAGGCAGGCCGTGGACGGGATCACCATGTCGGGCGTCATCGTCGCGCAGATCACCAGGTCGATGTCCTCCTTGGTGAGCCCGGCGCGGGCGATGGCGATCTCGGCGGCCTTCACCGCCATGTCGGAGGGATTCTCGCCGGGGGCGGCGATGCGACGCTCTCCGATGCCGGAGCGCGTGCGGATCCACTCGTCGGTCGTGTCCACATGCCGGGCAATCTCTTCATTCGTGAGTCGGCGCTCGGGCGCATAAGCGCCCAAGCCTCGGATGTAGACGGAGGGAGTCGGAGTTCGCATGGAAGAACCCGGGAGAAAGCCGGAACCGGAAGCTTTGGGAACAAAAAAAGCCCCCGCCCCGCCGGAGCGCGTTCACAAATTTCTCAAAATCTCCGTTGACATACGAAGAACAAACCGCCTTATTCCGCGACCTCGACTCCGAGATGCCCGGTAGCTCAGTGGTAGAGCAGGTGACTGTTAATCACCCTGTCGTAGGTTCAATCCCTACCCGGGCAGCCATTTAAACCCGCACGAAAGTGCGGGTTTTTTTGCGCCCCGATTCCCGCCCCAACGCACGCGCGCCCCGCGCGCCCGCTCAAACACTACGCTCCGTGCGCCTTCACAGGCGGCGCAGCGTGCGGTCAAACGCCGGCAGCGCGGCCTCCAGATCGGCCGCGGCGGCGAGCAGACTGACCACCCACCAGGCCTCGTCGGGAGGAAAACCGAAGAAGTGCCCGGGGTGCAGCGAGACGCCCTCGCGCCGCAGCAGGTCGAGAGCGGAGGCCTCCTCGCCCACACCGCGCGGCAGGCGCAGACAGGCGTACCAGCCGGCCTCGCGCGGCGCGAGCCGCACCCCGTGACCGGATTCGCGACACCAGGACTCAAGCCGGGCGAAGTTCGCGTCGCACCTCGCGCCGATGGCGTCGCGGCAGGCGCCGGATTGCTCGAAAATCGCCGGCGCGGCCAGCTGCACGGGCGTGTTCACCGACAGGTAGGTGTCGGCTATGAACTCCAGCCGACGCTTCGCCTCGCGCCGGAAATCCGACGGACCGGCGACCGCCACCCAGCCCAGCTTCACCTGCGGCAGCGCCGCGATTTTCGAAAAACCGGACAACACGAAGGTCGGCGCCTGCGCCTCGTCGGCGAAAGTGGCGAGCCGTCCCGCGCCCGCGGCGGGGAAATCCAAAAACACCTCGTCCACGATGAGCGCCAGACCGTGTCGCAGCGCCACCCGGCTGAGCGCGGCGCGATCGGCGTCGTCCAGCCCGGAGCCGGTCGGGTTGTTCGGGTTCACGCACAGGATGGCGCGCGCACCCGGCGTGACCGCCGCGTCCAGGGCGGCCTCGTCCACGCGCCACCCGCCGTCGCGAGCGACCAGCGGGTAGGTCGCCACGCGCACGCACTCCATGGCGCCGAGAAATTCCAGCAGCGGGTACGAGGGCGTCGGAGCCAGCACGGTGTCGCCCGGGTCGCTCAGCAGCTTCATCAGCCACCCATAACCCTCGCTGGTGCTCGCCGTCAGCACGAGGTCCTCCGGCGACACCGTCGCGCCGTGGTTGTTTTCATAATACGCGGCCACCGCCTCGCGCGCGCTTCGCAGGCCGCGGGGGTCGGGGTCGTAGCGCACTCCGTCCGGGTGCGCCAGCGCCCCGCACAGTGCCGCTGGATCCCAGGCGAGCCCGACACGCGAAGGGTTGGCCGCCGTCAGGTCGACGACCGGCAACCCCGCCTCGCGACGCTCGTGCAGCGCCGCGGACAGCGCGTTCTCCTCCAGACTCCAGGTGAAGCGGCGGGTGAACATGGGAAGGGAACGCGGAGCCTCCGACTCGAAAAAACGGCGCGGCGGCGTCGGCCCCGCGCGCAGCCCGGCTCAGACGAGCTCCTCGGGCTTGAAGAAGCGCCGGATTTCGGCGGCGGCGGATTCCGGGGAATCCGAAGCGTGCACCACATTCACGGTCGAATCCGTGCCGAGGTCCCCACGGATCGTGCCCGCCGGCGCGTTCTTGGAATTGGTCGGCCCGAGCAGCTCGCGCACCTTGGCGATAACGCCGGCCCCCTGCAGCACCGCAATGACGACCGGACGCGACGACATGAACGCCTCCAGGCTCGGGTAAAACGGCCTGTCGGCCACATGCGCGTAGTGCTCGCGCAGCAGCGCCGGCGACAGACGCGCCATCTTGCACGCCACGATGTCGTATCCGGCCCGCTCAAAGCGGCCCAACACTTCGCCCACGAGGCGCCGTTCCATGGCGTCGGGCTTGAGGATGATGAGGGTCTTTTCCATGCGCCCGGCAGTCCGCACACATTCGCGACGCCGCGCAAGCCGTCTCCGCGACCGCGTCGCGAACCGCCCCTCCGGGACGCGAAAAAACCCGCCGGTCAGGGCGGGTTTTTCCGGGCGTTTCGACTCGGACGCTGCGCTTAGGCGCGGCGACGGGTGAACTTGGAGGTGAACTTCTCCACGCGGCCGGCGGTGTCGACGAAGCGCTTTTCGCCGGTGTAGGCGGGGTGCGAGTCGGCGGTCACATCGCGCGGGATGACGAAGTATTCCACGCCTTCGATGGTCTTCTTCTCCTTCGACTTGAGGGTCGAGCGGGTGAGAAACTCGCGGCCGGTGGACACGTCGCGGAAGCAGACGAGGTTGTACTCGGGATGAATGGATTCCTTCGACATGACGAAAAAGGTCTCGGTTGGTGGTTACGGTGATCGCTCGCCCGAATTAGCCCTGACGGGCCTTGTAGCGGGGGTGGGTCTTGTTGATCACATAGACGCGACCCTTGCGGCGCACGACCTGGCAATTCGGGTGGCGCTTCTTGAGCGACTTGAGGGAGGGGCTGACTTTCATGGCGGTGCCGTTCGTTGTTAAATTTTTGAGAGGGGCGGACGAAAGGTGCCCCCCCGGGGTGTGTCAACGGGATTTTTGTTTTTTTACAGGAGGGCCGCCCGGCGAGGCGCGTCGGCGCTTGGGGCGCGGCTCGACACCCAGGCGCGGATCGTCGGACAAAACCAATCCGACCAGGGCGCTCGCCACGCGCTCGAACGCCGGGTGTTCGCAGGAAATGTAGAGCCACTTGCCCAGCACCGGGTGGCTCGTGAGTTCGGGAAACTCGCCCAGCAGGGCGTCGTGACGGTCGCGCGAGGTGCACGCGCACACGCCGTTCCACGGCTCGTCGTCCTCCCCGGTGAGCAAAAGGCGCAGCGTCCCCTTCCTATAGAAGGCGGAGCACCCGAACATGCGCCGCTCCTCGACATCCGTGTGCTCCAGCAGCAGGTCGGATAGCCAGGGCCAGGGCGTGGGGCGGCGCGGGCCTGCGCCGGGCATGTCGAAACGGGGCATGGTTTCTTATAAGGGAAAGACGGAACGCGCCCCCACTCAGCCTCCCACCCCGCGCCGTGTCCAGTCCCGCCTCCCGTCATCCGCCAATTTGCTAAAAAATTCTTTTGACAGCCAAGGGCGAGAGCGCCTTCTTCGCAGCCCTTCACCGGCGGCAACGCTGGACCGAAGAACTCGATTGCTCAGGTGGTGAAATGGCAGACACGCTAGATTCAGGTTCTAGTGCCGCGAGGCGTAAGGGTTCAAGTCCCTTCCTGAGCACCAATCGATACCCCGCGAACCGCCAAGGTCCGCGGGGTTTTCGTTTCCCCGTTTCCTCGAAAAAAGAATCGCACCGCGTCGGGGCAACGGAACCCGCGCAAGGAAAGCGTGTCACAAGCAGGCATTCCCCTATGCCCCGCACCGCCTCGCCCCTCCCGCTGACGACCCTCGCCCTCCTGGCCGCAGCCCCCCTCCTCCACGCCCAGCGCGTCGACCCGCTCAGCCTCGGGCAGTCCCCGCGCGAGACCTTCCTGCTCGACCGCGACTGGAAGTTCAACCGGGGCGACATCGTGCTACCCCAGGCCACCGACCACCACGAGGTGTACACCCTGTCGAAAGCCGGCAACGCGCGCGGCCCCGCCGGCATGAAGTGGGACGACGCCAACTGGCAGCGTGTGAATGTGCCGCACGACTATGTGATCGACAGCAAGTTCACCGCGTCCGAACCGATTTCGCACGGATTCCTCCCCCGCCCCGTCGGCTGGTACCGCCGCCAGTTCAAACTCGACCCGACCGACCGCGCCAAGACGGTGTGGCTCTACTTCGACGGCGTCATGGGCCGCTCCCGCATCTGGGTGAACGGCCAGGAGCTCAAGCAGACGGAAAACGGCTACATCGGCTTCCGCGTGAACATCTCGGATGTCGCCCACTACGGCGACACGCCCAACACCGTCGCCATCCGCACCGACCCCACCGAACCCACCGGCTGGTGGTACGAGGGCGGCGGCATCTACCGCCATGTCTGGCTCACCAAGGCCGACCCCGTGCATGTCGCGCCCCACGGCGTCTTCGCCGACCCGCGCCGGGACTCCGGCGACCGCTGGATTACCCGCCTCGAAACCCGCGTGGAAAACGAGACCGACGCCGACGCCAGGGTGCGCGTGCTCTCCACGATCTTCGACGCCGCCGGCAAGCGCGTCGCCTCGGCCGAGGACGAGTTCACCGCCAAGGCCGGCGACACCACGCCGCTGGAGCAGAAGCTCGCCGTCACCGCCCCGGCCCTCTGGAGCACGGATACGCCCACGCTGCACCGCGTGCGCACGGAAATCTTCCGCGACGGCAAAAAGGTGGACGAGGTCGGCACCTACTTCGGTTTCCGCACCCTCGATTTCACGCCCGACAAGGGCATCTTCCTCAACGGCAAGCCGCTCAAACTGAAGGGCGTCTGCAACCACCAGGACCACGCCGGCGTGGGCGTGGCCGTGCCCGACGCCATCCAGGAATTCCGCCTCGCGCGCATGAAGCAGATGGGCGTGAACGCGCTGCGCTGCTCGCACAACCCGCCCGCCCCCGAGGTGCTCGACGCCTGCGACCGGCTCGGACTCGTGGTGATGAACGAAAACCGCTTCTACAACAGCGGCGACATCTACCTCGAGCAGCTCCACGAGCAGACGCTGCGCGACCGCAACCACCCTTCCGTCATCATGTGGTCGCTCTTCAACGAGGAGCCCTGGCAGGGCGACGAACGCGGGCGCAAGATGGTGGAGCGCATGAAGCGCACCATCCGGAAACTGGATACCTCGCGCCCGGTCACCGGCGCCATGAACGGCGGCTTCAACAAGGAGGGCGCCTTCAACACCGTCGACATCATCGGCATCAACTACTTCCTCGGCGTGCACGACCGGGCGCACAAACTCGTGCCCGACAAACATGTCTACGGCTCCGAGAATGTCTCCCACTTCGCCACCCGCGGCGAGTGGCGCACCGACAACGCCAAGAAGACCTTCGATAATTACGACAAGCATTGCGCCGGCTGGGGCTCCAATGTGCGCGACGCCTGGAAACATGTCGCCCAGCGCGAGTGGGACGGCGGCATGTTCATCTGGACCGGCTTCGACTACCGAGGCGAGCCCACCCCGCACGCCTGGCCCGTCATCAGCTCCTACTTCGGCATCGTCGACACCTGCGGCTTCGCCAAGGACTCCTTCCACCTCTGCCGCGCCCTCTGGACGGAGAAGCCCATGGCGCATGTCTTCCCCCACTGGAACCTCGGCGACGACATGGTCGGCAAGCCGGTCAAGGTCGGCGTCTACACCAACGGCGACGAGATCGAGCTGCTCCTCAACGGCAAGGTCGTGGTCCCACGCCGCAAGGCCGACCGCTTCGACCAGACCTTCGTCGATGTGCCCTACGCGCCCGGCAAACTCGAGGCGCGCACCTACAAGGACGGCAAACCCCACGCCTCCGCCTCAGTCGAGACCACCGGCCAACCCGTCGCCCTCGGCGTCGAGGTGAAGTTCGACGACTGGCGGCGCACCGATGCGCGCACCGGCGCCGGCGACGCGCTCCCGGTCGCCGTGTACGCGGTGGACGCCCGGGGCCGCCGCGTGCCCACCGCCGCCGACAAGGTCTCGTTCCTCGTGGACGGCGGCAGCGTGCTGGGCGTGGGCAACGGCGACCCGCTCTGCCACGAGCCCGACCGCGCCGCCTCCCGATCCCTCTTCAACGGCTACGCCTGCGCCATCGTCGAGCCCGCCGACGCCGCCAAAACCTTGCGCGTGCGCGTCAGCGCGCCCGGCCTGCGCCCCGCCGAGCTCGCGCTGCCCGTGAGGCCGGCCGCGTTCGTCACGCCGCAGTACCCGGCCGTGGACAACGCCCTCGTGCTCTCCGCCTGGCGCCTCTCCGCCGTCACCGCCGAGCGGCAGGACCCGAACCGCCGCATCGCCGACAACGACATGAACACCTGGGAGCCCGTGACCGCCGGCGCCGCGCCCTTCGCCCCGCTCGAAGGGAAATCCGGATACGCCTCCGTTCGCACCGACTTCGACATGCCCGCCGGCGACACCCCGCGCGAACTCGTGTTCGGCGGCATCGCGGGCGCGGCCGAGGTGTATGTGAACGGCAAGAAGGTCGCCGAGAAATCGGATATGGCCGAGAAGCCCCTACGCGCCCCGGTCGAGGCCGCGCCGGGCTCGAAGGTCGTCGTCTCCGTGCTCCTGCGCGGCGACGGCTCCGCCACGCCGGGCTTCGTCAAAAGCGTGCGCCTCCAAGCCGCCAAGTGATCCGCCCCATGAAACGCCCCTTCGCCGCCCTCGCGCTCGCCCTCGCGCTCGCCCCGCTCGCCTGCGCCGCCACGCGTGAATCGCTCATCGTGTTCGACCGACCCGGACAAAAGTGGGAGGCCGAGGCGCTCCCCTTGGGCAACGGCCGGCTGGGCGCCATGCTCTTCGGCGGCACCGCCTCCGACCGCATCCAGTTCAACGAAAACACCCTCTGGACCGGCGACGCGAACCCCTCCGGCGGCTACGCCTACGGCGAGGACAAGAAGAACATCTTCGGCTGCTACCAGAACTTCGGCGACCTCTTCGTCGACTTCGAGGGCGCCGCCGCGCCCGCCCCGGCCGTCACCGGCTACCGGCGCGAGCTCAACCTCGCCAGGGCCGTCTGCACCACCGCCTTCTCCAAGGCCGGCGTGAAATTCACCCGCGAGGCCTTCGCCTCCGCCGCCGACCCGGTGATCGTCCTGCGCTACACCGCCGACAGGCCCGGCGCCCACTCCGGCGTCATCCGCCTCAAGGACGGCCGCGCCAACCCCACGCTCGCCCAAGGCGACACGCTCAGCGCCCCGGGCAAACTCGCCAACGGCCTCGCCTACGAGAGCCGCGTGCGGGTGCTCCACGACGGCGGCTCCGTCGCCGCCAAGGGCGACACGCTCGAGTTCAAGGGCTGCACCACGCTCACCCTCATCCTCGGCGCGCGCACCAACTATGTGCCCGACCCCTCCAAAAACTGGACCTGCGGCACCGCCTCCGAACGCCTCGACGCCGACTTCGCCTCCGCGCTCAAGCCCTACGCGCGCCTGAAGGCCGACGCCGAAAAGGCCCACCGCGCCTACATGGACCGCGTCTCGCTCGACCTCGGCGACACCCCCGCCGACATCCGCGCCCTGCCCACCCCGCAGCGCATCAAAGCCTACCGCCAGGGCGGCTCCGACCCGGACCTCGAGGAGGACCTTTTCAACTTCTCCCGCTACCTGCTCATCGGCTCCTCCCGCGGCTCGCTCCCCGCCACGCTCCAAGGCCTGTGGAACGACAGCAACAAGCCCGCCTGGGCCTGCGACTACCACAACAACATCAATGTGCAGATGTGCTACTGGGGCGCCGAACCCCTCGGCCTTCCCGAGATGGCCTCGCCTCTCGTCGACTATGTCCTCGCCCAGGCACCGGGCTGCCGCTCCGCCGTCCTCGCCGACAAGCGCCAGTTCCCCAGGCCCGTGCGCGGATGGACCGCCCGCACCTCGCAAAACATCATGGGCGGCAACGGCTGGGAGTGGAACCTGCCCTCCTCCGCCTGGTACATGCAGCACCTCTGGGACCACTACGCCTTCTCCCGCGACAAGACCTACCTCGCCAAGGTCGCCTTCCCCGCCATCCGCGAGGCCTGCGACTTCTGGGAGGACAACCTCAAGGCCCTCGACGCCGACGGCGCCAACTTCTTCACCGACGACAAAAAGGCCGACCGCTCCGCGCTGAAAGGCCTTCCCGCCGGCACCCTCGTCGCCCCGCGCGGCTGGTCCCCCGAGCACGGCCCTCACGAGGACGGCGTCGCCCACGACCAGCAGATCCTCCACGACCTCTTCTCCAACGCCGAACTCGCCGCGCGCGAACTCGGCGACACCGCCTACGCCGAGAAAATCGGCGCTCTGCGCGAGCGCCTCGCGCCCCCTCGCATCGGCCGCTGGGGCCAGTTGCAGGAATGGATGATCGACCGCGACGAACCCTCCGACACCCACCGGCACACCTCGCAGCTCTTCGCCGTCTACCCCGGCCGCAGCATCAGCCTCACCAAGACCCCGGCCCTCGCCCGCGCCGCCACCGTCTCCCTCAAGGCCCGCTCCAACGACAGGGACGGCCAACCCTTCACCGCCCACACCACCATCGCCGATTCCCGCCGCTCCTGGACCTGGGCCTGGCGCTGCGCCCTGTGGGCCCGCCTCGGCGACGGCGACCGCGCCGCCACCATGGTGCGCGGCCTCGTCACGCACAACCTGCTCGACAACCTCTTCGCCACCCACCCGCCCTTCCAGATCGACGGCAACCTGGGCATCGGCGCCGGCATGGCCGAGATGCTCCTGCAGTCCCACGCCGACGAGCTTCACCTGCTTCCCGCCCTCCCCGCCGCCTGGCCCGCCGGCTGCGTCCGCGGCCTGCGCGCCCGCGGCGCCTTCATCGTCAACATCACCTGGAAGGACGGCAAACTCGCCGCCGCCGACATCACCTCGCTCGCCGGCGAACCCCTGCGCCTGCGCACCGGCGTGCCCGTGAGCGTCTCCGGCGCCGACGCGCGGCCCGACGCCGACGGCGTGATCCGCTTCGCCACGCGCAAGGGCGCCACCTACCGGATCGTCGCGCGCTGAGGCGCCCGCGCGCGCGGCCTCACCGCGGCGGCCCCAGCGAACGCCCGGGCACCCACTCCGGCGCGATCATCTGCCGTCGCGGCGGCGCCCCGCGCTCCGCCGCCGCGAGCGCCTCGGCCACCGCCTCCGCCAGCTCGCGCACGGGCAGCCGGAAATGCGCCGGCGTGGGCGTGGCCGATTCCCACTCGGGCGCCGAGCACAGGCACAGCAGCGACATGTCGCGGGGCAGGCGCAGCCCGGCCTCGCCCAGCACGCCCACCGTGCCCAGCCATTGCGCGAAATCGCTCGCCACCAGCGCCGTGGGCGGCGTGTGCCGGAGCAGTTCGCGCAGCGTGCGGTGCAGCGCCTGCGGATCGCGCCCCTCCGCCTCCGGAGCGTCGAACCGGGGCGAGTGGCTGTATCCGTGCCGGGCATACTCGTCGGCCATCCACGCGCGCACGCTCGCCGCCACCTCCGGCCGCCGCCGCCACAGCGGGAACGACACGCGCCGGTGCCCCGCCTCGAACGCCTTCCTCAGCGCCCCGCGCACCAGCAGCTCGTGCGACACCGCCACCTGCGAGGCCGTGCCGGTGTCCCCCGTGGTGCCCGCCGCCACCACCACGCGCCCCGCCCGCGCCAGCGCCGCCACCACCGCCGGGGCGTGGTCCATGGCCACCACGCGCCGGCACCCGGTCTCCAGCACGCGCTCCACCACCCGCCCCGCCATGTCGTCGCCCGCCGGCAGGCTCAGGCGCAGCACCGGGCCCGGCAGCGCCGCCTCCAGCGCCAGCAGGATCTCGCGGTGGTCGCCCGTGCGCCGCTCCAGCGGGTCGGCGTGCAGCACCACCGTGCCCTCCCTCGGCGCGCCCGCGCCGCCCGCGACGACCTCCGGCGCGCGCCGGCCGCCGGCGAGCGTCAGCACGCCCGCGCTCTCGAGCTGCCCGAGAGCCGCCTCCACGCAGGTGCGCGTGACGCCGAAGCGCTCCATCAGCCGGCGTATGCCCGGCAGCCGCCCGGCGTACTCGCCGGCGTCGATGCGCCGACGGATCTCCTCCGCCAGCTGGTGCGGCTCGCTCTTGGGCCTGAAGGGCGTTTCCATGCTGTGCCATTTTCAACACAGCGTACCTTTGGCAAGTCCTCGAAACGCCCGCGCCACTATGTTTCTCACGCCTGCGCGCGGAACCGCGCACTCCCCGGTCGGTCCTCACTCCTTCCAACTCCGCCACGATGTCCAAGCTCAACTCCCTTTCCTCGCCCTTCGCGGCGGCCGCCGGCCTTCTGGTCTACGCCTCCGCACTGGCCGCCACGCCCGACCCCCTCGTCCTGCGCAGCGACGCGCTCGCCGTGAACCTCGCGACCGACTTCCCGCGCGTACTCCAATACACCTGGACCGGCTCCGGCGCCACCCTCTCCGGCGAGACCGGCGCCTTCTCCAAGGTCGCCATCACCACCTTCAAGGACGCCACCGACGGCCTGCGCTCCGAGCCCACCACGGCCAACCCGGATTTCGTCGCCGTGAAGACCGCCGACATGACCCGCGAGTACGCCCCCAAGGTGACCGTGCGCCTCGTCGACCCCGCCAAGGCCCTCTACACCCTCACCGTCCCCGAGCTCGGCGTCGAAATCGGCGTCTCCGTTTCCGTGGTGAAAAACACCGTCACGCTGGCGCTGGAGAGCGTGACCGGCGAAGGCGCCGCCAAGGTGCGCTATGTCGACTTCCCCGGCATGAACCTGGTGAGCGTGAGCTCCGCCGAACCCGGCGCCGCCGTCGCCAACGCCCGCGTGGGCATCGGCCAAAAGTCCCAGCCCGAGGACTTCCTCAAGCTCGTCGACATGCCCGCCGACAAGAAGGCCGTCGAGTGCACCTACGCCATCGTCAACACCGACAGGCTCGCCGCCACGGTCTACAACAATGTGCAGAACAACAAGGCCCGCCTCCTGCGCCGCACCGTCGAGACCGGCGGCGTCAAGGTCGCCGGCATCGCGTCCAACGCCATGACCTGGCGCGAGGTGCCCAACGAGCAGTTCGAGAAATCCTTCGCCACCGTCATCATCGCGCCCGACCTCAACGACGACAAAACCGTCGACTGGCAGGACGCCGCCATCGCCTACCGCCGCGTCGCCACGCCCCCCATGGGCGCCGAGCTCACGCCCGACCGCGTGGTCTCCCAGATCTCCATGAACATGGCCAGCTGGGCCCAAAACCCCTTCCTGCGCACCCTCGACGACCTCAAGAAGGTCTACCTGCTCACCGACGGCCTCCACCAGGATGTCCAGTTCAAGGGCTACGCCGGCGAAGGCCATGACTCCTCCCACCCCGACTACGGAGGCAATGTCAACCGCCGCGCCGGCGGCGCCGAGGCCCTCAACTTCGTCATGAAGCGCGCCAAGGACTTCAATGTCCTCAGCGGCATCCACATCAACGCCACCGAGTACTACCCGGACGCCAACAACTTCGCGCTCGACCTGGTGAACCTCGACAAGCGCGGCTGGGCCTGGATGGACCAGTCCTACCTCGTCGACAAGCGCTACGACATCACCTCCGGCAAGCTCTACGCGCGCCTCGACGAGATGAAGAAGACCCTCCCGTCCCTCGACTGGGTCTATGTCGACGTCTACTGGGGCGAAGGCTGGGACGCCTACAAGCTGGCCTCCAAGATCAACGCACTGGGCTACCCCATGTACACCGAGTTCGAAGGCCAGGTGGAGCGCCACATCACCTGGAGCCACCGCTCCCAGGACTGGGCCCAGGCCGTCTGGGGCGACGGCCTCTACTCCAAGATCGGCCGCTTCATCCAGAACCACCAGAAGGATGTCTGGACGCACAGCCCCCTCCTGCGCGGCAGCCAGAACGACGGCTTCCTCGGCTGGCACTCCCAGCGCGACCTGCGCCACTTCACCCGCTCCGTCTTCACCACCAACCTGCCCTCCAAGTACCTCCAGCACTTCGAGATCCTGAAGCTCTCCGACCGCGAGGCCCTCCTCACCGGCGGCGTGCGCGCCACCTTCGACAACGGCGTCGCCAAGATCTTCCGCAACGGCAAGCTCCTCAACAGCGCCACCTACGCCAAGGACAAGAGCGCCCCCGTGGACAACAGCATGCTGCTGCCCTGGGAGCCCAAGAACCCCTCCAAGGCCTACCACTGGAACGACAAGGGCGGCCTCTCCACCTGGGAACTCCCCGAGGAATGGAAGGGCCTCTCCAGCGTGAAGCTCTACAGGCTCACCGACATCGGCCGCACCTTCGTCGCCGACCTCCCCGTCTCCAAGGACGGCAAGGTCGACATCGACGCCCTCCCCGCCACCCCCTATGTGGTCTACAAGGACGCCGCCCCCGCCCTCCCCGCCATCGAGTGGGGCGAAGGCTCCCTCGTGAAGGAACCCGGCTTCGACAGCCACGCCTTCAACACCTGGCGGCTCAACGACGCCGCCCGCGCCCCCGGCGCCAAGGTCGAGATCGTCAACGACGCCAAGGGACAGACCCACCTCACCGTCGCCGGCGCCCACGACCTCGCCCCCGGCGTCTCCCAGACGCTCAAGCTCACCCCCGGCAAGTGGTACTCCGCCTCCGTCTGGGTCGAGATCGCCGGCGAGCGCCCCGCCTCCCTCACCGTCTCCTGCGACGGCAAGGTCCTCGGCGAAGCCTCCGTGTCGAAGACCTCCTTCACCAACTTCTCCGACAACTTCTCCAAGTACCTCACCCGCTACCAGCGCATCGTCACCGTCTTCCAAATGCCCGAAGGCAAGAGCGAGGCCACCCTCGCCCTCGCCGCCGGCCGCATCGCCTCCAAGCCCGCCGCCACCGTCATGGAATCCGGCGAGGCCCTCCTGCGCGACGACATGCGCTTCCCCGTCGAGACCGTCAACGAGGTGCGCGTCAACTTCGACGATGTCCGCCTCGTCGAGTGCAAGCCCCGCGACTTCAAGGGCCACACCTTCTTCGAAGACTTCGAAAACGTCGACGAAGGCTGGGGTCCCTTCGTCTACGGCTACCAGGGCGAGATGCGCACCCACCTCTCCCAGACCAACAAGCCCCACACCGACGACACCCTCGACGGCGAGTTCTCCCTCAAGAGCTTCGACGAGAACGACGGCCTGAACTTCCGCACCCTCCCCGGCCGCCTCCCGTTCAAGCCCAAAACCAAGTACCGCGTCGCCTTCGACTACCTCAGCCGCAACGACTCCCAGTACTCCGTCACCATCGCCTCCGACGAAGGCGGCATCGGCGCCACCAAGCTCTTCGCCGCCCTCCCCGGCGACAGCCTGTCCCGCCGCCGCGCCTCCTTCGAGTTCACCACCGGCGACCACCCCGATTACTACATCGGCTTCGTGAAGAACTTCTCCCTTCCCGAACTCTCCAAGGACGAACTCAAGAAACTCGGCAAAACCTGGGTCGACCGCCGCGCCCTCCTCGTCCTCGACAACCTCGCCGTCGACGAGCTCAAGGACGAACCCGCCAAGGACTCCCCCAAGCCCTGATCCCACGCCGGAGCGCACGCCCACCGTGCGCCCCTTCCCACACCGCGCCGCCGAGCTCCACGCCCGGCGGCGCGGCCGTTTCCACCCAACCCGCCGGAGCGCGGGCGTCCCCGCCCGCTTCGAAATCCCTGCCGGAAGGCGGGCGTCCCCGCCCGCCCTTTTCAGCTCCATCACGCTCGCTTATGCCAATTCACAACAGCACACATTCCCTTCGACCTGGCCGAAAAATTTCCCACCACATGCCGCTCCCCCATAATAATTCTGCAATAATCTTCTACCCTACCCCCACAGATGTCCCACCCCACCCGATAATTTCCATGGCATGATTTTCTACGGCCACACACACCCTGATTTCCCCTCCGATCCGGCCCGTTGGGAACCCCTGACCGAGCACCTCCATCTTGTCGCGGGGAAGGCGGCCTCCTTCGCCGAGCGCTTCGGCTGCGAGGAATTGGCAAAGGCCCTGGGCGTCTGGCACGACTTCGGGAAATTCTCCGAGGCGTTTCAAGCGTACCTCCAAGCCTCTCAGGGCGACACCGAGGAAGGCGACGGCGCGGTGAAGCGCGGGCGCGGACCGGACCACTCCACCGCCGGCGCTCGATTCGCGGCCAAATCCAAATCCGGACTCGGGCACCTGCTCGCCTATGCCATCGCCGGCCACCATTCGGGCCTCGCCGACGGCCTGGCGATCCATCCCGGAGTCGCCCGGGAATCCACGCTCGAGCACCGCCTTAAGCAGACCGACATCGAAGAGTGGGAAAAGGGCGCCCGCGACACCTTGCCGCCGGAATGGTTCACCGCGCCGCTCCCTGACAAGTCGCACGCCAAGTTCCTGGAAACCGGCTACGCCGCCTCCTTCTGGGTCAGAATGATGTTCTCGTGCCTCGTGGACGCCGACTTCCTCGCCACCGAAGCGTTCATGAACGCGGCGCAAAGCAGGGTGCGTAAGAGCACCACGCCACCCGCGCTGGCCGAGCTTGAAGCCCGTCTCGACGCCTACATGGCCCAAAAGCAGGCGAAACTGACCCAAGCCCAACGCGCCGATTCGCCGGTCAACCGCATCCGCGCCGAAGTTCGCTCCGCCTGCCTGAGCGCGGCCGAGCAATCCCCGGGCCTTTTCTCGCTCACCGTACCCACGGGCGGCGGCAAGACCCTCGCCTCTCTCGCCTTCGCCCTGAAACAGGCGCGACTGCACGGGCTCGAGCGTGTCGTGTATGTGATCCCGTTCACGAGCATCATCGAGCAGAACGCCGCCGTTTTCCGCGACGCGCTGGGCGACGAGGCCGTGCTGGAGCACCACAGCAATTTCGACCACGAATCCGCCGACGACGCCTCGCCCGACGCGAAGCGCCGCGCCTGGCAGACCAAGCTGGCCACGGAGAACTGGGACGCGCCGCTCGTCGTCACCACCGGCGTGCAATTCTTCGAGTCGCTGCATGCGCACAAACCGTCGCGCTGTCGCAAACTGCACAACCTGGCGAAGTCCGTCATCATCCTCGATGAGGCTCAGACGTTGCCCGTGCCCTTGCTCCAGCCCTGCCTGCGCGCCCTCGAACAACTGGCGAAAAACTACGGCTCCACCGTCGTGCTGTGCACCGCCACCCAGCCGGCCATCGGCAAACGGGACAACTTCCCCTGCGGCCTCGAGGGCATTCGGGAAATCATCCCGCAATCGTTGAACCTGCATGAGAACCTGCGACGGGTCGCCATAGAACGCATCCCGGAGCCGATGACCGATGACGCCCAGGTCTCGCGACTGCTCGGCGAGCGGCAGGTGCTGTGTGTGGTGAATACGCGTCGTCACGCTCGCGAGCTGTTCGAAAAACTTCGCGCCGCCTCCGGCGAATCCACCGGCACGCCCGCCGGCGACCGCACCGCATACCACCTCAGCGCGCAGATGTGCCCGGCGCACCGCACGGAGATTCTTGCCGAGGTGCGCCGACGCCTCGCCGCCGGAGATCCCTGCAAACTCGTTTCCACCCAGCTCATCGAGGCGGGCGTGGATGTGGATTTCCCGGCCGTCTACCGCGCACTTGGCGGGCTCGACGCCATCGCGCAGGCCGCCGGACGCTGCAACCGCGAAGGGCGCCTCGCCGCCCCCGGCCGCGTGTTCGTCTTCGTCTCCGCCGAGCACAAGACGCCGGCCGGCTTCCTGCGCCAGACCGCCGACACCGCGCACGAAGTGCTCGGCCTCCCCGAATTCGCCGACGACGCGCTCTCGCCCGCCGCTTTGGAAAAATACTTCCGGCTGCTCTACTGGCGGAACTTTTCGCCCGATGCGGCTCTCGACCGAACCAACTTCGTCAAACTCGCCGGCGGCGACGGCGCGCGCCGCGCGGTCGTCGGCGAGCTGTTGCCACGCGACCGTCCGAAATCCCCCGACGATTGCCTGACCTTCTCCTTCCGCACCCTGGGCGAGAACTTCCGGCTCATCGAAGAAAGCTCGGAAGCCGTCATCGTGCCCTACGGCGACACCGGCCACGACCTCGTCGAAGCGCTGCGCGCCGCCTATGCGCCGTCCGAGCGAATGAAGCTGCTGCGCAAGCTCCAGCGCTACGCCGTCTCCATCCCCAAACCGGTTTTCGCCAAGGCCGTCGCCGACGGACGGATACACAAAGTTCACGACTCCGTCGCCGTCCTGGTCTCGCCGGAACTGGCCTACTCATCCGACTTCGGCGTCGCCCTCGGCGACCGCGATGGCGCTGCCGTATTGCTGTCTCTGTAAGCTGGCTGCGCCCGGATCATCTCCTTCGTCTCCTATCTCCCATCACTCACCCATGTCCCAAGGTATCCGACTCAAAGTTTGGGGCGACCACGCCCTGTTCACCCGGCCAGAAATGAAGGCCGAGCGGGTCTCCTACGATGTCATCACGCCCTCTGCCGCGCGCGGGGTGCTCGAAGCCATCTACTGGAAACCTCAAATCCGCTGGCGCATCACGCGCCTGCATGTCCTCAAAAAGATCCGCTTTACCAATATCCGGCGCAACGAGGTCGGCGCCATCGCCACAAAGCCCTCGGCCGCCGCCTTGGCTGGCGAACCGGTCGAGCCGCTCGGCCTGTATGTGGACGCCGAGCGCCAGCAACGCGCCTCGCTCGTCTTGAAGGATGTCGCCTATGTGATCGAGGCGCGCTTCGACATTCTCGACCGCCGCTTCGACCGGGGCGGCCCCCAACTCTCCGAACACGAGTGCGCCGGCAAACACCTCGCGATGTTCACGCGCCGCGCCGCCGCAGGGCAGGCGTTCCAGCAGCCCTACTTCGGCTGCCGCGAATTCCCCGCCGCCTTTGAACTGCTCCCGCATGATGCGCCGATTCCCGCCACGGAGCTGTCCGAGTCCGAGCGCACCCGCGACCTCGGCTTCATGCTCCACGACATCGCCTTCCTCGACGACAAGAAGGGCAAGATTATCGAAAGCTCCGCCGGTCGCCGCGTGCGCGCCGAGCCGCGCTTCTTCCGTGCGGAAATGAAAGACGGCATCATCGAGGTGCCCGATTTCGCCACCTCCCGCGCCTAACCGGAGACACCCCTCCATGATTCTCCAAGAACTGGAAAAACTCTACGGCCGCCTCGCCGCCGACCCCGCCTACGGCATCGCTGAACCCGGATACAGTCAGCAGAAAATCAGCTTTGTCGTCCTGCTGCGCCCGGACGGCACCCTGCACGCCATCGAGGACGCGCGCATTGCCGAAGGAAAAAAGAAGCTCGCCCAACCCCGCACTGTCCCCGGCCAGGCCAAACCCTCCGGGCAAGGCCTCAACCCTTGTTTCCTGTGGGACAACTCCGCCTACATGCTTGGCTACAAAGCGGAGGACGAGAAACCCGAGCGCACAGCCAAGGCGTTCGAGGCGTTTCGCCAAAAACACCTCGATCTTGCAAAAGACATCGGCTCACCCGAGTTCGCCGCCGTTGCGAAGTTCCTCTCCGGCTGGAACCCGGCGGGCATGCCCGCCGACATCAAGGCGGTGCTGGATGATGCGGCGGCCACCGGTTTCGGCGTGTTCAAGGTCCATGGATTCGAAGGCTATGTGCATGAAGCCCAGGATGTTCGCGCTTGGTGGAATAAGCAGCAATCCGGCGACGAGACCGAGGCCCCGTCGGAAGCGGGCATGTGCCTGATCACGGGCGCCACCGCCCCGGCGGCGCTTCTGCACGAACCCGCCATCAAGGGCGTCACGGGCGGACAGTCCTCCGGCACCAAGCTGGTTTCCTACAACTGCGCCAGTTTCACCTCGTACGCCAAAGAGCAGGGCGAAAATGCTCCGGTTTCCGATGCGGCAGCCTTCCGGTACTGCAACGCACTCAACGCGCTGCTCACCGGTTCGCGCCACCGCCTGCGACTCGGCGACATGACGGTCGTGTTCTGGACGGATGCGCCGTCCGCCATCGAAGACCTGTTCGCCGACATCTTTGACGAGAAGTCCGCCAAGGACGCGCCGGCCCAGGATAATACGCGCCTGCAAAAGCTCAGCGCGTTCTGGAAACTCGTGCAGGACGGCGCCGGATCGCCCGAGAACTGGAAAGCCTTCGGCGACGCCCCCGGCACACGGTTTTACATGCTCGGCCTCTCGCCCAACGCCGCGCGCCTCTCCGTGCGCTTCTGGCTGACCGGCACCCTCGGTGATTTCGCGACGCGCCTCAAGGAGCACGCCGACGCCTTGGCGATGGTGCGCTCCTTCGACAGCGACCGCGAACACCCGCCCCTCTGGCTGCTCCTCGCGCAGACCGCGCGAGACAGCGACGGCATCCCGCCCCTGCTTGGTGGCGCCCTGCTGCGCGCCGTGCTCACCGGCGGCCCCTACCCGACCTCCATGGCGCAGCTCGTGATCAACCGCATCCGCGCCGACCACAAAATCGACCACCTGCGCGCCGCCTTCCTCAAAGCCTACCTCACCCGACTCCCCAACACCTCCATTCCACGCCCCCTTCCCATGAGCCTCGATACCACCCGATCCGAACCCGCCTATCGCCTGGGCCGCCTGTTCGCCGCGCTCGAAAAGACGCAGGCCGACGCGCAGCCCGGCATCAACGCCACCATCCGCGACCGCTTCTACGGCGCCGCCTCCGCCACGCCCAGCGCCGTGTTTCCGCGCATCCTTCGCACCTACCAGCACCACCTCGCCAAACTTCAGGGCGGCCTGCGTGTGAACCGCGAAAAGCTCGTCCAGGAAATCCTCGGCGAGCTGCGCGACTTCCCGGTCCACCTGAACCTGGCGGAGCAAGGCCTCTTCGCCATCGGCTACTACCACCAGACCAAGGACTTCTTCACCAAGAAGGAGCCGACCGAATCCGCCGCCTGATCCGCACTTTTCCCTCCACCATCCACTCTCACCTCCAAACTCCCTGCCCCCTATGAACAACCGCTACGAATTCGTCCTCCTCTTCGATGTCAAAGACGGCAACCCCAACGGCGACCCCGACGCCGGCAACCTGCCCCGCGTGGATGCCGAGACCGGCCACGGCCTCGTCACCGATGTCTGCCTGAAGCGCAAGCTGCGCAACTTCGTCTCCCTCATCAAAGCCGGCACCGCCGGCCACGACATCTATGTGAAAGAGAAGGCCGTGCTCAACGAGCAGCACCAGAAGGCCTACACCGCACTCAGCAAGGACTCCAAGAAGGCCAAGGGCGACGATGTGAACGCCGCGCGCACCTGGATGTGCCAGAACTTCTACGATGTGCGCACCTTCGGCGCCGTCATGTCCACCGAGGTCAACTGCGGCCAGGTGCGCGGCCCAGTCCAGCTGACCTTCGCGCGTTCCGCCGACCCCATCGTGGCCTCCGAACACGCCGTCACCCGTATGGCCGTGACCACGGCAAAGGAAGCCGAAGCGCAATCCGGAGATAACCGCACCATGGGCCGCAAGTTCACCGTGCCCTACGGCCTCTACCGCACGAACGGCTTCGTGAATCCCTTCTTCGCAGCTCAGACAGGGTTCTCCGACGCTGACCTCGACCTGTTCCTCACCGGGCTCACGCAGATGTTCGATCACGACCGCTCCGCCTCCCGCGGCCTGATGGCCCCGCGCAAGCTCATCGTTTTCAAACACAAGTCGCAGCTCGGCGACGCCCCCGCCCACAAACTCCTCGAAGCCATCAAGGTCACCAAGAAGCCCGGAGTGGACGCCCCCCGCGATTTCTCCGACTATGACGTGACCATCGACCGCGCCGCAATCCCTGCCGGCGTCGAGGTCATCGAGAAACTCGCCTAACCCACAAACCACCGGCCGCCTCGCATCATGCGGGCGGCCGGTTTCTTTTCGGCCCTTTGGACGAAATCATGGACGAAGCCGACCTCATCGCGCTCTCAGCCCTCCAGCATTACCGGTTTTGCCCGCGTCAGTGCGCGCTCATCCACATCGAGCAGGCGTGGGCGGAGAACCGGCTCACCGCGCAGGGCCGCGTGCTCCATGAAAAGACCGACAAGCCCTCTGATCACTCCGCCGGTCTCGCCGGCGGGCGCGTCGCCCGGGCGATGCCGCTGCGATGCCTGCGCCTCGGTCTTTACGGCGTGGCCGACACCGTCGAATTCCGCCCCGACGGCACACCGTTCCCCGTGGAATATAAGCGAGGCAAGCCCAAGCCCGACACCCGCGACGCGGTGCAACTCTGCGCGCAGGCCCTGTGCCTCGAAGAGATGACAGGGCGCGCCGTGCCCGCCGGCGCCCTTTTCTATGGAGAAACCCGCCATCGCCTCGCCGTCGACTTCACCCAGTCACTGCGCGCCGAGACCGAAGCGCTCGCCCGTGAAACCGTCGCCATGATACGCGCCGGCCTCACGCCGCCCGCCGTTTACGACACCGCCAAGTGCGACGCGTGCTCTCTCTTGGCCCTCTGTCGCCCCAAGCTCGCATCGCGCGCCGCGCGCTTCGAAGCCGAGTGGCTTCGCCGGCTCCACGACGACCCCGCTGAAAACTGAATACTGAAAACCTTTTCAGCCATGCCCGTCCTCCAAAACACGCTCTATGTCACCCGCGACGGCGCCTACCTCTTCAAGGATGGCGAGGCCGTCGCCGTGAAACTCGAAGGCAAAGTGCTCATCCGCGTCCCGCTCATCAACCTGGAGGGAATCGTCACCTTCGGCTGGGACATCGCCTGTTCGCCCGAACTGATGGCCGCCTGCGCCGAACGCGCCATCGGCATCAGTTTCCACAACGCGCACGGCGCGTTCCAAGCCGCCGTTCATGGATACCCCACCGGCAATGTCCTCCTGCGCCGCACCCAGCACCGCGCGGCCGACGACCCGTCCAAGTGCATCGCCATCGCCCGCCGCTGCGTGCAGGCGAAACTCGCCAACCAGCGCACGCTTCTCCGCCGCGCCGCCCGCGAACACGCCGATTCGGTCGCAGCCGAACGGCTCACCCGCGCCGCCAACATCCTCGACAACCGCATTCACACCACCGACTCCGCCGCCGACATCGACTCCTTGCGCGGGCACGAGGGAGAGGCGGCCTCCGCGTATTTTGAAAACTTCAACGACCTGCTCACGCACCCCGACGCCACGCTTCGCCTAAGCGGACGATCGCGCCGGCCACCGCTCGACCCCGTGAACGCCGTGTTGAGTTTCCTCTACACCATGCTCGCCCACGACTGCCGCTCCGGCTGCGCCTCCGTGGGGCTCGACCCGCAGATTGGCTTTTACCACGCCGACCGCCCGGGCCGCGCCGGCCTCGCGCTCGACCTCATGGAAGAGCTTCGCCCCGTACTCGCCGACCGCGCCGTATTGACCCTGTTCAACCGCCGCCAGCTCGACACGAAATCCTTCAAGACCTTCGAGAACGGCGCGGTGCTGCTCACTGACGATGCCCGCAAGACCGTCCTCCAAGTCTGGCAGGAGCGTAAACAGGAGGAAATCGCCCACCCCGTGCTCGGCGAAATAATCCCCCTGGGCCTGCTGCCTCGCGTCCAAGCCCAGCTCCTCGCCCGCCACCTGCGCGGAGACCTACCCGCCTACCTTCCTTACCTCTGGAAGTAAGCCCGGAAGTGCAGCCACTTCGGTGCCGGCACGGAAAACTTTAATCCTGAAACCTATCCCATGTATGTCCTCGTCGCTTACGATGTCGCCACCTCATCCCCGGACGGCGAAAAGCGCCTGCGTCGGGTCGCCAAGATCTGCCTCGATTATGGCCAGCGCGTTCAAAACTCCGTTTTCGAATGCCGCGTCGACCCCGCCCAATGGGTCTTTTTCCGCCAAAAACTCCTCGACGCATATTCCCCCTCCCACGATAGCCTCCGGTTCTATTTCCTCGGCAACAACTGGGATCGCCGCGTTGAACACCATGGCGCCAAGCCTGGCTGGCAACATGAGCAGCCCATGATCCTCTGACTCCGACGGCGCCCCCCTCGCCCGAGATTATTCCGCGCCCCGCACATCGCCCCTCCCACAGACTTCGGGGACGCTTGATAGGCTCCGCGAACCTAATGCTCCGGACAAAACCCAGCCAGGTTCGCGACCACCACCTGACCTTTATTGTATCTCGGTTCTTTGACAGTCCCCCCCCGGCTTCCTGCGTTTCCGGAATCCGGGTTTTTGCCTTTCGCGAAATCACCTTGGCAAACCCCGTATCCATCGTGACTTACTGACAGGCGGTCGCCCCCTCACGGGGGCGCGGATTGAAACAAGCAACTGGCCAGCCTTCAGCGCGCACGCCACGGTCGCCCCCTCACGGGGGCGCGGATTGAAACGAGCACGGCGATTTCCGCCGGCACCTTGTTCTGTCGCCCCCTCACGGGGGCGCGGATTGAAACGTGCGGTTGGGTCCCGGCCTATCTCGAAAAGGTCGCCCCCTCACGGGGGCGCGGATTGAAACCGTGTCCTATCAATCCGGGTACGCAACGCTCCCGCGTCGCCCCCTCACGGGGGCGCGGATTGAAACTGGCGAAGGCTGCGGAGTGGCGCGAGGCCCCCGGTCGCCCCCTCACGGGGGCGCGGATTGAAACGCCTTCTTGCCCAAGGTTATTTTTGCTGTCGCAGTCGCCCCCTCACGGGGGCGCGGATTGAAACACACGCGAGATGATCAGCGATGAGCTTGGCGTGGGCGTCGCCCCCTCACGGGGGCGCGGATTGAAACACGCCGTCGAAGCGCCCCCGGTTGGCGTCAACAGTCGCCCCCTCACGGGGGCGCGGATTGAAACGTTTACGAGTCCACCCATGTTCGCCGTAGTCCGTCGCCCCCTCACGGGGGCGCGGATTGAAACGCGACCAATTTCCCGCGCCTAGCCGCGCTCAAGTCGCCCCCTCACGGGGGCGCGGATTGAAACCTTGGCCGAGTGTTCCAGGTTGCGCAGCACGGCGTCGCCCCCTCACGGGGGCGCGGATTGAAACTCCCTCATCCGCGCCTACGATCGCGCGCGCGGGTCGCCCCCTCACGGGGGCGCGGATTGAAACGCGGAAAGCGCGGTGACGACGGCGAGCGGGGCGTCGCCCCCTCACGGGGGCGCGGATTGAAACATCTGATTTTAATCACGCAAAGTTCTCTTAATTGTCGCCCCCTCACGGGGGCGCGGATTGAAACATCACCCTCAAAGTCGTCGCGGAAAATTCCGCGTCGCCCCCTCACGGGGGCGCGGATTGAAACCCTGCGCGATTGCGGGGCCTTTCTCGGCTCGCCGTCGCCCCCTCACGGGGGCGCGGATTGAAACGCACAATCCCGACATGCGTCCGGATGCCCCGGTCGCCCCCTCACGGGGGCGCGGATTGAAACTCGCGCTCCAGGTCTAGCTCTCGCGTTGTGGGTCGCCCCCTCACGGGGGCGCGGATTGAAACACGCTCGTCTCAGACCAAGCCGCCGGCGACCGTCGCCCCCTCACGGGGGCGCGGATTGAAACAGGTAAAGCGCGTGGGAGAGTGAAAGGCCGGGTCGCCCCCTCACGGGGGCGCGGATTGAAACAGCCCGAGCCGCAACCCTGACGGCTCAATAGGTCGCCCCCTCACGGGGGCGCGGATTGAAACCAGCGCGAGCCGGGAGGCGCGGGCGGGGCCGGGGTCGCCCCCTCACGGGGGCGCGGATTGAAACACGCAACGCCGTACGGTGCGCGGGAATCCGCGCGTCGCCCCCTCACGGGGGCGCGGATTGAAACGGGGCTAGAACGGCGGCGACATTTTCCGCGAAGAGTCGCCCCCTCACGGGGGCGCGGATTGAAACTCTTCCGGGCTACGAAGTCCGCCGCGAGACTGAAAGGTCGCCCCCTCACGGGGGCGCGGATTGAAACGCCGCAATCACGCGAAAAGACGCCGCAAAAGACGTCGCCCCCTCACGGGGGCGCGGATTGAAACGAGGCGTCGAAGCCAAGCGGCTGAACATTCGCGTCGCCCCCTCACGGGGGCGCGGATTGAAACAATGCCTCGACGAACAACTACCTCGGCACCGGCGTCGCCCCCTCACGGGGGCGCGGATTGAAACCGCGCCCATCCTGCGAAGGTCGCTCGCGGCGCGGGTCGCCCCCTCACGGGGGCGCGGATTGAAACCGGGCTACATGGCCGGGAACATCGCGGCCTTCGGTCGCCCCCTCACGGGGGCGCGGATTGAAACCGGAGCGAGCGGACCCAATGACTACATGACTGCGTCGCCCCCTCACGGGGGCGCGGATTGAAACCGCCGCTCAGATCAATCCCGCCTCTTCGGCGAGTCGCCCCCTCACGGGGGCGCGGATTGAAACCCCCTTGACCCATCTCGCTGACGCCCGGCCACCGGTCGCCCCCTCACGGGGGCGCGGATTGAAACTGCATGGAGCATGACCGCCGCGCAGACGATGGTCGCCCCCTCACGGGGGCGCGGATTGAAACAACCTGCTGCTTCGCTGCGCTCGGGACGGCTCAGTCGCCCCCTCACGGGGGCGCGGATTGAAACCAACCGGAGGGCACTCTACAGGAGTATGCGCCGTCGCCCCCTCACGGGGGCGCGGATTGAAACTACAAGGCCAACACCGCCGCCGCGCCTCGCGTCGGTCGCCCCCTCACGGGGGCGCGGATTGAAACCACCTGCACGACTACCTTTACGCTCGCCGACCGCTGTCGCCCCCTCACGGGGGCGCGGATTGAAACCACAGGATTTGGCCGCAGTACTCGTTGGCGCGTCGCCCCCTCACGGGGGCGCGGATTGAAACTTCCGCAGCCTACAGGGCCGGCACTCGCGCCAGTCGCCCCCTCACGGGGGCGCGGATTGAAACGATGGGTCGGCGCCCTTTGTCGGCGCCGAGCGTCGCCCCCTCACGGGGGCGCGGATTGAAAGGGGGGGGCTACCAGAGGTACGCAGTCGCCGACGCCGAGGCGTTTTCAGCCTTGGCACACTTCAAGGGGCTCGACTGAGCGGAAGGGGAGCAGGCGCACGGGGACGTGCGCCCTCCGGCAGCCAAGAAGGGCGGCCGAGGACGGCCGCGCTCCGGCTATTTTGCACCAGGACGGCCGCGCTCCGGCCGGACAACGCGGCGGCGCGGAGCCGCGGGGGCTAGCGGGAGAGGGATTCGCGGGCCTCGTCGAGCTTGCGGGAAAGCTCGGATTGGCGGCGCTCGGCGCCCTCGCCCGAGCGGTTGAGCAGACCGAGTATGACCTCGGCGCGTTGCAGCGAAGCGGCGGCCTCGTCGGTGCGCCCGGCGCGTTGCAGGGCGACCGATTCCTTCAGCCGGATTTCCACGGCGTTCGATATGGCCGCACCCTCGCCCGGGAAATCGGCGAGCAGGCGGTCGGCCTCCTCGCAGGCGCGGCGCAGGCGGGCCGGCGCCGCCTCATCGGGCGCTCCTCGCGAGCGCACCTTGGCGAGCTGGCGCGACAGGGCCAGGCGGTGGCGCGGGTCGCGCGGCTGCTCGCGCACGAGATCCTCCAAGAGAAGCACCGGGTCGTGCGGCAGTCCGGCGGCCTCGAAACGCGCGGCGGCTCCGGCGTCGGCCGCGAGCAGGCGGCAAAGCAGGAAACGCGCCTCGACGCCCGGCTTGTCCGCGCGCAGCAGCGGCGTGAGCAGATCGGCCGCGCGGGCGAGCTCGGGGGCGCCGCGCGCCGCCCTGGCGCCGGAGACCTGGCGCGACGAGTCGACGCAGTCCAGCAGCGCCTCCACCGCGGGCAGCGCGCACCCGGGGGTACCCGCCTGAGCGGCGACCTCGCGGCGCAGCGCCTCGGCCTCCGGCCGGCGGTCGAGCCGGTCGAGCGTGGCGGCCAGGTGCAGGCGGGCGCGGGCGAGCTGAGGCGCCGCGTCGGGCAGCGCCGCATACAGGGCGAGACTGCGCTCGAAACTCTCCAAGGCCTCGCGCGGGCGCCCGGCGCGCGACTGCAGGCGCGCCAGGATGAGCGTGACCTCGGCGAGCCGGCGCGGGGGCGTCGCGGCGCTCGCGCCGATCTCGGCGTAAGAGGGCAGCAGCTCGTCGAGCAGCCTGGCGCTCTGCGGGGACGCGAAGGCGAACCCGTCGGGCAGCCGGTCGAAATGGGCGAAGATGCGGTCGAGCGCCGCCTGCGCGACCGCGGCGTTGGCCTCGGCGCGCCGGCGTTCGCCGTCCTCGCGACGCAGCGCCTCGCTCACGCGCCGGTAGCCGACGGCGAGGATGACCAGGCACGCGACGCCGAGGGAAAGCGAGAGCAGCCCGAGCGCGGCGGGCACGGGCTTGCGCCGCGCCCACAGGCGCAGCGTGCGCCAGGCGGAAGGCGGCCTCGCCACGACCGGTCGCCCATCCAAAAACCGGCGCAGGTCGGCGGCGAACGCGGCGAGGTCCGCATAGCGGTCGGCCGGCTCGCGCGCCGTGCTTTTCGCCAGGATGGCGGCGAGGTCGGGCGAACACGGGGCGGACGGCACGGGCTCGTCGCCGATGCGCCGTATCAGTTCGGCGACCGACGGGGCGACGAACACCGGCAGCCCGCGCAACAGCTCGTGCAGGCTCAGCCCCAGCGCATACTGGTCGCTCGACGCCGAGGCGGGGCGGCCCAGCAGACGCTCCGGCGCGAGGTAGCGCAGCGTGCCGGCGTCCGGCTGGCTGTGCGCGGCGGCCGCGCCGCCCTCGGCCGCGGCGGCGAGCCCGAAGTCGCCCACATGCAGCAGCCCCTGCGCGTCCAGCAACAGGTTGGCCGGCTTGATGTCGCGATGGAGCACGCCGCGCTCATGCGCGTAGGCGAGCGCCTCGGCCGCCTGCCGGCCGAGCTCGGCCACGCACCGCTCGCGCGCGGCGCCGGGCGCGCCGAGTTCCGCCGGAGCGACGCGGTCGAGGCTGCGGCCCTCGATGAGCTCCATCACGAAGTAGAGTTCGTCGCCCTCGGTGCCGGCGCCGTAGATCTCGACGATGTGCGTGTGGTGAAGGCGGGCCAGCGTGCGCGCCTCGGCCGTGAAACGCTCGCGGCTGCGCGCGTCGCCGGCCCAGGCCGGGGCGAGCCGCTTGAGCGCGACGGTGCGCCCGAGCGAGGGTTGCCAGGCCTCGTAGACGGCGCCCATGGCGCCGCGCCCCAGTTCGCGCCGCAGCTCGAATTCGCCGAGGCGCGCGGGCGGCGCGGCGGGCGAGGACGGATACTTGAGGCCCTCGATGGCGATGATGCCGGGCAGCAGCGCGAGCAGGTCGCCGCGCAGCGCCGGATGCGCCTCGGCGAAAACCTCGGGCTCGGGCGCGCGGCCGCGGCGCAGGAGTTCGAGAAACTCGGCGAGGGCGGCGTCGAGGTCGTCGTGTTCGCTCATGGGCGCAGGCCGGACAATCCGGACAGGGATTCCTGCAGGCGGCGCAGGGCGCGGATGTAGCGGGCGCTGGCGGCCTTGGGCTCGATGCCGAGCACGGCGGCCGCCTCCAGGTTTTCCAACTCCTCGAAATGGCGCAGCACCAGGATCTCGCGGTCAGCCTCGTTCATCGCGGCCACCGCGGCGCGCACGCCGGCGGCGCGCTCCGCGTGCACGAGGCGGCTGCGCGGCGAACTCAGCGAATCGGCCAGGCGCAGGAGCGGGTCCGCCGCCTCGTCGCCGTCGCCGGAGAGTTCGCACCCGGCGGCGCGTTTGGCGGCGCCGAGGTGGTGCCGGCACAGGTCGGCGAGCGTCTGCAGCGCGAGCGTGCGCAGGCGCACATACGGCGGCAGCTCCGGAGCGGCAGCGGACGAGTCGGTTCGTCGGCGCGCGGCCAGGAACATCTCCTGCAACACATCGTCGACGCTCACGCGGCGGCGCAGGGCGGCCGGCATGCGGCCTTCCAGAAGACGACGCAGACGGCCCTCATGCTCGCGCAGGAGGGCCGCCAGTTCGTTTTGTGCGTCGGGATTCACGGGCTTCGGGGATGCGGCCAAGCACTAGGCGCGAAGCCCCGCGATGTCCGGCCTGCAATGCCGCGCGTCACTTGGAGGTCGTCGCCGCCTTGGGCTCGAAGAAGAAGCCGTCGGAGGACGGGATCGTCAGCTCGCCCTGGATCGGGGCGGAGTAGATGTAGGCGGGGGCGCTGGTGTAGCCGTCGAGGTTGCGCAGCTTCATCAGCTTGGCGCGCTGTTCGGCGCTCAGCGTGCGGCCGGCCTTGGCGAAGGCGGTGGCGTAGTAGTACGACATCTCGCCGTCGAGTTCGCCGTAGCGGCGACCCAGCGCGACGACCTTGGCCTTGTCCGGCGTCTCGCCCTTGAGGAACTTGCGCAGTTCCACGGAGATGGCGCGGCGCACGAGAGCGACCTCCTTGAGCGCCTTGCGCTGCCGGTCCGGGATGGCCGTGATGGGCGCGCGCTGGGCCTCGGTGAGCGTGGCGAGGAACTCCTTGCCGCTGTCGCCGGTGACGGAGGTGCTGATGTCGTAGTCCTTTTTGCCCATGGCGGGCATGTCCTTCATGTAGAAGCCGCCGAAGTAGGTGCCGTGGCGCTCGGGGCAGAAGTACACATCGGCGTCGACGGAGCCGGCGAACCAGCTGAACATCTCGCTGGCGTAGGTCATGTAGGCGACATTCACCAGCTTCTCGGTGCCGCGGGGCATCTTGTACGGCCCGACATCCACATCCGGCCAGGTGTTGAAGTCGCCGAACTTCATCTTCGCGAAATACGCCTTCTGCTCGGCGTTGAAGCCGGCGACGGTCTGCCCGAACAGGCGGGCGCGCTCATAGCTGAGCTCGGCGTCGAAGGCGAAGATGTCGCCGACATGGCGCACCACGGCCGCCTGGTTCAGCCCGCGGCTGCCCGCCGGGATGTCGCCGGAAAGCTCGCGGCAGAACGCCTGAATGAGCGGGAAGCGCATGCGGGCCAGCGTGTCGAGCCGGCGCGCCTCCTCCTTGGCGCGCGCGGCGAACGCCTCGCGCTGCGCGTCGGTGAGGGTCTTCAACACATTGCCGGCCACGCGGTTGAGGAACACCGGGTTGTGCCCCTTCTTGGCCGCGTCGATGTCGCGCATGTACTGGAAGCCGAAGAAGTCGCAGACCTTGCCGGGCGGGATGAAGGTGTCGGCGCCGAAATCTCCGGTGAGGAAGGCGAGGCCGTTGAAGGCGACGGTGTGCAGCTGCGCGTTGTCCGACATCGCCTGTTCCAGCGTGTAGTTCTGCGCGCCGCCCTGCCCTCCCTTGCCGCCCTGCCCGCGACGCGGGCGCTCGCCCTTGCGTCCCTTCTCCTTGGACGACGGGGGCGACGGGCGCTCCTCGTTGTCGCCGCGCGGGGGCGCGGGACGCTCATCGGCGTCGCCCTGTTCGGGCGGAGGCGGCGGGCGATCCTCGGGGGCCTCCTGCGCGAAGGCCGGGGTGACGGGAAGCGCGACGAAGGCGAGGAGAGCCAGCGCGGCGAGGGTGAGTTTGCGGGTGTGGGCGTTCATGGGGATTTCTTCTTTTTGGGGGTAAAAACGGGGGGTAAGGTTCGCGGCACGGGGCTCAGGATTCGGTGTCGGCGGACTTGCCCTTGCCGCCCTTTTTGCCGCCGGCTTTGCGGCCTTCCTTGGCGCCCTTGCCGCCCGACTTGGCATCCTCCCTGGGCGCGGAAGGGTCGTAGGCCGGGTTGGCCTGCGGCATGTCGGCCGACTCGGACTTGAGGCGCTTCATCAGCTCGGCGCGAAGGGCGGCCGCGCGCTCCTTCTCGGTGGCGGCGAGGTTGTGTTTCTCGCCGATGTCCTTGGTCAGGTTGTAGAGTTCGTCGCGTCCGTCCTCGTAGTAGTGGACGAGTTTCCAGTCGCCGGTGATGAGCGCGGAGCTCGGGGTGGAGCCCTGGTAATGCGGGAAGTGGAAGGTGAGCCCGTCGCCGGCGGCGCGTTTCACCGCCGTGGCCTTGCCGTGCAGCAGCGGAGAAAGGTCGCCGCCCGCGAGGCCGGCGGGCAACGCGGAGGCGGGGATGCCGGCGATGGCGGCGAAAGTCGGATACAGGTCCACGCCGCCGATGGCCGTGCGGCAGACCGAGCCGGCGGCGATGCCGGGGCCGCGGATGATGAACGGCACGCGGATGCCGGCCTCGTCGAGCGAGCCCTTGCCGCCGCGCAGCACGCCGCGCTTCCCGCTCGCGCCGTTGTCGGCCATGTAGATGACATAGGTGTTGTCGCGCAGGCCGGCCTCGTCGAGCGAGCGGAAGAGGCGCGCGAGGCTGCTGTCGAGGTTCTCGGCGATGGCGGCGCCGTTGACCTCCTTGTCGTTGCCGTCGGGCAGCTTGGCGCGGTACTTGGCGATGGTCTCGGGCAGCGCGTTCTGCGCGACATGCAGGGCGTAGCTGCTGATCTGGATGAAGAACGGCCTACCCTCCTTTTTCATGCGCCGCATGAAGTCGGCGGCCCGGTCGGCGGTGCTGAACACCGCGTCGGGATCGGGCGCCTTCAGGTCGTCGGCGTCGCGGTTGCCGGTGTCGCCGTCGCCTTCGTCGAAGCCGTGTTTGGCGGGGCCGCCGCCGGAGACATGCCACTTGCCGTAGTGGGCGGTGCCGTAGCCGGCGGCCTTCAGCAGTTCGGCGTGGGTCGTCTCCTTGGTGGAGAGCGACTTGATGAGCGAGGGTTCCAGCAGCTTGTAACACGGGGCGTCGCCCACGCTGGGCGCGGCCTTTGTCCAATGATTTTGGGCGGGCGTCTTGCCGGTGAGCAGGCTGATGCGCGTGGGCGAACACACCGGCGCGGGCGCGTACGCCTGGCTGAACCGCATGCCCTCCTCCGCCAGCTTCGCCAGCGCCGGGGTCTCGATCACCCGGCTTTTCGACTCGGGTATCGCGGGGTCCATCGGCACGGAAAGCCCGGCCCAGTTCTGGTCGTCCGCCAGGATGAAGAGGATGTTCGGACGCGCCGCCTTCGCCGGGGCGGCCGGTTTCGCGGCGGCGGGCGCGGCCGCGAGGGTGAACGGGCTCGCGGCGAACAGCGAGGAGAGGAGCAGAAGCCGGCGGATCAGCATGGGAAATTTCCTTTCGGGAGGGGCGATGTGGCGCGGGGTGCGGCGATGACGGCGAAAACGGCTCAGGACTTCGACCCGCCGGCGGTGTTTGCGGAGCGGCCGCCGCGCTCGCCTCTCGGGCGCTTGGCGGCGGGGTCGTAGGCGGGGTTGGCGACGGAGGGGATCGCGGCGCCGGTGTCCTTTTGCCAGCGGTGCAGTTCGGCCAGCATGGCCTTGGCCCGGGCGGGCTCGCGCGCGGCAAGGTCGGTCGACTCGCCGGCGTCCTTGGCGAGGTTGTACAGCTCGGTGCGACGGTCCTCGAAGAACTCCATCAGCTTCCAGTCGCCGGACCGGATGGCGCTCGAGGGTTTGGAACTGCCGATATAACACGGGAAGTGCCAGAACATCGAACGCGCCGGCCAGGTCTTGCCGCGCAGCAGCGGCACCAGGCTGCGCCCGTCGAGCGTCGCCTTCGGCGTCGCCCCGGCGAGTTCGGCCAGCGTGGCGTGGAAGTCGATCGAGGCCACCGGCTCGCGGCATTCGCCGCCGGGCACGGTGACGCCGGGCGCCACCACGAAAAGCGGCACGCGGATGCCGCCCTCGTAGAGCTCGCCCTTGCCGCCGCGCATCGGCGCGCAGAAGGGCTTGGTGGCGCCGTTGTCGGAGGTGAACACGATGACGGTGTCGCGCTCCAGCCCCTGCTCGCGCAGCGAGGCGGTGAGCCGCGCGATGTTGCGGTCCAGGTTTTCCACGGTCGCGGCGTAGGCGGGGTCGTTGGCCGGGTCCGCGGGCAGCGAGGCGGCCTTGGCCTTGTACTTCTTCAAAAGCTCCGCGGGCGGGTCGAAGGGCGCGTGGATGTCGTGATAGGGAAGATACAGGAAGAACGGCTTGTCGCCGCGCGACTTCATGAAGGCGATGCCCTCGTCGGTGAACACCTCGGCGAGCTGGCGCCCGGAGGCGTCCCGGTAGGCGTCCTTCTCAAAACCCACATCCTTCGGGTCCTTGAAAACCTCGAAACCCTGGCCGAGAGGCGTGCACGGGCCGGCCTTGTTCTTCCCGCCGCGCCCGAGGTTCCACATGCCGAACATCGCCGTGGCGTACCCGCGGTCGCGCAGCGTCTCCGCCACGGTCACCTCCTCCGTCGGCATCTCCTCGCGACTCTCCGACGCGAGCAGCTTCTGCCAGGGCGAACCCGGTTTCTGGCGCGGGTCCGAAACCGTGTACACGCCGTGGCGCGGCGTGTACCGGCCGGTCATCAGGCAGGCCCGCGTGGGCGCGCAGTTCGGCGCCGCCGCGTAGGCCTGCGTGAACCGCATGCCGCGCCGCGCCATCTCGTCGATCGCGGGCGTCTCGATGAACTTGTTGCCCGTGAACCCGCAGTCGCGCCACCCCATGTCGTCGATGAGGATGAGGATGATGTTCGGCGGACGCGCCTGCCCGGGGACGGATGCCGGCGACCCGGGTGAGGCGGCGGGCTGCGCCGCGATAGCGGTGACCCCGGCGAGGCTCAGGGCGCAGAAAGTGGCGAGGCGTTTTCTCATGGCTTGGGATTCTCTCGTCGGTAGCCGCCCCCTGGGTCGGAAACAAACCACCGCCGAACCGTATTCCGTAAAACGCCGGCCCGAATCCACAGGCTCCTCAAAAAAACCTCACCCGCCCGATAAATACCCGCACCGGCGCCACAGCCGCCGGCGGCTTCGGGCGATTTGCCGGCGAGGGGATAGCGGACACCCTCATAAGCATGAAAGCCCCGGCCCGATTCTCCCTGGCGGCGCTCCTGTTGACGGCCTCATGCGTGGCCGGGGCCAACGACGCCTACCCGCGCATCGACTCGGACCGGGAGGTGGTGCGCACGCTCCCCAAGGCCACGCTCATCGTGGGCGAGCTGCCCCCGGGCCTCGACTACTTCAACGCCGGGCTCGCCGAGTTCAGACCCTTGTTGAACTACCTGGACACGCACAACCTGCCGCGCAACAGCCCGGTGGAAGGCCGCCCTTACTGCGAGCGAACCCTGGCGCTGTACCTCGACGACGCCTCCGCCGCCAAGGCGCTGCCGGAGGCCAAGGGCATCCGCAAAGTCGTCCTGCCGGAGCGCACGGTGGCCGCACTGGCCTCGCGAGGCGGATACGACAAGGAAAAGCTGACGGGCATGACCAAGCGGCTGGAGACCTGGGTGGCCAAGCAGCCCGACCTGAAGGTCACCGGTCCGGCCTACTTCGTGTACTGGCACCCGGTCTATGTGCCTTCGTTTTACCGCAAGGCCGAGGTGCACATCCCCGTCGTGCGGGTGAAAACCGACAAGCCGGCGACCTAAGCGCGGCCCGCCGCGGAGCAATCGGCCTCGATCTGCGCCTTCAGCGCGTCCAGCGAGGCGAACTTCATCTCAGGGCGGATGAAGCGGCGCAGGGAAACGCGCACGCGCGCCCCGTCACCGAGACCCGCCGCGGCCACCTCGGCGGCGCTCGCGAACAGGTGCACCTCCAACTGCGGCGTCACCGGGGCGTTCTCCACGGTGGGTCGCACGCCGTAGTTGGCGACGCCCTCGCGCCACACGCCGTCGGGGCCGCGCAGGTGCACGGCGTACACGCCGTAGGCGGGACGCAGCTCGGGATTCCAAAAAACATTCAGCGTGGGGAAGCCGATGGTGCGCCCCAGCCGGCGGCCGGACACCACGGGGCCTTCGCCGTAGTACTCGTAGCCGAGCAGCGCGGCGGCATCGTCCACCCGGCCCTCCGCGACCAGCCCGCGGATGCGCGTGCTGGAAACGCGTTCGCCGTCGACCGCCACGCGGTTGGCCGCGAACACATGCACGCCGCAGGCCTTGCCCTGGCTGACCAGCAACGCCGCGTCGCCGGCGCGCTTGTGACCGAAGCGGAAATTCTCCCCCACATACACGGCGGCCAGCCCGGGCGCGCGCTCGCGCAGCCACGGCAGGAACGCCTCCGCCGGCATGGCGGCGAACTCGCGGTCGAACCGGTGGTGCACCGCGAAATCCAGGCCGGCGCCGGCGAGCAGCTCGTCCTTCTGCGCCGCGTCCACGAGCAGCAAGGTCGGGTTTTCCGGACGGAACACGCGGCTGGGGTGCGGCTCGAAGGTCAGCACGCCCGCCACGCCGCCGGACGCCTTCGCGTTGCGAACGGCCAGCCCGAGCACCTCGCGGTGCCCCAGGTGCACGCCGTCGAACATGCCCACGGCCAGATGCACCGGCCCGGAAAAGGCGGGCAGGCGGTCGAAGGTGGTGACGGAGCTGAACATCGCCGCTTTTCAGTCTCCGCTTTTCGTCGCTCAGCAACGGAAATCGCCGTGGGAGCGCCGCCTCGCCGCCCGGCCCGGCGCGTCGAACACCGACACGCACCCGCGCCGCTAAAAAGACCGAAGTCGGCTTGAGCGCGGCAAGGGCGCCGCGCCGTCGATAAAAAAGCAACCCCGCGCCGGAAGACTCCGGGCGGGGTTGTTGTTTTCCCTAAGGAAAGCCGGCGGAGCGGCGTCAGGCGCGTCCGCCCTTGCCGAGGAGGAGGCGCAGGGAGTTGAGGCACACCAGCATGGTCGAGCCCTCGTGCGCGAACACACCGAAGGCGAGCGGGATGCCGTGCGGCGCGAACAGGCTCACGAGCATCATCACCAGGAGCGTGCCCAGCGAGATCACGAGGTTCTGCCGAATCACCGCACGCGCGCGCTCGGACAGCCGGCGCGCGTCGAGGAAGAGCTCGATGCGGTCGTCCATGAGCACCAGGTCGGATTGCTCCAGGGCGGCGTCGGAGCCGCGCGCGCCCATGGCTACGGCGATGTCGGCGGAGGCCAGCGCGGGCGCGTCGTTCACGCCGTCGCCGACCATGGCGACCTTGTGTCCGGAGCGGGAAAGGGCGCGCACATACTCGACCTTGCCCTCGGGCTTCAGTCCGGCCTGCACCTCGGCCAGACCGAGCTTTTTGCCCACCTCGGCGGCGGCCTCGCGACGGTCGCCGGTGAGCATGACGGTGCGCACCTTCATGGCGGCGAGCGCGTCCATCACGGGCTTCGATTCGCGGCGGATCTCGTCACGCAGCAGGAGGCGACCGATGACGCCCTCGGCGACCACCCACACCTCGGCGTGGTCGGCGGACGGCTCGGGCAGTTTCTCCGCCCACTCGCCCAGCGGGCCGGTGGCGAGCAGCTCGCGACGGCCGAGGGCGCAGGAGAGCCCCTCCACCGCGCCGCGCACGCCCATGCCGGTCATCGAGCGAAAATCGCTCACCGCGGCGGGCGCGACGCCGTTGCGCTTGCCGTGCGCGACGATGGCGCGGGCGAGCGGGTGCGTGGAGTGCGCCTCCAGCGCGACGGCCAGCCGGAGGATGTCGGCCTCGCGGCCGGCGGGGAAGCTCTCCACGCGCTCCACGGCGAGTTCGCCGGTCGTGAGCGTGCCGGTCTTGTCCAGGCAAACGCAGTCGATCTCGGCCAGCTTCTCGATGGCCGCGCCGCCGCGGAAGAGGATGCCGCGACGCGCACCCCACGCGATGGCCGCGAGGATGGCGGACGGAATGGAAAGCACCAGCGCGCACGGGCTGGAGACGACCAGCAGCGTCATGGCGCGGTAGAAGGCGGACTTTTCGCCGGCGGGGGCGTTGAACGCCGGCATGCCGGAGACGAGCCACCAGAAGAGGAAGGCCGCGATGGTCAGGCCGATGATGCCCAGCGAGTAGGCGGTGCCGAACTTGTCGGTGAAGCGCTGCGAGGGCGCCTTGCGCATCTGCGCGTCGCGGATGAGGCGGATGATCTTCTGCAGCGAGCTTTCCGAAGCGAGCTTCGTGACGCGCACGCGCACGGCGCCCCACAGGTTCATCGTGCCGCCGAACACGCCGTCGCCGGCGGCCTTCGGCACCGGGCGCGCCTCGCCGGTGAGCGTGGATTCGTCGGCGGCGGATTCGCCCTCGATCACCTCGCCGTCCAGAGGGAATGCGTCGCCGGGTTTCACCGCCACGCGGTCGCCGACCTTGACGGACTCCACGGGAGTCTCGGTCTCGGCGCCGTCGACGCCGATGACGCAGGCGGTCTTGGGCGCGGCCTTGAAGAGGGAGTCGATCTCCTTCTTCGTGCGGTGCATGGCGAAATGCTCCAGCGCCCCGGCGCCGGAGAAAAGGAACAGGAGCATCGCGCCCTCGCCCCACTGGCCGATGGCGCACGCACCGGCGGCGACCACAAGCATGAGGAAGTGCACGTCGAAGCGGCCCTTCGGCAGGTTCTCCACGGAATCCATGAACGCGTCCCAGCCGCCCGCGATCACCGCGAGCGCATAGCAGACGACGGACACCATCGGCCGCTCGGGCAGGAAGTGGGCGGTCGCCAGACCGGCGACGCCGAACACCGCGCAGGCCCCGGCGAATCCGGCGAGCACGCGCCAGTCCTCTTCCTCCTCCTCATGCCCGTGCGCCTCGGCCTCCTCGGCGCCGGGCCAGGGGATTTCGCGCCAGCGCCACAGGCGGTGCGCGGTGTCGCACGACGGCTTCTCCACCACGAGACGCCCTTCGTGACGGGCGAAACGCAGGCCGGCCAGCACGCCCTCCGGCGCCGCCGTCAGGTCGACGATCTCGCCGATGGCGCGCAGCGTGGCGGCCAGTTCGGCGCGCAGGACCGCGTCGTCGACGGGGCCCAGCGTGGCGGCCTCGATGCGCCTGCCGGCGGGGTCGATGCTCACCGCCTCGATCCCTTCGGCGCGGCGCAGGGCGGCGGCGAGTTCGGCCGCCCAGGCGGGCGGCGGCATGGCGGGGGATTTGACCGAGTCTGAACTACTCATCCGGCGGCAGAATGCAAAATGGCCGGCAAGGTCAACCCGTCACCCTCCGGGACAATTTTCACCCCGTATCCGAAAAAATCCGACGATTGTGAACATTTCTGTCTTTACTTTGTCGATACGGGTGCCAGACATATTGATTAAGGGGCTCCGGAAACGACCCCAACACCCCATGAGCAAAACCGATTCCTCCTTCGAACGCCTGCTTACCGTCTCCATCCCCGAGACCAAGCACGGAGAACTTATCCAATACGCGAAGCGCCACGGCTTCGCCAACTTCAGCGCCCTGGTCCGCTACGCGCTGGAAAGCTTCGACGCCAGGAAAGGCCTGAGCGCCCCCGAAGCGGCCCGCCAGGTCTCGTTCCGCATCCCGGACGACCTTCGCGGCTCCATCGACAAGCAGGCCAAGAAAACCGGCGTCAGCCTCGGACACCTCATCCGGACCGCGCTGGAATCCCTGCCCGAAAAACCCGCCGTGACCGCCAAGGCGGCCGGCAAGCCCCGCGCGGCGAAACCCGCCGCCAAGGCCCCCGCCAAGAAGGCGAAGCCGGCCCCCAAGAAGGCCGCGCCCGCCAAGAAGGCGGCGAGCAAGAAGGCGACAAAACCGGCCAAAAAAGGCCGTAAGTAAAAACCATTTACCGCGGCGCCCGTCGCCGCGGCGATAATCAACCCCAACCCATAAATACCATGACCGTCACCAAGAAGCCCGCCGCCAAGAAACCCGCCGCCAAGAAGGCCGCTCCCGCGAAGAAGGCCGTCGCCAAGAAGGCCGCCCCCGCGAAGAAGGCCGTCGCCAAGAAGGCTCCCGCGAAGAAGGCCGTCGCCAAGAAGGCCCCCGCGAAGAAGGCCGTCGCCAAGAAGGCCCCCGTGAAGAAGGCCGCCGCCAAGAAGGCCCCCGCGAAGAAGGCCGTCGCCAAGAAGGCCCCCGCGAAGAAGGCCGCCGCCAAGAAGGCCCCCGTGAAGAAGGCCGCCGCCAAGAAGGCTCCCGCGAAGAAGGTCGCCGCCAAGAAGGTGGCCGCCCCCGCGCCCGCCGCTCCCGCCGCCCCCCAGGCCTAAGCGCCCAGGGCTTCCGTGACCGTATCCGGATTCCCACCTCGGGAATCCGGATGCGGGAGGACTTTCCCCAAAAGATTCGGCCGCCGCGCGCAACATAGCCCCGGCGGCTTTCGCATTTCCAGGCACCGCCCTGCGCCGCCGAGCGCACCGCAAAAAAAACAAAGGCCGCCGGAACCCCGGCGGCCTTTGCGTATTCAAAACCTCTCTTCGCGACTCAGAGCGAGGCGAGGGCGGCGTTGAAGGTTGCCGAGGGACGCAGCGCGGCGGCGGCCTTGGCGTCATCGGGGCGGTAGTAACCGCCGACATCGGCGGCTTTGCCCTGCACGGCGATCAGTTCGGCGACGATCTTCGACTCCTCGGCGGCCAGCTTGGCGGCGAGAGGAGCAAAGGCGGCGGCGAGCTGGGCGTCGGCCTTCTGCGCGGCGAGCGCCTGCGCCCAGTAGAGGCAGAGGTAGAAGTGCGAACCGCGGTTGTCGATGGTGCCGAGCTTGCGGCCGGGCGACTTGTCGGTCTCGAGGAACTTGCCGTTCGCGGCGTCGAGCGTGTCGGCCAGGACCTTGGCCTTGGCGTTTTTCTCGACGATGGCGAGGTGCTCGAACGAGGCGGCCAGTGCGAAGAACTCGCCGAGGGAATCCCAGCGCAGGTAGTTCTCCTGCTGGAACTGCTCGACATGCTTGGGGGCGGAGCCGCCCGCGCCGGTTTCGAAGAGACCGCCGCCGTTCATGAGGGGCACGATGGAGAGCATCTTCGCGGAGGTGCCGACTTCCAGGATGGGGAAGAGGTCGGTGTTGTAGTCACGGAGCACATTGCCCGTGATCGAGATGGTATCGAGACCCTTCACGATGCGCTCGAGCGAGAACAGGCAGGCGTCGGCGGGCGCGAGCACACGCAGGTCGAGCCCGGTGGTGTCGTGCTGCTTCAGGTAGGTGTCCACCTTGGCGAGGATCTGCGCGTCGTGCGCGCGCTTGGCGTCGAGCCAGAACACGCCGGGCGTGCTGGAGAGGCGGGCGCGGGTCACGGCGAGTTTCACCCAATCCTGCACGGCGGCGTCCTTGGTCTGGCAGGCGCGCCAGATGTCGCCCTCTTCCACGGCGTGCTGGATCAGCACGGCGCCGGCTTCATCGACGACGCGGATGGTGCCGGCGGCGGGCGCGATGAAGGTCTTGTTGTGCGAGCCGTATTCTTCGGCGGCCTGCGCCATGAGGCCCACATTCGGCACGGAACCCATGGTCTTGGGGTCGAGCGCACCGTTCTTTTTGCAGAATTCGACGACGGCCTGGTACACGCCGGCGTAGCAGCTGTCGGGGATCACCGCGAGGGTGTCGGCGAGCTTGCCCTGGGCGTCGTACATCTTGCCGCCGGCGCGGATCATCGCGGGCATGGAGGCGTCCACGATCACATCGCTGGGCACATGCAGGTTGGTGATGCCCTGGTCGGAGTTCACCATGGCGATGCCGGCGCCGGAGGCGTAGGCGGCCTTGATGTCGGCCTCGATGGCGGCCTTCTTGTCAGCGGGGAGCTTGCCGAGCTTTTCGACGAGGTCGCCGAAGCCGTTGTTCAGGTCCACGCCGATTTCGGCGAAGGTGGCGCCGTGTTTGGCAAAGAGGTCCTTGAAGTAGGCGCGCACGGCATGGCCGAAGAGGACGGGGTCGGAGACCTTCATCATGGTGGCCTTGAGGTGCAGCGAGAAGAGCACGCCGTCGGCCTTGGCCTTCGCGATCTGCTCTTCGTAGAAGGCCACGAGCGCCTTCTTGCTCATGAAGGTGCCATCGAGGATTTCCCCGGCCTTGAGCGCGAGCTTGGGCAGGAGCACCTTCACGGTGCCGTCGGCGGCGACGAACTCGATCTTCGCGGTGGTGGCGGCGGCGAGGGTCACGGACTTCTCATTGGAGAAGAAGTCGTTTTTGCCCATGGTCACCACGGAGGTCTTCGAATCGGAGGACCACTTGCCCATGGAGTGCGGGTGAGCCTTGGCGTAAGCCTTCACGGCGCCGGGCGCGCGGCGGTCGGAATTGCCTTCGCGCAGCACGGGGTTCACGGCGGAGCCCTTGACCTTGTCGTAGCGGGCCTTGGCGTCCTTCTCGGCGTCGTTGGCGGGCACCTCGGGGTAGTTCGGCACCGCGAAGCCCTTGGCCTGCAGCTCCTCGATGGCCTCCTTCAACTGGGGCACGGAGGCCGAGATGTTGGGCAGCTTGATGATGTTCGCCTCGGGCTTCAGCGTGAGCGAGCCGAGTTCGGCGAGGTGGTCGGCCAGCTTCTGGTTGGCAGGCAGCTTATCCGCGAAAGCGGCAAGGATTCGACCGGACAGCGAAATGTCGCGGGTTTCGACAGCGATACCGGCCTTGCCGGCGAACGCCTGCACGATGGGCAGGAGCGAATAGGTGGCGAGGGCGGGAGCCTCGTCGGTGATGGTGTAGATGACGGTGGGTTTCACGGGATTAGAGTTTGTTGGGTCGTTGAGAAGAATACCGAATAGACTCGCGAAGGCGGACGGCAGCAAACCCCCGGGAAGCAAGGGGTCAAAGGCAATCCGTACCGGCCTATGTGCCCCGATGTCGTCCGAAAACAAGCCCAAGGGGGGATACTCCGGCTCGCCTGCGGACGAATCGTTTGCGCTTGCCCTCCCAAATCCAAGTTCCTTTCTGACCGACCGCATTAACCCAACCTCGCTCATCCACGCATGAACAAGATCATCAGCACGCTCGCCCTTGCCGGTTTCGCCGGCAGTTCCCTCGCCCTCGCCGGCATCGACGGCCTCTCCATCAAGGCCAAGGTCGACTTCGAGTCCGAGTACGTCTTCCGCGGCAAGGAACACTCCGACGAGAATGTTCAGACCAAGGTCATCGGCGAATACGCCCTGCCCGTCCAGGGTTCCGGCGCCAGCATCTACGCCGGCGCGTTCCTGATGAGCCCCATCACCCAGGCCGCCAACGAAGCCGTGCTCTTCGCCGGCGCCAAGACCGAGATGGAGAAGTTCCTCCTCGAGGCCGGCTACTCCTACTACGCCTACCCGAACCGCAACGGCACCAACTTCTCCACCCAGGGCGGCGCCATCAACCCCGTCAACAACCGCGCCATCTACACGGACTCGCACGAGGTCTCCCTCGGCACCGCGTACTCCGGCATGCGCGACATCGCCACCCCCTCCCTCTACTTCCACTACAACTTCGACCTGCAGCAGCTCACCACCGAGGCCGCCCTGCGCCGCTCCTTCGGCTCCGACCTGCACGGCATCGACGGCGTCGAGTTCATCTTCTCCGCCTTCGCCGGCTACGTGAGCTCCCGCTCCTACAACGGCGACAACCGCCAGGGCGTCGAGCAGTGGATCAACTCCTACGCCTACTGCGGCGCCACCGCTGACATCGCCTACAACATCTCCAACACCTCCAAGGTCGGCTTTGGCGTGCGCTACACCTGGAACAAGGACGGCGACGCCAACGACGCCAACGCCCTCGCCGGCGACGCTTCGGGCGTCTCCCGCCTGGCAGGCAACACCGACACCAACTTCTGGTACGGCATCTGGGCCGAGTTCCGCTACTAAGCGGACCGCGGCTTAGCCCCTCATGCGGACGCGGCCTCCGGGCCGCGTCCGCTTTGCTTCTCTCCCCTACTGAAAAAAATTGGGAAAAACCGAAGGGAAAGGTGTTGACACACATGCCTTCCCGCTCAGGTTCCCGCGCCTCTCTAAAGCAATGAAAACGACTTTGGCAAAAACCTCCAACGACGCCGAAAAGGCCTGGTTCGTCGTTGACGCTCAGGACCAGGTGGTCGGCCGCCTCGCCGTCAAGATCGCCGCGATCCTTCGTGGCCGTCACAAGCCCACCTACACCCCCCACGTTGACACCGGCGACCACGTCGTCGTCATCAACGCCGACAAGGTGAAGTTCACCGGTTCCAAGGAGCAGGACAAGACCTACATGTTCTACACCGGATGGGTCGGCACCGCCTACCGCCGCAATGCCGCGCACATGCGCACGCACAACGAGGAGTTCATCATCCAGCACGCCGTCAAGGGCATGCTCCCGAAGAACAAGCTGGCCTTCAAGATGATCAAGAAGCTCCACATCTACGGTGGCGCCGATCATCCCCACGCCGCGCAGAACCCCGTCCCCTTCAAGGGCTAATCCTTTAACGGATACAAATCATGAGCACCCAAGTGTTTGACGCCGTCGGCCGTCGCAAGACCGCCACCGCCCGCGTTCGCATCGCCCGCGGCACCGGCAAGATCACCGTCAACGGCAAGGCCCTCGACGAGTACTGCTACACCGAAACCCTCGCGAAGGCCGCCACCGGCCCCCTCAAGACGGTTGATCAGGTCGGCCAGTTCGACATCGACGTGAATGTCAACGGCGGCGGCGCCACCGGCCAGGCCGGCGCCATCTCCCTCGGCATCGCCCGCGCCCTCCAGAAGTACAACGCGGAACTGCGCCCCGCCCTCAAGAAGGCCGGCCAGCTCACCCGCGACGGCCGCGCCAAGGAACGCAAGAAGCCCGGCCGCCCCGGCGCCCGCGCCCGCTTCCAGTTCTCCAAGCGTTAATCCCGCTTCGCGAACAGCGACAAAAAGACCTCCGAGCGATCGGAGGTCTTTTTGCGTCCCCATACCGCCAGCACGTAACACATGGAGCAACGCGCGCGAACGGCGCCGCAGCCCGACGCGAACCGAAATCGTCCACATTCCGCGTTCCGACTTCCGAGTTTCCATGCTTTCCTTTTGCCAAAGCGAAGCGCAGGCCTATTTCGCCCGCACCATGTCCAAGCTCAAAGTCGGCATCGTCGGCGCCTCGGGTTACACCGGGGAGGAACTCGTGCGCCTCCTGGCGCGTCACCCCCGCGTGGAACTCGCCGTCGCGAGCTCGCGCAGCCAGGCCGGCACGCCCCTGGCCAAGGCCATGCCGCAGTACCGCGAAATCATCCCGCAGGGCCTGCTCTTCTCCGGCGCCGAACCCGCCGCGCTCGCCAAGGAACCCGTCGATGTGTGGTTCCTCGCCCTCCCCCACGGCGTCGCCGCCGAGTTCGCCCGCCCGCTCGTCGAGGCCGGCAAGCGCGTGATCGACCTCTCGGCCGACTTCCGCCTGCGCTGCCCGGACCTGTACAAGAGCTACTACGACCACGAGCACCCCGCGCCCGACCTGCTCAAGGCCGCCCCCTATGTGATTCCCGAAGTGTGCACCGACGACTGGCGCGACGCGCGCCTCATCGCGTGCCCCGGATGCTACCCCACCAGTATCCAGATTCCGCTTATCCCGCTGCTGCGCGCCGGCATCCTCAAGCCCGAGGCCGGCCGCACCGTCATCAACAGCTACTCCGGCGTCTCCGGCGCCGGGAAAAAGGCCGAGGCCGCCTACCTGTACTGCGAGCGCGACAGCTCCATCAAAGGCTACGGAATGCCCCGCCACCGCCACCTCTCCGAAATCGAGGAGAACCTCTCCCTCGCCGCCGGCCGCGAGGTCGTCGTTCAGTTCAACCCGCACCTGGCGCCCATGAAGCGCGGCATCGCCACCACCATCGTGCTGCCCGCCGGAGACGCCACCGTGGACGCCGTCTACGCCGCCTGGAACGAAGCCTACCGCGGCAAGCCCTTCGTGGGCATCCTGCCCACCGGCACCTTCCCCGACACCGCGCATGTCACCGGCACGAACCGCTGCGACATCTCCGCCGTGCTCGACAAGCGCTCCGGCAACCTGGTCATCACCTCCGCCATCGACAACCTCCTCAAGGGTGCCGGCGGACAGGCCGTGCAGATCATGAACCTCGCCTGCGGCTTCGAGGAGACCGCCGGCCTCGTCTGACGAACCAAGTGAGAAGTGCGAATGGAGAAGTGAGAAATAAGTCCGTCGCCCGCGCCGGCTGAACCCTCCGAAAAATCTCCGCACGCATCTCACACTTCTCCATTCACACCTCTCACTTCTTCCAATCCCCATGGTCACCTTCACCGACAACTCACCCGGCATCTCCGATGTGCAGGGCTTCCTCGTGGCCGGCGCCGGCTGCGATATCCGCAATAAGAATACGGACCGCCTGGACACCGCCGTCATCTATTCGAAGACGCCCTGCGTGGCCGCCGGCGTGTTCACCACAAACGACATCAAGGCCGCCCCGGTGCGCCTCTGCCAGGCCCGCCTCGCCGAAGGCAAGCCCATGCACGGCGTGATCGCCAACTCCGGCAACGCCAACGCCTGCACCGGCGACCAGGGCAAGACCGACGCCGCCCGCATGGTCGCCCTCGCCGAGCAGCTCACCGGCGCGCCCGCCGGCTCCTTCTTTGTCGGCTCCACCGGCCGCATCGGCGACCTCCTGCCCATGGCGAAGGTCGAGAAGGGCATCGCCGAAGCCGCCTCGCGCCTCGCCTCCACCGAGGCCGAATCGCGCCGCGCGGCCGAGGCCATCCTCACCTCCGACACGCGCCCGAAGACCGCCACCGCCCGCTTCACCTGGCAGGGCAAGACCGTCTCCGTCTCCGGCATCGCCAAGGGCGCCGGCATGATCGAGCCCGGCATGGCCACCATGCTCGCCTTCCTCGCCACCGATATCGGCATCGAGCGCGAGCTGCTCCAGAAGTGCCTCTGGCGCGCCAACTCCGCATCCTTCAACACCGTCACCGTCGACGGCGACATGTCCACCAACGACACCGTCATCGTCCTCGCCAACGGCGCCTCCGGCGTGACCGTCACCGCCGCCGACACCGCCCTGCTCGCGCTCTTCCAGGAGGCCCTCAACAAGGTCGCCTACGCGCTCGCCGACAAGATCGTGGGCGACGGCGAAAAGATCACCAAGGTCGTGTCCGTGCAGATCAAGGGTGCGCGCACCGAAGCCGAGGCCGAGACCATCGCCCGCGCCATCGGCAACTCCCTCCTCGTGAAATCCTCCTGGTACGGCGAAGACCCGAACTGGGGCCGCCTCATGGACGCCGCCGGCTACGCCCGCATCGGCATCATCGAGGAGCGCATCTCCATCTGGTACAACAGCGTGCCCGCCCTCATCAACGGCCGCCCCATCCCCGAGAACAAGCCCGCCTGGAAGCAGGAGGTCAAAAACCGCCGCTTCAGCATCACCATGACCCTCGGCCTCGGCGCCGCCGACTACACGCTGCTGGCGACCGACCTGTCGGAGGCGTATGTGAACTTCAACAAGTCCGAGTAAGCCGCACCGAAAGCGGAGTGAGAAGGAGAGAGAGGGTAAGGGGTGAGAAAGTTACGGTGACGCGCTTCGCGCAGGACTTTCGTTAACCACGCCGTACTCTGACTTTATCACACCTCACTTTCTCTATTTCTCACCCAGACTCCGCGCCCCCATGCTCAAGTTGCACGACATCAAGGTTTGGTCGAAAGCCGTGGAATTGAGCACGGAAGTTTATCGGCGCACTCAGTGCTTCCCGCCGGAAGAGCGATTTGGACTGACCTCGCAAATCCGGCGCGCAGCGGTATCCATCGCCAGCAATATCGCCGAGGGGTATGGGAGAAACCAACCGAACGAATTCGTCCGGTTTCTCAGCATCGCCGCCGGCTCCCTCTACGAACTGCGTACCCAGCTGATCATCGCCAAAAACATCGGCTTCCTTTCCCTGGAAAGTTTCGACGAGCTGGATGCGCGCGCATCCGAAGTCGAACGAATGCTCCTCGCCTTCATCCAATCCATCGAAAAGCCCAAGCACTAAGCCCCTTTCCACAAAGGCTGCACACAGGCTCTCTCACTTTCTCTCCCCTCACTTTCTCTCTTTAAGTCAGCCATGCCTCACTCCGCCCTCATCGAAAAAGCCAAGGTCCTCATCGAGGCCCTTCCCTACATCCAGAAGTTCCGCGGCAACACCTTCGTCATCAAGTACGGCGGCAGCTTCATGGACGACCCGAACCCCGAGGTGCGCGCGGCCGTGGCTGTCGACCTCGTGTTCCTGGCGGCCGTCGGCATCCGCACCGTCGTCGTGCACGGCGGCGGCAAGGCCATCACCCGCGCCGTCGAAAAGGCCGGCCTCAAGACCGAGTGGCGCGGCGGCATGCGCGTGACCGACCAGGACACCGTCAAGATCGTCGAGGCCACGCTCAACGGCGAGACCAACAAGGACATCTGCGACATCATCCGCTCCTGCGGCGGCAACCCGCAGGGCATCCACGGCAACGCCGTCAACCTCTGCGAAAAGCTCTTCGGCGAGGACGAGAACGGCCGCCCGGTGGACATCGGCTATGTCGGCGACATCAAGTTCGTGAAGACGAAGATCATCAAGAAGGCCCTCGACGACGGCTTCATCCCCGTCATCTCGCCCATCGCCGTGGACGAGGACGACCAGCCCTACAACACCAACGCCGACGTGGCCGCCGCCGCCGTGGCCGCGTCGCTGAAGGCGCGCCGTCTGGTGTTCATGAGCGATGTTCCCGGCCTGATGCTCGACCACAAGAAGCCCGAGACCCTCATCTCCTCGCTCAAGGTCGGCGACGTCGCCCGCCTGAAGCAGGAAGGCGTCATCGCCGGCGGCATGATCCCGAAGGTGGACTCCGCCGTGAAGGCCCTGCAGGCCGGCGTGCGCCGCGTGCACTTCGTGGACGGGCGCATCCCGCACTCCGTGCTGCTAGAAATCTTCACCGACAAGGGCATCGGCACCGAAATCGTGCACGGCTAAGCCGACGCACCTCCGATTCCCGGATAAAAAAGGCGGCGCCCCATACGGGACGCCGCCTTTGTTCTATCCGTTCCGCACGCTCAGGAATGAAGCGCGCCGGCCGTCTTGATGCGGCCGTCCTCGAGCGCGAGTATGCGGTCGCAGGCGGCCGCATGACGCTCGTTGTGCGTGGAGAGGATCACGGTGATGCCGGTCTCCGTCACGAGCTTGCGGAAGAGCGCGATGACGGCCTCGCCGTTGGCCTTGTCGAGGTTGCCCGTGGGCTCGTCGGCGATGAGGATGGACGGCTTGGCGAGCAAGGCGCGGGCGATGGCGGTGCGCTGCATCTGCCCGCCCGAGATCTCGCCCGGGCGGTGGTCGGCGCGTTCCGCCAGGCCCACGGTCTCCAACACGCGCAGGGTCTCGGCGCGGTCGGCGGGGCGGCGAAGGAACAGCAGGGGAAGCTCCACATTCTCGGCCACGGTGAGCGTGGGCAGCAGGTGGAACTTTTGGAAAACGAAGCCGAGGACGCCGCGCCGGGCCGCCACGAGCTCGGACTCGGGAAGCCCGTCCACCCGGCGGCCGGCCACGCTGAGCTCGCCGGAGGTGGGAGCGTCGAGACAGGAGAGCAGGTTGATGAGCGTCGTTTTGCCCGAGCCGGAAGGGCCGGTCACGGCGAGCATCTCGCCGGCGCGGATGTCGAGATCCACGCCGTCGAGGGCCTTCACGACTTCGGCGCCGCGCCGGTATTGCCGGGTAAGGCTGCGCGCGCTGATGAGGGGAGAAAGGTTGTTCATGGAAATGGCTTTTGCGGGATGGGTTACTTCGAAGTCAGGATTTGAGGCAGCAGGGAGCAGGCAGCGGGAGAGCGAGGATTCGCGTTTTCATGGTCGGGAAATTCCGTTCCTCTCGGCTCACAGATCGGCGGCGCCCACTTCCCACTGCCCCCTCCTACTCCCTTCACAAAACAGGGTTACTCGCCTTCGCGGATGGCTTCGACAGGGTGCAGCGAGGCGGCTCGCCAGGCGGGCCAGATGCCGGTGACCAGTCCGAGCACGACGGCGCCGAGCATGGCGGCACCGAGCAGCGCCGGAGTGATGAGCACGAGCGAATCGCTCACGCCCAGATCGATGAGCCGGCGTATCACGCCCTCCACCGCGCCGGAGCCCACGACCGCCAGCAGACAGCCGGCCGCGCCGGCGACGACGCACAGCAGAAGCGTTTCCAGCCACACGAGGCGGAAGATGTCCGCGCGGCTCGCGCCCACGGCCTTCATCACGCCGATCTCCCCGGTGCGCTCGTACACGCTCATCACGATGGAGTTCATCACACCGATGGCGGCCACGACCACGGCGATGAGCGCGACGGCGGCGATCATGGCCTGAGCCGTGCCCACGAGGCTCACGAGCGTGCCCTTGACCTGCTCCAGGCTCACGACCTGCACCTCGGGCAGTTTCAGCCAGCGCCCCTCGAACTCGCGCAGCTTCACACCTGAAAACTCCTTCAGCTTCACACCCACGATGGTCAGCTCGTTCGCGCGTCCGAAGAGTTTTTGAGCCGTCTTAAGCGGAACAAACACGCCGCCGTCGTCCTGCGAGCCGGTGCGTTCCAGAACGCCGACGACCTTGAACTTGTGTTGAACGGGAGCGACCGCGCCGTTGGGCGTGACGGTCATATAGAAATCGTCGCCGACCTTGCGCTGCTCGTACTCGGCGACCTCGAAACCGAGCACGATCTCGGTCTCGGCCGTATCCGAGAACCACCGGCCGCCGTCGTATCCGGCGCCCCCTTGGAATCGCACCCAGGGCTTCATCGTCACGAACGACTCGCGTTCGATGCCGTTCACGATGGCGAAACTCTTCGCGGCGTCATCACGGATGGACGACGCCTCCTTCTCGGCCACGCCGACGAAGATGGGCGTGATGGAGGAGACGGAGGCGTCGGTCTCGATTTTCGCCTTCGTGTCCTCGGGCAGGTAGAGCAGACCGGTGCCGCCCTTGAGCATCATGGTGGCCGCCTCGTAGGGGCAGCCCTTCGCCATGATCATCACCTGGAAGCCGAGCCGTTCGATACTGTTGGAGATGGCGCGCTTGTAGCCGAGGTTGAAGCCGCCGAGGCTCACCGCCACGGCCACCGCGAGCGCGACGCCCAGCACGGTGAGGCCGGTGCGCACGGGGCGCCGCCAAAGGTTTTTGAGGGCGAGATTGCCGAAATTCATGAGCGGTCGTGCTTAGGGCTTTTTGAAGTCCACGGACTTGCCGATGAACATGTGCTTGTCGCCGTAGCGGATGAGGCGCCCCTCGACGGTCGCGATGTCGCCGATATGCATGGGCAGATCCGGAGTGTAGTCGCCCATCTCCACCTTCAGTTCGGCACCGGTGTCCGATTTCAGATAAAACCAGCAACCGCGAGCCGGGCACTGACGCGTGATTTCCCCGGAGATGCGCACATCGCCGGCGAGCGCCGACTCAGGATCGGCAACGATGTCGCCAAGCGCGACGGAGGGCACGGCGGGGTCGAACGGCACGCCGTGGTGTTCGACTCCGCCGCCGCGCACCAGAAGCCAGGCGGCGGCGATACCAAGGAGCACAGCGGCGACCGCCGCGATGAGGATGGAGGTTTTCTTGTTCATAAGATCTTCAGTTGGATGTGGGGCGGGTCGCCGGCGCTTCCGCCGGCTTGGCGCGCGCGGCGAGCGCCTCGCGCGATTTCTCGAAGAAGGGCTCGTGGCGCAGGTCGAAGGCGAAGATGTCCAGCAGCAGCAGATTCTTGCGCAGACCGCGCATCGACGAAGCGAAGTCAGCGGCGCCGTCGGCGGGCAGGTTGGGCGGCGGAAGAAGCACCTTGGCGAGCGGGTCGGCGGGCGAATCCGGCGCGGCGACCGCGTAGTAGTCGTGCTTGTAGAAGTCCGCCAGGGTGAGCCCGGTGAAGCGCGCGCGGAACGCCTTGTCGCGCAGCGCCTTGCCCGCCGGGCTTTCGAGCCGCTGGAAAAAGAGCGTGCGCACCTTGGCGGTGTCGGGCTCGGCGGCGACGAAGAGCTGGATGACGCCGCCCTTGCCGGGGACATTCACGCCGTGGACATACCCGATGCGCGCGTCGCCCTTGAAAACCGAATACAGCGTGTAGGGCGTGTCGTACGCCTCATAGATCGCGTCGAGCGGGCCCGCCCGTTCGCGCAGTTTCTCATAGTGCGCGGCGCCGTCCTTCATCCGCGGCAGCTCGCGCACCTCCTCGCGGTACGAAGTCATTTCCGGGTACAGGTATTTGAGATCGGCTGCGGGGTTGCTCAGCGTGCAGCCGATGGCGGCGAACGCCGGAGAAACGAGAGCGAGCGGAGCGGCGAGGAGGGCTGTCGTGCGGAGGAAAAGGTTCATGGGGAGGGTTACCAGTAACGGTAGTATTGAAGGGTGAAGAGGGTGTCGCGCGGACCGGCGTTGCGCTGCAGCTGTTGCTCCACACCCAGCGTGATCGCGTGGATGTTGGCGTTGCCGACATCGTTGGCGAAGTACCACGAGGCGTTCACGATGACGGAACTTTCGTGGCGCCCGGGCGTGGCGCCGCCCATGCCGGCCGAGCCGATGTCCTGCCAGAAGTGCCGGTACTGCGCCGCCACGCCCCAACGGCGGTCCGAGGAGAGCCAGTCGGCCTGCACGAGGCCGGTGAGCACGGCGTCGTGCTCGTCCTGCCCCGCGCTGAACTCGCCGGTGAGCGTGACCGTGCCGGCGTCGGTCGCGAAGCGCTTGCGCACATCCGGTCCGACGCGCCAGGTGCGCACGACGGAGTCGCCGCGCGAAGCCGCCATGACACTCGGGCTGCGCATGACGGCCTCCATGGAGACGCGCTCGCCCGCGAGGAGGGAGAAGCCGGCTTCGAATCCGCTTTCATACAGGGAGCGGCGGCCCGTGCCCAGCCGCACGGCGGCGAGACCGGACTGGCCCTTCATCGAGCTGTCGGCGCCGGAGCCGAGCGCGTAGTAGGCGTCGTAGGAGAAATCCTCGCCGAGCGCGCCATAGGCGCCGGCGTACCAGTCGCGCTCGAAGCCGAAATTGCGCTCATTGGAGAGCTGGGTGAGCGTGCCGTGCGTGTCGGTGGCGAGGTTAAGTCCGAACGGCACATAGAAGCGGCCGGCGCGCAGGTTCAGACGGCCTCCATCACCGAGAACATCGTAGAAATCGGCGTAGGCGTTGTGCGTCTCGTAGGACCAGCCGTCATGGTCGGCGCCCATGAGGTCGGAGGACACGGGTTTGTAATTGTCGCGGCGCACCAGGCGCCCTTGGTAATTCAGCCCGAGGAAGGTCTTGGTCGCCGTGGAAAACTTCTTCTGCACCTCGAAGCCCAGCGACTGCCGGCTGTACACGGAGCTCCAACCCTCGTCCGCGCGCACCGCCTCGCGACTCGCGCTGAACTGGGAAAACACCTCGTTGCGCCACAGGAAGTTGTCCCGCGTGAATTCGGAAAACCACGACGAGGATGCCGCTGTCTCTCCGGCGTCGCCCATCGGTTTCGCCGACACCCCGGCGAACGGATCCTCGGCCTGCGCGCCGGCGTCGGCGACCGGCAGGGCGAGCGCGGCGAGGAGCAGCGCGGCGGGGATTTTCGAAGCGTTTCGCATAATGGCTATAACCCCGCGGAAGCCATTCCTCCCCTTAAATTTCTCAAAATCCCGGGTCCGGAAAGGCCGCCACAGCGGGTTTCGGCACGATAACCGGGCCGCATCGCGCCGCAAGCGTCGGAACGAATGCGCATGGAGGCGCGCCCCCACCCCGCCCCGGTATCACTCGCCGGCCTCGTCCGCTACGGGCTCGGGGGACTCGGACAGCGCGATCAGCGACTCGAGGGTCGGGAAGTGCGCCTTCCAGTCGGAGAGGTCGGGGATTTCGCCGACGATGCGGTCGAAGAGCTCGCGCTTGGCGTCCTTGAGCCTGGCGATGCGGTCCTCGACCGTATCCGTGGCTGTCATACGGTAGACGAACACGGTCTTCTCGCGCCCGATGCGGTGCACGCGGTCGACCGCCTGCGCCTCGACGGCGGGATTCCACCACGGGTCGAGCAGGAAGACATAATCGCCGGCCGTGAGCGTCACGCCCGTGCCGCCCGCGCGCAGGCTCACGAGGATGATCGCGGAGCCCCTGGCCTTCTGAAAATCCGACACGGGCCCGCCGCGCTCGCGCGTCTCGCCTGTCAGCTCGTACACGGGCGTGTCCGGGAAACGCGACACGAGCCCGGCCTTCACACGCCCCAGCAGCGTGGTGAACTGGCTGAACACGACCGCCTTGCGGCCCGCCGCCGTGATCTCCGCGAGTTTGTCGAACAGGATGAGAAGCTTGCCCGACTGTTCCGGCGGCGTGTCGGCGCGCCAGGGCAGCAGGCCCGGATCGCACGCCGCCTGGCGCAGGCGCGTGAGCAGGGAAAGGAAGTTCAACGAGCTGGCCGCCTCTCCGGGCGCGGCGCCGCCGAACTCCTCGAGCCCGCCACGCACCAGACGCGCGTACTCCTCGCGCTGTAGGTCGGTGAGCGGGCATGGCAGCACCGACTCCACCTTCTCCGGCAGGTCCGTGGCGACCTCGCGCTTGGTGCGGCGCAGCACGAACGGCGCGATCTGCGCGCGCAGGCGTTCGGAGGCCTTGCCCGAGTCGGTGACAAACCCGGCCTCGAAACCTTTGCGGCGGCCGAGCAGCCCGGGCATGAGGAACCGGAAAAGCGCCCAAAGGTCGCCGGGCCTGTTTTCCACAGGCGTCCCGGACAGCGCCACGCGGTGAGCGGCGCGGATGGCGAGACACGCCTGCGTCACCTTCGCCTCGGGGTTCTTGATGAACTGCGCCTCGTCGAGCACGGCGTAGCCGAAGCGACGGGACTCCAGTTGCGCCTTGTGCCGGCGCAGTTGCGAATAGCTGGCGATCCACACGCGCGGCTCCGGCTGTTCGTCGAGCCGGCGACCGCGCGTGAGCACCGACACCGGCGTGCCCGGGAAGAATTTCTGAATCTCGGCGCGCCACACCGGCACCACGCTCGCGGGGCACACGATGAGTGCCGGCGCCTCCACCGGACGCACGGCGAGCACGAGCGAGAGCACCTGCAGCGTCTTGCCCAGACCCATCTCGTCCGCCAACAGCGGGTGCGCTCCTCGCTCGGCCTGATGCGAGAGCCAGGCGACCCCCGAACGCTGGTACGGGCGAAGGAAATCCGGGGCGGCGGCGCCGGGCCTGGGCGGCGCCAGCAACGCCTCTTTCCAGGCCAGAAGCGCGTCATCGGCGTCCACCTTGAGCGACTCGTCGCGGAACAAGGAAAGCAACAGGTAGCGGGGCAGCGCGCCCCTGCCGGCATCCGGCCAGTCGGCCGCAAGCTCGGCGCGGCGCTTGGAAAGGCGTACGAGCCCGCGCCCCGGCACGAGGGCCACGCCCTCGCCGTGGCGGAGCAGCCGCCGCGTGGTGTCGGCCTCAAACCAGTCGCCGTCGAGCCCGAGGCGCCACTCCAGCTCAAACGCGGCGTCCGGGTCGTCCACGGCCTCCGGCGCGTCCAGGTCACCCGATTCGGGACGGACGCTGGAGAGCACGGCCTCCAGGTCGAGCTCGCGCACGCCGCGCTCGAAGCAGCGCAGGGCGTCGGTCCCCTCGAGCGCGAACTTCTCGCGCCAGCGGGGAAGCTCGTCGCGCACGAAGCGCGGCAGGGTCTCCAAGGCCTCCAGGCGGTAATTCGCATGACGGGCATCGAAGGTGAAGCGGAACTTACGCGCCAGCGTGGCCAGCCGCAGGAGCGACTCGCGATCCGCCGAGACGAGCGTCGAGGGCCCGGGTGCGCCCACGCCGTAGGCGGGACGACGCGCACGCCCCGGCTCGTCCCACTTGGCGGTGAAGAGCAAGGCGTCCTCGCGTACGGAAAAAATCAGGACGAGCCGGCGCGGCGAAGCGTCTTGCGCCGGAACCGCGGCCTTCGCCACAGGGGCGAGCGCGGGCTGCGCAGGCTCAGGCGAAGCGACGCCGGGGCCGGGGCCGGACGCGGGGGCGGGCCTGGGCGGTTCGCCCCGCAGAACCGGCGTCTCCAGAACCAGGAGTTCCTCGACCTCGTACAAGGCGGCCACGGCGAGCGCGTTGTTGTGCATGGGCCGGTCCAGGGAGCCGCGCCAGTGAAGGCCGTCGTCCTTCCAATCGAACACCACATGCGCCGAGACGCCGTCCCAGGCGCCGGACACCACGACCTCGTCGCGACCCAGCGAAACCTCGCGAATGCACCCTTGCCGATAAAGTTCGCGGCCCGCCTCGACCTCCTCGCGCGCGAAGCGGTGCTCCCAGGGCGACGCGAGTCGGTCGAGCCAGAGCTCCAGGGCTGCGCGGGTGTAGTTTCGCCGGGAGGGACGAGGGTTCATGGTAAAGGTAGGCGGCGCGCGCCGATGGGAAACCGGCGATTCAAGCACGCGCGACGCACCGGATTCCAGCCCTTTATCTCGCCCCCGCGACGCCTGCCGGCTTGCCCGCCCCCGGCGCCGATGTTTGAATGGAAAGGAACCCCAATCCCCGATGAAACCGATTCTGTATGTAAAGAGCGGATGCCCCTGGTGCGTCAAAGCCCTGGAATTCTTCAACTCCCACGGAGTGAACCTCGATGTGCGCGATGTCCTCCGCAGCGAGGACGCCATGAGACGCATGGTGGATGTGAGCGGCCAGACCAAGTGCCCGACCTTCGAGTACAAGGACTTCGTGGTCGCCGATTTCAGCGTGGACGAGTTCCTCGACGCGCTCGACCACGAGCCAGAAATGAGGCGCGTGCTGGGCATCTCGGAAACCGAGGACTGATCGCGTGGAGACCGAGAAAACCGAACCGGCGCTGCTGAACCCTTGGCAGCGCCGGCTTGCCGCCTGGGCCTTGGTGGCGCTTAGCGTGTCCGCGCTCGCCTGGTTCGCGCTGGCCGTGTTCCAAGGCGTGGCGAAGTTCTTCGACACCTTCGGCGGCGTGCTTTGGCCGCTGATTGTGGCGACCGTGCTCTCGATACTGCTGGAGCCCGTTTGCTCCTTTTTGGAACGGCGGCTGAAGCTCTCGCGCGTGCCGGCGATCATCACCCTCTACCTGCTCGTGGCCGGCGTGGCCGCCGGGGTGGCGCTCACTTTGCTGCCCGCGCTGTGGGAACAGGTGCGCGCCTTGGGCGACGCGCTGCCGGGCCTGTGGCGCAAGCTCATGGACCTGGCGCAGGAGCACAACCCGCGGGCGGCCGAATGGCTGCGGGACGGGGGCGCACTGGAGTGGTTGAAATCGCACACGCAGGACCTCGTGAAGGCCGCCTCCGGTTCGGCCTCGGCGCTGGCCGGAGCGGGCTCGCAGGTCTCCGCCTTTGTCGCGAAGGTCACCGGGCTGGCGCTCGTGCCCGTCTACCTCTTCTACCTGCTCGACCTGCGGCGCGACTTCACTGCCGACCTGGACCGCGAAAGCGGTTTCCTGCCCAAGGCGCTGAGGGAGGACCTGGTCTTCCTGACGCGCCAGTTCATCGGCATCCTCATCAGTTTCTTCCGGGGACAGCTCCTGGTCGGGCTCAGCCTGGGCGCGATACTGTCGGTCGGCTTCGGGCTTATCGGGCTCAACTACGGGTTGCTCCTGGGCCTGCTGATCGGGCTGGGCAACATCATCCCTTACCTGGGAACCATGCTCGGCCTTGCGGTGGTCGTGCCCCTGGCGCTTCTGCAGACCGGCGGAGGCGTCGGCCTGGCAGGCGCTGCGCTGGCGGTGTTCGCGGTGGCTCAGACGCTGGACGGCTACCTCATCACGCCCAGAATCATGGGAAAAAGCACCGGTCTGCACCCGATGGTCATCATCCTCTCCATTTTCTTCTGGGGAGCCGCCTTCGACGGACTCATCGGCATGGTGCTCGCCGTGCCGCTCTCGGCCTTCTTCGTCGTGCTGTGGCGCCTGCTGCGCGAGAAGTACCTCACGGCGCGTTGATAGCAGCGGACCTCGGCGACAGGAAACGCAAAGGCCGCCCGGGAAACCGGACGGCCTTTGTCATGCTTGAAAAACGGATACGGCCGTGTTCCGAACGGATCAGGGCTCTTCGCCGTCATCCTCGCCCGAGGGACCGCCGAAGGCGCCGCCTTCAACGAGGTCGAGCATCGGGTTGGCGTTGGTGCGCCGTCCGCGACGCTTGTTCTTCTCCATCTGACGCTGCCCTTCCGCGGAGTAGCGGGTGAAGGGAACGGCGACGAGGCGCTCGGCGGGAATCGGCTGACCGGTGATTTCGCAAACGCCGTAGGAGCCGTCCTTCATGCGGTCGATGGCCTCGGCGATCTCATAGAGCGCCTCGTGCTCGTTGTTCACGAGCGAGAGCGCGAAGTCGCGGTCGAAGCTGTCGGTGCCGGCGTCGGCCATGTGCTGGGAGTAGGCGGAGACATCGCCGGTGTCCTCCTTGCCGGTCTTCTTGAGGGCCTCCTCGGTGTGCGTGGCGAGACCTTCGTTCACATGGTCGCGAAGCTCGATGAGCAGCTTGTAGTACTTGCGGAACTTCTGCGGGATGAGCTCCTCCTCGGGCGTGGAATCACCCTTCTTGGTGAAGGGATTGAAGCCGAGCAGATCGGCCACGGACACCGCGGTGACCTGGCGATTCTGCACCGGCTTGTCCTCGATTTTCACCGCGGCCTTGGCGACAGGCTTGGCGGAGACGGGCTCCTCCTGTCCGGGCACATACAGGTTGAGCTTGGCGTTGGCGCGGCTCTTGAGGTACTCGTCCACATCGGCCCAGGAGAAGGCCACGGGAGCGTTGCGTCGCGCCTTCTTGGCGGAGGGAGCCTCCTGCTTGTGCTTCACGCGATGGTCGGTGAGCGTCTTGACCGCCGCCTCGTGGCTCATCGCCGGCGCAGCGACCTTCTTTTCCACGGCCGTCGACTTGGCCGGAGCCTTGACCGACGCCTTTTCTGGGGCCTTGGCTGGGGCGGAGGCCTTGGTGGAGACCGGGCTCTTCGCCGCCGCCTTGGGAGCGGGCTTGGCGGAGGCTTTGGGGGCGGGCTTGGCGGGCGCCTTCGGCGCGGGCTTCTTCGTTTTGCTCATCAGGGAGAGGGTCAGCGGGTGAATGCTTCGGGGTACTTGGCTGCAAGCGCTTCGCGGCAGCGGGCGGACACGCTGCCGAACTCACCGGCACTTACAAGCTCGGGCACCCAGCGCCAGGAGCGCGGGCAACGCACCCCTGCGGCCTTCGCCGTTTCCACTTTCAATGCGGCTCCGGCGGCGGCGACGAGACTCACTTCGGAGACGATGAACAGCTCCTCCAAGGCCTTTTCGTGCTTCTTTAGCAACGCGAGCGTGGCGTCGGCGGGGTCGGCGGTGACCACGACCTTGGCGTCGAGCGACTGGCCGATCTCCTTGGACTGGCGCAGCGCTTCGAGGCCGATGTTGACGGCGCCAAGGACGGACTGGATGGCGTCGAACTCGGCGGAGGCTTCGGCGTTGCGCCACTCGGCGGGGACGACGGGCCAGTCTTCGGTGTGGATGGAAACGGGGGCGTACTCGGCGCCGGACTTGAAGTGGCTCCACGCCTCGTCGGTCGTGAAGGGCAGCATGGGCGAGAGCAGCTTGGCGTAGACCTCGAAGATCAGGCGGATGGCGGTCTGCGCGGAGCGGCGCTCGGGCGCGTCGGGCGCGAGCGTGTAGAGGCGATCCTTGAGGACGTTGTGGTAGGTGGCCGAGAGCGTGCTCGTGGTGAACTCGCACAGCGCGGCGTAGGCCTTGTGGAACGAGTAGGCGTCCACGGCGGCGGTGACCTCGTCGACGAGCAGGGCGGTCTTGTGCAGGGCCCACTTGTCGAGCAGCGTCATCGAGGCGACCGGCACGGCGTGCTTGGAGGCGTCGAAGTCGTAGAGGTTCGAGAGCTGGTAGCGCAGCGTATTGCGGATGGCGCGGTACTGGTTCGAGACGGTCTCGAAGATGGCGTCGGAGAGCTTGATGTCGTGCTGGTAGTTCTCGGAGGCGATCCAGAGGCGCACGACATCCGCGCCGTACTTGCTGACATAGTCGTCGGCCTTCGAGGGCTTGCCGTCGGACTTGGAAATCTTCTTGCCGTCGCCGCCGACCACGAAGCCGTGGGTGATGACGCGCTTGTAGGGAGCGGCGCCCTTGGCGATCATGCCCGTCCAGAGGGAGGACTGGAACCAACCGCGGTGCTGGTCGGAGCCTTCGAGGTAGAGGTCGGCGGGCCAGTGCAGCTCGGGGTTGTTCGGCAGCACGGCGATGTGCGAGGCGCCGGAGTCGATCCACACGTCGAGCGTGTCGGAGCCCTTCTTGAGCTTGTCGGCGGCGGGCCAGCCGGCGGGCAGCGCGACGCCCGCGAGGATATCGGCGGCGCCCTTCTCGAACCACAGGTCGGTGCCGGCGGTGGCGATCTTGGCGGCGACGGCGCGGATGACGCCGGCGTCGAGGTAGGCTTCGCCCTTGTCGTCGTAGAAGGCGATGATGGGCACGCCCCAGGAGCGCTGACGCGAGATGCACCAGTCGGGACGGTTCTGCACGGCGCCGCGGATGCGGTTTTCGCCGGAGTCGGGGGTCCACTTCACCTCGCCAATGGCGGCGAGGGCGGACTCGCGGGTGCCGGAGCGGTCAAGGCCGACGAACCACTGGTCCATGGCGCGGAAGATGACCGGGGTCTTGGAGCGCCAGCAGTGCGGGTAGGAGTGCGTGATGATCTCGAGCTTCAGCAGCGCGCCGTTGGCCTCGATGGTCTTGAGCACGGCGGTGTTCGCGGGGATGCGTCCGCCCTCCTCGAGCACGGAGACGCCCACGAGGTGGGCGGGCACCTTGCCGTCGTCGGCATAGGTGCCGGCGTCGGTGATGGGCGAATACACTTCGAGGCCGTACTTGAGGCCGGTCTGGTAGTCCTCGACACCGTGGCCGGGCGCCGTGTGCACGCAGCCGGTGCCGGCGTCGGTGGTCACATACTCGGCGGTGACGATGGGCGAGTCGCGGTCGATGAAGGGATGGCGGGCCCGGACGCCGGCGAGCTTCGCGCCAAGGACGGTCTGCTCCGTGACGGTCTCGCCCGCGGCGAGCACCTTGGCCACGAAGGCGTCGGCGAGCACCTTGGCCACGAGGTAGCCCTTGCCGGCGTGGCGCAGCACGACGTACTCAAGCTCCGGATGCACGGCCACCGCGAGGTTGGCGGGCAGGGTCCAGGGGGTGGTGGTCCAGATGACCACGGAAAGGTCGTCACCGGAGAGGCCGGCCTTGGCGGCCTCGGCGGCGGGAACGGGGAAAGCGACCCAGATGGAGGGCGACTTCTTGTCCTTGTACTCGATCTCGGCCTCGGCGAGCGCGGTGGCGCAGGGGATGGACCAATAGACGGGTTTCTTGGAGCGGTAGACGAGGCCCTTTTCCACCATGGCGGAGAAGGTGCGGATGATGTCCGCCTCGTAGGCGGGGTTCATCGTCTTGTACTCGGCGGCCCAGTCGGCGAGCACGCCGAGCCGCTTGAACTGGCCGCGCTGCTTCTCGATGTATCCGGCGGAGAAGGTGGCGCAGGCCTTGCGGATGTCGAGGGGCGTGAGCTCCTTCTTCTGGGCCTGAAGGTCCTTCATCACCTTGTGCTCGATGGGAAGGCCGTGGCAGTCCCAGCCGGGGACATAGGGCGTGCGGAAACCGGCGAGCGTCTTCTGGCGCAGGATGATGTCCTTGAGCAGCTTGTTGAGGGCCGTGCCGATGTGCACGTCGCCGTTGGTGAAGGGCGGGCCGTCATGCAGGACGAAGGCGGTCTTGCCGGCACGGTTGTCCTGAATGCGGCGATACAGGCCGGTCTTCTCCCAGTGGGCGATGCGCTTGGGCTCGCGATCGGTGAGGCCCGCACGCATCGGGAAATCGGTGACGGGAAGGTTAAGGGTGTCCTTGAGTTCTACGGCCATGTCGGAAACTGAAAAAAGGTTGTCGCGGGTCGGCGCGCGGCGCGCCGGGTTTCGTGTGCGCGGGAGGGTGGAACCCAACCGGGCGGTTTCAAGTGTTCAGTTGCGCGTTTTCGGTGCCGACGGCAGCGACGCCAAAAACTCCACGATGGCGCCGGCGCACTCCGTGGTGCGGCACTCGGCGATCAAGTGCGGCCCCGCAACCTCCACAACCCGCGCGCCGGGCACCGATGAAGCCAGCCCGTGTTGCGCCTTGGGTGGCACAACCCGATCACGCGTCGCCACCAGCACCAAGGTCGGCGGAGCGGGGGCGCCCTCGGCATCGTCGCGCAGACGCAGCACGGAGCGCAACCGATTCACGAGGGTGCGGGCGGGTAACCCGAGGATGGCCGGCTCAAGCCGGTCGCGCAGCGAGGCGGCCAGCCCGTGGTCAAAAACCCAGCGCAACCCTGGGCGCAATGGAAGATGCCGCAAAACATACGCCAGAGGGGCGATTCCGGCCGGCACTCGGCGAGGGCGACGCGAGAAGGTAGCCACAAGCACCAACCCACGCACCAGGTCGGGCCGTTGCCGCGCCACACGCAATACGAGCGGGCCGGAAAACGACTCGCCCAGGAGCACACAAGGCCCGGCCCGTTCCAGCTCGCACACGAGCCAGCGCTCAAGTTCCGAATAATCGGCGAGATGCGCGGGCAACGCCGTTACTCGGCAAGCCGTGACGCCGGAGAGCTCGGAAGCGAGAGGCTCAAGCAGGCGACCCGAACCATCCAAGCCGGGAAGAAGCATCAACATGGCTCAATTAGAGGAATGGTTGATGCGCCACACGGCATAAAGTTGCATGCGATCCAGCCCAACGACTTCCTCCACATTTGGCAGTCCGGCCCAATCTCGCCAACTCCCCCCACCCGTCCGAACCGGAATGAAAACGCCGATTGGCAAGGTACACGGGCGGCGGAATCTCTGGCAACATGAGGCAAATGAGAATGCTATCGAGGCCTCCGGAGGGAAGCCATTAGTCCGCAGAACAACCGATACGACAGCAGATAAACATAAAAACTCCGCCGGCATTCACCGGCGGAGGCTGAAAGCGCAATCAGTTCAAAAAACCGCGTATGCGCACGTGGCGAAAGCCGAAGCCACCCTCGATATGTCACTGAGCATTGAGGGAATAGCCTTCCTCTCCGTGGTCGCTGATATCAAGCCCCTGGGTTTCCGATTCCTCAGCGGGACGCAGACCGACAAGCCGCTTAACAACCAGGGCGATGATTGCAGTGGCCGCCAAAGACACTGCCACCGTCAACGCCATCGCTTTCAACTGAACCCACCACAAACCGCCATTCGTAATCATGCCGGCGAGTCCATTTGAGACTGCGGCATGACCCGTAAGATTCGAATTGATGGACGCATCGGCAAAAACGCCGGTCAACAGAGCACCCAGTGTTCCGCTCACGCCATGAACACCGAAAGCGTCGAGCGAATCATCAAGCCCAAGGCGCTTCTTTATATACATGACAAAAACAAAGGACAGCAACGCAGCCAACATGCCCGAAACCATGGCAACACTGGGCCCGCAATAGCCGGCGGCCGGGGTGATCACAACCAAGCCGGATATGACGCCGGAGCAAAAGCCGAGAACACTGGCGTGGCCGCGAACAATCCATTCGGCCATCCCCCAAACGAAGGCGGCAGCGGCGGCGGACATGGTCGTGGCGGTGAAGGCGTTTGCAGCAATCGCATCGGCACCCAACGCGCTACCGGCGTTGAACCCATACCAACCGACCCAGAGCATCCCGGTCCCGACCACACACAAGACCATGCTATGCGGGGAAAACGGACGGCGCCCAAAACCCGACCGAGGACCGACAATAATGCAAAGAAGCAGAGCAGACCACCCTGAGGTCATGTGAACCACCGTGCCGCCGGCAAAGTCCAGAGCCGGAATCGAAGCCGAAGGATTCCAAACCCCGTTCATGCACCCCGTAGCCCCCCAAACCATGTGAGCCATCGGGATATAGACACAAAGCATCCAAAGTGCTGAAAAAAGCAGGACTGCGGAAAACTTCATACGCTCCGCCACAGCGCCGAAAATCAAGGCGGGAGTAATGATGGCGAACATCAACTGATACATGGAAAAGACATTTTGCGAGACCCATGGCGCATAGTCGGCATTGGGTGCGGATAAAACCCCGCGCAGAAAAGAGTACTCCAAGCCGCCCAAATATGGGGCTACACACGTACCCTCAAAGCTCTTTCCAAATATCAAACTGTAACCAAATGCCCACCAAATCAGTGCATTCATACCCGCCAGTCCGAAGCACTGACCGGCAATGGAGAGAACATTTCTGGTTCGGACCAGGCCACCGTAGAAAAGAAACAACCCGGGCATGGTCATGAAGAGCACCAACGCCGTATTTATCATCATGAAGGCGTTATGCCCGGGTTCCGCCAGATTTGCCAATGGACGCTCCGCCTTCCCCGCACCCGCGGGAGCGGGAACATTGGCCACTGCTGACTCCAAATCAGATACCCTGCGCTCCAAGGTTGCAGCAGCTTGAGTGCCCGACGGCGAGCTTTCGGCTTCCGCGCCGGCCACATCCACGGCGCAAGTCAGCACCAACAAAGATAGCGTAACGCCAAGTCTTAGGAGTCGTGAGATCATGACGCCAGCCATGCAGCTATCATGCCAAAAAAAGGCCCCCGACTAAAAAGCCGGGGGCCGGAAGTCCTTCAAACAGCGGACACTAGGGTTCCTTACGGGTAAATACCTCCTCAACGGCGGACTTGAGCTTCTCGCGCCGAGCCTCGTTGGCCAGCAAACGCTGCTTCAACTCCTTACGCTGACCAAGCAAATCCAGATAATACTTCACATCCCGATCGGACACCTGAAAAGAATAGCCGGCCTTCAAAGTATAAAGCGCCTTGCCCGGCTCCATCGTGGCAATGAACTCGTAGGCAGGACGATCCAAGTGCAGTTTCGCCACACCTATCGGACCGGAAATCTTATTCAGCTTTTGCAGATCTTCAGCCAAAGAAATCTCCTCCTTGAGAGATGCAATCTTGAGCTTACTCTTCTCAATCTCAGTGGCGCTTCCGGCCGACTCCGCCTGCAACTCCACAAGCTTGGTCTCCTCGCGGCTCAGTTCATCGACAGCGGCAACCTTACGCTTTGCCATCGAAACCTTCAATTCATTCGACCGCTTCGATTCGCGCTGAAAGCGTTCGAGAATCGTGGCAATCGCATCAATTGAAGCATCGTCATCAGCATCAAGAAGCAGCGGCTCAACAATCGCCGCGCCCTTGAGCTCCAGCATAAAATACTCCCTGGATTTCGCAATCTCAGCATCGTACCGATTTATGGCATAGACACGCAGGCGAGCCTGAGACTTCGGATAGTAGGCGGTCACCGACCGGGCAACATCCGAAAATTCAACCTTCATGCGATCACCCTCCGAATCCACTGCCGGCGCGGACTTGGCAGCGGAGGCCCCTACGGCCGTCGCAGCAGCATCAGCCTTTTGAGCATGAGCGGCGACCGCCAGACTTAGCGCCGCAAGCGACGCCCCGTAAACCCTTAAAGGTATCATGTTAGAAAACCTCGGCTGAGTTATCAGTTAACACCATTGCGAGCCCGCTCGATATCGGCGCTCTTGGCGGCATTCGAGTTAAGGTCGCGACGATGCATAAGCTCCTTAAGAGCCTCTTTCTCGGCAGGAGAAACCTTGTACGAGCCGCTTTCAATTTCGCGACTGGAAAGACCCAGCTCATTGACCCTATCCAAGCCCAACTGATCAAGGTAGTTGGAGTTGTAAGGATCGCTGATGCGAGCCGTAATGAATGCAAGCAGGTTGGTCTTCTCCTTGCCCGTTTGCTGCGACTGGAAAAGCCGTCCAAGAACAGGAATATCGCCAATCACCGGCACTTGGAAAATATCACGACTGTCGTTATCCTTAACCAAGCCGCCAAGGGCGACAGTGTAACCATCGCGCAACAAGACTGTGGTACGGACATCGCGATTATCGGTAATCGGCACATCACCACCTCCCGGATTGGCGACAACGCCAAACTGAGCGGTGACGGAGAGACCACCATTGCCTTCTTGAACTTCACCGGAACCACCACCCGTGATGGCGCCACCCGCAAGATCCCTGTCAATATTAAGCTCAATGAAGTCGCTGCTCTTAATCTTCGGCTTGATGTAAAGCGAAGTTCCGATGTTGATAAACTTCGTGGTGAAAGCGGTGGTGGTAGTAGTACCCTGGGTAGCGGTAGACTCAAAGTAGGGCTGACGACGAACAACGCGAATGGCCCCCTTGCCATCATCCTTAACAACGATGGCAGGATTCTGCAGAATATTCGCAGTCTTGTCGGTCTCCAAGGCATCCATGAAGAACTTGAAATCGCGCTCAGAAAGCACCATGGAGAACGGCGCAGTGGCGCTATTGGGCGAAAGACGACCCGCGGTGATGGCCCCTGCGGACTCATTACCGGAAGCCGCATTCGAATTCGGGTTACTGGTTGCGCTCACAGAGTTGCCATTACCGGCTCCGTAATTGTAGCGGAATCCGAGCTCAAAGCCGTTAGTCCAAGTCTTTTCAACAATCTTGGATTCAATGATGACCTGCTTGGAAGGCTGGTCAATCTGAGTAATCATGCCGAGAATTTCACTTTCCTTATTACGAAGAACATCCGGCTTGGCAGTAACAATCACAAGCTGCTGGGTTGGCTCAAAGGAGGCCGAAACATGCTGCCCCGCCTTGGACGGATCGGCTGCACCAATATCCTTAAAGACACCATTAATAACCTTAGCAACCTTCTCCGCATCAGCAAAGTTGATGCGATAGACGCGGGTCTCACTCGGAACATCGTTAAGAACCTTTAGGGGCAGCACACGAATGATGCCGTCCTCCTCCTTGAAGCCATAGTCATAGCGCGCCAGCACCTCAGAAAGAGTGCGCTGCCACGAAACACCTTTCCACTTGATAGTAATGGTCTTGGGTGCGGCGGCAGGCTGCCCGGGCGCGGCAACGCCACCCTCAAGATCCGCAGGCAGAGGAGAGTAATTCTTTTCCATAACCTTGCAAATGGCTGCCACAACATCGACAACGGGGACCTTGTCAAAATCAACACTGATAATTCCACCCTCTCCCTTTTTGATATTTTCGGATAAGTCAGCCTTCTTCTTCTCCACCATCACAACATCATCCTGAACACGAAAAGAATACCCGCGCTTCTCCAACACAATCTTAAAGAAAGTCTTCCAAGCCATGTCCCTGCCCGTCTCCGAAACAGGCCAATTAACCTCATCAGGGATGCTAATATTGAAATTATAGAGTTCGGCAATTTGAGCAAGAACCTTATTGGCAGGCTGCCCCTGTCCATTGAAGTCCGTCGGAGTATTATCATTCACTCCTGATTCCGAAAGCGCCGCCTGTGCCGGGGCAGCAGCGCTTTCAGAAGATGAGCCGGCAGTCGCGGCAGGAAGCGAATTACCTTCCTTTGCGACATCTGTCGACTGCGCCATCACAAGGGGTTGAAAAGCCAGAAACGCAAGAGCCGTGCAGACAGAGGATGTGTTGGTCATTTTAGGATGAAGGTTACTTTTTTTTGGAAACTTTGATTCGATTACCAGTCGAGGTGACGACGAAAAATGCGTCCCCCTCAATTGAGGCAATCCTAAACTTGGCGATGCGCCCACGGGTCGAAATTTCAAACTCGCTATTTACCCGCCGGGCCCCAATGCCGTCAATCTTGACAATCAATTCACCGCGGAAGGGGGTAATGGAAAAAGCCAGATTCTTCAGCAAGACATCATCCGTTTCGACAGAACCATCCCGCCCCGCCGCCGAAGCAGCCCCCTGGGGAGAAGCGGCGGAAAACAAATCAAAAACAGTTGAGTAATCCAATGGCGAAGGAGTCATTGCAGCCACCCCAGCCGCCAGCCTTGCTTTTCGCGATGCTATCGCAGAAACAGCCTTATCGGGAACAACAGCCCCCCTGACATACTCGCCTTTTCGCCCCCAAAGGCGAAAGGCTATTGAAAATGTCTGACTTGCAGGCGAAGCATCAGCAGGCGAAGCATCAACCATACGATCCGAACTGCCAATTTGAACGCGCGTCACGGTAATCGAGCGATTCGCATTCGCCTCAATCAAAGAAACATATCTCAGCGCATCCAGAAAACCTACTTCACCATCAACGGAATAGCTCCCTACGGCCAGTGGTTTTGAAGGCAAATCCAAATGCTGCGCCTGCTGACGCGGAGCACCCGCAAGCTTTATGGTGCTAGCTTGAGTAAAGTCCGCCAGAAACGCCTGAACGGCAACAGTGGATGTGAAATCAAGAGCAAGAGCCTCCACCTTGGTCCGAAGCTCCTCAGACTGACGAACATCATCCGCAAGACGAGCGGAGTTCCTGTCATTTTCACGCATCGCATTCAAAGCGTTGACTGCGGCGTCGCGCCTTGAAAGCAATTCAGCCTCAACATCGGAACGCACATAGAGCACCGCAACGGAGACACAAGCAGCCGCAAGCGACGCGAAAGCAATCGGATATTCCGAGGCCTTTTGCTTAAGAGTTTCGAGCGTTATCATTTGTCCAGAAAAAGTTCGAAAGTAAAATCGATTGTTTTGTCATTTGTCTGAATGCCCAGCGGTGCAGGCGTCATCACAAGCGCCTTATCCCGACGCCACAGGGGCAAGCCTATAAACCGCTTATAGGCGGCATCAACTTCATAAATATTTGCAGGCGTAACACCAGACTTAGAGCCACTCAGCATGACCCTAACACGCTCTTTTTTCGTCTTTAAATCCACATGAGCGGAGTCCACAAGAACTCCGCTAACCCTAAGCCCCTCAGGGCGAAACTTACCCAATTCAGCCAATATCTCCGCACAGCCAACACTCCTGGTCTTAAATTTAACAAACGCATCCACTACGCTCATATTGGCAGAAAACTGACCCGAATCGCGCAAGCACTTAGAATCCTGTACGCGACGAGAGTTCATCTCCGATTCGCAAGCCTCAATTTCTTTATTCAAACTCCAATTGCCATACTCAACAAAACCCGCATACGAAGCAAGCAGAACCGCGAGCGCAAGCAGCCCGTAATTTATAAGAAAGTCCGTCCTGACTACTTTCAAATCAGGAAGGCGAGAAACATCTCGGAAATCAGCACGCCATGGAGAGCTCAAAGACTCCGTCGACTTGCTTGAAGCCAAAAATGAAAAGGGTTTCTTACTCATACTTTCCAGCAAAGGCAAAAAGGTTCCACATTACAGGTTCAACACCGGAAAAATCAACATTCTCCGGCAACTCCACGCCAACAACAGGCGCCCATCGGTCGCAAGCAACCGTCATAACATCCAAGCCCATTGAACGCGCCAAGTGCGCCCCCATCCACTGAAACCTTGAGGACAGGTTACCAATAAATACCTGGCCAATGGCGGCACCGGTCTGTACCTCATAAAAGCCAACGGAAGCCTGGAGCTCCTTAACAAGCCGCCGAAGCAAAACGGGCGCCATCTCCGTAAAGTCAAATGTATTGGCCTGAAGAATCTTACGCGCAACCGCTTCATCCGCCAAACCCAACTCAGCCTTCACATGCGGCAGCATAGACGCCATCCCAAAAGAAATATTGCGAGTCATATCAACGCCGGCCTCACTAACAATATAAATAAAGGACTGAATTTCACCAACTTCGAGAACCAGCGTCGGACTCTTGCGACCCTCAGCCCTCGCCACCATGCGAATCGAAGCAAGCATGCTCAAGGTCCCGATTTCAAGCCGCAACGGGTACACCCCCAAAGACAACAGGCGATCCTGCATCTCTTCGATTTCAGCGGTCTTGGCACCCACAAACATAAGCTCCTTACCCGCAGGACGATCCGGCTCAAACTGAGCCCCCGAGCCCAAGAGAACCGCAGTCTCATTCTCCTGCGGATTAACCTTACAAACCGAACTCAAGATCTCCATGAGCGCAGCCGAATCCTTCACCTTCGAAGCCGAGTCGAGCGTAGCTCTCTTTATAAATCTCGAAGAAGGGAGAAATGAGCAATAAGCCCTAACATACTGCCCTTTTTTTCGCCCAAGATAGGTGGAAAAATCCACCTCAAACGAGGGTTCCGACTGATCAAACATCTTGAAGTCAACAATCCTGGCGGAATCCTCCGTCGAGGCCTTTGCGACCATCACATGGTTGTCAACTATCGCAACATGACAGTGCTGCGCATTTCCAGTTTTAAGCATCGTGTGAGGCGGACATCATCCGCACATCCCGCTAGATGGAAAGGATTATTCTTTAAAAAACCCCTCAAACCCCGCCCCAACTTGAGAGCCAGGGGGGCTCTAAAAACAAGCGAAGCGCCCAGGAGGGCGCTTCGCCAAGGGGGGGGGGGAGGTGCCACCGAAGAACACCCTGGAAAACAAAATCAATATCCCTTTACCTTAAAGAGGCCAGTCACGCTTTCATTGTTGTGAATACGACCAATTGCCTCTGCCAGAAGGGGAGCAACAGACAGCACGGTAATGGGCATACCATTCGGATTAACAGGGGTCGAATTCGTCGTAATCAGCTCGTCAATCACCCCTTCCGCGAGGCGCTGATAGCCGATATCGCCCAACATGCAGTGTGAGACGAGGGCTCGAACGCTCTTAGCGCCATGTTGCTTGAGCAGGTTTGCTGCAGCCGTAAGGGTGCCCGCAGTCTCGGTCATGTCATCCACCAGGATGATATTGCGCCCCTCCACTTCGCCGACGAGGCTGGTTGCCTGAACCTCCGTTGCACTTGTGCGACGCTTGGCAACAAAGCCCAAAGGCAACTGAAGCATGTCAGCCACCGCAGACGCAGCCTTCATGCCGCCCACATCGGGAGAGAAGACCGTGGCGTTGTCCAACCAAGGCATTTCCTTGATGTGCGAGTAAAAGACGGTGGATGCAAAAAGATGGTCAACAGGGATGTCAAAGAAGCCCTGAATCTGCTGCGCGTGCAAATCAAGCGCCAGTACGCGATTGGCCCCGGCTGCGGTGAGAAGGTTCGCCACAAGCTTGGCGGTAATGGGAACACGAGGCTTGTCCTTTCGATCCTGGCGGGCGTAGCCATAGAAAGGCATGACGGCCGTGATGCGATTGGCGGAGGCGCGGCGCATCGCGTCGATCATAATGAGAAGCTCCATCAGATTGTCATTCGCGGGGAAGCAAGTCGGCTGCACCACAAACACATCGCAGCCGCGAATGTTCTCATTGATCTGAGCGAAGGTCTCACCGTCGGGGAACCGCTTGACGGTGGCGGAGCCGAGGGGCACGCCGAGCTTTTCGCAGATTTCCTGCGCCAGCGCCGGGTGAGCGTTGCCGGTAAAGACCTTGATGGGAGGGTTGTTCATGAATCAGCGGGGGGCTTGGTTTCCTGAGAGGGCTTCGACTTGTTTTTCGAGAGAGTCCACTTTCTTGAAAAGATCGGGTAGGCGCATCTTGAGCACCATTAATTTCTTAGCCAAACCGAACGGTATGGCTGGAGCATCGAGCAGAATTGCGCCCGGTTCGACATCGGCTAGCACGCCGGCCTGGGCGCCAATGCGGGCGCCCCTGCCGATTCGAAGGTGGCCGGCCAAACCGACCTGGCCGCCCAAAACCACATAATCCTCCAGCACGCAGCTTCCAGCGATGCCAACCTGGCCGACAACAATGCAGTGTCGGCCAATGGATACATTGTGCGCAATTTGAACAAGGTTGTCGATTTTTGAGCCCTTGCCCACCCGGGTAACGCTGAAGCGCGCGCGGTCGATCGTGGTGTTTGCGCCAATCTCGACATCATCCTCGAGAACGACGGAGCCCACCTGGGGAACGCGACGATGCTCCCCCTGCACGGTCTCATATCCAAATCCATCCGAGCCGATAACCGCTCCGCTCTGAATGCGAACGCGATCCCCGATCACACAGTAATCCGAAACAACCACCCCGGGCTTAAGCCTGCACCCCTGACCAACCCGAGCCTGCCGCCCGATAAATGTCCTCGACTCAAGCACAGCGTCATCGCCGATCACAGCACCATCCTCAATCACACAAAGCGGCCCGACATGAACGCCCTGCCCCAAGACTGCGGACGGCGAGATTACTGCGGAGGGATGAACCCCTGCAGCCGGGCGAGGCCAGAGTGAAGCCTCGATTTCACCACAGATGAGAGCGAGAGTGTAAGAAGGGTTTTTTACACGCAGAAAAACCTGCCCGGACGCAGGATTCCCCTCATAATCCGCAGGCAGCAGAATGATCCCGGCCTTCGAGGAAAGAACCTCCCCTTTGTACTTGGCGTTGCCCAGGAACGACAAATCACCCGCCTCAGCCTCGGCGAGCGACGCGATGCCGGTTACGACATCCGGACCGGAACCGACAACGGACACCGGCTCGGCGATTTCAACTATGCGAACGAATGGAAGAGAAACGGCCATGCGCTTTCCGAAAGTTTTGTGAGAGAGTCAGTGGGGAGAACGAAACGGCCTCCGCAGAAGCGGAGGCTCGTTCGTCAGGTTCTCCGAAAATCACTTCTTCGCGGGCTCAGCGGCGGGCGTGACGGGCGCAGAAGGATTTACAGGATTCGCGGCATAGGCCTCGTTGAGGCGCTTCACCACTTCCTCGGAAATATCCAGCGAGGGAGCGGAATAAAGGGTGCCGCCCTTGGCGAGAACGAGATCAAGTCCCTTTTCCTTCGCCACGAGCTCAGCCTTCGCGCTCACATCCTTGACGATTTCAGCCTCAAACTGTTGGGCGCGCTGACGAAGCATCATGCCCGCCTGCTGATCGACGCGCATGGCCTCTTCGCGAGACTTTAGAAACTCCTGAATTTTCTGGTTCGCCTCAGCCTTCTTGGCAGAGCGAGCAGCCTCGGCGAGGGTGGGGTTTTCGGCATCCTTGTTGGCGGATTCAGCCTCCCCCTGCAGCTTCTTCAGCTTATCGCCTCGCGCGGAGAGGTCGGCCTTCACGCCTTCGACGGCGCCATTGAGCTGCTTCTCATTATCAACCGCCTTGGCGTACTTCTGCTTGATGACGAGAAAATCGACCACACCGACCTTCTGCTGAGCAAAGGCGGGGACGAAAGCGATGCCGGCAAGGGCGATGGCGAGAAGGGACTTTTTCATGGAAGTGGGAAGGGGAAATGAGAGTATCGGAAGAGTTGGCAACAAAGTTCAGGCGATGAAGCGCAGGCAAGCACTGGCAAGAAAGGGGACAGGGGCGCCCCGTCGGAGGGGGGGGGGGCAATCAGAAGACGGTGCCGAAGGAGAAGTTAAACCTAACCCCATCGTCGTTGTACTTCGAGGTCGTGATGGGGAAGCCGACATCAATTCGCATGACGGCCCCCATCACAAGGATGCGGAAGCCAAAGCCGGCATTGTCATTATACTCCGAGGTATTGAAGTCAAACCCACTGGAATTCACAAAGCCCCAGTCATAGAAAACGGCAAACCTAAGCTGCTCAATGATTTTCACCGTGTATTCCGCCGTGAACAAACCATAAGTGTTACCACCGGTGGGTTCGCCATCATCAAACGGCCCGACGTGACCGAACTTGAATCCGCGCATCGTATAAGCGCCACCCAGCATAAAACGCTCATAGAAGGGGATGTAATTGCCATCAAAGGGAACCATCGCCCCGGCTCGACCAAGGAGCATCAAGGTCTGCTCACCGGCCTCAAACATCGGAATCCATTGAGTGGCCCGCATGTCGAGCTGGTAGTAATCGACCTCTCCGCCAAAAGGCCCGCCGGCGACCCAATTGTCAATCTGGATGCGATTTCCGCAAGTTGGGAATATGACATTGTCACGAGTATCCCGAGTAAGGGAGAGACCGCCTGCAGAAATAAGCCTGTTGCCGCGTTCCTTTTGAATAAAGGAAGGCATGCTTGGATCAATATCAGTTATTTCAACATTCTCCAAGCGATACGAAGGCTGCGCATAGATATTCTCAACGACGCGCCTGCGGAAGTAAGGGGTGATGCCGGAGCGCACCACATCATAGCCGGAGCTCACAAACCCCGAGCTGCGACGGTAGGCGGTATAGCCGAAGGCCAGCTCTCGCTCATAAACCCAGGGCTCTTCGAACGACTGTTCGATGGCGCTGGAACGAGTACCCACCTGAACACGGAAGCGGAACTTCTGGCCGCCGCCGCGGAAGTAGTTCTTGTAGTTAAACAGGTCGAAGTTGGATTCCGAGTATTCCGCGAAACCGACCAGATTCTCGACCGTCGAAAAGCCGGCGCCGAAGGTGAGGCTGCCCGTACTGCCCTCCTTGATCTGAACTCGCAGATTTTTCTGATTGGGGATGTTGGTGCTCTCGGGAGAGAGTCGGGATTCTTCGAAGAACCGGGTGTTCTTAAGTCTCGCCTCAGAATTCTTCATGCGCACGAGGTCGAACACCTCGCCCGGCGCGAGCGCCAGTTCGCGAACGATGACACTCGTACGGGTCTTGGTATTGCCGGCGATGTTGATGGAGCGCAGGTAGGACTTCTCGCCCTCCCTCACCTTGAACACCAAATCGATTTTACCAGTCTCGAGATTGGGATGACGCTCGACGCGAATCTGCGCATCAAGATAGCCGACCTCCCCATAATAATCGCGCAATTTCTCCACCGCCTGATCGACGGCCTTTGGAGAATACCAGTCGCCGGGTTTCAGATAATCGAACTCCGTTCGACGATTCGCCTCGTTGTCCGACTCGGCTTGCTTGCCGAACAGGAAGTCGAGAACGCGATCGCCGTAGGGATACGGCTTATAGACATCGCGACGACGGCGAGCCAAGACCTCAAGAATGGCGCTCGACTTAAAGCGCGCGAACTTCTCGCCCAAGGCATTGCCTTCAATCCCCATGGTGCCCACGGCATAGCGTCGCCCCTCGGTGATCTTTATTTTCACATCAAGGCGTCCCTTTTTATCAGACTCCCACTTTTGAACATAGTTGGTCTGGGCGGCCTTGTCGGGAATCTCGACATCCAAAAAGCCCTGATCGCGATAGTACTCGCGCAGCTTTTCCAAGTCCGTGCGAAACTCTTCCTTATGAAAACGACCCCAACCGGTCAGCCAAGAGAACTTAAGGAAGCGCCCGGAGGGGAAATACGAGGTATCGAAGGTCCACGCCCAGGTGGAGGTATCCACGACAAGGCGCAGTTCCTTGTCACTCATCACCTTGTTACCCTCAAAAAGGATATGCTGCACCTTGGTGGCATAGCCCTCGTTGAGCACGAAAGTAATCTCAGCGCCGCCCTTGCCATCCTCGGCCACCTTGGAGTCGACCGTGGCGAAGGGGTAGTACTTGTCGTACTTCTTGATAATTTTCTCCTTGGAACGCTTGATGAGCACATCGTTCACGGGATCGCCGACCTTGAATTGCAATTCCTCGACAAGGTCGCCCCACACCATGCTTTCCGAATCCCACTCCGTGTTGCCCTCAAACTTGATGGCCGTCACGCGCAGGTAGGGCTGAAGACGCACATGCAGGATCACCTTGTCGGAGCCGACGCGCTCCGGCTCGATGGCCACATGGCGATAAAAACCGGTGCCGTACAAGGAGCGCACCGAGGCGTCCGAAGCGGCTTGGGTAAACTCCGACCCCGGGATGAGCTTAAGGTGCCCCTTGACCGCCGAGATATCCACCTTGCGACCGCCCTCGAAGTGGTAGCGAACCTCGCTGACGACGGGCCGTTTTTCCTCCGGCAAAGCTTGGGCGATGAGAGCGGCGGGCAGGGTCGCCGCCAGCGCAAGACACAGCGGGCGAAGACCGAGATTGGATAGGGAGGCCATGCGGCGTTGGTTCCGGAAAAAGAAAGATACGGGGACTTTCCCGAAGCGAGAAAGACGGCCAAACCGTCTGACGCACGCCCCCCTGATGGCAACGATTAACTCGCTGCAACCAACCCTTGCGCCACCCCGAAGGGGCCGAGCCGGAAAGAGGAAACCAGAGCCGCAAAACCTCAATGCACGCGGACAGGCGCACCCAATAATCCGGCGGCGCCCGTCGCCATACATGAATGCCGCCACAAAAAAGCCGCGCCACCCAAGGTGACGCGGCCTCATTGCAACCTTCGTCGCTTAGACGAACTTCTTGAACACCACGGCGGCGTTGTGACCGCCGAAACCGAGGTTGTCGCTGATGGCGACATTGACCTTCATCTTGCGCGCCTCGTTGGGCACATAGTCGAGGTCGCAGTCAGGATCGGGGTTCTCGTAGTTGATGGTCGGGGGCACGATGTCGTTTTGCACGGCCATGACGGCCAACGCGGCCTCGATACCGCCGGCGGCGCCGAGCAGGTGGCCGGTCATCGACTTGGTGGAGCTGATGGCGAGGCGACGGGCCTTATCTTCGCCGAAGGTCTTCTTCAGCGCGAGGGTCTCAAACTTGTCGTTGTAGGGGGTCGAGGTGCCGTGCGCGTTCACATAGTCGACATCCTCGGTGGAAAGGCCGGCGTCCTTCAGGGCGCGGGTGAAGCACAGATGCAGGCCGCGGCCCTCGGTGTCGGGCGAGGTGATGTGGTAGGCGTCGCAGGAGGCGCCGTAGCCGACGAACTCGGCGTAGATCTTCGCGCCGCGAGCCTGGGCGTGCTCGAGGGTCTCCAGGATGAGAACGCCCGCGCCTTCGCCCATGACGAAGCCGTCGCGCTTCGCGTCGAATGGACGCGAGGCCTTTTCGGGGGTCTCGTTGAACTCGGTGGCCAGCGCCTTCATGTTGGCGAAGCCGGCGAAGCCCAGTCGGGTCATGGCCGCCTCGGCGCCGCCCGCGAGCATCACGTCGGCGTTGCCGTCGCGCAGATGGCGGAGCGCCTCGCCGAGGGCGTGCGTGCCGGCGGCGCAGGCGGAGACCACGCCGAAGTTCACGGACTTGGCCTGGAACTCGATGGCCACGACGCCGGCGGCGATGTTGGCGATGATGGAGGGGATGGTGAAGGGGGACACGCGACGCGCGCCCTTCTGAAGGAGGTTGGCGGCCTGCTCCTCGATGGTCTCCATGCCGCCGATGCCGGTGCCCATGATGACGCCGAAGCGCTCGGGGTCGACCTGGCCGACCTTCAGGCCGGAGTCGTTGAATGCCATACGGGAGGCGGCCATGGCGAACTGCGTGTAGCGGTCGTTACGCTTGGCCTCCTTCGGGTCCATGTAGTTGCCGGGCACGAAGTCCTTCACTTCGCCGCCGACCTTCGCCGGAATGTCGGTCGTGTCGAAGCGCGTGATGGCGGTAATGCCCGACTTGCCGGCGAGCGTGTTGGCCCAGAAGGACTGAAGGTCATTACCATTGGGCGTGATGGTGCCGATTCCGGTAACGACGATACGGGGGACTTTGCGGTCGGATTGCATGGAGGGTTCCGATAAAAAGGAGCCCCGAAGGCAATGGGTTTACCCGGACTGGCAAGGATGAAACGCAAAGCTTCCCCTCCCCGTCCCGAGGCGGCCCGGGATATGAGAAGCGGCGTCCCTCTGAGGGACGCCGCGACTTCACTCACTTATGATTGGCGCCCGGCGCAAATCAGGGCTGAAAACTCAAAATCTCCTCGGGGGAGGCGGTGGCGGTGCCGAACTTGCCCACCACGACGCCCGCCGCGGTGTTGGCCAGGTGCGCGGCCGCCTCGATATCGGCCCCGGCGGCGAGAGCCGCGGTGAGCGTGGCGATCACGGTGTCACCCGCACCGCACACATCAAACACCTCCCGCGCATAGGTCGGGATGGTCTTTCCGGCGCGACCATCCTCGGAAAGCAACATGCCGTCGGCACCCAGCGTGACAACGAGGTGCTTCGGCCGATACTGCTCATGGATGCGACGGCAGACCTCGGCGGCGGGGAACTTGCCCGCGCAGTCTTCGGGCGTGAGCCCGGCAAGCTCGAGCGCCTCGGCCTTGTTCGGCGTCATGAGCCCCACGCCCGAGACGGCCAGCTTGCGGCGCGGCTTCGGGTCCAGCGCCACGAGCGTGCCGCGCTTGGCGGCTTCCGCCAGGACCTCGACCACGAGGTCGGATGCGATGGCGCCCTTGGCGTAGTCGGAAAGGATCACGGCGTCGGCACGCGCGACCTCGGCGAGAAGCGCGGCGCGCGCGGCGGCGTCGAAGGCGTAGTGAGCGGACTCGCGCTCGCGGTCGATGCGACACAGCTGCTGGTTGCGCACGACCACGCGCGTCTTGATGATGGTGGTGACGCCCTCGCGACGGAACGCCTCCGGATACGACACGCCCGAGCCGGCCAGCAGCACGGCGAGCTCGTCGCCGGCACTGTCCCGACCGGCCATGCCGCACAGCACGGCGTGCGCCCCCAGGGCGCGCAGGTTGATCGCCACATTGGCGGCGCCCCCGGCGACATGGCGCTCCCTGTCCACATGCACGACCGGCACGGGAGCCTCCGGCGAGATGCGCGTGGCGTCGCCGTGCAGGTAATGGTCGATCATCACATCGCCGATGACGACGACGCGGCGGCCTTTGATTTTGTTCAGGAGCTCCTGCATGAGGTGAAAACGGGTGCGGCGGTTTGTGCCAACTCCCTCACGAGGAACAACACGAAAACCGGCCGGAGAGGCACAAAGCGGGCGATCGGGACTCGACCTGCGGGTCGCCGCCCCATCGCCCCTTTCGCCGACGCGTCAGGCGATCTCCCACTTGTAGTGGAACTTCGACAACATCTCGCAACCGTCCTTGGTCACCCACACGACATCCTCGATGCGCACACCACCCTGCCCCGGATAATAAAGCCCGGGCTCGACGGTCACGACCATGCCGGCGCGAATGGCATGCGCGTTGGCGGCCCGCATGCGAAGGGGCTCGTGGATTTCCAACCCGAGCCCGTGCCCGGTGCCATGATAGAAGCCGAAATAGCCCTTGGCGTCGCGTCCTGTCTCGTACCCCAGGCTCTTGAAATACCCGGCGGGGACCGCGTGCACCTCGGTGCCGTGAACACCGTCGCGCACAGCCTCGATCGCCAGCTTTTGCGCCTCCCTCACGGCCGCATACTGGCGGCGCTGCGCGGGCGTGGCCTTCCCCTTGAGGAAGGTGCGCGTCATGTCGCCATGGTAGCCGGTGGCGTTGATGCGCGGAAACACATCCACGATGATGAACTCGTCGGCGCGCAGCGGACCGTGCCCGCGCTCGTGACAATCCACCCCTTGGTCGCCCCCGGCGACGATGGTTCCGACCGCCGTCCCTCCCGCGTCGATGCAGGCCTTGTTGACCTCGGCGCGCAGGACTTCCGAGGTGAGCGTGCGTCCGTTCCACCTGAGAACACCGCCTCGGCCGATATCGGCTTCACGCAGCACGCGCTCCGCGGCGCGCAGGCCGGCCGCCGAACAGGCGTTGCCCTCGCGAACCCGCTCGGCCTCCTCACGCGTCTTGATGAGGCGCTCCGGCACGAGCGTCGCCGGGCCGGGAAGGATTTCCACGCCATGCTTCACGAGATCGAAGGCGATGCCCGCGGGAAAATCATCGGAAACCGCGAAGGACTTCGCCCCGTGGCGCTCGGCCAGCAGACGGACCAAGCGCGCGACGGGGTGCCCCTCCGAACCGAAGCGGGCGAGCGCCTCCGCCTCCAGAGTCTCCAGGGCAAGCACCTCGTCAAAAGCCGACTCGCGCTTGCCGCGGGCGAACTCCAGCGGGCTCAGCGCGGCGATTTTCCGTCCGTCGATGCGCACCGCCAGGAACGGATCCGGCGCGGCGAACTTGCCCAGCCAAAGCAGATCGGCGCTCTGCTCGGGGTTGGCGTAAAAGAGGAGATCGGTCCGGGCTTCGGCGGTCTTTCGTGACATGGGAAAAGGTTGATTGGCCGTTGACCGTATGCGGGCGCGCGTCGAATTGTCATGCGCAATCCCCATGCGACACGCCGCACCACCCGCCCTGCTCGCCGCCTGCGCGCTCGCCCTCACCGCCTGCGGCGACAGCGCCAAGCCGACGCCGGCCTCGAACGCCGCCCGCCCCATCGCCGACGCCTCGACGCGATTCCCCATCGGCATCGCCGGCAAGACCCTGCGCATGCGCCTCGCCCTCACCGAGCTCGAACAGGCCACGGGCCTGATGGGCACCACAGGACTCCCGCCCGACGAGGGCATGCTCTTCGCCTACCGCGACGCCGCCCCGCGCGCCTTCTGGATGGCCAACGTACCCTACGACATCGACCTGGGCCACTTCGACGCCGACGGACGACTGGACGAAACGCAGCGCCTGCGCGCCAACGACACGACGACGGTGCCCTCTCGCGCGAACAACATCCGCTATGTGGTGGAGGCGCCCGCCGGCTGGTTCCAGGCACGGGGCATCCGCCCCGGCGACCGCCTCGACCTAGCGGCGCTCGCCAACGCCATCCACGACCGGGGTTTTCCGGAAAAAGCCTTCGTGGCCCCCATCCGCTGAACCACTCCGATGCGCCCGATTCCCGTAGCGCTCACCATCGCCGGCTCCGACAGCGGAGGCGGCGCCGGCATCCAGGCCGACCTGCTGACCTTCGCCGCCTGCGGCGTGTACGGCACGACCGCCATCACCTGCCTCACCGCCCAGAACCCCGGGGGCGTCTCCGGCGTGCACGCCGCGCCCGGAGCCTTCGTGCGCGAACAGGCCGAGCAGGTCGCGCGATTCTTCCCCGTGGCCGCGGTGAAGTCCGGCATGCTGCTGAACGCCGACATCATCGGCTCCGTCGCGGACTTCCTCAACGCGCATCCGAAAATCCCCTACATCCTCGACCCGGTGATGGTCGCCACCAGCGGGGCGCGACTCCTCGACGAAACCGCCCTTTCCGCCCTGCGCGAAAAGCTCGCGCCGCGCGCCGCGCTGATCACGCCGAACCTCGACGAGGCAGCCGTGCTCCTGGGCCGCCGCCCCGCAGGCTCGCCCCCGGGCCAGACCGACGACGCGCTCGCGCTGGCGCAAAAGCTGGGGGTCGCGGTGCTGGTCAAGGGCGGCCACGCCACCGGCACGGACACGCTCACCGATGTGCTCGCCACGCCCACCGGCGCCGCGCGCATCTTCTCCGCCCCCCGGCACCCGCGCATCGACACGCATGGCTCCGGATGCACCCTGGCCTCGGCCATCGCCGCGCACATCGCGCTAGGCCTGCCGCTTGGCGACGCCGTGGCCGAAGCGCACGCCTACCTGCACCGCGCCATCGGCGAGCCCGTGCGCGTCGCCGGTCACGAGTATATCGCGCACCTGCGCTGAGACGCGCGCCGAGAATCAGAAACCGCTCAGGTCTCGGCGGCCGTTTTTGACCCGAGCAGCTTCATCCTTGGCGACACGGGAGGCCTCCGCGCCGTCCTCGATGCGCAGGTAAAGCCCGTCGATGAGGCGGGCGGTGAGCTCGCCGCCCTTGGTGCGCCAGCGTGCGCCGCCTTCGCCGTCGAGCGCAGGAGACTCCCACACGAGCGTGCCCGCGTTGGCGTTGAGCAACGCGGTCGTCTCCTCGGCGTCGAGCTTCAGGTTCTCGTTCACCTTGGAGGGATTGGGCTCCTTGGAGTAGGTCACGGCCACAGCGACCTTGTCGCGAAACTCGACCACCACGCGCACACCGTTGCGAATGAACACCGCGGTGCTGCCGATGGAGGTCGGCTTGTTCTGCTTGGGCGAACCGTAACGCGCGACACACGCGTCGAGCGACTCGAACACGCGAGCCTGAAGCGGGGCGGCGGCGAGGGTGAAAAGGGCGAGAAGAGAAAGGGAAAGTCTCATGGATGGAGAAAGTGCGGTAGGTCGTGGCTAACCGACTCGCGCGCCGAGGCAAGCGAGCCGCGCCGGCTGCGAATATGTCGCTCGGTCGACCCGGAAAAACCGGGTAACGGCCCCCACTCAATCCGGCCTGGCGCGGTCAAGGGACCGGTACTGGATGGCCTCCATGAGATGGGCGCGCCCGATGCGCGCAGTCCCCTCCAGGTCGGCCAGGGTGCGCGACACCTTCAGGATCCGGTCGTAGGCGCGCGCCGACAGCCCCAGGCGCTCCATCGCGCAGCGGAGGGTGCCCGAGAGCTCTCCGTCCAGCACGCAGTGCTCGCGAAGGGCCTTGCTCGACATGCGCGCGTTGCACAGGCCCGGGCCCAGGCGGGCCTCCTGTATCCGGCGGGCGCTCACAACGCGCGCCCGAATGGGCGCCGACGCCTCGCCGGGTTTCGCCGCCTGGAGCTCCTCGATGCCCAGCGCAGGCGCCTCCACATGAAGGTCGATGCGGTCAAGAAGCGGTCCGGAGATGCGCGCCCGGTATTTGCGAACCTGGTCCGGCGAGCACCGGCACGGGTTGCGCCTGTCGCCAAGATGCCCGCAAGGGCAGGGGTTCATCGCGGCCACCAGCATGAAGGCGGCGGGCAGACTGACCTTCCCCGCCGCGCGCGAGATGCACACGCTGCCGTCCTCCAGAGGCTGGCGCATCACCTCCAAGGCGCCGCGCTTGAACTCCGGCAGTTCGTCCAGGAAGAGTACCCCGCGATGGGCGAGCGATATCTCGCCCGGCCCGGGGATGGCGCCGCCGCCGATGAGCCCGGCGTCCGAAATGGTGTGGTGCGGCGCGCGAAATGGCCGGCGAAACCGCCTGTTCTCGACGGAAAGCGATATGCCGGCGGCGGACTGGATGCCGAGAATCTCCAAAAACTCGTCGAGCGAGGGGTCGGGCATGATGCCGGGAATGCGCTTGGCGACCATGCTCTTGCCCGAGCCCGGAGGGCCGATCATCACGAGATTGTGCCCGCCGGCCACCGCCACCTCCACGGCGCGCCGCAACGCATACTGGCCTTTCACCTCCGAAAAGTCGGCCTCCGTCGAATCGGGCTCGCGCCGGCGAAACGGGCTGGCCGCAGGGTCCAACGGGGCGATTTCACGCTCCCCTCGGAGAAAGCGAACGGCCTCGTGCAACGAGTCCACAGGATGGACGGACACCCCCTCGACGAGCGCAGCCTCCTCCGCCGAGGCGCGCGGCAAAATCACGCCGCGCTTGCCTGTGGCGCGCGCCTGCAAAGCGAACGCCACGCCGCCGCGCACCGGTCGAACCGCGCCCGAAAGCCCGAGCTCGCCGGCCACGACATAGTCGCCAAAGCGCAAAGGCGGCAACTGATGCGTAGCGGCGAGCAGGGCGAGCGCGATGGGCAGATCGTAGATAGGCCCCTCCTTGCGCTGGTCGCCGGGCGCGAGGTTCACGGTCGTGCGCGTGTCCGGCAGACGAAAACCGCTGTTGCGCATGGCCGCGAGCACGCGGTCCGCCGACTCTCGCACCGAGGAATCGGGCAGCCCGACCGTGAAGATACGAAACTCACCGGGGATGGGCGACACGCTGTCGCTCACATTCACCTCCACGAGAACAGGTGAGGATTCGACGCCCAACAGGGCGCCCGAGGTGATGACGGCGAGCATGGCGGGAAATTCGGCGGAATAATCGGACGCGCCCATTGAGGCGAAGTCACACCCTGCGGGGAAGCCCCGTGTTCAACACGGACCGCCGGAGCCCATCTTTGAACAAGGCTTTATGGAAACTTCGCGCCAGGGATTCGGCCGGCTGAGGAAAATAGAAAACCCGTCCGAATCGCTTCGGACGGGTTTTTCAAATGGTGGCCACTCAGGGACTTGAACCCAGAACCAATTGATTAAGAGTCAACTGCTCTACCATTGAGCTAAGTGGCCTTTTCGCCTTGCGGCGTGTTCGTTGAGAACGAGGCAGGACAGTGGAAATCCGACGGTTTCGCGCAAGCCAAATTTGCAAAACTTTGAGAAAAAACCATCCGGCGCTGCACAAGCCGCGCAGCGACAAGGATTTGCAGGCCCTGAAAACTCAGAAATTCGGCGTCACCGTCACCGTCTCACCCGAGGCGGCAATGATGTTTTCGCCGAGCGACCAGGCGTTGTCGTTGTGCAAGACCTTGAACACGACCGTGCCGGCATGCGGGGCGACCCAAACCCACTCGTTGCCTTTCACGCAGCAAAGGGGCGCGCCGACATCCCAGGAAAGTCCCGGGCCCTCGCCGCGCAGGTGAAGCGAGTTGCCCCAACCGGCGTCGTAACGCACCACGACCGTCACCGGGGTGGCGGAGGGCTTGCGCGCGGGGGTCGCGGCAGGCTTGGCGGAGGCCGCCTTGGGAGCGGATGCGGCCTTCGGGGCGGCGACCACGGAGGCCTTGGAGGGAACGGGGCAATCGCCGGTATCGTGAAGGGCCAACGCGGGAACGGCGGCGGACTTGGCCTGCTTAGGCGTTTCCGTTTTCTTGGCGGAGGCCGCTTTGGCGGGCTTTTTTGGGGCAGCTGTTTTCGACATGGGAATCAATCGGTTGGGCCCTGTGAATGCGCGTAAAACACCCCGGGGACAACGAAAAAACAACCGCGCACGGCGCCATCCATGCGGCGTTTGGGTAAAAATCAAAGAGCGGGAAGACGCCTGCAAACGGAAACCCGCCCGGCCCCTCCCCGCCCCTCTCCCACCCCGGCCCGGAGCCTTTTCAGACTCGACCGGGAAGGCTCTTTTTCAGCGCACGCCTTTGCGACGACGACGCACGGCCGCCAAGCCAAGCGCACCGGCCGCGAGCAGACCGTAGGCGGAGGGCTCGGGCACGGCGGTGACCGTGAGCAGACCCGCCGTGCTCAAGCTGGCGGTGAAGTTGGTGGAGTCGTAACCCGAGAGCGTCAGCCCGCTCACGGAGTTGGCGCCGGTGAAGCCGGAGATCAGCTGATACTGGCCTGAGGCGTTGAAATTGCCGCCCAGGTCAAGAATCCCGCCCGTGAGCTGAAACGCCCCCGAGCCCCCCTGAATCTGACCGATGGTGGTCACACCCGTGTTCCCCTGGGCATGGACCAGAATTGTCCCGGAGGTCATGACCAGATTCTTGGCAGCCGCGATGGTCAATACGGCCGCGCTGTCCGTGGAGAGGTCGAGCGTGCCGCCGGCGACCGTCATGGCGCCGGCCGCATTCACGGTGTGGACGATGGTGCCGGGCCCCGTTGCGCCGCCGATTTGAAGCGTGCCGCCCGCGTTCACGGCGATGGTGTTCGCCAATCCGCCATTGCTCGTGCGGTCGGAGCCGAGCGCGTTGGCGTGATTGGCGATAAGGCGTCCGGCGGAAACGGTGAGACCGGGAAGGCCGTTGGCCGCCGAGATGCGCATCGTGCCCGCGCCCGACTTGACAAGGGTCGTACTGCGCCCGTCATTCTGAGCAGCCCCGATGGACGCCGTGTTGCTGATGCGTCCGGTGAAATCCAATTCCAAGTTGGTGGCCGAGCTGTCACCCACCGTCACCGTCGCGCTGTTGGCGCCGGTCGAGCCGACAGCCGACCACAAGGCGGAGATGGTCGCCGTGCCGCCGTTATTGGTGGCATCGTAGGTGATCGAGCTGCCAAAGCCCGGGCCGACGCCGAAGCCGACGGTCGTTCCGGACAAGGTGCTGGTGGCGCCGTTGACGCCCCCCATGGTCAGCCCGGCAAGGCGGATGGAAAAATTGGTGGCGGAAGACCCGTAAGTGCCGGTCGTGTTAGTGCCGATGTTGAGTTCCCCCGCCTTGATGACGACGGCGGACGCATTGGCGCCAGAAGATCCGCCGATTGCCTGACCGTGCGCCACGACGAGTTTTCCGCCCTCGATCACGGTGCCTCCGGTGTAGGTGTTGGCCACCGACAGGGTGAGCGTCCCGGTGCCCATCTTGGTGAGGCCGAGGACATTCGCGCCGCCGTTGGTGTTGGAAATCACGGAGGCGTAGGTGAAGTTGCCACCCGACGCATTCGTGGTGTCCAGTCCCAGTCTGGAGCCACTCATAAAACCGCCCGTGGCGGTGCCGAGAGCCTTCAGCAGGTCGATGTCCGCAGCCGTGAACTCACCGGTACCGCCGACATTGAACGCCGCGGTCACTCCGGCACCAAAGGCGAGGTTGGAGGCGGTCCAGGCGGCCGTGTTGTTGCCATAAAGGGCGCTTTGCTTGGTGAACTGAATGCCGCCGCCGCTCACGGCGAACTTGCCGGTAAAGGTGTTCGAGCCACCGAGCACCAGCATGCCGGCGCCGTTCTTGGTGATGGTTGCCGAACCGGACAGCGCGCCGTTCAGGGTGACATCCGCAGCGGCCGTCGTGTTGGCGATGTTCCAGGTCTGGTCCTGAGCGCCGACGGATACATCGGCGTTGATGGTAAGGCTGTTGGCGCCTGCCATGCCGATGGTGTCGATGCCGCCGATGCCCAGGGTGAGCGTGTTGCCGACACCTGCGCCGGAGTTGATGACGACGCTGCCGGAGGTGTTCGCGGAGTAGGCGAGACCGTGAATGGAGTACGAACCGTCGAGCGTCTGATTCAGCGCCGAGGAGGCGCCCAGAACGACAATGTGCGAAGCCCCGGGCGTGGCGCCGGCGCTCCAATTGGCGGCCGAGGCCCAGGAACCGCCGGAGCCGAGGGTGTTCACCGTGGCATCGGCATTGGCAAACGCGTAGGCGAAGCGCTGTCCGATGGTGATCTGCGAATTGGCGTCGGCGTGAATCTCGGCGTTATCGGTGTTGCAGATGCTCAGGTCGGAGGTCTTGACCCAGTTGTAATCCGCGGAGCCGTCGGCGAGCGACTTCAGGTTCGTGTTTGTCACCCCGGCGCTGCTCGACAAGCCGCTGGTGCCGCCCCAACCGGCAGTACCGTAAATGTTATAGGAGGCGGTGTTGAGATTTTCGCCCAGCACGGTCTTGAAGTCGGAGGCGAACTTGTCGGCGCCGAACTGAGCCTTGAGATCCGTAACCAGCTGCTGGATACGCGCAACGGCGGCGGCGGCCTCGGTCGCGTTGTTGGACTCGCCCTGCAAGTACATCAACCCGCGGATTCGGAAGTCGGTGTAGCCGGCGGCGGCCAGGTTGGCCGCGGAAGTGGCGGAAGTGATGGTGTCCACAACCTTCCAGTAGGCCGTGCCGGCCCCGGAAGCGGTGCCGTCGGCGGGAGGCGTGGCCGTGCTCACCCAGTTGGTGTTGCCGCCGCCGTCACGCGAGGCCTTCACGATGCCGAAGTTCGTGACGCCGGCCTCCTGCATGGCGCGAGCGAAACCCAGCTCCGGCCCCAGGAAGGGATAGGCATACGAGCCTTGCGGCTGTGCGCTCACCGTACCCCAGGCGGTGGAAGCGCCCAAGTTGATGTCGTTGGTGTTCTTGTAGCCGTTGAAATTATCGAACCAGAAGGGTACCGAAGTGCCGGCGATCTCGGCGGGATGCGAGCCCACCGCGACATCGTTGGTACGCACGCTGTTCTGAATGGTTCCCAGCGAGTTGGACTGTCCGGTGAGGATGTAGATATCGAGTGTCTGGGCGGACAAGGCCGAGGCGGACAAGGTCGCGGCGGACAGCAGGAGCGCGCGGGGCAAAAAGCGAGGGTGCATGCGGGGTTGGGGTAAGGGGAGATTCACCGCAATGACCTCTTTATATCCGCCTTCAAGCCGGCCCCTGCCGGTTAAATTAATGCTCCGGAAAAAGACCCCCATTTCCGCCCGCACCCGAGCCGCCCACCTCTTCCTCGTCCGCGGCGAACCGGTGCAAAAAAACCGCCGTCCCCGAAAAGGGGCGGCGGCCTTTGAAGAAGCCCGGAAGGCTGCGCGGTTTAGGCGCGACCCTGGTACTGCTTGGTTTCGGTGGAGACCTTGATGGTCTCGCCTTCCTTGATGAAGAGGGGCACCTGGATGATCAGGCCGGTCTCGAGGGTGACGGGCTTCTGCACATTGCCGGAGGAGTCGCCCTTCACGGCGGGGGGAGCTTCCACGACCTTCATTTCGATGACGGCGGGGAGGTCGACGGAGACGGGCTTTTCGTCGACGAAGAGCACCTGGTAGGAGGCGTTTTCCACGAGGAAGCCTTCGGCGTCCTTGAGGGAGGCGGCCGGGATGGGGTACTCGTCGAAGGTCTTGGGATCCTGGAAGACGTAGTTGCCGTCGGCCTGGTAGAGGAGCTCGAGGGACTTGAGGGAGTTGTCGAAGACCTCGAAGGTGGCGCCGATGTTGGTGCGCAGGGGGATGGTCACGCCGCTCTTGATGTTACGGATTTCCATCTGGCAGTACGAAGCGTTGTTCGGAGGAGTGCGCACCATGCACTCGAGAACGATGCAGAGGTTCCCGTTGTAGTTGATGATGTTCTTCTTCTTGATCTGGTTGACGGGCAGGGAGGTGGCCATGGTCTTGTGTGTGAGTTGAGAGGTTCGAGGTGCGAGGTTCGAGGTGACCGGCACCGGATTAGACAAAGGAGCGAAAGGTGTGGTTGGTGGCGCTTGGGAGCCTGGGAGTCAAGCGGCGGAAGGGCGAGAAATGCAAAAGGCAGAAGGCATAATGCAAAGGTGGGGCCGAACTTCGTCAGGCCCGGCACCGAAAGCCTTTTTCAAAACCCTTCTCACGCGCGCCGCGCAACGACGCCACTTTTGCATTCAGCCTTCCGCCTTTGACCGTCAGGCGAGCTTGATGAGCTCGGCGGTGGCCGGGACATCCTTGATGATCTGCGAGGGGTCGGGGCCCACGCCGATGTAGCGCAGGTTGGGCAGCAGCGCGGGGTCCGCGGGCAGGGCGCCGTTGAAGGCGTTGTCCACGATGGTCTTCATCACGAAGGCGATGTAGCGGCGCGCATTGGCGGGCAGTGCGGCGAAGGAGCGCACCTTCGAGATGTCCTCGGTCCAGCCGGGCAGGCGCGCGTAGACGGGCTTGAGGGTGCGGCGCAGGGCGTCGTTGCGCGGCACATGCGAATAGACCCGGCCGGAGGCGTCGGCGTATCCGGTGCACACGAGCAGCTCGTCGCCGGTCCATTCGCAAGCGGGCGAGAGGGCGTCGAGCTTGTTGATGACGATGTCCTGGAAGCCGCCGTAGCGCAGGGCGTCGGCCTTCTCGACGCAGTCGCACCAGCCGACCATGCGCTGACGACCGGTGGTGGTGCCGAACTCGAGCGTCTTGAGGTGCTTGGCGAGCGGGTGCTCGTCGGGCATCTGGGTGAGGAAGGTGTGGGTGCCGACCTTGGTGTCGTAGGCCTTGCAGCAGCCGATGTTGTGCACGGGCTGCGCGGGAATGCCGGCGGACTGGAAAATCTCGGGCGTGAAGGTGTGCGACGCCGTCACATTGGGCGGGAAGCCGTGGCGCTTATCGAGCCAGTAGGCCTGGCCGAACTCGCCGATCATGTAACGGCCCTCGTGAATGACACCCAGCACGCGCTCGCGCACATCGCCGATGTTCTTCGCCAGCGCCTGACCGGCGGCCCAGTAGGCCTCGATGACGGCGGCACGGTTGAAGCGGAAGGGCTCGGTGGTGGCGAACTTGGTCAGGTCGAACTCGGCGGCGGGGAAGATGCCGGCGTCGATGGAGCCCTTGTTGGCGCGCAACTCGTTGTCGGTGAGCTTTTTGAAATAGCCGAACCAGCCTTCGGGCGTGATGCGGCAGACATGCTGCACGGTGCGCTCGGCGCGGTCCATGCGCGCCTCCATCTTCGCCACGAACTCGGCCTTGGGCGCGAGGAAGTCGGCGTACCAGATCTGGAACTGGCCGACCTCGTCGAGGTAGGACGGGGTGATGCCGCGGCCGGTGGAGCCGCGGGGCTCCTGGCCGAGCACCTGCGTGCGGTAATCCTCGAAGGCGAGGTCGAGGATGCGGTGCGAGATGTCGCTCATCAGGCAGCGCTCGTCGATGAGCAGACGGGCGTAAACGGGGTAGCCGAGCTTCTCGACCGGTTTGGCCTCCCAGTGCGCCTTGTGCGGGTCGGCGACCACGCCGGCGCCCAGCGCGAGCGTCTCGACATCGCGGTCCACGACGCCGCCGGGGAGCAGGTTGAGCTTCAGTCCGGCGACGGTGTGGCCGGAGTTGGCGCCGCCGTTGACCTTGAGCACGACGGGCACGATGTCCTTGCGGCCGGTGGCGGTCTGAAGCTCGTGAATGACCTCGGGGATGAGGCGGCCTTTGCCTTCGTCGCCCATGGAGATGCCGGTGTCGGCGATGATGCGACTGCAGAACGGAGTGAGGGCCATGGAAGAGGAAAGAGGAAGGGGGAAAGGGGGAAGACGGGGACGCCCGGGCGGAAAAGGCGGGCACTGTGGGAGCGCCCGAAAGCTTGGCAAAGGGAAAAAAGGAAAGGGTTCAGGTTTCAGATTTCAGGTTTCAGGAGCGAGTGCGTCGCAAGCGGGCGACGGCGACTTTCCTGAACTCTGAAATCTGAACCCTGAACCCTTCCCGAGGGGGCGGCCCGGCCGGATTAGCCGGCGATGGCCTTGGCGACGAGGTCGTCGAGCTTCTTGCCGTCGATGGCGAAGAGGCGGATGCCTTCGGCGAGCTTCTCCGTGGCCATGGCGTCCTCGTTGTGCATCCAGCGGAAGGCCTTCTCGTCCAGGTGGATCTGCTTGAGGTCCGACGCGGCGGCGGCGGCGGGCGTCAGCGCGGGCGAGAGGGCTTCGGGCGACTTGGCGAGCTCGTCGAGGAGGGCCGGGGAGATGGTGAGCAGGTCGCAACCGGCGAGGGCCTTGATTTCGCCGATGTTGCGGAAGGACGCGCCCATGACCTCGGTCTTGTAGCCGAACTTCTTGTAGTAGTTGTAGATCTTGGCGACGGACTGCACGCCGGGGTCTTCGGCGCCGACATACTCCTTGCCCGTGCTCTTCTTGTACCAGTCGTAGATGCGACCGACGAAGGGCGAGATGAGCTGCACCTTGGCCTCGGCGCAGGCGACGGCCTGGGCGAACGAGAACAGCAGGGTCAGGTTGCAGCGGATGCCTTCCTTCTCGAGGATCTCGGCGGCCTTGATGCCTTCCCAGGTGGAGGCGAGCTTGATGAGCACGCGCTCCTTCGGGATGCCGGCCTTGGCGTACAAGGCGATGAGCTCGCGGGCCTTGGCCACGGAGGCGGCGGTGTCGAAGGACAGGCGCGCGTCCACCTCGGTGGAAACGCGGCCGGGCACGACCTTGAGGATTTCGGTGCCGAAGATGACGAGCAGCGCGTCCACCACATCGGCGACGGGCTTGCCCTTGTTCTCGGCGACGGCGCGGTCGAGCAGCGCCTTGTACTCGGGCATCTGCACGGCCTTCAGGATGAGGCTCGGGTTGGTCGTGGCGTCGCGGGGCGAGAAGGCCTTCATGGACGCGAAGTCGCCGGTGTCGGCGACGACGACGGTGAGTTTCTTGAGTTGGTCGAGGGAAGACATGGGAAGAAGGTTTTTCGGTGGTTCAGATTTCGGTGATTCTGCCCGGTGACGAGGTTTCCCTTGAATGCCTCGGTGTAAATTCACCGAAAACGGAAAACCGAATCACCGAATCACTCACTTGAGCTCGTCGCCGTTGTCGGCGTTGAGGATCTTGAAGTTTTCGACGTGGAAGCCGGGGTCGGCGCGGAAGGCCAGGCGGATGTTGTAGGCCTTTTCCATGTCCACGAGCACCTCGCGGTCCTCGGAGCGCAGGCGCTCGAGGTTGATGGGGTGAAGCAGGACGCGCAGGGAGACTTCCTTGCCCTGGTACTCCTTGCGCGAGCGCAGGTTGCGCACGACGGAGACGATGCGGCGCTGAATCTCCACGGACATGGTGCGCGGGTTCTTCACGATGCCGCGGCCGCGGCAGTAGGGGCAACCCGTGTAAAGGCCGGTGGTGTTGGATTCCGTCTGGCGCTGGCGGGTCATCTGCAGGATGCCCAGCGAGGAGATCGGCAGGATCTGGTGCTTGGCGCGGTCCTTCTCCATCTCGTCACGAAGACGGTCGAAGACCGCCTTGCGGTCCTTCGGGTTCTTCATGTCGATGGTGTCGATGATGACGAGACCGCCCAGGTTGCGCAGGCGGATCTGGCGCGCGGCCTCGGTGACGGCCTCCAGGTTGGCCTGCACGATGTAGTCCTTGCCGTCGCCCTTGCCCTTGTGCGCGCCGGTGTTCACGTCGATGGCGGTGAGCGCCTCGGTCTCGTCGATGACGATTTCGCCGCCGGAGGGCAGCGGGACGCGGCGCAGGAAGGTCTGCTCGATCTGGCGCTCGATGTTGAAGCGCTCGAAGATCGGAATGGCGTCCTTGTAGACGGCGACCTTGGACTTGGAGCGCGGCGAGATCTCGGCGACGGCCTGAAGGATGGACTCATGGTCCTCCTTGGAGTCGACCAGGATGCGGTCGATGTCCTCGGTGAGGAAGTCGCGCACGGTGCGCTCGACGAGGCCGGGCTCCTGGTAAAGGAGGGTGGGCTTGTTCGAGGTGTTGTTCTTCTCGCAGATGGCGGCCCACTGCTTGAGCAGCATGTGCAGGTCGCGCACGAAGTAGCGGATCTTTTTGCCTTCGCCGGCGGTGCGGATGATGACCCCCATGCCCTCCGGGATGGTGAGCTTGCGCAGGATGTCCTTGAGGCGGTTGCGCTCGGCGGGCTCCTCGATCTTGCGGGAGATGCCGCACTGGCCGGAGAACGGCATGAGCACGATGAAGCGGCCGGGCAGCGCGATGTTGGTCGTGGTGCGCGGGCCCTTGGTGCCGATCTGGTCCTTCGTCACCTGGATGACGATTTCGGAGCCGACGGGGAAGAGCGACGGGATGTCCTTGGCGGCGTACTTCTCGCGCTTGGCGCGCTGTTCGGCCGTCTCGTTGTCGCGGATGAACTCGACGGAGGAGTCGTTCGCGGCCGGGATCATGTCCCAATAGTGCAGGAAGGCGTTCTTGTCGCGGCCGATGTCCACGAAGGCCGCCTTGAGGCCGCCTTCGAGGTTCTGAATCTTGCCCTTGAAGATGGCGCCGACCATGCGGCTCTCGCCCTTGCGTTCGATGTCGAACTTCTCAAGGACGCCGTCGGTGAGCAGGGCGACGCGTTTTTCGAGGGACTCGGAGTTGACGATGAGTTCGCGGTAGGTGTCGCGGTTGTCGGAGAAGTATTTCACGATGCGCTGAAGGATGGGGAGTTTTTTGGCACGGGAGGCGGCCTCGTTATGAAGCGCGCGGGTGTCGATGGGCGAAGCCCTGTGCTCGCGGGGTGCGCAGCGCAGGTCGTCGTTTTCGTCGTGCGGTAAGTTGTCGGTGTCGGGAATGTCGGGCATGAGGTGAGGCGTGGGGTTTAGGCCACGGGGAACCTCCTCCGGTCCGAGAGCGCATTCGTCGAAATATCGGAGCCTGAGCCGGAGCGCGGGGGCAACTCTCGCGAGTAGCGATGGACGCTCTGGACAAGCCCGAGAAGGAGGAAGCAGCTCAGGACGAAGGATCCGCCGTAGCTGAGGAAGGGAAGAGGCAGGCCGGACACGGGCATGAAGCCGATGTTCATGCCGATGTTGACCACCACATGCACGGTCAGCACGGCGGCCACCCCGGCGCACAGAAGCGCCCCGAAGCGGTCGCGCGCGCGGGAGGCCGTGCGCAAGGCGTTGCCTATGAGAAACGCGTAGGCGGCGAGGAGGGCCACGCCGCCCACGAAGCCGAATTCTTCGGCAAAGACTGAAAAGACGAAGTCGTTGTGCGCGGCCAGTTCGGGCAGGTAACCGAGCATGGCCTGAAGCCCGCGGTTCCACCCGGTGCCGGTGAGACCGCCCCGCCCCACGGCGATGATGGCCTGATTCACATTCCAAGTCGTGCCCGCGCCTGTCGGATCGATGACCTCAGGCCGGAAGAACGACAGGATGCGCTCCCGCTGGTAGTCCTTGAACAGGAACTTGGGAATCGGCGACTTGAGTTCGTAAGGGTCCGCCTTGTTCACCTGGCGCGCGAAATCGCTGCGCCCGCCGAACTGGTCGCGGTACGAATCCAAGTGATTGGAATACCCCACGATATCCGTGCCTATAACCCCCGCCACCAGCACGACGGCAACCCCCACCGCGGCGAAGAACCGCAGGGAGAGTCGGGCGACATACAGGAGGGTGGCCAACATGGGCAGATAGACGATGCAGCTCTTTAGGTCCGGCTGGACGAAAATCAACCCGATAGGCAGCGCCGCGACCGCCGCGACGCGCACCCCAGGCCACTCGGAAACGACCCCGGCCAGCACCTTCGCGTCCAACCGAAACAGGGAGGTGGCCCACCGGCTCCATTCGCGCGCCCACTTGGACCTATAACGGGCCCAATACCACGGTATGGCCAACAGCGAGAAGGGCAGCGCCACCACGGCGGCCAGCCGCAGGGGGACCAGCAGCACGATAGCCGCCGCGGAGACCCATACGGGCTCATTCGCCCGCGCCGCCCAGGCGTCGCGCGCGGCGCGCCAGCCCCAAAAACGGACGCCCTCCAGCACGGCGGCGAGCATGACCAGCGTCGTGACCTTGGCGAACTCGGACGGCTGGATTTTGACCGGCCCCACATCGATCCAACGCCGCGCGCCGTTCACCGATTTGATGACCGAGCCGAAGTCCATCTTGAGCACCGCGCAGATGGCCACCGGCACAAGCAGGAGAACCCCGGCCAGATAAACGAACCGCGCGTACCGCCGTATCTTCTCGTAGTCGAGCATGGCCAGGAACGCGTAGGCGGCGAAGCCGATGCCGATGAACAGCAGCTGCTGCGACCAGAACGGCGTGGCCGAGTTCGCCGAGGCCGAGTAGATGACCGCGCAGCCGACCCCGGAAAGCAACAGCATCACCAGCGGCGTGAGCCAATCCGTGCGCAGAAACACCCCCCGCCACCCCTCGTCGAGGTGGAAGGCGTCGCGCAACCAGAATGGGGCAAAACGAAGCAAAGGGGGGAAGCGAGAGGAGGTACACGCCCCGCCGAAGACTCCCGGAACGGGTGTCGGCAAAGGGGGCGCGGATATGAAGCCGGGTTGCCCCAAGTGAGAAGCGCGAAATGCGCCGAACCGCGACTCCGCACACGCACCCTCCCCCCGGGCTCAAAACTTCACGAACGCTTGGCCGCTCGGGGCTTGCAGCCTGCGAAACCGCCACCCAAGTTTCGCAATTTTCCACCCTGCCCACCCCTGACCGTCCGATGATTCGACGCGCGGCCACCGCCCTTTTCTTCCTCCTCCTGCTCGCGGGTTGGGAAGTCGCCGTGCGCCGGGAGTGGATCTCCGGCCTGCTCTTCCCCTCGCCTCTCCAAGTGCTCGCCTACTTCCGCGACGACTTCTTCGGACGCGACGGGGCCCCGCCGGCCTTCGCCCTGGCCAAGGCCACCTGGGTGACCGGCAGCCGACTGGCCCAGGGGTACATCATGGGCCTGCTCATCGGCATCCCCGCCGGCATCTTCTGCGGCCGATTCGAGATCGTGCGCAGCACCATCGGCCAGGTCTCCCTCCTGCTGCAGTCGCTGCCCAGCGTGTGCTGGGTGCCGCTCGCCCTGCTCTGGTACGGTCAGCGCGAGGAAGCCATCCTGTTCATCGTCGTCATGGGCACCGTCTGGTCCATCGTCGTGGCCACTCAGGACGGCGTGCGCGGCATCCCCCCGCTCTACCTGAGAGCGGCCGCCACCATGGGCTCGAAAGGGTTCCACCTGTGGACGCGCGTCGTGCTCCCGGCGGCCTTCCCCGCCATCGTCGGCGGCATGAAACAAGGCTGGGCCTTCGCCTGGCGCTCGCTCATGGCCGGCGAAATCTATGTGACCATCCTCACCGGCTTCGGCCTCGGTTCGCTCCTGCATTTCGGACGCGAACTGCACGACATGGCCCAAGTCGTGGGCGTCATGGTCACCATCATGCTCGTCGGCCTGCTCGCCGACCGCACCGTGTTCTCCCCGATTGAGCGCGCCCTGCGCGTGCGCTGGGGCCTCGAGCACACCTGACACGCCCCTTTCCCCTCCACACCTTTCAAAACTCCTCCATGTTCGTAGACGAAATAACGGTCCACCTTCGCGCCGGCAACGGCGGCAACGGCTGTCTCAGCTTCCGCCGCGAAAAATACATCCCGCGCGGCGGCCCCGACGGCGGCGACGGCGGCAAGGGCGGCGATGTCGTGCTGCTGTGCGACGAAAACGAGAACGACCTCACCAAGTATCGCTTCCAGCCCCACTGGAAAGCCGGCAACGGCGCCCCCGGCGCGGGCCGCAACAAGCACGGCGCCGACGGCCCCCCGTGCGTGCTGCATGTCCCCCCCGGCACCCAGGTCATCGACCCGGAAACCGACGAGATCGTGGCCGAGCTGACCGAGAACGGCCAGCAGGTCACCCTGCTCAACGGCGGTCGCGGCGGCATGGGCAACATCAACTTCAAGAGCTCCGTGAACCAGGCGCCGCGCAAGGCGACGCCCGGTCGCGAAGGCGAGGAGAAGGACTTCCGCTTCGTGCTCAAGACCATCGCCGACATCGGCCTCGTCGGTTTCCCCAACGCCGGCAAGTCGTCGCTGACCAACTGCATCACGCACGCCCACCCGAAAACGGCCCCCTACCCGTTCACCACGCTGCATGTGAATGTGGGCGTCATCGAGTACCCCACCTACGAGCGCGTGATCATGGCCGACATCCCCGGCCTCATCGAGGGCGCCCACGAAAACAAGGGCCTCGGCCACCGCTTCCTGCGCCACATCGAGCGCTGCCGCCTGCTGCTGTTCATCATCGACATGGCCGGTTCCGAAGGGCGCGACCCGCACAAGGACTTCAAGCACCTGCTCAACGAACTCGAGCAGTACTCCGAAATCCTCCTGGACAAGCCCCGCTTCATCGCCGCCAACAAGATGGACATGGAGGGCGCCGAGGAAAACCTCAAGGCGTTCAAGAAGAAGGTGAAGGGCGTCGAAATCGTCCCCATTTCCTGCGCCAGCGGCACCGGCCTTGAAGAGCTCAAGGACCGCCTGCTCGCCCGGGTGAAGGAGGAGAAAGCCCGGGAGGCCTCCGCCAAAATCGAAGCCGGCGACGCCTTCGACCCGGCCGAATAGCCCCCGCGAAAACAGGGGCCGGACAGACCCCGCCCGGCCCCTTACACCTCAAGCCACCCCACCCCTTATAACAGACCATGGAAGCCTACCGCTCCCTGATTCTTCGGGCCAACCGCTCCCTCGGCGCCTACCTGGCCGAAAACGCCCTCATCCAGGACGAGGACTTCGCCAAGGCCAATGAACGCCTCATGGACATCCTCCAGGAGGGCCAGTTGCGCCAGGCCAACCTGCTCAACATCCTTTGCCATGAGCAGAAGTGCGTCGAGGAGGACGCCCTCGTCACCCACCTCACCGAGGAGCACAACCTGGGCCTTGTCGACCTGGAGCACATCAAGGTGAAGTCGCTCGGCAAGGAGCTCGGGTTCGAACTGGACCTGTGCCGCGCCACGGGCACCCTGCCCTTCGACCTGCAGGACGGCATCGTCTGCGTCGCCAGCACCTTTTACCTGAGCAAGCCGGTGGTCAAACACTGGGAGGACCTGCTCAAGCGCAACATCTTCTGGTACGGCACCAGCCTCGTCTCCATGGCCAACGCCGTGGAGAAACTCGCCGAAGCCGAGGCCGCCGCCAAGGCCGCCGAGGCCAAGGCGCCCGCAGGCGCCCCCAAGGCCTGACGAAGCCACCCCGCCCACCCCGTTCCGGACCTTCCACGATGGCCAAGCGCATCCTCATCCTCGATGACGATCCGGACTTCACCTGCCTGCTCACCGACATCTTCAGGCAGACCGACTACGAGCCCGTCCCCCACTCCGACCCGCGCGAGGCGCTGCCCCTGCTCAGGTCCGAGCATTTCGACCTGCTCATCACCGACCACCGCATGCCCGGCATGACCGGCGAGATGCTCGTGCGCGAACTGCGCAAGACGCACCCGCGCCTTCCGGTCATCGTCGTGTCCGGCTTCCTCGACAACGACACCATCCGCGACCTCATCCGCGACGGCGTCGGCGGCATTTTCCTCAAGCCGCTCAATGTGCAGAACCTGCTGAAGCGAACGGCCGTCCTGCTCAACGACGCGGACGCGGCGGGGCACCGGTTCACGCCGGAAAGCGCCGAGGAGCAGCAGCACCACAAGCTGCCCTTCAGCTTCGAACCCTTCCCCTGTCTGACCGCGCGCACCGCGGAGTTCGCCAACCAGCTCTACGCCAAGCGCGGATTCAAGGGCACGCTCACCCTCATCACCCCGCCGGGCACCCGGACCGACTCCATCCTGGAGGATTTCGCCGGGTTCGAACCGGGCGCCTTCAAGGTTTTCGGCCCGCAGGAGATTTCCGAGCAAAGCCTGCTCGCCGCCCTGTCCGACGCCCCCCCCGACGGCCCGCCGACCACGCTCGTCCTGCAAGACCTCGACCGCGCCGCCCCCGCCGATCGCGCGCCGGTCATCGCGTTGGGCGCGCGCCGCGCCCCCTTCGACGCCACGCCCAATTTCCGCCTGCTGTTCACCTTCACCCACCCGGTGGACGAGCTTTTCGAAAAGGGCCGCATCGACGAGGGCCTTTACCTGCTGTCCAGCGTGACCGAGGTGCGCGTGCCCCAGCTCGCCGACTGCGTGGAGGAGATTCCCGTCATCGCCACGCGCATACTCGCGCGCTACTGCTCCCAGGCCGGCATCGACCCGCCGCTTCGGCTGCACAAGCTCGCCCATCAGTGGCTCAAGGAGCACCCGTGGCCGGGCAACCACGAGGAGCTTTCCATCCACATCCTGCGCGCCGCCGAGACGCCCCAGTCCGGCGTCATCACCCGCGACGCCTTCACGCGCGAATCGCACGAGCACCAGTGGATCGATTCGCCCTCCGGCATTTCCTCCCTGGAAACCTACCTGCGCCGGCTTCGCGACGACTGCGTGCAAGGCGCCCTCATCCTGTGCGAAGGCGACACCACGCTGGCCGGCGAGGCCCTCGGCGTGCCCCCGCTCTCGCTGGTCACCCACCCGCTCGCCCGCCACCCCGGCGACGCCTCCGGCGCCCTCTCGCACCCGTAGCAACCGCCCCCCATGGCTTACAAAATCCTGGTCGTCGACGATGAGTCGCACTACGCGGACATGCTGCGCGACCTGCTCCTGCAGCACAACTTCATCGCCGACATGGCGGTCTCCGTCCAGCAGGCCCTCGACAGCCTGGACACGGAGGAATACGCCCTGATCATCGCCGACTACAAGATGCCCGGCATGGACGGCGCTGAGTTCCTCCAGCGCGTGCGCCTTTGCAACGAAACCATACCGTTCATCATGGTCTCCGGCCTGATGAACACGCATGAGCTGATCCGCGTGGCCAATCTGGGCGCCAACCTCGTGTTCGAGAAGCCCTTGGAGATCCGCAGCTTCATCGAGAGCGTTAAGAAGTATGTGCACCCGCTCTCCGACGCCGAGTTCCGCAAGCGCTTCCGCGGCGATGTCTCCGGCGAGAGCTACCCGGCGGAACTGGCCCACCTCAGCGACCGCTCCCACCTGGGCAAGGACTTCGTCCAAAAGCTCTGGCTGGCCTTCCAGCGCGAACGCCTCTCCATCCTCCAACTCCAGCCGGGGGCCGAACTCGAGCTCATCGCCCGAGAGCTCTCCCACTGGAAGGGCCGCGACAACGCCCACTTCTACACCGTCGCGCCGGAGGATTTCGCCAACCCCGACTGCGCCGAGGCCCTCAACGGCATCCTCGCCGACCCCTCGGTCAGCCCCGTCGTCATCCTGCAGGGGGTCGAATCCGCTACGCCGGAACAGATGCAATCCGTCGCCGAGTTCGTGACCGGCGGGCATTTCGCGGCGCGGCTGCACCCCGAACTCTTCGTGCTGATCGTGCTGGAGAACGCCGCCTGGGAGGGCCCCGTGGCCGCGGCCTGCCCGAAGCTCCACCGCATCCTGCAAAACCGGGCCCTGCAACTGCCGCCCCTGAGCGAGCGCCCCTCGGACATCGCCCGCTACGCCCGCCGCCTTCTCGCCGCCTTCGCCAAGAGCTCCGGAGGCGAACACAAGGTCACGCTCGCGCCCGACGCCGTCGGCCTGCTTTTGCAGCAGCCTTGGTCCGGCGAATACGACGAACTCGCCGCCAAGCTGCAGCAGCTCGCCACCCTCGCCGGCCCCGCCCCGGTCGACGCCGCCCGACTGGCCACCATCCTCGGCGCGCCGCCCCCGCCCTCCGGCGCAGGCGCCCTGCGCCAGAGGCTCGTCAGCGCCCAGAAGCGCGCCATCGACGCCTCCCTCGCGGCCACCGGCGGCGACCTTGCGCGCGCGCTCGCCCGCATGGGTGTCCCGGGCAACCTCCTCGACGCCCCCGCTGCGGGCACGCTCCTCTTCCCCGAGCTGCTCCGCTAAACGCCCGCATCGCACCCCACATCTTCCCCATCATTCGCCGCACCCGGTGCGGCGCCCCTCCCCATGGCACTCGCCCGCATCCAGACCTCCATCGTCAACAACCTCAAGGCCATCGGCGTCCTTGACGAAGAAAAGGCGCGCAAACTCATCTTCGGCGACGACATGTCCGGAGACGCCCTGGAAAAGCTCCTGCTCACCGACTACAAGGTCTCCGAATTCCAGCTGCTCGCCGCCAAGGGGCGCGCCTTCGGCATCAACCCGCTCAACTCCAAGGGCCTCCAGCCCAACGAGCTCACCTTCTCCCACCTCGACAAGGAGTTCTGCCGCGAGCACCGCGTGTTCCCCATGGGCGTGGTCGCCAACCACCTGGTTGTCGCCATTTCCAACCCCTTCAACCTCGCCGTCACCCAGAGCATCTCCGACCTCTGCAAAAAACCCGTCTCCCTTCTGCTCGTCAACGAGCGCGACATCAACGCCGCCCTTGAGGAGAAAAAGGAGCAGGAAAAGGTCCAGTTCGGCGAAGTGGTCAAACAGCTCGAAGGCACCTTCGACGAATCCGAGCTGGCCGCCCTGGAAAACGCCGACGAATCCACCGCCGAGGAATCCGCCCCCATCGTCGCCCTGGCCAACCGCATCATCGAGGACGCCTACTTCTCCGGCGCCTCCGACATCCATATCGAGCCTCAGGAAAAGATGGCCCGCGTGCGCGTCCGCATCGACGGCGTCTGCCAGGAAAAGCTCACCATCCCCAACAAGGCCTGCGGCGCCCTGCTCGCGCGCATCAAGGTGATGTCCAACCTCGACATCGCCGAAAAGCGCCTGCCTCAGGACGGACGCATCGTCTTCAAGCAGTACAACAAGCGCGGCCTCGACCTCGACCTGCGCGTGTCCACCGCCCCGCTCAACCACGGCGAAGGCGCGGTCATGCGTATTCTCGACAAGCAGAAAACCACCCTGCCCCTCCCCGCCCTGGGCTTCGAACCCGAGAACCTCGCCCTCTACCGCGACCTCATCCAGCGCCCCTACGGCATGATCCTGCACTGCGGCCCCACCGGCTCGGGCAAGTCCATGACCCTCTACTCCGCGCTCAACGAGATCAACTCCCCCGAGATTTGTATCCGCACCGCCGAGGACCCGATCGAGTACACCCTGCCCGGCCTTTGCCAGATGCAGATGCACCGCAAAATCGGCCTCACCTTCGCCTCCGCCCTGCGCGCCTTCCTGCGTCAGGACCCCGATGTCGTGCTCGTGGGTGAAATCCGCGACTCGGAGACGGCCACCATCGCCATCGAGGCCGCTCTCACCGGTCACATGCTCTTCTCCACCCTCCACACCAACGACGCCCCCGGCACAGTCGCGCGTCTGACCGACATGGGCGTGGAGCCCTTCATGATCTCCGCCTCGCTCGTTTGCGTGTGCGCGCAGCGCCTCATGCGCCGCGTCTGCAAGAACTGCAAGCAGCCCTACCTCCCCGAAGGCCGCGAAGCCGAAATCATCAAGAAGGCCATCGGGTTCGAGGGCCAGATCTTCCGCGCCAACCCCGACGGCTGCCCCGTCTGCAACGGCGTCGGCTACAAGGGCCGCGTCGGTATCCACGAGCTCATGGCCGTCTCCGAAGCCCTCGTCGAGGGCATCAACAAGGAGGTCGAGACCGCCGAGCTCAAGAAAATCGCCATGTTCAACGGCATGAGCACGCTGCACCAGGACAGCATGAAGAAGGCGCGCGCCGGCCTCTCCACCATCCAGGAAGCCCTCACCAACTGCCCGCCCGACATGGAGGACCTCGACGCCATGAAGGAGGAGTTCGAGCTCCAGCGCCAGATCAAGGAACAGGCCGAAATCGACCGTAAGTCCAAGATCGACGCCTTCCGCCTCGCCCGCCAGACGCCGCCCCCGGCCTCCGCCTAAACGCCCCCCGGCGCCCAGCCGCCGGCATTCCGCAGGGCGCGCGCTGGCGCGTGCCGTCGGCGCACACGGGTGGCGCGCCCAAGGCCAATTCAGGCTTCCCTCGGCGACACCGGTGCCTTGCCATGAGCGCCGATGAACAAAGCCAAGGCGCTGCTCGCCGCCGTCATATTTATCCTGCTCGTCGTCGGCGTATTCCAACATTTCCACGACGACCCGCCGCCGGACCTCAGCCGTTTCTCGCGCCCCGCGCACGACCCGGCCGCCTACGCGAGGGTTGAGGCGATATCGAACGCACTAAGGACTCACCACCGGCAATATGCGCCGAAAGAGCCCGGCGACCCGACATCCAGGGATGCACTTTTCAGCCTGGCGCTGAAGCGAGATGACAACGCGGTACGGGCATTGCGCAGACATCTTAAATCGAATGAGATCGCGCTCTCCGTCGCCCGAGAACTTGTCACGCTCAAGACATTCTCATTCCCGCCTTGGGATGACCAGACTTGGCCCTCCCCCCTAAGCGCCATGCTCTTCGACGCGCATCGACTGCTTCTGGCGGACGCATTGCTCGCGATAAACGAAGGACGCAGGGATGACGCTTGGATGACCCTATGCAGCGGCATTGAATCAGCCCGAGTCCGAGACCAAGCGAGCGGCTCCCTCCTCGCCTCCGGCATCAACCTTGTCTGTGAAAAGAGGCTGCTCGAAATGCTTGAAGCGCTTTGCGCCGAAGAAACCGAGCCGCAGCGACTAAAAGCCGTCTTGGCCCGACTGGATAAGAGCAAACCCGACCCGCTCACCCTTTTCCGGGCGGCTGCTTCCGGCGAGATGTTGTACATCGCCGACCGGATCAGAGTCTCTGGTGGCGGAAGCGTTTTGCATCGGCTCATTCATACTCCTAGCGCCCCGAATCAAACGCTCCGAGAAAAAGCCCGGGAGCAGTTGAACAACCTCCACCTGTACTGGCTGTGGATAAATACGCTCCCGAATGCCACCATGGCCAATCATGCGCACATCGTGGATGAGGAAATCGCCGACCCGTCTACCCATCGTCCGGTTCCGCCGCCCGTCAATGACCCTTTTCTCGTGCTGCGCCGCAACGCCGGCGGACTCGAAGGCGAAAAATGCATACCCGAAGAGATATCCTGGTGCCGTGCGCGGTGTTTCGATACCCGCCTGCGCCACGACCGGCTGCGCCTGAGTCTCGCCCTGCGCATCTATGCGCTCGAACACGAGGGACGCCACCCCGCCACGCTCGCCGAACTCGTGCCGGACCTCCTGCCCGAGGTGCCGGCCAATGTCCTCGACGGCAAACCGTTCCTCTACGACCCGGTGACCGGCAGCTTCTGAACGAAGGCGGCGGCGATTTCCTTGACCCCCGCAGGGCGCGCGGCACGGACTTGGCGGCTTCGGCGTTGGGTATGCGCGGCGAGGACGCCGCGCCCACGGCGAAAAAAAAGCCGCCGGCGCAGGGAGCGCAGGCGGCTTTTTCGAGGCGGGCGAGGACGCCCGCGCTCCGGCAATCTCAGACGACGGCGCCGAACTGGTTGAGGAGCGCCTCGATGGCGCGCTTCTCCTTGGGGTCGACCTCCATGCGGCCTTCCACGGTCTTGCGGGCGTGGATGACGGTGCCGTGGTCGCGGCCGCCGAAGGCTTCGCCGATGGCGACGAGGGAGAGGTCGGTGAGGCGCGTGCACAGGAACATGGCGATCTGGCGCGGCCAGGCGATATTGGCGGTGCGACGCTTGCCGGTCATGTCGCCCAGGGTGAGGTTGTAGCGCTCGGCCACCTTGCGCATGATCTGGTCGGCGGTGACCTGCGTGGCGCCCTCGTCGATGAGGATGTCGTGCAGCAGCTGCTCCAGACGGGCCACGGTGAGCTCGCGGTTGCCGCCCAGTCCGGCGTAGCCGGCCACGCGGGTGATGGCGCCCTCAAGGTTGCGCACATTGCGCACGATGCGCGTGGCGAGGAACTCGACGACCTCGCGCGAGAGCTTCACGCCGCGGTTGGCGGCCTTGCGCTCGACGATGGCCATACGCGTCTCCAGACCGGGCGTCTGCACATCGGCGGTCATGCCGCCCTGGAAGCGCGACACGAGGCGGTCGGAGAGGTCCTTGATCTCCTTCACCGGACGGTCGCTGGTGAGGATCACCTGCTTGTGGTTGATCTGCAGGTGGTTGAAGATGTTGAAGAACTCCTCCTGCGTGCCGACCTTGCCGGAGAGGAACTGGATGTCGTCGATGAGGAGCACATCCACATCGCGGTACTTCTTTTTGAACTCGTTGGTCTTCTGGTACTTCTCGGCGTCGCCGGGGGCGCGCACCGCGTGGATGTACTCGTCGGTGAAGGCCTCGCAGGTCACATACACGATGCGGGCGCGCGGGTTCTTGCGCATCACGCTGTGCGCGACGCCGTGCATGAGGTGGGTCTTGCCCAGGCCCGTGTTGCCCCAGATGAGCAGCGGGTTGTACAGGTGGCCGGGGTCGTTCGCCACGGCCGTGGCGGCCGAGAAGGCCAGCTCGTTCTCCGGGCCCACGATGAAGTTGTCGAAGGTGTTGGCGGCCTTGATCGCCGGCGGCGGCGGCAGCGTCTCGGCGGCGGGCATGCGCACGCGCGGCGCGGGCTCCACCGCGGGCGCGGCGGGCGCGGGCGACTCGGACTCGGGCGCCACGACGCGCACGGTCAGGGTGCGCCCGGCGGCGGTCGTGAGATGACGCGACAGCAGTTCCTGGTACTGAGCGTTGGTGTTCACCCACACCTCGGCCATCAATGAAGGCGCCTGCAACACCACGGTGTCGCCGTCGCGGCCCAGGCACTCCATGCCCTCGAAGAGGTGCGAGAAATCATGGCGCGACACGGCGCTGCCAAGGGATTCCTTGGCGGTGTTCCAAATCGAGTTTTCGAGGGCGGTGGAAATCATGGGGAAGGTCGCCCGACTCATCGGGCTTGGAAAAAATTATTCACAGTTCGGAAAGTGTTCCTGGACGGCGAGTTAGCCGCGCACGCCGGGGGTGACGCCGGAGAGGTAAAAACCCCGGAAGAAGCCGACCAAAGACGAGCGTACGCGACCTCCCCGGCCGACGCCGGAGGCGCAGCAGGAATGGGACGGACGATGGTCAAAGGGGGTCATGCTCAAAGGTGGGGGGAGGAAGGCTAAGGTGGTCTCGGCGTGGGGGAAGCCGAAAGTGGAGGGGCGAACCTGCTCCCGGTGAAGTGAGTCGCAAGGTGAACTTCCCCACAGGTTATTCACACCCGCCCTGCGAACAGTTTTCCCCGATTTCTCTCTTGCCGGGAAAATCGTCCGGAGGGCGAAGTCGCCGGCGCCCGCAACGATGCCCGTTGCACGCCCGTGACACCGCCGCTCAAGAGCAATGTTTGTAAAATTCGGCGGTCCACCCCCGGGCCTGTTTGACCCAACCGGACACCCGCTTGCGTGAACTGTCGGGCCGATTTCACAAAACGATTTCTTATAGAAAGAAACCGGGCGGGAAAAATTCCGTGCTCGGAACAAGATTTTCCGGACCCGCACGATCCCGAAGGGACCGTGAGGGGGCGGCCCACCGCCCTACTCCGACTCGACCCGGCAGCGGGCGACGAGCTCGCGCAGGTCGGAGAGCGTGTCGCAGCGGTTGAGCGAGGCGCGCAGCTTGCGGCAGCCCGGGATGCCGTGGGTGAGCGACTGGAATTTGCTGGAGGCCCACCGGATGTCCTGGGTGTCGCGGCGGATGTTGGGCAGTTCCACCAGCATCTCGGCGTAGCGCAGCAGGGTGTCCCACCGCTCGTCATGCGTGGGCGGCGGAGGCGGCCGCAGGCCGGCCAGCGCCGCCTTGATTTCGGGGAAAACCCACGGATTGCCCAGCGCGCCGCGCCCGATCATGAGCCCGGACACCTTGGTCTGCTCGCGCCGGCGCACGGCGTCGGCGCCGCTGCGGATGTCGCCGTTGCCGATGACCGGCACGGACACGGCCTCGGCGACCTTGCCGATCTCGTTCCAGTCCGCCTCGCCGGAATAGCCCTGCTCCTTGGTGCGACCGTGCACGGCGATGGCTTGGATGCCCACGCCTTCCAGACGCCGGGCGATGTCCACGGCCACGAGACAGCTGTGGTCCCAGCCCAGGCGCATCTTGGCGGTGACCGGCACCCCGGCGGGCACGGCGGCGATCACCTCGCGGGCGATCTGCACGAGCAGGTCGGGGCAGCGCAGCAGACCGGAGCCGGCGTTCTGCTCCACCACCTTCACGGCGGGACAGCCGAAATTGATGTCGATAAAGTCCGGGCGCACGCGCTCGGCGAGCAGGGCGGCGGCGCGGGCCATGCTGTCGGGCTTGGCGCCGAAGATCTGCACGCCCATCGGGCGCTGTTCGTGCGAGAAATCCACCATGTGCCAGGCCCGGTTGATCTCGCGCACGAGCGGCTCGGACTGCACGAACTCGGTCACCATCACATCCGCGCCCTGCTCCTTGCACAGCTGGCGGAACGCGAAGTCGGTGAACCCGGCCATCGGGGCCAGATACAGCGGGAACTTGCCGTCAGCGAACCAGGGAAGGGACATGGAAGTGGTTTTCAGTGTTCGGTTTTCTGTTCAAACGGTGGTCCCGACTCAGTAAATCGCGCCGAGGGCGAACCTTTCCTCTCTTATCTTCAATCTTCCCTCTCCAATCAGAGCGCCTCCGCGACGGCGAAGCCGCTTTGGGCGGCGGATTCGAGGGTGGCGGGCAGTCCGGTGGCCGTCCAGTCGCCGGCCAGGAACAGGTTCGCCACGGGCGTCTTGGCGCCGGGGCGCGTAACGCCGTCGGGCAGGCGCGTGGCGAAGGTGGCGTCCTTGCACTTGCACACGAACGAGTGCTTCACGGCGAAACCCTTCGATTCCGGGAAAGCCTTCTCCAGTTCGGCCACGGTGCGCGCGACGATCGTGTCGGCGTCGGCCGAGGCCCAGTCGGCCGGCGGAGCGGAAAGGGTGACGGCGCACCGGTGCAGCCCGGCGGGCGCGCCGGCGGCGGTGCGGTCGAACACCCACTGAACCGGCGAATCGAGCACGCCGATCATGGCCTCGCGCGTCACCGGCTTGTCGGTGAACAGGTGGACGTTGAGAATCTCGTTGCCGCCCAGCGCCGAAGCCAGCCGGGAGTCCACGGCGCCCGCCGGGGCGAGCGCGGCGGCGGCCTTCCACGGCACGGCCAGCACGAAGGCGTCGGCCTCGACCGTCGTGCCGTCGGCGAGCTCGGCGGCGCTCACGCGGCCGGACTCGACGCGCAGCGACTTCACCTGGGCGCGCGTGCGCACGGAGCCGCCGGTGGCGGAAAGGCTCAGGGAAAGCTCGGGCTCGAACACCTCGGCGAGCCCGTCGCGCGCCAGCAACACGGCGCCGGCGGCCTTGTCGGCGAACAGCGAGCGGCGCAGCGTCTCGCGCAGCGCGCCGGCGTCACCGGCGGAAAGGGGTTCGTTGAGCGCGGCCAGGCAGAACGGTTCCCACAGCGCGCGCACCGCGCCGGGCGTGGCGCCCAGCCGGGCCAGCCACGCCGCGCCGGTCTCACCGGGCTCGGGTTGCGCGCCCAGGCGCAGGGCCGCGCCGACATTGAGCACCGACAGCTTGTCGGCGAAGGACAGTTCGGAGAACCCGAGCACCGCGCCCAGCCCGTGCAACGGCTGCGGCCACGACGCGCGCAGGCGCGACTCGCGACCTGCGGCGCGGTATTTCACATCCAGAGCGCCGGTCGTGGCGAACTTGCCGCGCACGCCGAGCAGGTCGGCGAGCCCAAGGAAAGCGTCGTAGCAGCCCATCACGGCGTGCTGACCGTTGTCGAGCGTCACGCCGGTGGGCGCGTGCTTGAAGCTGGAGGCGCGGCCGCCCAGGGCGCTCTTGGCCTCGAGCAGGGTGACCGTGTGGCCCTCGCGCGCCAGCGCCACGGCCGACGCGATGCCGGCGACGCCGCCGCCGATGACCGCCACGCGCCTGGGCGCGGTCTTCACGGCCTGCGGTCGCTTCAGCTCCGCCAGCGTGCGACGCATGAGGGAGATTTTTTCCCACTTGGAAAGGCGCACGCGCTCCACGGTGAGGCGGAATCCGCGCTCCCGGATTTTTTCCAGAATGGCCTCGTAGAAGGAGCCCATGACGAACGCCGCCTTGAGCGCCTCGCGGTCGTCGGGGTGCACCAGCCGTCGGGTCTTGTTGAAGAAATGCTTGGCGCGGAAGTACTGCAGGCGGAACAGCGCGGCCGTCGCCTCGGGCTTCTTGGCCGGGTCGAGCAGGTCATCCTTGGTCACGCCGAAGGCCGCCATCTCGCGGAGCGGCAGGTACACGCGGCCCAGCTGCACGCGGTCCTCGACCACATCGCGCAGGATGTTGGTGAACTGGAGCGCGTAGCCCATGGCCAGGGCGAACTCCTCCGACATCGGGTGCCGGCAGCCGAAGATGCGGATGGACACCAAGCCCACCGCCGACGCCACGCCATAGCAGTAGCGTTGAACCTCCTCGAAGGTCTCGTAGGTGCGTTCAACAATGTCCATCGAGACACCGTCGATGATGTCCAACAGCGGCTGCAGCGGCACGCCGAACGCCTTCACCACCTCGCCCAGCTCGCGGCCGAGCGCGTCGTGCGGGGCTGCGGAGCCGTCGAAGTAGCCGCGGAGGGTGGCGCGCCAGGCGTCGAGCATGGCGTGTTTCTGGGCGTCCGTCGGGCCGGGCTCGTCGGCGATGTCGTCGGCCACGCGGCAGAACGCGTAAAAGACCTCCATGCCGCGACGGCGCTCGGGCGAGAGCCCGGCGAGCTTGAAGGCGAGGGCCAGGTTGGACGCGTTGCGCGCGGTCACCTGGGCGGTGTCATCGGTGGAAGCCATGGAAAAGGCGCGCAGTGTCGGGGCGGTGAGAAGCCGGGCAAATGAAAAAGCCGCCCGGCAAAGGGCGGCTCTTTTGAAAAGTAAGAAGTAAGAAGGCGGAGATGCGAAATGGGGCGCGATATCGGATTCTTCAAACAGCGCCGGGGGTCGCGAGCGACACACCCATTTCTGACTTCACCCGTCTATCTTCTCACTTTCCGAACGCTTTCGCGCTTAGGCCTTGAGGATGTTGTACACCGAGGGGGTGGACAGACCGTATTCCTTGGCGATGGTCGGGGCCTTCTTGCCGGAAGCGGCGGCGGCCTTCACCTTGGCGCGCAGCTCGTCGGTGATGGTGGCGCGGGGGCGGCGGCCGGCCTTGGGGGCCTTGCCGGCAGCCTTGGCGCCGGCCGGGGTCAGTTCGCGCAGGGCGTCGATGAGCTCCTTGATGGAGCTGAAGCCGACTTCCTTGTGCAGGTTGGCAAGGCGGCGGCTCTGCTCGGCGGCATGCCACTCGGCGGCGGCGGCCTTGCGGGCCTGCTCGGCGGCGGCGGAGACGAGGGCGGCTTCATATTCGGCCTGGCTGTTGAAATGGAAGGGCTGGATGGACATGGTTTTTATATTTAGGGTTGGTTTAAGTTCGTTCGAACATCCGCACTTTCTGCATCACCGGTTTATATGACAAGAGAAATGTTCAAAACAAGCGCCCCCTGTTTCAAATATTCAGACCCGACAAACTTTTCACGGACGCGTGCATTTTAAGAACGCAATCCGGCCGAAGCGCTCCCGCCAAAGCGACAAAGTCAAACCGTGCGACAAAACCCAAAGCGGGACTATTAGAACATACAGGCTAACAGGAACCTGCCAAGTTGGCCCAAGATAAGCCGAACACCCACCCCTGTCATCGATAGCGAAACTTGAGCAGATTAACCTCTCACGCGCAGATCACGCGAGCGGAGGCGCATATTCCGGCGCGCAAATCATCAAACCGGACTCACCGCGGGATTAGAATGCGGCGAAGCCTCTGGAGGCGCCGCCCACGGGGCTCAAACACAGCAAAGCTTTCGCTCAAGCCCCTCCGAGCCAGGAACTTCGTGTGGCTTTAAGCGAAGCCAGGAGCGGCGAACGGCTGCGTGCATAGCACTAAAACAATTCTCCGCCCTCGCCCCCCCCCGGATATCCGAATTCACGAAAATCACCGACAACCGGAATAACGGTGCAATCGGGCTGAATGTTCGGGTTTCGATTCTCCCAGTCGTCGCGCTCGAGCACGAGAGGACGGGGTGCAATCGGGCTGAATGTTCGGGTTTCGATTCTCCCCGGGATGACTTACAAAAGCTGTGCCGTAAGCGAGATTCGGATGAAAGTGCCGACGACATCGCCCCAACACCATCGTCGAACGTCCGTCCTCAAAAATAAACGGCGCTCCATCTTTTTCCAAGACAGGAGCCGGACCGTGACAATCGACCGAACGACAAGCTGAATCCATGCACCGGATACGCAATCGAACGATGATTCCGACCGACTTTTCAAACGGCTCCCCGGCCGAATAACACGCTTTTTTTCAGAGACCCAAGGGCATGCAACCGGCGGATAAATACGCCGTCACGAAACACCCCGGCCAAAAAAACGACCGCATCGGCCGAGGCCAAAAGCCCCCTGCCGATGCGGTGCGCGAATACGCCGCATCACCCTGCGGTGCCACGGCGTCTTTTTCGGAACAAATCAGCGCACGCCGCGCTGACGCAGCGCCTCGAAGAGGCACACTCCGGTGGCGACGGAAACATTCACGCAGGGCACGCTGCCCAGCATCGGGATGCGCACCAGGAAGTCGCAGGTCGCGCCGGTGAGGTGGCGGATGCCGTCGCCTTCGGCGCCCATGACGATGGCCAGCGGCCCCTTCAGGTTCGCGTTATAGATGGACTGGGAGGTCTTGTGGTCGGAGGTGCCGCAAATCCACACGCCGTGCTCCTTGAGCTTCTCCAGAGCGTTGCGCAGGTTGTTGGCGGCCACCAGCGTGGTGCTCTCCGCCGCGCCCACCGCGATGCGGCGCACCGTCTCGTTCACCGGCGCCGAGTTCTTCTTCGTGATGATCACGAAGTCGACACCCGCGCAATTGGCGGTGCGCAGGCACGCGCCGAGGTTGTGCGGGTCCTGCAGGCCGTCCAGCACGAGGATCAACGGCTTGTCCAGACCTTCGAGCAACGCCGGGATGTCCTCCTCGGAGTATTTCCAGATGGGCTTGTCGATGTCGCCGGAGTGGCGGTTGGCGCGGGCTTGCAGAGGTTTGGCACTCATTTGCCGGCGGGTTTCGGCCGAAGTCGCCCCCATGGCGAGAAAAAGATGCGCCAACGCCCCCTCCTCGCGCGCCGATTGCGCAAAAACCGCTTGCCGCCGGGGCGAGCGACCGGCTCAACTCGGCGCGCACGGAGGGATGGCAGAGTGGCCTATTGCGGCGGTCTTGAAAACCGCTGGAGCGCAAGTTCCCGGGGGTTCGAATCCCTCTCCCTCCGCCACTTTTTGGCCGGCGCCCGACGGGCGCATTCATCCGGCTCAGGCCGGGCCGGGTTGCTTCTCCGGCGTGACGAACTTGGTGAGCGCGCGGTTGAAGTAGAGGGGGATTTCGCCGGTGGGGCCGCTACGCTGCTTGGCGATGATGAGCTCGCGCTTCACCAGACCCGGCCCGACCTCCACCTCCTCGTCGTCCTTGGTTTTGCCCGTGGGGCGCGAGATGAGCAGGACCACGTCGGCGTCCTGCTCGATGGAGCCGGATTCGCGCAGGTCGGACATGCGCGGCTGACGCGCCTCGTCCTCGGACTTACGGTTGAGCTGCGCGAGGGCGACGACGGGGATGCCGAACTCCTTGGCCATGGCCTTGATGGCGCGCGAGGCTTCGGCGATCTGCTGTTCGCGGGCCACGGAGGAATCGGTGCCGTTGATGAGCTGGATGTAGTCGATGACGATCATGCCCAGCTTGTGCTGCGCGTGCAGGCGGCGGCTCTTGGCGCGGATTTCCAGGATGTTCTGGCCGCCGGCATCGTCGATGAACAGGGGCATGTCGCGGTACTCGGCCTCGGCGGAGGCGATGTCGGCGAGCGACTCGCGGTTGACGAAGCCCTCGGAGAGCTTGCGCAGGTTCACGCCGGCACGGGAGCACATGAGGCGCAGCGCGAGTTCGCGCGCGGGCATTTCCAGCGAGAACATGAGCACCGGAATGGCCTTGCCGGTCTTCTTCTTGGCGTCGAAGAGGGCGGCCTCGATGAAGTTCAGGGCGATGGAGGTCTTGCCCATACCGGGACGCGCCGCGACGACGATCATCTGGCCCGGGTGGAAGCCGTAGGTCATCTTGTCCAGATCGACCAGGCCGGTGGGCACGCCGGTGATGGCGCCGCGCGAGTTGATAAGGGTGTTCATCAGGACCACGGCCTCCTTCAGCGGGCCCGCCACATGCTTGGCGCTGTCGGTGATCTTGTCCTGCGTGATCTCGAAAAAGCTGCGCTCGACGGCCTCCAGGAGCTGGTCGATGGAATCGCCGGGGCTGAACGCCTTTTCCACGGTGCCGGTGGCGGTGGTGATGAGCTTTCGGCGGAAATACTTTTCGCGCACGATCTCCATCCAATGCACGGCGTGGGCGGTGACCTCGATGCGCCGGGTCAGTTCGTTGATGTAGGCGGGGCCGCCGGCCGCGGCCAGTTCGCCCTTCCTGTGCAGCATTTCCGGCAGCGTGATCTCATCCACGCTCTTGCCGTCCATGTTGAGCTCCAGCGCCGCCTCATAAATCACCTGGTGCGCGGTGCTGAAAAAGTACTCCGGGCGAATCTTCGACGCCTGGCACTGCGTGAGGATGTCGCCGCCGCCCTCCAGGATGATGCTGGCGAGCAGCCCCTGCTCGGCGTCGAGGTTGTGCGGCGCCACGCGCTCCGAACCGCCGGCGCCGGGGAGCACGGCGGTCTGTTCCTTGCGCGCGCGGCGCGGCTTCTGATCGGTCTTCGTCGTGGACATGGCGGCTGAGGGGAACCGTCGCACATTGCCGCCGGAAGCCCGGCGCGCCATGTAAAAGAGGGGCGAGTTTCCACCGGCATTTTCCGCGTTGTTCACGAAGTTGTTCACACCGTTCACGGAAACCGTTCGGAAGCCGCGGAATGACCTCGGACCGTCATTGAAAAGCCCGCCATACCCCCTACCTTGAGAATCAGGTCTGCCCCCCAACAATGAACACCTCCGCAGATTCCGCAGAAGAACCGAAAAAAAACGGACGGGAAGAGAACCGTGAGCCGGAAAAGCCGCACCTGCACGCGGCAGCGGAGCCCCACAGGCCACGACACTCCACGGCCAACATCGTCGTTCGAGAACTGCCTTGGGACAACATAGGCGACGGGAAGAACGGGAATGGTGGCGCAGCAAGGCGGGCGGAGCCGGCAGCGACGATGACGGGCGAACCTCCGAGACTGCTGGCCGCCCTGATTTCCCGGCTCATGCGGAGGCGAAGCCTGCGCCAGTACATCGAATTCACCGGTGCCGCGCTGGTGCTGGCAGCCATCGCTTTCCTGCTCTTCCCCAAAGAGTGGATGAGCGGAGAGGCCGCGGACCGGGACTCCATTCCGGTGCCGGCGCCGACGGCTCCCGAGAAACGATTCATGGCCGCCGACGCCACGGCTTGGGTCGACGGAGTGCCCATCGGGGCCGTACGCACCAAACGGATACTCATTGACGGAAAAATCCACGACCTCGGCGCCGCCATACCGCCGTTCGGCGTGCGATGGACCGGGCGGGACGAGCAGGGCCGGCTCGTGTTCGAGGGGCCCGACGGCGTGGTTCGCAAGCGCGACATGTCCCGTTAGCCGGAGCTTGCGCCGCGCCCCGAGAGCCTTTTGCACCACGCCATCATGAGCGAACCCGTCGGCCCCATCCCGCACGCCGCCCCCCGCATCCTGCGCCGCACCGACGCCTGGGTGGCCGTGGCCAAGCCCGCGGGCATCGCCGCCATCCCGGAAAAATCCGGCGACACCGACTGTCTCCAAGCCCTTCTGGAGCGCGACCTGGGGCGGCGCGTGTGGGTCGTGCACCGATTGGACAAGGAGGTTTCCGGCGTCATCCTCTACGCCCTGAGCGCCGAGGCGCACCGGTTCCTCAACATCGCCTTCGAACAGCGCCGCGTCTCAAAAATCTACCTGGCCGGCGCCGCGGGAGCGGTGGCGGGCGACTCGGGCGAGATCGACCTGCCCCTGCGCGAATTCGGCTCCGGCCGCATCGGTGTGGACCGCGAAAAGGGAAAACCATGCCTGACGCGCTGGCGAGTGCTGGAGCGGCGCGCCGACCGCACGCTGCTGGAGATGGAACCGCACACCGGACGCCGGCACCAGTTGCGCGCCCACGCCTACGCCATAGGCCACCCGCTGCTGGGCGACACCCGCTACGGCGACAAAGCCGCCCAGGCGCTTTTCCCCCGGCTGCTGCTGCACGCGCGCCTGCTCGACTTCCCCGCGCCCGAAGGCGGACGCGTCACGCTCGAGTGCCCGCCGGGCGAGGATTTCCTCGCCGCATGGAACACGGGGACGGCTCGGGCGTGAACGGCCCGGGCGCCGCGAATGCTCAGCGGTATTCCTTGTGCAGCTCGACCGGCTTGACCGCCTTGCGCTTGGAGCGAGCGCGAATGTTAAGCACCTCGACGGCCACGGAGAAGCCCATCGCGAAGTACACATAGCCCTTCGGAATTTCCTGGTGGAAGGATTCGGCCACGAGGAGCGCTCCGATCATGATGAGGAAGCTCAGCGCCAGCATCTTCAGCGAAGGGTGCCGGTCGATGAAGTCGCTGATCTTGTTCACGAACATCACCATGAAGACCATGGAGATGACGACGGCGGCGATCATGATGGGGACGTGCTTCACCATGCCCGCTGCGGTGATCACCGAGTCCAGCGAGAACACGATGTCGAGAAGACCGATCTGCACGATGATCGCGCCGAACGACGCCGCGCCGCCGAGCGCTTGGGTGGCCTCGCCATCCTCGCCTTCCAGGTTGTGGTGAATCTCGCGCGTGGCCTTACCCAGCAGGAAAAGTCCGCCCACGAAAAGCACCAGGTCGCGTCCCGACACGGCGTGCCCGGCGACATGGAAAAGCGGCTGCGTCATGCCGACGATCCAGCCAATGAAACACAGCAGCAGGATGCGCGTCACCAGCGCGATGCCCAACCCCAGCCGGCGCGCCTTCGGGCGCTGCTCCACGGGCAGCTTGCCCGCGAGAATCGAGACGAACACGAGGTTGTCCACACCCAGCACGATTTCCAAAAGGGCCAGGGTGATGAGCGAGATATAGGTGTTGGGGTCGGAAAGCAGTTCGAGCATGGGAGGAAGTCGCGGGAAGTAGCCCGTTGGCAGGCGCCGACAAGCAGGAAGCCGGGGCGCCGGGAATCCTGCAGGGTTTTGTAACAACCTCGCGCCGGATTGGCTTGCGACTCCCGCCCGGACTCGGAGCTTCACCGCCGTCTTTTCCGCGCCCATGCCTCCGCTCACACTCCTGGCTTCCCTTGAAAACGCCGCCGGCACCGTAGCCGCGCACCCCGCGATACCCTGGTGGGCGTGGGCGGCGTTCCTCACCGGCATCGGCTTCTTCCTGGCGCTCGACCTCGGCGTCTTCCACAAGGAGGAGAAGTCGGTCTCGTTCCGCGAAGCCCTGGCGTGGTGCGGCGTATGGGGCCTGCTCGCCGCCTCCTTCGCCGCCTTCCTGGCCTGGTGGCGCGGCCCGGAGGAAGCGGGCCTGTTCACCGCCGGATATGTGATGGAACTGGCGCTGAGCGTGGACAACCTGTTCGTCATCCTCGTCGTCTTCTCCTATTTCCACATTCCCGAAAGCCTGCGCCACCGCGTGCTCTTCTGGGGCATCCTGGGGGCGGCCGTCATGCGCGCCGTCTTCATCGTGGCCGGCGTGGCGCTGGTGGCGAAGTTCTCCTGGCTCATGTATGTGTTCGGCGGCATCCTGCTTTTCACCGGCGTGAAGATGGCCCTGCCGGAAGAGGAAAGCGCTCGAGACCTGTCCAAAAACCATGTCGTGCGCCTCGCCAAAAGGCTCTTCCCCGTCTCCAAGGAACTGCACGGCAAAAACTTCTTCATCCGGGAAAACGGCAAGTGGGTGGCCACGCCTCTGTTCCTCACGCTGCTGGTCGTGGAGGCCACGGATGTGATTTTCGCGGTGGACTCCATTCCCGCCATCATCGGCCTGCTTCCGGACAAGCTCAGCGACGGCAGCCCGCTCTCGCAGGAGTCGAAGAACTTCCTGGCGTTCACCTCCAACATCTTCGCCATCCTGGGACTGCGCTCCATGTTCTTCGCCATCTCCGGCTTCATGCAGTACTTCCGCTACCTGAAGGTCGGCCTTGCCGCCATCCTCGTGTTCATCGGCGTCAAGATGATCTGCGCCACCGCGGGCTGGTTCCATGTGCCCACGCGCATCTCGCTCGCCGTGCTCTTCGCCGTGCTCGCCTGCTCCGTGGCAGCCTCCCTGCTCGTGCCGGAAAAGCGCAAGTAACCGACTCCCCCGCGCTTTCCCCGCCGCCACCGACTTTCCATGAAGCCCCTCCAAACTCCGGCCGGCACCGTGCATGTGCTGGAACGCCCCGAGGCCTATGTCGCGCTCTCCGCGATGATCAACGACGCGTGCGCCGGCGGCCCCGCCGCCATCGCGCTCAGCGGCGGCTCCACCCCGCTCGACTACTACGCCTGGGCCGTGCGCAACCACGCCATCCATCCGCGCACCCGCGACTACGCCCACTGGCATGTCAGCGACGAACGCTGCGTCCCGCTCGCGTCCGAGGATTCCAATTTCGGCAACGCCGCGCGCGCCCTGCTCGACCCGCTTGGCGTGCTGCCGTCCAAGCGCCACCCCTGGCCGCAGGTCACCGACCCCGAGCTGGCCGCCGAGCGCTATGCGGCCGAGATGGAGGCGCGCCCGCGCGGCATCGCCTACGACCTTTGCCTGCTCGGGCTCGGCGACGATTCGCACACGGCCTCCCTCTGGCCCGGATGCCCGCTCATCGGCGCCAACGGAGGGAAAGCCTTCGCGCACACCGAGTGGCCGGGCCGCGGACACCGGCTCACCATCACCGAGACCGGCCTCGCGCGCTGCGGGAAAATCGTCGTACTCGCATTCGGGGCCAAAAAGGCGCCGGCGTTGAAGGCCGTGCTCCAAGGCTCCTCCAACGCCAAAAAGCACCCGGCGCAGGTGCTGCGCCAACTGCAGGGCAAGACCTTGTGGCTGGTGGACGAGGCGGCCGCCGCCGAACTCGCGACAAACGCCTGAACACCTCAGCCTCAGCGACGAACGACAAAAGGCCGCACCGGGTTCCGGTGCGGCCTTTTGTTGAAGAAAACCTAGGCTCAGTTCGTGGCGCCTTCGCCGTTGGGGCTGAGGATGCCCAAATCCGGCGTGGCCGCCGAGGTCGTCGAGCCGGTGCCCCCGGTGGTCTTCTTGGCGCCCGACTTTCCGGCAAAACCACCCTTGGTTGCGGCGGCGGCGGCAATGACTTCATCTTCGGACAGAGTCCCGGGGGCAAGGTCGCCATCGCCGAAGCTAATGCTACTGCCGGCAGGCACCTTCACCGGAGTGGATGAGCCTTTGGGCGAAACCACCGCGACGCCCTTCACCACAGAAATCTTACCTTTTCCGCCCCCGGTCTGATTAGGCTGAAACGCCACCACGCTGGCGGTGCCGGAGAGGTCGGCTTTGCCGGCGGAGGTCACCACATTCACGGTGGCATTGGTATAATCGCCCGCGATGGCGCCCTTAATCAGAACGATTTCCGATTTCTTGCCGTTGTCCGAAAACCGCATGCGAATCGAAGTCGCCTCATCCAGGAACTGCGTGGAGCCGTCGGGAAGCTTGACGCCCGCCAGGGATTCCACGCCGGACTGGATCAATCCGTCGGTAGGCAGGTCATTGCCAACGGCAGCCAGAGTCGTGACTTCACCGTTGGTTACCTTCACCTGGCCTTCCAGGGAGAAAATCGTGGCCGCATCGAAGGCGAAGGCCGAGGATTGAAGCGCCATCGCGGCGGCTACGAGGCAGGTGAAACGAAAAGATTTCATGGTGCGTCCCTAGGGGGTTTATTCAGGAGAAAGGGGGCGCCCTTAGCCTTGGCAAATAAAATCCCTTGGAGCTTCGCTTCCCGGAAAAACAAAGGCCGCGCCTTTCGGCGCGGCCACTTCTGTTTCGCCAGAAGGCGCATCAGATATTCTGACCTTCTCCGTTCGGGCTCACCACGATGATGGAAAAGTCGGGCAGCGTCACGCCGGAGGGCGTCGTGGCCGGAGCGGTGGATCCGGGCTTCTTGGCTCCGGGCTTTGCCACCACCTCGAGATTTCCGCCAGCGACGATGTTGTTCAACGCCGTCAGCACTTCGGGAGCGGCGGAAGTCACCTGGCCGGCACCCGCGGCGCCTTGGCCGATTTGCGTCTGCGAGCCGGCAGGAACGCTGACCGGTGCAATCGAATTGGGGTTAAAGACCACTGCGGAACCCTTGCTGGTCACCACATACATGTTGCCGGCGGTCACCGAGGTGGGCGAAAAGTCCACCGAAGACACGCTTCCGGCGATATTCACGGAGCCGGCGCTGGTGACGATGAGGAAATTCGAGCCGGGAGCGGAGTTCGTGGCGTCGACCCGGATGCCGCCGCGCAGGAGAGCAACCTCGTAGGAATAGACGCCGGGCTTGGCGGACTGCTCAAGGAAGCGGATACGGATGCGCGTATTCGGCGCGAGAATCAGTTTCTTGCCGTTGGGAAGGGTGACCTCGAGACCCGATTCGGAACCGGTCTCGATGGTGGAGCCCTCCTCCAACTTGGCGCCGACCTCGATGGAAGCCGGGGTCGCCTCACCCACGCCGGCTCGCGCAAGCCCGCTCAGCGCAGTGACTTCGGCGACGCCTTTGGCGGCGAAAGCGCCGGCCGGGAGCGCGATGGCGCATGCGAGGAGGGGAAGGAGGCGTGAGAGTTTCATGGGGAAGTAAGGGGTTGGGGTTACGAAAGAGCGAACGAACGGTTTCGCAGAAAACCACACAAAAAAAAGAGAAGGGCGCAAGCCCTTCCCCCTTTTTACAAAACTCCCCCGGTCCGACCAAGGGAGTTATCCCCGGCCTTACTTGGCGTCGTAGGCACCGAGCTTACGCTCGATGCGAATGGCGGAAAGCTGGGCGTACTTGGGCAGGCCGTTCTCGTAGGGCAGCGTGTTTTCGCCCTGAATGAGGGGCTGAGCGTACTTGGCGAACTGGAAGCCGATGGACATCTTGTCCTCGCCGATCCAGTTGGCGGGGAAGGTCTTCACCGCGTTGGCGATTTCGCCGAGCGGGGCCAGGTCGTACTTGATGGAGTACTGATCCTTGTCCTCGCGCACGAACACCACCATCTGACCGGACTTGCCTTCAACGGCGGCCTTAACGGCCTGGGCGCCGGCCTTGAAGGCCTCGTCCACATCCGTGGCGGAACCGCTGTGCGAAGCGGCGCGCTGGGCGATGCCGAGCTTCGCGCTGCGGGCCTTCACGCCGGGCAGGCCGGATTCCACGATGCCGCGCAGCGCCTCGCCGGCGCCGCCGAGCACGGCGTGGCCGAAGGCGTCCTTGCTGGATTCGTCGGCGCCGAGGAAGTTGCCGTTCTCGTCGGTCACGCCTTCGGAGGTCACGACGAAGCAGTGCTTCTGCTTGGAAAGCACGCGCTGCACCTGATCCAGGAAGGCCTGGCGGTTGAACGGGGCCTCGGGGAGCAGCACGATGTGCGGGGCGTCCTCGGGGTTGTTCTTGCGCTTGGCGAGCACGGAGCCGGCGGCGAGCCAGCCGGCGTTGCGGCCCATGACCTCGAGAATGGACACGAAGTCGTGCTGGCCCATGGCGGCGTTGTCGCAGGACATCTCGCGCACGGTGGTGCAGATGTGCTTCACGACGGAGCCGTAGCCGGGGCAGTGGTCGGTGATGGGCAGGTCGTTGTCGATGGTCTTGGGCACGCCGATCACGCGCAGCTCGTAGCCCTTGGCCACGGCGCGCTCATGGATCTTGGCGGCGGTGTCCTGGGAGTCGTTGCCGCCGATGTAGAGGAAGTAGCGGATGTTGTGCGCCGCGAAGACATCGAGGATGCGGTCGTAATCGGCCTCCTTCTTGATCTTGTAGCGGCAGGTGCCCAGCGCGGCGCCCGGGGTGGTCTTCAGACCGCGCACGGTCTGCTGGGACTCGGAGGCCAGGTCGATGAGCTCTTCGCGCAGGATGCCCTGGATGCCGTTGAGGCCGCCGTAGATTTCCTCGATGTTCTCCTCGTGCTTGAGGGCTTCGGAAATGACGCCGGCGAGGCTGGCGTTGATCACGGGGGTGGGACCGCCGCTCTGCGCGACGAGGAGGTTGCCTACGAGTTCTTCGGACATAAGGGGATGAAAAACGGTTTTCGGTTAAAAGGGAAAGGTCGCGGTTGTGTTTTGCGCGGCGTGAGAGGCAAGGGAAAAGCCCGGCGGCGCATCCGCCGTGTTTCAGGTTTTCAAGTTTTCGGTTTCAGCCGCGCGACGCGCCACACGCGCCCACCTTGCTTCAAACCGATAACCTCAAACTTGAAACGCCCTCGCCCCACCCCGGCTTACAGCATGCGCCCGGGCTTGATGGCGGCGGCCTCCGGGTACTTGGCCAGCCACAGGTCGCCGGTGCGCACGAACACGTCCACCTGCTTGCCAGCGGCACCGATCTCCTTGGAGCCCACGGCGAGAATCTCGTCGAACTTCGCCTTCGGCAGCTTCAGGCCGCCGTCGCGCTCGAGGCGCTCGAACAGGTCGTTCTTGGAAATGCGGCCGGCGCGCAGGTCGTCGGAGGTGGCCACGGCGTGCTTCTTGATGAGGCTGTGGGCGGTCTCGCGGCCCACGCCAGCCTTCACGGCCTCCATCATCACGGTGGTGGTGAGCAGGAAGGGCATGTAATGGGCGGCCTCGCGCTCCACGACCGGACGGTACACCTTCATGTTGTTGAGGATGGTCAGGAACGTCTCCAGCAGGCCGTCGATGGCGTAGAAGGCGTCCGGGAGCATCACGCGGCGCACCACGGAGCAGGACACGTCGCCCTCGTTCCACTGGTCGCCCGCCAGGTCGGCGGCCATGGACAGGTAGCCACGCAGGATGACATGGAAGCCGTTCAGGCGTTCGCAGCTGCGGCTGTTCATCTTGTGCGGCATGGCCGACGAACCGGTCTGGCCGGGCAGGAAGCCCTCGCTGGCCAGTTCGTGGCCGGCCATGATGCGCAGCGTCTTGGCAAAGCTCGACGGGCCCGAGGCCAGCGTGACGAGCGCGGAAACGGTGTCGAAGTCCAGCGTGCGCGGGTACACCTGGCCCACGGCGTTCATGCCGCGCTTGATGCCGAGGTGCACGATCACGCGGTCTTCCAAGTCGGAAACCTTGCCGGCGTCGCCGCCGAAGAGCGTAAGCTGGTCGAGCTGCGTGCCGACGGCGCCCTTCAGGCCGCGCGCGGCGTAGTCGTCGATGTGGCGCTCCACACGGGTGAGGCCCAGCAGGAACTCCTCGCCGAACATCGCCCAGCGCTTGCCAACGGTCGTCGCCTGCGCGGCCACGTTGTGCGTGCGCGCGGCGAGCACGGTGTCGCGCTCGTCGTTGGCGGCGTCCGCCAGGCGCTTCAGGCACGCCACGGCCTTGAGGCGGACGAGCTCCAGGGCGCGCAGCACCTGCAGCTGCTCGACCGACTCGGTGAGGTCGCGGCTGGTGAGGCCCTTGTGGATGTGCTCGTGCTTGGGGCCGACGGTGGCGGTGAGATCGTTGAACTCCTCGATGCGCGCCTTCACGTCGTGCTTGGTCACCTCTTCGCGCGCCGCGATGGACGGGAGGTTGACGGAGCCCTTCACGGACTCGTACGCGGCGATGGCCTCGGACGGCACATCCAGGCCCAGGTCGCGCTGCGCCTTCATGACGGCGATCCAGAACTCGCGCTCCAGCACGATGCGCCCTTCCGGCGACCAGATGGACTTCATCGCCGGCGAGGCGTAGCGTTCGGCGAGGACGTTGATGACTTTGCTCATGCGCCGAACCCTGTGGCCCCCGCCCCGGGGGTTTCAAGTTTTCTGTTTCAAGTTTTCCGCCCCCACGCGCGCCCGCGCATCCGCTCGCTCTACGCTTTACGCACCCGACGCACCTCTCAAAGTCCCGCGCCATGCGCATCACCGGCGGCCGCGCGCGCGGCATCCCCCTCACCCTGCCCTCGCGCGGCGAAATCCGCCCCGCCACCGACTACATCCGCGAAGCCGTCTTCAACTCGCTCGGCCCCCTCGTGGACGGCGCCCGCGTGCTCGACCTCTTCGCCGGCACCGGCGCCTACGGCCTGGAATCTCTCAGCCGCGGCGCCCTGCAGGTCACCCTTGTGGACAAAAACCCGGCCGCCGCCGCCGTGCAGCGCAAGAACGCCGCCGCCGTGGCCAAGTCCCTCGGCCTCGCCGAGGCGCCCGTGGACATCGTCAACGACGACGCCACGCGCTGGGCGCCGCCCGCCGGCACCCCGCCCTACGACATCATCTTCGCCGACCCGCCCTGGGCCCTCTGGGAATCCGCCGCCGAGGAGCTCGTGCCGCGGCTGGCCGCCCTGCTCGACACCGGCGAGCATGTGCGCCTCGTGCTGGAAGCCCCGGGCAAGTTCGACCCGCCCATACCTCCCGGCTGGCGCCTTCACCGCAAGCTCGCCAAGGGCAAGGACCAGCCCGCCGCCACCCTCCTGCGCCGCGAAAAGACCGACGCCTGACGCCGACGACCGCGCGCAAAAAAACTATTCCGCCGACTTCGCCGCCTCGCGGCAGGCGAGGCGACGAGCCTCGGCCAGCCCCACGCGCTCGCGACGCAACTCCACGCTCGCGCCCCCGGCGGCCTTCACGCGCGCCTCCAATCCCGCCAGGGCGAACGCCGGGTCCTCGCACAACGCCGCCACCGCGCGCTCGGCGGCCTCCGTCCGGCCCGCCCGCCGCGCCGCCTCGCAGACGCGGGAAACCTCGCGCAGCTCCTCGCGCACATCGAGCATCGCAGAGCCCAGAACAAGCCTCAGCACGGCCGGCGACACCGGGCACCGGGCGTCGTCCGCCACCGCACCCTCGACGAGGAACGGGTTGGCTGAAAAACCTTCCGGATACGCGTCGGCGCGCACCGGCAGTCGAAACAGGGTCTTGCGCGACGGCCCGCCGGGAGCGCCCGCCGGCGTCGACCACAGACGCTGCCCCTCGCGGGACAGCACGAACCGCAGGAAATCCCGCGCGACCTCGGCATGCGGGGCGCCGCGCAACAGCGCCACCGGGTCCGCCGACAACGGGGCATCCGCCGGCAACACGAACACCAGCCGCCCCGGCCCACCTCGCAACGCGGTGTCCGCCTCCTGGGCGCGACCGTAGAAATCCGCCGCCATCGACACGGCCACATCGCCCCGCGCGGTGTCGAACACAGGCCCGGACGCGCTGTCGGCCCAGACGCCGGCGTTCATCGCCAGCCGCGTGAGCGCGCCGAACGCGGAGCGCCAGGCCGCCTCGCGCGAGCGCCCGGCGGCGAGCTCGCGGCGCATCACCGAGGCGACAAGTCCCTCGAAAGCCTTGTAGGCCGTGCCGCTCTTGGTCGGGTCGGCCAGCCCGACCAATCCCGCCAGCCGCGCGTCGCCCAGGTCGCCCCAGTCGCGCGGAGCGGGCAGCCCGGCGCGCGCCAGCAGGTCGCGGTTATAAACGAAGCCGAACCCCGAAAGCGCCGCGGCGTACCAGCGCCCGTCGCCGTCGCGCAACCTCTGCCCGCGCAGCGTCTCCGGCATCACGGCGCCCGCCTCCCGGGCCGGCAAGGGCATGAGCTGGCCGAGCATGGCGGCGTCGGCGAAGTTGTCCGTCCCGCCGCCGAAATACACATCCAGACCGGCCGAGCATCCGGACCGGGAGAACGCCTCGCGCGCCGCGGCCAGCGCGCTTCCGCTCGCGGCCGGCCGGGTCGGGTTGAACAGGTCGCCCGCCACACCCGGCGCCGCATACAGCGCAGGCTCGCGCCGCTCGAAATCGGCGGCGTAGCGCGTATTCAAATACTTAACACAGTCGTTGGCGCCGCCGACATTGCGCCAGTCCACCCTCACCTCGCGCCCCGTGCGCTCCCGGTGCCACGCCTCGAACGCCGCACCGAACTCGGCCCGGATGGACTCGTTGTGCGGCGACAGCACGAGCAGCGACACCGCCCCGCCGGGAGCGGGCGCCGGAACCCGACGCGTGCTCGCGAACCGCGACAACACGAGCGGCGCCGCCAGCACGACGGCGAGAAGGAGGAACGGAGCGACGCGTCTCATGCGACAACCCGCGGCGGGGGATCAGCGGGCGAACCCCACGACATCCTCGGGGAAAGCCCACGCGTAGAGCGTGTCGTCCTCGCGATCATGACGAGGGTTCTGCTCCACCACGCGCAGCGCCGCGCCCCCGGCGTCGGGCGCGAAACGAAGCTCCGCGCGGTCGCCCAGGAACACGGTCTCGGCCACGCGTCCGGCGAACGCGTTCTCCTCCGGCGGCATGTCGTCGAGCCGCAGGCACTCGGGGCGGATCATCACCGTGATGTCGGCGCCCTCCTCCGGCTCCGCCTCCGGATCGGCCAGCGCTCCGCGCACCTCACCCAGCGCGGTGTGCGCCAGGAACTCGCCGGCGCCGCACCGGACGACCTTGCCCTCCAGGAAATTCGCCTCGCCCACGAAACCCGCGACCGCGCGACCGGAGGGGCGCCGGTACACCTCGCGCGGACGCCCCACCTGGGCGACCTTGCCGCCGAGCATGACGGCGAGCCTGTCGCCGACGGCGAAAGCCTCGGAGCGGTCGTGCGTCACATACACGGCGGTCAGCCCGTGCGCCTTCACCACGCGCCGGATCTCGTCGCGCAACCCGTGGCGCAGCGCCGGGTCCAGGTTGGAAAGCGGCTCGTCCAGCAGCAGGCACTTCGGCCGCACCGCCAGCGCCCTCGCCAGCGCCGCGCGCTGCTGCTGACCGCCCGAGAGCTCGCCCGGACGCCGGTCGGCCAGCGCGGCGAGCCCCACGGCGTCGAGCGCCTCGCCCACGCGGCGGTTGACCTCGTCGGCCGGAAGACGCTGGGACTCGGGCCCGAAGGCGACATTCTCCTTCACCGTCATGTGCGGCCACAACGCGTAGTTTTGAAACACCATGCCGGTGCGGCGCAGGTGCGGCGGCATACGCGTGACATCCTCGCCACCCAGGAACACCTTGCCCGCGTCGGGGGTCTCGAATCCCGCGATGGAGCGCAACAGGGTCGTCTTGCCGCAGCCGGAGGGGCCGAGCAGGAAGAACAGCTCGCCGGGCTCGATGTCGAGCGACACGGCGTCGAGCACGCGTTGGGCGCCATAGCTTTTGGAAAGACCTTCGATGCGGATGCCGGACATGCCCGACATGGAACGCCCCGCTCGCCTCTCGGCGAAAGCAAAATGCAGCCGGCCCCGCTCCGGGCGGGCGAGACGCCCCGGACCTTTTTCTCATTTGCGCCCGCCGAACCGGAACCCATTCGCCAAGGAGGGGGTATGCGTTGGTCGCGCCCACGCGCGCCACCTCCCGCCGCCTTCCCGGAATGCCGAATCTCGCCGCCCTTTTCGCTTTCATGGCCCTCGCCCCGCTCGCCCTCGCCGCCGCCTACCCTCAGTCCGACCGCCCGGCCGCGCCCACCGGCCTCGAGTGGGAGCAGCCCGAAAACCTCGCGCTGAACAAGGAGGCCCCGCGCGCCACCTTCCACTCGTTCGCCGACACCGCGAGCGCGCTGAAGCTGCTGCCGGAGCATTCGGCGTATTGGCGCACGCTCGACGGCGACTGGAAGTTCCATTGGGCGAAACATCCCGACGAGCGACCGCGCGATTTCCATAAGGCCGAATTCGATGCGTCCGGATGGAAAAGCATCCGCGTGCCGTCGAACTGGCAGTGCGAAGGGTACGATGTGCCCGTGTACTCGAACCAGGCCTACCTTTTCCAACGCGACCAGCCTCGCGTGATGAGCGAGCCCCCGGCGCATTTCACCACCTTCGTTAACCGCAACCCGGTCGGCTCCTACCGGCGCGACTTCGCGGTGCCCGCAGAGTGGGCCGGCCGCGCCACCTTCCTGCGCTTCGACGGCGTCGACGCGTTCTTCTACCTGTGGATCAACGGCCGCTATGTCGGCTTCTCCAAGGACAGCCGCGTGCCCGCCGAGTTCGACATCTCCCGATTCCTCAAACCAGGCCGCAACACCGTGGCCGTCGAGGTCTACCGTTTCTGCGACGGCTCGTATCTGGAATGTCAGGACATGTGGCGACTCTCCGGCATCTTCCGCTCCGTCTCACTGCACTCGCGCGACCCGCTGCATGCGCGCGACCTGTTCGTGAAGACATCGCCCGCCTCCGCCGACAACTGGGAGCTCTCCGCCGAGATTGACCTGAAAAGGCTCGCCGGAGCCCCGGCCGGCCCGGCGTCCGTCGCGGTGAAGCTTTTCGACGCCGCCGGCGCCGAGGTGCGCCCGGTCGGCGGCGCCTTCTCCTTCCACTCCGGCGAGACCCCGCACGGGGGCGTCCGCGTCTCCGGCGTCTTTGAAAAGCCCGCGCTGTGGTCGGCCGAGACGCCCCACTTGTACACGCTTGTCGCGACCGTTTCGGACGCCACCGGTCGCACGCGCGACATCGTTTCCACCGCCGTCGGCTTCCGCACGGCCGAGGTGCGCGACGGGAAATTCCTCATCAACGGCAAGCCGGTGAAGCTCAAGGGCGTGAACCGCCACGAGAGCTCGCCCGCCACCGGCCACGCGATCACGCGCGCCGACATGGAGCTGGATGTGCTGCGGCTCAAGCAGGCCAACATCAACCATGTGCGCCTCTCGCACTACCCGAACGACCCGTATTGGTATTATCTGTGCGACAAGCACGGGCTGTACCTCATGGACGAGGCCAACATCGAGTCGCACGGCTACTACTACGGCAAGGACTCCCTCTCCCACCCGCCCGAGTGGCGCGCCGCGCATGTCGACCGCGTGATGGCCATGGTGGAGCGCGACAAGAACCACCCGTCGGTCGTGCTCTGGTCCCTCGGCAACGAGGCCGGCCCGGGCGACAACTTCCGCGCCGCCGCCGACGCGCTGAAGGCGCGCGACACCACGCGCCCCACGCACTACGAGCGCAACAACACGCTCGTGGACATCGACTCGAACCAGTACCCGAGCGTGGGCTGGACCCGACGCAAGGCCGAGCAACGCGACAACGCGAAGCCGTTCTATGTCTCCGAGATCGCCCACATCATGAACAACGGCATGGGCAACCTCGCCGACTACTGGGCCGAAATCGAGAAATCCGACAACCTGCTTGGCTGCGCCATCTGGGAATGGTGCGACCAGGGCCTGTATAAGAAAACCGGCGACGGGCGCACCTTCGTCGCCTACGGCGGCGACTTCGGCGACGCGCCCAACGACGGCCAGTTCATCGTGAAGGGCGTGGTGTTCGCCGACCGAACGCCCAAGCCGTGCTTCGCCGAGGTGAAGCGCGTCTACCAAGACATCGCTGTTTCCGCCACGCCCGGGCAGCTCGCGCGCGGCGAGTTCGAGGTGTTCAACAAGTTCCACTTCAAAGACCTCTCCGGCTACACGCTCGCCTGGGAAATCACCGAGGACGGCACCCGCGTCGCCGGCGGCGACATGCCCTGCCCGCCCGTCGCGCCCCGCGCGAAACAGACCGTGCGACTAGCCACAGACGGCAGTGAGCAGGGAGGAAGGCAGCAGGAGGGTGCGATGACCGAATACGCGGGCGGAACGCCTTCCTCCGTCGGTCAACACGCCCCCACTGCCTGCTCCCTTCTGCCTGATTCCTCCCGCAATCCCGGCGCCGACTACCGGCTCAACCTTTCCTTCCGCACCGCCTCAGCCGATGCGGTGCTCGGGCCCGCAGGACATGAGGTGGCCTCCGAGCAATTCGCACTCCGCGCGCCCGCCTCCGACAAGCCGATGCTCGCGGTGAACGGAGACCGGCCGGCCCTCGCCGAGGACGATGCGCACGCCGTGGTCACGGGGAAAAACTTCCGCGCGGTGTTCGACAAAGCCACGGTCGGGCTGGCCGCGCTCGAATACGCGGGCATGCCGGTGTTCAAGCCCGGCCACGGGCCGTCGCTCAACCTCTTCCGAGCCCCGGTGAACAACGACCACCGCGTCATGCAGCCTTGGTTCGCACTCGGGCTGCGCCACCTCGCCGCCCGCCCCGTATCGTTCTCCGCCGACACCTCCGCTCCTGGACTGGTGCGGCTGCGCGCGGTCACCGATCACTTCGGCACGCGAGCCGAACGCGTGGACGGCTACGGCACCAACCGCCCCGCCATCTCGCCCGACGGCGACCTGCCCGCCGACGCGCCGGTGTTCCGCGTGGTCTCGGCCTGGACGGTGCACGCCGACGGATCGGTCGTCCAACAATCCACGGTCACGGCGCGGGGGCGCGATCTGGTGCTGCCCAAGGTCGGATTCTCCATGCACCTGCCCGCCGCGTATGCGTTCGCCGAATACTACGGCCGCGGGCCGCACGAGAACTACCCGGACCGCAAGGCCGCCGCCCGCCTCGTGCGCCACGACCTGCCCGTGCGCGACTTCTTCGTGCCCTACGCCAAACCGCAGGACACCGGAAACCGCGAGGAGGTCGCGTGGGTCGCGCTGCGCGACGCCTCGGGCGCGGGCGCGCTGTTCGCCGCGCTCGACAAAATGTCCGCCACCGTCTCCCCCTACACGACCGGCGAGCTCGCCGCCGCGGCGCACCCGACCGACCTGCCGGCCGAAACCGACCGCGTGCGGCTCGACCTCGACGCCGCCGTGCTCGGACTCGGCGGCGCCTCCTGCGGCCCCGGCCCGCTGGAGCGCGACATCCCGCTCGCCTCGCGCCCGTACCGGCTCGGGTTCGTCATCCGTCCTCTAGCCCCCGGCGCCGACCCGGCGCCCCTCGCGCGTGTCGAAGCGCCCGAAGCCGCGCCGGTGCTCGTCACGCACGACGCGCTGCACAACATCGTCTCGCTCGAACATCCCGCGCCGGGCGCGACCATCCGCGTGAGCGTGGATGGCGGCGACGAGTTCACCTACTCCGCCCCTATCGCCGTGTCGCGCGCCATGCGCCTGACCGCCCGCGCCGAAGCGCCCGGCAGGCTGCCGTCCGTGCCGGTGTCCGCCGACATCGCCGCGCCGCGTCCGCGCAAGGCGGTCGTGCTGCTGGGCGCCTCCAGCGAACATGCCGGCGGCGGGGAGGCCGCCAACCTTCTGGACGGCGACCCGGACACGATTTGGGAGAGCGAACACGGGCTCACCGTGACCAAGCCGCCGCACACCCTCGAGTTCGACCTTATCGAGCCCACTCGCCTCACCGGATTCTCCCTGCTGCCGCGCCAGACCGGCGACGCCGGACGCATCCGCCGGTATGAGTTCGCGGTGAGCGACGACCGCGTGACCTGGCGCGTCGTGCGCCTGGGCGAATTCCCCAATTCGCGGGCGCTCAACACCGTGAAATTCGACGCGCCCGCACTCGCCCGCTACGCGCGTTTCACCGCCCTGACCGAGCACAGCGGGCACGACACCGTCTCCGCCGCCGGCATCGCCTTCCTCACCGACTGAGCCGGCTCAGCCGCGGGTGTGGCCGGAGCCGAAGATGCGGTATTTGTAGGTGGTGAGCTCGGCGAGGCCCATGGGGCCGCGCGCATGCAGCTTGTCGGTGGAGATGCCAATCTCGGCGCCGAAGCCGAACTCGCCGCCGTCGGTGAAGCGCGTGGAGGCGTTCCAGTACACGCACGCGCCGTCCACGCCGTTGAGGAATTTTTCGGCGGCGGAAGCGTCGTCGGTGACAATGGCGTCGGAGTGACCGGAGCCATGCCGGGCGATGTGGGCGAGAGCGCCGTCCACGCCGTCGACGAGCGCGACATTGAGAATGAGGGCGAGGTGCTCGGTGTCGAAATCCTCGGGCGTGGCGGGCCTGGCGCCCGGGAACAGAGGCAGAGCACGCGCGTCGGCGCGCAGCTCGACCTGCGCGGCGGCGAGTTCGGCGGCGAGTCGCGCGAGCACTTTTACTGAACGCTCCGAAGGGTCCGCAACGAGTGCGGAGTCGAGGAGGAGCGTCTCCATGGCGTTGCACACGCCGGGCCGGCTGCACTTGGCGTTGAGCACGATGCGCACGGCCATGCCGGGGTCGGCCGCCGCATCCACATAGACATGACAGATGCCGTGGTAGTGCTTGATGACCGGCACACGGGCGCTTTCCACGACGGCCTTCACGAGACCGTGTCCGCCGCGGGGGATGATGAGGTCGACCAGCCCGGTCTGCCCGCACAGCGCGGGCACGGCCTCGCGGTCGGTGAACGGCACGAGTCGGGCGCATGCGGCGGGAAGCCCGGCGCGCTCCAACCCGGCGGCGAAGGCGCGGGCGAGCGCCGCGTTCGTGCGGATCGCCTCGGAGCCGCCGCGCAGCACGGTGGCGTTGCCGGCCTTCAGGCAGAGCGCGGCGGTGTCCACGGTGACATTCGGGCGCGACTCGTAAATCACGCCGATGACGCCGATGGGCACGCTGACCTTGTCGATGCGCAGGCCGTTGGGCCGCACCTCGCGGGAAAGGAGCCTGCCCACCGGATCCGGCAACGCGGCGATCTCGCGCACGCCGGCGGCTATGCCGGCGAGGCGCGCGGGGGTGAGCGTGAGCCGGTCGAGCATCGCGGGGGGCATGCCGCGCTCCCGCGCCGCCGCCACATCCCCGGCGTTGGCCGCGAGGATTTCCTCGCGGGCGGCGTCGAGAGAGTCGGCGACGGACCGCAGCGCGGCGTCCTTGAGCTCGGAGGAGGCCTCGGCCAAGAGGCGCGAAGCCCGCTTGGCGTCCTCGCAAAGGAGGCGGATTTCTTCGTGAACGGACATGGGCGCGGGCATTTTTGAGAACGCGGGGGCGCGATCACTCGCGCTCGCGGCGGGCGAGTCGGAAGCGCGTGCCGAGGAAGTCGTCGCGCGCGATGTCGGCGAGGATGCCCGGGGTGCGCCCGTTGGCGATGATGGTCTCGCAGCCCGCCTCGGCGGCCACTTCGGCGGCGATGAGCTTGGTGGTCATGCCGCCGACATTCGTGCGGCCGGTCGTGCCGCCCGCGAGCGAGCGCACGGCGTCGGCGTCGGTCACCAGGCGGATCACCTCGCCCGACCCGTCAAGCCTGGTGAGCAGACCGTCGATGCCGGAGAGGATGACGAGCTTGGCGGCGCCGCACAGGGCAGCGGCGTGCGCGGAGAGCCGGTCGTTGTCGCCGAACTTGATCTCATCGTCGGCGATGGCGTCGTTTTCGTTAATCACCGGCACATAGCGGCGCGCGGCCAGAAGACGCTCGAGCGTGGCGGCGGCGTTGCGGTGGCAGGTGCGGCTGTCGAAATCGGCGTAGGTGAACAGCAGCTGGGCGGGCAACAACCCGTGCCCGGCGAAGTGCCGGCGATACTCGGCCATGAGCTCGATCTGGCCCACGGTCGCGCAGGCGCGCAGCTCGGCGGCGGCCTTGGGGCGCTCGGCGAGCCCCATGAGCGTCATGCCGGAGGCGATGGCGCCGGAGGAGACGAGCACGACCTCCACGCCGCGGTCCATGAGGTCGCGCACCTGCGCGGCGAAGTCGGCGAAACGGGCGGCGTCGATGCGCCCGTCGTCGCAGGTGAGGAGGCCGGAGCCGATTTTGATAACCCAGCGGTTACTTTTCATGGCGGCGCATAAGGGCTTCGACGGTCGACGAGTCAACACCGGTCCGCCCATCGGGCCCCCTGAAAAAAAATTCCCCTTGCCTGACATCGGAGCAAAATCGGCGCCAGGACCCCGGCCGCGTGAACTTCTGGCAGAAAAAAACGACGAGGCCGAAGCGGCTTTTCGCGCAAAGTTCGCCAAAGGCGGAAGCAATCCGACTTGTCCGAGAGGCCGGCGCGCGCACCATTCCGGCACCATGGACCACATGAACAACCTAACTCCCCGCGCCCAGCAGGTACTCGCACTGGCCCGCAAGGAGGCCGAGCGTTTCCACCACAATTATGTCGGCACCGAGCATATCCTGCTGGGCCTCATACAGTTGGGCCAGGGCGTCGCCGTGAATGTGCTTCAAAAGATGGGCATGGACCTCGAGACCGTGCGCGCGACGGTGGAAAAGCAGGTGGGCGCCGGACAGCCCGACTCCAAGCCGCAGGGCGCCATCCCGTTCACGCCCCGCGTGAAGAAGGTCTTCGCGCTCGCCGGCAAGGAGGCCAAGTCCCTCAACCACTCGTACATCGGCACCGAGCACATCCTGCTCGGCCTGCTGCGCGAGGGCGAGGGCGTCGCCGCTCGCGTGCTCAAGAGCCTGGAGGTCGACATCGACAAGTGCCGCCACCTCATCCTCTCCGAGCTCGACCCCAATTACTCCGCCGGCGAGCCCCGCCAGGACGAAGGCGGCAACGGCGCCTCCGACGAACAGCAGGGCCAGGGCGGCGAATCCTCGCAGGAGCCCAAGGGCAACCAGCCCGGCGAGGAGGCCCCGCGCCAGTCCGGCAAAAACGACAAGACCTCGGCGCTCAAGGCCTTCGGCCGCGACCTCACCGAGCTGGCCCGCAACGGCGAGCTCGACCCGGTGGTGGGCCGCAAGGAGGAGATCCGCCGCGTCATCCAGATCCTGTGCCGCCGCACGAAGAACAACCCCGTGCTCATCGGCGAAGCCGGCGTGGGCAAGACCGCCATCGTCGAGGGCCTCGCGCAGGAGATCGCCAACGGCATCGTGCCCGAAATCCTTTTGGACAAGAAGGTCATCACGCTCGACCTGGCCCTCATGGTCGCCGGCACCAAGTACCGCGGCCAGTTCGAGGAGCGCATCAAGGTGGTGATGGAGGAGATCAAGCGCGCCAAGAACATCATCCTCTTCATCGACGAGATCCACACCATCGTCGGCGCCGGCGCCGCCGAGGGCGCCATGGACGCCTCGAACATCTTCAAGCCCGCCCTCTCCCGCGGCGAGCTGCAGTGCATCGGCGCCACCACGCTCGCCGAACACCGCAAGTACATCGAGAAGGACTCCGCGCTGGAGCGCCGCTTCCAGATCGTGAAGGTGGAGGACCCGTCCATCGACGACGCCATCCTCATCCTCAAAGGCGTTCGCCAGAAGTACGAGGACCACCACAAGTGCGTCTTCACCGACGCCGCCCTGGAGACCGCGGTGAAGCTCTCCGACCGCTACATCACCACGCGCCACCTGCCGGACAAGGCCATCGATGTGCTCGACGAGGCCGGCGCGCGCGCGCGCATCGCCTCGCTCAACCGCCCGCCGGAGTTCGACGAGATGCAGAAGCGCATCGACGAGGTCGCCGCGCTCAAGGAGGACGCCGTGCGCCACCAGCACTTCGAGGAGGCCGCGCGCCACCGCGACACGCAGGTGAAGCTCGACGGCGAGCTCAAGCGCATGAAGGAGGAGTGGAAGAAGCGCCGCGACGAGAAGCGCGTGACCGTGGACTCCGACGAGATGTACAAGGTCGTCGCCGACTGGACCGGCATCCCCCTCTCGCGCATCGAGAAAAAGGAAACCCAGAAGCTGCTCGAACTGGAAAAGGACCTGCAGGGCTCGGTCATCGGCCAGGACCAGGCCTGCGGCGTCATCGCGCGCGCCCTGCGCCGCTCCCGCGCCGACCTGAAGGACCCGCGCCGGCCGATCGGCTCGTTCCTGTTCCTGGGCCCCACCGGCGTGGGCAAGACCATGTTGGCCAAGACCCTCGCCGAGCGCATGTTCGGCGAGAAGGACTCGCTCATCCAAATCGACATGAGCGAGTACATGGAGAAGTTCACCGTGTCGCGCCTCGTCGGCTCGCCCCCCGGCTATGTCGGCCACGACGAGGGCGGCCAGCTCACCGAGGCCGTGCGCCGCAAGCCCTACTGCGTCGTGCTCTTTGACGAAATCGAGAAGGCGCACCCGGATGTGCTCCAGCTCCTCCTGCAGGTGCTCGAGGACGGCCGCCTGACCGACTCGCTCGGACGCCTCGTGGACTTCCGCAACACCATCATCATCATGACCTCGAACGTGGGCGCCGACCTGCTCCAGCGCACCACCTCCATGGGCTTCGACACCGGCGTGGACACGCTGCGCGACTTCGAGCGCATGAAGGACCGCCTGATGGACGAGACCAAGCGCGTCTTCAAACCCGAGTTCCTCAACCGCCTCTCGGAAATCGTCTTCTTCCACTCCCTCACCAAGGAGCACATGGGCAAGATCGTGGACCTCGAGATCGACAAGGTCGCCCGTCGCGTCGCCGCGCAGGGCATCACCCTCGAGATCCTCGACCCGGCCCGCACGTTCCTCATCGAGAACGGCTACGACGAGAAGTTCGGCGCGCGCCCCCTGCGCCGGGCGGTCGAACGGCACCTGGAAGACCCTCTCGCGGAGGCGATACTTCGCGGCGAGCTGCACAAGGGCGAACCCATCGAAGTCTCGGCCGGCGAAAAAGCGCTGACCTTCCGCCAGCGCCAACCCGAAGACCAGGCCCGCACCACGGAAAACACCCCCGGGCAATAAGCAATACACCCCGGAACAATAAAACCGCGCCATCCCTTTACCGGGGAGGCGCGGTTCTTTATTTTTGAGCCTGGAACAGGGATTAAAGAGATTAAGCGAAATGAATGAGACACCCCGCACATGACGGCTTGTCCTAATCGTAAAATCCGATAGCAACACCGTCGATTTCCCCTTTCCCATGCCAGCACCCCAGCCCGAAAAGACTCCCCTCGCTCTTGTCGTCGTAGTCTTGGCCATCGTCGGCGCGGGTGCCGCCGGCTTCATGTTCCCGCACCTTTTCGCCCCCCTGTCCCTCGTCGTGGCCGTGGCGGGCGGCGCCGCCCTTTACGCCCTGAGCCCGCGAGCCAAGGGCGCCTTGCGCCAGATCTCCCCCGCGGAACTCGCTCCGCTCAACAAGAATGTGGCGGAAAGCCGCAACGAGGTGATCAAGGCCATGGCCATCCTTCAGGAGGAAATCCGCCTCCTTCAGGACGCCAAAGTCAACGACCGCGAGACCCGCGCCATGCGCGAGGAGCTCACCCGCCTCACCGCCGAGCTCGCCGCCCTCAAGGCCTCCGTCGTCATCAAGGCCGCCACCGCTCCCGCCGCCGCACCGGCCCCCGCCCCCGCCGCCAAGGAAGCCCCGGCCAAGAAGAAGCCGGTCAAGGAGGAGGACGACGACTTCGATGTGGCCCCGCTCAGCTTCGACGACGACCTCGACGAGGAAAAGCCCGTGGCGAAGCCTGCGGCCAAGGCCGCCGCACCCGTCGCCAAGGCCCCCGAGCCCAGGAAGCCGGAGCCCGTGAAGGCCGCCCCGGTCTTCGCGCCCGAGCCCGAGCCGGTGCTCGAATCCGGTCTTGAGCCCGAAGACATGGAGGACGACGGCGACTGGCTCACCGGCGGACTCGAGGAAGAAGACCTTGTCGTCACCAAGAAGGTCGACTTCGAGGACATCGTGAAGAAGGACGCCGCGCGTCCGAAGCCCAAGGTCGACCCCGAGGAGCAGCGCGCCCTGCGCGAGGAGATGGAACAGCTCGCCGACGAGAACGACTGGGTCGGCGGCGGCCTCCAGGACCGCGATGTGAAGGTGAAGAAAACCACCGTCAACGACGCCCTCTTCGACAAGCTCCGCGCCGAGATCGAGGCCAAGCGCCAGGCGAAGGAATCCGCCACCGGCGTGCGCGCGCCCGCCCGCGGCGAAACCGCGCTGCTCGTGAATGTCACGGTAGCCCACGGCACCAAGCTCTTCATCCGCGGCGTCGGCCCGGGACTGGATGTGGAAAAGGGCGCCCCGATGCACCAATCCGGCCACGGCAAGTGGCAGTGGATCTGCCCGGAACCCGGCAAGCCCTGCGTCGTCACCGTCTGGGAAAACGACAACCTGCAGGCCGAAGGTAACCCAATCCGCGTGCCCGGCGGCTTCGCTCTCACCGTCACGCCCACCTTCCGCCGCAAGCTCAAGCTCTGAGCCTGGCAGCGAAACAAAAAAGCCGCCCGCGCCTTCACCGGCCGGGCGGCTTTTTTTGCGCCCTCAGTCGGAGGCGCCGGAGCAGCCGCAGGTTTGGCCGGGCGGGACGGGCAGGTCGCAGGCGGAGCACCAGGAGGATTCGCCTTGGGCCAGGCCGTGCTTGAGGGCGATGCGTTCATCGAAAACAAAACACTCGCCACCCCAGGTGCCGCCGCCGGCGGGGGTCTCCTCCAAGTACTTGAGGATGCCGCCCTGAAGGTGGAAGACTTCGCGGAAGCCGCGGGAGAGCAGCAGCGCCGAGGCCTTTTCGCAACGGATGCCGCCGGTGCAATACATGGCGACCTTCGGGTGCTTTTGCGGGTCGAGGTTTTCCTCCACCCACTTGGGGAAGTCGCGGAAGTTTTCCGTGCGCGGGTCGAGCGCGCCCTCGAAGCGCCCCAGCTTCACCTCGTAGTCGTTGCGCGTGTCCACCAGCACCACATCGTCGCGACGGATAAGCGCGTCCCATTCGGACGGCTTCACATATTCGCCCACATGCACGGTGGGGTCGGCGCCCTCCGCGCGCAGGGTGACGATCTCCGCCTTCAACTTCACGCGCAGGCGCCCGAACGGCTTCTTCGCGGCGGCGGAGAGTTTCCAGGAAAGGTTTTGGGAGAAACGCGCATCGGCCATCAGCCGGGCGTGCAGCGACGCGATGCACTCGGGCGTTCCCGCCACGGTGCCGTTGAGCCCTTCGGAGGCGACGAGCAGCGTGCCGATGAGCCCGTGCTCCACGCCCCAGGCCTCCAGTTCCGCACGAAATGCCGCAGGGTCCTCGACTCGGACAAACTTGTACAGCGCGGCGACGGTCCAGGTCGATTCGGCGGGAGTGGCGTCGGCGCACATAAGCCGGCATGAGCAACGGAGCCCCGCCGGCATGGCAAGGACCGCACGCGGAAAGAACACCGCCGGGGGGCTGTCAGACGCGCAGACCGAGCGTGTCGCGGACGAAGTCGGCGAGCGTCGGGTGCACGGCCACGCCCTTTTCGCGGCAGAACTCGGCGTCGGCCTCGGTGTAGGGCTTGCCGCCCGTGGTGAACGCGGCGGCGCGGATGCCGGCGTTCAGGCCGGCCTCCCAGTCGCTCTTGCGGTCTCCCACCATCCAGGAGCGCGCGGGGTCGAGCCCGTGCGCCTCGATCATCTCGTGGATGAAGCGCGGGGAGGGCTTGCGGTACAGCGAGGGCTGGTCGGGGCGCTCCGGGGCGAACTTCATGTCGGTGAACCCGGGCTCGGGCAGCGCGAGAAGCTCAAGAAGCCGGTTGTGGCAGGCCATGTAATCCTCGGTCTTGAAGTAGCCGCGGCCGATGCCGGACTGGTTCGTGAGGATGAACAGCCTGTATCCGGCGTTAAGACACGCCACGAGCGCCTCGCGCGCGCCGGGCATCAGGCGAACATCCTCCGGCTTGTGGATGAAATCCACGTCGTGGATGATGGTTCCGTCGCGGTCGAGGAAGAGGGCCGGGCTTTTGCTCATGCGCGGCAGGGCAAGAAACAACGCCCCCGCGTCAACCGCGGAACGACGCGCCGCGCTCAGCGCAGCGAGGTCTCGATGACGAAGGCGGAGTCGCCCCAGGCCGCGCGGATGGCGGCGATGGCGGGCTTGGCGTCAAAGCCTTCGGGCAGGAGGGCGAAGCAGGCGCTTCCGGAACCCGACATGCGCGGGGCCAGCGCGAACTTCGCGCGCAACTCGTCGAGCAGCGCGGGCAGCGCGAGGTGTTTGGCGAACACGGCCAGCTCCATGTTATTGTACAACGGCAGCGGCGCCTTCGCGGCGTCGGCGCGCCACTCGGACAGAAACGCCTCGGACTCGGGCTCGGGGCGGTACATGCGCCCGTCGGCCTTCATCGCCTTGTACGCCTCGACCGTGGAAACGCCGAAGTCGGGCTTGAACAGCAGCAGACGCCGACCGCTCAGCGCGGACCGCTCGGCCTCGGAAAGCTTCTCCACGCGCTCGCCGCGCCCGCGCATCACGACCGGCGCGCCGTCCAGGAACAGCGGGCAGTCCGAGCCGAGCTCGGCCGCCAGTTCCGCGAGGCGCGCGGCGGATACGGGGCGTCCGGTGGCGTCGTTGAGCAGGAGCAGCGCGGCCGCGGCGTCGGAGCTGCCGCCGCCGAGGCCGGCGCCGTGCGGGGTGCGCTTGTCCAAAGTGAACCGCACGAAGGGCGCGGCCGGGTGCTCGCGGCGGAACACCGCGGCGGCCTTCATCACCAGGTTCGTGCCGTCGGTGGGCACGCCGGGGAAGTCGCACAGCAGCTCGTCGGCGTCGAGGCCGGCGGGCGTCTCCAGCCACAGGTGGTCGCCGAAATTGAGCGGCGCCACGAGGCTGACGAGGTTGTGGAAACCGTCGGCACGCACGCCGGTGATGGCGAGCATCAGGTTGATCTTGGCGGGGGCGAAGGCGACGCGCATGGCGGGCGCATTTCGGCTTTCAGGGCCCGGGTTTCAAGCGCGAAGGCGGCGCGCGTTCGCGCCCGGCCCGGCTCAGTGCGTGGAGACGGCCTTGAGCCCGACGACGGAAACGAGGAGCAGAGAGAGGAAGAAGATGCGCGCGGCGGTGGCGGGCTCGCCGTAGTGGAGCATGCCGAACACCATGGCGCCGGCGGCGCCGATGCCGGTCCACACGGCGTACGCGGTGCCCACCGGGATGCCGGCCGGCCCGCTGATCGACTTGTTCAGGCACAGGAAGCTGGCGATGGCCAGCACCGCGAAGGCCACGGTGGGCCACAGGCGCGTGAACTCCTCGGTCTTTTTGAGCATCACGGCGAAGCCGGTCTCAAACACGCCGGCGAGAAGAAGGAAGATCCAGTTCATGGGAAAGCGGACGGGGATGGCGGAAAACCCGGGCGGGGCAAGCGCCCGGGGCGGATGGCGCGCCCGGAGCGCGGCCGTCTCGCGCGGCTCAGACCTCGAACGGCACGCCCGGCGCCGGGTCGGTGATCTTGGCGCCGGGAATCTCGGCGCGCAGAGTCTTCATGAACCACTCGCGCGCGGGCGGGTCGCCGTGCGTGAGCACGATGTGCTTGGGCGTGCAGTCCTTGGCGAACTGCACGAGCTCCTCGCGGTCGGCGTGGCCGCTCATGTGGAAACGCTCCACGCGGGCGTTCACCTTCGCCGTGTATTCGAGGTGCGGATATTCAAACTCGTCGCCGGGCTTGGCGGCGAGCAGGCGGCCGCCGGGCGTGTCCGGGTCGCAGTACCCGACGAACGCCACGGTGTTGCGCGGGTGGTCGAGCAGGTTGGCGGAGATGCGCCACGCCGGCGTGTTCTCCACGAGCATGCCGGAGGACAGCACATAGATGCCGCGCTCCTGGATATCCAGGCCCGGCTCCACGAACTTGCCTCGCAGCGGGCGCGCGTTGAGGTCGCGCATGACATGCCGGCGGAACTTCACCGTGCCGGTCTTGCGCGAGATCATGTCGAAGTAGTCGGCGAGGTCCACGCCCAGGCCGGAGCAGAAGATGGGGCAATCCGGCAGCAGGTCGTCCTCCCACGCGGCGTGCAGGAGCATCAGGATTTCCTGCATGCGGCCGAACGCGAAGGCGGCGATGAGCATGGTGCCGCCACCGGCGATCGTCTCGCGGATGCACTTGAGCAAACGCGCCTGCTCCATGGCGCGCGTGAGGTCCGGGTGGTGCGGGGTCGCCCCGCGCGTGGTCTCGGTGACCAGCGTGTCGAGCGGCTCGCGCGGGAAGGCGGCGCCGCGGATGGTGTTCTGGTCCAGGAAGAGCACGTCGCCGGTGAAGAAGTGGCGGCGCCCCTTGTGCTCGATGAGCGCGCCCACGGCGCCCACCACATGGCCCGCCGGGTACAGGGTGACGCTGATGCGGTCGCCGCGACCGAGGAACTCGCGCGAGCCGTGAAGGGGGAGCGGGAACAGGCGCGATTCGACGCGGTCGAGCTCCTCGTAGGTATAGAAGGGGTAGTCCTTGATGCCGGTCTCCTCGCGCTGACGCATCATGACCGTGACGGAGTTGCGCAGGATGCGCTTCACCAGCATGGCCGACGCCGCCGAGCACAGGATCTTGGCCTGCGGGTTGCGACGGATCACCAGCGGCAGCGCGCCGACATGGTCGAGGTGGCAGTGCGTCAGGATGATGAAGTCGAGCGTGCCGTCGGGGATTTTGCTCAGCACGGGAAGCGACGCCTTGCCGGCCTTCTTCGGGTGCACGCCGCAATCCACGAGCACGCGGAACGGTCCCACCTCCAGGTACAGGCAGTTGGAGCCGATGTCATTCTCGGCGTTCAGGTCGGTGATTTTCATTAAAGGGGAAAGGGCCGCATCGCTCGGGCTCCAGGGCCGGCGAACGCGCGCGCCACCCGGCAGGGGCGCCCGGCGCGACGCCGTCCGGGCGAAGTCGGGGCGCACCAAAACGCCGGCGGCGCGCCCGGGGAAGCGCAAATGCCGGAAAAGTTCGCTCGCGGCGCGACGCACGCCCGCCGGCGACGCCCCCCGCAATTCCGCTTCCCTCTTCCCCGCCGGCTTGTAGAGCTTCGCGCCGCCGATGTCCCACGCGCCTGCAAAATCATTCTGGAGCCGCATACCCCGCAAGTGGCTCCTGCTCGCCCTTTACCTGCTCCTCGTCGTCGCCTCCAACGCGTGGCGCAACGCCAACCCCTACACGCCCGCGCTCTGCGACGGGCGCACCCCGGTCTCCACCCCCGAATACGACATCTCCGCCAACGCCGACGGCGAGGCCGTCTGCACGCCCACCGGCGACTCCCTCACGCTGGCGCTGCGCGACATCCCGGCGGACAAGGCCGACGCGCCCGCCGTGCTGCTCCTGCACGGCACGCCCGGCGGCTCCGAACGGCTCGACCCGCTGGTGGGCGCGCTGAAGGGCCGCTACCGTCTCCTCGTGCCCGACCTGCCCGGCGCCGGGGCCTCCCAGCGCGAAGCCGCCAATTACTCCATCCTGAGCTCCGCGCATGTGGCGCGCGACCTGCTTGAGCGCTCCGGCGTGAAGCGCGCGCATGTCATCGGCGTGGGCATGGGCGGGGGCGTCGCCCTGGAGCTCTCCCACCTCGCGCCCGACCGCGTGAGCTCGCTCTCGCTGCTGTCCTCGGTGGACGCGCAGGAGTTCGACCTGATGGGCAACCATTTCGTCAACAAGCTCGTGTACACCTTCCACATGGGCGCCTTCAAGGCCCTGACCGACTTCACGCCGCACTTCGGGCTGCTCGACCGGTTGCCCATGAACAAGGCCTACGCCCGCGCCCTGTGGGACAACGACCTCACCCGGCTGCGCGACCACACGCGCGCCTGGGCCGGCCCCCTGCTGCTGGGCCACGGCACCGAGGACTGGCTCGTGCCCGCCGACACCGCCCGCTACTCCAAGGAGCTCGCCCCGCACGCCGTCACCTACTTCGTGCCCGGCGGCCACGACGAGTTCACCCGGCACGGCGCGCGTCACGCCCCGGCAATTTTGGACTTCCTGGGCAAGACCGACGCCGGCGCGGCGCCGGTGGCCGATTCCGCAGCCGAGAAGGGCCCCGTGCCCAAACCGCCGGTGGCGGAAGGCGCGCGTCACTGGGTGCTGATGGCCATCATCCTGCTGTGCACGCTGGTGGCGGAAGACCCCACCTGCCTGGCCACTGGTCTGCTCGTGGGCATGGGCCTCATCGATTTCTGGTCGGGCACGGCGGCCTGCCTGGTGGGCATCTTCATCGGCGACCTCTTCCTTTACCTGGTCGGGCGGTTCCTCGGCCGCTCCGCGCTGCGCAAGGCGCCCTTCAAGTGGTTCATCTCCGAGTACGAGGTGGACCGCATGTCCACGCGCTTCGCCAGCACCAAGGGCATGGCGGTCATCGTGACCTCGCGCTTCATCCCCGGCAGCCGCGTGCCCACCTTCGTCTCCGCGGGCATCATGAAGCTCAACCCGGCCAAGCTCGGCTTCCTCTTCTTCATCGCCGCCGCCCTGTGGACGCCCCCCCTCGTGTGGTTCGCGCAGAAGACCGGCGACACGGTGATGGAGAAGTTTGAGAAACTGCACCACCTGGCCGGCTGGATCGCCGCCGGCCTGCTCCTGGGCATCTTCGTCTTCTTCCACTTCGTCATGCCGGCCTTCACCTGGCTCGGCCGCCGCCAGCTCCTCGCCAAGGCCCGCCACTGGACCAACCACGCGCTCCTGCCCGGCTGGATCCTGCGCCTGCCCGGCGCCCTGCACGAGCTCGCCCTCGCCGTGCGCCACCGCGGCTTCTCCGCCTACGCCGCCGCCAACCCCACGCTCGGCCGCCTCGGCGGCGCCGCCGGCGAATCCAAATCCGCCCTGCTCGCCCCCTTCGCCGGAGCCCCGGGCATGCAGCCCTTTGAGAAAATCCCCGCCGGCGACGGCCCCGAAGCGCGCGCCGAGGCCGCCCTCGTGTTCGCCGAACGCGCCGGCCTCGAATTCCCCCTCGTGCTCAAGCCCGACGCCGCCCTCGACGGCGTGGGCGTTCGCCGCGTGGACGACGAGGAGGGCGTGCGCGCCTGGTTCGCCGCCTGCCCCGTCGACGCGCTCGTGCAGCCGCTCGCCACGGGCCGCGAATACGAGGTCGTCTGGCACCGCGCCCCCGGCGAGACCTCCGGGCGCATCCTGGCCGTCGTCGAGAAACTGCGCACCACCGTCACCGGCGACGGCGTGCACACCCTCGAACACCTGGTGTGGGCCGGCGACGCCTCCCTCGACCACGCCGAACTCTTCGTGCGCCTCAACGCCGGCAAGGAGGACACCATCCCCGCCGCCGGTGAGAAAATCACGCTGAGCGACCTGGGCAGCATCGCCAAGGGCGCCCGCGTCTCGCTTCGCCACGGCCTCGCCGACGCCCCCGCCGCCAACGCCGCGCTCAACGAGCTCGCCGCTCGCCACCCGGGCGTTCACTGGCTGCGCCTCGACATCCGCGCCGCCTCCGACGAGGCCTTCTGCGCCGCCGAAGGCTGGAGCATCACCGAGATCGAAGGCGCCGGCGCCCTCTCCTCCCTCCTGCGCGACCCCGACCTGCGCCCCGCCGACGCCCACCTGCGCCTCGCCCGCCAGCGCGCCGCCTGCGCGGCCACCGGCGCCGTCAACATCGCGCGCGGCGCCTCCCGCCGCCCCTCGATGTTCGACCTGCTCGCCACCTGGAGCGAAGCGCGCGAAACCCACGAACCCCGCCTCTGAGGCGACTCCCGGTTTTCGACCGGCATCCTCCGGCGGAAAACGAGCACGCCTCGTCAACACGGCCGCCCGCCCAGGCGGCCGTTTACAAGAAATCGACCCAACCAATTCAAGCGACCTTGATTGAATTAAAATCATGAAACAAAAAATCCTTCGTTACGCTGGCGCGGTCGGCGTAATTCTCCTGCTCCTGCTTGGGGTAGCGTGGGGTATGCGCCACTCGGCCTCGTCCGGCCCCCCGTCACCGACAAACCCGGTTTATAGCCACTCATTGGATCTGCGCGATTTGGGTGCTCCATCAGATGCGTTGGTGGGCAGTTTTTCCATCAGCCCGGACGGCAAGCGGATGGGCATCATCACAACGACTCCGGATGGCAACCCGTCACAAATGCTATTGTGCGATTTGGACGGCCAAAACGCCGTGATCGCCCCCACCGGTAATTGGGAGCATCGTGCGCCGCTATGGTGCTCGAACCACCGGATTGTCACCGGGACCTCGCGTTGCACGCACACGGGAAAACCCGCCGTCACCGAATCCTTCTCCTTTCGCGATGAAGCCACGGGCAAAATCGTCACGGGGACAAGACGCAGCACCAATCCTGAAAAAAACGAGACCATTTACTCTTTGACGGTCTGGGACGCCCGGTCGGGGAAAATCGTGAGTGAGTTGCGCACGGAAGGCATCTATTTTGCCGGGGCGGTCAACCCCACCAATCGTAGCGAAGTCGTGCTGCTTCCTCATCACTCAGGTTTTGATCAAAAAGATTTCCCCGTTTCCCTGCGGAAGTGGAATATCGACACGGACGCGCTCACCGTGTTGCCGCAAACGGGATTGTCATACCATGGGGTAACTTGGCTGGCTGACGGCGATATTCTTGCTTATGGCTGCATCTATCCTACAAAGTTGGTCACGGGGCCTAATAATTCCATGTTATTTCATGGTGATACGGTTATTGTTAGGCTGAACACCAATGGGAATGAAGTGAGGCGCACTGCTCAACCCATATACTTGGAAATTAGCGGAGGGTACAAGAACCGCAAGTCACTTTTAACTACAATTCAACCAAGCCAACCGGCAATTGCAGGACGCACGATTTGGCCAATCACCTCAAGCCCTGTTGGCGCATTGCTTGATATTGCAAGCATGCATATCGTTGATAGCCAATCTCGATTCAAAGATTTTGGAATTAGCGCAATCATGGCAACAGGCCATGCCGTTGTATCTAATGACGATCAGTTTATTTACTTCAGCAAAGAGCCTGACCTCTGGATTTATGATCCAAAACATGAGCGCGTTATCAAACATTGGAGAACTGGTACCGGCGATGGTCTCGCAGTCACGCCTGATGGCCAATTTCTTCTTACCGGCAATAATCGCCGCATCGACTTTTACCGCCTCAAGCCCTAACACCCATCACTTGGTTTATCACGCCATGCGCACATAAACCACAGTCCGCGACATCTATAATTTCCTGATGATGTGTATCAATCGTCCCGTGAACCATCCCTAGTTCCACCGTTCAACGCAACTTTCCTGGTGACTCCTGGTGTAACGCGCCGGGCGATTTGAGGGGAGTTGACAGCGGTTTGGGGCTTTGCGGGT
>CAMFKE010000006.1 GCA_945957395.1 uncultured Opitutia bacterium
TCGAAGAACAACTCCCGGCTCGCTTCGGCGCTCTTTCGAACACCGCTCTCGTCGGGAGGAACGCAAAACATGCATAGCCGCCTCTTTTGCTCAAGGCCGATTGTCAAAATCTTATTCACAGGCCTGCGGCGCTAGGATTCATCGGCTATGGCCGTCGAAAATGAGCCGTGCGACAAGATTGACCCGCCGAGCGGCGGCCACCAAATAAGCCGAAAAATCGCCGCATGAGCCTTATCCATATCGCCAGAAACAACGCCGTCCTCGGCCAATTCACCGAAGACGAGGTGCGGGCGGGGCTCGCCGACGGCACCTATCTGCGAACCGACCTGGCATGGAAAGCGGGACGCAAAAACTGGGAGCCGCTATCCGCCTGGGAGGAATTCGCGGCCGTCGGAAGCACTCCCCCGCCCGTGCCGTCTGCCGAAGATGTTTGCGCCAAAGAATCGAAGGAGGGCCCGCACCCGGCATCGCCGGCGTGGGAGCGTGAGAATGAGGCTCCGCCCGTCACCCGGTACTTCATGAGCGTCAAGGAGGTGCTGACTAAGCCGACCGAGACCTTTGCCGGCATGCCCAAGAGCGGCGGAATCATGCGCCCGCTCGCATTCTACCTCTCCACGCAGATTCCCACGGCCATCCTGATGTCGTGCGCAGCGGGACTGTTTACCGCGCTTGCTAGCGACGAGCTGGTGGCAAAGCGACCCGAGGCGAAGATGTTGCACGAGCTCGGCGCGCCCGCGGCGGCCGCGGGCTACTTCGCCTTTCTGGCGATCGCCTGCCCGGCGGGACTCTTCCTGCTCGCCGCGCTGTATCACGGAATGCTGAAGCTTTGGGGCGTGCGCGACAGCGGATACGAGACGACCTTCCGGGTCTCCGCCTATGTGAGCGGATCGATTGGACTGATCATGCTGCCCTTCTCACTGCTCTCGATGGTCCCCGTAATTGGGCAGCTCATGGGCATCTTCACCCTTCCCCTGAGCCTCTACAGCCTCGTGCTGTTCGTTATCGGACTCATGAAGACGCATGACGCTCCTGCCGGTCGCACGATTGGCGCGGTGCTCACGCCGATGATCGCCTGCTGCTGTTGCTTCGGAGCCCTCGCCGGTTTCGCGGCCGTCGCGGCGGTCGGCGCCATGCACCACTGATTTCCGGGAGCACAGGCGATGAGAGCGAACCTGAGACCCTTGATGCCCCGGGAGACGGATTGGGAGAAATTCGCGGCGGCGGCCCTGCCCTTGGCTGCAGCAGGGGGCATCGCATGGCTGAAACTCGGGCTGCCACTGCCCTCCTGCCTCTTCAAGCACCTCACCGGCCACCCCTGCTGCGGCTGCGGTTCCACGCGCGCCTCGCACGCGCTCCTGTGCGGCCGATTGAGCGAGGCGCTCTCGCTCAACCCGCTGGCCACCCTAGCGGCAGCGGCCCTTGTGTGCCTGTGGGGCTACGCGACACTGTGCGTGGTCGCCGCCAACGGACGCCGCCTGAGGTTTGACGGAGCCACGCAAACGACTCGACGGGCGCTGCGCATAGCGGCGATGGCGGCGTTCGCGGCGAACTGGGCGTGGGTGCTGACGCATCTGCCGGAGTCCCCTTGGAAAATCCTATGAGCGCACGCCCCCGCACGCCTCTGGCGCGGCTGAACCCCAAGCGGCTCCTTGTGGCATTCGCCGCCGTGGCGACCGCAGGTCTGAGCCTCTTCACCTGGCACCACTTCGCCGACGAGCCCACCAAAGGGAAAATCGAGCGCGGCACGCTGGCGGTCGTCGACATCGTGCGCGAGAACCGGGGCACACCCGAGGAACTTGTGTTCTGGCTCGACCTCGTGGCCGACGCCATGCCCGTGGCCCGCGGACGCGGCGTTCCGGCGCAGGCCCCGGAATCCGGAGCGGAGACCACGGACAAGTTCTCGCCGTGGGGCGAGCCGGAGTGCGCGCGAAAGCTCACGCGGTTGACCAACATCGGCTTCGCCGTCGGCTACGACGAACGCAGCAAAAACCCGGCGTGGGTCGCCTACAAGGTCACGGAGCCGCGCCATAAGCTCACGCCGCGTCCGGCCGGATTTGAAACCGACCTTCGCACGACGGCGCGCGTGCGCAATTCGGCCTACAGCCACTCGGGATACGACCGCGGACACATGGCGCCCAACGCCGCCATCGCGATGTGCGCCGGCGAGGCGGCGCAAAAGGAAACCTTCCGCCTGTCGAACATCACGCCGCAGCTGCACGGCCTCAACGACGGGCTCTGGCGCGCCATGGAGCAGCGCATCCTGCACCGCTACCCGCGACGCTTCAAGGAGGTCTGGGTGACCTGCGGACCGGTCTTCGACAACACCGGCGCCCCGCGGCTGCTGCGCGAGGGCGTCCGGGTGCCCGACGCCTTCTACCTGATCGTGGCCGACCGGGACGAGGCCACCGGCGAACTGCGCGCGCAGGGCTACCTGATGCCGCATCGGGAAATCCCCGAAGACGAGGACCCCTCGATTTTCCTCACCGACATCCGGACCATCGAAACGCGCACGGGGCTGAACTTCTTCCCGTTGCTGCCAAGCGCAGGCCAGGACGCCCTGGAGCTGCCCAAGCCGATCAAGGCCTGGTGACCCGGCACAACACGCCGGCCGGGCGTTGAGCGCACAGGCAAAAAGCCGCTCGCACAGTTTGCCATTGCGCCCCTTTGCCCAATCTCCAGCGAAGACCCCTTTTCACGACACCTTGACGAACACCGCCCGGGCCCGAACCGCGTCTTCGCCACACAACATACTCTTTCAAACAGACCACCATGCAGATCCGCAACATCGCCGTCATCGCTCACGTTGACCATGGCAAAACCACGCTCACCGACCGCCTGCTCTACCAGTCCGGCATGTTCCGCACCGAGGACCTGGACAAGCTCCAGGCTGGTCAGCACAGCCTGATCATGGACTCCGGCGACCTGGAGCGCGAACGCGGGATCACCATCACCGCCAAGAACTGCGCCATCCGTTGGACGGACTCGCGCAACGGCACCGAGTACAAGATCAACCTCATCGACACCCCCGGCCACGCCGACTTCGGCGGCGAGGTGGAGCGCGTGCTCAACATGGCCGACGGCTGCCTGCTGGTCGTCGACTCCTTCGAAGGCCCCATGCCGCAGACGCGCTTCGTGCTCTCCAAGGCCATCGCCCTGGGCCTCAAGCCCGTCGTCGTCATCAACAAGATCGACAAGCCCGCCGCCCGCCCCGAGGAGGTGGTCAACGAGGTGTTCGACCTGCTCGTGCAGCTGGACGCCCCCGAGTACGCCCTCGACTTCCCCGTCGTCTACGCCTCCGCCCGCGAAGGCTGGGCCACGCTCAACAGCCGCTGCATCAAGGACAACCGCCCGTCCAACATGCTCGACCTGTTCCGCACCATCGTCGACACCATCCCGGCCCCCTACGCCCCCGGCTCCTCCCGCGGCGCCGCCGCCGGCCACGCCTCCATGGAGGCCGCGCTCGCGCACCCGCTGCAGATCATGGTCACGAGCATCCTCTACTCCGACTTCGTCGGCCGTATCGCCGTGGGCCGCGTGACCGCCGGCACCATCCGCGCCGGACAGCCCGTCATGCTCGTCGCCCGCGACGGCTCGATGAAGAAGCAGAAGGTGCTGGAGCTCGAATCCTTCGAGGGCCTCAAGCGCGTCAAGACGCAGGAAGCGTCCGCCGGCGACGTGGTCGCCGTGATCGGCGTGGAAGGCATCGAGATCGGCGCCACCATCACCGATGCGGAAACGCCCGTGCCGATGCCGCCCATCGCCATCGACGAACCCACCGTGACCATGTCCTTCCGCGTGAACGACTCGCCCTTCGCCGGCCGCGAAGGCAAGTTCGTCACCGGCCGCCAGATCGGCGACCGCCTCATCAAGGAGCTGGAACGCAATGTCGCCCTGCGCGTCGAGCGCACCGAGGGCAACGAATCCTACAAGGTCTCCGGACGCGGCCTCATGCACCTGGGCGTGCTCATCGAGACCATGCGCCGCGAAGGCTTCGAACTTCAGGTCTCCAAGCCCGAGGTCATCCTGCGCGAAATCAACGGCGAGACCTGCGAGCCCGTCGAGACGCTCGCCGTGGACTGCCCCGAGGAGAACCAGTCGGATGTCATGTCGCTCGTGCTCGGCCGCAAGGGCGAGCTGCAGTCCATGCAGGCCAAGACCGGCGCCTCCGGCTGGACCCACCTGGAGTTCAAGATCCCCTCGCGCGCCCTCTTCGGCCTGCGCACGCAGATGCTCACCGCCACCCGCGGCGAAGCCATGATGCACCACACGCTGCACGGCTACGAGCCCATCAAGGGCCAGCCGCCCCGCCGCGCCGCCGGCGTGCTCATCGCCGCCGACTCCGGCCTGGTCACCGCCTACTCGCTCGACCGCCTCTACGACCGCGGCGACTTCTTCGTGAAGCCCGCCGACGAGATCTACGAGGGCCAGATCGTCGGCGAGCACTGCAAGGACAACGACATCGGCGTGAACCTCGACATCGCCAAGAAGCTCTCGAACGTGCGCGCCTCGGGCTCCGACGACGCCGCCAAGATCAAGCCCATCCGCGCGATGTCCCTGGAAAACTGCCTGGAGTACATCGAGGCCGACGAGCTCGTGGAAATCACCCCGACCTCCATCCGCATGCGCAAGCGCTTCCTCAAGGAAACCGACCGCAAGCGCTTCGAGAAGCAGTTCTTCAACGCCAACTAAGCGCGGCGCCCCCGCGCCAGACGGCGAAAAGGCCGCCCGGACGACACCGTCCGCGCGGCCTTTTTCGCGTCCGGAAAGCGCCGACTGCGGGCGCGAAAAAGCCGCGCCCGGCGAGGGGCGCGGCTTTCGTTTTTCCGTATCCGGAAAAGTCCGACTCCGGGATTAGCGGAGGAAGAGCAGTTCCTGATAGGTGGGCAGGGGCCACTGGTCGTCGGCGACGAGCTCCTCGAGCGCGTCGGCGGCCTTGCGGACGGCGAGGGCGGCGGGGAGGACCTTGTCGCGGCCGATCTTGGCGGCGGCGTGCACATCGTCGGAGCCGGCGAACTTCTCGCGGACGCCTTCGAGGGCGACGAGGGCGGCGTCGAGTTCGTTGGTGAGCTCCACGATCTTCTCGAGCTTGGAGTTCTTGAGGCCCTTCACGGAGGAGACGGCGTCGGAGAGCTCGAGGGCGTAGCGGGTGGCGGCGGGCAGGATCTGGGTGCGGCCGATTTCCAGGGCGAGCTTGGATTCGGTGCCGACGACCAGGTTGTAGGTGTGCACGGCCACTTCCTCGCGCGACTCGAGTTCGCGCTTGGTGAGAACGCCCTGACGCTTGAACACATCCACGGTGCTCTTGGCGGCGATTTCGCCGAAGGCGTCGACGGAGGTGCGCAGGTTCTTGAGGCCGCGCTTCTTCTCGGCTTCCTCGTGCCACTCCTTGGAGTAGCCGTTGCCGTTGAAGATGATGTTGCCGTGCTCGGAGAGGATGTCCTTGAGCAGCTTGGCGGTGGCGGCCTTGAAGGCCTTCTCGTCCTTGGCGCCCTGACCCTTGGTAGCCGCCTCGATGGCGTCGGCGATGTACTCGATGGAGTCGGCGACGATGGTGTTGAGGGCGGTGAGAGGACCGGAGACGGAGAAGGAGGAACCGACGGCGCGGAACTCGAACTTGTTGCCGGTGAAGGCGAAGGGCGAGGTGCGGTTGCGGTCGCCGGCGTCCTTGAGGAACTCGGGCAGCGTGGCGACGCCCAGCTGCATGGTGGCGCCCTTCTTGGAGGAGGCGGCGGTGCCGGTCTTGGCGAGCTGCTCGAACACGTCGGCGAGGACGGTGCCCAGGTAGACCGAGATGATGGCGGGGGGCGCTTCGTTGGCGCCGAGGCGGTGGTCGTTGCCGGCGGAGGCGACGGTGGCGCGCAGGAGGCCCTGGTGGAGGGACACGGCGCGGATCACGGCGGCAGTGAAGACCTGGAAGCGCAGGTTGTTGTGGGGCTCGGAGCCGGGCTCGAGGATGTTGCCGGCGGCGGCGGAGCCGATGGACCAGTTCACGTGCTTGCCCGAGCCGTTCACGCCGGCGAAGGGCTTTTCGTGCAGGAGGCACTGGAAGCCGTACTTGGGGGCGATCTTCTTCAGCAGCGTCATGGTGAGCTGCTGGTGGTCGGCGGCGACGTTGGCGGTCTCGAAGATGGGGGCCAGTTCGAACTGGGCGGGGGCCACTTCGTTGTGGCGGGTCTTCAGGGGGATGCCGAGCTTGAAGCCTTCGCGCTCGATTTCCATCATGAAGGCGAGCACGCGGTCGGGCACGGAGCCGAAGTACTGGTCTTCGAATTCCTGGCCGCGGGCGGGCTTGGCGCCGAAGAGGGAGCGACCGCAGGTGTAGAGGTCGGGGCGCTGGTGGTAGAGGCGGGTGTCGATGAGGAAGTACTCCTGCTCGGGGCCGCAGGTGGCGGCGACGTAGCCGGGGTTATCCAGACCGAAGAGCTTCAGGAGGCGCTGGGCCTGCTTGTTGATGGCGCTCATGGAGCGCAGCAGGGGGGTCTTCTTGTCGAGGGCCTCACCGGTCCAGGAGACGAAGGCGGTGGGGATGCACAGGGTGGAACCGTTCACGCCTTCCATGATGTAGGCGGGCGAGGTCACGTCCCACACGGTGTAGCCGCGGGCCTCGAAGGTGGCGCGGATGCCGCCGGAGGGGAAGGAGGAGCCGTCGGGCTCGCCCTGCACGAGGGCCTTGCCGGCGAAGGAGGCGAGGGTCTTGGCCTGGCCTTCGGGTTCGAAGAAGGAGTCGTGCTTCTCGGCGGTGGCGCCGGTGAGGGGGTGGAAGATGTGCGCGTAGTGCGTGGCGCCGCGCTCGAGGGCCCAGTCCTTCATGGAGGCGGCCACCACATCGGCGATTTCCAGGGGGAGCTTTTCGCCATGGTTGATGGCGGCCTTGAGGGTCTTGAAGACCGACTTCGGCAGGCGGGCTTCCATCTTGTCGATGGAGAACACATTGATGCCGTAGATGGCTTCAACCTTCTCCGACTTGTAGTCGTAGGAGGCGGTCACCGGAGGCAGGGTGGCGATTTCCTGGATCGCGTTGGCGCGGGCGTAGTGGCTCATGGCTGGGTTCGGTTGGGTTTAAAACTGGATTAAAAACTCCCGATTGAACGGGAACGCCGCCACCGAATGCACGCGGCGTGCCAACCGCGCAAGCGGGCATTTCCCTGTGTCCTCTTTTGTCCAAAAGCACCCGGTTTTGCTCAAAAACACACACGGCGCCCCCGGCGCGCCACCCCGACCCTCGGCGTGCTCAAAATCCGACACACCTGCGCCCTCCGACATACGCCCACAGCAACCGCCGGCGACGCCGCGGCCGACAGACCTTCGCTTGCCCTAAAAAAGAATTCGCCCGAGGCGGCAAAGGGCCGAAAGTTAATCGCATGCGCGACGCCCTGAGACCGGTCAAAGTCACGATGCAAACCCGATTCGAGGGCACGATTATCCTCAACCGCGACCCACTCCCGGACGAATCCCGCTCGATTTCCATCCTTCCGCCCGACCGCCTGCGCCATGTCGAACCGGAAGCCCCCCTTCGCTGGTCCGCCCGCGCCGGCTACCGCATCGAGCGCGACGAGGTCGTGTTCGTGTTCGCCCCCGAACTGTACCCGCACCACGACCGCGCCGCCGACCCCGTGCTGGTGGCGGGCCCCTTCAACAACTGGACCCCCGACGCCTCCTGGCGGCTCTCGGAAACACGCGAGCAGCGCAGACCCCGACTCACGCTGCGTGTGCCGCTGGCCGCCCTCGGCGCGCCCGCCCGTGGCTCCGAACAGCCGCCGACCGACGCGATAGTCGGGCCCGGAGCGGTGGAGCCCGGCGACTGCGACACCTTCGGGGCGCGCGCGCCGGGCTCGCGAGGCACCCCGACGGCGCCCATCCCGTTCAAATTCATCGCCGCCAGCGGCTACTGGTTCCAGCCGCCCGACACCACGCCGAACCTGGAGACGACGCCCGAAGGTTGCACCAACCTCGTCCTGCATCCCGGCCGCTCGGGCAACCATGTGCTGCGCTTCGCGCTCCATAGCCGCACCGACCAGCTGACGCCGCCGACCCTCCTCTGGGCGGGAACCGGCGAGACTTTCGCCACCAAGGCCGCCCCCGGCGGCGCCTTCTTCAAACTCGCCCCCACCCTGCCCCTGGGCGTCTTCGTCGGCGAAACCTCCACCACGTTCCGTCTCTTCGCCCCTCGCGCCACAAGCGTGCGGCTGGAAACCATCACACCCGACGGCTCCGCCACGCTGCTCACCCCGCTCTCCCCCGCCTGCGACGGCGTCTGGGAGGCGAGCCGCCCGGGCAACCTGCACGGCTGGCGCTACCGCTACTTCGTCGACGGCCCCAACCACGACGGTTCGACCGACTTCAACCCGAACGAGCCCATCCTGGACCCCTACGCCGCCGCCGCCCAGAGCCCCGCAGGGCCGGGCTTCGTGATCGACGAACACCTGATGCCCCCGGTCCAGCCCAGGTTCACACCCGCCCCGCTCGCCGACCTCGTCATCGCGGAAGCCCACCTACGCGACCTGCTCGCGCTCGACCCCGAGTTCGCCGCGCACCCGCGACCCGGCTTCCGCGAGCTCGCCGCCTTCATCCGGCGCGCGGACTGCCCCCTGCGCACCCTCGGCGTCAACGCGCTCGAACTGCTGCCCGTGCAGGAGTTCGACGCCCCGCACCCGCAGGCGCGCCCGTCGGGGTTCCACTGGGGATACATGCCGGTCAACTGGTTCAGCCCCACCTCGCTCTACGCGTCCGACCCCGCTCACGCCTCCCAAATCCACGAGTTTCGCGACCTCGTCGCCGCCTGCCACGAGGCCGGCATCGCCGTCATCCTCGATGTGGTCTACAACCACACCGGCGAACCCAACGCGCTGCTGCGCCTCGACAAGCACCTCTTCTTCACCGACGCGCCCGACGGCGCCCTCTCCAACTGGAGCGGATGCGGCAACGACTTGCGCGCCGACACGCCCATGGGCACGCGCCTCATCATCGACAGCCTGCGCTGGCTTGTCGAAAAATACGATGTCGACGGCTTCCGTTTCGACCTCGCCGAGCTCCTCGGCGCCGGCGTGCTGCACGAAATCCGCCGCGAGATCGCCCCGCTCAAGCCCAACCTCGCGCTCATCGCCGAGCCCTGGAGCTTCCGCGGCCACATCGCCTCCGAACTTCGCGGCTCCGGATTCGCCTCCTGGAACGACGGCTACCGCGACTTCTTCGCCCACTGGGTCTGGGGCGCGCGCGACGCCGACGGCCTCGCCCACTTCCTCTGCGGCTCACCCGGCAGCCGCGCCGCATCCCCGGCCGACACCGTCAACTACACGGAGTCGCACGACGACCTCTGCTGGCTCGACCGCATCACCGAAAACCCGGGCAACGACGGCACGCACCCGACTCCCAACGACATCCGGCGCACGCGCCTCATGTTCGCCTGCCTGCTGGCCTCGCAAGGCACGCCGATGTTCGCCGCCGGTCAGGAGTTCCTTCGAACCAAAGGCGGCACGGGCAACACCTACCTGCGCGGCGACCTCTCCCGACTCACCCCCGAGCGCCTCGCCGACCACGCCGGCACGCGCCAATATGTGCGCGACTGGATTACGCTGCGCCTCTCGCCCGCCGGATCGCCCCTGCGCCATCCGCGCGCTCACGCCCCGGGATATTTCAAAAAGTTCCCCTCCCCCGACGGGCGCAGCCTCGCCCTGCTCATCAACGCCGACCGCTCCGCCCCCGGCCCCTCCCTGATTTTCGCGGCCAACCCGAACACCCACGCCGGCTCGCTCCCCTGCGGCGCGCCCGAGGGCGCCACACTGCGGCTGCTCGCCGACGACTCCGAGGCCGACCCGGCGGGCATCGCCGAGCGCACCGACGGCCCCCGCGCCACCCGCGACTCGCTCGAACTGCCCCCGTTGAGCGCCGCCCTTTGGGAAATCCAGCCCCGATAGGCCGGCTCGCGCGCGCCCCGGGCACCGCCCGATTCGCTCGCGCCGCACCCATAAGGAAAACAACTGCCGCGCCGGCAAAACCTCACCTTTTGCTTACAATCCGCGCTTGCCATTGAACAGGGGCATTCCTTTAACACCAGTGCCTCCCGGCGGATGCCCTCCGCCTTGGCGCCACAATCCGTCACTTTCCCAAACCCAAACCGCACATCCACACTATGGCTACCAAAGTCGCTATCAATGGTTTCGGCCGCATCGGCCGTCTCGTCTTCCGCGCTCTCGTCGAGCAGGGCCTCCTCGGCACCACCTTCGACGTCGTCGCCGTGGGTGACATCGTCCCCGCCGACAACCTCGCCTACCTGGTGAAGTATGACTCCACCCAGGGCAAGTTCGCCGGCACCGTCTCCTCCAAGAAGTCCTCTCCCGAGCTCGCCGAAGACGACGTCCTCGTCGTGAACGGCAAGGAAATCAAGGTCGTCTCCGCCAAGACCCCCGACCAGCTCCCCTGGAAGGCCATGGGCGTTGAGCTCGTGATCGAATCCACCGGCCTCTTCACCGCCGCCGACAAGGCCCAGGGCCACATCACCGCCGGCGCCAAGCGCGTCATCATCTCCGCCCCCGCTTCCGGCGACGCCAAGACCGTCGTCATGGGCGTGAACGATGACACCCTGGACCTCTCCAAGGACATCATCATCTCCAACGCCTCCTGCACCACGAACTGCCTCGCGCCCGTCGTTTCCGTGCTCCTCAAGGAAGGCTTCGGCATCGAAGAAGGCCTGATGACCACCGTGCACGCCTACACCGCCACCCAGAAGACCGTCGACGGTCCCTCCAAGAAGGACTGGAAGGGTGGCCGTACCGCCGCTCAGAACATCATCCCCTCCTCCACCGGCGCCGCCAAGGCCGTCGCCCTCGTGTGCCCCCAGGTTAAGGGCAAGCTCACCGGCATGGCCTTCCGCGTTCCCACCCCGACCGTCTCGGTCGTGGACCTGACCTTCAAGACCACCAAGGAAACCTCGCTCGCCGAAATCAAGGCCGCGATGAAGAAGGCCTCGGAAACCTACCTCAAGGGCGTCCTCGCCTACACCGAAGACGAAGTGGTCTCCACCGACTTCATCCACGACACGCACTCCTCCATCTTCGACGCCGGCTCCTCCATCGAGCTCAACTCGAAGTTCTTCAAGCTCGTGTCCTGGTACGACAACGAGTGGGGCTACTCCAACCGCGTGGTCGACCTCGCCAAGAAGGTCGTCGGCGCCGGCTGCTGCAGCACCTCCTGCGGCTGCAAGTAAGGCCCGTCTCCGGCCTTAAGCCAAACGAAGGCCGGCTTCCGCAAGGAGCCGGCCTTTCTTGCACCTCACCGAAAACTTGAAATCGAAAACCTGAAACTCCCTTTCCCCATGGCCGTCAAATCCATCCGCGACATCAACATCTCCGGCAAGCGCGTGCTCATCCGCGTCGACTTCAACGTCCCCCAGGACAAGAAGACCGGTGCCATCACCAACAACGCGCGCATCGTCGCCGCCCTGCCCACCATCAAGTACGCCCTCGAGAAGGGCGCCTCCGTGGTGCTCATGTCCCACCTCGGCCGCCCGGACGGCCAGAAGATCGAGAAGTTCTCGCTCAAGCCCGTCGCCGCCGAGCTCTCCAAGCTCCTCGGCACCCCCGTCTCCTTCGCCGCCGACTGCGTGGGCGCCGAAGCCGAAGCCGCCGCCGCCGCCCTCAAGCCCGGCCAGGTCCTCCTCCTCGAAAACCTCCGCTTCCACATCGAGGAAGAGGGCAAGGTGAAGCTCGAGGACGGCACCTCCAAGAAGGCCGACCCCGCCGCCGTGGCCGCCTTCCGCGCCTCGCTCACCAAGATGGGTGACGTGTATGTCAACGACGCCTTCGGCACCGCCCACCGCGCCCACTCCTCCATGGTCGGCGTGAACCTGCCCGACAAGGTCGCCGGCTTCCTCATGCAGGCCGAAATCGACGCCTTCGACGCCGTCCTCGACAACCCGAAGCGCCCCCTCCTCGCCATCCTCGGCGGCGCCAAGATCGCCGACAAGATCCCGCTGATCCTCAACCTCATCGAGAAGGCCGACAAGATCATCATCGGCGGCGGCATGGCCTACACCTTCCTCAAGCTCAACGACGGCATGGAGATCGGCACCTCGCTCTTCGACGCCGAAGGCGCCAAGCTCGTCCCCGAGATCATGGCCAAGGCCAAGGCCAAGGGCGTGGAACTCATCTTCCCCGTCGACTTCGTCTGCTCGGAAATCTTCACGATGGACGCCGCCGTGAGCCCCGCCACCAAGGCCGCCACCAAGGCCCAGGGCATCCCCGCCGGTTGGATGGGCCTCGATGCCGGCCCCGAGTCCATCAAGCTCTTCGACAAGGCCATCCTCGCCTCCAAGACCATCGTGTGGAACGGCCCCGCCGGCGTGTTCGAACACCCCATGTTCGCCGTCGCCACCAAGGCCATGGCCGAATCCATCATCAAGGCCACCGCTGCCGGCGCCACCACCGTCGTCGGCGGCGGCGACACCGCCACGGCCGCCAAGAAGTTCGGCGCCGATGTGAAGGTGACCCACTGCTCCACCGGCGGCGGCGCCTCCCTCGAGTTCCTCGAAGGCAAGGCCCTCCCCGGCGTCACCAACCTGCAGACCAAGTAAGCTGCACGGCTGATAGTTGGGAGTGGAGAGTCGATAGGACCGGCACAGCCTACTCCGTCGACCTCCACTCTCTTCCTCTATCAACCACCCACTCTCAACTCACCACTGACCAACACCATGTCCCGCAAGATCGTCATCGCCGGCAACTGGAAGATGAACAAGACCCGCGCCGAAGCCGCGGAGCTCATCAAGCCCATCGTCGCCGCCATCGGCAACAAGAACGACATCTCCGTCGTCGTCGCCACCCCCTTCACCGCCCTCGAGACCGTCGGCAACCTCATCGGCAACTCGTCCGTGCAGCTGTCCGCCCAGAACATGTGCGACAAGGCTTCCGGCGCGTTCACCGGCGAGACCTCCGCCGCCATGCTGCGCGACCTGCACGTCTCGCACGTCATCCTCGGCCACTCCGAGCGCCGCGCCATCTACGGCGAAACCGACGCCCTCGTGAACAAGAAGGTGCTCGCCGCCCTGGAGAACAACCTCAAGCCCCTCCTGTGCACCGGCGAGACCCTCGCCGAGCGCGAAGCCGGCAAGACCCTCGACGTCAACAAGACCCAGCTCCTCGCCGGCCTCGAAGGCGTCTCCGCAGCCCAGGCCGAGAACGTCATCGTCGCCTACGAGCCCGTCTGGGCCATCGGCACCGGCAAGACCGCCACGCCCGAAATGGCGCAGGAAGTCCACGCCTTCATCCGCAAGGTCCTCGCCGACAAGTACGGCGAAGCCACCGCCCAGAAGATCCGCATCGTCTACGGCGGCTCCATGAAGCCCGACAATGTCGACGCCCTCCTGGCCCAGCCCGACATCGACGGCGGCCTCATCGGCGGCGCCTCCCTCGTGGCCAAGGACTTCCTCGCCCTCGTGGAGTCCGGCCTCAAGGCCCAGGCCAAGCGCTAATCGCCGCTACGCGGCGAAAGGGAGAATATGAATACCGAAGTGTGAGATGACGGCGTCGCTCGCGACCCTCGAAATCGCGAAGCCACACGCCTCTCTCACTGCTCACCTCAATCTTCTCACTTCGCAAAAAGGCCGCCCCTTACCGGGCGGCCTTTTTTTGCGCCTTCAAACCGGGAGCGCGGGCGGCCCGCCCGCCCTCGCCCTACGCGAATCGTCCCCGAGGATGTCACCGAAAAACAAAACGCCGCCGGAGATGATCCGGCGGCGTTTTTGCGAGAAAGGAAAAACTATCCCGAGGTTAGTCTTCGCGGCGACCGGCGAAGAGCATGATCACATACCACAGCAGCGTCACGAACGAGACGAACAGCGCCGTGGCGGCGCCCACATGCTGGTCGGGCGAAGCCTGGTCCTTGATCTGCCAGGTCTGGTAGAGGATGGCGGCGCCCATGAGCACCACCATCGCCAAGGAGAAGAAGAAGCCCAGCGAGATGCCGAAGATCATGGCCGCGATGATCACGCCGAGAGCGGCGAACGAACCGATGAGCACCACCGTGCGCAGGAACGAGAAGTCCTTCTGCGTCATGAACACCGTGGCCGTGAGGCCGCCGATGAGCAGACCGGTCGTGAGCAAAGCGGGCGCGAACACCGACTTCACCGCGGAGGCAAAGGCGGCCGCGTCAAGCTGCTGCCCCTTCGAGCCCATGGCGACGACGAGCAGGATGAGCGGCACGAACAGCAGGGCCTCCAGCAGTACGGCGAGACCGAGCCCGGCATACTGCGTGCCCTTCGAAGAACGGCTGAACGCCATGGTCTGCGCGATGGTCGTGCCGAAGCCCAGACCAAGCATCACCAGCATCATGCCGATGTTGCCCATGCCGAAGAACACCTTCGCGATGGGTCCGGCCGCTCCGGTCACGAAGAAGGCCGAGAGCAGCGTGCCCCAGGCGAGAAACGCCCCCGCGACATGCGCGTAGGTGCGGCGGTAGAATTGCGCGCGTTCGGCCGGCGCGGCGTCCGCGACGACGAAGGGATTGGTGGTGTCGTATGCCATGTTCGAAGAAAGGTTTGTAGGTTTAGCGAAAGTAAAGTGGCCCGGCCCGGGCGCGCTGTCAACGCGCACACGCCCGTTGCGAGCGCCCGCGGCGCGCCACCCTGATACGCCAAAAGCCGCCCGGAGAACCGGGCGGCTTTCGAGGCCGGAAATTCCGACGACTTAGGCCTTGGTCACGAGACCGGCCTTGAGGGCCTTCACGGACACCCACAGGCGCTGCACGGAGCCGTTGGGGAGCTTCACGCGGATGCGCTGGAGGTTCGGCTTGAAGGTACGCTTGGTCTGCTTGACGAGCTGGAGACCGATGCCGCCGCTCTTCTTGGACTGACCCTTGTGAGTGATGCGGCGACCTTTGACGGGGCGCTTGCCGGTGATGGCGCAGATGCGGGACATGACTGAAAAACTTTTGGTGTTGAGGGGGGCGGAAGTTGGGTCGCCCCCGGGGGTTGGCAAGTCCTTTTTATAAAAAGTGCGAATTCGCCTCGGCTTACGCTCACAGCACGCGCCGCGCGGCGGCCTCGGCCGCGGCGGCCGGGTCGACTTTGCGCCCGGGCTGACGGTCCTCCCAGGTCATCACAAAGTCGTCGCCGAGGATGGACATGGCCTCGGCCGTGAAGGTCACCTTCACATGCTCGCCCACGCGCTCGAACGCCAGGTAGCGCCCGGTCGTGTCGGTTTTGACCACCACGAACTCGGTGCCCTCCTTCTTCTCGCTGTAGGCCATGATGTCCACCGGGGCGACCTTGTCGGGGTTGAACTTCGTGACGATGCGGTAGTTGGGCGTGCTGATGCGCAGCACATCGATCTCCGACGGCTTGGCGGCCGTGGCGTCGGGCTTCGTGCGCAGCATGAGCGAGAAGGTCTTCGTCAGCGGCTCGTCCTGGATGCGCGAGAGCTGGATGGTGGCCTCGCGCCCGACCAGCCAGTAACCGGGCAGGTTCGGGTCGAACGCGCGCCGGTCGAGCTCGGGCGCGGCGCCCTTGGCGATGGTCAGGGCGTACGCGGAGCGCTCGGAAGGTTTGCCCTCCTGCGTGGAGCAAGCGGCAAGGAACAGGGTGGCTGCGGCCGCCGTGGCGGCGAAAAGGCGGGGCAGGGAAATCGCTGGGGCGAGGCGCATGGGGAAAGACAGTCTCGATAACCGCACGCCCCCGGGTGGGAAGCGTAAAGGCGCCGGTGCCTTCGGCCGGCCTCAACGGCGCATGCGCGCATACGCCTCCAGCGCGCGCGCCCTCGAAAGCGCAGGCGACACGACCGGCGCCGGGTAGTTTTCGCCGAGCCTTACGCCGGCGGCGCCCAGCACGGCCTCCGGCGCCTCCCAGGGCCGGTGTATCCAGCGGGCGGGAAGACGCGCCAGCTCGGGCACGAAACGGCGCACATAGTCGCCCTCGGGGTCGAACTTCTCCCCCTGCAGGACCGGGTTGAACACGCGGAAATACGGCGCCGCATCGGCGCCGCACCCCGCCACCCACTGCCACCCGGCCGTATTTTGAGCCATATCGGCGTCCACCAGCGTATCCATGAACCAGGCGGCGCCGACGCGCCAGTCGGTCAGCAGGTTTTTGACCAGAAACGAGCCGACCACCATGCGCACGCGGTTGTGCATCCACCCGGTCTCCCACAACTGGCGCATGCCGGCGTCCACCAGCGGCATCCCCGTGCGACCTCGCCGCCAGGCCTCCGCCAGTTCCGGATTATCCGCCCAAGAAAAGCGCTCGAAGGACGGGTCCAGCGGACGCCGCGGCATCTCCGGAAAACTGAACAACAGGTGCCTCGCAAACTCCCGCCAGCCCAGCTCGGCCAGAAAACGCGTGCGCCCCTCGCCGCCGGAGCGCCGCGCCGCCGCATACGCTTCGCGCACCGAAAGCTGTCCGAAATGCAGGTAGGGCGAGAGCCGCGATGTTCCGTCCACCGCGGGCAGGTCGCGCGCCCCGGCATACTTCGAAATCGCCCCGCCTTCGGCGAAGCCTTTCAGGCGGGATAGCGCCCCGGCGCGCGTCATGTCCCAGGCCGCCGTCAGACCCGCATCCCAGCCGATGCGAGGCTTCAGCCCGAGCGACTCCACCGACTCCGAGCGCGGCCACGCCGATGGCGCCGGCAGGCTCGCGGGCGCCGGCAGCGGGGCGCCCACGGGCAGCTCGCAACAATGCCGCCAGAATGGGGTGAACACGCGGAAAGGCCCGCCCGCTTTGTTGAGCACCGTGCCGGGCCGGAACAGGCAGTCGCCCTCGAACGCCTCCGCCGCCACGCCGCCGCGTTTCCATTCCGCGGCCAGCGCGGCGTCGCGCGCCGCCGGGAGCGGCTCGTGGCGCTCCTGCCAATACACGGCCTTCGCCCCGGTCTCGCTTATCAGCCCCGCCAACACCTCGCGCGGCTCGCCGACGCGCACGGTGAGTCGCGAACCCAGCGCCCTCAACTGCGCGTCCAGATCGCCCAGCGCCTCGTGCAGCCAGCGCCGGCTCGCCGCGCCGGTCCCGTCATCGGGCGTCCATACGAACACCGGCACCGGCGTGAAACCGCGTTCGAGCGCGGCCATCAGGGGGGCATGGTCATGCACGCGCAAATCGCGGTGATACCACACGAGGGCGACAGGGGGTCGTGCCATACCGCACAGCGAACACCGCGCCGCGCCCGACGCAACCGCCGCCCGACGAGGCGAGCGCTCAGCGCACGGGGAGCCCGAGCAGCGGCTTCAGTTCCTCGAGTCCGCGGATGTGGTGTTTGGCGTTGTCGCCGCGCGCCACGCCCGGCCGCAGCGTCTGTACCGTGGTGATGCCGAGACTGTTGCCGGCCTCGATTTCCGAATCCGGATTGTCGCCCACCACCAGCACCTCGTCGGGCGCCAGACCGTGCCGGGCCATCAGGTATTCGAACACCCCGCGCTTCCCGCGGCGCACCGGCTCGTCCATCGCGTCGATCACGATTTCCGTGAACAGCGGCCCGATGCCCATGGAACGGATTTTCCCGGTCTGCAGCCGGCGGAAGCCGGAGGTCACGAGAAACCTCATCACGGGCAGTTCGGCGAGCACGGGCAAGTCGGGGTACCCGCGCATCGGCCGCGGCAACTCGATGGCCGCCGAAGCCGCCCAGGCCGCCTCGCGCATGGACTCAGGGAAACCGTGCTTGGCCGACACATAATCCAGCGGCGACCTCCAGCAGTCGGCGATGATCGCCGCGATCTGCTCCGGCGTATAGCGCCCGTCGTTCGCGCGCCGGATGGCCTCGAAAAGCGGCTCCAGCACCGGCCCCGCCTCGTCCGCGGCGCTCAGGCAGTTGTCGAGGTCGAAAAAGATGGCGCGCACGCGGCGCGCGCCGGAGTCGTTCGTCATGGGCATAAGGAGTGTGCGCGCTCAAGCGACGCGCGGCGGGGGGTTCGCAAAGTCCGGCGGGGCTCAGCGCGGCAGCGTGGACCAGTAAAGCCGGAAGCCGTCCAACACCATCTGCACGGCGATCACCGTGAGAACGAGCCCCATCAGGCGCTCCATCGCGCGCATGCCGGCCTCCCCCAGCCGACGCAGCAGCGTGGAGGAAAACAGCAGCACCACCGTGGACACCGCGCACGCGGCGAGCATGCCGGCGAACCAGGTCCAGCGCGCCGCCGCCTCCGGCGCCATGTTCAGCACGGTGAGCGCGATGGACGAGGGGCCGGCGAACAGCGGCAGGGCCAGCGGCACCAGGAAAGGCTCGTGTTGCGGCGCGCCGGGGCCGGCCTCGTCGTCCTCCATGCCGGAGCCGCCCTTGAACAGCATCTTCATGCCGATGAGGAAAAGCATCACGCCGCCCGTGAGGCCCAGCGTGCCGGGCTTCACGCCGGTGTACGCGAGGAAGTATTTCCCCAAAAAGGCGAAGAGCACGAGCACCAGCGTGCCGATGGCGCACTCGCGCAGGATGACCGCGCGGCGCCTCGCCGGCGTCAGATGCTTGGTCAACGAGAGGAAGGGCACGGTGTTGCCCAGCGGGTCGAGCACCAGCAGCAGCAGGAAGAACGCGGACAGGAAAGACTCGGGCATGCCTCCTTGCATTACGCCTCCGCGCCCGGGGAGAAAGGCTAATCCTCGTCGCGCTCCACCCGCCCGGGCCCGCCCGCTTTCCCCTTCAAAAAAAACCCATGCCGCCTTCGATTTAATCAAACTTGGCGACCTTGCGCCCGGACCGCGCGACGGCGACCTTCGCCCATGAGCCGATACACGACAGTCACCCGATTCCTTTCAATTCTGCCCGCCGGCATGTTACCCGGAATGGCTGCCGGGATGGCGGCGGGCACCTCCAAACTCCACCCCGCGCTCGCCTGGCTCCAGCTCCCCGCGCTCGCCCTGCTCGGTTGGTCGCTCGCCCGCGCCGCCCCCACCCCGGCGGGCCTCCTGCGCCCCGGCTTCTGGTTCGGCGCCGTCATGGCCGGCGTCGTGCTCGGCAATGTCGGCGTGCCCGCCGCGGCGAGCGCCCTCCTGTTCGTCGCCCTCACCGCGTATTGGATGGCGATGGGCGCCGGACTCTCCGCACTCCTGCGCCGCGGCGACCTGCTCGGCGTGACAGGCGCCGCGGGCCTGCTCACCCTCGGCGAAGCCGCGCAGACGATGGCGCTGCCGCTGTTCGGCACCGCGCAACGCCTGGCGTCGGCCTGGGTCGAGTCGGACCTGATGCTGCCGGTCGCCCGACTCGGCGGCACCCTCGCCATCACCTTCCTCGTCGCGCTCGCCGCCTTCTCGCTTTCCGCCTTCGTCGCCTCGCCCGCCCGGCGCACGCGCATCGCGGCGTCGCTGCTGTTGCCGCTCGCCGCAGCCTCGGGAACGGCCGCCCTGCTCACCCCGACCGCGAAGCAAACCGACACCGAACCGCGCAGCCTGCGCGTCGCCGTCTGCGGCGCTCAAAACGCCTCCGGCGCCATCCTCACGCCCGATGACTTTTTGAAAAAATACCTGCCGCTGCTCGAAAGCGCCGCCGCGCAGGGCGCCCGATTGGCGGTCACCCCGGAAATGGCGCTCTTCGCCGACGCCCGCGAACTCGACGCTACGCTCGCGCGGTGCGAAGCCGAGGCGCGCCGGCTGAACATCGCCTGGGCCCTCGGCTTCTCGCGCTCCCTGCCCTCGCTCAACCAGGCCGTGCTGCTCAACGCCGACAAAGCCGCCGCCGACCGATACACCAAGACCCACCGCGTCCCCTTCCTCGAGCAATACTCGCGCGACGGCGACGCCCGGGCGGTCACCGGCCTCGTCGGCGGCGTGCGCGTGGGCCTCATGATATGCCAGGACGACAACTTCGAGGATGTCGCGCGCAACCTGGCTCTCGCCGGCACCCAACTCGCCGCCGTGCCCACCTTCGACTGGCCCGGCGTCGACCGCGCCCACCTGGCCAGCACGCGCAACCGCCCTCGCGAACACGGATTCGCCCTCGCGCGCGCCGCTATCGGCGGCGTTTCCGCCGTCATCACACCGAACGGCCAAATCGCGGCCTCGCGCGATCACCTGCTCGAAGGAGACGGCCTCGTGGTCGCGAGCGTCGCGGTCGGCTCCGGCGCGCCCACGCCGCACGCCCGACTCGGCGACCTGCCCGTCCTCGCACTCTCGGCGCTGTGCCTGACGGCGGCCTCGCTGCGCAGGAAAAGCTGAGAACGAAAAAGCCCGGGCCGGCCCTTGTGGAAAGGGCGGCCCGGGCTCTCTCAATCGCGCCAAGCGTCAGGCGACGGGAGCGACGGCGTCAGGTTCGACCCACTTGCCGTGTTCCTTGATGAGGTCCACGAGGCGCTCGACGGCCTCGGCCTGGTCGATGTTGAACTTCACGCAGTTCTTGCGCACGTACAGGTTGATCTTGCCGGGGGCGCCGCCGACATAGCCGAAGTCGGCGTCGGCCATCTCGCCGGGGCCGTTCACGATGCAACCCATGACGGCGATGGTGACGCCCTTGAGGTGGCCCGTGCGCTCCTTGATTTTGAGCGTGGTGGACTGGATGTCGAAGAGCGTGCGGCCGCACGACGGGCAGGCCACATACTCGGTCTTGGTCTGGCGCATGCGCGCGCCCTGCAGGATGTTGTAGGCGAGCACGAGGCCCTTCGGCAGGCTCGGGTCCGTTTCCACGGAAACGATGTCGCCAAGGCCGTCGCAGAAGAGCGCGCCGGCCACCTGGGAGGCCTCCATCAGGCGCCCCTCGAACGAGCCGTCCGAAAGGTCGACCGCATTCTCGGCGGTCGCGCGAATCCACAGGGGCGAATCCAGGTGGTGCGTGCGCAGCACGCGGGCCAGGTCGCGGTACGAGCCGAGGGCGTGGAAGCCGGGCGCGGGGCGCGTGAGCGTGAACAGCAGTCGTTGGTCGCCCGCATGGGAGAGCAGCGGCAGCAGCGCCTGCACGGCCTCGGCCGTCGCGTCCACCGCGAGCAGCGCCTTTCGCGCCGCGCAGAAATCGAGCCACTCGCGCAGCGCGGGCGCGTCGGCGGCGCCGAAGTGGCGCGCGATGACCAGCCGGTTGCCCTCGGCGGGCGCCAGCGCGGCGAGGTCGGCGGGGCGCAGGTGCGCGGCGGGCTCGACCACGAAGGCCTTCACGGCCTGTCCCAGCACGCGCCGCAGCGTGTCCAGCGACTGCAGTTCGTCCGGAGAAACAAGCTTCACCATGAGCCCTTCGACGCGGGCCTCCTTGTTCACGCCGTGCGACTCGAGCACCTCGCGCGCGATCTCCTTGTGCTCGGACAGGGGGCGGCCGGCGGGGGCGAAAACGCGCGGCGGGTGGTCGGGACCGACCGGGCACTTCTCGCCCAGCTCGATCTCCACGGTCTCGCGCTTGTTGTAGTGGAAGGCGTCCACGCCGTCGTCCTCGCCTCCGGCGAGCGCGGCGGAGCCATTGAACTTCTTCCACATCGTATGGGCGCGGGCGGCGAGATTGCGCGCCACGGGCACCTCGAACCACGGGTCCTCCGTCAGCGAGACGCGGATGGTGTCGCCCAGGCCGTCCTGCAGCAGCGCGCCGATGCCGATGGCGGACTTGATGCGGGCGTCCTCGCCCTCGCCGGCCTCGGTCACGCCCAGGTGCAGCGGGTAGTTCATGCCGGCCTCGTTCATGCGCTTCACGGCGAGACGGTAGGCCTCGATCATGACCTTGGGATTGGAGGACTTCATGGACAGCACGAGATCGCGGAAACCGTGGCTCTCGCAGATGCGGATGAACTCCATGGCGGACTGCACCATGCCCTCCGGCGAGTCGCCGTAGCGGTTCATGATGCGGTCGGAAAGCGAGCCGTGGTTGGTGCCGATGCGCAGCACGCGACCCAGCGCCTTGGCGCGCAGCACGAGCGGCGAGAACGCCTCGTGCAGGCGCTCGATCTCACGGTTGTATTCGGCGTCCGTATACTCGCGCTCGGCGAACTTCTTCTTGTCCGCGTAGTTGCCGGGGTTCACGCGCACCTTCTCCACATGCTCGACGGCCTCCATGGCCGCCACCGGCAGGAAGTGGATGTCGGCCACCAGGGGCTGCGTGAAACCCGCGGCGCGGAACTTCTTGGAAATCTCCTTCAGCGCGGCGGCGGCCTGCTTGTTGGGCGCGGTGATGCGGATGATCTCGCAGCCCACTTCGGCCAGCGCGATGCACTGGCGCACCGTGGCCTCCACATCCTGCGTGTCCGAGGTGGTCATCGACTGCAGGCGGATCGGGTTGGCTCCGCCGACGCCGACGCCGCCGATGATGACCTCTCGGGTCGGGCGACGCAGGGAGCGGAAGCGGGACAGGGCGTATTCGGGCTGGTTCATGGACGGGAAAACAGTGGTTTTTTGGGAAAGGGAAAGTCCGGGAAAGGTCTTAAAAAGGGGCTCGGCTCACTTCCCCTTGGCGGGGAATTCGATGGCGCGTTCGGAGTACAGCTCGGCGAGCGCCTTGCGCTCCGCCTCCTGACCGCCGCGCAGACGGCGGATGTCCTGCCAGAGCACGAAGGCCATCAGGCCGAAGAGCACGACCACGAACACCGTCTGCACGACCTCCACCACGCGCTGGTTCAGCGGGCGCCCGCGCAGCTTCTCAAGCGTGGCGTACACCATGTGGCCGCCGTCGAGCACGGGCAGCGGCAGCAGGTTCATGATGGCGAGGTTCACGTTGATGAGCAGCGTGAACCAGACCACATTGCGCAGGCTGTCGGCGATGTCGTAGTAGATGCGCGCGATGCCCACGACCCCGGTGAGGTGCTTGAGGTTCACATCCGAACCCGGCGCCACGAGCGACTTGAGCGTGGCCAGCGTGGTCGACACGGTGTCGGCCAGGTAGACCCACGGCGCCCGGCGCACATTGCTAACCTCGCGGCGCGTGCCGATGCCCACGGCCGGCTTCATCTTCGGCGCGATTTCCGAAAACCCGGCGCCGCGCAGGTCGGCGTTGAACGCGCGACCTTCCATGTCGCGCAGGTACAGGGTGACAGGCGCCCCCTCCGGCGTTTTCTTCGCGCTGGCGATGACCTCGGCGAAATCGGTCGTGCGGCGCACCAGGGTGGCCCCGCCCACGGCGTACAGGATGTTGCCGGAGGCCAGCGCCGCGGCGTGCGCGGAGTCGGCGGGCACGCCCTCCTTCACCATCAGGTTCACGCGCGGCGACTTGCGCGAGCGCAGCTCCTTGGGCGAAGCCGGGTCCTCGGGCACCGGCACGAGCTCAACGCGCCTCGCCAGGCCGTTTTCTGAAAACTCCAGGCACAGCAGGGGGTGCGTGACGGGCACGACCTCGGGCGTGATGGTCAGCGTGAGACGCTGCGCCTCGCCGGCCTCGCCGCGCTCCACGAGCACGCTCATGGGCGATTCGCCGGCGGCGGCTATGGCCTCCCTGAAGTGGTCGAACGAGAGGATGTTCACGCCGTTCACCGACACGATGCGGTCGCCGGCCTTCAGCCCCGCTCGCGCCGCCGGCGACTGCGAATTCTCGGGCAGCTCGGCGTAGACCGGCTCGCTGTTGCGGATGCCCACGCTGCGCAGCAAGTCGCCGCCACCGGTGCGGTCGGCCATCACCGGGGTGAGCGCCACGGGCGCCGGCAGCAGCTTGCCGTCTCGCTCGACGGTGAACTCGGCCAACGGGCGCCCCTGCTCGTCGCGCCGCGAGCCCAGCGCCACGGCGTGCGAAAACTCGTTGAAGGTCGACACCGGCACGCCGTCCACCGCGACCACCTTGTCGCCCAGGCGCAGGTCGGCCTGCGCGGCCGGCGCCTTCACCTTGGGCCCGCCGGGCGTCACGGCGATTTCGCTCTCGATGAAGCCGATGACGGTGGAGTCGTTGCCGACCAGCTCGGGACGCCCGAAAATCGAGAGCACGCAGGCGAGCAGGATGGCGAAGAGGATGTTGAAGGCCGCCCCCATCACCGCGACGATCATCTTGTCGGCGTAGCCGATCTTGGGGAGGCGCTCGGCGTCGTCGTCCGTCTCGCCCTCCACCGCGGACATGTCGGCCATCTGCGGCAGCGCGACATAGCCGCCCAGGGGGAAAAGCGAGATGCGGTAGTCCACGCCGTCCTTGCCGGTCCAGCCCCAGATCCTCGGACCGAAGCCGATGGAGAAGCGCTCCACCTTCAGCCCGCGGCGCTTGGCGGCGAGGAAGTGACCGAGCTCGTGAACGAAGATGGTGCCGCCGAAGAAGAGTACGGCGAGCGCGACGCCCCACGCGCTGCGCAGGATTTCAAAGAGACTGTCCATAAGTGAAAGGCTTGGGGCTGAAGGCTAAGGGCGAAGGCCGGGGCGAAAGTGGACGCGAATCGCTTCGTCGGCCAAATCGCCCGGCAAGGAGCGTGCGCGCGAATCCCCCGCCTCGGCGGACGACCCGTCGGCGCGCTTCAGCTTTTCAGGGTCTTCGATATGCCGGCGGCGACCACGCGCGCCTCGGCGTCCGCGGCGAGCACCTCGTCGAGCGTGTCGGGCTCGCGGTTGGGCATCGCGGCGAGCGTGCGCTCGACGAGCTCGGGGATGGCCAGGAAGGGGATCTTGCCGGCGAGGAAGTCGGCCACCGCCACCTCGTTGGAGGCGTTGAACACGGCGGGCGCGCAGCCGGCGGCCTTGGACGCCTCGCGCGCCAGGCGCAGGCAGGGGAAGCGCGAGTAGTCGGGCGGGCGGATGTCGAGCCGGATGGCCTGCGCGAAATCCAGCGTGGGCACCACGGCTCCGGCGCGCTCGGGGTGGAAGAGGCAGTGCTGGATGGCGAAGGTCATCGAGGGCGGCGAGAGGTGCGCCAGGATGGAGCCGTCCACGAACTGCACCATGGAGTGGATGATGGACTGCGGGTGCACCACGATGTCGATGCGGTCTTCCGGCAGGTCGAACAGCCAGCGCGCCTCGATGAGCTCGAGGCCCTTGTTGGCCATGGTGGAGGAGTCCACCGTGACCTTCGGGCCCATGCTCCAGTTCGGGTGCTTCAGCGCCTGCTCGGGCGTGACGGTGCGCATCTCCTCGATCGTCGAGTCGCGGAAACGCCCGCCGGAGGCCGTGAGGATGAGCCGGTCCACGAAGCGCTTGGGCTCCGCGTGCAGGCATTGGAAAATCGCGTTGTGCTCGCTGTCCATCGGCAGGATGGACACGCCGTGGCGCGCCGCCTCGGCCATGACGAACTTGCCCGCCAGCACCAGGATCTCCTTGGACGCCACGGCCACGGACTTCTTCGCGCGGATGGCGGCGAGCGTGGGCTTGAGGCCCAGCGTGCCCACCACGGCGGTCACCACCAGGTCGGCCTCGGGCAGCGTGGACAGCTCGATGAGCCCGTCCAACCCGCTCACGATGCGCACATGCGCCGGGAACAGACCCGAGGCGCGCGCCTCGGCGGCCGCCTTTTCCTCGAAAATCGCCACATGCGGCACGGCGAACTCGCGCACGATGTCGGCCAGTTCGCGGTAGCGCGAATTGGCGGCCACCGCGAGGATGCGGATGCGGTCGCGGTGCTTGCGCGCGACCTTCAGCGTGCTGTCGCCGATCGAGCCGGTGGCTCCGAGGAGAACGATGTTTTTGACGGACATGGGCGGGCGCAGAGGCAAAAGCCGCCCCGGGGGTTGGCAATGGCAAAGCGGCCCCGCCGCCCCGCCCCCTACCCCGGGGAAAATTTCCGGTGGCCATCGGGCCCCTCGGTCGCTGCAATAAAGTCCACACGCCATGCGAACCGTCGTCGTCTATTCCGGGGGGCTCGACTCCACCGTCCTCCTCGCCCACCTGCTCGCCGAGGGGCGCGAAGTGCACGCCCTGACCATCCACTACGGCCAGCGCCACGCCCGCGAAATCGAATCGGCCCGCGCGGTCTGCGCCCACTACGGCGTGGAGCACCGGGTGGCCGACCTGCGCGCGCTCGGCGCCATCTTCGGCTCGAACAGCCTGACCAACACGGCCGTGGATGTCGCCGAAGGCCACTACACCGAGGAGTCCATGAAGACCACCGTGGTGCCCAACCGGAACATGATACTCCTGGCCGTCGCCGCCGCCCGCGCCATCGCGCTGAAGGCCGACACCCTCGCCTACGCCGCCCACAGCGGCGACCACACCATCTACCCGGACTGCCGCCCCGAGTTCGCCGACGCCATGGACCACGCCATCGGCCTGGCCGACTGGCATAAGGTGCGCCTGGAGCGCCCCATGGTGAACTGGTCCAAATCCGACATCGTGCGCCGCGGCGCCGAACTGGGCGTGCCCTTCGCGCTCACCTGGTCCTGCTACAAGGGCGGCGCCAAACACTGCGGCCGCTGCGGCACCTGCGTGGAACGCCGCGAGGCCTTCCGCCTCGCCGGCATCGCCGACCCCACCGAGTACGCCGACGACGCCCCGGCCGCCTAGCCGCAACCCGGGAAACCGGGTTAAAGGCGGAACGCAGAAGGCATAATGCAGAAGTGGCCCCGCCTGCGACTCGGCGCGTGCAGACCATTTTCGGAAAGGGTCACCAAGCGGGCCGCCCACCGGGCGGCCCCACTTCTGCATTCCGCACTCCGACTTCCGCCTTCCTATAGGGCCCGCCTCAGCGGCAACTGAACGCCGGCGCCGGCGCCTTCGAGCCCGGCTTCACCCGGGCGCGTTCGGGCACCTCGCCGCCCTTGTCGTCGCCCCACGGGGCGGTCTTGTCTGCATAGCGCACGGCCAGCTCCTCCAGGCGCTTTTCCAAGGCCTTTCGCTCGGCGGCGAACGCGGGGTCGTCGGCGATGTTGCGCATCTCACGCGGGTCGCGGGTGAGGTCGTACATCTCGGTGAAACCTCGCTCGTAGTAGCGGATGAGCTTCCTGTCGGCGGTGCGCACCGACACATACGCGCCGACATGGTGCTCGACGGTGTCCTCGTAGAAATGCGTGTAGGCCGCGTCGCGCACGCTCGTCTTCTCCCCCGTGAGCAGCGGCGCCAGCGAGACGCCGTGCATGGCGGGGTCGGCGGGCAACCCGGCGAAGTCCATGAAGGTCGGCAGGAAGTCCGCGTTCTGCACGAGCCCGGGCACGCGCGCGCCGGGCTTGAGCTTGCCGGGCCAGCGCACGATCAGCGGCATGCGCAGCGACTCCTCGTAGGCGAAGCGCTTGTCGTACCAGCCGTGCTCGCCGAGGAAGAAGCCCTGGTCGGAGCTGTACACGACCACCGTGTTTTCATCGAGCCCGGCGGCCTTGAGGTAATCGAGCACACGGCCGACCGAAGTATCCACGCCCTTCACACACCGCAGGTAGTTCGTCATGTACCGACGATACTTCCAACGCAGCAGCGCCTCGCCCTTCGGCGGGTTCGCCAGGAACGCGGCGTTCTCCTCGGCGTACGCCTTCTCGAAAATGGCACGCTCCTCCGGCGACATGCGCACCAGGCTGGCTGACAGGCCGCCGCCGAGGAACTCCTTCCTGCCGGTGGGCAGGAGCAGGTCGTTGTCGAAATACAGGTGGTCGCCGATGCGCATGCGCGCCTCCGCCGCGGCGGGCGAGCGCGTGGCGTAGTCGTCGAACAGGTTCGACGGCTCGGGCCACTCGCGCCCCTTGAACAGGTTCACCTCGTTGGGCCCGGGCACCCAGTTGCGGTGCGGCGCCTTGTGGTGCAGCATGAGCACGAACGGCTTCTTCGGGTCGCGCCCGGACTTCAGCCATTCCAGCGCCCGATCGGTGAGCACCTCCGTCACATGCCCGGGGTACTTCTTGCGACCCGTCGCGGTGTTCAGTTCCGGCGAATAGTACTGGCCGTGCCCGGGCAGCGCCTCGAAATGGTCGAAGCCCGCCTTCGGCGCCGACGCGTCGCCCAGGTGCCACTTGCCGATGAGCGCCGACTGGTACCCGGCCTCCCGCATCACCTGCGGCAGCATGCGCTGACGCGTGTCGAACGCCGGCGAGAGTTCGTTGGAGAAGTAGCGATTGGAGTGCGAGAAGCGCCCGGTGAGCACGATGCCGCGCGACGGACCGCAGATCGGGTTGCCGCACACGCAGTTCTCGAAGGTCACGCCTTCGCGCGCCATCGCGTCCAGCCGGGGCGTCACATCGTCGCCGAAACGCGACCCGTACGCGCCGAGCGCCTGGGCCGCATGGTCGTCGGAAAAAATGAAGATGATGTTGGGCTTCGCCCCGGAAAGCTTCGCCGCAGGCGCCTCCTGAGCGACGCCGGCGCTTGCGACGAAGGACGACAGGGCGACTAGGGAGAGAGCTGGTGCAAGGCGGGGCATAGGCTTCCACGGCTACCCCGACGGGCGGCCTTCGCCACCCGAAAGAGCGTCGTAAACGCGTCTAAAACAGTGTCGTTTCGCGACACGCCCCGGGCGTGCGGATCAGCTGTCGCCGATCCAAAGCTCCAGCCGAAGCTCGTCCGCGAACTCGCGCATCGACCCCATCACGCGCCACGCCAGCGCGCGCACCTCGGGCGACGGCGGCTTCAGGTCCGGGATGAGCACCGTCGCGCACCCCGCCGCGTGCGCGGCGCGCAGACCGGGCCCGCTGTCCTCCAGCGCCAGGCACAGTTCCGGCGCCACGCCGATCGACTCGGCCGCGCGCAGGTAAAGGTCCGGCGCGGGCTTGCCGTGGCGCACCATGTCGCCGCCCACGATTTCCCGGAAGAAGTGCGCGACGCCGGCCTGGGTGAGCTTCTTCACGGCCACCGCCTGATGCGTGGAGGTCGCCACGGCCATCGGCACGCCCGCCGTCTTCAGCACGCGCAGCGCGTCCGTGAGCCCCGGCATCACCGGCACTCCGCCCTCCTCCAGCAGCCTCGCATAGTGCGCGCGCGTGGCCCGCGCGATGGCGTCGGCGTCGAGGTGCTCGCCGTGCATGCCCTTCACCAATTTCAGGCAATCCGCCTCGCGGTGCCCGATGATGTCGAGAAACTGCGCGTTGGTCAGCGTCACGCCGCAATCGGCGCACGCGGCCTGCCACGCGCGCATGCTGATGCGCTCGGTGTCGAGCATGAGCCCGTCCATGTCGAACAGGACGCCCCCGATGTCGCGGTCGAAAACTTTCATGAGGCGCAGGGTTGGGAAAACGCGGCGCGAAGGGAAGGCGAAGTGCGCGGGAAAGACGTCCCGCGCCGCGGACTCATTTGCCGCCCAGAGCCTTCACCGCGAACTCGCGCATCACCGCCTCCTGGTCGTTCGGGCGCTCCAGGATGCCCGTGAACGCGTCGTCGAGGGCGAGCCGGATGTCCACGAGCTTGCGCAGGCGGAAAAGGTTGGCGGCGGGGGCGACCTTGTTGCCCAGGTACCACAGGTTGGCGGCGAACACATTGTATTTCACCTTGGCCGCCTCGCCCGGGTAGTGCTTCGCGTACTCGCGCTGCGCCGCCGCGAAATCGCCTTGCGAGATGCCGCGCGAGCCGAGCTTGATCGCCCCGGCGTCCATCATGGCGCGCAGCTGGATGAGCAGCCGGCAACGGCTCTGCAGCGCCGCGATGAGCGGGCGCGCCTCGTCGTTCTGGTAGAAATAGCGGCGCAGGGCGTCGAGCGTCCACGCGGGGTCGCCGGAGAAGAAGGCCTCCACGGGCTCGAAGAAATCGCCCTCGCCGAAGGTGGGCACGAGCTCGATGACCGTGCGCGCCCCGATGCGCCCGCCCTCGCCCGCATGGCAGGCCAGCTTCTGCAGCTCGCTCTCCATCATGCGCAGGCTGCCGTTCACCTTCTGCACCAGCGTCTGCGCCGCGTCCTCGTCGAGCGTCACGCCCAGCGACTTCGCCTCGCGCACCAGCCGCGCCACATGCTCGTCGGCGTTCTTCGCCCCCTTCATCTCCACCACTTCGGCGAGCTCCTTGAGCGCCTTCGCCTCGCGCTTGCGACCGTCCAGCGGGTAAGCGCTGAGCAGGAGTTCCACGCCGGAAGGGTCGAGGTCCTTGAGCAGCGCGAGCAGTTTCTCGACCACCACCTTGCAGCCCTCGGACTTGCCCAGCTGCGAGTCGGCGATCCAGTTGAAATTCTTCACCCACACATACTTCTTGTCGCCGAACAGCGACAGCGTCTGCACGGCCGACGCGATGGTGCCGAAGGTGGCCTCCACATCGGCGACCTTCGTGCACGCCGCGTCGATCACCTCGCGCGACATGTCGTCGGTCACGCCCGCCGTCATCTTCTCGTAGCGCGCGCGCGATTCGCGTTCGACGAGGTAGTCGTCGTCGCCGGTGACGAGAGTGAACGAGGGCATGGGCGCAGTTTTCAGTGTTCGGTGTTCGGCTTTCCGCGCGACCAACCGTCGCGCGCGAAGTCCGAGGCGATGACAGTTTCCGAAAACCGAAGACTGAAAACCGAAAACTGAAAACTCCGCGCGCCGGTCAGGCGCGCGGATGCGCCTTCGCATGCACGGCCTTCAGCCGGGCCAGCGACACATGCGTGTAAATCTGCGTCGTGGACAGCGAGGCGTGCCCCAGTTGCTCCTGCACCAGACGCAGGTCAGCCCCGTGGTCGAGCAGGTGCGTGGCGCACGCGTGGCGCAGTTTGTGCGGCGAGAGGTCGGCGGGCAGCCCGGCCAGCGCCAGGTACCGCTTCACCCACAGCTGCACCGCCCTCGGGTACAGCCGCTCCTTTTTCGGCGACGCGAACACCGGCGCGTCACGCCCGGTCGACGGCGACGCGTCCAGGTGCGCGGCGAGAGCGTCCATCGCGACCTCGCCCACCGGCACCACGCGCTCCTTGCGCCCCTTGCCCAGCACGCGCACCGTGCCGGCCTCGAAATCAAGGTCGCCACGGTTGAGCCCGCACAGCTCGGACACGCGCAGCCCGCCCCCGTACAGGGTTTCCAGGATGGCCGTGTCGCGCGCCGCCTCGGCCTCGGTGAGCCTTTCGTCCTCGAGCAGCCGTTTGGGCCCGTCGAGGAACTCGCGCGCCTGCTTCTCGGTGTAATACTTGGGCAGCGCCTTCGGCAGCTTCGGCAGGACCAGCCCGGTGAGCGGATTGGACTTCACCGCGCCGAGCGTGCGCAGCCGCCGGTACAGCGCGCGCAGGGCGCTCACATGGTTGTGCAGCGTGCGCCGCGCATGCGTGCCCTGCTTCTCGATGATGAAGTCGCGCACCTGCCGGCGCGTGATTTTCGAAAAGTCGCCGGCGAACCCGTGGTCTTTGTCGGCCCAATCGCAGAAATCCGCGAGGGCCTGTCCGTAATTGCGCAGTGTGTACGGCGACGAACGGTTCTCGACCATCAGCGCCGCGATCAATTCCAGCACCGCCGGCTTTCCCGGAAAATCCTTCCGGATGGCCGCATCGCCCTTGGCGCCCGATTTGTCGGCTTTCGGTTTCACCGGGGGCTTTTGGTTTTATCCACAGATTTCCACGGAAGGACACCGATTGGGCTGTGCGCGTTCATCCGTGAAAATCCGCGATCATCTGTGGATCAAAGAATCGAGGTCCCGGCACCGGACGGTCTTCAAACGGAAAACCAGAAACTTGAAACCGCCCTTATGCGGGGCGCTTGCCGTGCTCGGCGCGCACCGTGATGGAGATGCCGCCGCGCACGCCGAACTCGCCGACGACCTCCATCCACACCGGCTCGAGCGCGCCCACCAGGTCGTCGAGCATGAGGTTCGTCAGGTGCTCATGGAAGCAGCCCTCGTTGCGGAAGCTCCACAGGTACAGCTTCATCGACTTGGATTCCACGATGCGCGGGCCGGGGATGTAGCGGATCGTGATGGTCGCGAAGTCCGGCTGGCCGGTAGCGGGACACAGGCAGGTGAATTCGTCCGTGCTCAGCTCGACCACATAGTTGCGGCCGGCATGGCGGTTCGGGAAGGTCTCCAGGTGCTTCGTCGGCTTGTTCTTCGTCTGACCGATGAGGGTCAGCCCCGTCATGTCCTTCGTCGAGGTCTTGCCCGCCGGCGCTCCGGCGGCGTTCTTCGTGGCGGCGACGGGCGCCTTCTTCGCGGAAACGGCTTTCTTGCTCATGCCTCGCAGCCAACCCGATTCCCCCGGCCGCGCCAGACGAAAAACGCCGCGTCGCGCCACGGCGCGGCGACCTCGCACTCACTCGGCCCCGCGCGCGCCGCATCCGAGAGCCGACAGGGCCCGGACGCACGCGCGGTTGTCCGGGTCGGCGAAATGTTCGAGCAGCGCGCGCTCCGCCGATTCGCCCAGACGCAGCGGGGCGAGCGCCTCGCGCGTCATGCCGGCGAGCCCGCCAAGAGAACCGAAGCGAACCGCGAGTTTGCGCGCCGCGGCCGGACCTGTCTCCGGAAGCCCCAGCGCGACGATGAACCGCCACAGGGGCGCCCCCTTGCTCGCGGCGATGGCGGCGTGCAGTTTCGCCGCCGACTTCGCGCCGACGCCGTCGAGCGACGCCAGGTCCTCGCGGCTCAACCGGTACAGGTCGGCGAAACTTTTCACGTGGCCCGAGGCGATCAGTTTGTCCGCCATGGACGGCCCGAGCCCCGATATGCCCAACGCCCCGCGCGACGCGAAGTGCTCCAGCCCGCGCGCCAGCCGCTCAGGACACGCGCCGTTCGCGCAGCGCACCGCGCCCTCGACGCGCTCGAACGCGACGCCGCACCCGGAGCACTCCGAGGGAAACACAAACGGCTTCGCGCCCGAATCACGCCGAGCGAGCACCGGCCCGGTGACGACCGGAATGACATCGCCGGCCTTCTCCACCGTCACGACATCGCCCACGCGCAAATCGCGACGCTCGATCTCGCCGGCGTTGTGCAGTCCGGCGCGCCGCACCGTGGCGCCGCCCAGGCTCACCGGCGCGAGCAGCGCGACGGGCGTGGCGAGCCCGGTGCGCCCCACCTGCACGACGATACCGGTGAGCACAGTCTCCGCGCGCTCGGGCTCGAACTTGAACGCAACCGCACGGCGTCCCTCGCCGGCAAGCCCGTCGATTTTCACCACCGCGCCGTCCGTCGGGAACCCGAGTTTTGCTCGGCGCGCCGCCATCTCGCGCACGCGGCCGACAAGCTCGTCCGCAGCCGTCGCGACGAACACCGGATCCGGAACGGGAAGGCCGAACCCGGCGAGCCGGGCGTGCAATTCGCGCTGCGTGCGCGGACGCGCCGGCTCGCCGTCGACCGGCTCCCACGCGCCGACGCCGAAGAACACGACACGCAACGCCGCAGACCGACCGGCCGAACCCTCGGCGCGAAGCATTGCGGCCGCGGCGGTGCGCGGGTGCGCGAACGGCGCCTCGCCCGCCGACTCCCGCTCGCTGTTGAGCTTTAGGAAGTCCTCCGTGCGCAGGTACGCTTCGCCGCGCAACTCGACAAGTCGCGGCGCCCGGGCGCCCTTCAGTTCGCGCGGCACCACTACGGCGGAGAGGAGATTCGCCGTCATCTCGTCGCCCTCCGAGCCGTCGCCTCGCGTGGCGGCGCAAGCAAGCCGGCCGGCCGCATAGGTCACACTGATGGCGAGCCCGTCATACTTGGGCTCGACAACAAACACCTCCGCACCGCGCGCCGTCGACTCGGCATGAAACCGGCGCAGCTGCGCCTCCGAGTGAACCTTGTCCAACCCCGTCATCGGCACGAGGTGCCGGTGGCGCTGCGCACCGGGCTCACGGTCGTCGCCGAACCCGAGCGACTCGCGCCCCGGCTCGTCGCGCGCGACGCCCTCCAACTCCGCCAGCCGCCGCTTCAGCGCGTCATACTCGGCGTCCGTTATCTCCGGCGCGTTCTTATGGTGATAAAGTTCGTCATGGCGACGGATCTCGGCGCGCAAGCGCTCAAGCTCGCCCGAGGACGACTCGGCCAAGGCATTCGCCGAAGGATTCAAGGCGGCCAGCCCCAGGCACGCCGCGACACAATACGCGCTCCAATAATTTCTCATGCCGCGCGTTCTGACCGCCCGCCCGGCGGGCGTCGAGCGCGCAAAAGAAACGAGGCGCCGGGATTCCGGCGCCTCGCGCAAAAGGAAGGATCAGCCCTCGCCCTTCGCCGGCGTGAGCTCGGCGACGAAGCTCTGGAAGTCCGGCAAAAGCTTCTGGAAGAAGGTCTCGCACTCAAACGGCCACTGAAGCGCCGGGTTGATCTCCCAGTGCGCATTGGTGCGCACATGCTCCACCGACCACTCGAAGTAGTCGGCGTGGTCGGAGCGGAAATGCAGACGACAACCGGGCGCGGCCTTCGCGGCGAGCGCGTCGAGACTCTCCGTCTGAATCATGCGGTAGCGGTGGTGGCGCGCCTTCGGCCAGGGGTCGGGGAACAGGAAAAAGATTTTCCCGAGGCGCACATCCGCCGGCAGCGCATCGAGAAACTCGGTGAACTCGGCCTTCATGAACACCAGGTTGCCGTGCCCGCCGCGGTCGCGCTTGCGATTGCCCTTCTCGATGCGCTTCGTGCGCAGGTCGATGCCGATGCAGTACTCGTCCGCGTGCACCTTCGCGTAGTCGTCGAGGAAGTGCCCGTGACCGCAGCCCACCTCCAGCGTGAGCAGCTTCGCGCCCCCCAACGCCTCCAGGACCGGTCCGCGCAGCGCGTCCACCCGCGCCGCGCGCGTCGCGGCGAGAGCGGCGAGGGCGGCCTCTTTGCGCGCCTCGGGGTCGTCGATGTCGTGGAAGTCTTGGCTCACGCGCACCGGAGGTGTCGCGCGCGCGCCCCGCGTCAACCCCACAAAGCCGCCCCGTGGCCGCCGGGGAAAAGGCGCGGGCTCAAACTCGACTTCGATTTTATCAACTCACGCCTCGCGCGCCCCGTCCGGTAAGCTATCCCCTCACGCATCATTTATTCCGTCATGGAAGCACTCCTCGCCCTGATCGGGCTATTTCTCTTCATCACCGCCGTCGTCGTCCCCTGGGTCGCGCTGACCAAGGCCGGCGCCGCAACCCGCATGGCCGCCGAACTGGAGGCAGAACTCACGCGACAAGAGCGCGACACGCGCCGTGAGCTCGATAAACTCGCGCTCTCGCTGGACAGCCTGAGGCGCGAAATCCGCCGGAACTCCGCCGCCGTAGAGCCCCCGTCCCAACCGGCGCCCAAGGTCGAAGCCAAGACGGCCGAGGCCCCCGCCAAGGTCGCGCCTCCGCCCATACCGGCGCGCACCGCCGAAGCCGAAGCGCCCGCCGTGACGCCCGCCGCCGCACGCGAAGATTTCGGGTCGGCCTTGGTGTCGGCCAAATTGGACAAGCCCGCCGTGGAGCCGCCGCCCCTGCCGCCTGAGATCCCCGCGCCGGCACCCAAGCGGCCGGAGCCCGCGCCGAGCTTCGCGCGGGGCGACGAGCCGGAAGCTCCGGAACACGCGAAGCCGTTCAACTGGGAACAGTTCCTGGGCGCGAAACTCCCCACCTGGGCCGGCTGCATCCTCATCGCCATCGGCGTCGGCTACGGCATCAAATGGTCGATCGAGCACGCCGTCATACCGCCCGCCGTGCGCGCGGCGTTCGGCTTCATCACCGGACTGGGCCTCATCATCGGCGGACTTCGCCTCAACCGTGAACGCTATGCGGTCACGCAGCAGAGCCTGGCGTCCGCCGGCACGCTCACCCTCTACGCCGTCACCTTCGCGTGCGCGTCCAAGTCGCTGTGGAACCTGCTCCCCGCCCCGGCGGCTTTCGCGACGATGTCGCTCATAACCGCCGCCGCCTTCCTCATGGCGGTGCGTCTGGGCGCCCCGGCGATCGCCATCCTCGGCATCGCCGGAGGCTTCCTCACGCCGCCCCTGCTGTCGACCGGAGCGGACAACCCGTTCGGGCTTTTCGGATACATCGCGCTGCTCAAAATCGGCCTTCTCGCCGTGGCGCTGCGCCGCCGCTGGCACTTCCTCGCCGCCCTCGGCGCCGCCGGCACCGCGCTCACGCAGTTCGGCTGGTGGATCAAGTACTACGACCGGGGCGCCTACGCGCACACGGCCGACATCTACATCCCCATGGGCGTTTTCCTACTCATGCAGCTCATCTTCGTCGTGGCCGCGCATATCGCGAAGCGTCGTGAGCGCACCAACGACTGGCTCTCCGCCTCCGGCCTCGCGCTCTCGGGCACCGCCATGCTCGCGGCGCTGCCGTTCGTGGACGCGCCGTTCCTGAGCGCCTCGCCCGCCATCCCGTTCGCCTACGCCTTCCTCGTGGAGGCCGGCGTGTTCGCGCTGGCCTCGGCCGACGGCCGCGTGCGTTGGGCCGGCCCGGTCTCCGGCGGCTTCGTCTTCCTGCTGCTGTTCGGCTGGACGGCCGACGCGCTCACGCAGGACAACCTCTACACCGGACTCGCCCTGCACCTGGCGTTTGCCGTCGTGCACACCGCGGTCCCGCTCACGCTGCGCCGGATGGGCAAAATCGCGCAGACACCCGCATGGTGCGGAGTCTTCCCGGTGCTGGCCCTGCTGATGACGCTCATTCCCGCGTTCCGCTTCGACTCGCTGCTCGTGTGGCCGCTGCTGCTCATCGTGGACGCGCTCGCCGTCGTGATCGCCATCGCCACGGCCGCGCTCGCCCCGGTGCTCCTCGTGCTGGCGCTCACGCTGGTCGCCGCCGGCGCCACACTCACGCACGTCGGCGCCGACCTGGCCGGACTCAACACCTGGCTGCTCCTGCTCGGCGGCGCCTCCATGGCCTTCATGGCGCTCGGCGTCTCCCTTTGGAAAAAATTCGCCCCCGGCTCGACCTCGTCCGGCTTGCCCGAAGCGCCCGCGAACTCGAACGCGGCGGTGGCCGCGCTGCTGGCGCCGGCATCGGGCATCCTGCCGTTCCTGCTGCTCGTCATGGCCACGACGCGCCTGCCGCTCGCCGACCCGTCGCCGGTTTTCGGACTGGCTCTGCTGCTGGCCGTGCTGCTGCTGGGCTTGGGCAAACTGCTGCGCATGCCCTCTCTCGCCCCCGTGGCGCTCGGCGGCGCCGCGCTGACACAGTTCGCCTGGATGAGCGCCAACCTTAACCCCGGCATGACGCCCGCCCTGCCGATCGCGTGGCAGCTCGTCTTCTGCGCGACCTTCTTCGCCTACCCGTTCGTCTTCCACAAGGACTTCGAGGACAGGGTCGCCCCGTGGGCCGCGTCGGTGGCGTCGCTCGGCGTCCACTTCCTGATGCTCCACACGACCCGCGGGCTCCTGCGCCCTCACGCCTTCCCAGGCCTGGAGCCGGCCGCCTTCGCGCTGCCCGCGCTCGCCGGTCTGGCGCTCGTGATGCGTCGCACGCCGACGACGGCGCCCGCGCGCCTCACGCAACTGGCGCTCTACGGGGGCGGCGCGCTGGCGTTCATCACCGCCGTGTTCCCGCTGCAGTTCGACCGCCAGTGGCTCACGCTCGCATGGGCCCTCGAAGGCGCCGCGCTGTGCGCGCTCTTCCGTCGCGTGCCGCACGCCGGGCTGCGCCTTGCGGGCGTCGCGCTGATGATCGTCGCGTTTGCACGCCTGGCGCTGAACCCGGCCGTGCTCGGGTACCACGCGCGCGGCGAACTGCCGATTTGGAACTGGTACCTGTACGCCTATGCCGTCGCGGCCGCCTCGCTCTTCGCCGGCGCCCGGATGCTGGCTCCCCCGCGAAACCTCGTGCTGGGCTCCGATGTCACGCCGCTGCTGCGCGCCGGGGGCGTCATCCTGATGTTCCTGCTGCTCAACATCGAGATCGCCGACTTCTTCTCCGAGCCCGGCGCGGCGGTGCTGACCTTCGACTTCTCCGGCAACCTGGCGCGCGACCTGACCTACAGCATCGGCTGGGGCCTGTTCTCGCTGGGTCTGCTCCTCGCCGGCATCCTCAGGAAGCTGCGCGCGGCCCGCTACGCCGCCATCGCGCTGCTGCTCGTCACGCTCGGCAAGGTGTTCCTGCACGACCTCACGGAACTGAGCGAACTTCACCGCGTGGGCGCCGCCCTGGGCGTCGCGGCCATCCTGCTCGTATCCGGATTCCTGTACCAAAAATTCCTGGCCGAAGAACGCGCGTGACGCCGCGCAGCTCCCCCCAAAACCGCCCCTCACGCCGATGAGAACATCGACCCTCCTGACCCTCGCGCTCCTCGCGCCGGCCGCCCACGCCCTCGACACCGCCGCCTGGAAATTCTCCCAACCGGTGAGCGCCGAGCCCGGAGCGCTCGCCTCGCTCGAACTGCCCGACGCCACGCTCGACGCCGCACGCGCCGACCTGGCCGACATCCGGCTGGTGGACGCCGGCGGGCGGGCCATTCCGCACCTGCTCGTCATCCCCGATCTGCAAAGCGAATTGAAGGGTGTGCGCGTGCGTCCCGCTAAGTCCTTCGTGGCCACGCTCGGCTACAACGCCACCACGCTGCTGCTGGAGACCGGACTGGACGAACCCGTGGACGGCGTGGAGCTCGCCACCGCCGGCGTGGATTTCCTCAAGCCCGTGCGCGTGGAAGGCTCCGCCGACGGCGAGCACTGGACGCTCGTCGCGGACAACCTGCCGGTGTTTCGCCGCAAGGACGGCGCCGCCAACCTGCGACTGAACTTCCCTCCGGCGGCCTTCCCCCGGCTGCGCATCACCGTGGACGACGCGAAGAGCGACGCCGTCCCGTTCACGGGCGCCATCGTGCGGGGCGCGCGGACCACACTGCGCGCCGCGCTCGATCCGCGCACGCCCCTGAACGCCGCTCTCGTTTCGCGCGAGGAGAAACCCGGCGTCACGCGCCTCACGCTCGACCTGGGCGCCTCCCGCCTGCCGCTCTCCGGCATCACCTTCGACACGCCCGAGCCGCTCTTCACCCGCCGCGCCACCGTCGCGGTGCGGGACGATTCCGGCGAGCGCGTCGTCTCGCGCGGCACGATCTGGCGCATCTCCGGACTGGGCGGCGAGCCGTCGGCCTCGCTTCGACTGGAATGCGACGCGCTCCCACCCGGTCGCGAAATCGTCGTGTCGCTGGACAACGGCGACAGCCCGCCCCTCGCGCTCACCGGCGTATCCGCCGACCGGCGACAGCGCCGGCTGCTTTTCATCGCGCCGGACTCCGGCGTGCGGCTGCTCAGCGGCAACGCCGCGGCGGCCGCGCCGGTCTACGACCTCGCCCCGCTCGCCTCGAAAATCAAGGCCGGAGCGGCCTCCCGCGCCACAGCGGGCGCCATATCCCCCAACGCGGACCACCGCGAGTCGCCCCCGGTTCGCCCCGCGTTCATCGCGGGCGCCAGGATCGACACGCGCGACTGGAAGCTCGCCAAGCGCGTGCTCGTGACCGCCCCCGGCGCGCAGACACTGGAACTCGACCCGGAGACGCTCTGCCACGCCCGGGCCGACCTGGGCGACCTGAGACTGGCGAGCGCCGGAGTACAGATCCCCTACCTCGCCCAGGCCACCGGCCGCGAGAAGGCGTTTCCCGTGAAGGTCGCCGAGCTGCCCGCTTCGCGCAACGGCGAGGTCGCACGATTCCGCCTCGAGCTTCCGGAGGGCGCCCCGCCCGTCCTCGCCGTGGACTTCCAAAGCGCCGCGCGCGACTTCCTCCGACCGGTGCGCCTGGTGCGCGAAGCGCCGACAGCCCGCGATGGCATGCGCGCCGAGGTTATCGCCTCGGCGGACTGGCGCAGTCCGGTTTCACCGGATGCACCGGACAACACCCTGCGGCTCCCCGTGCCCGCCGGCGCTCTGGCCGCGCGCAAAGCCGACTCGCGCGTGGCGCTCGTGCTGGAAGTCGACAACGGGGCGAACGCCCCCGTCGCACCGACCGATTTCCGCATCCACCTTCCGGTGACAAACCTGCGCTTCGTCGCGCCCGACTCCGGCGACATCACCCTACACTTCGGCAATCCCGCCGCCGCCCCGCCCGACTACGCCGACCTGCGCCTCGCCGCCCCCCGCCTGCTCGCCGCCCCGGCCTCCGTCGCCGCGCTGGGCCCTGTGCAGGGCGACACCGGATCCGCCCTCGACGGACGCTACGGACTCGTTTTCTGGGGCGCGCTCGCCGCGCTCGTGACAGGCCTGCTTTTCGCCGTCTCGCGCATGCTGCCCAAGGGCGACGACGACACGCGCTGACCCACGACGCGCCGCCTGCGCCCCGGTCACTTTCACGGACCGGCAAAGCCACGGCACAACACCCCGGATGGCCCGCTCCCGCACGGCGACTGCCCCGCCCCCCACTCCCTGCATCGGCCGACGCCTCCGGCCTTGCCTAGGGTTGTGAAAACAATGTTTTGAGGCCCGCCATGCCCGAAAACCCCACCCCCTCCGGCGTCCCCATGATGAGCGACCTGAGCTCCGACTTCATCAGCGGCGCCGTGTCGCTCGCGCGCCTGCTCTCGCTCTACGGCTACGAGTACATGGAGGAGGTGGACGCCCTGTGGAGCGCCGAGGGCACCGACTTCCTCGTGCTCTTCGCCAACGAGGACGAGACCGAGTACGCGCTGCTGCCCGTGGGCCCCGCGCACCCGCACAAGAAGCTCGCCGCCGCCCTGCGCCTCAACCACGGCGGATTCCTCGCCCTCTGCCACTGCGCCGCGCGCGACGGCGTGCGCCCCGTGCCGCTCACCCTGCCGGTCGAAGGCTGGCGCCGCATCGTGAAGGCCTACCCCGACGAGGCCGAGACCCTCGAAAGCCTCATCACCAACGCCGGCAGCTCCGAGGACGCGCTCATCTCCATCCTGCGCCACCTCACCGCCACAGCCCGCGAACTGCGCAAACAGCAGATCCGCGCCGCCGAGCGCGAGCAGGAGATTCTCAAGCGCGAGGCGCACATCCTCACCTCCGCCAAGCGCATCGAGGACCTCATGCAGCGCTACGGCAAGTGGGAGACGCTCAAGGAACAGGCCTCCCTGCTCGAGCAGCGCGAAAAGTATGTGCGCGACGCCGAGGAGCGCCTCATCAAGCGCGCCCAGCAGATGGAGCTGCACCAGGAGGAGATCAACCAGGAGATGGCCAACCTCGAGGATCGCCGCGCCCGCTCCGCCGCCGTCCGCTAACGCCCAACCCGCCCCTCTCCCGTGAACACCGAATCGCCTTTCGCCCACCGCATCGCGCGCACCCCCAAGCGCCCCGCCAAGCTCCCCACGCTCGCCGTCCCCGCCGAGTCCCACGACGACGAACCGACCGCCCCGGAGCCCGCGCCGGTCGTGACCGCCCCCGCCGCCCCGGCACCCGCCGCGGAGTCGCCCCTGCGCCAGGCCCTGCTCGTGCTCGCCGCCTTCGTGGTCACCACCTTCGTGATGATTCTCGCCGTGCTCGCCTGGCAGCTCGTCCTCGCCAAGTAAGGCCGGCCATCGGGACGACTGAGCCCGAAAGAGCCGCTGCAGATATACCCGCATGATGATTTCCCCATGATGATATCCCGAAAGGCGGCGCTGATCGTCGCCTCCGCACTCGTCGCCATCGGACTGGCGGGCGTGGTTACATGGGCGAGACTGATCGACGGAAAACTCCCGACGCTGCCGACGCCCGCAGGCGTCACAGTCCCACTAGGCATGCGCTATGTAGGCGGCGACGAGTTCAACTCATCCGGCGACGGCAAGCCCGACTCGACGAAGTGGTTGGTTGTCGCCAACGCCGAACCGACAGCCGGAGAGGCCCGGGTGGCGAACGGAGTTCTGACGCTCTCTCCGGCGGGAAAGTCATCGGCCAACTCGGCGTCCGTCACCTACAGGCAAGCGCTCGACGGACGGCGCAGGCTGCGCATCGAGCTACGGTTTCGCATGCCTTGCGTGCCCTCGGCCCTCCGTCGAATGAACGCCGACAACCGGCCAAATTCGGGATGGAACCTGGCAAATTGCTCGTTCAGCCCGGCGGCCCCGGAAGCATGCTATGTCATCGGATTCGCGTCGGTCGGCTACAGTAACTCCGACACCCCTGGGGACGGCAAAAAGCGCCTCAACGAAGAAGCCGGAGTAACATCGCTTTCCAACGCTTCGACCGGAGGTCACTACGACGGCGAGTTCCACGACTACGCCATCGAGTGGTGCGGAGAATCCGTGCGAGTCTTCCGCGACGGAGCGGAAGTGCCCGACGCGCTCAAGAACGCCATGCTGCGCTCAAGTGTGATCGGCTACGAATGGCGGCGACGGCTGAAGTTCCTGCCGGATGTCCTGCGCAACCCTCTATTTGAATGGAACCGATGGAACTTCGACCGCCCGCACCATCTGTCGCTCGGCTGCGCTGATGTCCCGCCCATCCCCGAGGACGACCGGCTGCGCATCGAGGTCGACCACCTGCGCGTCTTCCAGGCCGACTGAGCCGGCCGGTGCCGCCTAGCGGGGCAGCAAAGAACTCGGCGCGCATGAGGAGGATTCGGCGTTTCGGCTTTCCAAGGCGGGCGCGGGCGGCCATCTTGCCGGATTCGCGTCGCGGCGTTCCCCTGAGGTCCGGCTGACCGACGCCCCCACCTTTTCCCCGCACCCACCACCCCGGTTTTTTGTCCATGAGCTATATCATTCCCAGTGTTGTTGAACGCGATGCGCGCGGAGAGCGCTCGTGGGACATCTATTCGCGCCTCCTCAAGGACCGCATCATCTTCCTGGGTGCGCCCATCCACGACGAGGTGGCCAACGCGGTCATCGCCCAGATGCTCTTCCTGCAGATGGAGGACCCCAAGAAGGACATCCACCTGTACATCAACTCGCCCGGCGGCTCCGTGGCGGCCGGCATGGCCATCTACGACACCATGAACTTCATCAGCTGCGATGTGACCACCTACTGCGTGGGCATGTCCGCCAGCATGGCCGCCGTGCTGCTCGCCGCCGGCACCAAGGGCAAGCGCTACGCCCTGCCCAACAGCCGCGTGATGATCCACCAGCCCTCCGGCGGCGCCACCGGCCAGACCTCCGACATCTCCATCGCCGCCAAGGAAATCATCCGCTGGCGCGACCAGCTCAACACCGTGCTCTCCAAGCACTCGGGCCAGACCATCGAGCGCCTCCGCCTGGACTCCGACCGCGACTACTACATGACCGCCGAGGAGGCCAAGGCCTACGGCCTCGTCGACCATGTGATCCAGCCCAAGGCCGCCAAGGCCTGAGCCGGCGCAACCACGGCCCCTCCCATGCCCATCGACTGGTCGGCCGACGGCTTAGCCAAAACGGTCAACATACGCCTGTGCGGTGACATCGCCGAGCAGGAGTGCCTCGCGCTGGTCCGCGGGGTGGTGATGGTGACCAACACCTTCGGCGACTTCGCGGTGCGCGTGGATGCGCGCCCGCTGCGTTCGCTGCCGGACTACCCCGGCCTCGTGCGCCTCGCGCACGAGATCGCCCGCATCACCACCGCCCCGCACACGCCCATCGCCATGCTCGCCGCCGCCGAGGGCGCCGCCTACGGCCAGATGCGTCAACTCACCACCCTGCTCGCCGAGTTGGGCCTGCCCGCCGAAATGTTCACCGACGACAGCCGGGCCGACGCCTGGCTGGCTCCGGCCAAGGCCGTCTGAGCCCCGCACCGCCATGCCTGTCGAATGGTCCATCGATAACGAAAAGGGAATCGCTCGCATCGAGTTCCGCGAGCCCGTCGGGCTCGACGAGTGCCTCACCATGGTGCGCAATGTCGCCGCGGTGACCGCCGTGCTCGGCGACTGCTCGCTCGTGCTGGACGGGCGCGAGCTCACCCGCGTGCCCGACTTCGAACTCGTGGTCAAAGTCACCCAGCTCGCGCTGGAGGTGCGCAACCGGCAGCACCCCGGGCACTACGCGCTGCTCGCCAGACCCGGCACCGCCGCCTACGGCAAAAGCCGCCAGATCTCCGCCGTGCTCAACACGCTGGGCCTCACCGCCGACTATTTTGACAACGAGCAGGACGCGCTCAATTGGTGCGCCAACCACAACCCGCGCCTGCGCGATTCGCGCTGAGCGCCGCGGCCTCCCGCCGCACACTCCACACACTCTCTCCTTTCCATGGCCAAACCTTCGGACACCCCGCACTGCTCCTTCTGCGGCAAACCCAACAACCTCGTCGGCAAGCTCATCGCGGGCCCCGACGGCGTGAACATCTGCGACGAATGCGTGGCCATCTGCGACCAGCTCATCTCGCGCGACAAGGGCGCCGCCAAACCCGGCGCTCCCGCCGCCAAGAAGACCGGCCCGGCCGAGGCGCCCGCCGCCGCGCCGGCTGAGCCGCCCAAGCCCATCCGCCTCATCCCCCCGGGTGAGATCATGCGCACGCTCGACGACTTCGTGATCGGCCAGGAGCAGGCCAAGAAGGTCCTCTCGGTCGCCGTCTACAACCACTACAAGCGCCTCAAGGGCCGCCTCGAAGGCGTCCAGCCCGCGCCCGAGTTCGGCGAGGACCTCGCCCCGGTCGAGGTCGAGAAGTCCAACATCCTGCTCATCGGCCCCACCGGCTCCGGCAAGACCCTGCTGGCGCGCACCCTCGCTCGCACCCTCGATGTGCCCTTCGCCATCGCCGACGCCACCACGGTGACCGAGGCCGGCTATGTCGGCGAGGATGTGGAGACCATCGTGCTGCGCCTCCTGCAGGCCGCCGGCGGCGATGTAAAGCGCTGCGAGACCGGCATCATCTACATCGACGAAATCGACAAGCTCGCGCTCAAGGGCGACAGCGCGCACCTCTCGCGCAACCTCGGCCACGGCGTGCAGCACGCGCTGCTCAAAATCCTGGAAGGCACGCTGTGCAACGTGCCCCCGCAGGGCGGCCGCAAGCACCCGGAGCAGCAGTACATCCAGGTCGACACCTCCAACATCCTCTTCATCTGCGGCGGCGCCTTCTCGGGCATCGAGAAGACCGTGGGAAGCCGCATCAACAACAAGTTCGTCGGCTTCGACATCGCCACGGAAACCGGCGACCACCTGAGCGCCGAGCAGATCATGGCGAACCTCCAGCCCGAGGACCTGTTCCAGTTCGGACTCATCCCGGAGTTCGTCGGACGCCTCCCCATCGCCTCCGTGCTCGGCGAACTGCGCCAGGAGGACCTGGAGCGCGTGCTCGTGGAGACCAAGAACGCCCTGACCAAGCAGTACCGCAAACTCTTCGCCATGGAGAATGTGCGCCTGACCTTCGAACACGAGGCGCTCTCGGCCATCGCCAAGAAGGCCCTCGAGCTCAAGACCGGCGCGCGAGGCCTGCGCAGCATCATGGAAAAGATGATGCTCGAGACCATGTACGACCTGCCCAACCACCCCGGCACCGCCGAGGTCGTCATCACCGCCGCCTGCGTCGAGGGCCGCGAACCGCCCCGGCTCATCCCTGCCGACGGCAAGTGATCGCCCCGGCTTAGCCGGAAACGAACGAGGCGCCCGGAACACTCCGGGCGCCTCGCCGTTTTCCCGCTCAAGCCGTTCAGCGCGCGGGAGGAGCGTCGGCGGAGGAGCCACCGCCGACCACCGGCTTGGCCACGGCGTCCAACACCGCACCCACCGCGCCGGCCGCCCCGGCCGCGGCTCCGGCGGTCACCTTCAGCGCGGCGCCCGGGATGGACTTCGGACGGTCGCCGGGAGTCGGCGCGGACACGGCTCGGAAGAGATTGTTCAGGAGGTTGTTGCGCAGGTTGTTGAGCGGCCCGTCGTAGCGCATTTCGGGCCCCGCGACCCAGCCCTCGTTGTCCGCCGCGCCCTCGGTTCGGCCGATGGCGCGCAGCGCGTCGGCGATCACATTGCGCCCGTCAAGCCGAGCGTTCACCGTGGCGTGACGGTCGCGAAACTCGGGCCCTTGCGCCGGGCCTATCCTGCCGGAGCCGCTCAGGCGCAGCGTCTCCCCCATGACCTCGGCCGAAGGCAGTTCGATGGACCCGTCGGGCATGCGCTTGAGCGACAACGCGAAGCGCTTGTACTTCACAAGATTGAGCGCCTTTTGAATGACCGAGGCGCCGTCGAGCAGCCTGCCCACGCCCGGCGCACGCTTGCCCAGGATGCGGCCCAGGTCGCCCGCCAGGTCGCCCGCCACCTCCGCCAGCTCACCCGAAAGGCGCACCGCCTCGTTGTCCGCGCGGAAGAACCTCAGCGTACCTTCGCTGCTGCGCGCCTCCAGCGTGAGCACCAGATTGTCCGCCAGCGCCGAAGGCGTGCCGCCGTTGGCCGCCGCGCCGAAATCCAGGTCGAAGTCGCCGTCCACCCAGCCGGAAGCGTTGGGCGAGACCGCCTCGACGATGCGTCCCACCGGCATGTCGCGTCCAGCCGCCTTGGCGGTGAGCACATACGGACGCTCGCTTCCGGCCGTGAAGCCCAACGCGCCTTCGCCGCTCACCGGCAGCCCGCGCAGCTGAGCGCCGAAGCCGGTCGCCGTGATACGCTCCGGCGTCACGACCAGCGACACCGAGGGCTTGGCCACCGACTCGCCGGCCACCCTGACGGCTTCCAGCGAAGCCGAAAAGCGCCCCGCGTCGCCGGACCAAAACGGTTTCGTATCCGGGATATCACGACCCGTCCGCGCGCCCCCCGCGCCGGGCGCGGCAGGGGCGGAGTAACCCGAAAAAAGAGCCACCCAGTCGTCGGCGTGAAGCGTGTCGCCCTTCAACGCGGCGTCCCATTCGCGCACGCCCCCACGCTTGCGCACGGAAGCCGAGAGCTCCAGCCGGGTGACCCCCGAGGGCCCGCTCAGCGCGAGCGGCGCGCGCATGCGCGTGAGCCCCGATTCGTCCCGCGACAGCCTCGCACTCGCCTGCAAGCCCAGCGCCGGCGCTTCGGGAGCCGCGCGCACACCGCGAAACTCCACATCGGCCAGGCCTTCGTCGGCCGTCTCCGGGTCATGCCCCAAGCGCACGGAATACTCGCCTGAGGCAATGCGCGCCCGGCCCAGAGCCGGAACCGCCGCGGCGAACGCGCCGAGGTCCCCTGTCAGGTTTGCGGAAAAGGCGCCGGGCGCGTCGCCGTCCCAGGCGAAGTCCAGTCGGCCGCCCAGCGCGCGACCGGTGGAGTTCTCGAAAGTGATGTCGTCCAGCCCCAGTCGCCAGCGGCCCTCGCCGGACTGTTCCCACTGGAGCGACCCTCGCGCGTCGGTGGGAGCCAGCACCGTGCGACCGCGCGCATTCGTCCACGAAAGCCCCCGAACGAACGCCGGCGCGCCCTCGGCGGGCCGCGCCAGTTTCCACCCGGAATCGGAAAGCGACAGATGCAGGTCGCCGGACTCGGCCACGCCGTCCAACGACGGGCCGCCCAGCAGCGGATTGAGCAACGACAGCGGCGCGCCCTTGAACTCCAGCGCCACAAGCGCACCGCCGTCGCGGTACGGCGCGCCCGGCGCCAGCGGCCTGAGCAGCGAGGCGCCGAAAGCCCGCCGCCCGTCACGCATGACACCCTCCAACCGCCCGCTCTCGATCACCGCCGGACCGGAGATGGGGAATCCGACGCGCACGCCGCCCGCGAAGCGAAGTCCCGTCTCGCGGCAGTAGTCGCACGCGCCGCCAGGCAGCAGCCCCGTGGGCAGCGCTCCGGGTGACGCGAAGGCGGAGGCGGATAGGCGCGCGGCGCCAGCGGCGTCACGCGCCCACTCGAGGTCCGCGCTCACCACGGATTCCCCCGCCCGCGTCAGACGCGCCCCGGAAACGGACGCCGACAACGCTCCGTCCGGGGCGCGCTCGGCGCGCAGCGGGAGCAGGAATTCCAGCTTGTCCAACCACACGCGCCCGTCGCGCATCGCGGAGAAAGCGGTGGACGCGAGTCCGCTTCCGGAATCCAGCGTCACGCGACCGGAGGCGTCGCGAGCCAGCCGCACCTCGCCGGAGACCTCGCCGCCGGAGAGCGAGACGCCGCGGTCGGACAAAAAGGGGTTGAGCCAGGCGAGCGGCGCGCGATCCAGGCGCACGGAGGCGGCACGCCCCTCGGCGGTCTCGACCCTCCATCGTTCGCCCGGGTGCACGGTCACGCCGGCCGCATCGACCAGGATGGCGCGCGGCGCGGCCGAAGAACCGGCCTCCGCATGTATTTTCCGGATACTCCAGGCCCCTCCCGGCACCCCGGAGAACGCCGCCTCCACGGCGAACGCCCGCAGCCCCGCAGCCCCCACGCGCGGAGCGTCCAATTCGCCGGAAAACGCCACCGTGGCGCCGGTGGCGCGCGTGACGGGATGCCAGTTCGCGCTCACCTTGCCCCGCGTGGCGAACGCCGGAGGCGTCGCGTCGCCCAGCCAGGGCGCCAGCGAGGTCCGGTCCACCGCCAGGTCGCCGGCAAGTTTCCACGAACCGTCCACCGCCAGATTCGCACGCAGGTCGGCGCGCCCCTTGCCCGCCCTCACCGCCAGCGTCGCCGTCGCGGCGTCCGCGGTGATGTCGATCGTGGCGGCGGCGGGAGAGCCGGCGGACGGACGCGCCTCGGCCTGCACGACCACCGAGGGGCGCAGCGTCGCCCACAGCGCAAAGGGATCCTCGGGAAGGTTTTCCGTCGAACCCGAGATTTTGGCGCGCAATTCGCCGGTGAGCGTCGGACCGGCGGCGTCGGCGAGCCTGAACACCAGCGTGGCGCCCTTGCGCGTATCCACCTCCCTAGCACGCAGGTCGAACGCCACGCGGCGCCCCCCGGCGAGCTTCACTGCGCCCCGCGCGTTCACGGAATCGGCACGCACGGCGGGGATTGAGAAAGCGCCGCCGGCGCCGGTGCCGGAGACGGCTTCCGACAGGTCGAGCACCAGCCCCTCGGCCTCGAGTCGCTCCACATGCGGCGTGCCCAAAAGGGTCTCCCAAGGCGACAGGGCGCCTTCGACATGACTCGCCTCGTAACGCCGCCCGGACGGGTCCGTCAGCTTGAGCCCATCCAGACTCAGCTCGCCGTCGAGACGCAGCGACACCGACGCGATGTCGCCGGTCCAGCCGGCGCCGTGCAGACGCTCCAGCAGCAGTTCGCGCTGCACGGACGGCCGAGTGTAGTGAATCAGCGCCCCGCCCAACGCCGCCGCGCCGAGGCCGGCTGAACCGGCGAGGAAATACTGGAGACGCTTTCGGGCTATGGGCATGGAAATTCAGGGGGACGCCCGCGCATGTTGCGCCCCGCGCGACGACGGGCAAGCACGCGCGCTTGCCAAGCCGGCCTCCGGTCGCAGCTTGCCGCCCCGTACCGGAACAGCCCCCACCCTTTCCCCGAAGAAATCCGTTCACCCATGGCCGAAATCGAAATCGAAAACCCCGCCGACGCAGCCATCGAAGAGAAGGCCGAGGCCGGCGACAACCTCACCATCCGCATCGCCATCACCACCGTGATCCTCGCGATCGTCGCCGTGGTGTTCAGCCACTTCGGCGAAGAAATGGGCGGCGACGCCGACGACCACAAAAGCGCCGCGCTGTTGCTCAACGGGAAGATCGCCGGCATCAAGAACGACGCCGCCGAGGCGCGCACCAAGGCCGCCAACCAGTGGGCCTATTTCCAGTCCAAGAGCACCAAGCAGAGCCTCGCCGAGAATGTCATCGCGCTGGCCTCCGACCCGGCCGTGAAAGCCAAGTACCAGGCCAAGGTCGACCGCTACGAGAAGGAGAAGAGCGAGATCAAGGCGGCCGCCGAGACGCTCGACAAGAAGGCCGACGAGCTCAACGCGCAGGCCTCGCTGCTGGCCACAAAGGTCACCGCGCATGTGGAGCAGGCCGAGGACATCAAGGGCCCCGAGGACCAGATCAAGCTCGGCATGCCCCTCATGCAGATCGGCATCGCACTGGCCTCCATCACCGCGCTCACCCGCGTGCGCTGGATGCTCGGCGTCGCCCTCATCTTCGCCATCATCGGCGTGGGCCTCTCCGCCTACGGCATCTACCTGGGCAAGCACCTCCCGGACAAGACCGCGCAGTGGGACGCCGCCCACCCGTCCGTCGGCGAGACCGCCTTGCACGCTTCCGAGTGACCCTCGGGCGGGGCCCCTTGTGACACTCGTGTCACCTCCCGGCCTCCAAGGTTTTGCACAGTTGCGCCTCGGCTAAAGCGCACGGGCGGACACCGTCGCATGCGGGCGACCCGACCCCGTCGGGCGCCCGGGATATGCGACGATTCACCACAGGGAAGATCACCCTTCATGACGCCGTCTTCGCCGGCGACAGGCTGACGGCGGAGCGCCTACTGCGCGACGACGCCGACCCCAACGCCCGTGACCCCGAGGGCCACACCCCGCTGACGCTCGCCGCCATGGCGGGGGACGAGTCCCTGACCGTCCTGCTGCTCGACGTCGGCGCGCGCCCCGACGAAGGCGGTGACGCCTCCCCGTTGCATTGGGCGGCCCGGCGCGGACACGAGGGCGTCGTGCGCGCGCTGCTCGCCCGGGGCGCCTCGGTGAACCCTCCCGACGAGGCCTCCCACCACTGCACGCCGCTCGGCGTGGCCGGCGCCGCGGGACACGCCGCGGTGGTGCGACTGCTCCTGGAAGCCGGAGCGTCCCCGTCCATGCGTTGCGGCAGGCTTGGCGCCACGCCGCTGTTCTGGGCCGCCGACGCCGGCCACGTCCCCGTCGTGCGCCTGTTGCTCGACGCCGGCGCCGACCCGGAGGCGCGCGACACGCCCGGAGGCTTCACGCCGTTGCACCGGGCGGCGCGCAACGGGCGAACCGAGGCCGTGCGCGAGCTCGCCCGCGCGGGCGCCGCGCTGAACGCGCGACACCTGGGATTCACCCCGCTGGACATGGCGGAAGGCGCTCGCCACGAGGAAACCGCACGCCTTCTCGCCTCACTCGGCGCGAAGCGCGCGAAACCCTACCAGGGCTGAGGCGGGGCGGAAACCGCCACATGCGCATCCGCATTCCGGATGCGCCATGGCCGGCCGAAGAGCCCCCGGCTCGCCGCCGCCACGCGTCAAGTGACATTCGCGCTACGACCGGGAGTGGCGCCGGCAACAAAACCGGGCCGTCACCGATTCGCCATGAGGCCCGACCGGTAAAGTAACAGTAGGACGCTTGCAGGTGCGGCGGCGTGATTGGAAAACGGATATCAGCGAAATGCGGCGCCCGACGAGTGTCCCGCTCGCCAAACCCACACCTCCGACCACCCGATGACCCACGCGGGACACATCCCCTCCGAACCCCGGGCGCACGCGCCCGGCCGCGCCGTTTCCCGAATGTCACCGTTGTCCCGCCGCGGTAAAATCCTGGCGCTCGTCGCGCTCGCGGCGCTCGCCCGGCCGGAATCGCGGGGCGCGGAGCGCACGCTGGATGTCGGCGAGTTCCGCGTGGAAGGTGTGCGGGCCCTGCCCGCCTCGCTGGTCGAGCGCACGCTCACCCCTCACCTGGGCCCCTCCCGCAACGAGGCCGACGTGGAGGCCGCGCGCGCCGCGCTGGAAAAGGCGTATCACGACAACGGATACCAGACGGTGACGGTGGTCATCCCGCCGCAGTCTGTGGAGCGCGGCGTCGTCCTGCTGCGCGCCGAGGAGGGCCGGGTCGGACGCCTGCGCGTGAAAGGCGCCCGATACCACGACCCGAAGGCCATCCGCGAGGCGGTGCCGTCGCTGGCCGAGGGCTCCCTTCCCGATTTCCGCGCCGTGCAGGAGGAGATCGTCGCGCTGCAGACGCCGGACCTGCGCGTGACGCCCGCCATGCGCCCGGGCGCCGAGCCCGGCACGGTCGACGTGGACCTGCAGGCGGAGGACAAGCTCCCGCTGCACGGCTCCGTCGAGCTCAACAACCGGCGCAACCCGGACACCAAGCCGCTGCGCGTCAACGGCGACCTGCGCTACGACAACCTGTGGCAGGCCGGCCACTCCGCCGGCGTGAGCTTCCAGACGGCGCCCCAGCGCGTGGACGACGCGCAGGTGCTTTCCGGATACTACCTGGCCAGGCTCAGGCCCGCCGACCCGGTGTCGCTCATGCTCTCCGGCACAAAGCAGGACAGCGACGTCAACACGCTCGGCGACTTCAACGTTTCCGGACGCGGAAAGGTGGTCGGGCTGCGCGCGCTTTTCGATCTCCCGGCCCGCGAGGGCTACTACCACTCGGCTTCGCTGGGCGTCGAATACAAGAGCTTCGACACCGACCTCAGCGGCGGCGGCTCGCCGGCGTTCAAGAGCCCGATCACCTACTTCCCCCTTTCCGCCGGATACACCGCCTCGCGCCTGTGGACCGACGGCTCGACGACGCAGGGCTCGCTGGGCGCCACCTGGCATCTGCGCGGCCTCGGCGACGGACAGGAGGCGTTCGACGCCAAGCGCATGGGCTCATCAGGCGGCTTCATCTACCTGCGCGGCGAGCTCTCGCACCTGCAGAAGCTGCCCGAGGATTTCGAATTCTACACGCAGGCGCAGGGCCAGCTCTCGCCCGACCCCCTCGTGAGCAACGAGCAGTTCGGCATCGGCGGCCTCTCCACGGTGCGCGGCTACTTCGAATCGGAGGCGGTCGGCGACAACGCGCTGGGCCTCTCCGCCGAGCTGCGCACGCCGTCGTTCACCCTCGGCGGCCTCCTCGACGAATGGCGCCTGCATGTCTTCGCCGAGTGGGCGGGCGCCCTCCTGCGCGAAGCCCTCCCGGGGCAGCAGGCACGCTACGAGATGGCCTCCGCCGGCGTGGGCACGCGCGTGAAGCTGCTCGGCCACCTCAGCGGCTCCCTCGATGTGGCCGCGCCCCTGATCGACGCCCCCCGCACCAAGTCGGGCGAGATCGGAGTCATCTTCACCGTGCGCGCCGAATTCTGAGCCGCCGCCCCAGCTTTCCAAACACACCCCCCGAAAACACGGACACCTCCGCCCATGAAACCTCGATTCCACGGCCCCCTTGCCAAACCGCTCCGCGTGCTGATCGCCTCGCTCGGCCTGTGCGCCTTCGCCCACGCCGACTGGTGGAACGCCGAATGGTCTTCGCGCACCCCCGTATCCTTTGACGCCGCCTCGGCCTCCGCCGGCCAGCCCGTGCTGGTGCGCCTCCACGCCGGCAACTTCGACTTCGCCGCGGCGCGCGAGGACGGCTCCGACCTGCGCTTCGTCGCCGCGGACGGCAAGACCGTGCTGCCCCACCACATCGAGCGATTCGACGCCATGCTGGGCGAGGCCTTCATCTGGGTGAAGGCGCCCGCGCGCCCCGCCGACGCCAAGCCCGGGGCCCCCTCGATCGTGCGACTCTACTACGGCAACGCCGGCGCCCCCGCCGCCTCGTCCGACGGCGTGGAAGCCGCGACCGCCACGCTCGTCTGGCACTTCGCCGAACGCGCCGGAGCCGCGCGCGACAGCTCCCCGGCCGGCAACCACGCCGCCTCCGCGCACATCGCGGCCGAAGGCGCGCTCGTCGGATCCGGCGCACGCTTCGACGGAGCCTCCGCGCTTCCGCTGCCGGCCTCCGCGACGCTCGCCCAGGCCGCCGACGCCGAATACGCCCTCTCCCTTTGGGCCAAGCCGGCCCGCGAGCAGGAGCGCGCGGTGCTGTTCAGCCGCCGCGACGGCGCGGACGCCCTCGTGCTAGGACTGGAGCGCGGCGAGCCCTTCGTGGAAATCACCCGCGCCGGCAAGCCCACCCGCTCCGCCAAGGTCGCGGCCGTGGCGCCTGGCAAGTGGGCGCACCTGGCCGTCTCGGCCAAGGCCGGCGAGACCCTCCTGTATGTGAACGGCGAGCCCGCCGCCAAACTCCCCGTCGGCCTGCCCGCGCTGAAGACCTCCGGCGTGCTCGGCGCCGACTCCGGCGCCAAGCCCGCGGGCTTCGCCGGCGAGGTGGACGAACTGCGCGTCGCCTCCGCCGCGCTCACCCCGGAGGGCGCCCGATTCGCCGCGATCAACCAGGGCCCCGACGGCGCCGCCACCGCCTCGCCCGGCGCCGCCGAAACCGCCGCCTCCGCCGGTGCCGGCGGCGAGGACCACGCGGGCTACTTCAAGGTCATCGTCGACTCCCTCACCTTTGACGGATGGGTCGTCATCGGCCTGCTCGCCGTCATGGCCGCGGCCAGCTGGGTGCTCATGATCACCAAGGTCGGCTACCTCAACGCCGGCGCGCGCGGCAACCGCGCGTTCATGCGCGGTTGGTCCAAGCTCTCGCGCAACCTGCACGCCATCGACAACGGCGACCATTCCAAGGTCGAGACGCTCGGCGGCATGATCACCGCCGAGGAGGCTCGCGCCGTCGCCGCCTCCCCGCTCTATCGCATCTTCGATGTGGGCGCCGAGGAGATCCGCCACCGCATGCGCGCCGAAGGCTCCGCGCACCACCTGACCGCCGAGTCCATCGAGGCCATCCGCGCGCGTCTCGACGGCGCCATGGTGCGCGAGACGCAGAAGCTCGACCGCCTCATGGTCATCCTGACCATCTCCATCTCCGGCGGCCCCTTCCTCGGCCTTCTGGGCACGGTGGTCGGCGTGATGATCACCTTCGCCGCCGTGGCCATGGCCGGGGATGTGAATGTGAACGCCATCGCCCCCGGCATCTCCGCCGCGCTGCTGGCCACCGTGGCCGGCCTGGGCGTCGCCATCCCCGCGCTCTTCGGCTACAACTACATCCTGGGCCGCATCAAGGACATCAAGGCCGACATCCAGGTCTTCATCGACGAGTTCATCACCAGCATGGCCGAGTTCTACCAGCCCGACTCCGGAGCCTCCGAAGCCGGCCACTCGACGGAAGCCGAACTGCTGCGCGCCCTCGCCCGTCTGGACGCCTCGCTGAAGGGCCAGCAGGCCGCCCTGGACAAGCTCTGCGCCCGTCTGGACCGCCCCGCCGCGCTGCACCCGCAGGTGATGCAGCTCGTCGAGGACGGCGAATAAACAGGCCCCCTCGCGAGGACCGCCGACCATGCAAGCCCAAGCCGAAGACAAACCCTACGACGACATCAACATCACGCCCATGCTCGACCTGGCGTATGTGCTGCTCGTCGTGTTCATCCTCATGTGCACCGCCTCCGTCGCGGGCACCAAGGTCAACCTGCCCAAGTCCAGCAACACGCCCGCCAACCTGGCGAAGCCCAAGACCAAGGCCATCACCGTGAACAACGAGGGCCGCATCTTCCTGGACACCGTCCCGGTCTCCCTCGCCGAGCTTGAACAGCGCCTCAACGCCGAGAAAGCCCGCACGCCGGACTTCCCCGTGGTCATCCGCGGCGACAGCGCCACGGCCTACCAGGGCGTCATGGATGTGCTCGATGTGATCGGCCGCGTGGGCGTCAGCCAGGTCGGCCTCGCCACCAAGAAAGCCAAGTAGGGTCACGCCGCATGGACACCGATTCCTCCGGCGAAAAACCCGGCTTCCTTCGCCGCTACGGCGCCGTGCTCGCGGTGCTGGGCGTCATGGCCGGCGCCGTATACGCCCTCGCCGGGCTCATGTCCCGCGAGAAGCCCGTGCGCCGCGCGGCCGAGGCGCCCGTCGTGCGCGTCACCCCGCCCACGCCTCCGCCGCCCAAGCCGCCCGAGCCCAAGCCCGAGGAGCCCAAGCCCGAGCCGGAGCCGGCACCGGACAAGATGGTGGAGCCCGAGCAGACGCCGCCCGAAGCGGCGCCCGCGCCTGAAGCCGCGCCGGCGGACGCGCCCATGGGCACCAGCATCCAGGGCAACGGCGACGACGGTTTCGGTCTCGCCTACAGCCGCAACGGCGGCGGCAACACCATCGGCGGCTCCGGCCGCGCGGGAGGCTCGGGCGCCGGCGGCGACGCCGCCCGCGCGATCTGGACCGGATACGCCCGGCGCGCCCAATCCCGCCTCGTCGGCGCCCTGGCCGCCAACAAGACCACCCGCGCCGCCACCCTCACCGTGAAGCTGATGCTGTGGGCGGACGCCACCGGCCGCCTCACCCGCGTCGCCCTCCCCGATTCCACCGGAGACGCCGCGCTCGACGAGGCGCTGCGCACGGAGGTGTTCAACGGCCTCTCCCTGGGCGAAGCCCCGCCCGAAGGCATGCCCATGCCCATCGTCCTGCGCCTCTCCGGCAAGCGCCCCTGAGCGCGCCCTCCAATCAAGCCCGCCCCTCCCATCCCTTTTCCATGAACGCCTTCCGCACTCCCCCCGGCCTTCCCCGCCGCCTCCCCCTGTCCGCCCTCTGCGCCGCCGCCTGCCTCGCCGCAGCCCCGCTGCACGCCGCCGAAGCGCCCGCCGCGCCCCCCGCCGGCTCCACCGAAAACCTGGTGCGCCTGATGGTCGAAAAGGCCGTCATCACGCCCGAACAGGGCGACGCCCTCATCGCCCAGTCGCGCATCGAGGCCCAGGCCGCTCGCATCGCCGCCGACGCCGCCAAGGCCCCGGCGCCCGCCGGCGACGCGCCGCCCAAGGACGGCGTGGTGCGCGTGCAGCATGTGCCGGAGACCGTCAAACAGCAGCTTCGCGAGGAGATCCGTCGCGATGTCATGGACCAGGCGCGCGCCGAGAACTGGGCGCAGCCGCAGGCCGTGCCGGAGTGGACCAAGCGCTTCCGCTTCACCGGCGATGTGCGCCTGCGCCACGAGAGCCGCCTGTATCCCTCCGGCAACGACACCTCCGGCGCCTTCCCCAATTTCAACGAGATCAACCACGGCGCCCCCTACGACGCGTCCTCCTCCAACCCCAACTTCGCCCCGCAGCGCAACGTGAACGAGGACCGCGACCGCATGCGCCTTCGCGTGCGCCTGGCGTCCGACATCGACCTGGGCGAGGACTTCACCGCCGGCGTGCGCGTGGCCACCGGCCACAACGACTCACCGGTCTCCGCCAACCAGACCCTCGGCCTCAACGGCGGTTTCACCAAGTACGCCATCTGGCTCGACCGCGGCTTCATCCGCTACACCTCGCCCAAGTCCGCCGACCTCGGCGCCACCCTCTCCTTCGGCCGCTTCGACAACCCCTTCTTCTCCTCCCAGATGGTGTGGGACGAGGATGTCGGCTTCGACGGCGTCTGCGCCCGCCTCGACTACAAGCTCACCGAGAGCGTGCGCCCCTTCGCCACCGCCGGCTTCTTCCCCATCTTCAACAGCAACCTCAACTTCGCCTCCAACCAGCCGGTCAAGACGCCCAGCGAAGACAAGTTCCTCTACGCCGCCCAGGTCGGCTCCAAGTTCAACCTCGCCAAGGACTTCGACCTCAAGGCCGCCGCCGCCTTCTACATGTTCGACAATGTCGAGGGCCGCCTCTCCGACCCCTATGTGCCCCTCAGCGAGGACGACGCCGGCAGCACCGACGAGACCCGCCCCGCCTTCGCCCAGAACGGCAACTCGTACATGGCGCTGCGCAACATCCTGCCCGACGCCAGCAACGGCTTCGGCACCACCAACCAGTTCCAGTACTACGGCCTGGGCACGCCCTTCCGCATCGGCACCCTCACCGCCCGCGCCGACTACGGCGGCTTCGACCCCTTCCACCTCTCCCTCACCGGCGAGGTCGTGAAAAACTTCGGCTTCGACCGCGACCGCCTGCGCTCGCTCGCCGTGAACAACCGAGAGAACGGCGCCTTCAAGGGCGGCGACATGGGCTACGACCTGCAGCTCAACATCGGCGCCCCCGCCTTGGAAAAGCGCTGGGACTGGATCGTCGGCCTCGGCTACCGCTATGTCGAAAGCGACGCCGTCATGGACGCCTTCGCCAATTCCGACCTGGGCAACGGCGGCACCAACCTGAAGGGCTACACGCTCTCCGGCAGCCTCGCCCTCTCGCACAGCGTGTTCGTGCAGGCGCGCTGGTTCAGCGCCGAGAGCATCGCCGGCCCCACCTTCCGCGCCGACACGCTGTTCCTCGACATCACCGCCCGCTTCTGAGCCGCGCCCCCGCCAACCCTCAGCCACCCACGAACATGTCCTCCCTTCGCCTCCCTCTCCTCGCCCTCTCCCTCCTCCCCGCCCTCGCCCTCGCCGAGCCCGCCCCCGGCCCCTCCGCGGCCGAGACCAAGCTGCGCGAGGCCCTGCGCGCCAACACGACGCAGCTTCGCCAGGCCCAGGAGGAGCTCGCCTCCGCGCGCGCCGCCCTCGAATCCAAGACCGCCGAGCTCGCCGCACTCGCCAAGAAATCCAAGGCCGAGTCCGCCAGGCTCGCCGACGAGATCGCCGCCACTTCCGCGCGACTCAAGGAGCAGACCGCCCTCACCGACAAATCCTCCGCCAAGGCCCGCGAGCTCGACACGCTCGCCGCCCGCTGGAAGGCCGAGGCCGAACGCCTCGCCGCCTCCCTGAACGCCACCGACGCCGAGCGCGCCCGCCTCAAGGTCCTCTCCGACCGGCTCACCGTGCGCGTCGCCGACCGCGAGGCCCGCAACACGGAGCTCGTGCGCATCGGCGAGGAGATCCTCACCCGCTTTGAGAAATACGGCCTCGGCGAAGCCCTCGCCGGCAAGGACGCCTTCATCGGCACCAAGCGCGTGGCCCTGCGCAACACCGTGCAGGACTATGTCGACAAGATCGCCGAAGCCCGCGCCGCCGCAGGCAAACCCGCCCCCGGCGAACTCGCCGCCGCGCCCGCCCCCGCCCGCTAAGCCCGTCCCCACACCGAGCCGCCTCAACGCCGACTCACCCCCTCGCCGACCGCCATGTCCCTGCCCGACCGCTCTTCTTCCGAACCTTGCGCCCTCCTGCTCGCCCTGCGCGGCTGGTCGCGCGGATGCGCCGCCCTCGCGCGCCGCGAGTTCGCCAAAAGCCGCGGACGCGCACGCCTGCGCGCCGGCGACCTGTCCGACTTCGCCGCCGCCTGCTCCGGCGCGAGATCGCGAGTGACCGCCGCCACCCTGGTGGCCTCTCTTCTCCTGGCCGCCCGCCCCGCCTCCGCCGACATCCTGCGCGGGGGCGCCGGCGCAGGCGGCACGCCCCCCGGCACCGCCTCCGCCGCCACCCAGGCCGCCCTCGCCGCCGCCCGCGAGCGCCAGGCCGCCCAGGTAAACCGTTCGCGCGAGGCCCTCGCCCGCACCACCCAGGCCATCCAGGCGCTGCGCCTCGCGCAACAGTCCGCCCGCAGCGGCATCCTTTCCAACCCCGCCGGCGTGATCGACGGCCTCGGCGCAGGCGGCCTGCTCGTCGCCAACGGCGCCGCCCCCGGCTCCTCCCTCTGGCAGGGCGCCCTCGCCCCCACCCAGTCCGTATCCGGCGACCGCACCCGCGTCGAGATCGTGCAGACATCGGACAAGGCCGTGCTCACCTGGGACGGCTTCAATGTCGGCCTCAACACCGACCTGCGTTTCAACCAATCCGCCGGCGGCGCCGACGCCTCGCGCTGGATCGCCCTCAACCGCGTCACCGACGCCTCGCTCAACCCCTCGCACATCCTCGGCAACATCAAGGCCGAGGGCCAAGTCTACATCGTCAACCCCAACGGAGTCATCTTCCACGGCTCCTCCCGCGTCGACGCCCACACCCTGCTCGCCTCCGGCCTCGACTTCCGCGGCGCCTCCGTCGCCGAGCGCGACGCCACCTTCCGCCTCGGCCTGGCCTCCGACGACAACCGCGCCAACTACACGCTGGGCGTCGACTCCGGCTCCGGCCGCACCGTCGGCGATGTGTCCGTGCACGCCGGCGCGCAAATCGTCAGCGACGGCTCCGGCGCCGTGTTCCTCTTCGGAGGCCGCGTGGACAACGCCGGCACGCTCGAGGCGCGCGACGGCCAGGTGCTGCTCGCCGCCGGCGAACGCGTCTGGGTCACCAAGAACACCGTGGAGCGCACCGAGGACGCCATCGATCTGGACAAGCAGATCGACAAGGACCTGCGCGGCGTGCGCGCCTCCGTCCAGGGCGGCGGCGAGATCAGCCAGTCCGGACTCATCGAGGCCCTGCGCGGCAACATCACCCTGTCCGCCCGCGACATCCTGCACACCGGCGTCTCGCACACCACCTCCACCACCACCGCCAACGGCTCCATCTCCCTTATCGCCGGCGACGCCGCCGCCCCGGACGCCGTCTACTGGATGTGGCCCTCCACCTTCGGCTCGCTCACCCTCGGCTCCGGCTCGCTCCTCGCCATCACCCCGGACGACGCGGCCGTCACCGGCTTCGCCAACCAGTTCCGTCCCGGCAAGATCGACCTCTTCGCGCGCACCGTCACCCTCGCGGAAGGCGCCCGCGTGCACGCCCCCGGCGCCAGCATGGCCGTGATCGCCCGCACCCATACCAAGGACGCCACCGCCGCCAACGACCCCTCCCGCATCTACCTCGCCTCCGGCAGCGAAATCGACCTCGCCGGCCTCGCCGGCGTCGAGGTCGCCATGGAGCGCAACACCGTCACCGCCAACCTGCGCCTCGACGAGCTGAAGGACTCCCCGCTGCTGCGCGAGAGCCCCCTGCGCGGCGCCAAGGTGTCCGTCGACCTGCGACGCGACACCACCCTGGCCGACCTCTCCGGCTACTACGGCCTCATCGAGTACGGCGCCCACGAACTGATGACCTCCGGCGGATCGCTCAAGCTCGACTCCGGCTCCGTCATCACCCGCGCCGGCTCCCTCATCGACCTCTCCGGCGGCTCCGTCGCCTACCGCGACGGCTACATCACCACCACGCGCCTGCTGGGCGCCGACGGTCGCATCTACGACATCGCCACGGCGCGCAAGGACATCGCCTACGCCGGCGTGTACGACACCGTGCGCCGCTTCGAGGAAGGCTACTGGGAGGGGCGCGACGCCGGCACCCTGCGCATCGGCCCGGCCCTCGCCCGCAACAGCGCCTCCCCCGAGGCGCTCAACCTCACCGGTGCCGGCACGCGCCCCTACTTCTTCGCGTTCGAGGGCGACCTCGCCGCCTCCACCACCGCCGGGCGTTTCCAGACCCTGCGCCCGGGCTCCGGCTCCTCTTCCACCACCGCCTGGCGCACCCTTGCGCGCAGCGCCTCCCTCGTCATCGGATACGAACTCGACCTCAAACCCTACGGGCCTTCGGTGCGCGTGGGCGCAGCCACCCCGCTGGGCGCCGATTTCACCGCCGACTCCCCCATCCCCGGCGGAGCCTCCACCGCCCTCGTGCTTCCCGAGCGTTTCTTCGACGGCTCCACGCTCGGCCATGTGCGCCTGCTCTCCGGCATCGGCGGCGGCGACCTCACGGTCGACGCCGGCGTGACCATGAACCTGGGCTCCCACGGCTCCCTCGACTTCCACGGCTCCCGCGCCTTCATCGACGGCGCCATCGTCGCTCACGGCGGCTCCATCGCCCTTCAGACCGACCTGGCCTACGGCCTCAACGCCTCCACCACGCAGTCGGCGCCCGAATGGAATTCGATGCCCGAGGAGCTGCGCCCTCGCATCCGCCTCGGCTCCGCCGCCGCCCTCGATGTCTCCGGGGTGTGGACCAACGCCCGGCTCGACGGCGACCGGCTCGGAGCGCGGCCGCGCGACGGCGGCAGCGTGTCGTTGAAATCCGCTTACGACCTGCTCCTCGCCCCCGGCGCGCGCCTCGATGTGCGCGGTGGCGCGGAACTCACCGCCGCCAACCGCCTGCTTTCCGGCAACGGCGGCTCGCTCACCCTGCAGAACGACCTGCTGCCCACGCCGGGCAACGGCTTCGGCGGCATCACCCCCAAGGCCCCCGAGGGCTCCTTCGATGTGTTTGGAGCGTCCCTTCTGGGCTTCGCCCCGGGACGCGGCGCCTCGCTCGCCCTGGGCGCCTCGCGGCCCGTGCTCATCTCCGCGGACGCCCCCGAGTCCTCCGGCGTCTCCGCCGCCGACACGCTCGTGCTGCGCCCCGACTTCTTCCGCTCCGGCGGCTTCCTCTCCCGCTCCGTCGCCGGCTCCGGCTCCCTGCGCGTCGCCTCCGGCGTGACGCTCGAGCCCCGCGCCCTCTCCCTGCTGCCCAACGCCGCCCTCTGGTCGCTGTCATCCGGCGCCGACCTCTCCGCCGCCCTGCCCGCCGGCGAGCGCCCGCTCACCCTGCGCGACGCCTCCTCGCTCACCCTGTCCGTCGCCCTGCGCGACGCCGCCGGCAAGGTGCTTGCCGCGCCCTCCTCGGAACTCCTGCCCGGCCTCGCCGGCGACCTGGTGTTCGAGGCCGGCGCCGCCGTGCTCGCCGACCCGGGCTCCTCCGTCTCCCTTTACGCGCTGCGCCAACTGCGCATGGACGGCACCATCTCCACCCCCGGCGGCCGCATCACCCTGGGCCTCACCGACGCCGCCGAACCCGCCACCCTCGTGCTCGGTTCGCAGGCTCGACTGCTAGCCCCCGGATACCTGCGCGAGACCCCCGAGGACGGCGTCACCGTGCGCTCCGTCGAGAGCGCCGGCTCCGTCACCCTCAAGGTGGTCGACGCCCAGGGCGGCGCCACCCGCGTGTTCGCCGACTCCGGCGCGCTCATCGACCTCGCCGCGGTCTCCGGCGACGCCGACCTGCGCACCGCCGCCTCCACGCTTTCCGGCGGCCCCGTCGCCTACCGCTCCGTGCGCGTTCACGGCGACGCCGGCGAACTCGACATCGAAGGCTTCCGCGGCGGCTCCTTCGCCGCTCGCGTGTCCGCCGGCGCCTCGGCCCCCGAAGGGCGCGGCGGCAGCGTGACCGTCATCGCGGGCGACCTCAAAAACACCTCGCGCAGCACGCTCACCGTGCACGCCTCGACCGACGACACCGCCGCCTTCCCCGTCATCGGCGACGCCACGCCGGCCGCCGGCGCGGAGGTGCTGCGCCTCGCCGAACGCACGCTCGACGCCTCCGGCGCCGACAGCATCGCCCTGGGCGCTCCCGCCGCGCTGGCCTTCGCCGGCGATGTCTCCCTGTCCGCCCGCCGCGAGCTCACCGTGGTCTCCCCGCGGATTGGCCTTCACGCCGACACGCCCGAGGCGAGCGTCGAGCTGGCCGCGGCCTCGGTGCGCTTCACCGTGTACCCCGAATTGGGCAATGACTCCCAACGCCCCGTGCCGGGCGTGCCCGCCGCCCCCGCCACGCTCACCGGATCCCTGCTGGTGCGCGGCGGCCTCATCGACATCGTGCAGACGCTCGACCTGGGCGGAGGCGAACTCGGCGGCTTCTCACAGGCCCGCTTCGAGAGCGCCGGCGACATCCGGCTCACCGTGGGCAACGCCGCCACCGCCAAAGTGGGACGCCTGCACTCGGCCGGCGCGCTCACCCTGAGCGCCGCGCAGACCTATGTCACGACCGCCTCCGTCGCCCGCCCCGAAGGGCACGCCGGCTTCCTCGTCAGCTCCGACAGGTCCGTCACCTTCCTGGGCAACGGTGCGCCGGCCCCGGCGCCCTTCTCCTACGGTGAGACGCTCACCGTGTCCGCCCCGGTCATCACGCAGGCCGGCGTGCTGCGCGCCCCGCTGGGCGGCATCCGACTGAACGCCACGGAGTCGCTCACCCTCGCGCCCGGCAGCCTCACCTCGGTGTCCGCCGAGGGCAAGGTCATGCCCATCGGCGCCGTCTCCGGCGGCTTTGTCTCCCCCTTCCCGATTGAGTCGGACCAGGCGACCCTCGACAACCTGCTCTCCAGGCACCCGGGCAAGTCCGTCGAGATGAACGCGCCCACCGTGCGAGTGCTCGCCGGCGCCACGCTCGATGTCTCCGGCGGCGGCGACCTGTCCGCCTACGAGTTCATCCCCGGCAACGGCGGCTCCGCCGACCTGCTCCGGTCCGCCGGCTTCTTCGCCGTCCTCCCCGGATATGTCACGCCCGGCGCGCCCGTCTACTCCGCCCGCGACCTCGCCGACGGCTCCCTGCGCGTGGGCGACGCCGTGCGACTGGAGGGCGCCCCCGGTCTCGCCGCCGGCGTGTACACGCTGCTTCCCGCCCACTTCGCCCTGCTTCCCGGCGCCTTCGCCGTCACGCCGTTCGATTCCGGATACGCCGACACCCTCGCCTCCACCACACTGCCCGACGGTTCGCACCTGGTGAGCGCGCGTCGCGTCGAAAACCTCGCCGGCACCGGCGACGGCGCCGTCTCCCGCTGGCGCGTGATGTCGGGCGAGACCATCCGCCGCTACTCGTCCTACAACGAGTACTCTTACGACAAGTTCCTCACCGACGCCACGACCAAGGCCGGCGTGACCACGCCCCTGCTCGCCGCCGACGCAGGATCCGTGCTCATCCGCGCAGGATCCGCGCTCGACCTCTCCGGCACCGGCCGCTTCGGCGCCCCCTCCGGCGCGCGCGCAGGCAGCCTCGACATCGCCGCCGACAAGATCGCCGTGGTCGCCCCGGGCGCCGACGCTCCCGACGGTTTCCTCACGCTCGAGGCCGACTCGCTCAACCGCTTCGGCGTGGCCTCCCTGCTGCTGGGCGGCTCGCGCAAAGCCTCCTCCGACGGCGCCTCCGTGCAGGTGTCCGCCTCCGAGGTGCTCCTCGCCAACGACGCCGCCTCGGCGCTCACCGTGCCGGACCTCATCCTGGCCGCCACCGACCGCGTGACGCTCGCCGACGACGCCGTGATCCGCGCCTCCGGCGACACGACCGGCATCGGCGAATCGCTCGCGTTCACCGGCAACGGCGCCGTGCTGCGCGCCTCGACCTCCGCCTCCGCCACGGGACTCACCCGCACGGGCGCCACCACCGACTCCGGCACCCTCGTGCTCGGCGAGCGCGTCCGCCTCGCCGCCTCCGGAGCCCTGGTGCTCGAAGGCTCCGCCTCCGTGGAGAACCGCCCCTCCGGGGTCTTCGAGGCGCCCCGCATCACGCTCGCCAGCGCCCTTGTCAGCGTCGGCGACGCCCCCTCGGGCACGCCCGGCCTGCTCATCACCGGCGACACGCTGGAACGCTTCGGCAATGCGGGCGAGCTGATCATCCGCAGCCACAACACCGTCGACTTCCACGGCTCCGCTCAACTGGGCGCCCTCGACGCCGCCGGACGCCCCCGCGCCGGCAACCTCACGCTCGACGCCGCCGCCCTGCGCGGACTCGGCGGCGAAGGCGACGCCGTGGTGGTGGCCGCCCGCTCGCTCACCCTCGCCAACACCTCCGGCGCCACGGCCCCCTCCGCCGGCACCGGCGCCGCCTCGCTCACGCTGCTGGCCGACACCCTCACGCTCGGCAAGGGCGTCTCCGCCCTCGTCGGCTTCGGCTCCGCCGAGCTGCGCGCCGACACCGTGACGGGCTCCGGCACCGGCGGTCTCGCCCAGGCCGGCGACCTCACCGTGCGCGCCGGCCGCGTGGAGACCTCCTCCGGCGCCGACACCACGCTGAGCGCCACCGGCGAGCTCGCGCTCCTTCGCTCCGGCGCCGTCCCGTCCGCCTCCTCCGCCTCGGGCGGCCGTCTGGCGCTCTCCGGCGCGACGGTGCTCGTGGACACCACCGTCAACGCCGCCTCCGGCATCATCGAGGCGCGCGCCACCTCCGGCGACCTCACGCTGGGCGAAAACGCCCGAGTGAACGCTACCGGCACGCGCACCGCCTTCTTCGACACCGTGCGTCACGCCGACGCCGGCACCGTGCGCCTCGCCTCCGACACCGGCTCCGTGCGCCTGCTGGCCGGCTCGCGCGTCGATGTCTCCGCCGCGCCCACCGGCGGCGACGCCGGCACGCTCGAACTGCGCGCCGCCTCCGGCGCCCTCGTCATCGAGGGCGGCCTGCTCGCCAACGCCTCCTCCGGACGCGGCGGCTCCTTCACCGCCGATGCGGGCGCGCTCGACGACTTCAACGCGCTCAACCGCTCCCTCAACACGGCCGGCTTCACCGCCTCGCGCACCGTGCGCGTGCGCTCCGGCGACCTCACCCTCGCCTCCGGCGAAACGCTCGACGCGCACCGCGTGGACCTGCGCGCCGACGCCGGCCGCGTGCTGATCGACGGGCGCATCGACGCCTCCGCCGACGAGCGCTTCCGCGACGGCGGCGATGTGAGCGTGCGCGGCGGCTCCGGCGTGGCGCTGGGCGCCACGGGCTCGATCGACATCGCCACCGCCTACGCCAAGAGCGCGAAGGGCTTCGACACTGCCTCCGGCAAGCTCGCCCTCACCGCCGACTCCGGCACGGTCTCCCTCGCCTCCGGCTCCACTGTCGACGCCGCCGGCGGCGGCCGCTCGGGCGGCTCGGTCGTGATCACCGCGCAGCGCGACGGCTCCGGCGTGGCGATCGGCGAATTCGCGGCCCGGGTGCGCGGCCAGCGCGAACTGATTGTGCAGGGACGGCGCGACTACGCCGCCACCTCCGTCACCACCGCCGTGTACAACACCGCCCTCGGCGACGCGGCCACCTGGATGACCGGCGCCTCCGCGATGGCCGACCGGCTCGGCTCGGGCGTGCGGATCCGCCCCCAGATCCGCATCGCGTCCTCGGGCGACCTCACGCTGACCAACGACCTCTCCCTGCACACGCGCCGCTACGACGGCGCCGTCGGCTCGCTGCTGCTGGAATCCACCGGAGACCTGCGCGTGAACGCCTCGCTTAGCGACGGCTTCTCCTCCGCCGCCACCACCGGCACGCTGTTGACCGGCCCCTCGTGGAGCCTCGGACTCTCCGCCGGCCGCGACCTGCTGCTGGGCTCCGGCAGCACCGGGCGCATCGTGCGCACCGGCACCGGCGAGCTCACCCTGAGCGCCGGTCGCGACCTGGTGCTGGGCAATGTGAAGTCCACCGCCTACACCGCCGGATCCAAGGTGCCCGACGCCCCGGGCTACTCGTCCTCCGGCCGTCTAGGCGACTACCCGGTGGACGGCGGCGACCTCGCCGTGCGCGCCGGCCGCGACATCCTCTCCCCGGTGACCGGCGACTTCCTCACCGCCTGGCAGTTCCGCTACGGCGCCGCCGACACCTCGGGCGGCCTCACCCTCGATCAGACCAAGGTGGCCCGCCAGACCGGCTGGTCCGTGGTCTTCGCCAACTTCGAACAGGGACTGGGCGCGCTGGGCGGCGGCAATGTCTCCGTGGCCGCCGGTCGCGACATCCGCGACCTGCCCGTCATGCTGCCCACCACCGGCCAGCAGACCACCGCCGTCGGCGAAAAGGCCGACGCGTCCGCCGTGGTGGTGCGAGGCGGGGGCAACCTCGACATGCGCGCCGGCCGCGACCTGCTCGGGGGCGTCACGCTCCTGGGCCGCGGCGAGGCCACCCTCGTCGCCGGCGGCGCCGTGGAGTCGGGTTCCAAGAGCCTTCAGCGCAAGGAGCTCACGCTCGCCTCCAACAACGCCGCCAACTACGAGTCGCGCGACCTGCACGCGCTTTATGCGCTGAGCGACGCCGCGCTGACGGTGAAGGCGCGCGAGCGCGTGGTCATCGAGGCGGCGCTGGACCCGATGATGATCCCGAGCGTCGCGCAGAACCGCACGGCCGCCAACGGCAACAAGATCACCTTCTTCAACAGCTACACCGAGCGCACCGCACTGGAGGTGACGGCCGCCTCCGGCGACATCGTCTACCTCAACAACCCGTGGACCGGCGCCGACCTGGCGCGAGGCGCCGTAAGCACGCGCCAGATACACCAGCTCATGAGCGTGCCCGGCACCGGCTCGCTCGTGAACTTCTCGCACGACCTGCTCTTCACCCCGGGCACGCTGCGACTGAGCGCCCTGCAGGGCGATGTGGCCGTCGAGCACCGTTACGCCTCCCGAACCAACCACGCCCTGCGCGTGGCGCCGACCACCCGGGGCAACCTCGAACTGCTCGCCGCCGGCGAGCTGCGCACGAACACGCCGATCCTCATGATGGATGTGGCGCCCGAGTACCTGCGCGGCGCCGCCTCGCCCATGCAGAACACCACCCAGGGCCCCGCCGGCTCGCTCTCCCTCGCCGCCGCCGAGGTGCCCGGCGTGGCCGCCAACTTCGGCCGTGGCACGCGCCCCTCGCACGCCGGCGACTCCGCCCCCGCCCTGCTCTACGCGCTCACCGGCGACATCGCGGGCGTCTCCGAACTCGATTCGGGCCGCTTCATCGTGCAACTGCCCAAGTCGGCCCGCGTGCGCGCCGGCGGCGACATCGCCGATGTGACCTTCGGCTTCCAGCACAACTCTGGCGACGAGTTCTCGGTGATCTCCGCCGGGCGCGACCTGCTGCGCCCCGATGTGCGCGTGATGGGCTCCGGCGCCCTGTGGGTGCAGGCCGGACGCGACATCGACCTGACGGCCAAGACCGGCGCGGGTCTCGTGAGCGTGGGCAACATCGGCAACCTCACCACCACCTACGACAAGTCCACCCAGCGCCTGGCCAACACCACCGTGAACACCGCCCTGGGCACTTCCGGCGCCGACATCACGCTCGTCGCCGGCGCCCCCGACGCCGACTACGCCGGTTTCGCCGCGCGCTACCTCGACCCGGCGCAGTCGTCCCGCGTGGTGCGCAACTACCTGCCCGAGCTGCGCACCTTCCTCGGCGCCTCCGCCGAGGGCCTTGACGACGCCGGCGTGCTCGCCGCGTTCGCCGCGCTGCCGGCGGAGAAGGGCCGCACCTTCCTGCTCGATGTGTACTTCACCGAACTGCGCGAGACCGGCATCGATGTGACCAACCCCGACAGCCCGCGCTTCGGCTCCTATGCGCGCGGTTTCGACGCCGTGAAAGCCCTCTTCGGCGACGCCAAGGACGCCCCGCGCGGCGACATCCGCCTGTTCGGCAAGCCCCTCGCCACGCGCGAAGGCGGCGACATCCGCGTGCTCGCGCCGCGCGGCGCGGTGGCCATCGACTCGGTGTCCAACCCCGCCTCCGGCTCGCAGGGCATCGTCACGCAGAAGGGCGGCGACATCCGCATGATGAGCGGCGGCGACATCGCGCTGGCCAACTCGCGCGTGTTCACCCTGCAGGGCGGCGATGTGCTGATGTGGACCTCCAAGGGCAGCATCACCGCCGGCTCCGGCTCCTCCACCCTGGCCAAGCCTCCCGCCCTCACCTACTTCGTCGACGCCGACGCCAATGTGCTGCTCAACGCCGGCTCGCTCCAGACCGGCTCCGGCATCGGCGTGCTCGACGCCAACCGCACCGGCCAGGTGGACAGCCGACTCGACCTCATCGCCCCGGCCGGCACGGTGGACGCCGGCGACGCCGGCATCCGTTCCGCCGGAGCTATCAACATCGCCGCGCAGACCATCCTGGGCGCCGCCAACATCTCCGCCGGCGGAGCGGTGACCGGCGTGAGCGCCGCTCCGACCGTCAATGTCGCGGCCGTCGCCTCCGCCAACACCGCCGCGGCCACGACCGCCGGCGGATCACCCGACGCGGCGGAGAAGGCGAGCCGACAGGCCGCGGGCGCTACGGAATCGGCCGCGTCGCTGTTCTCGGTCGAGGTGCTCGGCTTCGGCGGCGAGGCCGCCGAGGGCGCCGGCACGCGCACCGCGTCGCTGGCCGACTCGGAAACGACGGGCGCCTGAGCCCGGGGAAGGCCGCCCCGGCGACTCCCACATGGGTCGCCGGGGCGGACCGGCCCGCGCCTCCACAAAGAGAGATCCACCATTCATTCAGCATACATGCCCACCTCCACCCTCCTGAAAGCCGCCTCGGGCGCGCTGACGAAAGCGCGACCGGCGGAAGTGCTGCCCGCCAACCCCTTCGTTATCCCCACGCCGGAGAACACCGACCTGAGCTTCCTGACGGTCGCCTCCGACCACCTGCCCTACGCCGTCGAATTCTACGAGACGCGCCGACAGCTGCGCGAGGCGGTCGTGCTCAACTACACCAAGCGCAAGGAGCGCGGCCCCGAGGCCTGGGCGGAGCTGGTGGCCGAGGCCTCGGCTTCGTTCGAGCCCCGCGACTGGATGCTGCCGGCGTGCGAACTGCGCGAGCCCGGCGTGATCAAGGGCATCTACGACTACATCCCCATCGCGCACACCGCCCCGGAACTCTACTCGCCCGAGCATCGCAAAATCATGCAGGAGAACGGCCGGCGCCCCTGGATGTTCCTCGTCATGCTCAACGCGCGCTGGCACACCGCCGACTCCTTCCTGCACTGGGTGGACTCCAGCCTCGTGCCCGAGGTCGTGAAATCAGCACGCCACCTGGCCGACACCCACTTCCGCGAAACGACCGGCGAAGGCGCCCCCGCCCCCGCCTTCCCCGTGCGCCGCCGGCTTCGCCCGCGCGCACGCCCCGCCGCCTCGCGTGCGGATTCGCTGAGCACGCCGCGCCTGCGCGAGCGTCTGCTGTCGCTGGCGGCGCACCGCATACGCCACAGCGCAGCGCCGGGAGAGCCCCTGCGCGAAAGCTACCGGCGCTACCGCGACGCGCTGCCGCGCGGCGCCGACGAGCGCGCGAGCTTCACGCAGTTTTGCACGCGCGTGGATCGCGTGGCGTCCGATTCGCGCGCCGATTGGCTGCGTCACTTCGTCTACGAGAGCCGCCTTCGAGCCGCGCTCGAACAGGGTCTTCTGCACCTGGCCGCCTGAGCGGGGGCCGACGCGCCGGGCCCGTTTCGCGTGATTAGCGCGGCGGGCGCGGCGAGGTCCGCGCGGTAATACCTGCCCGGGGTCGCTTGACCGCGGGGGCGCGCGGCGGCAGCGTCGCCGGCGTTTCCGTTTTCCTTAAAAACCATGTCAACGCCCGACCAACTTCCCGCCCGGCGCATCACGCTGATCGCCGGCATCGCGCTGCAAGCCTGCCTGGGCTCCGTCTACGCCTGGAGCTTCTTCACCAACCTGCTGCAAAAGCCGCCCTTCGGCTGGAGCAACGGGCAGACCTCGGCCGTGTTCAGCCTGGCCATCGGCTTCCTCGGCCTGACCGCCGCGCTGGTGGGCCCGATGCTGCCCAAGTGGGGCTACCGCAAGCCCGCCGTCGCCGGCGCCGCGCTCTTCACGCTGGGCCACTTCATCGCCGCCTACGCGCTGCACATCAACAGCCACGCGCTCGTGTGCCTGGGCTACGGCGTCATCGGCGGCATCGGCATCGGCCTGGGCTATGTGACCAGCGTGTCCGCCACCGCCGCGCGCTACCCGGACAAGAAGGGCCTCGCCACCGGACTGGTCGTCATGGGCTTCGGCCTCGGCGCGCTCATCATGAGCAAGGTGCTCGCCCCGCAGGCGCTTGCGCTGATGGACGGCGACATGACCAAGGTGTTCCTGGCGTTCGGCGCGGTGTTCGCGCTGGCCGCTCCGCTGTCGGCCTCGCTGCTGAGCGCCGAGCCGCCGGCGCCCAAGGGATCGGCCGACGAACGCAAGCCCGACGAGACCGGCACCTTCGGCATGGTGTGGGGCATGTTCTTCCTCAACTGCCTTTCCGGCCTGGGCATCCTGGCCTTCCAGTCGCCGCTCATGATCGAGCGCGCCAAGGCCGCCAACGCCGCGCTCACCGACGCGCAGCTGGCGTCCGCCGGCGCCACGCTCATCGCCGTGGCCGCGGTGGCCAACGGCGCCGGCCGCTTCATCTGGGGCGGCCTCTCCGACCGCATCGGTCGCGTGAACACCTTCCTGCTCCTGCTCGGCTCGCAGGCCGCGGTCTTCGCGCTGCTGCCCTCGGTGGCCGACCCGCTGCTCTTCGGCGCGCTCATCTGCTATGTCATGCTCTGCTACGGCGGCGGCTTCGGCACCCTGCCCGCGCTCGTGGGCGACACCTTCGGCACCGCCCGCATGGGTGTCATCTACGGCCGCCTGCTCACCGCCTGGGGCGCCGCCGGCGTGGCCGGCCCGGCCCTCCTCGGCTACCTCAAGGACAACCACGGCGCGCAGGCCTCGGTGCTCGCGTTCCGCGGGGGCGCCGCCGCCCTCGCCGCCGGCTTCGTCATCGCCCTGGTGCTGCGCGCCAAGGCCGCTCGCGACGCCGCGCCCAAGTCGGCCTGAGGCCCTCGCCGGCCCGACGAGGCCCGGCCCGAAACGCACCCGCTCCGGCCCGCCCGGCGCGGGTGCGCCGTTTTCAGAACCGGCCCGGAAAACTCCGACCAACGCATCCGGATAAGGTATTGAAAACCAAACGGTATTTGTTTGGCACCTTGTCGGCCCCATCTCCGGCCCATCATGAAAAAACTTACCGCCCTCCTGATCACCGCCGCCGCCCTCTGCGGCGCCTCCGCCGCGCACGCGCAGGACAAAGCCACGCTGGACCTTCTCGTGAAGAAGGGCCTCATCACCCAGGTCGAGGCGGACGAAATCGTCGCCGCGTCGGCGAAGCCGAAGGAGCCGGTGCCGGTGCGCGCGGTGGACTCGTATGTCTCCGCCATCACGCTGAACGGCTTCGTGCAGGGCCGATACACCTCCATCCACCAGAATGAGAAGAAGAGCGGCGCCTCCGACCCCTCCGCCACCAACGGCTTCGGCATCCGCCGCGCCACGCTCCTGTTCAACGCCCACCTGAAGGAAGGCTGGAGCCTCTCGCTCGCCCCCGAGTTCGACGGCCCCACCGCCGCCAACGGCACGCAGACCTTCTACCTCCACCGCGCGGGCGTCCAGCACACCTCCTCCGCCGGCTCGGCCTTCGCCGGACTCAAGCATGTGACCTTCGGTTACGAAGAGTACAACCTGCCCACCGCCTACGATGTCGTGGAGCGTTCGGCCGCCTCCATGCTGATGGCCTCCAACAACTTCGCCGGCCGCCACATCGGCCTGTTCTGGGACGGCAAGATCAAGGACACCGGCTTCACCTACGGCGCCGCGTTCACCAACGCCTCGGTGAACTCGTATGCGCCCACCCGCGCGAACAACGAGCCCGCGCTGTGGGCCAACGCGGCGTACAAGTTCGACTGCCCCGTCACCGGCGCCAAGGCCACCGTGGGCATCAACACCGGCTACATGGCCGAGCTGACCAACTACAACACGACCGCCAACAACGAGAACCTGTACACCAAGCTCGGCGGCGGCTCCATCCTGGGCCTCAACCCGTACTTCACGCTCGCCGGAGAGAAGGCGACCTTCCGCTCGGAAATCATCGGATGGGTGGCCAACGGCGACCACGGCGCCCAGGATTACGCGCCCCTCGGCTACAACCTGGCCCTCGCCTACAAGGTCACCGAGTCCATCGAGCCGGTCGTGCGCTTCAGCCAGCTTAACACCAACGGCATCGGTGTCACCAACGCCGGAGCCGTGTTCAACGCCGACACCACCAACCCCGCCGGCACCTTCTACAACGATGTGTGGTCCATCTACGGCGGCGTGAACTACTACATCCTTGAGAACCATCTCAAGCTGCAGTTCGGCTACGACTTCTCCCAGCTCACCGACAGCGCCGTGGGCTCCCAGATTGACGCCCACGCCCTGCGCGCCCAGTTGCAGGTCATGTTCTAAGGCGCCCCCCGGCGCGCCTCGCTCGCGCCGGGCACCTTATCCGAAAAACGGCGGGCGCACCAAAGCGCCCGCCGTTTTCCGTTTCACGCGCGGCGTGGCGGGCGAGGACGCCCGCGCTCCGGCCGCGTCACTTCGCGCCCTTCGCGGGCAAATCCGACGGAGCTCACGCCTCCGGCGAAAAGCAAAGGCCCGACCCGGCTCAAACCGGGACGGGCCTTTCTCGCGTATCCGCCAAGCCCTTACTTGAGCACAGGACCGAAGGTGTCCTTGCCGCCCGGGGCAGGAACGCGCCGTCCACGCCCGTCAACGCTTCGGCTCCACGGGGCGCCAGAACCGCTCGTCCTTCTCATTCTCATCAAAGATAAAAATATGCGGCAGCGACGAAAGGTCGTCGTCAACAGGAGGCGAAGCGGGAGTGACCTCAATAATGGACACCTTTTTTCCTGCAATGGCGCGTCGAATGGAGGGATGAGCCTTGAGCAAATCCTCGGAAACCGTCCCGACTTTGAGTCGCGGCGCCTTCCATTCATTATCGTCCACTCGGTGCCGAAGCTCCTCCAACGCCTCGGGCGACGGAGGCACGACCTCGTAGGCGTCCGTCTCGGGCAAACCACGCATCACGGCGAGTCTCGTTTGAAAACAGAAGTTGGGGGCCGACTGCCAAATCATGCAGTCCCAAAGCGATTCGGAGACGGTGGGATTGCCATAAAACGCCCCCTCTTCGTAGGCCAGAAGACGGACCTTCCGACCGACATACCCCTTGTTCAGTTCGCGAATCTGCCTGTCGTTCAGTTCGCCCGTTTTCTTACCCGTCTTCATTTCATACAGCGAGAAGTGGTCCGGCTCTATGTCGACGTCCGAGCCAAACACATAAAAGTGAAGCATTGGCGCCGGGTTGAGCGGATTCCCATCCACCTTTGTCACCTTAAGCAGATAACTGCCCCAATTCATCTTCGAGCCGAGTTCGTCGCCATCCACGATGGTCGCCTCGATGGTCACCAAGGTGCCAAGTCGGACGCCCAATTCGCCGATCACGGCCACGCCGGAGTTGAGCTCCGAAACGCTGACGGCACGCGGTTCGCCTGCGGAAGGTGAACGGCCGGCGCAACCGGCGAGCGCCGCCATGGCGAAGAAGAGAATCGAGCGAAGCAGGTAGGATTTCATGGGGTAATGCGTGCCGGAGCGAAACCTTGCGCAGCCTTCGGGCAAGCATGCGAAACTCGCCTTTTGCACACGCAAGCGCACGCCCTAGAGAACAAGCAGGCGGGCGAGGACGCCCGCGCTCCGGCCGCATCAATTCGCGCCCTTCGCGGGCAAATCCGACGGAGCTCACGCCTCCGGCGAAAAGCAAAAGGCCCGACCCCGATAAAACCGGGACGGGCCTTTTTCGCGTATCCGCGAAGCGCTTACTTGAGCACGGGGCCGATGGTGTCCTTGCCGTACCAGCGGCGGAGCGCCTCGGGGATGACCACGGAGCCGTCGGGCTGCAGGTTGTTTTCCAGGATGGCGGCGAGCACGCGGGGGAGGCCGAGGCCGGAGCCGTTGAGGGTGTGCAGGGTCTCGGGCTTGCCGGTGGCCTTGGAGCGGTAGCGGATGCCGGCGCGGCGGGACTGGAAGTCGGTGAAGTTGGAGCAGGAGGAGACTTCGAGCCAGCGCTTCTGGCCGCCCGCCCACACTTCCAGGTCGTACTGCTTGGAGTGCGCGAAGCCGATGTCGCCGGTGCAGATGGAGAGCGTGCGGTAGGGCAGGCCAAGCTTCTGCAGGATGAGCTCGGCGTCCTCGCGCAGCGTCTCGAGCTCGGCGAACGAGGTCTCGGGCGCCACCCACTTCACGAGCTCGACCTTGTCGAACTGGTGCAGGCGGTTGAGTCCGCGCACATGCGCGCCCCACGAGCCGGCCTCGCGGCGGAAGCACGGGGTGTAGCCGCAGAACTTCACCGGGAGCTGCTCCTCGGGGATGATCTCGTCGCGGTAGAAATTGGTCACGGGCACCTCGGCGGTCGGGATGAGGTACAGGTTGTCCACGCCGGCGTGGTACATCTGACCTTCCTTGTCGGGCAGCTGGCCGGTGGCCGTGGCCGACGCGGGGTTCACCAGCAGGGGCGCCCACACTTCGCGGTAGCCGCGCTCGCCGGCGTGCTCGAGGAAGAACTGGATCAGGGCGCGCACGAGGCGGGCCATGTCGCCGACATAGAAGGGGAAGCCGGCGCCGGTCACCTTCACGCCGCGCTGGAAGTCGATGGCTTCCGAAAACCACGGGATGTCCCAGTGCGGCTTGGCGGCGGCGGAAACGGCGTCGATGTCGCCCCAGGTGGAGTGCACGACATTGTCGGTCTCCAGCTTGCCCACGGGCACGGAGGCGTGCGGGATGTTGGGCAGCGTGAGGTACACGGCCTTCCACTGCTCCTCGATCTCGGCGGCGGACTTCTCGAGCTCCTTCACCTTCGCGCCGGCGGCCTTCATCTCGGCCACCTTGGCCTGGAACTCCGGCGTGCCCTTGGGCATGTCGGCCATCGCCTTGTTCGCGGCATTCTGAGCGGCCTTGGCGGTCTCGGCCTCGGCGATGAGCGCGCGGCGCTTCTCGTCGAGCGCGTAGAACTCGTCGAGCGGCACATCCTTGAACTTCTTCTTGGCGATGCCGGCGCGCACCAGGTCGGGGTTTTCGCGGAGGAGCTTGAGGTCGAGCATGGGAGAGTCTGGTAAAAGCCGGGTAGGTATCCGGCCGCCCGCCCCGCTGGCAAGATTGGAAGCGCCCCGCCCCCGGGCAGGGCATGGAAACGCGGAACGCGGATCTCGGAATGCGGAACCGGTGGCGACCGCCCCGATACGCGCCGCGCAACCCGCAACGGAACGGCCGCAAGGAGACGCAAAACGCGCAAAGGCTCCGGCGACAGACGGGGTGGGATCGGCACATCGCCGGGTGATGCGAGCAGCCCTTGCGGCTCCCGGAGGCCAATCGGCCAAAGGCTTGCGAACGCTGCACGGAGCGCCATTCCGCTCAATCGCCTCTGCCGCTCATGATGTCCCCCAAATTCCTTCTCCCCCCCTGATTCTCACCACCGCCGCAGCCGGCGCCGCCGATAGCGATGCGCCGAATCCGGGCGAGACGACCGCCGCCAAGCCCGCTCGCGCGAGCGACAACTTCATGAAGGGCGTATCGCTGCGCACACTCAAGCCGCGAACCCAATTCTACGACGAATTCGTCGCCGGGCCCGAGTTCACCGCGCCGCTGCCATTCAACGGCAAGCCAAGGTTCGCCTTCACCGAATACAAAGACGATCAGGGCACATCGCGATTCCAATACCTCGCCGCCGGCCTGCCCGCGAACAACCCGCGCCAAGGCGACGCGCCTAAGAACCCCGGCACCGACCGCGGCCCGCTCCTGCGCGTCAACTACGGCGAGCCCATCGTCTTCGGCAAACGCTCCGACGCCCCGCCGATTCGCATCACCCCCGTCGCCCTCCTCGGGTTTGGCCCGGATCCTTATTCTTACGGCAAGCCTCTCTGGGCAATCGATGCGTCAGGAAATCCGATTCCGCAAGACGCCGCCGAAAAGCTCGTACGAGGACTGCCGAACGGCCTCTCCGGATGCTCATTCAGCAAGTTGAACGCTGCAAAACTCGTGATTGTCCTCGATAGCGACGGAGCGCCGCTGAGCTCAGGAGTCTGCGCCATCCGGCGGGATGACACTGGGGACACGTCGCAACAAGGCATCGAAATCAAAACCCCGGGCCCTCATAGCGCGCCGCACCGGCGCCTGGCGATTGTCATTCAGCACCCCTTCCACGACGCGCCGCCGGTTTCCGTCGCACTCCAACTTTTCGCCGGCACGCCCGAATCACTGAAGACACCCGCATACAAAACCGTCGGGGGCGGCAGGTTCACCGTCATGCGCGTGGGCGAAATAGCCCGCAGCACCTGGGCCTGCGGCGGCATGGGAGCGTACCACTTAGGCGAAAATTCCGACTGGTTGGAAAACTTGAAATCCCAAGCGAAACCGGCGATCCAGCCCCTTCTAAAAACCCCTCCCGAAGGCCTCCTCGTCTTGGGCGCAACCTGCGATTCAAAGCCTGGGAAAACGGTCTTCTACGCCATCAACGAGGACGCCCCTTCCACGCGATTCGTTCACGACTCAGACAACCCGGGCAACGACGACAGTCTGGGTGATTTCGGCTCCGGCGCCTCGCATATCCTCGCGTGCGCTGCGGGCGATGCGACCAAGGATCCCGCACCGCGCCGGCTCCCATACGCCGCGCGAGTGCTTATGAAGTTGCCCGAACTGCCCGGCGAGTGGCCCAATCGCGGCGTCGCCGAACCGCTCGATTGGAAGCTGAAGATCCCCAAGGGTTATGACGGCAAGCCCTTCGAGCTGCGTAGTTTCGACCTGCGCATTGTATCCGCATTCGCTCCCTACCAATCCGGCACCTCGGTGCTTATGAACCGCCCGATCACGCCCGGCCCCGACGGCACGCTCACCCTGCGCGAACTGCTCCTCCAGGCGTACGCCCCGGAGATTCGCGAAGGCCACGAGTTCGAATTCGACCCCGCCGCGCGCCGCATCTCGGCATGCAAGCCGCCCCGCCCCGCCAAGTAAGTCGCGAGACTCGCTCAGACCAAGGTCGCCCCTCACCCGGGCGGCCTTTTGTTTTTTGGCGGAACGAACCGTCGAGGGGGGGGGCACGGCGGCGCGGCGCCGGCGCCCCCCGGCAGGAAAACCCACTGCCGTCCATCCCCGGCGCCGGCCTGCGCGCGGCGAGGGCGCCGCGCCCACGACTTGAATCTCCGCCACCGCCTGTTCCGCATTCCGCGTTCCGAGTTCCTCATTTGGCCCGGCCCGCCTGTCGCCTTTTTGCACTTCCCCGCCCCGGCGAAAAATGCAGGGTCGCGCGCTTTAAACCGAATCTCCGAACGACCATGGCCACCACCACCTCCTCCTGGGACCGCTTCTGCCGATACAACATCGGATTCCCCGAAGTCGGCTTCGCCATCGACATCAGCCGCGTGCCCTTCGGCGACGACTTCCTGGGCCGCATGGAGCCTGAGATGAAAAAGGCCTACGCCGCCATGGCCGAGCTGGAGAAGGGCGCCATCGCCAACCCGGACGAGAAGCGCATGGTCGGCCACTACTGGCTGCGCTCCCCCGAGCTCGCCCCCACGCCCGCCCTGCGCGCGGCCATCGAGGGCGCCGTCTCCGCCATCGAGTCCTTCACCGCCAAGGTGCACGCCGGCGAGGTCAAGGGCGCCGCGGGCAAGTTCGAATACCTCCTGTGCATCGGCATCGGCGGCTCCGCCCTCGGCCCCCAGTTCGTCGCCGACGCCCTCGGCCAACCGGGCAAGGACAAGCTGAAGGTCCTCTTCATCGACAACACCGACCCGGACGGCTTCGACCGCGCCTTCGCCGAGCTCGAAGGCAAGCTGGGCAAGACCCTCGCGGTCGTGACCTCCAAGTCCGGCAGCACGCCCGAGCCGCGCAACGGCATGATCGAAGCGCAGGCGCGCTACGCCAAGGCCGGGCTGGACTTCGCCAAGCACGCCGTGGCCGTGACCGGCGAAGGCAGCGACCTGGACAAGGCCGCGGTGAAGGCCGGCTTCCTCGCCCGTTTCCCCATGTGGGACTGGGTCGGCGGCCGCACCTCCGAACTGTGCGCCGTGGGCCTGCTGCCCGCCGCCCTCCAGGGCCTCGACATCCGCGGCATGCTCGCCGGCGCGCGCAAGATGGACGCGCTCACCCGCTCCACCGACACCCTGCGCAACCCCGCCGCGCTGCTCGCGCTGATGTGGTGGTTCGAGACCGGGGGCAAGGGCGCCAAGGACATGGTGATCCTCCCCTACAAGGACCGCCTCCTGCTCCTCTCCCGCTACCTGCAGCAGCTCATCATGGAATCCCTCGGCAAGGAGAAGGACCTCGCCGGCAAGACCGTCAACCAAGGCATCTCCGTCTACGGCAACAAGGGTTCCACCGACCAGCACGCCTATGTGCAGCAGCTGCGCGAGGGCGTGAACAACTTCTTCGCCACCTTCATCGAGGTGCTGCGCGACCGCGACGGCGCCGGCCTGGAAGTCGAGCCCGGCGTGACCTCCGGCGACTACCTGGAAGGCTTCCTGCTGGGCACCCGCGAGGCGCTCACCGAGAACGGACGCGCCAGCATCACGCTCACCATCGAATCCGTGTCCGCGCAGTCCGTGGGCGTGCTCATCGCCCTCTTCGAGCGCGCCGTGGGCCTGTACGCCACGCTCGCCGGCATCAACGCCTACCACCAGCCCGGCGTCGAGGCGGGCAAGAAGGCCGCCGCCTCGGCGCTCAAGCTGCAGGGCGCCGCCCTGGGAGTGCTGAGCGCCGCCCCCGGCAAACCCTTCACCGCTTGTGAAATCGCCGCCAAATTGGAACTTGAAGGCCAAGCGGAGCTTATCTTTAAGCTGCTCTCGCATCTGGCGGCCAACCCGGGCCGCCGCGTGGTCGCCAACCCCGCCGCCGGCATCGCCGGCACGACCTTTACCGTTACCCCCTAAGCGCCCCCCATCCCCGCATGAACAAGAAAGTTGTCACAATCCTCTCCGTCGTCGCACTCGCGTTCTCCGTCGCGGCGATGGCCCTTTGGTACACCGGCCAAGGCAAGATCCGGACGGCCATGGACAAGCTGACGCCCCTGAGCGAGTTCTACACCGCCCCGGGCACCTTCGAGGCGCGCACCGCCGCCCCCAAGAAGGCCGCCGAAAAGCTCGCCGAAGTGCGCGCCGAAGGCGCGAAGAAGGACGAGGATATCGCCGCCAAGTCGAGCCGCATCGCCTCGCTGGAAGGCAAGCTCAAGGAGGCCGAATCGCGCGCCGACGAGCTGCAGGTGAAGAGCACCAACCTTACGCGCGAGCGCGACGACCTGCAGGGCAAGGCCGACGCTCTCCAGACCAAGGCCACGCTGGCCGAGACCAAGGTGAAGGACCTCGAGGTGCAGATCGCGCACATGGCCGAGACCACCGCCAAGGACAAGGAGGAGCTGCAGAAGCAGATCGACGGGGACAAGAAGAACATGCGCGCCGAGGTGCTCGCCGCCCGCAAGTTCTACACCCAGATGTACAATTTCGCGACCTCCAAGGGTCTCACCCCCACCCTCTCCAAGGAACCTTGGGAGAAGGGCGAGAAGGCCGTCGGCCCGCAGTTCATCAAGACCGTGCACATCGGCCAGCTCGTCGGCTTCGACGCGCGCCAGGCGCTGCTGGTGATCAACATCGGCTCCACCGCCGGCATCGAGCCCGAGCAGGGCTTCGACTTGGTGATCGCCGACAAGCCGGTGGCCAAGGTGTTCATCGCCGACGTGCTCAACGGCGCCGTCTCCACCGCCGTGTACGCCAAGGGCTCCCCCGCCCCCACGCTCACCGTCGGCACCGCCGTGAAGCTCATCCCCTTCGGCGTGATCACCGAGGACGCCGAGGCTCCCGCCCCGGTGATCAATGTCCCCGCCGCCGGCGCCAAGCCCGCCGCCCCCGAGGCAGCCGGCAAGCCCGAGGAGGCCGCCGCGCCCGCTCCGGCGCCCGCCGCCTAAGCCTGTCGATTCACGCTCCGAACGCCCGACGCCATGAAGCCCCTCGCCCTGCTCGCCGCCGCCGCCCTGGCCCTCGCCTGCTCCGGCTGCGAATCCGAAAAGCCGCACGACTCGCGCCTCCCCGGCGCGCAGCCCGCGGCTTGGGAGCAGACGCTCCCCGGCATGGGTGGCATGGGTACCGGCGTGCGCTAAGCGACGAACGACTCGCCCTGAAAACGGGAGGACGCCCAACGGCGCCTCCCGTTTTTCGCGCCCGCCTCCCGGGCCGTCCGCGCCCGTTTCTCATTTTGCCTTTTGCCTTTTGCCTTCGCGGGCCTAGGCCCGCCGCATGTCCGGCTCCCTCCTCGTCGTCGCCACGCCCATCGGCAACCTCGCCGACATCTCCGACCGCGCGCGCGAGGCGCTCAAATCCGCCTCGGTCATCGCGTGCGAGGACACGCGCAACACTGGCAACCTGCTCAAGCTGCTGGGCATCCACCGCCCGCTCGTGTCCAACCACGGCAACAACGAGAAGGAGGTCGCCGCGGCGCTCGCCGACCGCGTGGCCGCGGGCGAGACGGTGGCCGTGGTGTCGGACGCCGGCACGCCCGCCATCAGCGATCCCGGATTCCGCGTGGTGCGCGAGTGCCGCCGGCGCGGGCTGCCCGTGTCGCCCATCCCCGGGGCGTGCGCCTTCGTCGCCGCGCTGAGCGCGTCGGGGCTGCCCACGAACGCCTTCGCCTACCACGGGTTCCTCCAGCCCAAGTCGGCCGCGCGTATCCGGTTTTTGGAAACCGTGGCGGCGCAATCCGAGATCACGCTCGTGCTCTACGAATCCTGCCACCGCATCGGCTCCTTCGTGGCCGAGATGGCGGAGAAGCTCGGGCCGGACCGCGTGATCTGCGTGGCGCGCGAGGTGACCAAGCTGCACGAGACCATCCTCGTGGGCCGCGTCGCCGACCTGCTGCCGAAGATGACCGGCAACAACCTGCGCGGCGAGTTCGTCGTCATCATCGCGCCCAAGGACTTCGCGCTCTGAGCGCGGAGCCGACCGGGCGCTAGCGCTCGAGGCGGAAAAGGATGTCCACCTCGTACACGCGGGGCGTTCCGGGCTCGAAACGCCAGCGGCGCTTCACCGTGTCCACCGCCGCGGCGTCCAGCAGCGCGTGCCCCGAGGTGCCCGCCACCTTCGCGACCATCACCCCGCCCTTCGCGTCCACCGCGAAGCGCACGCTCACCGTGCCCTCGCGCCCCTCGACCACCGCGCGCCGCGGGTACGGCGGCGCCGGCTGACGCCCCGCGCCCACGCCGAAGGCGAGACGGGCCACCGGCGCGCCGCGCGTGCCGCCGGAGGCGCCGACGGGGGCGTCGGCGCGGACCAGCCCGGAGGCGGCTTCGACACCGGTCACGAGACGCGCGGGCACGGCCACCGGCACGGCGAACGCCACGGCGGCCCCCTGCGCCAACGCCGACACCGCCGGGGCGGCGGGAGGCGTGTCGTCGGGCGCCGCGATGACGCCGGCTGGCTCGTTCTCGGGGGAGGCGGCGCCGGCGGCCTCGGCCTGCGACGCCATGGGCACCTCGATAAGCACCGCGGAGGCCCGGGGGCGGCCGGAGGCGCCGCCGGCCAAAGCGGGTTCCTCGGGAGCCAGCACCAATCCGGCCACGCCCACGCCGGCCACCGCCACCCAGAGGGAGACGGAAAACAGCGGGGCGTAGGGGATGGAGGAAGGGCTCAAGGCGGCGTTCTTCGGAACACCTTGAGCGTTCGCGGAGTCGGGGGCGAGACGCGACTCGGCCCGCGCGCGACAAGCCTGCGGATACGCGGGGGAGGCCGCCGCCCCGGCGCATCGCACTTGCGTCCGGCAGCATTCCCGCTCCCCTGCCCGCCTCACCGCACGCCAACGCCATGATCGCCGCCGCCGAACACGCCCCGCTCCCCGCGCCCATCCGGGCCGGCACGCCCTACACGGCGCTGGCGCCGATGCAGGATGTGACGGGGCTGGGCTTCATGCACATCATCGGCGAGTGCGGCGCGCCCGACTGGTTCGTCACCGAGTTCTTCCGCGTGCACGAGACCTCGCGCCCCGAGAAGCACATCCTCGAATCCATCACGCGCAACGCCACCGGGCGCCCGGTGTTCGCGCAGCTCATCGGCGAGGAGCTGCCGCACATGGTGCGCACCGTGCGCGAGCTGCTGCGCCACCCCGAGGTCGCCGGCATCGACCTGAACCTGGGCTGCCCCGCACCCAAGGTTTACCGCAAGAATGTCGGCGGCGGACTCCTGCGCGACCTCGCGCATGTGGACCGGCTGCTGGGCGTCCTGCGCGAGGCGTGCCCCGGCCGGTTCACGGTCAAGACCCGCATCGGGTTCGACCACACCGACGATTTCGAAAAGTTCCTGGAGCTCATCCGGCGGCACCGTGTGGACCTGCTCACCGTGCACGGTCGCACCGTGAAGGGCCTGTACCGCTCGGCCGTCGACTACGACGCCATCGCGCTGGCCGTGCGCAGCGTGAGCTGCCCGGTCATCGCCAACGGCGACATCACCTCGGCCGCCAAGGCGCACGCGGTGATGAAGCACACGGGGGCCGCCGGCGTGATGATCGGCCGCCACGCCATCCGCAACCCGTGGATATTCCGCCAGGTGCGCGAGAGCTTCTCGGGCGAGCCGGTGTTCCGCCCCACGCTCGGCGATGTGCGCGAGTATGTGGAGAAACTCATCCCCGGCGTGTGCCAGCCCGACATGACGCCCTTCCGCCACGCCGCGCGCATCAAGAAATTCCTCAACTTCGTGGGCACCGGCGTGGACGCCGAGGGCGCCTTCCTGCGCGACATGCGCCTGGCGGAGGACCTCGACGCGCTGCGCCGCGTGTGCGACGCGCACCTGGTTGCGCGCGGCAACGCCGACAAGCCTTTCGCCGACGAGCCCTACGCGGGCGTGATAGCGCGCCCCAACTGCGAAATCCCCGAAACGGGCTGCGGCCTCGACTAGGGCCCGGCGAGTCTTCCCGTCGGACACGAAAAAGCCCCGGGCGTCGGATGACGCGCCGGGGCTTTTTATCACGATACTCGAATCTCGTATCTCAGATCAGCTTGAGCGTGTACGGGCTCTGCTCGCCGGCCTTGGCGCGGCGAATGGAGTCGAGGTACTCGTCCTTGAACTTCGGCACGGCGGACTGCACGGGCCACGCCACGGCTTCACCGTGGGCGCAGATGGTGCGGCCGGCCACCTGGTTGGCGATGTCGAGCAGCAGCGCGGGGTCCTCCTCGCGGCCCTTGCCGGAGCAGACGCGCTTGGAGATGCGGGAGAGCCACAGGGAGCCCTCGCGGCAGGGCGTGCACTGGCCGCAGGTCTCGTGGGCGTAGAAGGCGTTCAGGTTGGCGAGCGCCTGGATCATCTCGACGGAGTCGTCGAGCACGATGGTGCCGCCTGTGCCCAGGCCGGTGCCGCACGCCGCGATGCTGTTGGAGTCGAGCGGGATGTCCTCGAGGGCCCAGTCGAACTCGGTGCCGTTGGGGAGCTTGCCCTTGAAGCGTTCGCCGAACTTGAGGATCTTGGTGGAGGAGCCGCCGGGGATGATGGCCTTGAACTTGCGCCCGTCGAGCGGGCCGCCGCAGAAGTCGTTGAGCAGCTGGCCGAAGGTGGCCTTGCCGGCTTCGATCTCGTAGAGGCCGGGCTTCTTCACGAGGCCGGAGACGCCCCAGATGTGCGTGCCGGAGTCGCCGGGCACGCCGATCTTGGCGAACTCGGCGCCGCCGAGGGAGACCACATGCTTCACCTGCGCCATGGTCTCGGCGTTGTTCACGATGGTCGGGCAGTTGTACAGGCCGAGCACCGCGGGGAAGTACGGGGGCTTGATGCGCGGGTAGCCGCGCTTGCCTTCGAGCGACTCGATGAGGCCGGTCTCTTCGCCGCACACATAGCAGCCGCCGCCGCGGTGCACGACGATCTCGACGGAGTAGTCGGAGCCGAGGATCTTGTCGCCGCAGAGGTTCTTGGCCTTCGCTTCAGCGATGGCCTTTTCGAGGTACTTGGCGCCGTTCTGGAACTCGCCGCGGATGTAGATGAACGCCTGCTTGGCCTGGATGGCGTAAGCGGTGATCAGCGTGCCCTCGATGATCTGGTGCGGGTCAAAGTAGATGATCTGGCGGTCCTTGTAGGTGCCGGGCTCGGATTCGTCCGCGTTCACCACGAGGTAGATGGGCTTGCCCGACTTGCGGTCGAGGAAGCTCCACTTCATGCCGGTCGGGAAGCCCGCTCCGCCGCGGCCGCGCAGGCCGGAGGCGGTGACTTCTTTGCAGACCTCCTCGGGCTTCATGGCGAAGGCCTTTTTGAGGGCCTCGTAGCCCCCGTGCTTGAGGTAGCAGTCGATGTCGGGCGTGTAGCCGGGCTTGCCGACGTTGGCGTAGATGAGGCGGCGTTCCTGAACAGACATGAGATTCGAGATACGAGATTCGAGAGGTGCCGGTTTAGAAGTTCCACTCGGGCGAGCCGAGGGAGGCGGGGCGCTTGCCGATGTTGTCGGCCGCGACGGTCTCGCGGATGTGCTTCACGAGCTCGCCGACCTTTTGCTCGCCGGCGACATTTTCAAAGAGGGCGTCGGAGGTCTGCACGACCGGGCCGGGGCCGCACTGCGCGATGCACTCGACGAACTCGAGGGTCACGGCGCCGTCGGCGGTGGTCTCGCCGCGCTTGATGCCGAACTCCTTCTCGAGGGCCTCCATCGTGTGGTAGGAGCCGCGCAGAGCGCAGGAGAGGGTGCGGCACACGCGCACGTGCTGCTTGCCGATGGGCTGCAGCTTGAACATCGGGTAGAAGGTCACCACCTCGTAGACCTGCATGGGGGTGACGCCGATCTTGGCGGCGACCCATTCCATGGTGTCGTTGGAGATCCAGCCGAGAGTCTCCTGCGCGAGGTGCAGCAGGGGAAGGCAGGCGCTGCGCTTCTGCGGGTACTTGGCGATGATGGCGTCGGCCGTGGCGTCGAGCGCGGCGAGGCGGGGCTTGTGGTCGGTGGAGGACATGGGCCGGGAGGCTGGAAAAGTTAAGAGCGGAACCGTGCGTCGGGCGGGTTGCTAGGCAAGCGCGGAACAAGGGATTGCGGATTGCGGAACGCGGATTGTGGAAGGAACTGCCGATGCGTAACGCGGAACAGGGCGTGCGCGGCCGTTTACAAAAAGGCTCCGGTGCGCCGTCCCGAGTTCCGCGTTCCCTTCCTAGGCCGCGCTGCGCTCGGCGCGGCGGGCGAGCGCCAGGAACACGAGGCCGGCGAGGAAGAGCAGGGCGAGCGAGGCGAACCCGGCGCGGGCCAGCGAGGCGGCGGATTTCTCGACCACGAACAATCCGGCGGCCCAGGCGAGCAACGGGCCCAGCACGGTGGAGCACTTGCCGATCATCGAGTAGAACCCGAAGAAGGCGGTCTCGCGACCGGCCGGGATGAGGCTCGCGTAGTAGCTGCGCGAGAGAGCCTGCACGCCGCCCTGCACCATGCCCACCATGGCCGCGAGCACCATCAGCGGCGTCACGGTCAGCCCAACCAGGTGCAAATCGCCCGGGGTGAGACGCGAGCCGTAGGTGGTGACCACCAGGTAGAATCCGAGCGCCAGGGCGATCATGGGGCGCGCCCCCACCCGCCCGGCGAGCCAGCCGAAGCCCAGCGCGCACGGCACGCCGAAGATCTGCACGACAAAGAACGCCTTGAGCACCTCGCCGGGCGTGAAGCCGACGGATTCGCCCAGGTAGGCGGCGGTGGCGACCACCGTGCTCACGCCGTCGATGTAGAAGATGTACGCGAGCAGGAAGCGCCGCAGCGGCTTGATCGCCCAGATTTCCTTGAGCGTGCGCCAGGCTTCGGCCACGCCGGCCTTGGCCAGCGCGAGCGGCGGCATGGGCGCGTGCAGCGTGGCCTTGTCGGCGTGGCGCGTGAGCAGCGGCAGCGCGAAAAGCAGCCACCACAACCCGGCGAACCCGAATATCCACGGGGCGCTCTGCGCGGCGCTCGAGAACAGGTCCTGCGTGGCGGCCAGGGCGACGAGCATGAGCACGCCCGCCACATAGCCGAAGGAGAACGCCAGCCCGCTGACCGTGTGCCGCTCCGCCGGCTCGGCGACCTCGGTGAGCATGGCGTCGTAGAAGATGTTGCCGCAGAAGAAACAGGCCGCCCCGGCGATATACACGAGCGAGGCGCCCCACCAGCAACCGGCGGGCACGAAACCCAGCGCCACGGTGAGCAGCGCCCCGGCCACGGCGATGCGCCGCAGCAAACGCAGCCTCAGGCCGCCCGCCTCGGCGGCGCCGGCGAGCACCGGCGCGACGAACGCGACGAGCAGGCTGGCCAACGAAAGCGTGAGGCAGAAGGCGGTGTGCGCGCCGTCGGCCGGCAAACCGGAGGCCCACAGGCTCTTGTAAAGGCGGGGGAAGACCAGCGCGAGCACCGCCATGGCGAACGCCGTGTTGGCGAAATCGTACAGCGCCCAGCGCAGGGCGGGCGGCGTGAGGGCGCGTTTCAACATCGCGCCGCATTCAGAGCTTCGGCGCGCCGGAGGGAAGCGCGAAGAGATCCTCGCGCGCCTTCGCATCTACGGCCTCGCCTCCGCCCGCCGGCGCCGCACCGTGGCGCGCAAGGCACCCCGACATGACCGACTTCCGCAACCCGCCCCCGGGGCTCTTCGTTCACCGCACGCGCATCTGGTTCGACGAACTCGACGCCCTCGGCGTGCTGCACCACTCCCGCTTCGTTTACCACCTCGAACGCGCCCAAAAGGCGCTCTTCGCCTCGGTGATGGGCGTGGACACGCTGGACCCGCAGGTCGCCCCCGACATCTACGCGCTCGTGCGCAACCTGGAGCTCAACTACACCGCCCCCATCGCCGGCGAGTGCGAGGTGCTCATCGCCCTGCGCGTGCTGCGCGTGCGCGCCGCCGGACTCACCGTCGCCTTTGAATTCCGCTCGGCGGACGGCGCCACGCTGCACTGCCACGGCACCCGAACCACCTGCCGCATGAGCGCGGACACCCGAGCCCCGGCCGTGTGGACGCCCGAGTTCCGCGCCCGCCACGAGGCGCTCATCACCCCCGCCCCATGACCCTTTTGCCGCCGACGCCCCCGGTCCCGCCGCAGGCCGCCGAGCCGCCCGCGCGGCCCCTGTTCGAGCGCGGCGCGCTCGCCTGGCTCATCGCGGTGGACGCGCTGTGGACGCTGCCGGAGGTGGGCGCACTGGTCGCGGCGCCCCTGCTCGCGCCGATTTGCTTCATCCTCACGGCCGCCCCGATCTGGCGCATCCAACGCCGAGAGGGTGACACGCGCACGCGCGCGTGCGCGAAGGCCGCCCTGTGCGGCGTGCTCGCCGCACTGCCCTTCCCCGTCTGCGGCACCGCCTTCGGCGCCGCCATGCTCGCGCTGGCCGCCCGCCGATAGGGGGCCGGAGGAAAAGCCGGGGGACCGGATAAGAGGCTTGCCCATGCCCCGGCATGTGCAATTTCCTGCGCCGCCAACCAACTTAACAGATACTTCGCATACCCATGCGCCAACGCTCCCGTCACACCAAAATCACTTTCACCCTCGGCCCCGCTTCCGCCAAGCCCGAGGTGATCGACCAGATCCTTCTCATGGGCGGCGACGTCTGCCGCCTCAACATGGCGCACGCCGACCATGACACCGTCCGCCGCAATGTCGGCATGATCCGCGAAGCCTCCAAGCGCACCGGTCGCGAAGTGGCCATCATGATGGACATCAAGGGCCCCGAGATCCGCACCGCCGCCCGCAAGGAAGCGCTGGACCTCAAGATCGGCGACACCCTCGACATGGGCGTGGACCCCAACTGCAAGGAGGAGGAAGGCATCGCGCTGGCCGTGGTGAACTACCCCCTGCTCGTTCGCGACGTGCCCCACGGCGGCCTCGTGCTCGTGGACAACGGCCTCATCCAGCTTCGCGTCGTCGAGAAGCGCGCCGACCGCCTGCGCTGCCGCGTCGAGCAGCCCGGCAAGCTCGGCCCCACCCGCCGCCATGTGAACCTGCCCGGCGTGAAGGTCGAACTGCCCGCCCTCACCGAAAAGGACCTCGCCGACGTGGCCGTCGGCGTGGAAGTCGGCATCGACTTCATCGCCCTCTCCTTCTGCCGCGAAGCCGCCGATGTGGAAGCCCTGCGCGATGTGCTCAACAAGCACGGCTCGAAGGCCGGCATCATTTCCAAGATCGAGGACCAGTCCGCGATCGCCAACCTCGACGGCATCATCAAGGCCTCCGACGCGCTCATGGTGGCCCGCGGCGACCTCGGCATCGAAGTCCCCTACGAGACGCTGCCGCTCATCCAGAAGCGCGCCGTGGAGACCTGCATCCGTTACCACAAGCCGGTCATCGTCGCCACGCACATGCTGGAGTCCATGATCGAGAACCCGGTGCCCACCCGCGCCGAGGTGACCGACGTGGCCAACGCCGTGTTCGAGCAGACCGACAGCGTGATGCTCTCGGGCGAAACCGCCCAGGGTAAGCACCCGCTGAAGTGCCTCGAGGTGATGACCAAGATCTCCGAGAAGGTGGAATCGACCCGCCCCACCGGCCTGAACTCCGATGTGATCATCGAGGAGCCCAAGCACAAGATGATGAAGGCCGCCGCCCAGCTCGCGCTGGATGTGGGCAACTCCGCCATCATCGCCTTCACCCGCAACGGCGCCAAGCTTCGCCTGCTCGCCTCGCTGCGCCCCAACGGCGTGCCCCTCTTCGCCTTCACCGACGACATCCAGCTGGCCCGCCAGCTGCGCCTGGTCTGGGGCGTCGAGCCCATGGTGATGAAGTTCTCCGTGGACCCCGAGCAGAACGTGCAGGAAGCCATCCGCCAGCTGCGCGTGAACGGCTGGGTGCACCGCAACGACAACCTCGTCATCGCGACGAATGTCATCGTGGGCGACCGCATCGTGGACTCGCTCCAGCTTCGCCAGGTCCAGTAAGGACTTTCGCGATACGCGAAACAAAGAAGGCCGCCTCGGGAAACCGGGCGGCCTTTTTATTGCGGATCGAGGATTGCGGATTGGGTGACGTGGCTTTGGGGAACGGGGTGTCGGGTGCCCGTTTCGCAATCCGCAATCGAGGGTCAGGCGGCGGGCGTTTCGGGGGCTTCCGGTTCCGTCTTCGCAGGTTCTGCGGTCGTCGTTCCGGGTTCCGAGTTCGATTCCGCCTCGGGCTTCTTCGCGCGGTTCAGGGAATTCGTGCGGTAGTGCAGGATGTACTTTTCGAAGAAGTACTCGTCGTTCTCGAGGGTCGGCTGGATCTCGAAGGTGAAGTCGGGGCGCACGCCCATCGCCTCGCGCTCCGGCTCCAGCGGGCCGCCCTTCCAGTAGAGCAGGCCGTTGTCGTGCGAGTGCTTGGCGCCCTTGCGGATGAGCCCCTTGGTGAGCTGCACGAACGCCGGCAGCGCGGTGACCGCGCGTCCGGTGACGAAGTCGTACTCCTTCTTGATTGTCTCCACACGCGCGTTGATCACCTCGACATTGCGCAGCTTCAGACGCTCCACGATGTCCTTCACCACGAGGATCTTCTTGCCCACCGAGTCCACGAGCGTGAACCGGCACTCCGGGTAGAGCACGGACAGGATGAGGCCGGGGAAACCGCCGCCGGTGCCCACATCGATCACGCGAGCGCCGTCCATGAGCTTGAGGAATTTCACGGCGCAAAGGCAGGGCGCGTAGTGGTGCCACTCCAGGTTGTCGATGTCCTTGCGGGAAACCAGGTTGATCTTGGCGTTCCACTCGCGGTGCAACGCCGCCATGCGGGTGAGCAGCTCCCACTGCTGCGCGGTGATTTCGGGAAAGTGCGGTTTGACGCGGTCGAAGGACATGGCGCGAAGGCCAAGGGGGAATGCGCGCAGGGTAAAGCGTAAAGGAGGCGCCCGCAGGGTCGCACCCCCGGGCATAACTTCCCCCGGTTTCGCATTCCCGCCCGCCGCCCTTTCGCCATGAATCCGCCGTCCCCTTTCCGCCCCTTACCTTTAAAAGCCCCCCATCGATGGAAGTTTTCCGCATCCAAGGCGGCCGCGCCCTCAACGGCGAAGTGCGCGTCAACGGCGCCAAGAACGCCGCCCTGCCCCTGCTCGCCGCCACCCTGCTCACCCGCGAGACCTGCGTGCTGCGCAACGTGCCCGACCTCAGCGATGTGCGCTTCATGATCGAGATCCTGCGCCACCACGGCGCGCGCGTGGAGACGCCCGCGCCGGGCGTGGTGAGCGTGACGGCCGAGTCGGTGCATCCGCATACGCCTTACGAGCTGGTGAAGAAGATGCGTGCCTCCATCTGCCTTCTCGGCCCGCTCGTGGGCCGCCTGAAGATGGCCGACATCGCCCAGCCCGGAGGCTGCGTGATCGGCACGCGCCCCATCGACCTGCACCTCAAGGGCCTTTCCCGACTGGGCTGCACCATGACCCAACACGCCGGATACATCACCGTCGACGCCACCAACGCGCGTGGCGGGCGCGTGTTCCTGGGCGGCCCCAGCGGCAGCACCGTCACCGGCACCTCCAACCTCGTCATGGCCGCCGTGCTCACGCCCGGAGTGACCGTCATCGACTGCGCGGCGTGCGAACCGGAGGTGGTGGATGTGTGCGTGATGCTCTCCCGAATGGGCGCCAAAATCGAGGGCCTCGGCGGCCCCACCCTGCGCATCACCGGCGTGGAAAGCCTGCGCGGCGTCACCCACGAGGTCGTCTCCGACCGCATCGAGGCCGGCACCTACGCCATCGCCGCGGCCATGTCCGGCGGCGAGATCGTCGTGCGCGGCGCCAAGGCCGACCACCTCGGCGCCTTCCTCGACAAGTTCGAGGAGGCCGGAGCGGACTTCGACATCCTCGACGCCGACACGCTGCGCGTGCGCGGCTCGGCCGGCCGGCTCAAGCCGGTGGACATCACCACGCTGCCGCACCCGAGCTTCCCCACCGACCTGCAGGCGCAGTTCACCGCCATGCTCACGCTGGCCGGCGGCGCCTCCACCATCACGGAGCGCATCTACCCGAACCGCTTCATGCACGTGCCCGAGCTCAACCGCATGGGCGCCAACATCGCCGTCGAGGGCCCCTGCGCCGTCATCCGCGGCGCCACCGCCCTGTCCGGAGCGCCCGTCATGGCGTCCGACCTGCGCGCGTCCGCCGCGCTCATCCTCGCCGGCCTCGTGGCGCGCGGGGAGACCTGGGTGCAGCGCATCTACCACCTCGACCGCGGTTACGAGCGCTTCGACGAGCGCCTCGCGGCCCTCGGCGCGTCCGTCGAGCGACTGCGGCAATCGGCCATGCCGGCCGACCTGCGCGGCGAGTGAAGGGGACCACCCGGAAGAGGCTCCTCGCGCCGCCCCGAATCCGCCTCCGGCCCGCTTTGCCCGTTGACTCGCGCCCTTCGCGAAACACGGTCGCCTCCGCTTTTTATCACACCCCATGCTGAACCGCCACCTCCTCCCCGCTTCCGCCCTGGTCGCCGCCGCCTTCATCGCCGGCTGCGCTTCCTACGACAAGACCGTCGCCCAGGAAGTGTCCGTCAAGTCCACCCCCGACGAAGCCACCGTGAGCATCAACGGGCAGGCCATGGACAAAACGACCGACACCTCGTTCGTGCTCAACCGCGACCAGGACTATGTCATCGAGATTTCCAAGAGCGGCTACAAGACCGCGTCCGTTCGCGTGAACCACCGCGCCCTCAGCGAGCCCGCCGAAGGCGCCCCCAAGTTTGAACTCGAGACCACCGACATCGCCGTGACCCTCGAGGAGGAGCCCGCCGCCGTCGCCGCCCGCGAGGCCGCCGCCAAGGCCGAAGCCGACGCCAAGGCCGCCGCCGTTCAGGCCGAGGCCGACGCCAAGGCCCTCGAAGCCAAGGTCGAGGCCGACAAGGTCGCCGCCGAGCAGGCCAAGGCCGCCGAAGCCGCCAAGGCCGAAGCCGACGCCAAGGCCGCCGCCGAGAAGGCCGAGGCCGAAAAGGCCGCCATGTTCACCGCCGCCGAACAGGCCGCCGCCGAAATCGCCGCCAAGCGCGACGCCGCCAAGACCGCCGTGGCCGCCGCCGAGGACGCCGCCGAAGCCTCCCGCGACGCCGCCAAGACCTCCTTCTCCAAGGCCGAAAAGGCCGGCGACCTCGCCAAGGACGCCGAAGACGAACTCGCCGCCGCCACCAAGGCGCTTGAGAAGGCCCGCGAACGCGCCTCCGCCACCGACGAAGGCTTCTTCGCCTCCCTCTTCTCCACCTCCCCCGAGTCCGCCCTGGACAGCGCCGACGAAGCCGTGGCCGACACCGAGGCCACCCTCGCCAAGGCCGCCGAGCGCGTCGCCAAGGCCACCGAAGCCGCCGCCGCCTCCACCGCGGCCTCCGCCGCCGCGGTCACCGCCATCGAGACCGCCTCCTCCGCCGTCGCCAAGGCCGACGCCGCCGACAAGTTCTCCGACGACATCGCCGAGGCCAAGCAGGACGCCGAAGCCGCCGACGCCCAGGCCAAGGCCGCCGCCGACGCCCTCGCCGCCGCCAACGCCCGCATCGCCAAGGTCACCGCCGACACCGCCGCCGTGAAGGCCGAGGTCGCCGCCCTGCGCGCCAACCTCGACGGCGTGAAGGCCGAAGCCGCCGCCAAGGCCGAGAAGGACAAGGCTGACGCCGCCGCCGCCGAAAAGGCCGCCGAGGAAGCCAAGCTCAAGGCCGAGGCCGACGCCAAGGCCGCCGCCGAGAAGGCCGAGGCCGACGCCAAGGCCGCCGCCGAGAAGGCCGAAGCCGAAGCCAAGGCCAAGGCGGAAGCCGAGAAGGCCGCCCCGGCCGAAGCCGAAAAGGCTCCCGCCGCCGTCGCCCCCGTCGCCCCCGTCGCCCCCGCCGCTCCCGCCGCTCCTGCCGCCGACACCGAACTGAAGAAGGCCAACGAAGAGCTGGCCGCCGCCAAGGAGACCATCGCCAAGACCGAAGCCGAGAAGGCCGCGCTGACCGCCAAGGTCGCCGAACTGGAAGCCAAGGTCGCCGAGCTTCAGGCCAAGCCCGCCGCCGTGTCCGCGGACACCAAGGGCCTGACCGCCACCGATGTGTTCGCCCGCTACAAGGCGCTTCGCAAGAAGTACGCCGCCGGCGAGCTCACCAACGAGGAATACGCCAAGCGCGTGGCGGAAATCACCCGCTAAGCCCGTATCCCCGCTTATCGAAAACCGGCCCGGATTCGGGCCGGTTTTCTTTTTTTCATCGGCAAAGCCCGACCCTCTCTTTCGGCTTCAATCTTTCCGCGCGACAGGCTACCCAAGTCGGCCGATTCGGGTTCACTCCCACGCCTTCCCACTTCTTCAACCCACCCCCGTCACCAGACCCATGAGCGAGACTCTTCAACGCACGCCCCTCTTCGACTTCCATGTGCGCCACGGCGCGCGCATCGTGCCCTTCGCCGGGTGGGAGATGCCCGTGCAGTACACCTCCATCATCGAGGAGCACAACGCCGTGCGCCAGAAGGCCGGCCTCTTCGATGTCTCCCACATGGGCGAGTGCCGCGTGACCGGCCCCGACTCCGCGCGTTTCCTCGACCGCGTGATGACCAACGCCATGGGCACCATCAAGCCCGGCGCCGCCCGCTACACCGTCATGTGCCAGCCCGACGGCGGCTGCGTGGACGACCTCATCGTGTATCGCGTTTCCGAACACGAGTTCTTCATCTGCCTCAACGCCGGCAACGCCAGGAAGGACATCGCCTGGATGCAGGCCCAGGCCAAGGCCGAAGGCTTCAATGTCACCGTCAAGGACGAGTGCGCCGACTGGGCCCAGATCGCCATCCAGGGCCCCCTCGCCGAGAAGATCCTCGCCACGCTGACCAAGGCCGACCTGCCCGCCATCAAGCGCTTCGCCTACGCCGTCGACACCGTCGCGGGCGTGGCCGGCTGCATCATCTCGCGCACCGGATACACCGGCTCGCCCGGCTTCGAAGTCTACATCCCCGCCGCCGGCGCCGACGCCGTGGCCGAGGCGGTCTTCACCGCCGGCAAGCCCGAAGGCCTGCTCCTCACCGGCCTGGGCTGCCGTGACTCGCTGCGCCTCGAAGCCTGCTACCCCCTCTACGGCCACGAGATCTCCGAGACCATCTCGCCCCTCCAGGGCGGCCTCGGCTGGGTCGTGAAGCTCGACAAGTCCCCCGCCTTCATCGGCCAGGAGGCGCTCAAGGCCCAAGCCGCCGCGCTCCCCTCCAAGGTCGTGTTCTTCAAGCTCAACGACCGCCGCATCGCGCGCCAGGACACGCCCGTGCTCGCCGGCGACAAGGTCGTGGGCCGCGTGCTCTCCGGCACCCTCTCGCCCCTGCTCAACCAGCCCATCGGCTCGGCCCTCGTGGACACCGCCGCCCTCTCCGGCGAACTCGCCGTGGACCTGCGCGGCAACAAGGTGCCCGTCACCCTCGTCCCCGAACCCTTCTTCAAATAAAGCAGGTGACAGTGGAGAGGTGAAAGTTGATAGAGGAAGCACCCGCTTCACCGGTCAACAGAACCACTTCGCCCCCTCTCGACTCACAACTCTCAACTCACAACTCATTCCATGAGCAACGTCCCCGCCAACCTCAAGTACACCAAGGACCACGAGTGGGTCCTCATCAACGCCGACGGCACCGTCACCGTGGGCATCACCGACTACGCCCAGACCTCCCTCGGCGACGTCACCTTCTGCGACCTGCCCAAGGTCGGCGACACCTTCTCGCAGCACGACACCTTCGGCGCCGTGGAATCCGTGAAGGCCGCCTCGGACCTGTACATCCCCGTCTCCGGCGAGATCATCGCCGTGAACGGCGAGGTGAACTCCGCGCCCGAGCTGGTGAACAAGGACCCGTACGGCGCCGCCTGGATGATCAAGGTGAAGCCCGCCAACGCCGCCGAGCTCGCCGGCCTGCTCGACGCCGCCGCGTACACCGCCATCCTCTGAGCCTCGCCCTCGCGCGAGTCCCTCCGCACACGGCGCCCCGGTTCGTCCCGGGCGCCGTGTCGCGTTTCGGGACATCTTGAGAAAACGGTTTTTCCGCGCTTGCCATGGCGGGCGGCGTCCCTTTTGTGCCGCGCTCACGGAGAGATGGCAGAGTGGCCGATTGCGTCTGATTCGAAATCAGATGTGCCGCAAGGTACCGGGGGTTCGAATCCCTCTCTCTCCGCCACTTTAAAACCCGGCATTCCATTCGGATGCCGGGTTTTTTGCGCCCCGCTTTTTCGATTCGCCCGGCGTGGGACCGCCGCCCAATTTGCGCGCTTCCCCATGATTCGATTCCCATTCCGTGTCACGCTCCTGGCCGCCGCCTCGCTGGGCGTCGCCGCTCAGGCCGCCGACTTGGCGACCCCGCCGCCGGCAACAGCCGATACCCCCGCGAAGCCCGCGCGCGCCCATATCGTGGGCAAGGTCACGGACGCCGCCGGCAAGCCCGTGGAGGGCGCCGTGGTGTTCGTGGACACCGCCTGGCCGAAGGTGGGCCTGGGCGTGCTGTGCCCGTCCTGTTATGCCGATTGCGCAAAGCAGACGACCTCCGGGCCGGGCGGAGACTTCCGCCTCGACGACCTCGACCCTGCTCTGGGCTTCAACCTGCTCATCGCCGCGAAGGGCTTCGCGCCTACGACCGTCACCGTGCGCAACCCCGGCGCAAAAACGGTGGTCGCCACGCTCGCCGCGCGTGCCGGAGGCGAGACGGCCGATAAGCGCGCCACCGGGCGCATCCTGGACCCGCAGGGGCACCCGGTTCACGGCGCGACCGTGGAGCGCATTTCGATTTGGAGAAACAACAGCAGCACCTCCTCGGACCGCTCGGTGGAGTCGGTGGCGGTGAGCGATGCCGACGGGCGCTTCGCCCTCTTTGGCACTCAATCCTTCGACAACCTCCGGGTGCGCATCCGGGCTCGCGGGTGCGCCCCGCGCACCGAGACGCTACCGCCCGGCGACACGCCGCAGGAAATCCGATTGCAGGAGGGCACGACGGTCACCGGTCGCCTCGTGCGCGACGGCCTTCCCGTGGCCGGCGCCCAGGTCGGGCTGATTCAAAAGGACCGTTGGGTCAAAACCTTCGTGGGAGAGCAGAGAGCGGCGACGGACAAGGACGGACGCTTCACCTTCTACAGCATGCCGCCCAATCAGGAGTGGCGCCTGTACGGCATCTCGGACTCGCTCAAAGGCCTTGGCGCCGTCGCGCCTCGCGGGATTTGCACCCCGGCGAACGAGGGCACGCTGGCGGTCGGTGACATCGCGCTCATCCCCGGGCATGTGGTGGCCGGACGAGTGCGTCTCACGGATGGCAAGCCGGTGCCGCCGCACACGCGCCTCATGCTAACTCGCGACGACGCGTGGGATCAGGTGATCGTGGAATTGGACGCCGAGGGGCGCTTCCGCCTGGAGCATGCCCCGGCAGGCGTGGTGAAACTGAGTGTCGGGCTTGAGGATTACCGTCCGAGCGCAGCCAACGCCTCGTTGGAAGACAGCATTTCCATTCGCGGCGACCTGACGGCGGACAAGACCGACCTCGTGCTGGAATACGAGCCCGGCAAATTCGGTTCGAACTGGAAACCCGTCTCGGAGCGTCCGTTGGCCGGCGCGGAAGCCGCGTTCGACCGGCCGCCTCCGCTGCCGGGCAAGGGCGCGATGCAGGCCGCGCGCGACGCCGCCGCATTGCGCGAGCGCCAACGCCAAGAGCATTTGAAGAAGCGAGCGGCGACGCCGAGCCGGTTCAGTGGGGTGGCCACGCAGGACGCCGAGGGAAAGATGCCTATCTCCGGCGCCAAAGTGACGGTCGTGGCGGCGTATTCAAAAAAGCCTGACGAAGGGCTCGATCAGCTCTCCGATTCGCCCTGGGTGGGGCAGGTTCGCGTGACCGACGCGAGCGGCGCCTTCGATTTCGGCGAACTCGATCCCGAGCTGTCGTTGGTCGCCGAAGTTTCGGCGCCAGGACGAATCACCACTACGACTCAGTCCGGCTTCGGCCGCGTCGTGCTGAAGGCGCGCACGCCGTCGAACACGCCCCCGCTGCGCGGGGTGATCGTGGACGCCGCCGGCGCCCCCGTGTCCAACGCCCGCGTGATGCTGCGCACGACCGACCGTAGCAGCGTCACCGAGTATGCGCGCGAATCTGAGGCGTCGCGTGCGGAGAGCGACGACGCCGGCCGATTCACGCTGGAGGACATCGGCTCGTGCGACCGCGCCAGCATTGAAGTGCGAGCGCCCGGATTCGCCCCCATGGTCGCCGCGCGTCTGGCACCCGGGGCAACCGAGAACACGGTGAAACTCGGGCGCGGCGGGCGCATCGCCGGCCGCCTGGTGAAGGAGGGCAAGCCTCTTGCGGGTATCACCGTAGTCTCGGAGGAGGTCAGCAAGTCCTCCGCCACACACCTGGATTCGGTCTGCGCCGTCACGGACGCCGACGGCCGCTTCGTCTTCGAACACCTGCCGGTGGACCGCGAGTTGGCTGTTTATGCCGCAGCCAACTCCGTGGCGGCACACGGCGTGCATCAGGCCATCCGGCTGAATCCGTTGGGCGAGGGCGACTCTCGCGACTTGGGCGAGCTGGCCGTGACACGCGGCGTGACGCTCGCCGGCCGCGTCTACCTCAAGGATGGCAAGGTTGATGAGAATTTGAGCGTGTCGATCGGGCCGCTGGACTTGTGGGCGGCGCAGAAGGTGCCGTGCGACCCGGCCGGCCGGTTCAGCGCGCAGGTGCCCCCCGGGCCGGTTCGAGTTCAGGTGAACACCTATTATCATCACCTGACCCTGCGTAACCGCGGGCGTGGCACGAATTACCCCAACGCGGTGGAGGGCCGGCTGGACGCCGACAAGACCGACCTGCTCATCGAGCTCGCTCCCGGTCGGGAGCCCTCGCCGGACGAGTTGACCCTCGGGCCGTTGCGCGGCGCCGAGCGCGCCTCGGACGCGTCGCGCGAGTGATCTTTGCCGGGTGACAGCAACAAGGCCGCCCCGAGTCGGGGCGGCCTTTGCTTTGCCGTACCGTTGCGCTTGTCGGATCAGCGGGAGGCGCCGGCCTTGCGCAGGGCGACAAGGAAGTCGGAAGTCATCTCGCGGGCCACCTTGCGCACCTCGCGAGGCAGGCCGCTGTCCACGCTGGCGGAGGCGCCGCGCTCGAGGGACCAGACCTCGGCCATCACGGTCTCGCGGTTGCGAATGACGGTGACCTGGTCGCGCACGGAGAGGTTCACGCGCGCGGCGAAGCGGCCGGAGGAACGGTCGAACTGCACATCGAGGCGCAGGACGGGGATGCGGTCGGATTCGCCGGGGGCGCTGTCGCGCAGAAGCACGCCGGAGCGGCGCAGTTCGAGCTCCACGGCGTCGCGCAGTTCGGTGCGCAATTCGGCGTCCTCGGGGCGGGCGCCCTCGGAGATGCCGACATCGAGCTGCACCTGATTGATGCCGCGCAGAACGGCGTTGCGAGCGGCCTCGGCGGCGATGAAGGAGGGCACGGGCGGCGTGCGCGTCGTGACCGGGGCCTCCTGGGCGCCCAGCGGGGCGACGAGGGTGCCGAGGCAAACGAGGGGGAGCAGGGTGTGTCGCATGGGAAAGTGACGGGGGGGTGGCCCGCGCAGACTGGAGCGCGCGCGACGAGGCGCAAACCCGCCCCGTGCCGCCGCGGAATTTCACCGCTCTTAAAGATGGGGAAGTCCCGGCCGGGGAAAGCCCGCACCTCGCGCCGACCGCCGCCGGCCTGAGCCGGACGCCCGGATTTCGAAATCCGGCAAGGCGAGCGCGGGTGTTTTCATGCCAACCCTTGATACGAACGGCCCGGGAAAACGACCGGCGTAACGCAAATGCGAATTGCCGCGCCGGAAGGCGCCACCTAAGCCCCGCGCCCGAAAAACACACGCCCATGCCGTCGGACATCGAAATCGCCCAGGCCGCCAAGATGCAGCGCATCGTGAAGGTGGCCGAAAAGCTCGGAATCCCCGAGGAACACCTGGAGCCCTACGGCCACTACAAGGCCAAGGTCGACCTGGCGTATGTGGATTCCCTGAAGGACCGCCCGGACGGCAAGCTCGTGCTCGTCACCGCCATCTCGCCCACGCCCGCCGGCGAGGGCAAGACCACCACCACCGTGGGCATGGGCGACGCCCTCAACCATATCGGCAAGAAGGCCATCATCGCCCTGCGCGAGCCCTCGCTGGGGCCCGTGTTCGGCATGAAGGGCGGCGCCGCCGGCGGCGGCCACGCGCAGGTGGTGCCCATGGAGGACATCAACCTGCACTTCACCGGCGACTTCAACGCCATCCAGCTCGCGAACAACCTGCTCGCGGCGATGATCGACAACCACATCCACCAGGGCAACGAGCTGGGCATCGATGTGCGCCGCGTCACCTGGAAGCGCGTGCTGGACATGAACGACCGCGCCCTGCGCGACATCACCGTCGCGCTCGGCGGCGTGTCCAACGGGTACCCGCGTCAGGACGGCTTCGACATCGTCGTGGCGTCCGAGGTGATGGCCATCTTCTGCCTGGCCACCTCGCTCGACGACCTGAAGGAGCGCCTGGGCAACATCGTCGTGGGCCACACGACGGCGCGCAAGCCGGTCACGGCGCGCGACCTGAAGGCGCACGGCGCGATGACCGTGCTGCTCAAGGACGCGTTCAAGCCCAACCTGGTGCAGACGCTGGAGAACAACCCGGCGTTCATCCACGGCGGCCCCTTCGCCAACATCGCGCACGGCTGCAATTCCGTCATCGCCACCAAGGCGGCGCTCAAGCTCGCCGACTATGTGGTGCTCGAAGCCGGCTTCGGCGCCGACCTGGGCGCGGAGAAGTTCATCGACATCAAGTGCCGCAAAAGCGGCCTGCGCCCCTCGGCCGCCGTCATCGTGGCCACCGTGCGCGCGCTCAAGCACCACGGCGGCTGCGACGCCAAGTCGCTCACCGTCGAGAACCTCGACGCGCTGGGCAAGGGCATCGTGAACCTGGCGCGCCATGTGGAGAATGTGTCCGGCGTGCACAACCTGCCCTGCGTGGTGTCCATCAACCGCTTCAACACCGACACCGACGCGGAAATCGCGCTCATCCGGGAGCACATGGACAGCCTCGGCGTGCGCGTCGTGCTCGCCACGCACTGGGGCGAAGGCGGCAAGGGCGCGGCCGAGCTGGCCCGCACCGTGGTCGAGCTGTGCGACAACCCGAGCGCCGTGCGCTTCGTGTACGAGGACGCCGACACGCTGCGCGAGAAGATCACCAAGATCGCCAAGAGCATCTACCGCGCCGAATCGGTCACCGCCGACGCCAAGATCTGGGCGCAGATCCAGAAGCTGCAGGACGACGGCTACGGCCACTACCCTGTGTGCGTGGCGAAGACCCAGTACTCGTTCTCCACCAACCCCAAGCTGCTCGGCGCGCCCGAAGGCCACTCGCTCGACATCCGCGAGGTGCGCCTGGCCGCCGGCGCCGAGTTCATCGTCATGGTCTGCGGCGACATCATGACCATGCCCGGTCTGCCCAAAATCCCCTCGGCCGAGAAGATCGACCTGGTGGACGGCAAGGTGGTCGGGCTGTTCTGAGTCGGCGGCGGCATGCCGCGACTCAGAAGTGTGAAGTGAGAATGGTGAAGATGAGAGGTGAGACCGTCGCACGCGCCTATCGAAAACGCGTAAGCACGGGATGCATTTCACACTTCGCCATTCTCACTTCTTATTTCCGCAAGGCCGCCCCACCCGGGCGGCCTTTTTTGCGGCGGCGTCCGGGCGCGCGCCCGGCCCGGGAATACATGCGCCTCGACAAGTGCGCCGGCGGTCGCACACCGACCCAACGGTTTCGCGCCCCCGGGGATTCCTCCCGGGCTTCGCGTTGCCGTTTCCGCCCATGCCCGACACCATCCGCCTGCGCGACATTCCGCGCGACCTGCTCTCCGGCCTCGTCGTCTTCCTCGTGGCGCTGCCGCTGTGCCTGGGCATCGCCCTTGCCTCGGGAGCCCCGGTGCTTTCCGGCATCATCGCCGGAGCGGTGGGCGGCATCGTGGTGGGCCTGCTGAGCGGCTCGCAGATCAGCGTGAGCGGACCCGCCGCCGGACTTTCCGCCGTGGTGCTCGCGCAGATCGACCGGCTGGGCGGCCTCAACGGGGGCGGTTTCGAGGCGTTCCTGATGTGCGTGGTGCTCGCCGGCGTGTTCCAGATGGTGTTCGGCGCGCTGCGCGCCGGTTTCTTCGCCAACTACATCCCGACGAATGTGATCCGCGGCCTGCTCGCCGCCATCGGCATCATCATCATCCTCAAGCAGGCGCCGAACCTCATCGGCTACAGCCCGTCGCACGGGGTGACGCTGAGCTTCTTCGACCTGGGCGGGGGCAACACCTTCTCGAACCTGTTCGCCATCAGCGTGTTGCCCGGTGCCCTGTTCATCGGGGTCGCCTCGGTCGCGCTCATCCTCCTTTGGGAGAACACGCGACTGAAGCGCCTGCCGTTGCCGTCCGCGCTCATCGCGGTCATCGCGGCGGTGGCGATCAACGAGGCGTTCCTGGCCGCCGGCAGCGCGCTGGCGGTGACGGGAAAAGGGTACCTGATCAACCTGCCCACCGGCATCCTGGAATCGCCCAAGTCGTTCCTGCGCTTCCCCGATTTCTCCCGCATCGGCGAATCCGCCGTGCTGCTCGGCGCGCTCACGCTCGCGGCGGTGGCGTCGCTGGAGACGCTCCTGAACCTGGAGGCCGCCGACAAGTTCGACCCGCGCAAGCGCGTCTCGCCGCCCAACCGCGAGCTGTTCGCGCAGGGGGCGGGCAACATCGCGTCGGGCCTGCTGGGCGGCCTGCCGGTCACCTCGGTGATCATCCGCAGCTCGGTGAACGCCACGGCGGGCGCGCGCACGCGCCTTTCCGCCATCTTCCACGGCGTGCTGCTGGTGGTGGCCATCCTGCTGCTCACGCCGCTGCTCAACCGCATCCCGCTGGCCGCGCTGGCGGCCATCCTGGTGGTGACCGGCTTCAAACTCGCGAGCCCGCGCCACTTCGTGAAGCTCTACCGGGAGGGCTGGAACCAGTTCCTGCCGTTCGTCTTCACCATCGTCGCCATCATCTTCACCGACCTGCTGCTGGGCATCATGATCGGCCTGGGCGTGAGTATCGCCTTCATCCTGCACAACAACCTGCGACGCGGCATCCATGTGGTGAAGGAGCACCATGCCGTCGGCGATGTCACCCGCCTCGAGCTTCCCGAGCAGGTCACCTTCCTCAACCGCGCCGTGCTCGCCACCGCCTTTGAGAAACTCCCTTCGGGCACGAATGTCGCCATCGACGCGCGCACGACCGCCTACATCGACCCGGACATCCACGCCCTCATCCTGAAGTTCCGCGACGAGGACGCTCCGGCGCGCGGGCTGACCGTGAGCCTGCTGGGCTTCAAGAACCGCTACGACATCGAGGACACCGTGCAGTTCGTGGACGAGAGCTCGCGCGAGATGCAGTCGCAGCTCACGCCGCAGCGCGTGCTGGAGATCCTGCGCGAGGGCAACGCGCGCTTCGTGAAGGGCGAGCGCCTCTACCGCGACCTGGCCCGCCAGATGAACGCGCTGGGCGAAGGGCGCCCGCCGCTGGCCGCCATCCTGGCGTGCAGCGACGCGCGCGCCTCCACCGAGCTCATCTTCGACCTCGGCCTGGGCGACATCTTCAGCATCCGCCTCGCCGGCAACATCCCCGGGCAGAAGGCGCTCGGCAGCATGGAGTTCGCCTGCCTGCGCAAGGGCGCCAAGGTCGTGCTCGTGCTCGGCCACACCGACTGCGACGCCGTCGCCTCGGCCTGCGAACGCCTCGCGCCGCCGGCCACCGTGCCCACGGGCGCCTTCGACCACTTCGACTGCATCACCGGCCCCATCGGCGGCGCCGCGCACGAGGAGTGCGAGGCCTCCGGCGTGACGCTCTCTCCGGCCGTGGCGCCGGCGGCGGATTTCGTGGACCGGGTGAGCGCGCGCAATGTGCGGCGCACGCTCGACTACATCCGGGCGAACAGCCCGTCGCTGCGCGAGATGGCCGAATGCGGCGAGATCGCGCTGGTGGGCGGCATGTACGATGTGAAGTCAGGACGGGTCGAGTTCTTCACGGCCTGAGCCGGAGGCGTGGTTCTTTGGGCTTGGTCGCCCCGCGCCGGCCGCTCAATCTGCCCGGCATGGCCAAGCAACCTGAAGAGATCATTCGCTCCAACCGCGATTGGGCCGCGGAAAAGCTTTCCGCCAACCCTTCCTATTTCCGCGACATGGCGCGCGGGCAATCCCCGCAGTTCCTCTGGATCGGCTGCTCCGACTCGCGCGTGCCCGCCGAGGACATCACCGGATCCTCCCCCGGCGAGCTGTTCGTGGCGCGCAATGTGGCCAACCTGGTGGTGCACACGGACATGAACCTCATGTCCGTCATCGAGTACGCCGTCACCCAGCTGAAGGTGCAGCACATCGTGGTGTGCGGCCACACCGACTGCGGCGGCGTGCGCGCGGCGATGTCGCCCAAGAGCTACGGCATGATCGACAAGTGGCTGCGCAACATCCGCGACCTGGCCTATGCGCACAGGGCGGAACTGGAACCCCTGTCGCCGGAGGCGCGCGAGCGCCGGCTCATCGAGCTCAATGTCATCGAGCAGGCGCGCAACCTCACGCACAGCTGCATCGTGCAGCGCGCCTGGAACCGCGGGCGCGACCTCACCATCCACGGCTGGCTCTACGAGATGGAGACCGGCCTGCTGCGCGACCTCATCGCCATCGACAAGGCCTTCCCCATCCCCGAAGCCTACCGCTACGACTTCAGCGCCTGACGCGCCCGGGGGCGCCGCCCCCGTTTCGCACCTTCCGAACCGGCGGCCTTGGCGGAGACCGAGCCGCGTTCGCGCAGGGAGCGCGGCGACACGCCGTGCACGGCCTTGAAGGCGCGGTTGAACTGGGAAATGGACTGGAAACCCGAGTCGTAGGCGATCTCGGTCACATTGCGGCCCGTGGTGAGCAGCAGCTTCCTGGCCTGCTCGGTGCGCAGGCGCGTCAGGTACTCGTTGAAAGGCAGGCCCGTGCTGTGGTGGAAAAGCCGGCTGAGGTGCGCGACGCTCACGCTCAGCCTCTCGGCCACGGCGGATAGCGACAGCGGCTCGGCGTAGTGTTCGCGTGCGAGCGCGCAGGCCTTCTCGATGACCTCCGGCAGCCGCTTTTCCGGATGCGCCAGGTTGTCCGTGATGATCAGCGCCAGCTGGGTGGCCACCAGCTCCAACAGACGCACCAGCGCGGCCTCCCGCGCCGGCTCGCACACGGGCGCCTCCGCCAGCAATTGCGCCCATTTCTCCGCATCCGGGCAGATTTCCGCCGCCCGCACGGACGCCGGCTCGGGCGCGAGACCCTCGGCCCGTGCGGACAGATAGCCGCCGAAAACGAAATAGCCGAAGACCTGACCGCCCACGCGCAGCGGCACCGCCGTCTCGCGCCCCCCGGCGTCGCACACCTCGTGCGCGGCGCCCTCCATGGCGCGCTCCAGCGCCCGCTGCAGGCACGCCGTGCACCGGCGCCGACCGCTCTCCGAGGAACGCATGAAGCGGCACAAGGCGTTTTCCGACTCCGCGGCGTCGCCCTGCCCCAGCGGCCCGACGAAACGCACGGTGACGCCCGTGGCCAAACGAATGCTCTCCAGATGCTCCCGCAGCGCGGGCAGTTTGCTGATGCGCTCAAAGAGCGCCTGGCGGATGAGGGTCGGCATGGGCTCGGGCCGGACGCGGTTTCTCGCGCCCGCCGCACCCCTCCAAATTGCCGACCGCGCCGGTTGCCATCAAAAAACGCGCAGTCTTTGACATAAATTGCACAGCTTGAGGCCTCTTCATCCGGTATCCTGCACGGGTCCCGCAGGCACAGTGAGCCTTGAAGACAGCAGGCTCACGGCGGGGACAAACCACACACCAAAACCACACATGAAAAAGACAAGCAAGACCCCCGGCGTCCGCGTTCCCGGCATCCCCTTCCAGGTCCCCGCAGAAGCGGCGGCCATCCTGAAGGCCGCCCCGAAGGTGACGCTGGCCTCCTCCGTCAACCAACTGGTCGACTTCGCCGTCAAAGACGCCGACGCCACCGGCTGGCAGCATGTCGGTTATGAAGTGCCCGGCCGCGGCTTCGTGCAGGAGGCCAAGGTCTGCCGCGTGAAGAACGGCATCGCGGCGAACTACCTGGAGCCCTACATGCGCCGTCGCGACCCGGACTGCATGGTGATCGGCGACGCCAAGCCCACCGACAAGCCCACCTACCGCGAGTGGTTCGGCTGCGAGTTCGACGGCATGCGCGCCGACACCTTCGAGTGGCTCTCCAAGCAGCCCGTGGCGGTCTTCGCCTTCCACGCCGGCGGCGCCGGCAAGAGCGCCGACGCCATGGTGATCGCCCCGGACAACGCGGGCTTCTTCGCCCTCGGCCTGGCCCAGCTCCAGGGCATCCTCGCCCCCGAGGAGATTCCCGCGAACTTCAACCCCCGCGTGGTCATCTATGTGGCTCCCCCCTTCCGCCACACCCAGTTCAAGGGCAAGCAGATCGTCGTGCACAACCGCCTCGACGACGGCCACGAGCTCTTCAGCTACAACCTGTACCCCGGCCCCAGCGCCAAGAAGGGCATCTACGGCGTCCTCCTCACCGTCGGTGAGAAGGAAAACTGGATTACCACGCACTGTTCCACCGCGCTGGTCACCTCGCCCTACGACAACCGCATCGTCATCACCCACGAGGGCGCCAGCGGCGGCGGCAAGAGCGAGATGCTCGAGCACCCGCACCGCCAGCGCGACGGCTCCCTGCTGCTGGGGCGCAACCTCGTGACCGGAGAGGAGCGCACGCTCACCCTCCCGCGCACCTGCGATGTACGCCCCGTCACCGACGACATGGCGCTGTGCCACCCGTCGCTGGACAAGGGCCGCGGCAAGCTCTCGCTGATGGACGCCGAAAACGCCTGGTTCATGCGCGTGAACCACATCACGCGCTACGGCATCGACCCGCACATGGAGGAGCTCACCACGCACCCGTCGGAGCCCCTGCTGTTCCTCAACATCGACGCCCAGCCCGGCTCCACCGCGCTCATCTGGGAACACATCATGGACGCCCCGGGCAAGCCCTGCCCGAACCCCCGCGTGGTCATCCCCCGCCACATCATCCCCGATGTGGTGGACGGCTCGGTGGAGGTGGACATCCGCAGCTTCGGCGTGCGCTGCCCCCCCTGCACCAAGGCCAAGCCCACCTACGGCATCATCGGCCTCATGCATGTGCTGCCCCCGGCCCTCGCCTGGCTCTGGCGCCTCGTCGCCCCCCGCGGCCACGCCAACCCCAGCATCGTCTCCTCCGAAGGCATGTCGTCCGAAGGCGTGGGCTCCTACTGGCCCTTCGCCACCGGCCGTCGCGTCGACCAGGCGAACCTGCTGCTTGAGCAGATGGTGAAGACCCCCGAGGTGCGCTACCTGCTGCTGCCCAACCAGCATGTCGGCGCCTGGGAAGTCAGCTTCATGCCGCAGTGGATCGCCCGCGAGTACCTCACCCGCCGCGGCGGCGCCCGCTTCCGCCGCAGCGCCATGAAGGACAGCCGCTGCGCGCTCCTCGGCTACACCCCCGGCAAGCTCACCGTCGAAAACCGCGAGATCGGCGACTGGATGTTCGAGGTCGACTCGCAGCCCGAAGTGGGCCCCGAGGCCTACGACGCCGGCGCCGCCATGCTCCAGGATTTCTTCGAGAGCGAACTGCGCCAGTTCCTCGTGCCCGAGCTGCACCCGCTGGGCCGCAGCATCATCGAGTGCTGCCTGAACAAGGGCTCGCTCGCCGACTACGAGAAGCTCCTGCCCGGCCACGAGACCCTCATCGAGGGCGAATAAGACCGGCGCCGCGCGCCCCGTCAAAACACGCCACCCGCATCCGGCTTCCGGATGCGGGTGTTTTGTCGCCGGACCTCGGCGCCGCGCCTCGTGGTCGGCGGGCGCGAAAAGGCCCGCCGGATTCCTCCGGCGGGCCTTCTTTCGCAATTCGGCGGGGCCGGATTACTTCACGACCTTGGCGACGAGCTGGTAGAAGTCCTCGAAGAGCGCGTCGGCCTCGGAGGGGCCGGGGCCGGCTTCGGGGTGGTACTGCACGGAGAACACCGGCTTGTCCTTCAGGCGCAGGCCCGCGACGGTGCCGTCGTTGAGGTTGCGCTCGGTGATCACGGCGCCGGCGGCCTCGAGGGTCTCGGGGATGGCGGCGTAGCCGTGGTTCTGGGCGGTGATGGACACCACGCCGGTCTCGCTGTTCTTGACCGGCTGGTTGCCGCCGCGGTGGCCGAACTTGAGCTTGTAGGTCTTCGCGCCGATGGCGTGCGTGATGAGCTGGTGGCCCAGGCAGATGCCGAAGATGGGCTTACCGGTGGCGATCAGCGCGTTCACATTCTTGTGCGCGTAGTCGAGGGCGGCGGGGTCGCCGGGGCCGTTCGAGAGGAACACCGCGTCGGGCTTGATGGCGAGCAGGTCGGCGGCCGGGGCGGTGGCGGGGAACACGTGCACTTCGAAGCCGGTGTGCTGCAGCTTCTTGAAAATGGAGGTCTTCGCGCCGAAGTCGTACGCGGCCAGCTTGTACACCTTGCGGTCCTGCTTCACGCGGTTGAGGTGCGTGCCGGGCACCGAGAACGGCGCGCACTCGGCGTCGCCGGCCTTGAAGGCATGGGCCTTCGCGCAGGTCACTTCCTTCACGAAGTCGACGCCCTCGAAGCCCTTCCACTCGCGGGCGCGCTTCACGGCCTCCTCGTCGGAAATGTTTTCGGTGGAGATGCACGCCTTCATCACGCCGGCCGAGCGCAGCTTCTTGGTGATGGCGCGGGTGTCCACGCCCTCGATGCCGGGGATGCCGTGCTTTTCCAGGTAGGTGGACAGGTCGGTCGTCGCGCGCCAGTTCGACACGATGGGCGAGAGCTCGCGCACCACGAAGCCGTAGGCCTTGGGGCCGGCGGACTCGATGTCCTCCTCGTTCACGCCGTAGTTGCCGATCTGCGTGGCCGTCATGGTCACGATCTGGCCCGAGTACGACGGGTCGGTCAGGATTTCCTGGTAGCCGGTCATGCTGGTGTTGAACACCGCTTCACCGACGACCGTCTTAACGGCGCCAAAGGCGCGTCCACGAAAGACGCTACCATCTTCAAGAGCGAGAACTGCATGACGGGTCATGGTGCCGGAGAAAACCGCATCGCACCCGGCAGTGAAGGCTTTTTTGGAAAAACTTTGAAAAAGCCTCGCAAGGCCGCTTCGCCACTGGGCCGGCCCTTGGCGCAAGTCGCGCTCGCCACCCGCGCCCAACCCTGAAATCTGCCGCCTGAAACCTCCCTTATGAAATCCGCCTACGAACTCGCCATGGAACGCCTCGCCGCCAAGGACGGCGCGCTCAAGCCGCTCACCGACGAGCAGAAGCGCCGCATGGCCGACCTCGACACGCGACTGAAGGCCAAGATCGCCGAGCGCGAAATCGCCGTGGCCAAGGCCGAAGCCGACGCTCGCGCGCGCGGCGAATACGAATCCGCCCTCGCCCACCGCGAACTCTTCCGCCGCGAACGCGCCGGACTCGAGGCCGACTGCGAATCCGCCAAAGAGCGCATCCGCAACGAGGCATAGCCGCCCGCCGTGGCATGCGCGTCCCGCGCATGTCGGCGGACGAGATTTCAGGTTTCAGGATTCAGGAAGCCACCGTCCGAGTTGTCTTCAGGTTTTACGCCCCATCCGCCCCATTCATCCTCCACGGCTTTCCCTCTTTCCTGAAATCTGAACTCTGAACCCTGAAACCTCGGCGGATTCATTCCGCGTTCCGAGTTCCGAATTCCCCATGTCCACCGTCAACCGCCCCCGCTTCCTTGCCGGCATGCCCGAGGCCGCCGCCGGGGCGGCCGTGGCGTCGTTGCTGACGGATGCCGGCGCGCGCGTGCTGGTGCTGCTTTCCCATAATCTCGGCCGGGCCGAGGCCGTGGCCGAGGACACGGGCTTCTACGCCGCCCTGCGCGGATTGACCGCGCCGGACATGACCGCCCTGCCGCCCGCCGGCGAAGAGGGGGCCGGCGCCTTCGAATCCGAGTGCGACATGCTGGCCGCGCTCGCGGCGCTGCGAGCCGCGAGGCCAAGGCAAAGTGCAGAGTGCAAAACGCAGAAGGGCGAGCGGGAGGCCGTTTCGAAGGAGGTCGCGGAATCCAATCCGCAATCTGCAATCCGCAATCCGCAATCGTCCGCCTCGTGTCTCCTCCTAGCCACCTCCCCCGAGGCGCTGCTGCGCCCCTGCCCCGGCCGCGAATCCGCCGAGCGCGCGGAGGTCGTGTTGCGGCCCGGGATGCGCACGCCGTTGCGCGGGCTGGTCGAGACGCTCGCCAAGGACTTCGACTACGACCACGAGGCGCTGTGCGAGTCGCCCGGCCAGTTCGCCGTGCGCGGCGGCATCGTGGACGTGTACCCGTTGAACGCGCATGCGCCGGTGCGCATCGACTTCTTCGGCGACGAGATCGAAAGTCTGCGCGTGTTCGACCCCGTCTCGCAGCGCAGCGAGGGCGAACCGCTCCGCGAACTCCTCATCGCCGCGCCCGTGGCGGAATCCGGCGAGGCGCGCCCCGGAGCCTTTTTCGAGCACCTGCCGCCTGATACGCTCTTCGTGTGGCTGGAACCGGCCGATGCGCCGTCCGGCTGGCCCGTCGAGCCCGCGTCGTTGCCGCGCGCCATGCTCTCGCAGCTGGAGGAGCCCCCGGCGTGGTTTGTCGGGACGAAGGACGCGGGACGAAAGACGAAGGCGGGCGAGGACGCCCGCGCTCCGGCAGAACATGAGGGCGAAATCGGATGTGCTCCGGCCGAACCGGCACGCGCAAGCGCGCGCCCTACGGAGAAGGAGACATCCTCTCGAATCTCGCCTCTCGAATCTCGCGTCTCCCTCGCCGACTGGTCGGGCGAATCGCTGGAATTCTACGCCGCCGAACCGGACGCCGCAGTGTTCGGATTGGAGCGACTGGAGGAGGCCGGGCGACTGCGCGCCGGACTGCTGCGCCGCCTCGCCGTCTGGCGCGCCGAAGGCCGTCGCGTGCTGCTGGTGTGCGAAACGGCCGGCGGCGTCGAGCGCCTGCGCGAAATCGTCGCCGAGCAGAAGGAGGACTGGCTCACCGCTCCCGAACCCGCTGCGCCGGAGGTGAAATCTAAAGGCCGTGGTCGCGCAAAGAAATCAGCCTCGAAATCGGGCTCGGACGCCAATCCGCAATCCGCGATCCGCAATCCGCAATCCCTGTCCGCCTCGAACCGGGCCCTCGCCGAGTTCTCCCCCGAATACTTCACCGGCCGCATTTCCGAAGGCTTCGCGCTGCCCGCCGGGCGGCCCGCCGCCGAGTTGGGCGCACCACAGGGGTTCGTCGTGTGCACCGAGCGCGAGCTGTTCGGGCGCGGTCGGCGCCGGCCGCCCGCGCTGCGCACGCGCCGACTGCCGAACAAGTCGCGCCTCGACCAGATTCTGGATTTTCACGAGCTGGCGGACGGCGACCTGCTCGTGCACCTCAAGCACGGCGTGTGCCGCTACCGGGGCATCACGAAGCTCGAACTGCGCGGGCAGGGCGAGGAGGTGGTGTCGTTGGAGTTCGCCGACAATGTCACGATGCACACGCCGCTGCGCGAGGCGCACCTGCTCTCGCGCTATGTCGGCCTGACGAAAGTTTCCCCGCGCCTGGGCAAGATCGGTTCGGACGGCTGGCAGAAGACCCGCAAGGCCGCCGAGGCCGCGACCGTCGACATCGCCGCGGACCTGCTTCGGCTGCAGGCGCGCCGACAGGCCGTGCCCGGTCACGCCTTCCCGCTCGACGCCGACACGCCCTGGCTGGGCGAGTTCGAGCGCGCCTTCCCGTACCGCGAGACGCCCGACCAGTCCAAGGCCATCGTGGACACGAAGGCCGACATGGAGCGCCCGTTCCCCATGGACCGGCTCGTGTGCGGCGATGTCGGATACGGCAAGACCGAGGTCGCCATCCGCGCGGCGTTCAAGGCGGTGCTCGGCGGCCGCCAGGTGGCGCTGCTGTGCCCGACCACCGTGCTCGCCCAGCAGCACTACAACACCTTCCGCGAGCGCTTCGCGAACTTCCCCGTGTCGGTGGAGCTGCTCAGCCGTTTCCGCAAGCCCGCGCAGCGCGCGAAGGTGGCCGCGGCGTTCAACGCCGGCAGCGTGGACATCGTGGTGGGCACGCACGCGCTGCTCGCGCACTCCATTCACCCGCCCAAGCTCGGGCTGGCCATCATCGACGAGGAGCACCGGTTCGGCGTGCGCCACAAGGAGGCGTTCAAGCGCCTGCGCGAGAATGTCGATGTGCTCGCCATGTCGGCCACGCCGATCCCGCGCACCCTGTACATGGCGCTCATGGGCGCGCGCGACCTGTCCGTCATCGAGACGCCGCCCAAGGAGCGACTGCCCATCCGCACGGTCGTGAAAGCCTACGACCCGAAGCTCGTGGAACAGGCCATCCGCTACGAGGTCGGTCGCGGTGGCCAGGTGTTTTACCTGCACAACCGGGTGGAGACCATCGAGTCGGTCGCATCTCGACTGCGCGACATGCTGCCGGGCATGCGCATCGGCGTCGGCCACGGCCAGATGGACGAGGAGGACCTGGAGGACATGATGACGCGGTTCGTGGCGGGCGATTTCGATGTGCTCGTGTGCACGACCATCATCGAGACCGGCCTGGACATCCCGAACTGCAACACGCTCATCATCGAGGGCGCCGACCGCTTCGGGCTTTCCCAACTCTATCAGCTGCGCGGGCGCGTGGGGCGGTTCAACCGCCAGGCGTACGCGTACCTGCTGCTGCACAAGCACGCCTCCATGCTCGACCCGGCGCGCCGCCGGCTGGGCGCCATACGCCAGTTCAACCAGCTCGGCGCGGGCTTCCGCATCGCCATGCGCGACCTCGAGCTGCGCGGCGCCGGCAACCTGCTCGGGCGCGAGCAGTCCGGGCACATCGCCGGCGTGGGCTTCGAGCTGTACTGCCAGCTGCTGCGCCAGAGCGTGAGCCGCCTGCGCGGCGAAAAGGAATCCTCCGCCGTGCGCGCCGAGGTGCGCCTCGACTTCGTGCAGTACTCGCACCTGCCGGATTCAGGCGCGCGCGACGCCGACCTGGGCTACGAGACCCTGCGCGCCGAGGAGCTGGAGGGTTCCCGCTGCGCCGACATCGTGGCCACGCTGCCCGCCCCTTACATCAACGAGGTGCGCCTGCGCGTGGACGCCTTCCGACGGCTCGCCATGGCCGCCTCCGTGGACGAGGTTCGCGACATCGCCGCCGCGCTGGAGGACCGTTTCGGCAAGCCGCCCGCGGAGGCGAAGGCTTTCCTGCTCATCTGCGAACTCCGCTGCCTGGCCGAGTCGCGCGGCATCGTCGCGGTGGAGACCGAGGCCGGCCGGCTGAAGTGCAAGCTGGCCCGCCCGCGGCCCGACGGTTCCCAGTACCTCAAGGTCGGCGCCAATTTCCCGCGTCTGGAAAAGAGCGACCCGTTCAGGCGACTGGAGGAGATCCGGTCCTTCCTGCTACGGCAGGCGAAGGCGTGAAAACGGCGAAGCGGCGCGCCGGAGCCGGCACGCCGCTTCGTCTTCGTAAGTGAAATACGCTTACTTGCGCTTGTTCTTGGCCGCCTTCTTTGCGGCCTCCGCAGCCTTGCGCGCGGCGGCGACCTCCTTGCGGGCCTCCTCCAGCTTGGCCTTGGCGGCCTCCACGGCGGCCTTGTCGACAGGGGCCTTGGCCTGGGCGGCAGCATGCTCCTTGGAGGCCTCCTTGAACTTCTTCTGCGCTTCGCGCACGGCGGCGTCTTCCGCCGATTCGTCGGACTTGGAGCCCGCGGTCTTCTCGGTCTTGGCCTGAGCGCAGGGCGCCGCAACGAACACGGAGCCGAGGGCGAGCAGGAGGGCGATGAAGAGATGTTTCATGAGTGGGGTTGGGAGAGGGGATTGAGACAATCCTGCCACGCTAGGCGCGCAATCCCGAAAAAACGCTCGCGAGGGCATCGCGCCACGCGGGCTACTTCTGCTTCTTCTTGGCCGCCTCAAAGGCCTTCTTGCGCGTTTCACTCAGGGCCTTGGTCGCCTCGTCCAACTTGGCCTTGGCGGCCTCCACACCGGCCTTGTCAGCGGGCATCCTGGCCTGCGCGGCCTGATACTCCTTCGCCGCCTCCGCGCGCTTCTTCTGCGCCGCCTCGACGGCGGGGTCATCGGACACATCAATGGACTTCATGACGCGATTGCGGTTGTTGCGCGTGCTCGCGGAAGCGTCGGACGCCACAAAAACCAAGGCCAGGGCCACAAGGAGCGGGAGAGCAAAACGGGAAAAACTGAGCATCGGATTAAGACAAGTGATGGGGTTAGGACCCGCATCCTGATGAGGCCGAGGGGCCATGCGCAAGGCGCTCCACATCGCCCGCCCCAGGTCAAATCCGCGCACCAGCCGCATCAATGCAGGGACGCGCCCACCCGGAGCCCTCCGCCCTGCCGTTTTCCAGGAACCCACCCCGAGCAGCCCTGTTGCCCCCCTCATGAAATCGTACGCAGCCCTCGCCGCCGCACTCACCCTATTCGCCCACACCGGCGCCCACGCCCAGTCCACGACCGCCGTGGACGCGACCGCGCTGACCAAGTCCGCCACCGCCTCGGATTCCAGATTCTTCACCGACGAACTCTTCAGCGCCCTGCGCCCCGGAGTGACCGCCGCGCAGGTGGCCGGCATGAAGTCCCCCTTCCTGCGCGCGCTCGCCGAATCCATGCTGAAGGGCGAACACGCCGCGCAGTGGCGCGTGGCGCTCGCCGAACCCTACCTGCCCGTGGGCACGGTGGCCAAGGAACTCAAGACCAACGCTTACAGTCGCTTCGAAAACCCGGTCGGCCTGTGCTTCAAGGCGGGCGAGCAGGTCGTGATCTTCGTCGGCGACACCAAGGGGGAAAAGCTCGCGCTGAAGGTGCACAGCTTCGGCCGCGAGGCCGCCTCGCACACCTACGCGCTCACCCCGGGCGCCAATGTCCTCACCATGCGCGGCCACGGCAACGCCTACCTCGAATACTTCACCGAAAACGCCGCCAAGGCCCCCGCCGTCACCGTGCACATCGCTTCCGGCGGCGCGGCGCAGGGCGTGTTCGACATCACCCGCAAGCATACCAACGCCGACTGGAAGAAGCTCCTCGCGAGCGACGCCGGCGAGATTCTCGACATCCGAGGAACCCGCGTGCAGCTCGCCTACCCCGTGGCCACCCTGCGCAAGGTGTGCCCGGAAAAGGGCGTCGAGCTCATCCGACTCTACGACGAGATCATCGGCCACCAGCACGCCATCATGGGCCTGGACAAGCACGGCCGCACCCCGAAGAACCGCATGTTCGGCCGCGTCATCTGGCGCGGCTACATGCACGCCGACGGCACCGGCGCCGCCTTCCACGACAACACCCTCGGCTCGGTCGCCAACCCGGACCGACTGCCCGCCGCCGCCTGGGGCGTCGCGCACGAGTTCGGCCATGTCAACCAGACGCGCCCGGGCATGAAGTGGGTGTCCACCACCGAGGTGACCAACAACATCTTCTCCTCCTGGACCAACTTTCGCCTCAACCCGTCCGACATGCGCCTGGAACATGAACGCTGCGACGCCAACGACGGCCTCGGCGGCGTGGCGGGCGGCCGCTTCAACTCGTTCCTGAATGCGGCGCTCGTGGCCAAGGAGAACTGGCTGTGCCAGTACGGCCCCGACAAGCGCACCGGCTACGAGAACGGCGGCGACCACTTCGTGAAGCTCGTGCCGATGTGGCAGCTCCAGCTCTATTTCGGCGAAGCCGGTTTCGGCAACCGCGACTTCTACGCCGACATCTTCGAGACCGTGCGCAAGACGGACGAATCCAAGCTCTCCAACGGCCGCCTTCAGCTTAACTTCATGAAGAACGCCTGCGACTCGGCCCGCCAGGACCTCACCGACTTCTTCCGGCTCACAGGCATGCTCAAGCCCATCGACCGCGAACTGGACGACTACACGCGCGGCCAGCTCACCATCACCGAGGCCGACTGCGCGGAGCTCGCCGCCTACGCGCGCCGCTACCCGAAGCCCGCGAGCACCGTCATCTTCTACATGAGCGCCAACTCGGTGGAGGCCTTCAAGAAGCGCCTGCCCGTCTCCGGCACAGCCGAACGGGGCGTCTCCGGCGAGGGAGCGAAGCGCACCATCTCGCATGCCGCCTGGAAAAACGCCGTGGCGTTCGAGACCTACAAGGGCGCCGAACTCGTCCGCGTCGCCATGGTCGGCACCGGCTTCAAGGACAACTCCGCCACGCTCGTGGCCTTCCCCGAAGGCGCCACGCGCATCGAGGCCGTCTCCTGGAACGGCACCCGCTCGCTCGTCACCGGCAAACGATAAGGCCCGATTCGACCTCGAAACAAAAAGGCCCGCCGTCACCGGCGGGCCTTTTTTGCGGATGATCCGTGAACGCGAGGTTTAGCGGATGACGGGGGAGCCGAAGGGCAGGATCGTGCGGCCGGCGGTCTCGTTCACGATGATGGCGGTCAGCATGTAGAGGGCGCTGAGGGCGCAGAAGATGAGCTCCCAGGCGGCGACCGTCTTCACGGTGCCGGCGAGGCTTTCGTTACCCGCGTGCTTCAGGAAGAACTCGGCGGAGAGGAGGAAGAAGCCGAGGGCGAGGGTGAAGAAGGTCACGGTCATGGCGCGGTGGATGCGCAGGGCGCCGGCGAGCATGATGGTGGTGTAGCCGCCCCACACGAGGAGGTAGAGCGCCATGTCGATCGGGGCGGCCTTCCACAGACCGAACTGATTGCCGAACCAGATGCCGCACAGCGAGATCCAGAACGCGCCGTAGGCGGTGAAGGCGGAGAAGCCGAAGCTGTTGCCGAGGGACTTTTCCATCAGGCCGGCGATGAGCTGGGCGGTGCCGCCGAAGATGAGGCCCATCCAGACCACGGGGCCCAGGCCGATCCAGCCGAGGTTGTGGAACTGCAGGAGCAGCGTGGTCATGCCGAAGCCGGCGAGGCCGACGACGGCGGGGTTGCCTTGTTTGGTGGAGGTGGTGTCTGCCATGTTTGTGCGGTGTAAAAAGTTCGCGAGGCAGGAGGCGCATGACGCGCGGGGCGTCAACGACATACATCGGCGGCCTGTCCCGAAAACCGGACCGGGGGCAAACCCGCCACGCCGAATCCCGCCCGGGCCGCCATCCGCGCGCCTCCGGGAAAATATTCCTACCCGCGCCCGCCCGACGCCCCCGCCCGCTTTTGCCTTTCGTCCCGCGCCGTTCGCCGTTCTCTGGGCCGCTCCTATGAGCAACACCGCCGCCGCAATCCCCGCTTGGAAAAAAGTCCGCGAGTTCAACGACATCGTCTACGAGAAGGCCGAAGGCATCGCCAAGGTGACCATCAACCGCCCCCACCGCCGCAACGCCTTCACCCCCGACACCGTCGCCGAGCTCATCACCGCCTTCCGCGACGCCTGGGACGACACCTCCGTGGGCGTCGTGCTGCTGACCGGATTCAACCCGCAGACCGACGGCAAGTTCGCCTTCTGCTCGGGCGGCGACCAGAACATCCGCGGCGACAAGAAGGGCGGCTATGTGGGCAAGGACGGCGTGCCCCGTCTCAACGTGCTGGAGCTGCAGCGCATCATCCGCACCATGCCCAAGGTGGTCATCGCGCTCGTCGCCGGCTACGCCATCGGCGGCGGCCATGTCCTGCATGTGATCTGCGACCTGTCGCTCGCCGCCGACAACGCGGTGTTCGGCCAGACCGGCCCCAAGGTGGGCAGCTTCGACGGCGGCTTCGGCTCCTCCTACCTCGCCTCCATCGTGGGCCAGAAGAAGGCGCGCGAAATCTGGTACCTGTGCCGCCAGTACGACGCCAAGCAGGCGCTCGACATGGGCCTGGTGAACGCCGTCGTGCCCTACGAGCGACTGGAGGCCGAGGGCGTCCAGTGGGCGCGCGAAATCCTCACCAAGAGCCCGCTCGCCATCCGTTGCCTGAAGTCCGCGTTCAACGCCGACATCGACGGCCAGGCGGGCATCCAGGAGCTCTCCGGCAACGCCACCCTGCTCTATTACCTCACGGAAGAGGGCAACGAGGGTAAGCGCGCGTACTGCGAGAAGCGCCGCCCCGAGTTCATCAAGTTCCCCTGGCTGCCCTGAGCGGAGCGGACAAGCGGCACACAGCATGTCCGACGAGGGCCGGGAGCGCCAAAGGCGCCCCGGCCTTTTTCTTTTCACCCACGCGCCATCGCGCCGCAACCCGCGCCGGCGCTGAAATCAAGCACACCGCGCACGATTCGCCCACCGACACCGGGCCGCATTTTTGCAATTTCAGACAAGCGCAAGTCCCGGCTGCAAACTCGCGCAAGCCGCATTTAAGCTGAACTCCACGAGCACCGCCGCATTTCGTGCATACAAACGCAACACCGTCGCCACGGCGCAGGCACGGAACCCTCAAGCCACCCGCAACCCCGCACAAAATCTAGCCGGGACGAAATCGCGACATCCTCGCCACACACCGAGCCGCACCACCGGGAAAAGATTCCGCGAATATCCGCAAAAAATCGCACCACACCATAGCCTCACGCAAGCCCACTTGGAGCAAAACGGGCCAAACAACCCCGACGCAGCCAAGGAAAACAGGCCCTACAGCCTAACAAAGGCAAGGGGCATACACCCCGGGTTTTTCGCAAGAACTTGTCAAATCCGGAAGACACCAACGTGGCATGATTTGCCGCCAAACGCGCTTAAATCCTTGTTTTCAAGCAACCAAAGTGGTCCCGATTTTTGCAAAAACCACAAAATAAACGCCCACCCACTGTCATTATCGCTTCGACAAGCGCTCCAAGGACTGCATCACTCACCGGCCTAACAACTCAACACACGCAGCACCATGGCCCGCAAAATCGCGTTCATCAACTACAAGGGTGGCGTCGGCAAGACCTCCCTCATCGTCAACACCGCCGCCTGCCTGGCCAAGATGGGCAACCGCGTGCTGCTCATCGACCTCGACACCCAGTCGAACGCCTCCATCTGGCTGATGCGCCTGGAACGCTGGAACAAGGTCAACGAGACCGGCGAAGGCGCCGTGTACTCCATCTTCGACCCGGGAAAACAGACCCTCGCCGACTGCATCGTGCAGGATGTCGTCGAATCCAAGGACGGCGAAAAGCTCCTCCCCGGCCTCGACCTCCTCCCCACCACATTCAACCTCGTCGACCTCGAGTCCGAGTACAAGGGCGACCCGCAGCGCCCCCATTACCTGATCTTCCACGAGCAGCTCCAGGCCATCGAAGCCAACTACGACTACATCGTCTTCGACTGCCCCCCCAACATCCTTCGCGCCTCCCAGCTTGGAATCTTCTCCGCCAACGAGGTCTATGTGCCCTCCAACCCGGACGCCCTCTCCCTCATCGGCTTCACCCTGCTCGTCGAGAAGCTGCTGATGTTCAACGCCCGCTCCGCCTCCTTCCGCAAGCCCGGCATGGGCGTCCCCGCCCAGGTCGAAGGCATCATCTTCAACTCCATCAAGCAGGGCGTGGACATCGAGGTGCCCAAGATGCGCATGCAGCTTCGCCTCAACCAGTACCGCAAGGCCAAGCGCGTCTCCCAGCGCGCCCGCATCCTCGACACGCAGGTGCGCGACGCCACCGTCGTGCGCCGCGCCGTCACCCTCGGTCTGCCCGTCATCTTCGTGTCCCAGACCGCCGACGAGGGAGACAATGTCTCCGCCGATTACATCAACCTGGCGGCAGAGATTCATAAGAATGCGCTTGCCGACGCCTCCGTCGCTTAAGACGGTCGCGGGCTTAACCGCCTAAACCCTTCAGCTCGTATTCCTTTATGGCAGAAGCACCCCAAGAGCCGCCCGCCTTCAAGACCACCGCCGCCCAATGGGATGCGGTGCGACTGAAGATCGCCGTCAGCGACCACGCCGAGACCTCGCTGAACACCCTGGCGCAGCTCGTGGGGTTCGACAACTGGCCGCTGAAGTCCGCTGACGAATCCCCGGCCAAGTACATCGAGCTCTCGCTCGACGAGCTTCGCCTCATGCCGGGCTTCAACCAGCGCCCCAAGCTCATCGACCAGCTCTACTTCATCCTGAAGAACACGCTGGCCGACGACGCCCTGGCCGCGGGCCCCGCTCCGGCCCCGGCACCCGCCCCGGCACCCGCGCCCAAGGCGCGCCCCGCCGCGGGCTGCAAGACCACGCCCGCCCAGTGGGACAAGGTCCGCAGGGCGTTCACGAAGTCGCTCATGATCGACATGCGCCTTTCCAGCCTCGCCGAGAACCTCGAGCTGGAAGGCTGGCCCATCGACGGCGACGACGAGACCCCCTCCAAGTACCTGGACTTCTCGCTCGATGAACTCGCGGTGATGACCGAGTTCCACGGCAAGCCCGCCCGCATCGACCTGCTTTTCAAAATCCTCAACGAAAACCTCTCCCAGGACGAGGAATTCGAGGACATGGTGATTCCGATCAACCAGAACCTCGATAAGACCGATGTGCTCCTGCAGGTCCTGCGCAAACGCGAGATCCCCCTGGAGTATCCGTTCAAGCTGCTGGTTCTGCCCAAGAATGTCCGCGAGACCGCCCCGGCGGAAGCCGTGAAGACGCTCGGCCAGTTCGTGCAGTTCTACCAGAAAATCTCCGAAAAGGGCGTCGTGCTCGGCGAGATCAAGACGATCCTCCAAGCCATATCTTCCGGCGACGAGCCGAGACTGGCGACCTGGATGCCCTATCGCCCCGGCGCCACCGGCTTCCACCTCATCGAGGCCGTCGCCCTCATCGTCAAGTCGCTCGACCAGGAAACGCTGAAGGCCCTGCTCAAGAAGTATGGCAAGAAGCTGGATGCCGCCGACGACTACGCGCTCAAATCCTCCTGGCAGGAAATCTCCCGCAAGGGCGAAGCCGTCATCCAGGCGGCCATGCCCGGCCTCGCCGAATGGTTCACGGAGGACATCGCCGAAGTTCAGCGCATCCTCGGTGCCGGCGAATCCATGGATCTCGACCGCTACCTGCTCCCGCTCGGCGACTCCGACCTGGAACTGATTGTAGCCCACGCGCTCATTCAGCACTGCCAGACGAAGGCAACCGCCGCTGCCCGGACCGCCTCAGCCCCCTCCGCCCCCCGGGAGCCCCAAGGCATACTGGGTAGAATCCTCTCCCTCTTCGGCCGTAAATAGTTTTTCAAAAAAAGCCGGACCTTCAACGCGCCTTCTCTCATTCCAGCAAGGCGACCCCCCATGACCTACCGCGAACTCGAAGCCTGGCGCACGAAGCACAATGTCCCCGACACCTGGTGGGTTTCGGTGGACGGAGCCGTGCAGGAATCCACCTTCGCCCTCGTCGACGCCTTGCAGATTAAGAGCCAGTCGCCGGATTTGCAGGTGGCTGTCCTGAACAACATCTACGCGAACCAGCCGAATCCGTCCTGGGTGGACCTCACCATCCAGACCGTGCATGTCACTCGCGCCGCCGGCGAGCCCGCGCCGAAGGCTGAGCCCGCCAAAGCCGAGCCCGCCAAGGAGGCGCCCGCGGCTTCCGCCGCCGCCATCCCCGCGGATTTCCTGGAAAAGTTCAACGCGCTGCTGGCCGAAGTGGAGACGCTCAAGCGCGAGGTCGCCGGAGTGAAGAAGATCACCGACACCTACAAGGACTCGTTCGCCGAGGCCAAGGCCATCCTGGATGAGCGCGAAGCCTTTCTCGAAATGAGCGAAGCCCAGCTGTTCGAGAAAGCCCAGAAGCAGGAAGTGCGAAACACCGAGCTCGAGCAGCTCAAGGAGAACCTCGACAAGCGCGAAGCCCTCCTCAAGAGCCGCGAAGGCTGATTCGCGAGCAGCGAAGCTTATCACGGGAAAAGGCGCCGGATGAAAATCCGGCGCCTTTTTCTTCACCTTATCTCGACTTGCGCCGGCGAGCCGCCCGACAGGGACCGACCGGCCAAGCCGCCTCACCGGGAAAGCACCGCGGGCTCGCCCGCGATTTCCACGACGACGACGGAGACCACCGGATCGGGCGCCACTGCGGGGAGCGACACCGTCGCGCCGGCAGGCGAAGCGCTCACCGCCAGAGGGGTCGCGCCCGCATCGGCCAGCATGTAGGCCCGACTCACCTTGTTGGAAACCGGGACGAGCAGGCGTCCGTCACGAGGCCACTCGAAAACATGCAGGAACAGCTTGCCCGGCTTGCGCGTGCGCCGGCCTTTGAACGGCAATTTTGAGAAGGGGGAGGCGCCCGTGCCATGGATGGCCGTCGCGTTCACCTTCATCCAGGCGGCGAATTGCTCCAAACGGTCGGCCGCCGAGGGAACTATCTCGCCGTCGGCATTCGGGCCGATGTTCAGGAGCAGATTGCCGCCCTTGCTGCTCACATCGACAAGTTCGCGCAGCAGCTCGGGGAATGGTCGGAACTTGGCATGCCGGTCATAGCCCCAGTTCTTCGGCGGCTGCATGGTCTGACAGGTTTCCCAATCGATGCCGGGCAGCCCCGTGGGCGGGATTTCCCCTTCGGGCGAGATGTAATCACCCGCGAGCGTGTAACTGTACGCGTTGCCGACGGCGAAGCCGTACTCGGGCTGCGGCGGCTTGTATCCGGAACGGTTGTTGATCACGAGGCTCGGCTGCAACTTGCGCAGGTGGGCCTCGAGCTCCCTGCCATCCTCGGAGTTCCAGGCCTTGTCCCAGGTGCCGTCCAGCCAGATCATGCCGATTTCGCCATATCCGGTGAAGAGCTCCTTCAGTTGAGGGAAGAGATAGTCCTTCTTGAAGCGCTCCTTGTCGGGCTTGCCCGTGCGCAGGTCATTGAAACTTTGCCCGGGCCAGTCGGGATGGTGCCAATCCATCACCGAGTGATAGATGCAGAACTTGACGCCCTCCTCCCGGCATGCGTCGGCCAGCGGCTTCAGCAAGTCGCCCCCGTAGGGAGTGATGGCGATGTTCCAGTCGTCGTTCAACTTGGTCGGCCAGAGGCAGAACCCGTCATGATGCTTGGTGGTGATGCAGATGTACCGGACACCCGCCGCCTTGATCCGTCGGACCCAGGCGCGCGCGTCGTACTTCGAGGGATTCCACTTTTGGGCCAGCGGCATGTACACCGATGCGGGGATTTGAAAACGCTCCTGTATCCACTCCGCGCCGAAACGCGTTCGCTTGCCCTCCCACTCCCCGGCAAGCCGGGAATACGGGCCCCAGTGGATGAACATGCCAAAACGCGCCTCGCGGAACCAGGACATCCGCCGGTCCCGCTCCGCCGCAGTCTCGCGGAAGTCGGACCGGCTCTCGTCAACCGGCTCGGCGGCGGTTGCGAAGGCGGAGGCGCTCAGCGCGAGCCACCCGGCGAGGGCGACACGCAAAGACCAAGGTGACTTGGCTTTCATATGAAACGGCAAGCGATGCTTGGGGCCCTAAGCGCGACCTCACTTGCCCACGGCTCGGATCTCGGCGATCACAGGCGTGTCCGAGGCGTCGCTGATGGTGACGCGGATTTTGGAGGCCTTCACGCCATTGAGCGTCACCTCGGCCTGGCCGGAGAAGTTCGTCTCGGTACCCTCGCCGACCTTGACCCACTTGCCGCCGGAGAGCAGCTCGATGGTGTAGCCGCGGGTGCGACGATACGGCGCGTCCGAGAACACCACCTTGTTCAGCGTGTGCTCCTCCTTCAGGTCCACCGTCGCGACGGCGCTGCGCGCCTTTTCCGCGGCAGCCCAGATCGTCTGCTCCTTTCCGTCCGTGATGTTCTTGGGCGCAAGCTCGGGACGCCCTTCCCACACGGAGGAAACCTCAACAGGCATGCCCTCGGTCAGCGAAACCGTCGAGCTCGTGGAGTTGATCGCGGGCAGCGTCATCGCCGTGCGGTCAAGCGTGAGCTCCACGACCGCCGCCGGCCCGAAGCTGCGACGACCGCGCGGGATGTGCACGGACCATGTTCCGCCCTTGTCGGCGAGCTCCAGCGGAGCCCCGCTGGTGAGCATCCTGGCGGACTTCACCTTCGCCCTCAGCGCGGGCAGCTCCAGCGTGCCGTTGGCGGGAAGGTTCTGGACGAAGAGAAACACCTTGTCGCCCTTGCGCGTGGAGACGCCCCAGGGGCCCGGCTTCCAAGGGCCGCCGCGGGTGCCGTACACGGCTTCGGCGTGCTGCTCCATCCAGAGCCCGATGACACGCAGGGCCGCGGCATCCTCCGGATCGATGGTGCCGTCCTCGCGCGGGCCGACGCCCAGAAGCAGACCGCCGTCGCGTCCGATGCAGTCGATGAACTTGGTCAGCACATCGTCGCGGGTGCGCACGGGCCAGTTGTATTGGTCCTTGATCCAGGACCAGCTGCCGCAGGGGTTCTTGCGCAGGTTGTAGCAGTTGTCCCAGGCCTTCTCCATGTAGAACTCGCCGGTGTCCATCTCGCGGGCCTGATAGTCGCCCACCGGATCGGGGCCGTGCCAGAAGGAGCCGGTCCAGGAGCAGACGGGACCGCCGTTGGACTTCGCGTCGATGCGGTTGCCCATCAGGGTTTCCGGCTGAAGCTTGCGCATGTACTCGTACATCTCCTTGCCGTCCGCGTGAGTCCAGGAGTCCTCCCAGTGGCCGTCGAACCAGATGCATCCGACTTTCCCATACTTGGTGAGAAGCTCCTTCATGTGCGGCTTGAACACCTCGTTCTTGTAGGCGGTGAGGTCGGCGCCCTTGTTCGCCTTGTAGCGGGGATTCACCCAATCGAGCACCGAGTAGTAGAGGCAGAACTGCACCTTCGAGCCGTTGCAGGCCTCGGCGACCTCCCGGACATAGTCGCGCCGCCACGGGGTTTTCATGATCGTCCAATCCGGGATGCCCGGGTCGACCTGCGTATCCCACATGGCGAAGCCATCGTGATGCTTGGGCACGACCACCGCATAGCGGATGCCGGCTTCCTCGAAGAGCTTCACCCACTTCTTCGCGTCGAAGTTCTTCGGGTTGAACTGCTTCGGCAGGCTCATGTAGAGGCCCTTATCCACCTTCGGCATGTCGCCCATGTTCTGGCGCATGATCCAGGACACCTCCCCGCCGCAAAGCACGGAGGGCGTCCAGTGCAGGAAGACGCCGAACTTGGCGTCGCGGAACCACTTCGCGCGCGCATCATAATCGGACTGCGACTCCCTGAAGGCGTCGAAACCGGCGGGCGCCGGAGGCGGCTGGGGCAGTGGCGCGGCTTGAGCGGCGAGAGCGGCAAGGGCGGCCGCGGCGAGGAGGTGGCTTTTCATGGGGAAGAGGTGTGGAAGATTAACCAAGTGTGACGCTCCGTACCCCGCGCAAAACGACGGAGTTCCTCTGTCGTCCGTTTTTGCCTTCTTTGACTCAGTCTTTCCCGTCCGAGCACCCCGACGATCCGACTGGCGCCGGAAGCTCAGTCCTTGCGCCGACGACGCTCCGCGAAGCATCCGGGAGACACCCCGACGATCCGACGGAAGGCGTAGGTGAAGCCTCGCACGGAATCGAAGCCGACCTGCGCCGCCACATACTCGATTTTCTCCCCGGCCGCGAGACGCGCCCGGGCCTCCTCCATGCGCACTTCCAAAAAACGCTTCGCCACGCCGGCGCCGAGGTTCGCGAGGAAGGCCCTCTCCAGCGTCGCCTTGGAAACGCCCAGGCGCCTCGCGAGCTCGGGCACGGAAGGCGGATCGCCCACGCTGCCGCGCATCATCTCCAACGCTCGCGCACACAACGGGTCGCCGCCCGTCTCCCCCGCCGTGGATTCGCGCTCGATGACGACGCCCGGGGCGAACGGACGCACCGTGCCGGGCTCGGCCTTCCCCGAAATCATGTCCAGCAGCAGTTCGGCGGCGGCGCACGACCAACCTCGGTAGTCGATGTCGATGGTGCTGATCGGAACCGGGGCCACGCGGCTCACCAGCTCCCGATTCGCGAAACCGAGGATATAGACATCCCCCGGCACCTTCAGATTGGCGCGCTCCGCGGCGTCCAGAGCGAGCCTGGCCCACTCGTCGGTGGAGCCGAAAACGGCGACCGGCCGCGGCATGGACAAAAGACTCTCGGCCAGCCGCGACGCCGCGGCGGAATCCATGCCGCCGGTCAGGCAGCGCCCGACGGGCCTCGCGTCCGAGGACAACTCCGAACGAAACACCTCCCAGCGCGCGTCATGATTCCATCGCCGGCTCCCGGCGACGAACAGGAAGGAGGCCGCAGGCAAGCGCCGCAGTCGGGCGGCGGCGATCCGCGCGACCATTTCGCAGTCGTCCGGGACGCGCCCCCAGTTTTTATTTTCCGGATACGCCAGGGAAAGCTCGACCACGGGGCCGGCAAAGGCGTCGGTGAAGCGGCGAACGGGGTGCCCCGGATCGGGAAGTATCCCCACGATGCCGGCCACAGGCCGCTCGAAAAAGCTGTCGACGGTGTCGGCGTTGAGCAGCGCCGTGTCATAGCCATGGCGCATCAGCAGACTCTGCGCCCCTTCGTGCAACGACTCGAGATACCAGTGAAACGCTAACAGTATCAGGGGGCGAGGATGACTCATGGCGGCGAAAACGCGCGAAGGGGCGATCACCCCGAAAACCTGCCTCCGTTCCGTCTTGTTCCAAGGAGATTCGCCCAAAGACGACGCGTCAGCGGATGAGCATGGCGTCGCCGTAGCTGTAGAACCTGTACCGCTCGCGCACCGCGAGCTCGTAGAGCGCCTTGAGCCGGGCGATGCCATCGGTCGAGCCGGGGGAGAGGAACGCAGAAACCAGGCACATGAGCGTACTGCGCGGCAGGTGGAAATTCGTCAGCAGCATGTCGGCCCCGCAAAGGGCCTGAGGCGGATACACATAAAGGTTCGCGTCGTCGGCGTAGTCGCCGTGCGAATCGGGAGTCAGCGCGCCCCGGGCGTGCTTGCGGCAGAAGTCCTCGGCCGCGCGCAAGGCGGTCGTGCCCACGGCGAGTCGCGGCCCGGCGGAGCGGTCGAGCAGGGCGACGGCCGTGCGATGCGGGATCGTCCATCGCTCGGAGTGGATGGCATGGTCCTCCACACGCTCGGACTCGATGGGCTTGAAGGTCCCCAACCCCACGGCGAGCGTGAGGTCGAACGAGGCGTTGCCGCGCCGATCCAGCTCGGCCAGCACCTCCGGAGTGAAATGCAGTCCCGCCGTGGGGGCGGCGGCCGCCACGCGGCGGCTCTTGTCGGCGAAGACCGTACGGTAGCGCTCGTCGTCGAACGCCGAATAGTCGCGCCCGGCCTCGCGCGCCGCCACGATGTAGGGCGGCAACGGAAGATCCCCCACCCGCTCCGCCATCTCGGCCACATCGCGACCGCCCTCCACCTCGAAGCGCACAATGTATTCGCCCGACAATGACGCGACGACGCGAGCGTGATACTCTCCTGGAATACCGAAGCCGGCGGCGTCCGAGGCCTTCCGTCCCGGCTTCAGCAGGCACCGCCACTCGTCGTGGGCGCCGGCCGGCCCCAACAGGAGACACTCGACCTTGCCCCCCGACGGACGGCGGCCGGGGATGCGAGCGCGACGGACATCCGCCACATTGCGGAAGAGACGGGTCCCCGACGGAAGCAACCCGGGCAGCTCGCGAAACACACGGTGCTCCACCGCCCCGGTCTCGCGGTCGACGACCATCAACCGCGAGGCGTCGCGGCGGTCCGCCGGCATCGACGCGATGCGGTCGCTCGGCAGGTCATAGTCGAAGAGGGCGGTGTCCATGCTGGCGGGAAAGACCGGGAAGAAAGACGGATAGGGTCGGAACGGCAAGCCGGGCCCCCGTTATCGCCCGTACAGCGAAAGCGCCCGCTCCAAATAGCCGGACGAGCCGCAGACAAACACAACCTTGGGTGGCGTCTCGTGGAAGCGCCGGAGCGGAAACGGCTGCTCGCCCAAGAACACGATCCGGCGTTGCGCCGCGGCCAGCAGCGCGCAGGCGGCGGCGACATCCCACACCTTCGTGTTGTGGTCGGCCGAGCCGTCGAGAATACCCAGCGCGTTATAGGCGAGATTGAGCGCGCAACTGCCCGAGCAGCGAACCGGGTTGGTCGCCATAAACGCCGCGGCCACGGCGAAATGGGGCTCCTTCATGGGAAAATGGAAGGAGACGAGAGAATGGCTGTCGAAAGGCGCGTCGAGCGCCGGAACGGGCGCCGCGTCGCACCCTGAAAAGAGTCCGCGGCCGGGTCCGCCCTGAATGAGTTTTCCGGATGCGTTGTCATGAATAAACCCGTACGCGGGAACGCCGTCCTCCAGCAGCCCCAGAGAAATGGCGCAAAGCGGGTGGCCTCTCGCATAATTGTTCGTGCCGTCGATCGGGTCGAGAACCCAGCAGAAACGCGACTCCAGAGGTCGGTCGCCGCCCACGGGAAGATCCTCCTCGGATACGATATCGTCCTCAGGAAACGCCGCGCGCAGGGCGCCGACGATGTCGTGGGAGAGGCGCAGGTCGGCCTCGGTGACGCGTGTCTTGTCGGCTTTGAAGTCGCCCGGAAAACGGCCGAGGTTCTCCTCAAAATAGGCGACATGATCGCTGACAATCTTGCGGCCGAGGCGGATGCGGCGGTCGAGGGCGGTTTCCATGCGCACGCATCGAAGGAGGTTGGGGCCCGTTGGCCACGGAAAACACATGCCTGCGAACCGCGACGCCGCCGGTCAGACGGCCTTGCCGGCGCGCGCGTGGGCGAAGAGGAACTGCTGCGCCAGTCCTGAGTTGGCGCCGAAATGCAGACCGGCGAAATGCACGACCTGGGCGTCGGACCACCCGCCGAGACCGTAGCCGGCATCCATCATCTTGCGAATCCAGGTATCCACGGGAAAGGCGTCGAGCCGGCCCAGCCCGAAGAGCCTCACGCAGTCGGCGACCTTCGGCCCCACGCCGGGCAGGCTCATGAGCGCTTCGCGCGCGGCGCGAGGCGGCAGGGCCGCGACACGGCACTCGAACCCGGGGTCCGCCGCGAGACGCCCGGCGGCGGACCGCAGAAACGCGGCGCGGTAGCCGAGTTTGCAGGGCGCCAGCTCGGCGTCCGTGGCGCTCGCCAAACGGCCCCAGTCGGGCAGCGCGTGCAGGCCCGGGGCGAGCTCCTCGCCCAGATTGGAGGCGAGCGAGCCCACCATGGATTTGATCCTGGGAATATTGGCGTTAGCGCTGCAGATGAACCCGATCAGTGTATCCGGAAAAGGCTGACGCAGGATGCGAAGCCCGGGAAACCCGGCCATCGCCCGGGCGAGGACCGGGTCGGATCGCCAGGGCAGGACATCGGCTGCGACGAGCGGGTCGCCATTGCCATCCAGATAACGCCTGAGCTCGGAGTGAACCGAAGCGGAATCTGCGCCACGCAGGCAGGAGAACTCCGGAACGCCGGATGCGCCCGGGAAAATGCGGACGACGGTGCGCCCGAACACGCCCTGCCAGTAATCTTCCTGCCGGGCCCACCGGAAGGACTGCCCTCCGTCGAGGATTTCGGCGAGAACCGCGGGAGTCGCAGCGACGACGCCGTTCAGCGGCAGGCGCGGGCCGAACATGGGAACCGGCCCGTTCACGGGCGATTGGAACCGGCAGCGCCCTTGGGCGGAAGCGCCCAGAGGAAGCTTTGATCGGCGGCGAGAAGCGCGCCGGTCTTGGTGTCGCGCAGGGTGATTTTCCACGCGATCACGGACGGGGCGGGCGCGGGCCAGTCGGCGCCGGTGACCCCGAGCCGGACCTCCTTGAACACATCGGATGCGGCGATGGGCGGCAGCACGAAAAGGTGCCGGCGCGGCTCCGGCTTGTCACCCGCCACGAATTCCACGACGGCCACGGCGCCCTCGGGAAGCTCGTCAAAAGGCGCCAGCGTAAGCAGGAAATACAGGCCGGCGCGGGTCTTGGAATCGGTGCGCAGGACGATGTCGCCGCCCTTGTTTTCCTCCCCCGAAAAATACTCGGAGATGCGCTTGAAATCGTTCCCTTGAATCACCCGGTGGGTCACATACCGGAAGCCGACTCGCTTGCCGGCGGAGACGCTCTCGCCGGCGGATGCAGCTGAGGCGGTGTCCGGCGCGGAGTCCGAACAACCGGTCAGAAAAAGCGCGAGCCATGCCGCCAAGGCGGTCGGCAGGGTCACTGCGAGCGCGCGGGGCGGCATGGCTCGGTGCGAATCAGGTTACTTGCGCGCAGCCTTCTTGGCGGCGGCGATAGCCTTCTTCACTCGTTCCTTCTTGCGTTCGAGGTAGGCAAGACGGCGCTTCTTCTTTTCGACTTTGTTGGTTTGTTGGCCCATAGAGGGGCGCAATCTTACGACCGAAGCTCGCCGGGCAAGCCGAAAGAGCGCCTGAAACGCACCCCGGCGACGCGCGAAAACCGCTCGACGCAACGCACGGAATCCGCCGGTCACCGCCGCCTTCAAGCCGCCTTCTTACGGCGATTGCGGCCGTTCGTCGCACCCTCGCGCGAAGCCGGAGGGGGTGCCGGAGCAGGCTTGGGCCGGCGCGGAGCCGGCTTCACGGCCGGAGCCGGTTTTTCCGCAACTTCCCCGCGCCCCCGAGTAGCCTTGACGGGCGCGGTGGCGCGCGGGGGCTCAGGCGTTGCGGGCGGAGAGGCCTGCGCAGGCGCGGGGTCGTCGAGCTTGACCGCCCGCGCGATGCGGGCGGCTCTCTCGGCGGCCTCGGCCTGCTTTTGCTTGAAGTAAGTCTGTATGGTCTCCACGCGGGCGGCCTCCCTGGCCTCCTCGCGCAGGTCGTCCGACGAACGCTGGCGCTCGCGCTCGGCCATGAGCCGGCGCAGCTTCATGATCGCCAGGTGCTGGAGCTGCCGCACGCGCTCCCTCGTCAGCTTGAATTTCTCGCCGACCTCCTCGAGCGTGAGTTCGGAGCCCCCCCCGATGCCGAAGCGCAGTCGCAGAATGTGGGCTTCGCGAGGATCGAGCCGGTCCAGCAAAAGGTTGATTTCCGAGGCGGCGTTTTTGTCGCGCAGGGCCTCGAAAGGATTCTCCTGCGACTCGTCGCCGATAAGGTCGCCGAAGGTGGCGTCGCCCTCCTCGCCGACCGGGGCGTCGAGCGAGGCGGCGCGGGTGGCCACGGAGCGAAGATGGACGATTTTCCGGACGGGCAGATCCATCACGAGGGCGATCTCCTCGTTGGTGGGGTCGCGCCGCAACTCGTCATTGAGCTTGTTGATGATGCGTCGCATGGCCGCGATGCGATCCACCATGTGCATGGGCAGCCGGATGGTCTTCCCGTGCGTGGCGAGGGCGCGCTTAAGCGCCTGACGGATCCACCAGGCGGCGTAGGTGGAAAGTTTGCCCCCCTTGTCGGGGTCGAAGCGCTCGACGGCCTTCACCAAGCCGATATTGCCCTCGGAGATGAGGTCGAGCAGCGGAAGTCCGAAATTTTCGTAGTCGCGGGCGATGCGCACGACGAGGCGCAGATTCGCCTTGATCATGGCCTCGCGCGCGGCGGCGTCGCCCTTGTGAATGCGGCGTGCCAGCGACACCTCCTGCTCAGGCGTGAGCAGCGGCGTCTTCCCGATCTCGTTCAGGTAATAGCGGAATGGGTTGCGCTCCGAGGGGAGCAACTCGTCCCACCCGGCGGCCTTATCGAAGCCTTCCCGCGGCTGAGCCCCGCGAGACTCCGACCCATCCTCATCCGGCTTGGAACGGGGATCGGAAGGCGGCGTGTAATTGGGGCGCGATAGCGGCATGGGAATGGCCTTTCTCGGCCGGAAATGAGTTCCGGCCGGTGAAATCCCCAACCGCTTTCGCAGCCGGGGTTCACACCCGATTTCGCCGCAAATGTTCCGCAATGGCAACGGCTTTGAGGGCGCCGCGCGCTTTGTTTACCGTTTCCATATATTCCGAGGCCGGGTCGGAGTCGGCGACGATGCCGGCGCCGGCCTGCACATACGCCTTGTCGTCCTTCAGGAAGGCCGTGCGGATGGCGATGGCGCTGTTGTGGTTGCCGTTGAAGCCGAAGTAGCCAAGGGCGCCGCCGTAGACGCCGCGCCGGGTGCCCTCAAACTCCGAAATGATCTGCAGCGCGCGCACCTTGGGCGCGCCGGAGAGCGTGCCCGCGGGGAAGGTGGCGCGGACGAGGTCGAAGGCGTCCTTGTCGGGGGCGATGCGGCCCTCGACTTGCGACACGATGTGCATGACGTGCGAGTAGCGCTCGATGATCGCGTAATCGGGCACCTTCACGGTGCCGGGGACGCACACGCGGCCGATGTCGTTGCGGGCGAGGTCGACGAGCATCAGGTGCTCGGCGCGCTCCTTGGTGTCGGCCAGAAGGTCCTTTTCCAAGGCGAGGTCCTCGGCCTCGTCCTGGCCGCGCGTGCGCGTTCCGGCGATGGGGCGGATCTCCACACGGTCGCCGGTCAGGCGCACATTCACCTCGGGCGACGCGCCCACGACGGAGAAGCCGAGGTCGGTCTCGAGGATGAACATGTACGGTGAGGGGTTCACGAAGCGCAGCACGCGGTAGAGGTCGAGCGGGTCGCCCGCATACGGGCGCTCGAAACGCTGCGAAAGGACGACCTGGAAGATGTCGCCGGACTTGATGAACTCCTTGGAGGCCGTGACGGCGGCCTCGAAATCCTTGCGCGCGAAATTACCCGTCGGCAGGTCGCCGGAACCCGCAGGGGCCGCCGGCACGGGGGCCGGGGCGAGGGTGCGCGGGGTGCTCAGGATGCCGAGCAACTCGTGCAACTCGGCGTTGGCCTTCTCCCAAACCTCTCCGGCGTCGGCGCCGGCGGGGATGTGGGCGTTGACGATGAGGCGCAGGAGCTGACGCGCGTGGTCGAAGGCGACCACGGTGTCCATGAGCATGAAATGCAGGATGGGGGCGCCGAGCTCGTCCCTGGCCGCCGGGGGCACGGTCGTCTCCACGCGGTGGATATACTCGTAGCCGAGAAAGCCCACCATGCCGCCGGAGAACGGGGGCATGTCCGGCGTGAGGACCGGATGGAACGGCTTGAGCTGGGCCTTCACCAGTTCGAGGGGGTCGGCGGGCGTGTCCACCTGAAGGAGCTCGCCATGGCGCGTGGCGATGCGGGTGGTCTTCTCGTAGGCCGTGACCGTGAGACGCGGACGCGCACCGGCAAAGCTGTACCGGCCGATGTGTTCGCCGCCGGTGACCGACTCAAACAGGAAGGCGCCGCCGAGCGCGCGCAGCTTGGAAAACACCGACACGGGCGTCTCGAAGTCCGCCATGAGGTCGGCGCAAACCGGCACCAGGTTGCCCTGTTTGGCGAGCGTGCGGAAAGTGTCCTTGTCGGGATAAACGGCCATGGGAAAACGAGGAAAGAGAAGGCGTTGAACTAAGAAGTGAGCGCAACCCGGGGCGAGTGCAAAGCGTGGGCGTCGTCGAGTACGCCCCGCCAAGGCCGCCCGGACGGCGTCCCTTCCGTTTCACTTGCCCTGAGGCGAAGGCGGGGAACCCTGCGCGCCATGCCGCAATCCGCCGACCTCGCCGATCTCCTGCTCCAAGCCGGAAGGCTCGGCCATTCGCCGGAGTCGCTGGCGGCAGTGGCTGACGCGCTCGACGCCCGGCTGGACGCCTGCTCCCGAAACAAAGTCGCCGAAATCGCGGAGGCGCTGGGGCGCGACCCGCACACGCTGCCCGGCGCCGTGCGGGATGCCGCCGACCCGCAGACGCGACTTCAGGCCGCGCGGCTGCTGGCCGCCAACGAGGGCGGCTGCGCCTGCTCCGGAGAGGCGCCGCCCGAACCCACCTTCGAGCAGGAGGAGCAGGCGGCGGAGAGTCTGGCGCGGCGCGCGTTGGCGGCGCCGGAGTGGCTCGTGAACGCCGGGCTTCTTTGAGCCGCGCGGCATCCTCGCTTGAGTCCGCCTCCGCCGGCGGCTTTCTCGCGCCCGTGAACATGACTTTCGACACGCTCGTGATAGGCGCCGGCGCCGCCGGTCTCATGGCCGCCATCGAGGCGGGCAAGCGCGGACGCCGCGTGGCCATCCTCGACCACGGGGAGTCGCCGGGGCGCAAGATTCTCGTCTCCGGAGGCGGGCGCTGCAACTTCACCAACCGCGGCGCCAAGCCCGAGAACTACCTTTCTCAAAACCCGCACTTCGTGCGCTCGCCGCTCGCGCGATACACGCCGGCCGACTTCATCGCCCTCGTGGAGAAGCACCGCATCCGCTACCACGAGAAGAAGCTCGGCCAGCTTTTCTGCGACGAAGGCGCGCGCCGCATCCTCAAGATGCTGCTCGACGAATGCGCCGCGGCGAAAGTCCGCATCATCCACGCCTGCCGCATCACGGATGTCCTGCGCCCGGCCGAGGGCGGCTTCAAGCTCGCCACCAACCTTGGCGAGTTCACCTCGCAGACCCTCGTCATCGCCACCGGCGGCCTCTCGCTGCCCTCGCTGGGCGCCACGGACTTCGGCACGCGCATCGCCGAACAGTTCGGGCTGCGGCTCACGCCGCGTCGCGCCGGGCTGGTGCCGTTCACCATGAGCGCGGAATGGAAGGCCCGGTGGTCGCCGCTGAGCGGCGTGAGCTTCGACTCCGAAGTCGTCTGCGGCCCTGCGCGCTTCCGCGAGAACGTGCTCATCACGCACCGCGGACTCAGCGGCCCGGCGATTCTGCAGGCCTCCTCTTACTGGCAGCCCGGCATGCCCATCCGGGTGAACATCATGCCGGGTCAATCCGCCAAGGACTGGCTCCTCGGCGAGTCGCGCTCCGCGCAATCGGGGCTGAACACCTTCGCCCAACGCTTCCCGCGCCGGTTCGCCGAAGCCTGGCTGGACCCCGTGCTCGGGGCCAAGCCTATGAAACAGTGGAACAGGCAGGACTTGGACAACACTGCGGCTGCGCTTTCCGGATGGGAGCTCACGCCCGCCGGCACCGAAGGCTACGCCACCGCGGAAGTCACGCTGGGCGGCGTGGACACGCGCGACTTGTCGCAGAAAACCATGGAGGCGCGCGAAGTGCCCGGATTGTTCTTTGTCGGCGAGGTGGTGGACGTGACGGGCTGGCTGGGCGGGTATAATTTCCAGTGGGCGTGGGCCTCCGGCTTCTCGGCCGGTCAGGCGGCCTGAGCATCCCCCGTCAGGAAAAAGAAGCGCCCGGCCCCTCGCAAGAGGCCGGGCGTCGCCGGGACCTTGAGGTCAAACCGGGTCAGAGCCCGTACTTGGCCATGTCGGCCTTGTTCTGCGGCTCGATCCAGAAGTCCACCGGGTACTTGGCGTCGACCGTGGGCACGGCCGCCAGCGCCAGGTCGTAGTGGAAGAGGCCGCCGCCGTTGATGCTGATATTGAAGGCCTTCACCGAACCGAAGAACACGCCGCTCGAACCGCCGCCGCCCATGACAAACGAGGCGAACGGCGCGTCGATGACCCCGCTGAAGGCGCCGTTGCCGGCGATTTTGATGTCCTGCAGGTCGTTCTTGTTGGTGTTGGTGCCATTGAGCGTGACCTGGGTGGTCATCGTGGACTCGGCCCCGCCGGCGCCGGAGTTCACAATGCCGTTGCCGGTGAGGGAGACATCGCCGGAGACGAACATCGTGAGGGAGGACACCTTCTTGCCGGTGCTGTTGTCGACGGTGATCTGCCCGTTGCCGCTGGTGGAGATGCTGTCGGCCACCAGCACGACGGGGCCCCGGACAATCAGACTGCCCTTGGTGAGCTTGAGATCCGTCACCTTGTAGTACTGGGGCGAAGTCGCCGTGAGCGAACCGATCGTGATGTTGCCCGACTTGTCGGCCGCCGGAAGGGGCGATGCCGTGGAGGCGTTGTAATCGGCAGGCAACTTCGGCACCGTGAAGTCGGCGGAGAATCCGGTGCTGGTGCGGTCCGGGTCTACCCCGGCCTTGGGCGAGGTGACCGCCGGGTCATAAACGCCCACATACATGCCGGAAACCGCCTTGTCCAACGCGGCCTCGCTGCCGCCGCCGATGAGCACACTGCCGTAAATGATGCCGCCGGCATTGGCCGACAGCGGGTCGAATCCATCCTTGGCGATGGCTACGGTACCCACCGTGACTTTGTCGCTGATGTTCAGCGTGCCATCGGGCAGCTTAGCCCCGTACGGATACAGCACCAAGATGCCGGGGAAGCTGGAGCTGTAGCTGTCCACCTTGCTTCCGTTGCCGATGAAAGTCAGCGTGTTCTGCGAGACCAGCCCCTGTCCCGTGCCGTTCACCTGCACGCGCTTGAGCGTCACCAGAATCTGACGCGAGTAGGCCGAGGAACCGGAGGCGTCCTTACCCGACATGCCGGCGTCGGCCACGATGTAGGGCGACTTGTTCAGCTCCAGGGCGTCGGTGTTGTTCAGCGGCAGGTTCTGGATGGTGACACGCAGGCGGGACTTGCGGTTGTTGCCCAGATCCACCTCGCCGAAATCCTTGGAATAACCGGTCGCGCCGGTCTGCTTCCACCCGGCGGGCCAGGCGGCGCTGTTGAAGCCGCCCTCGCGATACTTGCCGAAGGCGTGCATCGCCTGGTCCACACCCCGCTCAAGAACCGTTTGCAACGCTTGGTAGGAATGATTGGCCTCGGTGACGCGTCGCACCGAAGTGGTGAGGGCGACGAGCGAGGCCCCGACGGCCGCAAGCATGAGCGCGACGATGAGCGTCATGGCGATGGCGGATCCGCGGCGCTTCCGGGGAGAGGGGGTGTTTCGCATGGCTTGTTCTCTTGGGGGTTGGGTAGGGTTGCCGAAAACCTTTCGGCGAAAGGGAGGTCGCCGATCAGAGACGCGAACCGGGCTTGCTGCGCATGACCACGACGGCCGACACCAGGAAGTCGGTGTTCGCCAAACCGGCGAAGGAGCGCTGGAGCGTCCCGGAGAGCATCACTTTCTTCACCGAGGCGGTGGTCGGCGCTATATTGTCGTCGGTGTCGAAGTAGCCCAGGCGGAACGAGCGCACATTCTCCAGCATCACGGTGCAATTCCTGTCAGGCCCTGTGCCGGAGGCGCCCGCGGGGCTCTGGCGATACACCCCGGCCGTCTTTCCAGAAAAAATAGCGCACCGTGACCTCGGCGCCGGGGCTCGGAGGGTTTTTGGACCAATCCAGCACGGTCGGCACGACACTCACGGTGACCTCGTCCGAATTCATCAAGGCAACCTTGGAGGCCATGCGCATGTCCTTGTCGAATCGGGTGAGCACGCGCCGGCTGTACTCGTTCATGTCCGAGTAGTTGGTGACGGACACCCCCAGCTTGGCTTGGGCGACCACGACGCTCAGCACCAGGGCGGCCATCACGACGAATATCGAGGAGGCGAGCAGCACCTCCACGAGCGTGAAGGCCCGGCGCCCCGCGACGGCGCGGTTACTGGCGGGCGATGAAGATGGAGTCATTGAGGCCATTTTTGGAGACCGTGGAGGAGTAGGATCGCGAGTGGGTGGCCTTGCGCGAGTCCACCCAGGAGACGGTGAGCACGATTTCGGCGGACTCCCCGGAGGCGTCGGGGATGAACCTGCGCGTGCAGGTGAAACCGTTGGCGTTGCGAAACTGAAGCGTCGTGGCGCCCAGCACATCCGTGGACAGGGCCGGCTGGGCGGAGCCCGGAGCCACATCCCCGCCCCGGTAATCGGCGAACGGGGTGAAGGTCGAGTAGCCGGCGGCGTTGTCGCAAAGGTACTTCACGCTGTGCTGGCCCTTGCCCGCAGCGTCGGCCGACCCGGACCAGCTGCGCAGGCGCATCGCCTCCATCTCGTGCGTAAGAATCTGCGACACCTGCGTGAAGGCGCGCGTCTGGTCCATGGTGCGAAGGCCGAACAGCAAGAGCGAGTAGGCGCCCAGGACGGCGATGGCGAAAATGAACATGGACACCATCACCTCCACCAAGGTCATCGCCCGTCGCGGCCGGCGCACGCGGTTCAGGGCGCCCTGCGGAGCGGGAAAGGCGGCGGGGCTGCAGGCGCGAATGGGTCGACAATAGGAGTCTCGAAAGGCGAGGCGCATGGCGGCGGGAGAGGGGGGGGCGTCGGGGATAGTCCGTAAAAAAGACTTACCACCAAAGAGCCGGGTAACCAGCCCAGCCGAGACAAACCTGCAACACGAACGGCGCTTCACAAAAAAATAACAAACAAACCCTTCCTCGGGGAACCAGCAGCGCCCCAAAAGAACCCCATGCACGAACAAAATAACCCTACGAAGAAGCAGACTCCTCTGGCATCAAACCCATAAACAGGCAAAAGACTTACACAAAAGCCCCCCCCCCTTCGCTTTCGACGCAAAGGAGGGGAGAGGGACAAAGAAACCCTAAAACAGTCACTTATTCCCAACAACGCCTATCCATGCATCAACCGTATTGGGGCCTGACTTTATCAACTCATACTCCTGCTTCGTTATCACAAACTGGCGCATTCTACGAAAACTTGATATCGTTGGAGAAGCCGGAGGCATTTTTCCGGCTTTAAGCAGGCTGGAATAACCCAAAGTTCTCGCGGGCGCGACATAGTAGTTATTAAAAGACCCTGCAGGCGCCTTAAAATAACGAGACTTATAGATACCAATAACGGAGCCACGCATACGAAGAGTATCCGAGCTCGTACTGAAAGGCTGAAGATACGAGAGCAGCGTATGAATACCCTTGTTTGAATTATCATCATCGCCCACGATAAACGCGGCACTAAGCTCCATCACCCTGGCCCCCGGGGTAAGCCTGTTGCCGGGATCGCGCTGATATTGATAATGTCCATTTGTCCTCACACCGCTGCTCGTACCTGTACCATCCAGAGCGAAAGCAGAGGATGAATACCTTGGCCCCGTGAAAGGCCAGGCGTTATAAATTGAGGAGCTCATACCCGAAGGCTTAGTACTCGGACGCGGAACATATAAATCCAAATCATAGCTGCTGTTAGAAAAATCTGAGCTGAGAACAACGTTCTTATCCGAAAACACTGCCGCGGGGATTTTTGAGGTGGAACCTGTCACCGTCGATTGATCGTCCTGAAGGGAGGTTGTCCCGGTGGCGAGATTTCCATCGGAATTAAGACTTCCGACGGTGTATGTGCCTGTGTTTGTCGCCAAAGTGAATCCAGGGTCGCCAACCAAGGAACCGGGCACGGTTGTCGCATTTTTTATGCGAACCCCCGTCAGACCTGATAAGTCATTGCTGGCGCTTCCATCCCAAGACTGGGCTGTACCTGTAATATTAAGGGAAGGCAAAGGAACCTTCAAGGCCGACTCGGGAGTCACAGCAACAGAAGGCTTCTTCGTTAGCGCATCGATATAATTCCCCGTGGCCTTATCCCTGACGGGCGCACTAAGCCTCTTCGAAGGATTCTGAACATCGACGTACATGACTCCATTCCAGCCCGTGGTACCACTTGAACTCCAAACGCCTCCGTTCGCCAGAGGCACGGCCCCTGAGGCCAGCACAGAGTTAAGGGACCCCAAGTCCACATCGACCATGGCGACAGTGGCCTTCTGCTGCGAATCATATATGGCACCCCTGGCCAGATCCGTGTTTTTAGAGGGAGTCACATAATCCGTACCACCATCGTTATAACGCTCCACATAGGGTGTCTGAACAAACCCAGCAGCAACAGAAGGCGCCACATACTTCGAACCGTTTTGAGCCTTCCATGCGACCTTGTCTGATGCCGCCTTGTAGGACTCCGCTGCGGCTTGGCCCACAAAGACAGTAACAGCCCCTGACTCCTCAACATATGTGTATAGCTTAGCCTGATACGCGGTCTTTGCCATCTCTGCAATTCGCGCATCAGCGTATTGCGCGTCCGTGGAATTCCGAAGCTCAGGATTCGGCGGATCAATTCGCCGATTATTGGAAATCTTGAATCTTTCTGGAATGCCTGAATTGGCAGAGTCATCAACATAATTCAGACCATCGAGCTCGACCATCGGCCCCCCGACAGCTCCGGTCTTCAGAAACCCTTTGGTGTCATTGAGCATGAAATTATTGAAAGACATGCCGTCGGAGCTCTCACGAAGCACGGAAGTTCCTGGCTTCAGAAGATCAACACGCCTGGGTGCCCCACCTGAAGTAAGAGTGCCGTCGGTGATCATAAACCGGCCGGCATAGGTGCTTCCAGAGAAATCAAAATCACCGGGCGTAAACACAGTGCTATCCATGTAAACCGTACTGGAGTGATTTTTGCTTTCAAAATACACACCTATATTAGACTGAATTGGGCCATCCAAAACGATATTGGACCCAGGATTTGTCACCCTAAACTTGGATACATCAAAAAACGCGAGATAATTGAACACACTGAACTGCCGGCGCTCGACAACCAGGCACGCATATTCCTCAATAAGCTTTGAGACGTCGGAAGGATCGCGAACCGCAGATTTGGAAGCAATAAGAAGAAGATCCCGGTACACATTCTTATCCCTCAAGTCGTCATTGCGATTAACCGGTGCGTTGGGATTTATATAAAATCTTTTTGCCAATCCTGCGGAATCGACAATTCGAGTGAGTGGGGTCGCATACACCTCCTGAGCCCCCTCGACGACCAAAGAGCCATCTCGAGATTCCTGAGAAAAAATCGCCCCGGGCGCGACCACCAAACCTTCTGGAACAAGCCTGGGATTGGCCTGCGCCTGAGAGGCGGCATAGTTGAGCAAGACATCGGTCGATTTCTTCAACTCGGCAATCGCGTCATTCCTGCGCACCAACTTCATTTCAGAAGTCACCAGCGATAGCATCGTGGCGCACAATACGGACACGACCAGCAGGACCATAAGCACAACCAGCAGGGCATAACCTCTGCAAACTTTGATTTTCATATGTGTATTCATATCAATTACTCCTAGGAACGATGGTTAAGTTAAATGCAGTTTGACTTTCGTACCCCAAAACGGCACTCCCTGCCGATGAAGTAGAGCGCAAGACAAAACCGGACACCAGAAACGCAGGGGAATTGTTCGTTTTTGTCATATTATAGAACATGCTTCTTCCCGCCCCCATGGTGTCGTCAATCGCCCCCATTGAATAGTTTGCCAGAACAGGGCAGTTAAGTCTAAAAGACTCCGGAGGCAGGAGCGCCTCAATCGCAAAATTTTCTCCTGAATTGGGGATTGGAACTTGCGCGGGATTACTTGCGGAGAAGGATTGCCCCCAATTGTGAACTTCGGAATCAAACCACCTCACGGGGGTTTTAACATCACCCGGATTCTCCCTGAAAAATCCCATAATCCTGGATACGCGCTGATAGTTTGGATCCTCCTTTATGCCCTTAAGGCTGAAAAATACAAACACAACAAAATCGCCGGCGCCCCCAACCGGAACCTGATTCGACGACAGCTTTCTATCCGCGGCATTAAAACTCGGATAAATATAAAACCCATTCGACATACACCCCTGATCCACCATCACTCGCTTCATCCTCCTGTATTCCTCGCTTACGGAGGTCTTGATGTCGGAAACGACATACAACCTTAGTACAGCCAGCAGGACAAGCAGGGACATTCCTGAGATAAGAACGGAGACCCCCAAGGAAATCTCCAGCTCCGCCAGAGTAAACGCCTTACGAATGCAATTAAAAGGCTTGAAATGAAATACATTACTCATTGATAGAACCTCGGAATGAATGTTTTCACGACCCGAACCCTGTAGTCTGTAGAAGGATTGGCTCGGAATCGATAAAAGAGCTCCACGCTTACTCCATTGGCAAAGTTCGAATCGGCCACGGGGTTCATATGAACCTTAACCTCCATATCCATCGGATAACTCTCAGAGATCTTAAAGGAGGGTGACAGTCTTGAAGCTATCGCCACGCCATCAAGACGCGTATAGGAGGCGGAGTTTACAGGAACCTCTTGAGACACCTGCCCTCCAAGGTCACCGGAAACAGTCGGAGGCTCATAATGAACAAAAGAAAGTGTCTTCAGTCCCGATTTATCCGCAGCAGAGGGTGCCAAAACCGAGTCATAAGGCATTGATCGCACCTGTTCCATCATGCCGTCTGCAATCTGCAGAGCGACATCATTGGCGACATTGCTAATGGAAGTCTTGTGCATGTATCCCGCCATACCCAGAACGCCCAGCAGGGAAAATCCGAATATGGCTGCCGCAACCATGACTTCGACCAAGGTGAATCCGATTCGAAGCTTCATGATGCAAACAATCGGGATACTCGTGGAGCCGCAAACCGCCCATCCCTGCTGCCATTTTTTTACACAATCATCACGCCAAGCCAAAGATTACCGCACCGCCTTGTCGGCGTGGTTCTTGAACAGCTTCTTGAGCTTGGGCGGGATGGTGACCGCGCAATACGGCTGATTCGGGTTCTTTCGGAAATAATCCTGATGGTACTCCTCGGCGCGCCAGTAGGGATTCGAGGCGAGCGAGACGAGCTCCGTGACCACGGCGTCGGTGAACCGGCGCTGGGCCTTGGTCTTCCAGTCCTCGGCGGCGGCCTTCTGGCGCTCGTCGGCCCACAGGACGATGGAACGGTATTGGGTACCCCGGTCGGCGCCCTGGGCGTTCAGCGTGGTCGGGTCGTGAATGTCGCCGAAAATCTCCAGGATCTGCGCATAGGAAATCTTCGCCGGGTCGAAGGTGACCTTCACCACCTCGGCGTGACCTGTGGTGCCGGTGCAGACCGACTTGTAATCGGGGTTTTGGGTGCGCCCCGCGGCGTAGCCGGACTCCACATCGGTGACGCCGACGACCTTTTCAAACACGGCCTCAACGCACCAGAAACAGCCGCCGCCCAGCACGGCCACCTCGCGTTTCGCCTCCGCCCCCGGCGAGGGCTCGGCGGCGCCGGCACCGGCGGGCAGCAGGGAGCAGGAAAACCAAAGCAGGGCGGACGGACGAAGCAGGGGGAAGCGCATGGCGACGGGATATTTCACCGCAAACAATGCGCGGACGACTCGAACCGGCAACCGCCACCTGCCCGGCGAACCGCCCGCACCGGATTGCGTCGCGCGGCCTTCTGCGCCACCCTGCCGCCATGAGGAACCCCAACGCCCCCCTGAAAACCGTCCGCAAAACGCTCGCCCTCCTCGCGGCCCCCTGCGCGCTGGCCCTGTTCGCCTCGGGCTGCGTGGGCGTCGACAACGCCTACGCGCCCGGCGAGGCGGGCGTCTGCGAAATCAAACAACTCCCGGCCGCCCGGCTCATCGAGGCGCGCGAGGCCGGCCCGGCGAACGAAGAGGAGACGATGAACAAGACCTTCCGCCCCCTGTTCGGGTACATTCGCGACAACGAGATCCCGATGACCGCGCCGGTCGAGATGCGCCAGGGACGGGAGGCCGTCATGGCGTTTCACCTCGCCCCCGAGTCGGCGGCGGGAAAAGACCTGCGCGAAGGCGACCGGGTGAGCTTGCGCACGCTGCCCGAGCGCACCGTCGCCGCCCTCGCGGTAAACGGCGCGTACACGCCGGAGCGCCTGCGCGAGACCGAGGCCACCCTGCGCGTATGGCTGGCCTGGCACAAGGAATGGGAACCCGAGGGCGACGCCTACGCCGTGTATTGGGATCCGCCCTTCCTGCCGGGCTTCCTGAAGAAATCGGAAGTGCACATCCCCGTGAAACGCGCGAAACGCTGACCGGCCCCGGCTCGCCCCGCCCGCCAAACCTGCGGACGGATCGGCCAAGAAAAAACACGCGGCGCATCGGGCGCCGCGTGTTTTGCATTTCCCGGCCTGAAGCCGGCCGCGCTCAGAAGCGCACCTCGACGCCCGCGTAGGCGGAGGGGCCGTCGGCCGGACGGAACACCGCCTGGTCGGCACCGCCGGCATCGGCGAGGGTGGCCAGGGTGGGCGAATAGCGCTCGTCGGTCAGGTTGCGTCCCTCGACGAACACGCGCGCGCCCTTTTTCCAGCGATAGCCGGTCTGCACGCCGAGAACCGCATAGGCGGGCGCCTTGTAGGTGTTCGCGCTGTCGATGTAGGGGCTCGTGGCCAGTTCGACATTCGGGCCGACGTAGAAGCCGCACCGGTGCTCGAACATCAGCTCCACGCGGTGCCGGTAGCGGGAGGCGCCGGGCAGCCGGTTGTCCGCATACACGGCGTCGCGCTGGAAACGGTGGTCGGCGAAATTGCCCGTGTTGCGCAGCAGCAGGCGCGTGCGCGGCGCCCCGTCGCCGACGGAGCCGCCCTCGGGAAGCTCGCTTAGCAGTTCGAAGTCGAGGCCCATCTCGATGCCGCGATGCACGGTCTCATCCGCGTTGAGCGTGGTGAAATCGGTGGCCAGCGGGCCGGTGGAATAGGTCATGAACTCGCCCTTCACCAGCGAGTAGTACGGCACGACCTCCCAGCGCAGGCGACGGCGCTCGCCGCGCAGCCCGAGCTCGGCGGTCCAGGCCCGCTGAGCGTCGAGGTTGTCCGGCATCGCGGAACGGAGGGTCTTGAACTGGGCGAAGGTGGGCGCCTCGTAGCTGCGGCTGAGGTTGGCGAAGAGCGCCGTGGTCCGGTCGAACTCGTGGCGCACGCCGACCTTGGGGTTGAAGCCCGCATACGCCTTGGAACGGTCCTCGGCCGCGCCGCGCCCGAAGGTGTAGTTGAGTTCGCGCGAAGTCCACACGCCCTGCGCCCCCACGGTCACGGCCTCGCGCCGCGTGACATAGTAGTCCTGCTCGCCGAAAAGCTCGACCGTGTCGGCATGCTGGAACGACGCCTCGCGCTTCGCACCCCGCACGGCGGTGCCGGGCAGCGGGCGAAACCGGTTGTCGTCCACCACGCCGGTGGAAAGGTTGAAACCGGCGGTCGAGGTGGCGCGCCGGCCGTCCCAATCCCCGTCGTGGCGGACGACGCCGTGCAGCGACGCGATGTTGGTGACCTTGTCGGTCACCGGATCGCCGTGCTCGTCGAGGTCGCGGTAGTAGTATCCGGCGGAAAGCTCGGCGCGGGTGTATTCATTAAAGAACGACAAGGTGTCGGCGACGCGGCCGAGGCGATAGGCCCGGTAGGTCTTGTAAAGCTCGGCCGCGGGCGCGGCGGACTCCGGCGAATTTTCCAGAACGGCGCGGGTCACGTCGCCCGGCGTCTGCGCGAAGAAATCGGTGAAGCCGGCGAACACGCGATTCTCCACGCCCTCCGCGAGCTTGGCGCCCGCGTTCACATTCACGCGATGCGCGTTCGAGGCGGAGTTCTCGCGAAAACCGTCGGCTTGCGCGTAGGAGTAGGCCCCGTAGCCGTCGAGCGCCCCCGAGGCCCCGCCGGCGGCGACGAAGCCCTTGGCGTAGCCGAACGACCCGCCCATGCCCACCAGCGTGAGACCGGGCGAGGTGCGCCCCGTGCGGGATATCAGGTTGATCGCGCCGCCGAGAGCGCCGGCGCCGTAGCGCAGGGCGTTGGCGCCACGCCAGACCTCGACGCCTTCGAGCGCCTGCGGGTCGATGAGCGACATCTCCATGAGCCCGTCGGCCTGGTTGAGCGGAACACCGTCCTGCAGCACGACGACGCCGCGACCGTTGCCGGTCTTGTCGCTCAGGCCGGATCCGCGGATGGACACCCGGGTGGTGTCGGGCGTGCCTCGCGTGTCCGCATCGACGCCCACCTGGCCGCGCAGCATGTCGGAGAACCCGGGCAGCGGCGCCCTCGCAAGGTCGGCGGCGGACACGACATTCACGCCGCCGTTGACCCGCGCGAGCCGCTCGCGGGACTCCGCCATGGGAGCCTCCTCCGGCTTGGGTTCGGCGACGGGCGCCGCCGCCGACACGACGACCGGCGGCAGAGTCGAGGGCTCGCCCGCGAGTGAAAACGCCGGGCCCAGGGAGGCGGCTGCCGCGAGAAGCGCGTGGCGGGAAAGGCTGAGCGAAAGGTGCCGCATGAACGAACGGGGGGATGCCGGGAGGGCGCGGCGCAAAGGCGGAACCAACGCACAATGCGGCGCGCGCCGCCACGACTCGGCGCCGAAAACGCCCCCGGCGGTTTCCTCACCGGAAGCGGGCGCGGGGCGGTCGGAGGGCACGGTCTCCACCGGATCGTCCACCGGGCGGCCGAGCACCTGCGCGTTCTGCGCGGCGTAGCGCTCGTCGAGCTCGGGATTGGGCACGCGTTCCAGGTCCATCAGCGACTGCAGCCTGCGCTTGCCGACGGCGCCCTTGAGGTCGGCGAGCGCCTCGCCGTTGCGGAAGGCCAGGGTCTTCACGGCCGCTCCGATGCGGTCGGTGGCCTTCTCGGAGGCGGCGGAGCCGACGGACATGGAGTGACCGAGCACCGGGTCCACATGCAGCACGGGGTCCGGCGAGCCGTCGAACTGGAAGTACGCGAGCAGCCCGCGCTCGGCCTTGGTGAGCGGTTTCGCGGCGAGCGACCGGACGCCGGCGGGCGGCACGGCGGCGGCCCACAGCGTGACCTCGTCGACCGTGCCGGTCCAGCCGCAGGAGCCGTCGGCGAGGCCGCCGAGGCTGAGCATGTCGCCGGGCGCGAAGTCGAAGGACTTGGCGCCGTAGTTGCGCGAGGCGGCCTCGGCGCCGTTGATGTAGACGGTGGCCTTGCCGGCGTCGAACACGCACGCCAGGTGCGCCCACTTGCCGGGCTCCAGCCTGGCGCCCGTGTTGGCGCCCCAGCCGTCGCCGTTGACGCTCACGCGCACCGAGCCGTCGGCCTGGATGAACACGCGGGCGTGGCCCTTCTTGCCGTCCAGCGAGAGAGCGGCGCGCAGGCCGTCGCCCTTGGCGCGCTCGTCGGGCTTGACCCAGGCGGAGAGGGTGAGCGCGGGGCCGGAGGCGGGGGCGAGCAGCGTGGTGTGCAGGGCGCCGGGCTCCTTGAAGCAGAGGGCGTCGCCGGGCCCCTTGGAGAACCGGGCCCTCACGGTGCCCAGACGGGCGGTGGTGCGGGAGGACCAGGAAAGGGTCTTGCCGTCGGGCGTGAGGATGGAGAGCTGAGCGCCGTAGGTGCCGGGGTTGGCGTAGGCGACCTCGACATTCTCGCCCTCGGCGGTCGCGGGCGCGCCGCCGGGGAAGCTCCAGCGGAACTTGGAGCCGGCGGGAGCGGAGGAGACGTCGAAATACTTCACCTTGAACGGCCCGCGCTGGGCGTACTGCACGGGCGTGTCCACACGCACCGAGGTGAACGGCTTCGAGGGCTCGGCGAGCGTGCGCTCGAAGAAGCCCTTGTTGGACGCCACGCGCACGAGCCCCTGCGCCGGCGCCACCTTCACATACGAATTCATGTTCGTGCGCGGGAGGCCGTCGGAAAGGTTTTTCCAATCCTGCATGTCGGCGTTGAGGTAGGCCACGCGGGAGGCGGTGATGGCGTAGACGCCGGCGCGGGTGCCCGGCTGGCACTCCAGGTCGCGCACGGGTCCGTCGCCGCGGATGTCGTCGCCGTAGAGCGAGCCGGTCACATCGGTCCAGGTCTTGCCGTCGTCGACGGAGCGCAGCACGAAGCCCTTCTGCGAGCCGCGGTTGGCGGAGCCGGCGAGGTAGAGGGTCTTCGCGTCGGACTGGTCGGCGGCGACGAGGCGGATGCCGTAGGAGGTCTTGTTCCAGGGCGTCTCCTTGCCGTCGATGAGCACGGACTTGGGCGTGACCTCGGCCCATTCGCCGCCGAGGTAGCGGGTGAGCCAGGCGCGACCGCCCTCGGTGAGCAGGATGAAGCCCGGCACGCAGTGAGCGGTCGTGCAGTCCACGATCATGCTGTTGAACCGGCGCAGCGAGCGCTCGTCGGACTTGTCGTTGAACACGACGAGGTCGCACTTGCCGCCCTCGCGGCGGCGGTATCCGTAAAGGGCATACGCGCGGGTGGCGTCGAAGGGCGTGGCCCAGCTCCAGAAGAGCTCGCCGGCGAAACCGTAGGAGCGGATGGCGCCGGCCGGCTTGGGCTCGCCGGGCCTGGGGATGAACTTGGCCACGCGCCAGGGGCCGTACACGACATACTTGTCGGCCGGGTTCACATAGCACTGCGAGGCGTCGCCGCCGCCGATGTTGAGCCACTCGTCGCCCCAGTGTTCGGCGTGCTTCACATGCACCGGGCCGTGGTTGCAGGCCACGATCATGACGCCCGGGTCGCGCCAGGCGTGGTCGTAGCCCCAGGTCTCCACACCGGTGATGCCGCGGGAGATGAGGCGCATGTGCGCCATGCGGTCGTCGGAGAAGAGCAGCTGGCCGTCGTTGCCGAACCAGGCCTTCTCGCCGCGCACGATGGCCTGCTGGAAGTCGCCGTGCACGGCGTACTCGTCGGTGTTTCCGGGCGCCTGCATCTCGCTCTTCCCGCGCAGGCCGGGCAGGGTTTTCTGCTGCTGGGTGAAGTAGTACTGCCAGGTCTTGCCGCCGTCGAAGGTCATCCAGGGCGCGTAGGCGCCGGCGACCATGACATCCGGGTTGGTGTCGGAGGTGTCGAACCACATGTCCCACACGCCCTGGTGCAGGGAGCTTTCGGCCTTGAACCAATCGAGGGTGGAGCCGCCCACGAGGTTGGGCCGCTCGGGCGTGGGCAGCTGCACGTCGTGCTCGTCGCTCCAGATGTCCCGGAAGGTCTTGCCGGCGTCGTCGGAGATCCAAAGGCCCTTCACGCCGCGCAGCGGGTTGTCGTTCTTCTTGGCCTCCGCGTCGGTCAGGCGGTCGGCGACGATCTTGTCCCTGGTGCTCTTCTTGTCGTCGATGCGCAGGTGGTAGTTGGAGCCGAAGCCCATGACCACGACGCGGTCGGGCTTGGTGCGGCAGACGCCGAGGTAGAGGATGTTGACGAACTTGCCCTTGCGGCCGGCGTACTCGACGGGGAAGTTTTGGGTGATTTTCGTCCAGGTCTTGCCGCCGTCGTCGGAGCGGTGGAAATCGCTCCAGTCGCCGCCCATCCAGGGGTTGGGGTATTTGGAGCAGGTGGCGTAAAGGATGTCGGGGTTCTTGGGGTGCAGGCGCACGGAGTCCGCCGGCATGTCCGAGAGCCTGCGCCAGGTGGCGCCGGCATCGTCGGAGCGGAACAGTCCGGTGTCGGTCCCGAGGTACACCACGCGGCCGTCGCCGGAGCAATCGACGGTCACGCGGTGCGAGGTGTAACCGCCGGCAGGATACTCGGCGGAGCGGTCGATGGTCCGGTCGGCCAGCTTCTTCCAAGTGCGACCGCCGTCCTCGGACTTCATGACGCCGTGGGTGCCGGCGGCGTAGACGACGGAGGGCTTGTCGTGGGCGAAGCGGATGGAGCGATGGGTGTTGAGGCCCTCCACATCCCAATCCACATTCTTCCAGGTCTTGCCGGCGTCCTCGGAGAGCCACAGGCCGCCGATCTGCGTCGAGGTCAGGATGCGGTCGTTGTCGGAAGGGTCCACGGAGACCCCGATGAAAACGCCCATGGCGCCGCCGTGCCCGTCCACCCATTTCGCGAAGCCCACATTGCGCCAGGGGGACTGCGACAAGGTCGGGATAAGGCCCGGAGGAGGATTCGCGACCGGGGCCGGGGCGGCGAGGGCGGCCCCCGCGAGGAAAAGCGGAGAAAGGATGACCGGAACGAAACGATGAAGCATGGGGAGGGGCGAGGACGATCAGCGGGGAGCCGGGGGTAATGGCCGAAAAACAGAGACTCGGAGCCAAGGTTCCACCCTTGCGCAACGATGTCCCGCGCGGGCGCCTTTTTCTCGCGCCGGCATGAAAAAGCTGGCCCGAACCGGCCCCGGCTACAGCTTCCGGCGCACTTAAAGCGCAATGGACAAGAAAAACACCGCCATCGGCGTCGGCCTCATCGCCGCCGCGCTCGGCCTGCTCCTATACAACGGCAGCCAGCAACCCAAGGTCGCCCCCCGCCCGACCCCCGCACCGTCCGCCGTCGTCGGCACGCCGGCCACCCCGACCACGCCCACGCCCGCGCCCGCCGCGGCACCGAGCACGCCCGCCACGCCGCGCGCCCCCGAGAAGCTCGTGACGCTGGAGAACGACACGCTGCGCGTCACGCTCACCACGCACGGCGGCGCCATCCGCTCCGTGGCGCTCAAGAAGCACGCGTCGGCCCTGGACAAGAAGCCGCAGGAATCCCCGGTGGTCTTCAACGAGAAGGGTCCCTCCCCCGCCCTCGCCCTCTCCTTCCCCGACCCCGTGACCGGCAAGCCCGTCGCCTGGGACGCCTCCTTCGCGATCAAGGAGCAGTCGGCCACGCGCGTGGTGTTCGAAGCCGCCCGCGCCGACGGCCTCGTGGTCACGCGCGAGTTCGCCTTCGCGCCCGACAAGGGCGACAAGAAGGCCGACCCGCACCGCATCGCGCACAAGACGAGCTTCACGCGCACCGGCGGCGCCGCCGCTCCGGTCGTGTCGGGCTTGAACCTCGGCACGCTCCTGCCGGTCGTGAGCGACCCCGCCAACCAGTTCCTCAACGTCTCGCTGTATGACGGCGACAACTACGAGATTGTCGGCGTCGACAAGTTCAAGGACAGCTCGGGCTTCCTCGGCTTCGGCGCGCACAAGGCGCTGCCGGACCTCGCGCTGCCGCGCACCGAGAAGCCCCTGCGCTGGGTGGCCTCGTCGAACCAGTTCTTCGCCGGCATCGCCACCTTCGACGCCCCCACGCGCGAGCTGTCCACCGGCCTGTTCGCGCACCCGGTGGTCATCGGCAAGGAGGCCGACGGTCATGACAAGCTCACGCTGACCGCCGAAGCCGGCATCAACCTGGGCAACCTCGCCCCCGGCGAGACCAAGGCCGTGGCGCTCGACTACTTCGTGGGCCCCAAGGAGTACACGCGCCTCTCCGAGCTCGGCGACGGGCAGGACCGCGTCGTGCAGTTCACGAAGCTCTTCGGCTTCATGTCCATCAACTGGCTGTGCAAGCTGCTGATGGCCTCGCTCAACGGCCTGCACTGGATCACCTCCTCCTTCGGCGGCGAGTGGGCCTGGGGACTGGCCATCGTGTCGCTCACCGGCCTCATCAAGGGCCTCACCTGGCCGCTCACCGGCATGCAAATGAAGGCGGCCGAAAACATGAAGAAGCTTCAGAAGCCCATGGAGGCCCTGAAGGAGAAGTACAAAGACAACCCGCAGAAGATGCAGCAGGAGACCATGAAGCTGTATGCGGAGCACAAGGTGAACCCGTTCGCCGGATGCCTCCCCATCCTCATTCAGATTCCCATCTTCTTCGGCCTGTACGTCGCCTTCCAGACCTGCGCCGAACTTCGCCATCAGCCCTTCCTGTGGTTCCCCGACCTTTCGGTCGCCGATACCATCCACGGACTGCCGCCGTACATCCACATCATGCCGGTCCTCATGGGCGTCACCATGCTCGTGAACATGCGCATGACCCCGATGACCAATGTGGATCCCAACCAGAAGACCCTGTTCTATGTGATGATGGGCCTCTTCCCGGTCATGTGCTACACCTCGCCCGCCGGCCTCACCACCTACTGGACGGTGAACAACCTGCTCACCCTCCTGCAGACCTGGCTGAACAAGCGCAAGCAGGCCGCGCTCGCCGCCGCCTCGGCGCCCGGCACCGTCGAGATCATCCCGCCCGCCAAGTCCAAGCCGGGCAAGGCGAAGAAGTAGCCCGACAAGCCCTCTCGCGCCTCCCAAGCACCCGCGCCCTCATCGGCGCGGGTGCTTCGTTTTCCGGAGGCTCGCCGCCTGGCGCGCAAACAGTCACGAGGATGATTCCCGGGCGTTTCTGAAGCGCGCCGGCGGTTCGCTGCAACTTTCACACCGGGTCCGCGAAATCGCCACACACGCGGAGTTGAATGGAAATCCCATGCGACACCCACACCGACCCGCCCTGCCCTTCCTTCTCTTGGCCGCCGCCCTCGGCGCACCCGGCGCGCTGCATGCCGGCATCAGCTTCGTCAGCGGCGTCTCGCTGCCCAACGGCGGCGAGATTGTCTCGTTCGACAAAGTCTCCGGCACGCTGCTTTCGACCAATTCCGCGACCGGAACGCACCTCATCCAGTCGTATGCGCTCGCCGCCTCCGGCACCCTCGCCGCCACGGGCTCAGTCGACCTCAACGGCGTCTTCGGCGGCGCCGCCAACATCGCCAGTGTGACCTCCGTGTTCAACGATGCGCGAGGCTTCGGCATCGCCACGATCGTGCCCACCTCCGCCACGCTTTCCGACTTCGGCCGCGTGGCCTTCTTCGACCGCACCTCCGGCGCCATCCTGAGCACGGTGGATGTGGGCTACCACCCCGACTCCGTGACGCTTACCCCCGACGGAAACCGCGTGCTCATCGCCAACGAGGGCGAATACGGCTCGACGAGCAGCTCCACGCCCGAGGCCTTCAACCGCCCCGGCTCGGTCAGCGTAATCAACCTCTCCGGCGTCACCGCCGGCAATTACGCCACCTCGCTCGCCGCGCTGAACGCCTCCCACGTTTCGACCATCGACTTCTCCGCCGGCAACCTGGCCTCGGGCGTCACCCTCGCCGGCACGCGTAACAACCGGCTGGATACGCTCACGGTGAAAACACCCGACGCCGCCGACATCGAGCCGGAGTACATCGTGGCCACCAACACCACGGCCTATGTCACGCTCCAGGAAAACAACGCCGTCGCCACGCTCGACCTGACCTCCGGCAAGTACACCGCCGTCAACGCCCTCGGCAGCATCACGCAGACCATCGACGCCTCCGACCGCGACGGCGCCGGCAACACCGCCTCCGCCGCGCGCAACGACACCGTGGCCGGACTGCCCATGCCGGACACCGTCGTGCGCTTCGAGCGCGCGGGCGCGACCTACCTGGCCACGGCCAACGAGGGCGACGCCCGTCCCGACGACAAGGACATCTTCCGGGCCGCCGCCCAGAACACCGTCACCAACGGCTCGACCGCCCCGGATATCCACGCCTCCCTGGACCCCCTCGTGAACAACACCGGCATCGGACGCCTGAACATTCTCAAGGATGTGGGCGACACCAATGGCGACGGCGTCATCGACACGCCCACCATGATGGGCACGCGCAGCGCCTCGATTTGGAAGGTGAACCCGGACGGCACGCTGACGCTGGTCTTCGACACCGGCGCCATGATCGAGCAATATGTGCTCACCAACGACCCGGCGTCGCACAACATCAACAGCGGCAGCCTCGCCAACTTCGACACGCGATCCGACGACAAGGGCCCCGAACCGGAGGCCCTCGCCTTCGGCAAGATCGGCGAACGCGAGTACCTCTTTGTCGGCGCCGAACGCCAGAACGGCATCTTCCAGTTCGACATCACCGACCTCAACAACGTCTTCATCGAAGGCTACTTCAACCCGGTCACATCGTCGCTGGACAGCGGAGGCGCCTTCATCTCCCCGGAATCCATCACCTTCCTCGCCGCAGCCGACAATCCCACCGGGCAGGACCTGCTCGTCGTGGGCTTCGAAGGCACGGGCGGCAACGGCTCCGTAGGCGTTTTCTCCGTGAGCGCGAGCGCCGTGCCGGAGCCCTCCACCTACGGGATTATAGGCGCGGTGGGCGCCCTAGCCCTAGCCCGCCTGCGCCGCAGAAACGCCGCGCGCGCGAAGTCGGCGCGCTGAGCCGCGCGAAGCGAACCCTTGGCTGACCGACAAAGCCCCATGGCGGGGCCTCAACACAGCGGTCGAGGAGGCCCCGCCCCCCCTCACTTCGCGACGGAAAGCCGGGGCGTAGCCACGCGCGCCACGATCTCCTCGTTGTGAGACTTGATGTTCGTCTCCATCTTCTGCCCGAAGACCTTCCAGCGGGCGGAACTCTCGCCCACATTGGCCTCTGCGTCCGAAAGGAACGGGTATGCCGTGCGCTCGAAGTGGATGAGGGCGTTGGTGTCGGCCTCCATGCGTGACCGGAGAAACTGCAGGAAATTCGTGGCCTCGTTGCGTCTGGCCAGAGGCGCCTTGAGTTTGGAGAGGCGGGCTTCGCAGCTATTGAACCGCGACAGGATCTCCGGGTCGGCCGTCCAGTCCGGACGGTTGTAGTAGAAGGCGGCCACGGCGATCATGCGCTTTTGCTTCTCCATCAGGAAAGCGCACTGCTGCTGCCAGAGCTTGAAATCGATCGGGTACCAGCTCTTCACCGTGTCGAAACGGAAGCCGAAATAACGGATGGCCTTCTTGATCTGCGTGTCGGGATTGGACGCAGAATCCGCCACGCACTCGCCGGCGGAGTCCACCTTGCGCGCGTAAGCCATCACCGCGACCACCCTGCCATTCTTCTCGCCGACGATCGGACTGCCGCTGTTGCCCTGATAGATCGGCGCGGTGTGTTCGATGATGCGAGGGCCCAGGCCCGCCACCTTGCCCTGAGTCTGAAGCAGGGTGGAGGCCCCAAGACTGTTGCCGGGAATCAGCACGGAATCATTCACCAACACCCCCTCCGGCACATTCATCTCAATGTCAAAAACCGCCGTTTCGGGAACGGGGTTCTTCACCTCGATGATCGCGATGTCATGGTCGGCGGCGCCGTAGATCTTGCCCGTTTTCAGCTGAAGCCCGGACTGGTTCATCGCCGAGATTTCCTTGGCACCGAAGAGCACATGCAAGTTCGTCACTAGGAAGGTCTTGCCCTGCATTCTGCCAAGAAATCCTGTGCCCGAGCCGACCCCCGTCTTGATCACAAACACACCCTCCTTTTTCTCCTTGGGCAATCGGTCCACATACTTGCTCTCCTCGACGGATTTGGGCTCGGAGCCCTCCGGCGAAGCGGGCGTAGAGGAGGACTCGTCGGCCCGGCCATGGAGCGAGGAAATCAAGCCGGCGGCAAAAAGGACGATAAACGAAACTCGCATATGGGCGCCACCGTGCAGACGCCCCCGCTGGGCGACAACCCCATTTCCTCAAACTCACGGGTGACGACGACACGCCCGACACACGAAAGACAGCTGCGCAGCCGCCCGTGAAGCAGACGAAGGAGGCGCACAAGACGAGAGACTGTTTCATACTGCCAAGGCAAGCCACCGCGCGTGCCAAACCCGCGACGACCATGACGCAAAAAAGCCTCCCGCGTTTCGGCGGGAGGCTTTTTGTTTCAGGCGGAACGACCGGCGGGCGGCCGCTCATCCCTGATTTAGGGCAGGCGGGTTTCGCCCATGAGGAAGCGGTCGCACTCGCGCGCGGCGCCGCGGCCTTCGTTGATGGCCCACACGATGAGGCTCTGTCCGCGGCGGCAGTCGCCGGCGGCGAAGACGCCGGGGATGCTGGTGAGGAACTTGCCGTGTTCGGCGGCGATGTTGCTGCGCGGGTCGCGCTGCACGCGGAACTCGTCGAGGAGCGCCTGCTCGGGGCCGGTGAAGCCCATGGCGATGAGCACGAGGTCGGCGGGGATCACCTTCTCGGTGCCGGGCACGGGCTGGGGACCGAAGCGGCCCTGCGCGTCCTTCTCCCACTTGACCTGCACGGTGTGCACGGCCTTCACCGCGCCGGAGGCGTCGGACTCGATTTTGGCGGTGGTGGTGAGGTAGACGCGGGGGTCTTCGCCCTGCACGGCGGCGGCCTCTTCCTGGCCGTAGTCGACCTTGAGGACCTTGGGCCACTCGGGCCAGGGGTTGTTCGGCTGGCGGGTCAGGGGCGGCTTGCCCATGATTTCCAGCTGGATGACATGCTTGCAGCCATGGCGCAGCGAGGTGGCCACGCAGTCGGTGCCGGTGTCGCCGCCGCCGATGACGACGACGTTCTTGCCCTTGGCGGAGATGGGGGCCTCGGCGCCGTCGAGGAGGGCCTTGGTGTTGGAACCGAGGAACTCCATGGCGAAGTGCACGCCCTTGGATTCGCGGCCGGGCACGGCGAGGTCGCGCGGCTTGGTGGCGCCGGTGGCGAGCACGACGGCGTCGAAGTCGGCGAGGAGGCGGGCGGCCGGGAGGGTCTTGCCCACCTCGGTGTTGCACACGAACTTCACGCCTTCCTGCTCCAGCAGCTTGATGCGGCGCAGCACGACCTCGTTCTTGTCGAGCTTCATGTTCGGGATGCCGTACATGAGCAGGCCTCCCGGACGGTCGGCGCGCTCATAGACGGTGACGGTGTGGCCGGCCTTGTTGAGCTGCGCGGCGGCGGCGAGGCCGGCGGGGCCGGAGCCCACGACGGCGACGCGGCGGCCGGTGCGGCGGGAGGGCGGCTCGGCGACGACCCAGCCTTCGGCCCAGCCGCGGTCGATGATGGAGACCTCGTTGTTCTTGATGGTGACGGCGGGCGCGTTGATGGAGCAAACGCAGGAGCCTTCGCACGGGGCGGGGCAGACGCGGCCGGTGAACTCGGGGAAGTTGTTCGTCTTGTGGAGGCGCTCGAGCGCGTCACGCCAGAGACCCTTGTAGACGAGGTCGTTCCACTCGGGGATGAGGTTGTTGACCGGGCAGCCGCTGGTCATGCCGGCGACGATGTTGCCGGTATGGCAGAAGGGGACGCCGCAGTTCATGCAGCGGGCGCCCTGCTTGCGCAGTTCGGCCTCGCTCATGTGGAGGTGGAATTCCTTCCAGTCCTTGATGCGCTCGAGCGCGGGGCGGTCGGCGGGGAGCTGGCGGTTGTATTCGAGGAAACCGGTGGGTTTGCCCATGGGAGGAAGAAGGTTGAAGGGGGAAGATTGAAGGGAGGAAGGGGTGTGGTTCCGGTGGTTCCGTTCTCGGTTTTCGGTGAAGTCACCGAATCAGGGAAAACCGAACCACCGAATCACTTGTCCGATTACTTGGCGCCCTTGGTGTTGGCTTCGAAGGCCGCGATGAGGGCGTCGTCGCCGGAGAGGCCTTCGTCGGTGGCCTTCTTGATGGCGGCGAGCATGCGCTTGTAGTCCTTGGGCATGACCTTGACGAACTTGGGCAGCATCTTCTCCCACTGCGCGATCACGCGGAAGGCGTTCTCGCTGCGGGTGAGCTCGGCCTGGCGCTTGATGAGGCCCAGCACCTCCTCGCGCTCCTTGGCGTCCTCGAGGGGCTCGAGCGCGACGGTCTCGGCGTTCACGCGGGTGGCGAAGGTGCCGTCCTCGTCGAGGACGTAGGCGACGCCGCCGGACATGCCGGCCGCGAAGTTGCGTCCGGTGGGGCCGAGGATGACGACGCAGCCGCCGGTCATGTATTCGCAGCCGTGGTCGCCCACGGAGTCGGTGACGGCGGTGGCGCCGGAGTTGCGCACCGCGAAGCGTTCGCCGGCCATGCCGGAGATGAACAGTTCGCCGGAGGTGGCGCCGAAGAGGGCCACGTTGCCGATGATGATGTTCTCGGCGGGCTTGAAGGCGGAGCCGGCGGGCGGGTAGATGACGATGCGTCCGCCGGAGAGGCCCTTGCCGACGTAGTCGTTGGCGTCGCCTTCGATCTCCAGCGTCATGCCCTTGGGCGTGAAGGCGCCGAAGCTCTGGCCGGCGTTGCCCTTGAACTTGAGGCGCACGGTGTCCTCGGGGAGGCCCTGCGGGTGCTTCTTGGCGATGTCGGAGCCGACGACGGTGCCGACCACGCGGTTGATGTTGGTGATGGGCAGCTCGGCGCGCACCTTCTCGCCGCGCTCGATGGCGGGCTTGCAGATGTCGAGGAGCTTGGTGACGTCGAGGGAGCGGTCGATGCCGTGGTCCTGTTCGAGGGTCTGGTAGGTGCCGACCTCCTCGTCCACCAGGGGCTGGTAGAGCAGGCGGGAGAAGTCGATGCCCTTGGCCTTCCAGTGGCTGTGCGCGGCGCGGGACTCGAGCAGGTCGGTGCGACCGACCATGTCGTCGAGCTTGCGGAAGCCGAGCTCGGCCATGACTTCGCGAAGCTCGGTGGCCACGAAGACCATGAAGTTCACGACGTTGTCGGCGGCGCCGATGAAGCGCTTGCGCAGCTCGGGGTCCTGGGTGGCGACGCCGACCGGGCAGGTGTTGAGGTGGCACACGCGCATCATGATGCAGCCCATGGCCACGAGCGGAGCGGTGGCGAAGCCGAACTCCTCGGCGCCCAGCAGCGTGGCGATGGCGACATCGCGGCCGGTGCGCAGCTGGCCGTCGGTCTCGACGCGGATGCGGCTGCGCAGGTTGTTGAGCACCAGGGTCTGGTGGGTCTCGGCGAGGCCGAGTTCCCACGGGATGCCGGCGTGCTTGATGGAGGACAGGGGCGAGGCGCCCGTGCCGCCGTCATAACCGGAGATGAGCACGACGTCGGCGTGAGCCTTGGCCACGCCTGCGGCGATGGTGCCGACGCCGACCTCGGACACCAGCTTGACGCTGATGCGCGCGTTGCGGTTGGCGTTCTTGAGGTCGTGGATGAGCTCCGCGAGGTCCTCGATGGAGTAGATGTCGTGGTGCGGGGGCGGGGAGATGAGGCCGACGCCGGGGGTGGAGTGACGGGTCTTGGCGACCCACGGGTACACCTTGCCGCCGGGGAGTTCGCCGCCTTCGCCGGGCTTGGCGCCCTGGGCCATCTTGATCTGGATTTCGACGGCGTTGACGAGGTAGTTGATGGTGACGCCGAAGCGGCCGGAGGCGACCTGCTTGATGGCGGAGCACTTGGAGTCGCCGCGCTCGTTGGTCCAGGTGAAGCGTGCGGGGTCTTCGCCGCCTTCGCCGGTGTTGGACTTGGCGCCGAGGCGGTTCATGGCGATGGCCATGCACTCGTGGGCTTCCTGGCTGATGGAGCCGTAGGACATGGCGCCCGTCTTGAAGCGCTTCACGAGGGATTCGACCGACTCGACCTCGTCGAGGGGCACGGGCTTGTTGACATGGCGGAAGCCGAGCAGGCCGCGCAGGGTGCAGAGGTTCTTCTCCTGATGGTTGATCAGGTTGGAGAAGTGGCGGAACTCGTTGTAGTCGCCGGTACGGCACGCCTTCTGGAGGGCGTGGATGGTGTCCGGGTTGAACAGGTGGTACTCGCCGTCCTTGCGCCACTTGTAGTCGCCGCCGGAGTCGAGCGCGGGCTCGTCGTTGCCGTGGCCGGAGAAGGCCGCGCGGTGGCGGATGAGGGTTTCCTCGGCGATGAGGGACAGGCCGATGCCTTCGAGGCGGGTGGGCGTGCCGGCGAAGAACTCGTCGACCACGCGCTGGTTGATGCCGATGGCCTCGAAGATCTGGGCGCCGCTGTAGCTCTGGATGGTGGAGATGCCCATCTTGGCCATCGTCTTGACCACGCCCTTCACGACGGCCTTCTCGAAGTTCTTCACCGCCTTCTGGTAGGAGATGTCGGGCAGGGTGCCCTTGCCGATCATGTCGGCGATGGTCTCGAAGGCCAGGTAGGGGTTGATGGCCACGCAGCCGTAGCCCACGAGGAGCGCGACATGGTGCACGTCGCGCGGCTCGCCGGATTCCAGCACGAGGCCCACGCGCATGCGGGTGCCCTGGCGGATCAGGTGGTGGTGCAGGCCGGCCACGGCCAGCAGCGACGGGATGCCGGCGTTGTCATGGTCCACGCCGCGGTCGCTGAGCACGAGGATGTTGGCGCCGCGGTCGATCGCGCGGTCGGCGCTGGCGAAGAGCGCGTCGAGAGCGTCGCGCAGGCCCTTGGCGCCGGCGGAGGCCTTGAAGAGCGTGGGGAGGGTGACGGAGGCGAAGCCGGGGAGCTTGGCGTGGCGGAGGCGCTCCAGCTGCTCGTTGGTGAGCACGGGGCCGTGCAGGCGGATGGCGCGGCAGCTTTCGGGCTGGGGGTCGAGCAGGTTGCCCTCGGGCCCGATGGTGACTTCGGAGGAGGTGATGACCTCTTCGCGAATGGAGTCGATGGGCGGGTTGGTGACCTGGGCGAAGAGCTGCTTGAAGTAGTTGAAGAGCAGCTGGGGCTTCTCGGAAAGGATGGCCAGGGGGGCGTCGTTGCCCATGGCGCCGATCGGCTGCACGCCGGTCTTGGCCATCGGGCCGATGATGACCTCGAGGTCCTCGTAGGTGTAACCGAAGGCCTTCTGGCGCACGGTCAGCGAGGTGTGGTCGACGGCGGGCGCGGCCTTGGGCTCGGCGAGCTTGTCGAGGTCCACCTGGAACTGCTCCACCCACTTGGCGTAGGGGTGCGCTCCGGCGACGGTGGCCTTCACTTCTTCGTCGGAGACGAGGCGGCCCTGCTCGGTGTCGATGAGGAACATGCGGCCGGGCTGCAGGCGGCCCTTGCTCACAACATTCGCGGGCTCCACGGGGAGCACGCCGGCTTCGGAGGCGAGGATGACGCGGTCGTCGGCGGTGATGTAGTAGCGGGCGGGGCGCAGGCCGTTGCGGTCGAGGCAGGCGCCGATGCGCACGCCGTCGGTGAAGGCGAGGGCGGCGGGGCCGTCCCAGGCTTCCATGAGGGCGGCGTGGTACTGGTAGAAGGCGCGGCGCTGCTCGTCCATGGACTCATGGTTTTCCCAGGGTTCGGGAACCATCATCATCATGGTGTGGGGCAGGCTGCGGCCGCCGAGCACGAGGAACTCCAGGCAGTTGTCGAACATCTGCGAGTCGGAGCCGTTCTCGTTGATGATCGGGTAGGTCTTCTCGAGGTCCGGGCCGAAGAGCTCGCTCTGGCACAGGGGCTGGCGGGCGCGCATCCAGTTCACATTGCCGCGCAGCGTGTTGATTTCGCCGTTGTGGGCGAGGTAGCGGTACGGGTGGGCGCGCTCCCAGCTGGGGAAGGTGTTGGTGCTGAAGCGGGAGTGCACGAGCGCGATGGCGGTCTCGAAGTCCTCGTCGCGAAGGTCGGGGTAGACGATGTCGACCTGCTCGGGCATGAGCATGCCCTTGTACACGATGGTGCGGTGCGAGAGGCTGGCCACATACCAGTTGTGGTCGAGCGAGCCCTTGCGGATCTCGTTGTGCGCACGCTTGCGGATCATGTACAGCTTGCGCTCGAACTCGGCGGCGTCCTTGCACTCCGGGCTGCGGGCGATGAACACCTGGCGCACGAAGGGCATGCTGGCGCGGGCGGAGACGCCCAGGGGGCCGGGGTTGGTGGGCACGTCGCGCCAGCCGATCACCTTCTGGCCTTCGCCGGCGGCGATCTGCTCGAACACGCGGCGGCTCGCCTCGCGCTCACCGAGGTCGGTGGAGCAGAAGATCATGCCCACGCCGTAATGGCCGGGCTCGGGCAGGTGGAAGCGGCGCTTGGCCGCCACCTTGCGCAGGAACTTGTCCGGCATCTGCATGAGGATGCCCGCGCCGTCGCCCGTGTTCACCTCGCAGCAAGCGCCGCGGTGGTCCAGGTTGCGCAGAACGGTCAACGCCTGGCTCACGATGTCATGGGACTTTCGGCCCTTGATATTGGCTACGAAACCGACGCCGCACGCGTCGTGTTCGAACTGCGGGTCGTAGAGGCCTTGGCGAGCAGGAGTTCCTTGGTGCTTCATGGGAAAGTGGAGGTGGAAAGGGAAGAAAACCGCGGGCGCAAGCACGCCCTTGGTCCTAGTAAAAATTTTGTGCTACCGGGCCCATTGAAGAAGCCCCCCCCGGGGGGCAACCGAAAAAAGGAGGAAGGGTGGCACAGACTCGTCACAATCGGGCATGGCGCCCCAATCACCCCCGGACGGAGGCCCCGGCGCCGCGAGCAACCGGCCCCCGGCCCGCCGCGCCGCTCAATTCAAACTTGTCCCGAAGGCGCCTTCACGCTTTCACCAGCCCAGCTTAAAAACCTTTTCCCCATGTCCGGACATAGCAAGTGGCACACCACCAAACGGCATAAGGCGGTCATCGACGCCAAGCGCGGCAAGATCTTCTCCGTCATCGCCAAGGAACTCACCCTCGCGGCCAAATCCGGCGGCGGCAACCCGGAGTCCAACGCGCGCCTGCGCACCTGGCTCCTGAAGGCCCGCGCCTCCAACATGCCCACCGACAACATCGACCGCGCCGTGAAGAAGGGCACCGGCGAGCTCCCCGGCGTGTCCTACGAGGAAATCGTTTACGAAGGCTACGCCCCCGGCGGCGTCGGCATCATCGTCGAGTGCACCACCGACAACAAGACCCGCACGGTCGCCGAAGTGCGCTCCACCTTCACCAAGAACGGCGGTTCCATGGCCTCCGCCGGCGCCGTCGCCCACGCCTTCCAACGCAAGGGCCAGTTCATCATCTCCGGCGACGCCATCTCCGAGGACAAACTGATGGAGATCGCCCTCGACGCCGGCGCCGAGGATGTCGTCAACCATGGCGACCACTTCGAAGTGCTCACGAGCCTGCGCGACTACGACGCCGTGGCCAAGGCCCTCGACGACAAGGGCATCAAGCCCGACTCCTCCGAAATGGCCTACCTGCCCACCCCCGGCACCGCCGTGCCCGTGGACGACACCGCCACCGCTCAGAAGATCCTGGCCCTCATCGAGGCCCTCGACAACCTGGACGACACCAAGGCCGTCCACGGCAATCACGAGTTCGGCGACGCCGTCCAGCTCTGACGCGGACCGGCATCGGTCCTGAAAAGGCCGCCGTTCCTCGCCCCCCGTCCTCGGACGAAGCGAGGCCGGCGGCCTTTCCGTTTTCGCACGGGACAGGCCCCTCGCGGGGAAAAGCGAAATCAGGCGGGGAAGCCGTCGCGCCAAGCCTTGCCCCGCTCCAGCATCTCACACAGCCGGGTAGAGTCGTTGGACTCCAAGGCCTCGCGCAGCGCGACCAGCTCGCGCTCAAAGGCGCCGATGGCGCGCACGACCTCATGGCGGTTCTCCATCAGGATGGCCCGCCAGATCTCCACATCGCCCCCGGCCACGCGCGTGGTGTCGCGCAGCCCGCCGCCGGCGCACTCGCGCCAGGAGTCGGGATGATTCGCCAGCGTGCAGGCCAGCGCCGCCGCCGCCGCATGCGGCAGGTGGCTCACATGCGCCACGATCTCGTCGTGGTCGTCCGGACTGGCCGTGACGGGCCGCGCGCCCAGGGCGGCCCAAAACTCGCCGACGCGCAGGGCGGCGTCCTCGTCGGTGCGTCCGGCCATGGGCGTGATGAAACAGGCCCGCCCTTCAAAAAGCTCGGCGCGCGCGGCGCCGGGGCCGTTCTTCTCGGAACCGGCCATGGGGTGCGCCCCCACATAAAAGGCGTACGCGGGCATCGCCGCATGCGCGATGCGCGCGGCGTGCCCCTTCGTGCTGCCGGCATCCGTCACCAGCGCCCCATGCTTCAGGTGCGCGGAGATGCGCCCGGCCAGTTCGCCCACGGTGTCCGCCGGCGTGGCGATCACCACCAGGTCGGCCTCCCGCACCGCCTCGGCCAGGGCCTGCGGCGCTTCGTGCGCCCAGCCGTTCTCAAGACAGTGGCCGCTTGCGTCGGCGCGGATATCCCAGGCCACGAGCCGTCGGGCGAGCCCGCGCGCTTTCGCGGCGCGCAAAATGGAGGCGCCGATAAGGCCGGTGCCAAGGACGGCGAGGGTGTCGAACACGGGAAATCCGGGGTTGCCTGAGGTTTTCCCGGGGTCATGTTACCACTGCCGTTTTTCGGCAACCCCAAACCGCCCGAGCCCCCTCTCCTTCCGTGCAAGCCGCCACGCCACGCCCAGCCCGTCCCGGCTCCGCAAAACAGGTCGTCTTCATCACCCTGGCCTGCGCCTGTGTGCTGGGCACCTTCTACGCCCTCAGCCAACTCGGCCCCGACTCCTACTCCGTCGGCTCGCGCCGCCCGCCCGTTTCCCGCGAACAGGAGGAGAAACTGCGCACAGCCGCCGAATCCGCCGAGGAGCGCTGGATCGCCCTCAAACGCCTGCGAGCCTCCACCAAGACGGCCTTCACCGACGAGGACCTGCGCGTCATCGGCGAAGCCGCGGTGGCCCGCATGCAGTATGAAAACGCCGTGGAGGTGCCGGCGCAAACCTACCCGGCCCTGCGCAAGGAGCTCCACGACCGATCCGGCGAACGCCTCCGCGCCGAAAGCGTGCGCCTCGAAAACCTCGCCGTCGCCGAGGCCCGCGCAGGACGCCATCCCGCCGCCGAAGCCCTCTTCAAACAGGCCGGCGAAGTCGAGAACCGCCTCGTCTCCGACTTCCCCGAATCCTCCTTCAAGAACATGCAGCGCATGGTGTACCTCGACAGCCAGATGCGCCTCATGCAGGCCAAGCCTCTCTGGGAGCGCTGCCAGTCCGCCGAGAAGGACGCTGACACCGCCTACGCAAAAGGCGCCCTGCCCCAAGCCATCGCCGCCATGGAAGCCGCCCGCGAGGCCAGCTATCGCCTCGAACGCTCCTTCCGCGGACTCACCCCCGCCGACAGTTTCCACACGCGCAACCTGGAGCGCCGGCTCTCCACGCTCAAATCCATCACGCTGCGCGACCGCGCCCTCGCCACCCTCTCTCGCGCCGACAAAGCCGTGGCCGACCGCGCCTTCGACGACCTGCCCACCCTTCGCAAGGAAGTCGAGGACACCGTTCGCGAGCTCGCCGAGAAGTATCCCGACAGCGAACACGCCGCCCCCGCGGCCCTCGCCGACCTCGTGCGCCGCGCCCAGAACGCCGCCTCCGCCCCCGACGCCGAAAGCGTTGAACGCGAACTGCTTGCGCTGGATACGGCCATCCGCAAGGGCGACCCCGCGTCGCACGCCATGATTGAGAGCCTCGGCCGCTCAGTGCAGCGCGTGCGCAGCCTCTATCCGGAGTCCGACCGCATCGGACAGGAAACGGGCGAACGAGTCGAATTCCTCTTCCGCCACCGCACCGAAGTCGCGCTGCTGAGCGCCTCCGTCGACGCCGCGCTGCGCCCCATTCCCGGCCGCCCCGGCCTGCGCATCCTGCAAACCGAGACCCCTCAGCGGCTCTACTCGCTCGTGATGGGCGACAACCCCTCCGCCGACCAAGGCGACCTGCGTCCGGTCGAATCCCTCACCCGCGCCGAAGCCCTCCTCTTCTGCAAGCGCCTCGGCTGGCTCATCGCCCGCCCGGTGCGCCTGCCCGACGAGGGCGAATTCCGCGCGCTCGTGGGAACACCCGCCGCGAGCACCCTGGCCACCCTCGCCCGATCCATCGACAACTCAAACGGCATCCCGGCGCCCGTGCCCGCCGCCAAGCCCGACGCCGCCGACCTCGCCGACCTCCTGGGCAATGTCGCCGAATGGCTCGCACCGGCCCCGGGCGCCAAGCCCGCCGAAGCGCTCGTCGCCGGCGGCAGCGCCGAATCCACCCTTGTCGAGCTCGCCCGCGTTCCCCTGACCAGGAGAGCGTCTTCGGAGCGCAGCCGCTTTGTCGGCTTCCGCTTCATCGTCGAACAACCGACCGCACCCACCGCCCGATGAGCAAGAACGCCCCGGATCACCTCGCGCAACGCGAACCCACCCCCGATGAACGCCGCAAGGCCGACCGCGCCCTCATCATCCTGTACATCGCCATGGCCGTGCTCACCGCGCTACCCCTGCTCGCCCTCTGGTGGATGAGCCGCTCGCGCTGAGACCCGCCCCAACGCCATCCCCAGCGCCATGCTCCTAAAATCCCCGATCCGCGCCGTGCGCGCCGCCTTCCTCGCGCTGTGCCTTGGCGGCGGCGCCCTGGTCAATTATGCCGACGGCGGCGGCGACCTCGCGCGCCACCTGAGCATGGCGGCCATCCTCGGACTGCTGCTCATCCTCGTGGACATGCTGCTCAAGGGCTTCTCCCTGCGCAGCCTCACCGGGCTCACCCTCGGCCTGGCCGTCGGCGCCCTCATCTCCTACTTCGTCTCGGTGTCCCCGCTCATGGACGAGCGCGTGTACGGCGAAGGCACCTCCGATATCAAATCCAAGATCTTCGCCGCGCGCATCATCCTCTTCCTCGCCTCCACCTACCTGGCGACCGTCATCACCCTGCGCAGCCGCGACGAATTCAATCTCGTCATCCCCTACATCCGCTTCAACGCCCTCGACACCCCGCCCAACCTCGTGGTGCTCGACACCTCGTCGCTCATCGACGGGCGCATCGTCGGCCTCGCCGACTCCGGCTTTGTCACCGCCGGCCTCGTCCTCCCCCGCTTCATCATCGAGGAACTCCAGACCGTCGCCGACTCCAACGAACCCACCCGGCGCGCCCGCGGCCGCCGAGGTCTGGCCAACCTCAACGCGCTCAAGGAAGTCAAGAATGTCGACCTGCGCATCCACGAGTCCGGCATGGGCCCGCAGGGCACCGTGGACGACCGCCTCATCGCGCTGGCCCTCTCGCTCAAGGCCGCACTGCTCACCACCGACTACAACCTCGCCCAGATCGCCCGCTTCCACGGCGTGAAGTGGCTCAACCTCAACGCCCTCGCCAAGAGCATGAAGTTCGAAGTCACCCCGGGTGATGTCGTCGAAGTGGAGCTCGCTCGCGAAGGTCGCGAACCCGGCCAGGCCGTCGGCCACCTGCCGGACGGCTCCATGGTCGTCGTGCTCGACGGTGCGCCGCACCTGGGCAAGACCATCGCCGCCGAGGTCACCAACATCACGCCCACCAACGCCGGGCGCATGATCTTCGCCAAGGTCCGCGCCCTCGTCTGAAACACGGTGTCGGCGGGTCGGTTTTCGGCATTCAATGCCGCCACCGAATCACGGAAAACAGAATCACCGAGCAACACCACCGACTTGCCCCGCCCTCACCCGGCGGGGTTTTTCATTTGCCCTCCCCTTGCACTGGTCCTGAAACCTCAAACCTCAAACCTGAAACCTCACTCATGACCTCCCCCCGCGACCTTGGCTTCCGCATGCCCGCCGAATGGGAACCCCAGGAGGCCGTCTGGCTCTCCTGGCCCTCCAACGAATCCCTCTGGCCCGGCCACTACCACCTTATCCCCGCCAAGTTCGCCGAGTTCGCCGCCGCCATCTCGCGCTTCGAGAAGGTCCGCATCAATGTGCGCGCCGCCGCGCAGCCCGAGGTGCGCCGCCTCCTCAACGAGGCCAAGGCCGACCTCTCCGTCATCGAACTCTACGACCACCCCACTGACGACGTCTGGTGCCGCGACCACGGCCCGCTATTCGTGAAGAACGACGCCACCGGCGAGGTCGCCCTCACCGACTGGCAGTTCCACGGCTGGGGCGGCAAGTTCGAGGCCTCCCTCGACAACCAAGTGCCCGGCCGCATCGCCAAGACCCTCGGCATGCGCCAGTTCGCATACCCCTTCGAACTCGAAGGCGGCGGCATCGAGGTCACCGGCGACGGCCTACTGCTCACCACCGAGTGCGTGCAGAACAACCCCAACCGCGCCACCGGCCGCGACGACGCCGCCTTCCACAAGGCCATCGCCGACGGCCTCGCCGTGGACGAGATCCTCTGGATCGAGCACGGCCTCGAGGACGACGACACCGACGGGCACATCGACAACCTCGCGCGCTTCATCCGCAAGGACGCCATCATGGCCGTGGTCGAGGAGGACAAGTCGTCCCCCAACCACAAGGGCATCCAAGCCAACCTCGAGAAGCTGCGCGCGCTGCGCACGAAGTCGGGCCGCAAGTTCGACATCATCGAACTGCCCCTGCCCAAGAAGTTCTCGCTCGCCGGGCGCGACCTGCCCCCGAGCTACGCCAACTTCCTCATCATCAACGACGCCGTGCTCGTCCCGGTGTATGGACAGGACGGAGACAAGCGCGCCCTGGGCATCATCGCCGAGCAGTTCCCCGGCCGCAAGGTCGTCGGCATCGACTGCCGCGTCATCCTCATCGAGGGCGGCGCGCTCCACTGCCTCTCCCAGCAGCAGCCCAAATAAAGGCAAAAGGCGAAAGGCAGAAGGCAGAAGTGGCCGCGTTTCACGCGGCGCGTGCGCGACCTCCGTCAAAAGCGGTCAACACGCGGGCCGGCCAAAGGTCGGCCCCACTTCTGCATTCTGCCTTTTGCCTTCTGACTTGCGCGCTTTCGCGCCGCAGGCGCTAAAGCGCGCCGAACTCGCGCCAGAGCTTCATCACCAGCTCCTCGCTCACGCCGTCGCGCGTGGCGGCCTCGCCGATGCGGTTGAGCACCACGAAGCGCAGCGTGCCCGCGCGCACCTTCTTGTCCTTGCGCATCGCGTCCATCAGAGCGCCCAGCGGCAGCGCCTTGTTCAGCCGCACAGGCAGCTTGTTCACGCGGCAAAGTTTCTCCGTGGCCGCCACGACGTCGGCGCCCACGAGGCCCAGTTCCTGCGAGAGGCGCGCGGCCATCACGCAGCCGATGGCGACGGCCTCGCCGTGCAGGTACTCGCCGTAGCCGGCGACATTCTCGATGGCGTGGCCGAAGGTGTGGCCGAGGTTGAGCAGCGCGCGCCCGCCCTCCTTCTTCGTCTCGAACTCGTCGTCGCGCACCACCTCCGCCTTGATCTCGCAGCAGCGGCGGATCACCCCCGGCAGCGCCGAATGGTCGTAAGCGAGCGCCCCGAGCGACTCCAGCTTCTCAAAGAGCGCCTTGTCGGCGAGCAGGCCGTACTTGATCACCTCCGCCATGCCGGCGGCGAACTCGCGCTCCGGCAGCGTGCGCAGCAGCGCGGTGTCCGCGTACACGCCCTTGGGCTGGTGGAACGCGCCCACCAGGTTCTTGCCGGCCTTCAGGTTGATGCCCGTCTTGCCGCCCACCGAGCTGTCCACCATCGACAGCAGCGTCGTGGGGATCTGGATGAAATCGACGCCGCGCATGTACGAGGCCGCGAGGAACCCGGCCAGGTCGCCCACCACGCCGCCGCCGAACGCCACGACCACCGCGCCGCGGTCGCACTTGGCCTCAGCCAGCGCCTCCCACAGCCGCTCCAGTTCCGCCGGCGACTTCGCCTTCTCGCCATCCACCGTCGTCACGCACACCAGCGCGCCGTCCGCCTTCAGCGTCTCCAGGAATTCCGGATACAGCCGGGCGAGTTCGGGGCAGGTGACCACAGCCACCTTGCGACGCGCCGCCATGAGCAGCGCGAGGTCGCCCGCGATGCGCGCGAGCTGGCCGGGGCCGATGAGGATGTCGTAGGCGCGGGCGCCCAGGGCAACGGGGACGATTTCCATGGGCCGCATGGCAACGCCTCCGCCGCCTCGCGTAAAGCGCGAAGCCATCCGCGCGCCGCCGCGATGAATCCCCGACCGCGCCGCCCGCTTCCCTCCGGACCGGGCGTCCTTGAGAACTTTTTCAAAATTGCGCTTGCCTTCCGCCGGTCCGCTTTCAACTTCGGCGACCTCCCTTGGGGGATTAGCTCAGTTGGTTAGAGCGTCTGCATGACACGCAGAAGGTCACAGATTCGAGTTCTGTATCTCCCACCATTTAGACCCGCTCGAAAGAGCGGGTCTTTTTGCGTTCCGCCCGGGGGTGAATTTTTCTGGAACCGTCCCGGCGGCGCTGTTGTCCTTCCCCGTCTTCACGCCATGCCCCGACTCCATCTCCCCGCCGCAGTCCCCTTCCTGCTCCTGGCCGCCCTACCGGCTGTCGCCGAAGAACCCGCCGCCCCCGCTCCGGCCGCCCCCGCCGCGGCGACCGAGCCCGCCCCGGCCCAGCCGGCCGGAACCTCTGAAAAGACGGATGACATTTCGGCGGCCGAGGTGAGCACGCTGCTGCGCCAGCTCAAGCAGATGCGCCAGAGCCTGGACAGCGAGGAGCGCAAAACCATCCTGGCCGCCCTCACCGCCCTCAACAGCGCCACCTCCGGCACCACCGGAGCCATGACGCTGTGGGTGGAGTCCGTGCGCGTCGTCGATTTCGACCGTCAGAACAAGAAGCAGACCGAGTTCGAGGAATGGCGCAAAAAGAACGACGAGCGCATGCACGACGCCGCCTTCTGCACCGGCCTGCTTTTCCAGTGCAAGTACCTCAAACTTTGCCTGGAGGCCGACACCCCTGAAAAGCAGGCCCGCGCCCTCCCGGCCATCCACGCCCTCATGACCGAGGCCGTGGCCGCGATGCCCAAGATGCTTCAATACTCGGGCATGCTGCGCGACGACGCCTTCTCCTCCACCATCGCCAAGCGCCTTGGCATCGAAAAACTCGCCCCGGAAGGCTGGCCTCGCGCCCTTCTGCGCCCCGAGGAACACTACGGTCGCGCCATCGCCGCAGCCCGCAAGGGCGACGCCGCCGCGGTCACGGCCCTGTGGGACGCCCGCATCAACCTCGAACGCTCCATCGCCAAGGCCAACGACGAGAACGGCAAGCTGCGCCGCCGCAAGGAGGCCAAGACCCAGTTCGGCAACCGCAAGGACACCCGCGACGCCGCCGAGGCCGAGCTCGTCGACACCAAGAACGCCGTCGCCTTTGAAAAGGATCAGCTGCCCAAGCTGCAGTGGGCGATGGGCGAAGACCTGTACAAAGCAGGCCTGCGCCGTCGCGGACTCGAAACCATGTTCGGCGTGATCCATCGCAACCCCCGCCACGCCAGCGTGTCGGAGTGGGTCGACCGCATCACCGCCATCGCCGAGGAGCTCTCCGGCGAAGGCAAACCCGCCGAGGCCCCCGCGGGCGAGGCGCAGAAGAAGTCCTGATTCCTACCGGCCCTCCCTCATCTCAAGACGCGGCGCGCCACCCGGCGCCCGCGTCTTTTCTTGTCCCCGGGCCGCAAGGGCGGCGAAAAGGCGGCGGCTTATAAATACGGACCAAGGCCACTCAACAAGGAACCGTGGCAATTTTCTGAAAAAATGAGTTAATCCGTAGAGACCCGGGCACTTTTGGATAAGCTTTGGGTCATGTGGCCCGCGATTAATTCAGAATTTTCGTTCCTTTCGCCGCACTTCCTCAAGGCCTGCGAATCCCTCTTCAACCCGCGCACGGGCCTTGCCGGCCTGGCGGCATCGGCGGCGGCCCTTTGCTGCCCCTGCGCGCAGGCGGAATTCAACATCAGCCTTAACTTCTCGGCGACCACCACGACCGAACAGAAGGCCGTTTTCACCGCCGCCGCCAACTACTGGATGTCCGAAATCTCCGGCTACAAGGCAGGCATCACACTATCGGGAATAACCATCAACGCCGATGTGACGGCCATCGACGGCGCGGGGGGGATTCTTGGCCAGGCCGGGCCCGATGGGTTCGCCCTGCAGCAAGGCACCTTCTACGCGACCTCCGGCATCATGCAGTTCGACTCGGCCGATGTGAATTCGCTGATTTCCGCCGGCACTTTCGACGAGGTGATTCGCCATGAGATAGGCCATATCCTTGGCATCGGAACGCTGTGGGAGGACAACAACCTGTATGTCGCAGGCACGGGAAAATACACGGGCTCCGGCGCCCTCGCCGGGTGGCGCTACGAGTTCGGCCTGCCGGGCGACCTCTTTGTACCCGTTGAACTCGGAGGCGGCCCTGGCACGCGCAACGGCCACTGGAACGAATCCGACGGCGGCTGGGACACCGGCATAGCCAGCAGAATCACAGGCAGGGACCTTTCGGAGGAACTCATGACCGGCTGGGCGGGAGCCGACATGTTCACCGGACTCATCACCCTGGGCTCGCTCAAAGACCTTGGGTATACGCTGGCCGTCCCGACCGACGCCCAAGGCAACTACCTCCTGGAGTCAGGGCCTATCATCGGAGACCTCACGGGCGCACGCAGCCTGCAAAAGGTATCGACCGGCACGGTCATCCTGCTCGGCGACAACACCTTCTCCGGCGGGGCCATTCTCGAGGCGGGCAGGGTTGTGACCCAAAACTCGCATGCGCTGGGAACCGGGCAGGTGATCATCCGGGGCGCGATCCTCGATGTTGCTGACTGCAACTTGATCGGCCTTTCAAAACTCACGCTCGAATCCGGACTCATCACCGGAACCACCGGCTCCCTGACGGCCTCGGCCTACGAACTGCAATCCGGCACCCTTTCCGCCCAACTGACAGGCTCCGCCGCCGTGACCAAAACCACAAACGGCACGGTGTCCGTGACGGCGGCACAGTCCTACACCGGCGGCACCGTCATCGAGGCGGGCAGACTGCTCGCCGGCCACGCGCGAGCCCTGTCCACTGGACCTGTCACCATCAACGGCGGCACGCTTGATGTGGATACGACCGCAGTGACGGGAGCGGGAACCGTAACGCTCAACACCGGCCTCATCACCGGCAGCGGAGGCTCTCTTTCTGCCGCAGCCTTCGATCTGCGCGCCGGAACCGTGACCGCATCGCTGGCCGGTTCGGGAGCCCTTACGAAAACCACCGCAGGAACAGTCACACTCTCGGGAAACAACAGCTTCTCCGGAGGGCTTTCGGTGGAGGCAGGCCTTCTTGTGGCGACCGCCAAGGGTTCTCTGGGCGCAGGCAATGTCGTCATCACCGGCGGCGGCATAACCGTCACGCATACCGACGCCGCGGAGCGCGCCACCCTTCTTGTCAACGGCGGTGCGATTAGCTTCAGCACCCTGACCGAGGCCCGGGTGGGCGCCATCGTTGGCGACGCAGCACTCGCCCTGTCCAATGACTCGGGACAGGCCCTCACCCTCACCGTCGGCACCAACGGCGCATCAACCTCCTACGCCGGGGTGCTTTCCGGATCCGGTTCGCTCACCAAGGACGGCGCGGGCACCTTCACGCTCGCTGGCGCGAACACATACACCGGCGGCACTTCCGTGGCGGGAGGCAAACTCGTGCTCGCCAACGCGAACGCACTCGGCGCCGGCCCCCTGGCCATACGGGGCGGAACGCTCGATCTGAACGCCTTGGACATCGCCAGCCCGACGACTGTGACAATCGAATCCGGCACGATCATCGGCGCTGCCGGAGGCTCGCTTTCCGCTCCCGGCTTCGCGCTGAAGGGGGGCAATGTGGCCGTCGAACTCACCGGGACGGGAGCGCTCACCAAGACCGGCACGGGCATCGCGACGCTCGCCGCCGCAAACACCTACACCGGAGGCACCACCGTGGCCGAAGGCACGCTTCGGATAGTCGCCGCCACCGCGCTCTCCTCCGGAACCGTGTCGATTGCCGGAGGCACCTTGGATGTGGCAGGCACCTCCGTCACCGCCCCCGGCGGAGTGACCCTCTACTCCGGTTCGATTATCGGCACAACCGGCTCTCTCAGCGCCGCATCCTTCGAACTTCAGTCCGGCATCGTCTCCGCCACGATCACCGGACCGGCCGGCTTGGAAAAGACCACCATCGGCACCGTCACGCTGGCCGCCGCGAACTCGTTCAAGGGCGATGTGAACATCCGTGCCGGCACGCTGGCCATCACCCACGCCGCCGCACTCGGTGGCGGACGGAACCTCGTGAGCCCGGGCGCCACGCTTCAGGTGGGCGACAACACGGCGCTCCCCGCGGAGTGGGCCGGAACACCCATCGCCAACGAGGGCACGGTGGACCTGCGACTCTCCTCCGACACGACCGTGACGCGCACCATCACCGGCGCCGGAAACCTTGTGCAAAATGGCACCGGCACCGTCCTGCTCGCCAACCCGACCTACACGGGATCCACCACCGTGAACGCCGGCACTCTCGTCATCCCGACCTCCGTCATCCCCTCCGGTCCGCTCGCCGCCCGCTCGGAAGGCACGCTGGAATTCCGCTCCGACGCAGCGCTCGTCGACTTTTCCCGCGCCGTGTCCGGCGACGGCACGGTCGCCTTCTCCGGCACCGGCACGACTCGCCTGATCGGGGCGTACAGCCACTCCGGCCGATTGCTCGTCAAGTCGGGCGCCTCGGTCAGCCTGGGCGCCTCCTCCGCCGACAGCGTGACGGTCGCCAGCCGCCTATTGAGCATCGAGAAAGGCGCACGCCTATCGGGCTCCGGCGCCATCGCAGGTTCGATGTACAACGCCGGCACACTGGCACCCGGCTTCTCGCCCGGCACCATCACCCTCGGCGGCGACTTCATCAACACCGGCACGCTCGAGATGCAGGTGGCCGCAGACGGAACACACGACGAAATCCGCTACGCAGGACAGGCCTTCCTCGGCGGCGCGCTCGTCGTCTCCTACATCAACGGCGCCCCGGCAAAGGGCACGACATTCAGCTTCTTCACCGACACCAACACCTCCGACGGCAAACCCTCCGTCATAGGCGGCCTGGCGTCACTCTCCCTTCCCTCCGGCGGCGGCGTCTTTTACGCCACTGCCTCAGGACTGAGCTTCATCTCGGGCGGCACGCTCTTGGACATACCGGGTGTTTCCATAATCGGGAGGAACCGCCTTGCCGACTTTGCCAGGGCGCTGGGCGAAGCCGCCTCCGCCAGCCCCTCCCTCGCCTCTACGCTTTCGGCGATCTCCACGCCGACATCGCTGATCGGAAACCTCGTTTTCAACGCCTCTCCGCTCGGCCTCGCCGCCGCCACCGCACTCCCTGTCGCCCAGGCCTCTGCCGACGCCGAACTGCTCGGCCGACACCTGAACGCGCGTCGCTTCGAGCGCCCCTATGGCCCTCTCTCGGAGCCCTCCCCGTATGCGTACGGCAAGGGCATGATTTCGACCGCCGACACCTCTTCGGACGGCATCGCCTTTGATTATCGCAGCTTCGGCGGGGTCGTCGGCATGGACATCGACCATGACAAACAACTCATGCTGGGCGTGCAAATCGCCTATGACAACGCCACCGCCGACTTCCACCAAGGCGGGGGCAAGCTGGACCAGAACCACGCCCGCGTCACCGTCTACGCCTCTCACCTCTTCAACGGACGATACTTCGTCGATGTAGGCGCATTCGGCGGCGGCTCGCTCTACGACTCCTCGCGCAACACCATCCTGGGCAAAAACACCGGGAACACCACCGGCTGGGAGGCGGGAGGCCTGATCAACTCCGGCTTCGTGCTTGTGATGAGCAATGGTCTCACACTCACCCCCCGCGCCGGGCTCACCTTCACCCACGCCGCCGTCTCCGGCTTCACCGAATCCGGCAACGCCCTCGCGCTCGACATCGGCGACTACGAGCAAAACTCCCTCGCCTCACGCGTGGGCTGCACAATCAACTATTCGACAAAGCTGGGCGATCACGCCGTGCGCTTCTCCCTCGGCGCCGAATGGGTGCACGAGTGGCTCGACACCGACACCACCATCGGAGGCCGCATCTCCGGGGCCGGCTTCACCACCAAGGCGGCGGCCACACCCGCCGACCGCTTGGAAGTGGGCCCCGAGATCGACTTCGCCATCGACGATGCCATGTCCATCACGGCCTCCTACAAGTTCGACTACGCCTTCGGCGACACCATCGGACACCGCTTCGACATCGGCTTCCGCCTGCGCCTGTGACACGCCACACCCCGCGCGCCAGCCCACCTCGTCGCCTTACCCGGCGCAAACGACACTCATGAATGCGGACGACCGGTTGCCGCCGCACCCTTTAGCCCCATTCTTTCTTGGTATTGAGCGACGGCGGTGCTTCCCTCCACCTCCCCTCCGCAGACCATGATTCCCAACAAGGCACACCTGCGCCGCGGCGTCCTCGTCCACCGGGACGCCCTCCCGGCCGATGCTGTCGAGAAAATCGGCGAAGCGCTGGCAGCCCGACTCTGGGCGATGCCCTTGTGGAGGCAGGCCAGGCTGCCCGCCATGTATTGCTCCGTACGCGGGGAAATCTCCACTCGGCGCATCCTGGAGGAGCTATTCCGAGAGGGACGCGCCGTGGCCCTGCCCCGCATCGAGGGCTGCGAACTGCGACTTCATCGCGTGACCGACCTGGCCCAGCTCGCTCCGGGCCGATTCGGCATCACCGAGCCCCTCGCCAACACGCCCCCAGTGGCGGAATCCGAGCCCGACCTCATCCTCGTGCCCGGAGTCGCGTTTGACCGGCGCGGACACCGCGTCGGCTACGGCAAAGGCTTTTACGACCGCCTCCTTTGCCACACGAACTCTCCCGTCATCGCCCTGGCCTACGGCTTTCAAATCGTTCACCACGTGCCCGAAGAGCCGCATGACCGGCGCATGGACTACATCCTCACCCCCAACGAACTCATCGTCTGCGGGCAGGAATCGGAACCTGCGCCGACGCCCCCAAAGCACGGTCACCACACATAAAAAACCGCCTCTACCGGATTGGCCGGAGGCGGCTTTGCGAGGAAATCGTCGAATCAGGGCTGAGAGGGCGCAACTCTGCCGGTATCGGTAGAAAACTCGATCTCCTGTTCCGGTCCGCCCTGGTCGCGAATCACGGGAAGCGAACTCAGTCCCCGCCTGTACTGCTCGTGGCGCAGCGAGAATTTCCCCGTCTGGCGAAGCACCACCTTGCCGTCCGCCACGCCGAGCCGCCCAAAATCTCTCCCGTCGATCACCAGCGTCACACCGTTGGAGCTTGTCGGGACATAGGGGCGAATTTCGTCCAGCGTCGCGGTCTCCTTGGATTTCTCCGCCATCACCTGATTGGCGGCGGAAGAGATCATGCGCGCCTCGTTGATCAAAGTCTTTTCCAAGGCGTTGTTGCGCACCTTCGTGAAGGCGGGAATCGCCAGAGCCGCCAACAGGCCGATCAGGATAATGAGCGCAACCGAGATGACGGAGAACAGCGTGCTCCACTTCGCCACCTTGCGCGCCGAGGCCGCGCCGGAGGTGTCTCCGGCGGCCTCTTTGGAATTGGCCTGCACCGCGTAGACGATGGCGAGGATGCCCACTGGCCAGCAGCAAAACACCGTCGAGAGAATGGCCGGCACAAGCCAGTTGAACGGCTTCTCGCCCTCCGGCGCCTTGGGCGGCGCGAACGCGGCACTCGCCGGCGGCAGCGCGGGCGCCTCGCCCGTGTCCTCAGCCAGCCGTTGCGCGAGCGGCACCCAGGCGGGCGTACCGGGCCGCCAGGTCAGATTCTCAGGCGCGAAGGTTCCGTCCTCCAATTTGGCCCGGACCTCTTCGAGGGTGAAGGGCCCATGATGTTTGCCGTCCTTATGTACCGTATAGCTATGCATGACGGCGGCGGAGGTTTCGCCACCTCGCAGCTGCGTCAAACCGGAAGGCTCCGATTCCTCAGCCCCGCCTCATGAAGGCCAGTCTACCGAGTGCGACCAATAAAGGTGAACTTATTTTCACCAAATCGGCACGCCAACTTGCGAATCAGGAAGGAGCCCGTTTGCTGCGCGCATGGAATTCATCCGGCTGCGCGGCGTGCGCCAGAACAACCTGAAGGGCTTCGACCTGGACATCCCGGTCGGCCGGCTCGTCGTCGTGACCGGCCTGTCCGGCGCGGGCAAGTCGTCGCTGGTGTTCGACACGCTGCACGCCGAGGGCCAGCGCCGCTATGTGGAGACCTTCTCCCCGTATGTGCGGCAGTTCCTCGACCTGCTCCCGCCGCCGCGACTGGACGCCGCCGAGAACATCCGCCCGTCCGTGGCCGTGCGCCAGACCAACGGCGTGAAGACCACCCGGTCCACCGTCGGCACGCTCACCGAGCTGTGCGACCTCCTCAAGACCTGGTTCGCGCACCGCGCCGTCCTGCACGACCCCGCCACCGGCGAGCCGCTCCACCGGCTCCACGCCGACGCCATCGTGGCCGACATCCTGGCGAAACGCGCCGGCGCCACGGTGCTCGTCGCGTTCGCCATCGCGCGCCCGGAGTCGCTCGCCTGGTCGGCCGTGCTCGCGCCCTTCGCGGAGCGCGGCTACGCGCGCGCCGTGGCCGACGGCCGGGTGCGCCGGATTGAGGAAATCCCCGCCGGCGCCGGCGAGGTGCTGGTCATCCAGGATCGCCTCAAGGCCGACGATTCCGAGCGCGGGCGCCTGCGCGAGGCGGTCTCTGCCGCCTTGCACACCGGGCTCGGCCGCATCCGCCTTCTGGATACCGACGGCGCGCCGCTCGCCGTGTACGCCGAGGGGCTCGTGTCGCCCGTGACGGGCGAGCGCTACCGCGAGGCCACGCCGGCGATGTTCTCGTTCAACAGCCCGCTGGGCGCCTGCCCCGCCTGCAAGGGCTTCGGGCGCGTCATCGGGCTCGACTGGAAAAAAATCATCCCGGACGCCTCCGTCACGCTCGCCGACAGCGCGATCGCGCCGTTCCGCGGCGGCGTCTACGGGGAGTCGCAGAAGGATCTGATGAAGGCGTGCCGCAAGCACGGCGTGCCCACCGATGTGGCGTGGTCGCGGCTCGGCGAGGCCCACCGGCGCTTCGTCATCGAGGGCGAGCCCGGCTACGGCGACGACGGTCGCGAGTGGCCCGCCGCCTGGTACGGCGTGAAGCGCTTCTTCACCTGGCTGGAATCCAACGCGTACAAGATGCACGTGCGCGTGATGCTGTCGCGCTACCGCGACTACCACGAGTGCGAGAGTTGCCGGGGCGCGCGCCTCAAGCCCGACTCGCTTCTGTGGAAGTGGCGCGGACGCACCCTGCCCGAACTTTACACCCTGCCGACCTCGGAGCTGCGCGCGCTCCTCGCCTCCGAGCCGCCCGCCGCGCACTCGCGCCACCCGGCCGACCAGGCTCTCGCTCAGGCGCTCGCCCGGCTCGGCTACCTCGACGAGGTCGGCCTCGGCTTCCTCGCCGCCGACCGCCTCTCGAAAACCCTCTCCGGCGGCGAGATGCAGCGCGTCGGGCTCACCGCGTGCCTGGGCGCGTCGCTCGCCGACACCCTGTTCGTGCTCGACGAGCCCAGCGTGGGACTGCACCCGCGCGACCTCGCCAAGCTCATCGCCGTGCTGCGCAAGCTCGCCGACCTCGGCAACACCGTGGTGGTCGTGGAGCACGACGAGTCCGTCATGCGCGCGGCCGACTGGCTGATCGAGATCGGCCCGCGCCCCGGCAAACACGGCGGCGAGGTGGTGTTCTCCGGCCCGCCGGAGGCATTGCGGATGGCGGACTGCGGAACGCGGATTGGCGAGCGGGCCTCCGGCAAAAGGAAGACTCCGGTTGTCGCGAGCGACGCTGCCCAATCCGCAATCCGCAATCCGCAATCCACGCCCCCCCCCTCGTCGGTCATTCACTCCGAACATCCGTCCATCACCGCCGAATGGCTCTCCGGGCGCCGCACCATCCCCGCGCCCGCCACGCGCCGGCCGGTCGACAAGAAGACGCCGTGCGCGCGCATCGCCGGCGCCACGCTCAACAACCTCAAGGACCTTTCGCTGAACCTGCCGCTCGGCCGCTTCGTCGCTCTCTGCGGCGTGTCCGGCTCCGGCAAGTCCTCCCTGCTCCACGGCGTCCTCGCTCCCGCCGGAGCGCGGGCGTCTTCGCCCGCCGCCGGCATTCCGGCGTCCTCGCCGGACACTGACGCCGACGATGCCGAACTCGCATCCGGCGACATCGCCGCCGGCACCGTCACCTTCGATGCGTCGCCGTCCGAAGTGGTGCTGGTGGACCAATCGCCCGTCACGCGCACGCCGCGCTCCAACACCGCGTTGTACGCGGGCGTGTGGGACGGCATCCGCGAGAAGCTCGCGTCCACGCCCGAAGCCGAGGCGGCCGGGCTCACCGCGTCACATTTCTCGTTCAACGCCGGCGACGGGCGCTGCCCGCACTGCAAGGGTGCCGGGTGGGAGCTCGTCGAGATGCAGTTTTTGGCCGATGTGCATGTGCCGTGTCCCGTGTGCGAAGGCCGCCGCTTCAGCGAAAGCATCCTCACGCACACCTGGCGCGGCCGCTCCGTCGCCGACCTGCTCGACGCCACGGTGGCCGAAGCGCGTGAGATTTTCTTCGATACGCCGTCCGTGGCCGGGCCGCTCGCCGCGCTTGAGTCGGTCGGTCTCGGCTACCTCACGCTCGGTCAGCCGCTCAACACCCTTTCCGGCGGCGAGGCGCAGCGCCTCAAGCTGGTGCGCCACCTCGGGTCCTCCGGGCAGAAGTCCGGCGCGCTCCTGCTGCTGGACGAGCCCACGACAGGCCTGCACCGCGAGGATGTGGCGAAACTGCTCGGCGTGCTCCACCGCCTGGTGGACGCCGGCAACGGCCTCGTGGTGGTCGAGCACAACCTCGACATCCTCAAGTGCGCCGACTGGCTCGTGGAACTCGGCCCCGAGGGCGGCCCCGCCGGCGGCGCCATCGTCGCGCAGGGCGCGCCAGAGCAGGTCGCGAAGGCGAAAACGGTGACCGCGCCGTTCCTGGCCGAAGCGCTGGGCTTCAGCGAAGCGGCAACGGGGCAAGGGCACAAAGGAACAAAGGGCGCTACGGTTCACCTTCCACTTTCCACCTCACACCTTCCACCTGCGGAATCGCCGACGGTGATTTCGGTGCGTGGGGCGCGCGAGCACAACCTGAAGAACATCTCGCTCGATATCCGGCGGCGCGAGCTGACCGTGCTCACCGGCGTGTCCGGCTCGGGCAAGTCGTCGCTGGCGTTCGACATCATCTTCGCCGAGGGCCAGCGCCGCTTCCTCGAGTGCCTGTCGGCGTACGCGCGGCAGTTCGTGGAGCAGATGCCCAAGCCGGAGATCGATTCCATCACCGGCTTGCCGCCCACCGTGGCCGTGGAACAGCGCGAGTCGCGCGGTTCGAACAAGAGCACCGTCGCCACGGTCACCGAGGCCGCGCAGTACCTGCGTCTGCTTTACGCCAAGATCGGCGTGCCGCATGCGCCGAAGTCCGGCCGCCCGCTCGTCACCGGCACGCTCGACATGGCGCTCGAACGCATGACACGCGCCGTGGCCGCCGCGAAGGGCGAGGTGCTGCTGCTCGCGCCGCTGGTGCGCGCGCGCAAGGGCCACCACCGTCCGCTCGCCGACGCCATGGCCAAGCGCGGCTTCGCCCGTCTGCGCTGCGACGGCGACCTGCTCGCCTGCGAGGGCTTCTCCGGGCTCGACCGTTACCGCGAACACGATGTCGAAGTCGTGCTGGGCGCATGGAAGTCCGGCGAGTTCACGCCCGAAGGTCCGGCGCAGGCGCCCCGCGCCGCGTTGGAACTCGCGCTCACGCTAGGTTCCGGCGCCGCGCTCCTGGCGACCGCCAAGGGCAAAAACCTGGAGCACCTTTCCACGCGCCGCGTGGACCCCGACACCGGCGAGGCGTTCCCCGACCTCGACCCGAAACACTTCTCTTGGAACTCGCCCAAGGGCTGGTGCCCCGCCTGCCGCGGTCACGGCAAGGTGGTCGAGCGCTTCGCCGGCGAGGAGGCCGAGTCCATTTTGGAAAACGCCATCGGCGACCGCGTGGGCGACCGCGTGTGCCCGGCCTGCGAAGGCCGCCGGCTCAACCCCGTGGCGTGCGCCGTGAAGCTGTATCCGCAAAAGGGCGACGCGGTGTCGCTGCCCGACCTTTTGGCGAAGCAGCCCGGCGATGTCTCCGGTTTCCTGGGGAACCTCTCCCTCGACGAGCGCGCGCGGCCGATCGCCGCGCCCGTGCTGCCCGAGATTCTCGCGCGCCTGTCGTTTCTGGAGAATGTCGGGCTGGGCTACCTCGCGCTCGACCGCGCCGCCGACACGCTCTCGGGCGGCGAGGCGCGCCGCATCCGGCTCGCCGCGCAGCTGGGCTCAAACCTGGCCGGCGCCCTCTATGTGCTGGATGAACCCAGCATCGGCCTGCACAGCCGCGACAATCTGCGCCTCATCGAGTCGCTGCGCGCCCTGCGCGACCGCGGCAACACCGTGCTCGTGGTCGAACACGACGAGGACACCCTGCGCGCCGCCGACCGGCTCGTGGACCTCGGCCCGGGCGCCGGCATCCACGGCGGAGAAATCATCGCCCAAGGCACGCCCGCCGAAGTGGCGAAGACCGCCGGCTCCATCACCGCGCTGCACCTGCGCGAGCCGATGCACCACCCGCTGCGCGGCGATCGCCGCGAGGTATTGCGGAATGCCGATTGCGGAACGCGGATTGGCAAGCGGGCCTCCGGCAAAGCGAAGACTTCGGCGCGCGCGGGCGACGCCACCCAAGCCGCAATCGCCAATTCGCAATCCGCGATGCCGTCTCCCGGCTGGCTGACGCTGAAGGGCGCGCGGCTGCGAAACCTGAAGGGCTTCGACCTGCACCTGCCGCTCGGGCGTCTCACGGTGGTCGGCGGCGTGTCGGGCGCGGGCAAATCCACGCTCATCTCCGACCTGCTCGCGCCGGTCGTCACGCGCGCGGTGACCGAGGGGCTGCCGAAGCTCACGGGCGCGCAGGCCGCGAAATCCGGGCTCGTTTGCGACTCCGACGGCAAGGCCGTGTTCGACACGCTCACCGGCGTGGACGCGCTGAAGCAGGTGGTGGTCGTGGATCAGGCGCCCATCGGCAAGACGCCCCGCAGCACGCCCGCCACCTACCTGGGCGCGTTCGACCTCATCCGTGAACTACTCGCCACGACGAACGAGTCGAAGCTGCGCGGCCACACCGCGGGCTTCTTCTCCTTCAACACCTCCGGCGGCCGTTGCGAAACCTGCTCCGGCGCCGGCCGCGTGAAGCTGGAGATGAACTTCCTGCCCGACACCTTCGTGTGCTGCGACGACTGCGGCGGCACCCGCTACGGCCCGGCCGTGCGCGACATCCGCTGGAACGGCAAGAATGCGGCCGAGATGCTGGCGATGTCGTTCGAGGAGGCCGAGAAGTTCTTCGCGGCGCACGCGCGACTGCGCGCGCTGTGCGAGCTCATGGTGAAGACCGGTCTGGGCTACCTCACGCTCGGCCAGAGCAGCCCGACGCTCTCCGGCGGCGAGGCGCAGCGACTCAAGCTCGCCACGGAACTTGCGAAGGGACTTCCCGGATACGCCGAGCGCATGGGTCGCGTCTCAACCAAGAAGAACCTCTACCTGCTGGAGGAGCCCACCGTCGGCCTGCACCAGGCGGACTGCGAAAAACTCATCCGGCTGCTGCACGCGCTGGTCGACCAGGGGCACACGGTGGTCGTCGTGGAGCACCACCTCGATGTGCTGGCCGAGGCGGATTACCTCGTGGAGATCGGCCCCGACGGCGGCGACGACGGCGGCGAACTGCTGCACGCCGGCACGCCCGAGGCCTTGCTGGCCGTGAAACGCAGCCCGACCGCCCCGTTCCTGCGCGCCCTGCGCGGCATGGGCGCATAGGGATCTTTGCCGCCGAACAAGTCGCCGCAGCGAGCGTCTTTGGACGCGGCGGGGCTTGTCTCGTCGGACGGCACTCAGAACTTCGCGAAGGCGCCGATGCGGATCATGTGAACGCCCTGAGCGCTCCAGACCTCACCGCGCCCGCGCACACTGAAGTCGGCGCCATCGATGCGACGGAAAGAATAGCCGAAATCCACGCCCCAGTTGCGATCAATCGAGGCCAGCACGCCGGCGTCGCCGCCCCACGAGAAGAGGGTTTCCGTGTCCGTGTGTCTGTCGTAGTTGGGGCCGCCCCAGCAGTCGCAGCCGATCTGCTCGGATTCATAGACCTGCGCGACCATGCCGCCCACACGCGGGCCGACATAGGCGGAAACGCCGTGTCCGGGCAGCCTCACATGCAGCGTGTAGCCCACGGTCATCGGATAGAGCGCCGTGCCGCGCCCGTAACGCTCGCCCCACTCGTCGCGCTCGCCGGTCTCCTGGTTGACGAAGCCGAATTGGACGCGCACATCGTGCGCGAACCATTCCCCGGAGGGGACCATCACCCCGGCATCCAGCAACAGCGCGGCGAGGTCGCGATTCGTCCGCTCCAACCGCACGTATGCGGGCTGCGCCTCCACAAAGAATCCCGGCTTCGCGAAAAGGCCTCCGGAAGTGCCGGCGGCTTCGTCGGCGAACGCGTCGAGGGCGAGGCCGGCGACGGCGAGGGTCGTGAGAAAAATGATTCGCATGAAAAATGGGGTGAAGGCGCGGGTTATCGATGGGCGCGACGGGGCGTCAAATGCGTTTGTGAGGCAGGCCCCCTGCTGGGGCGGAGGGGTGATTCCGCACCGGACAGGCGCGCGGGAATCGCCTGTAAAGGGACCGACCAAAACACCCATGCGCGAAGAATCCATCCGCCTCCTGAACGCGTTCACGCAGGCCCACGGCGCCCCCGGCGCCGAGGGTGCGGTGCGCAAACTGTTCCTGCGTGAGCTCGCGCACCTGCCCGTCAACGCCGACCGCGTGGGCAACATCTACTTCGACGCCGCCGGCGAGGCGTCCGGCCCGCGCGTCATGCTCACGGCCCATATGGACGAGGTGGGCTTCATGGTGCAGGACATCACGGCCGACGGTTTCCTCAAGTTCCTGCCGCTGGGCGGTTGGTGCGAAAACACGCTGCTGGCCCAGCGCGTGCGCGTGCTCACCCGCTCGGGCCGCGAGCTTCCCGGCGTCATCACGAGCCTGCCCCCGCACTTCACGGGCGGCGACGCGAAGACCTCGCCGGCCATCGACAAGCTCTACATCGACCTCGGCGCCGAGTCGCGCGAGCAGGTGCGCGCCTGGGGCGTCTCGCTCGGCGACACCATCGTGCCCGAAGGCCCGTTCGCGCCCACCGCTCACCCCGACCGATTCCTCGCCAAGGCCTTCGACAACCGTTCCGGTTGCGCGGCGCTTGCGCAGACGCTGCGCCTGATGAAGCCGGGCCGCCCGTGCCGCGTGCTCGGCGTGGCCACCGTGCAGGAGGAGATGGGCTGCCGCGGCGCGCAAACCGCCGCCGCAATCGCCGCGCCCGATGTGGCGCTGGTGCTGGAAGGCCCGCCGGCCGACGACACCCCGGGCTTCTCTCGCGCCGAGTCCCAGGGCCGACTGGGCGGCGGCGTTCAGATCCGCCTCTACGACCCGACCGCCATCATGAACCGCGAACTCGCCGAGTTCGCGCGCGCCACGGCCGAACGCCACGGCATCCCTCACCAGCTCACCGTGCGCCGCTCCGGCGGCACCGACGCGAAGTCCATCCACCTCGCCGGCGCCGGCGTGCCGACCATCGTGCTGGGCGTGCCCGCCCGCTACATCCACACGCACGCCGCGCTCACCGATGTGCGCGACTTCGCCGCCTGCGTGAACCTCTCGCTCGCCCTGCTCGACTCGCTCGACGCCGGCACCGTTGCCGGTTTCACGCGCCACCTCTGAGCGCGCGAATGCGCCTTGCCCGAAGAACACGAACCCCCAAGGTCCGCGGCGTGATACTGGTGCTCATCCCCAGCCGCCATGAGGCGGCGGACTTCATCCGGCGACTCGACGGCGCCACCTCGGCCAAGCCCGACGGTGAGACGCGCGTGACGCAGGGGCGTCTGCACGGCCGGACCGTCGCGGTGGCCGAGGTCGGCATGGGCGCCGCCGTGGCGTCGCGTCGCACGCAATCGGTGCTGACGGCGCTGCCGCCCCCCTCGGTCGTGTGGCTCGCCGGTTACGGGGGCGCACTCGACCCGACGCTTCGCCGCGGGCAGATCGCGGTGTGGGAGCGCACCCCGGGCTCGCTCCCCACGGCGGCCTCGCTGCCGGAACACCGGCGTCTTCAATATTTGCATACGGCCGCCGAGGTCGTGGCCACGCCGCGGCACAAGGAGCAACTGTATCGCTCCACGGGCTGCGCGATCGTGGAGATGGAGGCCGAGGCGGTGTTCGCCGTCACCGACTTCCGGAAGCTTCCGGCCGCCGCGGTGCGCGCGGTGAGCGACACCGCGGACGAACCGCTCCCCGCCGAGCTTCTAGCCTGCGGCTATGACATGCGCCGCGGGCGCGAGACGCCGCTGCGCATGGTGTGGCGGCTGCTCACCCACCCCTCCGACATCGGGCGCCTTCGCGCCTTCCTTTCTGGACTTCCGCCCGTGCGCCGCGCCCTGGCCGACTTCCTTGAGGAGGCGGTCCGCTGCCACGCCGGATCCGGACGCGCGTAGCCGCCCCTGAGTTCTTACAACCCGAGACGGCGGAGAACCTCGGCCTCGTCGAGCCCGTCCACCGACACGCGCTTGTCACGAGAGGTCTCCCCGGAGTGGAGCGACACCGAGCGCCCGGTCAGCCCCAGCGTCTCGGCGAGAAACTCCAGCAATTCGGCGTTGGCCCGCCCCCCCTCCGGCACGGCCTTGAGTTTCACCTTCACGGCGTCACCGAGCCTTCCGGCGACCGCGGTCTTCGAGGCGTTGGGCACGGCCCGGATGCGAAGGATACAGGAACTCACGGCAGAAAAGGTTGCCGTCAGGTTGCACCGGAGAACGGGTGCGACAATCCCGAAGGCGCCCCGGGCCGGCCGTGAATTCCCGCCGGATTCCGGTTTCGCGTGTTGGCGACGGGCCGACACCGGGCTTCATCCCGCTCCATGACGACCGTAGCCGACGCCGCGCCCGCGCAAAAATCGCGCCGAACCCTGGGACTCGTGTTCTTCACGGTCTTCATGGATTTCGTGGGGTTCAGCCTACTCTTCCCCATCTATCCGAAGCTCCTCGACCACTACTTCGCCTCCGAACCGCAGGGCTCGCTTGTCCACGGGCTCCTCGAGATCGCACGCGGCGTCGTGGGCCAGGGCAACGAGGTCGCCGTGACCGCGCTTTTCGGCGGACTTCTCGGCGCGCTCTTCTCCCTCCTCCAATTCGCGTTCGCCCCCCTGTGGGGCAACCTCTCCGACCGCATCGGCCGCAGACCGGTGTTGCTCGTCACGCTCACGGGCACGGCGCTGGCCTACGCGCTGTGGTTCGTGGCCGGCGCCTTCTGGGTGCTCGTGCTCTCCCGCATGCTCGCCGGCATCATGGCGGGCAACATCTCCGTCGCACAGGCGGCGGCCGCCGACGCCACCGAGGGCCGCGACCGCTCCAAGGCCATGGCGCTCGTGGGCATGGGCATCGCAGCAGGCGTGCTGTGCGGGCCCGCGCTGGGCGCCCTGGCCTCGCACCTCGACCTGTCCGCCGGACGCGCGCACGACGGCGCCGCCTTCGCGATCAACCCGTTCTCCGCCGCCGCCGCGCTCTCCTTCTCGCTGGCGGCGCTCAACGCGTTCGTGGCCTGGCGCAGTTTCCCGGAAACGCTCACCCCGGAACACCGCGCATCAAAGACCCCGCGCGGGTCGGTGTTCAGCCTTCACCGCATCGCCTCCCCGGACATCCGGCGCGCCACGCTGATCAACCTGTGCTTCTTCTCCGCTTTCGCCGGCATGGAAAGCACGATCACCTTCGTTGCGTTGGAGCTTTTCAATTACACGCCCACGCAGAACACGCTGATGTTCACCTTCATCGCGGTCAGCATGGGTCTGGTTCAGGGCGGCATCGTGCGGCGCAGCGGTCACCGCATCGGGGAGAAACGCATGGTTCTCGCCGGGCTCTCCGCGGGTCTCGCCGGCTCACTCACGGTGGCCTTCTCGCACAACCAGCCGGCCTTCTATCTCGGACTGTTCCTCTTCTCTCTGGCTGTGGGCCTCACCCAGCCCTCGCTCGCAGCGCTCGTCTCCAGACACTCCGACGAGCGTTCCCAAGGTTTCCACGCCGGCGTGTTCCGCTCCGCGGGAGCACTCGCGCGGGCCATAGGCCCGCTCGCCGCAGCCGTCATCTACTTCCGCAGCGGCGGCCACGCCGGGGTCTACCTGGCCTGCGCCCTGGCCACGCTGATACCGCTGGCTATGGCAGTACGGCTGAGACAGCCCCAAGGCTGACCTCCTGAGGGAACAAAACGGCGCCGGACGCTAGGCGATCGAACGCGCCAGCGCGGCCGCATTGTCCAGCGTGGCGCCGATGGCCACGCCGCCGCGGAAATTCCCGCAAAAATGCAGCCCGGGCATCGTCGATTCCGCTGCGGACATCTTCGCGAGAAAGTCGCCGTGACGCAGGTCGTACTGCGGAATGGCCCGCGACCACCGGGCGACATTCACAAACTCCGGAGCTCCCCGAGCCCCCATCAAAGACTCGCACTCCTCCCGCGCCAATCGCACCAGCTCGTCGGCGTCCAGGGCGCCCAATTCCGGCTGCCTCGCGCCGCCGATAAAGGCGGCCAGTGTGACAGCCCCGTCCGGGGCCCGTCCGGGGAGTATGCTCGACGGGAAAAGCACCCCGAGCGCGCTCCGTCGCTCGGCACCGGGAGAAAGCACGCCAAAGCCGTCCAGCGGGTGTGAGACCTTTTCGCGTGAGTAACCGAGCGTGACCACGCCCACGGGCGGGCTCGGCACGGCGGCGGCCGCCGCCCCCAGCTCGTCGAGGCCGGCAGGCAACGGCAATTGCGACCAACGGGAAGGGGGTGCGGCGACCACCACATGAGTCGCCTCCGCAACCCGCTCCGGCCCGCCCTGCTCACGCCACACCACGCGCCAGCCGACGGGCGTGCGCTCCAGCGAAACCACAGTGGCGTTCAGACGCAGGGAGTCACCGAGCATCGAGGCGAGCGCCGCCGGCAGTTCGGCCATGCCCGTCGGGAATCCGGCGATACGCGCCTTGCCGCGCACCTTGCGCTCATCCCGTGTGGCCAGCGCGCCGATCACCAGCGACCCGTATTCGCGATCGAAACGGTGCAACATCGGCATCGCATGCCGCACGGACAGCTTCTCGGGATCCCCCGCATAGATACCCCCCACGACCGCGTCGACCAGCCGTGTGAGCGCCTCCCCGCCCAGACGACGACGCACAAACTGCGCCACAGTCTCCTCCTCGTCCTCGGAAGCCCGACACACGAAAGGCTCGACCGCGAAACGCAGCTTCCCCGTGAGACTGAGCAACGGGGACCGGGCCGCCTCCAGCGGCGAAGCGGGCGCTGCTACCGGGCGTCCGCCGCAGGTGACATAGCGCTTTTTCGCCGCCGGATTCGCGTCCACAAGCCGACGGTCCAGCCCGGTGATTCGAAGCGACTCGGGAACCGAATCGCCGAAAAGACGAAAGCTGTGCGGCCCGGTCTCGGCGAGAAACCCGTCCCGCCGAACCGACCCCATCATGCCGCCCGCCCTCCCTCCGGACTCCAGGCAGACGACGGGCAGCCCCTTCTGTAAAAGAGATGCGGATACGGAGAGTCCGGCGGGGCCGGCGCCGATGACGACTGCGTGTAGTTTCATGATTCCGGAAGGGTTTTGAACCGGTTTGGACACGGGGCGTTTACCGCCGTTTGATACGCGAAGGCTGGCCAAAGTCCGGGCACCGGGTTTTCTTTTCTCCCTCATAACCGATTACCCCCATGAAAATTGGCAACCTCTCTCTGGCCCTTGTATCCCTGACCCTCCCCCTGGCGAGCTCCGCCGACGAGATTCGCCTTAAGGACGGCGGCGTCATCAAGGGCAAGATTGTCGACCTCGAGGCCGGCGTCTTCACCGTTCAGACTGCGGCCGTGGCGGACCCGATCAAAATCAAGCAATCCGAAGTCACCGCCTTCTCCACCGACGAGGAAATCTTCATCGCCACCGTCGGAAAAACAGAGGCCAAGGGCAAAGTCTCCCCCGCTCAGGACGGCGTGACCATCGGCACACCCGACGGCGTCGTGGCCTCCAAGGTCGACAACCTCAAGGACGCTTGGCGCCCCGGCGCAAAATCCCCGGCCGACAAGGCGGCCGACAAGCTTATCCGCCATTGGGAATACACCGCCGACATCTCGGTCATCGGCAAGACCGGCAACCGCGAATCCATCGGCGCTTCCTCGGGCCTTCAGGCGCTCAACAAGGGACCGGACGACGAACTGAAGTTCTACGCCAAGCACAACTATTCCAAAACCAAGAACGACCTCGGCTGGGTGAAGGCCGCCGACGACCTGCACGCCGGCGTCGAGTACACCTCTTACTTCGCGCGGCCGTTCTTCTGGTATGTCCGCTCCGACAACGGCTTCGACAAGGTCCGCCAGATCAACTTCTTCTCCACCGACGCCGTCGGCCTTGGCGACCTCCTCATCGACAACGACCACCAGAAGCTTTCGGTCCGCGCCGGTCTCGCCTACCGATTCGAAGCCTACAAGAACAACCTCCAGGAAGACACCTCGTCCCCCGGTCTTGACCTCGGCCTCCACCACGACTGCCAGTTCAAGTACTTCAAAATGGTGAACGACCTTTCCTGCACCCCGGCCTTCGACGACTTCTCGAATGTCATCGTGCTGCACGACTCCTACATCGAAATGCCGCTGGCCAACACGGACTGCTGGAAGCTGCGCATGGGCATGAGCAACGAGTACCGCGCCAAGGTCACACCGGGCGTCGACCGGCTCGACACCACCTACTACCTCAAGTTCGTGCTCAACTGGAAGTAATCGCCGACTCTCCCGAAAACCCCGGCCCGTCCTGCGCGCGCCGGGGTTTTTGCTTTCCGCCGCCCGCGCCCGCGCCAATTTCCCCGCCATGATCCGTTACGAGGAGTTTGCCGCCCATGTCGCCGAGGTGCGCGCCCGCATCGACGCCGCCTGCGTCGCCGCAGGCCGTGCGCCCTGTTCCGTCACGCTCCTGCCCGTCACCAAGAGCCACCCTGTCGACGCGGCGCTGTACGCGCAACGCAACGGTTTCGCCGCGGTGGGCGAGAACCGCGTGCAGGAGGCGGCCGAGAAACGACCGCTCACTCCCGCCGGCCTGCGCTGGGAGCTCATCGGGCACCTCCAATCCAACAAGGCCAGGCTCGCCGTCGCCACCTTCGACCGTATCCAGTCCGTGGATTCACCCGACCTTGCGAAGCGGCTCGACCGCATCGCAGGAGAGGCCGGAAAAAACCTGCCCGTCCTCCTTCAGGCCAACGCCGGCGCGGACCCGGCGAAGTTCGGCGCCGACTTCGACGGGCTCGCCGCGCTGCTGGACGCCGCGCTCTCCTGCCCGCACCTGAGCGTCGAGGGCCTCATGACCATCGCCCCGCTCGACGACCACCCCGATGTCGCCCGCCGCTGTTTCGACAACCTCCGCTCCTGGCGAGACGCCCTCGCCGGCTCGCGAAAGGTGGCCCTCCCCGAGCTCTCCATGGGCATGTCCGGCGACCTCGAACACGCCATCGCCGCGGGATCCACCATGATCCGCGTGGGCACGGCCCTCTTCGGCGCGCGCGAGTACCCTGCGGCGGGTCCGGCCTGAACAGGAAGACGCCCGCGCCGGTTTCGCCCGCAAGTCATCGCCGCCCCTTTCGGCCCCTTCTTGTCTTTCGTGGACAACACCTTTCTTTTCCCGTGCTGACGCATCTCCGCATCAAGAACCTCGCCCTCATGGATGAGGCCGAACTCGAGTTCGACGCCGGATTCACCGTCGTGACCGGCGAGACCGGCGCCGGCAAGTCCGTGCTGCTGGGCGCTCTCGGCCTGCTCGCGGGCAACCGCGTGGCCAAGACGGTCGTTCGCCGCGGCACCGAGCAGTGCGAGGTCGAGGGCGTGCTCGAGTTCGCCCACCCCGCAAAGATTGACGCTCTGCTGGAGGAGCTCGGCCTGCCGCCCTGCGAGGACGGACGGCTGCTTCTGCGACGCACCGTGCATGTCACCAAATCCGGCCGCATCGTCATCAACGGCGCCAACGCCACGCTCGCCCAGCTCGAGCGGCTCGGCGGCGACTGGATTGATTTCCACGGCCCCGGTGAGCCGCAGAAGCTGTTCAAGGAATCGTGCCAACTCGAAATGCTCGACCTCTTCGCCGCCCACGGTGAGACCGCCGACCGCTACGCCGTAAAACACGCGGATTGGCGCGGTGTCCTGCGCCGCATCGACGACATCGCCTCGCAGGAGAAAATCACCGAGGACGAAGCCGACTTCATCCGCGGCCAGCTCGACAGGATGAACGCCGTCGACCTCGACGACGACGCCGTCGCCGCGCTGGAACGCGACTTCAACCGGCTCTCGAAGGCCAAGGAGCTCACATCGCTCATCGGCAAGGTACACGCCGGCCTCGCGGGCGACGACGGCTTCTCCTCTCAAATCCCCGGCCTTCTGCGCGCCGCGCGCGAGGTGGCCGCCATCGACCCCGAGGCGGCGGGACTGGAAAACAGGCTCAACGCCCTCGCCATCGAGATCGAGGACATCGCATCCGACTACTCGCGACTCGCCGCCGACACCGGGGACGAGGAGTCCGCCGAGGACATCCACCGGCGCATGATGCTCTGGCTCGAACTGAAGCGTAAGTACGGCCCGGATGCCGCCGCCGTGCGCGCCAAGCGCGACGCCCTCGCGCGCAAGCTCGCCCTGCAGGGCGACATCGAGGGCGCCATCGCCCGCGCCCGGGCCGAGGCCGATGCGCTGGAAAAGGATCTGCGCGCGCTCGCCGCCAAGCTGCGCGCCAAGCGCCTCGACGCCGCCGAGACGCTCGCCGCGTCCGCGCGAAGGCTGCTCGGCCATCTCGGCTTCAAGAAGGCCGACCTGCGCATCCGCGTCGTCGATACGGAAAAACTCACCGAGACCGGCGACTCCGCCTGCGTCTTCCTCTTCGCCCCCAACGCCGGCCAGGAGCTGCTGCCGCTCAACGCCATCGCCTCCTCCGGCGAAACCGCGCGCGTCATGCTCGCGCTCAAGACCGTGCTCGCCGGCGTGGACAGCACGCCCGTGCTCGTGTTCGACGAGGTCGACGCGAATGTGGGCGGCGAAGTCGGCGGCCAGGTGGGCCGCGAACTCGCCGCGCTCGCCGGTCGCCACCAGGTTTTCTGCGTCACGCACCTGCCGCAGGTCGCCGCGCAGGGCCGCTCGCACTTCCGAGTGGAGAAGAGCCAGACCGAGGACGCCACGACCGTGACCATCGCGCCCCTTCACACCGCCCCCGCCGAACGCGAGGGCGAGCTCGCCCGCATGCTCGGCGACCGCAAATCCGCCTCCGCCCTCTCCCACGCGCGCGAACTGCTGGCAGCACGGTGAGCGGAACCGATTTCGGTTTTTTCACCACTGAGTCTTCATCCGCAAATTGCACAGATTCCGTCTGCATCAAGAATCTGCGCTCATTCGTGGCCGGCTGTGGCCGCCCTTTGAAAACCTCTCCTTACCTTCTCCGTGCTCTCTGTGTCCTCCGTGGTGAAAAATCAAAATCGGTTTCCGCTGACCCTCGCCGACTGGCGCGGGGTGTTTGAGACGCGCGGCCCGCGCGGCGCGGCCGAGGCGTTTTTGCAAAAGCTCGCGACGGTGCCCCCGGGCACACAGCGCGCGGCGCTGTGCGGCATGCCGAGTATGCCGGAGCTGTACGCGCGGTTCGAGGCCGCTTGGGGGATGCGAGGCAAGCCTCTCGCGGGCGCGCCGTTCCTGGCCAAGGACCTTTTCGCGGTGGCCGGCACACGCACCGGCTGCGGTGCTGCGTTCACGCTGGAAGTGTCGCCGGTGGAGGCGTCGGATGCGTCGCTCGTGGCGCATGCGCGCGAGTGCGGCGCGGTGCTCGCGGGCAAGACGCAGCTCAACGAGTTCGCGTTCGGGCTGACCGGAGAGAACCCGCACTTCGGCGACTGTCCGCACCCGACGCGACCCGATCTGCTCGCGGGCGGCTCCAGCTCCGGCTCGGCCTGGGCGGTGGGCGCCGGCCTCACGCCGTGGGCGCTCGGCACGGACACGGCGGGATCCATCCGCGTGCCTTCCGTTTGGTGCGGCGCATATGGGCTGCGCCTTGTGCCCGGCCTGACGGACGCCGACGAGATGGCGCCGTTGTCGCCCTCGTATGACGCGCCCGGCTGGATTGCCGGAACTCCGGAAGACTTGAAAACGGTCACGCATACGCTGCTGGGCGGCATCCCGGAGCTCGGACGCCCCCCACGCGTGTTGTGGCTCGGCGGATACGCCGAAGGCGCCGACGCCTCGGTGCGCACCGCCTGTGATCGCGAGGCGAGTGAGCGCGGATGGGAGTCCTCGGAAGACGCGGTGAAGCTTTTTGCGGAGATCTGCGCGGGCGTGGAGAAATCCTACCCCGTCCTCGGCGGCGCCGAGGCGGCTTCGGTGCACAAGGCGCTGCTGGCGCGCCACGCCGACCGGTACGACCCGGTGGTGCGCGCCCGGCTCGCGGCCGGCGCTGCGCGCACGGAGTCCGAGATCGCCGTGGCGGTGGCGCACCGCGAGCGCGTGCGCGCGATGTTCGACGAATTCTTCGAGATGTACGACGCGCTGGCCTGGCCGTGCGTGCCGTGCGTGGCGCAGCCGAAGTCCGGGCACACCGACGCCCTGCGAACGGAGCTGCTGCGACTGAACACGCCCGTGAGCCTGGCGGGGCTTCCCGCCGCCTCGCTTCCCGTGCCCGTCGAAGGAACCGGTCTCACCGCCGGCATCCAGGTGGTGTCGCCGGGGCTGGACAGGTTGGTTTTAGGTTAACGCGGACATCGGAACTCGAAGCGCGGAACTACGCACCGAGACCGACTTCGACAGACGCACGCGACGAAAAACCTGTTCCGCATTCCTCGTTCGCCGTTCCGCGTCTTCAGTTCTTCTCCGGCTCGTCGGGAGAATCGGCGAGAAGGCGAAGCTCCGGCGAAATCCCGGGGAGCAGCGATCGCCATAGCGCGGGGCCGTCGAGCTTCTCGTCGGCGAACGCGGCGCCGGGACCGGTGACGATCCACCCGTCGGCGCGAATCTCGTCCTCCAACTGGCCCGCCGTCCACCCGGAGTGCCCGAGGAAGGCGCGCACACGGGTATCCGTCGATTCGCGCAGAAGCGTCACCGCCGCGTCGCGGTCGATGCCGAATTGCAAACGCAGCCGGCGTTGCGAGGCCTCCCAGCGCCAGGCGGCGAAGAGTACGCGGCCGGTGTCCACGGGGCCGCCCTCGTAGAGCGGGATACCGGCGAGCGGCGAAGCCGCAAACCCCTCCGTTGCGTCGCCCAGCGTGCGCCCTGTCGGACGATTCAATATCACGCCCATGGCCCCGTCCGCCGGCGTATGCGCGGCGAGCAGCACGACCGTGCGGCGAAAGTTTTTATCGGTGAGCGCGGGGTGAGCCAGAAGCAGCTTGCCCGCAAGCGAGCCGGCGCCCGCACCGGCATCACGCATGGGAGAGGGAACCATCCTTGGTGAGCTTGACGACCGATACGCCGGCCTGTGCAAGCAATTCGAGCGCGACGGGGTCGTTCTTGTAGTCGTGCCGGTACTTGATCGTCGCGATGCCTGCGGACACGAGAATCTTGGTGCAATTGATGCACGGGAAATGCGTCACATAGGCGGTCGCGCCCTCGAGCGGCACGCCGCGCTTGGCGGCGTCGGCCACGGCGTTCTGCTCGGCATGGACGGTCGCCTGCTCATGGCCGTCGCGCACGCGAGAGGCGTGAGGGGCTCCGGGAAGGAACCCGTTGTATCCGGCGGCGATGATGCGGTTGGGGTGTTTGCCGTCGGAGACGATGACGCAGCCGACATGCAGTCGTTCGCAGGCTGATCGCGAGCTCAGCAGCGTGGCGGCCGCCATGAAATAGGAATCCCAGCCGGGACGCGGCTGGCCCGCCACGAGGGCTTCCATGGCGGAGACAAGATCGTGCTGTTCGGAGCCGGACATGCGCAACGGGCTATCGGCGCGGCCCACAGGTTCAACCGAGATTTTGGGCCACGGAAATCCGGCCAACACGCGCCAAACGCCAAAGCGGCGGAAAATCGTTGAACGAAGGCACCCGAAAATTTCACGCGTCGGCGTTCGAGGCGCTCAAAGCCAGCTGCGCAGTTCGTCGAAGTTGTCGGCCACGCGATGCCCGGAGGCGACAAGCTTGGCGCGCGGCTGGTGGCCGTGAGCGACCAGGATGCAGTCGGCGCCCATGGCCTCGGCCGTCTCGGCGTCGTGCAGAGTGTCACCGATGTACAGCACCTCGTCGGGCCGGAGCCCGAGCGATTCGCGGTGGGCGCGCGCGCGTCCGGCCTTGCCGTGCGCCTCGATGTCTCCGTTGCCGCTGAGCGAATGGAAGAAGTCGGCGAGGGCGTATTCGCCGATGATCTTCTCCAGCAGGTCGTGCCGGTAGGCGGAAAGCACGGACTGGCCCAAGCCGGCGTCGCGCAGCGCCGAGAGCGTCTCGCGGGTGCCGGGGTGCAGCGGGCAGGAGTGCCGGTTGGCCTCATAGTGAGCCATGAAGGCGACGCTGCCCATCTTGAAGGAAATGTCGTCGGTGGGAAAACCCAGCGCCGCGTACACACGGATGACCGGAAACTCGAAGATGGCCTTGTAGGACTCGGCGTCCATCGGCGCGCGCCCATGCATCGCCAGCAGGTTGTTCAGCGAGCCCAGGCAGGCGTCGAGATCGTCCATGAGCGTGCCGTTCCAGTCCCAGACGACATGGCGGTATTCGGAGAGGCGGCGGCGTTTCATGAAGCGGCGCAGGGAAGGAGCAACCGGGCAAAAGGCAACCGCACTCCCAACCTGCCAAACGGACTTCCGGCGCGGGCCGGCAAGCCGGGGCGCTCAAAGACGGACCGGGGCCTGCGCTCCGCCCACGGGCAGCGGAGGGAACTTCAGCCCGGTCGGCGTGGTGGCGAGTCCGCCGCCGGCGGTTTCCTTGAGGGCGCGGGGCATGCGCCGACCGATGTCGCGCATGGCGAGGATGACATCGTCGAGCGGCACCACGCAGCGGGAGCCGGCGAGCGCCATGGTGGCGGCCAGGAAACTGTGCACGGCGAACATGCCGTTGCGGCTCACGCAGGGCACTTCGACATAGCCGCCGATGGGGTCGCACACCAGCCCCAGAGTGTTCATGAGGGCGTATGCGCCGGCCTCGCAGGCCTGCTGCGGCGTGCCTCCCATCGCCTCGGCGATGGCGGCGGCGGCCATGCAGGACGCGCTGCCCACCTCGGCCTGGCAACCGCCCTGGGCGCCGGAGAAGCACGCGTTCTTGCCAATCACCACGCCGACGCCGGCGGCGGTGAACAAGGCCTTCGCGCACTGTTCCTCCGTGAGACCGCGCGTCTCCTCCAGCATGACGAGGCACGCCGGCACCACGCCGGCGGAACCGGCGGTGGGCGTGGCGACGATGCGCCCGAACTGCGCGTTCACCTCCAGCACGGCGAACCCGTAGGCGACGGTGCGCGCGAAATCGGCGCCCAGCAGCGGATTCTCGGTCTTCGAGTAGGCGAGCAACTTCGCGGCGTCGCCGCCGCTGAGCCTGCTGGGCGAAAGCCCGCGGATCTCCAGCCCCTTGCGGATGCTGTCGCGCATCGTCACATAGTGGCGGCGCATGCGCTCCAGCAGCACCTCCGCCGACTCCGCGCGTTCGGCCATCTCGCGGCGCATGGCGATGTCGGCGATGCTCAGCGAATGCTTTTCGCAAAGGGCGACGAGCTCGGCGGCCTTGGAGTAATCGTAGGTTTCCATGAGGAAAGGCAAAGGGGTGAGGTGGTAGGCGGAAGTTGGCGGGTGCGAATGATGGCAGGGGTTCAGATGCCGGGGTCGCGGATTCCGCGCCTGCCACCTGACACCTCGCACCTGACACCTTGATTCAGAACAGCCGTCCGAGCATGACGACCTTCGTCACGCCGGGAATGCGGCGCATGACCGCGAGCACCTCGGGCGGCGGGGGGCCGTCCACCTCGATGCGCGTGAAGGCGTCCGTGCCGCGCGCGCGCCGGGCGGTGTGGATGGTGGCGATATTGGCCTCCACGCACGAGAGCAGCGTGGTGACGCGGGAAAGGAACCCGGGACGGTCGGCGTGCCACACGGCGATGAGGTCGAGCTCACCCGTGAAATCGGTGGCGAAGCCGTCCACCTCCAGCACGCGGATGCTGCCGCCACCGACGGAGGCGCCGGTCATGCGAACGCCGTCGCCGACGGACGGACGAACCGAGATGCGCGCGGTGTTCGGGTGAGCGTCCTCGCCCAAGTCCACAGGCGAGAACCCCACGGCCAGGCCGCAGGCGCGCGCGATGTCGAATGAGTCGCGCAGCCGCTCATCGTCGGTGGAGAAGCCCAGCAGGCCCGCCACGATACCCCGGTCGGTAGCGTGCCCGGCGCCCGTGGCGGCGAAGGAGCCATGCAGCTCCACCTTGGCCTCGGCCGGAACGCCGTCGCAGAAGGCGCGCGCCACGAGGCCCAGCCGCACGGCGCCGGCCGTGTGCGAACTGGAGGGCCCGATCATGCTCGGACCGATGACATCGAAGGCGGAAAAACCCATAAGTGGTTGGAGGCGTGCGGCCGAGTGAGCGAAGGACTTCGCCCGGCGCAAGCGGCCGTTGCGACCTCATGCGGCCCGCCCGACCGCCCCGCCCCCTCCCTGGCGCCAAGCGCGGACGGCTCAGCGGGTGAGCACGGCGCGGTAACGCACCTTGTTGGCGCGCAGCTTGTCGAAGGCGGCGTTGGCCTCGGACATCGGGAACAGCTCGGTCTGCGGGCGCACGCCGAGGGTGTCGGCCACGCGCAGCATCTCACGGATCATGACGGTGCCGCCGATGGGCGAAGCCATGACGCGCCGGCGCTTCGCCATCAGGGGGGAGAACGGAACGACCACCTTGCCGGCGCCCACGCCCACAAGGCTGAGCGTGCCGTCGGAGGCCAGGGCGTTCACATACCGGTCGAACTTCACCGGGGCGCTGGCGGTGTTGAGGATGATGTCGAGCTTCGCGGACGGCTCGCGCTCCCACTCCGTGTCGCGCGCCACGATCGCGTCGTGCGCGCCGTGCTCGCCGGCCTCGGCGACCTTATCCGGGCTGGTGGTGAACACGGTGGTGTGACAGCCCAACGCCGAGGCGAAGCGCACGGCGAGGTGGCCGAGGCCGCCCAGGCCGATGACGCCCACCCGCTTGCCCGGACCGATGCCGGCGTGGCGCAGCGCGCTGTACACGGTAATGCCGCCACACAGCAGCGGACCGGCGTCGTTCGTGTCGATGCCCTCGGGCAGTTTGAAAGCGAAACGGGCATCCACCTCCACGAAGTCGGCGAAGCCGCCGTGGTGGCCGATGATGAGCGCCCGGTTGGCGTCGCACAGGGATTCCTCGCCGCGCACGCAGTCGTCGCAGCAGCCGCAGGAGGAACGCTGCCATCCCACGCCCACGCGGTCGCCCTTGCGCAGGTGCGTCACGGCGGCGCCGACCTCCTCGACCACGCCCACGACCTCATGGCCGGGGACGAACGGGTAGGTCGTGCAGGCCCAGTCGTTGTCGAGCATGTGCAGGTCGCTGTGGCACAGGCCGCAGGAGAGCACGCGCACCACGACGCCGGCGGGCGACGGCGCGGCCATGTCGAAGTTGAAAGGGGCGAGAGGCGACTTGGGCGCCTGGGCGGCGTGGGCGTGTACGGGGCGCATGGGAACGGGGAGTTGATAGTTTTCGTGGATAGGGCGTGAAGGTGCCGAGGCGGCTTCAAAAGTCCGGATTTCGCGGCGGAGGGAAAGCCGGGAGTGGCCCGCGCCGCCGGAGAGAGTGTCAAACCGATCCATTTCCGCAATGGCGGGGCCGCCTGTGGTTTGCCCAAACAAAACGGCCCCGGGCGATGAAGCCCGAGGCCGGAATCCCCTTGGGGAACGCACGACCGGTGGCGTCACTCCTTGGTGGCGCGGCGACGGCGGCGCGCCACGGCCGCCACGGCGAGGGCGCCGACGCCCATCAGGCCGTAGGTCGAAGGCTCGGGAACTGCCGACCACACCGCGTACAGGTCGCCGTTCGAGACGGTCATGCTCCACGCGCCGAAACCCGCGAGCGGCCCCGCCGCGGAAGTGTCGAGCGTGAAGGCGCCCGTGAAGGTGCCCGGCGACTGCGCGTCGACGACCATGAAGCTGCGCCCGGTGCGCCAGAAGGCGTTCGTGTAATCCACGCCCAGCGAAGTCACCTTCAGGATGGACCCCGCCTGCGCGTTGAGAGTCCCCCCGGTGACCAGAATCTGATCGAAGTCGACCCCCGCCACGGACGGCGCCGCGCCTTGAATTTCCCACTCATACACGGAGCCCGAGGCGAAGGTCGCCCCGTTCGTGAAGGTGAGCGTATCCACGGAGTTGCCCGGAGCGACAATCGCGCCCGCCCCGAAGTTCACGGCGCCCGAAAGGATGCCGGAGCCCATGAGCGTGCCGCCGGAATTCACGGTGACGGCGTTGCGCAGCAGATAGTCGGTGCCCGCCAGACCCGTGTTCAGACGGCCTCCGGAGTTGACGACCACAGCGCCGGAAGCGGCGCCGAGCGCGCCCGTGGTCGCACTCGCGCTGGTGACACCGACCAGCAGCGTGCCGCCGTTGATGGTGGTGCCGCCGGTGTAGGTGTTGGCGCCGGAGAGCGTCAGCGTGGCCGAGCCCGTTTTGCTAAGACCGAGCTGACGCCCGGTGACTTCGCCGGTCAGTGCGCCGGAGTAGGTGCCGTTGACCGTCTGATTGACGCCCAGAGTACGGATGCCGGTCGTGCTGTTGTACAGCGTGGTGATACTTCCTCCCGTTCCCGAGAGGTTGCCTATCGTGGCCGTACCGTTCGCGAACGGGTTGGAAAGAACGAAGCGGCCTCCGTTGACCACGACACTCGGCGCTCCGTTTTCGGCGCCCGCGCTATTAAACACCAGGTCGCCGGCACCGAGGGTGTAGGTGCCCGAGAAGGTGCTGTTGCTTCCGGAAAGCACCAAGATCCCGTTGCCGGACTTGGAGACGGCGCCCGACCCGGTCAGGTTGGATGAGATCGTCTGCGTCCCGGACGAGAAGCTGATGGCGAGCGAACCGGCCGAGTCGATGTGCACGCCCCCCGTGCCCAGATTGCCCGCGCTGCTCACCGAGAGTGAGCCTCCGGTGATGCTGGTGCCGCCGGCATAGGTGTTCGCGCCGGAAAGCGTGAGCGCCCCCGCTCCTGACTTCACCAAGGAACCGGTACCGGAAATGACGCCCGAGAGCGTCTGGGCGGCGGACGAACCGAGCTCGAGTACCCCCGCGTTGGCAATCGCGCCCGCATAGGCGCCTGCACCAAGGCGTCCGGCGCCGTCGAGCTTGAGCGTGCCCGCCGCGATGGAGATGTCTCCGGTGAAGGAGTTCTGCCCCCTGAGGGTGAGCGTTTCGGCGCCGACCTTCGTGAACACCCCGGCACCCGTGACGGTGCCGGCAAAATCGCCGGAGGCCACGGAGGCGACGCCGCCACCGAGACTGAGCGTACCGTTGCCGCTAAGCGCACCGACGGAGAAGGCGTAGCCCGCTGCGTCGAGCGTGGCACCGGAAGCGATGCTGACAGAGCCGCCGCCCAGGGCGCCGGCGACGCCGAGACGGAGCGTGCCGGCGTTGACCGCGGTTTCGCCCGTATAGGTGTTGACCGTGGCGAGAGTCAGGGTACCCGCGCCGTTTTTCGTGAGCGTGGACGACCCTCCGATGGAGCCGGAGCCGGAGAAGGTGTACGCATTGGCGTTGTTGACCGTCACTGCGGAGGGCAGCAGCGCGCCCACCAAGGTCACCGTGCTCGCGACCGCGGGGTCGTTGAAGGTCACGCTGTCGCCTTGGAAGAACTTGCCGTCCGAACCGTTGGACCAGTTGAGGCTCGACCCCACATCCCAGTTTCCGGAAGCGGTGTTCCATACGTCGGAGAGGCAGGTGACATTGACGAGCACCGACTTGTTCACCGCATCGTCGGAGAACGAGGCGCGCACGGTCGAGGCCGAGAGCAGGGAGAGGTTGCCGTTAAGCGTGGTGCCGTAGTGGAACAACGCCTTCGTTCCGGCCGTCGGCGCGGTGTCGAAGACAACACTCAGCCCGCCCTGGAACGCTAGGCCGGAGGAGGCGGAGAAGGGAGTGCCTGCGGCGACGAAGGTGGCTCCGTCGGCGAAGGTCAGCGAGCCAGTGGTGGAGCCGGCTCCGCCGAGAGTGGTGCCGGCGCCGACGGTGATGTCGGAGGCGAGCGAGCCGGTGACGACCAGGGAGCCCGCCTGCACGGTGGTGGCTCCCGCATAGGTGTTCGCGCCCGAGAGCGTCAGCGTGCCCGCACCCGACTTCACCAGGGCGCCCGCGCCCGAGATGACGCCGGAGAGCGTCTGATTCGCCGAGGAGGCGTATTCGAAGGTGCCGTCGTTGACGAGGGAGCCCGCATAGGCGCCCGCGTTGAGCTGACCGGCTCCACCCACCTTGAGGGTGCCGGCGGAAAGGGTCGTGGCGCCCGTGTAGGCATTGACGCCCGTGAGCGTGAGCGTGCCCGCTCCGACCTTGGTTAACGCACCCGTGCCGGAGATGACGCCGGAGTAGGTGGTGTCGGTGCCGAGCGCTCCGACCGTGAGGGTGTTGGCACCCAGCGAAACATGGCCGCCCGCCGCGCCGCCCCCGGAAAGGGAGCCCACGAAGGAGGACTTGTTCACCGCAAGCGACACGCCGGCGGCGTCGTCAAGCGCCAGCGCGGTGGCCGCGCCGGTGAAGCCGGTGCCGGCGTTCGTAAGGCCGAACGCGAGCGAGCCCGAGGCGACGCGCAAGGTGCCGGCCGTGGCGTTTGTGCTGGCCAGATACATCGTGTTCGCGCCCGACTTGGTGAGCGTGAAGCCGGCGAGATCCAGCGTCGTCGCGCCATAACCGGAGGCGATCATGGCGAAGTTGTGCGTGCCGCCGACCGTGGCGTCCCCCGAAAGCCGCATCTTCGGCAGCTGAATCTGGCTGGTGGAAGTGGCGGCCCTAGTGTTGAAGATGGCGCCCCGTCCGTCGGTGCCGGCACCGGCGATGGTGACGCCGTAATTGGTGTTGCCCACGCCGTTGAGGTCGATGGCGCCGCCGGAGGCGACGGTCACCTTGCCCACATCGGTGTTCGACGCCCCGAAGGCGGCGGACGAGACGAGCTTGACCACACCGGAGGCGACCGTGACCGACCCCGTGAAGGTGTTCGTACCGGAGAGCGTGAGCGTGCCCGTGCCGGACTTCACCAAGGAACCGGTGCCGGAGATGACGCCCGAGAGCGTCTGGTCGGCGCTCGTGGCGATTTCCAAGGTGCCCGCGTTGGCGAAGGTGCCGGAGTGCGTGCCGGCGGCGCCGAGTTGGCCGGAACCGCCGACGACCAGTCGGCCGCCGGAGATGGTGGTGGCGCCGGTGTAAGCGTTGGAGCCCGAAAGCGTCAGGGTGCCCGCGCCGGTCTTGGTCAAACCGCCCGCGCCGCTGATGGCGCCGCTGAAGTCGCCGGAGCCCACGGAGGCGGTGGCGCCGCCGAGGGTGACGGAACCCGAGCCGGAGAGGGCGCCCACGCCGAACGATTGCCCCGCGGCGTCCAGAGTGCTGCCGGAGGCGAGGGCGACCGCGCCCTCGCCGTTCAGCGCGCCGGCGGCGCCCAGACGCAACGTGCCCGCGCTCAGCGCAAGGTTGCCGGACATCGTGCCGGGGGCGCCGAGGGTGAGCACGGAGGACGGGGCGTCCACGATCACGGACGCGCCCGAGCCGACATTGAGACCGCCGGCACCGAGTCCGCCGCCGGAGACCACACGCAGCGTTCCCGCGGTGACGGTGGTTCCGCCCGAGTAGGTGTTCTCTCCCGCAAGGGTGAGCGTGGAGGAGGCGGATTCCTTGACCAGAGAACCCGCTCCGGAAATCACCCCCGAGAGAGTCTGATTGGCGGAGGAGGCGTGGACCAGAACTCCGGCATTCGCGATGGCGCCGGCGTACGAACCACCGCCCAGGGTGGAGGCGCCGTCCAGACGGAGCGTGCCCGCGGCGATGGCGGTGTCACCTGTGTAAGTACTATCCGCATACAGCGAGACGGTGCCGGCGCCGGCTTTGGTCAGGCTCAGTGCGCCGCCGTTGTCGGCGACCACCGCGTTGACGGTGATGGCATGGGCCGGGTGCGCGTTGTTCAGGATGAGCTCGGCCGCGCCGCCCTCACCTGCCGTGAGACGGCCCTGGTTGACCACGGTGCCCAGCGCAAGTCCGCCCGAAGTGCCGCCGTGGACGATGGCTCCCACGCCGCCGGTGCCGGCGACGCGCAGGACCTGGCCCTCGGCGAGGCGGATCGAAGCCGCGTCGGAGGCGGTGACCATGAGGCTCTTGACCGCCGTGCTCGACTGAGCGAGCGTGACATCGGAGACCGTGGTGCCGCCCTGAATGATGCGCACATCCATCGCGCCGTCGTTGCCGATGACCTGGCTGCGGGTTCCTCCTCCGCGAACATCGATGGCGGTGAAACCACCCTCGAAGGCGACGATGGAGGTGCCGTCGGCGCTTAGCGCGGCGAAGGCGGAGCCGCCGTTGACCGTGGCCCAATCGCCGAGCCGTTCGCCCGCGGTGAAGCCGGCCACGCGGATGCGGTTGGTCGTCGGGTTGGCGTCGAGCACGAAGTCGATGGCGCCGCCGGAGGTGCGCGTGAGCACGCCGAGGTCCAGCACGACTTGCGCCCCCGTGGAGGTGAGGCTGACCGTGGCCGAGGTCTCGGTCGTGAGGCGCGTGGCCGCGAAGGTCTGCGTACGCGACTGGGTGGCGTGGCCGACCACCTCGAGCCTGCCGCCGGCAAGCACGAGCTCGGAGGCGGAGGACACGACGGACGCGGCGCCCTGGGTGAAATCGAGGCGCAGGGTGCCTTCATTCACCGTGGTGGCGCCGGTGTAGGTGTTGGCGCCCGTAAGCACTTGCGTGCTCAGGCCGGACTTGGTCAGGCCTCCCGCGCCGGCGATCACTCCGGAGAAGGCGGACGATGCGCCCGAGACCGGGGCGACGGTGACCGTGGCGCCGCCGGTGACGAGAGATCCCGCGCCGGACAGGCCCGAGGTCTCAAAGGCTTGACCGTTGGCGTCGAAGGTGGCGCCGGCCCCGATGGCCAGAGCGCCCTTGCCGCCGAAGGCTCCGGCGGAGCCGAGGCGCAGCGTGCCGCCGGTGACGGTGGTCGCGCCGGTGTTCGTATTGGCGCCCGAGAGCACGAGGGCGCTCGCCCCGAGCTTCGTGAGCGAGCCCGCGCCGCTGAGGTTTCCGGAAAACACGACCGAGGAGCCGCCTTGCACCGCGGAGGTGTCGACGACGCCGGCGCCGGTGAGCACCATATCGTTGGCGACACTGATGTCGCCGGTGGCGATGAAGGAGGAGCCGAGCGCGCCGAGATCGAGACGCGTGTATTGGGAACCGTCCGTGGTGGCAGCGCCCTGCTTGATACCGATGCCCTTGCCGGCCCAGGTGCCGCCGGCGGAGCCGACGCCGCCGCTTCCGTTGAAGACGCGCAGATCGATATCATACCAGCCGTCGGCCGCCAGTGTTATGGATCCGGATGTCGCCGCATTCCAGACGCCGTTGTTGAGCAGAACCTGGTCGTTGAGCTTCAAATACGCGCCGTCGTCAAAATGCTCGCCGAAGCTCCACTGGCCGGCGGTCAGGAAAATCTTGCCCGTGTACGCGTAGGTGGTGCTTCCGGGAACGACCGTGCCCGTGGTGTTGTGCAGCGGGCCGAAGTCCGTTGTGACCAGCGTGCCCGTGGCCGCGGACGCGATATCCATCGTGCTTCCCGAGAGCGTGGTGCGCCGCAGGCCCTCGTTGGTGAACGACAGCGTGGCCGAGCCCAGCGTGACGGCGCCCGTGCCGAGATTGGAGCCGCCGCCCACCAGCAACCTGCCCTCCGTCACAAAAGTGCCTCCCGAATGCAGATTCGTTCCGGTCAGCTTGAGCGTTCCGGCGCCGGTCTTGGTGAGGCTTTCGCCGCCCGTCTGCCCGGTGATGGCGGAGGAAATCGTAAGGTCGGCTGCGGAGGCGCCGTCCGCGACATGGAAACGATAGGTGCCGGAGTCCGGTTCGGTCAGCGTCAGGCTGCTCACGCTGATGGTGGAACCGGAGGCGGCGGCGGTCACGACGACCGAGCCGGCGTCGCGCATGCGCCACTGGCCCGTGCCGTTCACGGCGCCCGCGGCGGTGTCGAAGGTGACGGTGTTGCCCCCGGCGAAACTGTTGTCCAGGCCGTTGACGGTGATTTTGCCGCCGTTGACGGTCACGGCGCCGGAGTGCAGGCCGGCCGCAAAACGGTTGGCGAAAAGCAGGGTGCCCGCCGCATTCACTGTGATGGCGTTGGAGCCGGCACCCAGAGCGGAGGGTGCTTCGATGCCCGTGTCGGCGCGCGCTTCGAGCGTGCCGGCGTTCACGGTGACGGAGCCGGTGAAGCCGCCGTTGAGCGAGGTGACGGCCAGAAGCCCGGTGCCGGATTTCACGAATGCGCCCGAACCGGTGATCGAATTGGCCAGCGTAACGGAGTCGGACCGGTTGTACTCGAGCGTGCCGGCCGCGCCGATGTCGATGGAACCGGTGCCAAGCGCGCCGGAGGTGCCGCCGGCGCCCACACGAAGCATGCCGCCGGTGACATGCGTGCCGCCGGTGTAGGTGTTGTTGGCGGCGAGCGTCAGGAGGCCGGGACCGGACTGGGTGAAGTCGCCTCCGCCGGAAACGAGGTTTGAAAGGGTGTAGGAATCGGACCGGTTGAACACCAGGTGCGTGCCCGCATCCATGGTCACCGCACCGGTGCCAAGCGTGCCCGACGCTCCGCCGGCCCCCACGCGCAGCGTGACCCCGCTGGCAAGCGTCGTGCCGCCGGTGTAGGTGTTGTCGCCGGCAAGCGCGACGACCCCCGCATGCGCGCCGCCTGAAACGATGAGCGCCAGCGGCGTCGCCCCGGCGTCGGCGATGCGCGCGTTCACCGTGAGGGCGCCATCGGAGGTGGAAAGATTGCTGAGCAGGGTTAGCGCGCCGGAGGCCCCGTTGAGCACGCCGTCATTCACCGCGACACCGACGGTGAGCGGCCGCGCGTTGGCGGCCACCGCGATGGCGCCGGTGACGAGAGTCTTCCCGGCCGTGTCGATGACGCCGGCGCTCACCTCGGCGCCCATGAGCACCGAATTCACCGTGACGCGAGATGCCCCCAGCGTGACGGGGCCTGCGCCTCCTTCGGTGATACGCACATTGGCGGTCGGCGAATCGAGGATGATTCCGCTGCCGGTGGGGATATCAAGATACCCCGTATACGCGACGATGTAGCGGTTGGTCGCATCCTTTGCCGCCCAGTCCAGACCGTCTACGGTGGCCCAAGCGCCGCCCGGGAGCATGGCGCCGGCTGAGCCGGTGGAGGTGATGAAGCGCGCACCTTCCTCGTCTCCTGTCGAACCGAGGAAGTCGAGGGTGCCGCCGGTGTGGATGAGCTCGCCCAGGTCGATGTCGAACCAAGTGCCTCCGTTGCGGACAATCCTCAGGGCTGAAACGCCGCCGAGCACCTTGGTGGACGAGAAGCTCTGCGTGAGCGTGGCGCCGGCGCGGCCGACAAAGACCACCTCGCCCCCGGCAAGCTCAAGGAATGAGGCCCCGTGAATGATGTCGGCGTCGACGGCGGCATGCTCGAAGTCGAGGCGGATCTCGCCCCCGTTCACGCGGGTGACGCCCGTGTAAGTGTTTTGTCCCGACAGGGTGAGCGCGCCGGAGCCGTTCTTCACCAGACCGCCGGCGCCTGAAATCACCCCGGAGAAGGCCGTCGATGCGTTGTCGGAGCCCGTGGTGAGCGTGCCCGCGCCCAGCGTGACGGCGCCGGCGCCGGAGAGGGAGCCGATGCTCTGCGAGTAACCCGCCGCGTCGAGCGTGGCGCCGGAGGCGACCGTGACGGCGGAGTTCACGCCGAAGGCGTTCGTGGCGCCGGCGCGAAGCGTGCCGGCGTTCACCGTGGTGGCGCCGGTGTAGGTGTTGGTGGCGGCGAGCGTGAGCGTGGCCGCACCCGACTTGGCGAGCCCCACGCGGCGGGTGGCGTCGCCGTCAACCACCGTGCCGGCATGGACGGCGTCGAAGGTCTGGTGAATGTCGAGCGTGCGCACACCCGCGTCGCCCGAGGTGGTGGCGCTGATCGAGGTGCCGGCCGCGCCGACGAGGTTGCCGATGGCGATGGAGCCGCCGGTCACCTCGGTGTCCAGCAGCAGCTTGCCCGCGGAGAGGGTCACATTGTTGACCGAGCGCGTGGCCTCCCAGCTCGAGAGGATAAGGTTGCCGGCGTTGACGGTGACGGAGCCGGTGAAGGTGTTGTCGCTGTTGAGCGAAAGGCTGCCGGTGCCGGACTTCACGATGTTGCCGGAGCCGGAGATGGCGCCCGAAAGCACGGCGGTGCCTGCGGTCCGCAGGTGATGGTCGCCGGCGGAGAGTTGGATCTTGGGCGAAATCGTGCTCGCGCCGAGGAAGTCGACCTCGGGCGCCGAGGCGGTGCCGCCGGCGTTCAGGAACAGCGTGCCCCAGGAGCCGGTGACATTCTTGCCGTTGCCGAGCGTGAGCGTGCCCCCGTCGACCGAGTAGCGGGCGAACTCGCCCAGCGAGAGCGAGCCGTTGCCCGAATAATTCTGCGAGGCGGTCTGCGAGGCGGCGCCTTCAAGCACGGCGAGGCCTCCGGACCAGGTGCGGTTTGTGGAGAGCAGCAGGGTGCCCTGCCCCATCTTGTTGAGCACGCTGCCGTTCGTGTGCGTGAGCGTCCCGGTGAGCTCCACCGTCTTGCCCTTGGAGATGCTCCAAATCTGCGTGCGCGTCAGATCGATGGCGCCGGCGAGCAACGCGTCGGCCTCGGCGACCAACCCGCCCGCGCCGAGCTTGAGCGTGCCCCCGTTGACGCCGTCGGACACGAAGGTGTAGCGACCCGAGGCGGCCGGCTTGAGCGCCACGCTCCCGGCTTCCACAACGCCCGAGACGGTGACCGTGCCGGCGGCGCCCGTGCCGTTGCCGAACACGGCGTCCTCGCCGCGCGTCCAGTTCTGATTGTCCACGCCGAGACTCACGCTGCGCCAACGCGTGTCGGTGGCGTTCCAGACGCCGGATCCGTCCTGCGCGCCCGCAGTGAGCGGATCGGCGTCCCACTGCCAGCCGACGACCTGGGACCCGGTGAGCGCGGTCACGCGGATGTTGGCGAAGTGGCCGAGGCCGTCGGCGCCGTTGTCGAGGTATTCGATCTTGTACCAGACCGAGCGGTAGCGGTCCGGATTGAGAGGCGCCACGCCGTAGGCGGCGGTGTCGGCGACGGTACTCAGGCTCTGGCTGAAATCCTTTTCCACGAAGGTCTCACCCACCGTGAGCAGGCCCATGTAAACGCGGTTGAGGTCGACGACCACGCCGGGCGTGTTGGTGGGCGTACCCACGCCCGGATAGGCGTCGACATGACTGCGGTAGTAGAAGTCGAGAATCTGCTGATTGGCGGTCCACTCTCCGAGACCGGTGGTGGCATTGACCGCAAAAGTCTCCCCCGGGCGGTAAATGGACGCGTTGTAATAAACATCCGCATACGGATTCTTCACCCCGTAGGCGAGCTCGGCTCCGGTCTTGCCGTTGGTCACGACCTGGCGGTCGGCCATGTCGTCGTAAAGGCGGATGACAGCCGTTCCGTCGGCGCTGCGCGCGGTGATGTCATTGACACTGGCGAAGTGCTTCTGCTGCAGCCAGCCGTTCTGCGCCTTCTGGCGCGGTGTTAGGCCCTGATTTCCGGGGTAGGCCGCCATCACCGAGTAGGAGTGGCCGTACTCGACGACGCCGGTGCCGATGGGCAGGTTTTGCACTGCACCCGTACCGAAGCCCGAGGTCGCCACATACTGCTTGGTCACATAGTCGTAGCGGTACTGATTGGTCGTCGAAGGCGTCGAGTAACTGCGGGCGTGGCTGAGGCTCAGGTTGTGCCCGAGTTCGTGCAGGATGGTCGACGCGATGGTGTAGGAGAACCAGGTCTGCGAATAGCCGGAGCCACTGGACGCCCCGGTGCCCAGGCCCGCGCTGCCGGCTGCGTTGTTGGGATTGTTGATGATGCCACCGGTGTCGTTACCAAAGAAATTCATCACATAGCCGTAGTTGCCGGCGAGGGTCACGCCCATCGTGGGCAACACGGAGCTATATGCGGCACCCGTGCTCCAGAGAGTCCCGTCCGGGCGGGGATCCAGCGGCACATCGATAATGTCGAAAACCAGATCAAGCTGCCCACCAGAGACTTGGGCATAATAGGCGCGCGCCTCGTTGGCACGCTGAGCGAGAGTGGCGGCCCAAGTGCTGGAGCCCCGCATCTGCGTATAGATGTCCGGGTCATCCGCACCGCGATACCACAACATGGCCACACGCCAGGTCCCTTGGTTGTGCGCCGTGGTGCGCGCGTCTCCCGCGAAAAAGCCGTTCGGGTCGGCAAGGGGCGTCGGCGAATAAATGTCTATCGCCGGCACCGCGGCGGTCGACTGCGCATACACCCCGCTCTGTTCCACGGATTCAACCGGCGCACAATCCGGACACTCATCGGCGAAAACCGGCACGGACGCGAAGGACAGCAGCGAGGCGGCGGCGAGGAACTTCAGGGGCAGTCGCATGGAGAACGGGCGCGCCACCGCGAAAAAACGCGGTGACTCACGGGACAGGGGTGGGGATGGGGTGGGGGTAAAGGCCGTCGGGCGGTAAGCCTTTCAGACCGGGAGAGCGGGTTAATGAATCCGACCACCCGGTCGGCAATAGGCATTCAAAGGACCCGGGAAAGCACCCCGGCCAAAAACCAGGAAACACCCCGGTTTGATTAAAAACTATCTTATGAAAACCCCGTCGCGCGCTCCGTAACCTCTTACTAACAGCTCTGAAACCTTCCCGCCTCCCGATTCTTTTTCACACATCCCGCCTCGAACACCCTACCGTTCATCGCGACATACACGCCCTCCGGCAGCAGCTGCGTGGCGGCGGCGGCGAAGCCGATGTTGAAGTTCGCATCCGTCTCCCGCATGAGCGCAGGCTGCATGGCGCCGGTCAGCACCACGGTCCTGCCGGGCACCCTGCCCTTCAGATACGCCGCCGTCACCGGCATGGTATCCGTCCCATGCGTGACCAACACGCGCCGACACGGCGCCTTCACGACGGCGTCACATATGCGCTGCCGGTCCTCATCGGTGAGTTCCAGACTGTCCTTCCGACACACCGAAACGACGCTGACCGGGTGGTCGACACCGGCGCCGGCGAGCAAGCCCGGCGCGGCGGGTTCGCCGCAGGAGAAGGCGCTGAGAGCGTCGAAGTAGACCTTGTCGAGCGTGCCGCCGGTGGCGACGACATGGAGCGGTTCGGGGGCGAATGGCATGCGCGCAACTTGATGAAGCGCCCGGCGGTAGCGAAGCGCGAAATGCGGCGAGGCGCGCCGCCAGTCGGTGCAGAAATGAAAAAAGCCCCGGGCGTCGAAGCCCGGGGCCGTCTTTCGTTTGCGCTGAGCAGCGCGCTCAGCGTCCGCCGGCGCGACGGCGGCGGCGGGCCACGGCCGCCACGGCGAGCGCACCCGCACCCAGCAGGCCGTAGGTGGACGGCTCGGGAACGGCGGTAGAGGCGGTCCACACGGCGAACAGGTCGCCGTTCGCCGCGCTCACGCTCCACGCTCCTCGACCGGCGAAGGCGCCCGCCGCGGAAGTATCCGTTGTGAACACGCCGGCGATGGCACCGGAACCCTGTGCGTCCACGACCAGGAAGGTGCGGTCGAAGCCCCAGTAGGCGTTCGAGTAATCCACGCCCAGTGAAGTCACCTTCAGGATCGCACCGGACTGCACGGTGAGCGTACCCGCTGTGACCAGTATCTGGTCGAAGTCGGCACCGGCCACGGAAGGCGTCGCCCCCTGGATCTCCCACGCATAAACCGAGCCGGCCTCGAAGGTCGTGGCGCCGGAAACGGTGAGCGTATCTACCGAGTTGCCGGGGGCGACAACCGCGCCGGACTTGAAGGCGAGCGAACCCGACAGAAGGCCCGAGCCCATCAGGGCGCCTCCCGAGTTCACGGTCACGGCGTTGCGCAGCAGGTAATCGGTGCCCGCCAGGCCTGTGTTCAGGCGGCCTCCGGAGTTGACGACGACCGCGCCGGACGCCGCGCCGAGCGCGCCCGAGGTCGTACTCGCGCTGGTGACACCGACCAGCAGCGTGCCGCCGTTGATCGTGGTGCCGCCCGTGTAGGTGTTGGCGCCGGAGAGCGTCAGCGTGCCCGCGCCGGATTTCGACAGGGCGCCGGCACCCGAGACGACGCCCGTCAGCGAATGATCCGCGGCTCCGGAGAAGCCGAGTGAGCCGCCATTGATGGCGGTCGCGCCGGAATAGTTCGCGGCGCCGGAGAGCGTGAGCGCACCCGTGCCGGACTTGGTGAGGCCGCCCGTGCCGGTGATGGTGCCCGCGTATTCGGTGGAGGTGTTCAGCGCCCCCACGGTGAGCGTGGCGGTCAGCGTGGTGTTGCCACCGTTGGCTCCGCCGCCGGAGATCGAACCCAGCGAGGAGTTCTTGTTCACCGTCAACGAGGCGCCGGCCGCATCGTCCAACACCAGCGACACCCCGGTGCCGGTGACGCCACTGCCGCCGTTGGTCACGCCGAGGGCGAGACCGCCCTGCGCGAGGCGAAGGGTACCCGCCGTCAGCGTGCTGCTCGCGAGGGCGACGGTGTTGGCGCCGACCTTCGTGAGCGTATACCCGGCGAGGTCGAGCGAGGTCGCGCCATAGCCGTTCGTCAGCAGCGCCCAATTGCCGGCGCCACCCACGGCGGCGTCGGCCGCGAGGCGCAGGTTGGAGAGCTGGGCTGAGCCGTTGCCGATGCCGCCGCCGGTATTGGTCAACGCGCCGGTCCCGCCCACGCCGCTGCCGGCGATGGTGTAGCCGTAGGTCGCGTCGGAGACTCCGTTCAAGTCGACCGCGCCGCCGGAATTCACCGTGACTTGCGCGACCGATTTTCCGGTCCAGACCGCGCCGAAGGCGTTGCTGCGGCCGACCTTGACGGTGCCGGAGTTCACGACCGTCGCACCCGTGTAGGTGTTCGCCCCCGAGAGCGTGAGCGTGCCCGCGCCGTCCTTGGTCAGCGTGCCCGCGCCGGAGATGACACCGGAGAGCGTCTGGTTCTGGTTCGTGCCGACGATGAGCGAACCCGCGTTGGCGATGGCGCCGGCGTATACGCCGGAGGCGCCGAGTCGTCCGTTCGCGCCGAGCTCCAGCGTGCCCGCGTTGATGGTGGTGGCGCCGGTGTAGGTGTTGGCGGTGTCGAGCGTCAGCCTGCCCGTGCCGGACTTCGTGAGCGTGGCGGAGCCGGTGATGGCGCCCGTACCCGAGAAGGTGTAGGCGTTGACATTGTTCACCGACACGGACGACGGCGCGAGCGCTCCCGCGAGCGTAACCATGGAGGCGACCGCGGGGTCGTTGAAGGTCACGCTGTCGCCGTTGAAGAACTTGCTGTCGGAGCCGTTGCTCCAGTTGAGGCTGGTGCCCACATCCCAGGTTCCGGAGGTGGTGTTCCACACGCCCGCGAGGTTCGAGACGGTGACGGTCACCGACTTGTTCACCGTGTCGTCGGCGAACGCGGCGTGCGCCGAGCTCGTGGAGAGCAGGGCCACATTGCCGGTGAGCGTGGTGCCATAGTTGAACAGCGTGCGCGTGCCGGCCGCGGGCGTGGCGTCGAACACCACATTCAGCGCGCCTTGCAGGGTCACGCCGCCGGTGGCGGTGAGCGTGCCCGCATCGGCCGCGAAGGCCGCGCCGTCGGCGAAGGTGACGGAACCCGTGGTTGAGCCCGCGCCGCCGAACACGGCGCCTGCGGCGACGGAGAACGAGGAGGCGTTCGTGCCGGTGAGCACCAGTCGGCCCGCACCCACCGAGGTCGCCCCCGCGTAAGTGTTATTACCCGACAGCGTCAGCGTACCGGCGCCGATTTTCGACAGGCCGCCCGGCCCGTCAATCGCCCCCGAGGCGGTTATGGCAAAGCCATTGGTGTCGAAGGTGGAGACGGTGGCCGCATTCGAGGTCATGGTGGCCGACCAGGTCGCCGCGGCGGTGGCGCGCAGGGTGCCGCCGTTCAGGACGACCTTGTCTGCCGCCGAGGCGCTCGCGATACCGCCCGCACCGAGTTCGACCACGCCGTTGGTGGATAGCGTCAACGTGTCGGCCGCACCGCTAGCACCGCTCGCATCGAGCTGGATACCGTAGGCCTTGACCGTGGCCAAACTCACGCCGCCGCCGACGGACAGCCGGCCGTTGCCGTCCCATCCGATGTTCAACACACGGGCGGAGCCGGAATTCGAGGCGAGGCCCGAGGCGTCAAGCACGCCTCCCGAGATGTCATACAAGGCCGTGTTGGAGCCGGCCGAGTAATGGCCAAGGCGGAAACCGCTGCCGCCGGAGAGCAGCGTGACGCTGCCGCCCGTCTGCAGGATCGTGCCGCTGCCGCCGGAGCCGGAGCCGACATTGATGTACTGCGTGGTGAGCGAGGCGCCGTCGCCGATGTTGAGCACGGCGTTGGCGGCCGTGCCGTTCGACAGCGATACGGAGGGCGCCGTGACCGACGCGCCCGAGGCGAGCGTGATGGCGCCGGAAGACACCGCAAGGGCGCTACCGGTGGAGGCACCCGAAATCACGATCGTGCCCCCGGTGACGGAGGTGGTGCCGGTGTAGGTGTTCACTCCGGAGAGCGTGAGCGTGCCCGCAGTGCTCTTGGTCAGCGCCGCGGCGCCCGCGAGGTTCGCGGAGACCGTGCCCGACTGCAACGCGAACGAGGTGCCGGTGAGCGTGCCGCCCGAGCCCAGGATGGAGCCGGAGGTCAGCGTGACCGCGCCGACCGTGTCGGAGTACGCGCCCATATTGACCGTGCCGCCGGAAACCGTGAGGGCGCCGGCACCGAGCGCATCGGAGCCGCCCATCGCGAGCGTGCCGCCGGACACGGTGGTCGTGCCGGTGTGGGTGTTTACGCCCGAGAGCGTGAGCGTGCCCGAGCCCGTCTTGGTCAGCGCGCCCGCGCCGGTTATCGAACCAGCGAAATTGCCGGAGGAAACCGTGGCGACGGCCGAACCCAGCGTGAGCGAGCCCGCGCCGGTGAGCGCCGAGGTGGCGAAGCTGTTGCCATTGGCGTCGAAGGTGGCGCCCGCGGCCACGCTCAGCGCGCCGCCGCCGGTGAACGCGGAGAGGTTGCCCAGGCGCAGCGTGCCGCCGTTGACGGAGACATTGCCGGTGAAGGTGCTGGCAGTGCCGAGGGTGAGCGTGCCCGCGCCGGACTTCGTGATGCCGGAGGCGCCGACGATGCGACCGGTGCCGGCGAAGGTGTAATCGTTCGACGACGACACCGTGACGGCCGCCGGCGCGAGGTCGCCCGTGAGCGTGACCGTGGCGGCGACGCCGGGGTCGTTGAACACCACGCTGTCGCCAGCATAGAACCTACCTTCCGCGCCGTTCGTCCAATTGGCGTTCACGCCGTTGTCCCAAGTGCCGGAGGCGGTGTTCCAGACATCGGTTTTCGTCACCTGCGTGGCGACGATGCGTTTGTTCGCCGTGTCATCCGTGAACACGGCGCGCGCGTTCACCGCGCTCATCAGGGCGAGGTTGCCGGTGAGCGTGGAACCGTAGGTGAGCACCACGCTGCCCGCCGTGGAAGGCAGGGCGTCGAAACTCACGGCCAGCGCGCCCTGCAGCGTCACGCCCGAGGCGGTGAAGCCGGTGCCGGAGACGGAATAGCCCGCGCCGTCCGCAAAGGTCAGCGAACCAGTCGTGGAACCCGCGCCGCCGAGTGTGGCGCCGGAGGCCACGGTGAGGGCGGAGGTGAGCGAACCGGAGACCAGCAGGGAGCCGGACTGCACGGCGGTGCCGCCGGCGTAAGTGTTCACACCCGAGAGCGTGAGCGCGCCCGCGCCGGTTTTCACGAAGGATCCCGAGCCCGTGATGGCGTTGGCCAGCGTACGCGCGCCCGTGTTGTTCACCGCCAGCACACCGTTGTTGGTGATGGCGGAGGCCGTCGCCAGCGCGCCGTCCGTCGCGCCGTCGCCGAGGCGCAGGGTGCCCGCGTTGATGACCGTGGCGCCCGTGTAGGTGTTCGTGCCGGCGAGCGTGAGCGTGCCGGTGCCGGTTTTCACCAGGCTTCCGTTCGCGCCAGAGAGGACGCCCGCGTAGGTGGTGTCGGTGTTGAGCGCGCCGACGGTGAGCGTGTTCGCGCCCAGCGCCGCATTGCCGCCCGCCGCGCCGCCGCCGGCCAGCGAGCCGAGGGTGGAGTTCCGGTTCACCGTCACCGCCACGCCCGCGACATTGTCGAGCGTGAGCGAGGCGGCTTCACCCGACACGCCGGAACCGGCAGCGGTCACGCCGAGAGCGAGGCCGCCCTGCGAGACGCGGATGGCGCCCGCGGTGAGCGAGGTGGAGGCGAGGCTGATCGTGTTCGTGCCGGTCTTGGTCAGCGTGTATCCGGCGAGGTCGAGCGTGGTGGCGCCCCAGCCGTTGGTGAGCAGCGCCCAATGGCCCGTGCCGCCGATGGAGGCGTCGCCCGCCAACAGCAGGTTGGAGAGCTGCGAGGTGCTCGTGCCGATGTTGCCGCCGGTGTTGGTGATGGCGCCTGTCCCGCCCACGCCGGTACCGGCGATGGTGTAGCCGTAGGTGGCGTCGCCGACCCCGTTGAGGTCGACCGCGCCGCCGGCGTTCACCGTGATCTGCGCGACGGACTTGTTCGCCCACACGCCGCCGAAGGCCCGGTTGCGCCCGATCTTGACGGTGCCCGCGTTGATGACGGTGGCGCCCGAGTAGGTGTTCGTGCCGGAGAGCGTGAGCGTGCCAGCGCCCGACTTGGCCAGCGTGCCAGCGCCGGAGATGACACCCGAGAGCGTCTGGTCGGACGAGGTGGAGACTTCCAGCGCGCCCGCGTTGGTGATGGCGCCGGCGTAGGCGCCCGCGCCGAGGCGGCCCGCGCCGCCAAGCGTGAGCTTGCCGGCGGCGATGGTGGTGGCGCCGGTGTAGCTGTTGTCACCCGAGAGGGTCAGGTCGCCGACGCCCGTGTAGCTCAGCGCGCCCGTGCCGCCGATGCCGCCGGCGAAGTTGCCGGAGGAAACCGTGACGGTGCCTGCGCCGAGCGACAGGGTGCCCGCGCCGGTCAGCGAGGTGGTCGTGAAGGATTGGCCGGCGGCGTCGAGCGTGGCGCCCGAAGCGATGGCGACGGAGCCGTTGCCGCCGAGCGCGCCCGCGACGCCCAGGCGCAGGGTGCCGACGGACACCGTGGTGCCGCCCGAGTAAGTGTTTTCACCCGACAGGGTGAGCGTGGAGGCGGCGCTTTCCTTGACGAGCGCGCCGGAGCCCGAAATCACGCCCGAGAGCGTCTGATTCGATGCCGAGGCGAAGACGAGCGTGCCGGCGTTCGCGATGGCGCCGGCATACGAGCCGCCGCCCAGGGTGGCCGCGCCCTCGAGACGCAGCACGCCCGCGGCGATGGCGGTGTTTCCGGTGTAGGTGTTGTTCGCGTACAACGACACGATTCCCGCACCGGCCTTGGTCAGGCTGAGCGCGCCGCCGTTGTCGACAATCGCCGCGTTCACCGTGACGGCTTTGGCGGCGTGCGCGTTGTTGAGGATGAGTTCGGCGGCGCCGCCGGTGCCGCCGGTGAGACTGCCGCGGTTGGCGACGGTGCCCAGCGTGAGACCGCCGGAGGTGCCGCCGTGGACGATGGCGCCCACGCCGCCGGTACCGGCGACGCGCAGGGTCTGCCCGGCGTCGATCCGGATGGAGGCGGCGTCGGAGGCGGTGACAATGAGGCTCTTGAGCGCGGTCGAGGTCTGCGCGAGCGTGACATCGGAGGCGGTAGTGCCGCCCTGAATGATGCGCACATCCATCGCCCCGTCGTTGCCGATGACCTGGCTGCGGGTTCCTCCCGCCCGCACATCGATGGCGGTGAAGCCGCCCTCGCGCGCCACGATGGCGGTGCCGTCGGCGCTCAGCGCTGCGAAGGCGGAGCCGCCGTTGACCGTGGCCCAATCGCCCAGCTGTGCGCCCGGGGCGAAGCCGGCCACGCGGATGCGGTTCTGCGTGGGATTGGCGTCGAGCACGAAGTCGATGGCGCCGCCGGAGGTGCGCGTGAGCACGCCGAGGTCCAGCACGACTTGCGCCCCCGTGGAGGTGAGGCTGACCGTGGCCGAGGTCTCGGTCGTGAGGCGCGTGGCCGCGAAGGTCTGCGTACGCGACTGGGTGGCGTGGCCGACCACCTCGAGCCTGCCGCCGGCAAGCACGAGCTCGGAGGCGGAGGACACGACGGACGCGGCGCCCTGGGTGAAATCGAGGCGCAGGGTGCCTTCATTCACCGTGGTGGCGCCGGTGTAGGTGTTGGCGCCCGTGAGCACTTGCGTGCCCAGGCCGGACTTGGTCAGGCCTCCCGCGCCGGCAATCGAGCCGGAGAAGGTGGCGGACGCTCCCGCCACCGGGGCGACGGTGACCGTCGCGCCGCCCGTGGCGATCGAGCCGGAGCCGGTGAGCGCGGCGGTGGTGAAGGCGTAGCCGTTGGCGTCGAAAGTGGCTCCGGCGGCGACCGTCAGGGCGCCCTTGCCGTCGAAGGCGGTGGCGGAGCCGAGACGAAGCGTGCCGCCGGTGACTGTGGTCGCCCCGGTGTTCGAATTCACTCCCGAGAGCACCAGGGCGCTTGAGCCGAGTTTCTCCAGGCTGCCCGCACCGCTGAGGTTGCCCGAAAGGATGACCGAGGAACCGCCTTGGACGGCCGAGGTGTCGACGACGCCGGCGCCGGTGAGCGCGAGCGCGTTGGCGACGGTGATATCGCCGGTAGCGATGAAGGAGGAGCCGAGCGCCCCCATATCAAGGCGCGTGTACAAAGAACCGTAGGACGAAGCGGCGCCCTGCTTGATGCCGATGCCCTTGCCGGCCCAGGTGCCGCCGGCGGATCCCGTGCCGCCGCCGGCGTTGAAGACACGCAGGTCGATATCATACCAGCCGTCGGCGGCCAGCGTGATGGAGCCGGTGGTCGCCGCGTTCCAGGCGCCGTTGTTGAGCAGTTCCTGGCCGTTGAGCTTCAGGTACGCGCCGTCATCGAAGTTTTCACCGAAGCTCCACTGGCCGGCGGTGAGGTAGATTTTGCCGGTGTAGGCGTAGGTGGTGTTTCCGGGCACCGTGATGCCCGAGGTGTTGTGCAGCGGGCCGAAGTCGGTGGTGACCAGCGTGCCGGTCGCCGCGGACGCGATGTCCATCGTGCTTCCGGAGAACGAGGTGCGTCGCAGGCCCTCATTGGTGAACGCCAGAGTGGCCGAGTCCAGCGTGACGGCGCCCGTGCCGAGATTGCCACCGCCGGAGGCCAGCAGGCGCCCCTCCGTCACGAAGGTGCCACCCGCGTGGAGATTGGCGCCGGTGAGCTTGAGCGTGCCCGCACCGGTCTTGGTGAGGCTTTCGCCGCCGGTCTGGCCGGTGATGGCGGAACTGATGATGAGGTCGGCGGCGGCCGCGCCGTCGGCGACATGGAATCGATAGCTGCCTGCCTCGGTGCCGGTGAGCGTGAGATTCGCCACGCTGATCGAGGACCCCGAGGCGGCCGTGTTGACCACGACCGTTCCGGCGTCGCGCATGCGCCACTGACCCGAGCCGCTCACAGTGCCGGCGGCGGTGTCGAAGGTGACGGTATTGCCTCCGGCGAAACTGTTATCCTGGCCGTTGACGGTGATCGTGCCGCCGTTGACCGTGACGGCGCCGGAGTGCAGACCGGCGGCGCGGCGGTCGGCGAAGAGGAGCGTGCCGCCGGCGTTCACGGTGATGGCATTGGCGCCCGCCCCCAGAGCGGAGGCGATGCCGATGTCGGTGTCGGCGCGCGCCTCGAGCGTGCCGGCATTCACCGTAATCGCGCCGGTGTATCCGGCGTTGAGGGCGGTGAGGGCGAGAGAACCGGTGCCGGACTTCACGAAGTCGCCGGCGCCCGAGAGCGTGTTGGCGAGCGTGACGGCGTCGGAACGGTTGAACTCGAGCGTGGCGCCCGCGTGCAGGTCGATGGCGCCCGAGCCGAGCGAGCCGGCGACGCCGCCGGAGCCCACGCGCAGGGTGCCGCCCGCGACATGCGTGCCGCCGGAATAGGTGTTGTTCGCGGCGAGAGTGAGGGAGCCCGTGCCGGACTGCGTGAGGTCGCCTTCTCCGGATACGAGGTTGGCGAGCGTGACGGCGTCGGAACGGTGGAACACCAGGTGCGTGTCGGACTCCAGCGCCACGGCGCCGGTGCCGAGCGAGCCCGTGAGGCCGCCGGCACCCACGCGCAGGGTGGCGCCGCTGGTGAGCGTGGTGCCGCCCGTGTAGGTGTTGTCGCCGGCGAGCACGACGGTGCCGGCATGGGCGCCGCCGGATACGGTGAGCGCAAGCGGCGCACCGGCATCCGTGACGCGCGCGTTCACGGTGAGCGAGCCCGAGGCGGAATCGAGGTTGCTCAGCAGCGTGAGCGCGCCGGAGGCGCCGTTGAGCACGCCGTCGTTGGCGGCGGCGCCCACCGTGAGCGGACGGGCGTTGGCGGCCGTGGCGATGGCGCCGGCGGAGAAGGTCTTGCCGGCCGTGGCGATGACCGCCGGCGTGACGCCCGCACCCATGAGCAGGGAGTTCACCGTGACGGAGGAGCCGCCCAGCGAGACGGGGCCGGAGCCGCCCTCGACGATGCGCACATTGGCGCTCGGCGAGTTCAGGATGACGCCGGTGCCGGTGGGGATGTCGAGGTAGTTGGAGAAGGCGACGATGTAGGTGTTCGTGGCGTCCTTAGCCGCCCAATTCACGCCGTCGACGGTGGCCCACGCGCCGCCCGGAAGCATGGCGCCGGCGGAGCCGGTGGAGGTGATGAAGCGCGCGCCCGCGGCGGCGCCCGTGGAGCCGGCGAAGTCGAGCGTGCCGGAGGTGCGCGTGATGGCGCCCAGATCGACATCGAAGGAGGCGGCTCCGTTGCGCTCGATGCGAAGCGCGGAGATGCCGCCGAGCACCGAGGTGGAGGCGAAGCGCTGGGAGAGCGTCTCACCGGCGCGGCCGACGAAGACCACATCGCCGCCCGCCAGTTCGAGCGCCGAGGCGCCCGAAAGCAGGTTCGCCGACACGGCGGTGGCGGAGAAGTCGAGGCGGATCTCGCCCCCGTTCACGCGGGTGACGCCCGTGTAAGTGTTTTGTCCCGACAGGGTGAGCGCGCCGGAGCCGTTCTTCACCAGACCGCCGGCGCCTGAAATCACCCCGGAGAAGGCCGTCGATGCGTTGTCGGAGCCCGTGGTGAGCGTGCCCGCGCCCAGCGTGACGGCGCCGGCGCCGGAGAGGGAGCCGATGCTCTGCGAGTAACCCGCCGCGTCGAGCGTGGCGCCGGAGGCGACCGTGACGGCGGAGTTCACGCCGAAGGCGTTCGTGGCGCCGGCGCGAAGCGTGCCGGCGTTCACCGTGGTGGCGCCGGTGTAGGTGTTGGTGGCGGCGAGCGTGAGCGTGGCCGCACCCGACTTGGCGAGCCCCACGCGGCGGGTGGCGTCGCCGTCAACCACCGTGCCGGCATGGACGGCGTCGAAGGTCTGGTGAATGTCGAGCGTGCGCACACCCGCGTCGCCCGAGGTGGTGGCGCTGATCGAGGTGCCGGCCGCGCCGACGAGGTTGCCGATGGCGATGGAGCCGCCGGTCACCTCGGTGTCCAGCAGCAGCTTGCCCGCGGAGAGGGTCACATTGTTGACCGAGCGCGTGGCCTCCCAGCTCGAGAGGATAAGGTTGCCGGCGTTGACGGTGACGGAGCCGGTGAAGGTGTTGTCGCTGTTGAGCGAAAGGCTGCCGGTGCCGGACTTCACGATGTTGCCGGAGCCGGAGATGGCGCCCGAAAGCACGGCGGTGCCTGCGGTCCGCAGGTGATGGTCGCCGGCGGAGAGTTGGATCTTGGGCGAAATCGTGCTCGCGCCGAGGAAGTCGACCTCGGGCGCCGAGGCGGTGCCGCCGGCGTTCAGGAACAGCGTGCCCCAGGAGCCGGTGACATTCTTGCCGTTGCCGAGCGTGAGCGTGCCCCCGTCGACCGAGTAGCGGGCGAACTCGCCCAGCGAGAGCGAGCCGTTGCCCGAATAGTTCTGCGAGGCGGTCTGCGAGGCGGTGCCTTCGAGCACGGCGAGGCTGCCGGACCAGGTGCGGTCAGTGGAGAGCAGCAGAGTGCCCTGCCCCATCTTGTTGAGCACGCTGCCGTTCGTGTGCGTGAGCAAACCGGTGAGCTCCACCGCCTTGCCCTTGGAGATGCTCCAAATCTGCGTGTTACGCAGGTCGATGTCGCCGGCCAGCAGCGCGTCGGCCTCGGCGACCAAGCCGCCCGAGCCGAGCGCGAGCGTGCCCCCGTTGGCGCCGTCGGACACGAAGATGTAGCGGCCCGAGGCGGCCGGCTTGAGCGCCACGCTCCCGGCTTCCACAACGCCTGAGACGGTGACCGTGCCGGCGGCGCCCGTGCCGTTGCCGAACACGGCGTCCTCGCCGCGCGTCCAGTTCTGATTGTCCACGCCGAGACTCACGCTGCGCCAACGCGTGTCGGTGGCGTTCCAGACGCCGGATCCGTCCTGCGCGCCCGCAGTGAGCGGATCGGCGTCCCACTGCCAGCCGACGACCTGGGACCCGGTGAGCGCGGTCACGCGGATGTTGGCGAAGTGGCCGAGGCCGTCGGCGCCGTTGTCGAGGTATTCGATCTTGTACCAGACCGAGCGGTAGCGGTCCGGATTGAGAGGCGCCACGCCGTAGGCGGCGGTGTCGGCGACGGTGCTCAGGCTCTGGCTGAAGTCCTTTTCGATGAAGGTCTCGCCCGGGGTGAGCAGGCCCATGTACACGCGGTTGAGGTCGACGACCACGCCGGCGGCGTTGGTGGGCGTACCCACGCCGGGATAGGCGTCGACATTGCTGCGGTAGTAGAAGTCAAGCGTCTGGAGGTTGGCGGTCCAAACGCCGGTATCGCCGTTGACGGAGAAGGTCTCGCCGGGGCGGTAGATGGACGCGTTGTAATAAACATCCGCATACGGATTCTTCACCCCGTAGGCGAGTTCGGCGCCGGTCTTGCCGTTGGTCACGACCTGGCGGTCGGCCATGTCATCGTAAAGACGGATATTCGAGACACCGTCGGCGCTTTGGGCGGTGAGCTCGTTGATGTTCGCGAAGTGCTTCTGCTGCAGCCAGCCGTTCTGCGCCTTCTGGCGGGGCGTTAGGCCCTGATTGCCGGGGTAGGCCGCCATCACCGAGTAGGAGTGGCCGTACTCGACGACGCCGGTGCCGATGGGCAGGTTTTGCACTGCACCCGTACCGAAGCCCGAGGTCGCCACATACTGCTTGGTCACATAGTCGTAGCGGTACTGATTGGTCGTCGAAGGCGTCGAGTAACTGCGGGCGTGGCTGAGGCTCAGGTTGTGCCCGAGTTCGTGCAGGATGGTCGACGCGATGGTGTAGGAGAACCAGGTCTGCGAATAGCCGGAGCCACTGGACGCCCCGGTGCCCAGGCCCGCGCTGCCGGCACCGTTGTTGGGGTTGTCGATAAGGTTCCCCGTGTTGCTGCCGTAGAAATTCATCACATAGCCGTAATTGCCCGCGAGCGTGACACCCAGGGTGGGCAGGACGGTGGACTGGGCGGAACCCGAACTCCACAGGGAGCCGTCGGGGCGCGGGTCGAGAGGAACCTCGATGACATCAAAAACCAGATCGAGTTTGCCGCCTGAAACCTGCGAGTAATAGGCGCGAGCTTGATTGGCTCGCTCCGCAAGCAAACTGGCCCAAGTGCGCCCCTGGACCATCTGCGTGTTTATATCCGCGTCATTCGCGCCGCGGTACCACAGCATGGCCACATGCCAGGTGCCCTGATTATGCGCCGCCGTGCGCGCTTCGCCGGCGAAGGTGCCGGAAGGGTCGGCGGCGTACGAGGGGGCGAAGATGTCGATCGCAGGCACCGCAGTTGTTGGGACCGCAGAAACCACGCCCTCGACCGGGGCCGCCGGAAGGAGGGAATCCGCATGATCCAAACACTCGTCGGCGAATGCGGGAAGGAAGGAGGATGTCAGCAGCGCGGCGGCGGCGAGGGTCTTCAGGGGCAGTCGCATGAGTACCGGGTGCACGCCTGCTCGCGAACGCGCGCGGCGTGCGGTGGGGATGATGGGGTGGGGGCGGTGGTGTGGCGCCGCCGGGCGCAATGCCCGGAGCGGCTGGGAAAGACGCTAAATGCCTGCGCCCCAAGGGCCCGCAACACGCATCACCGGGCTGAAAAATGGGCCCCGGTAAGCGGCAAGAATACGCCCCGGCGAAGCCCGGAGAACCCGACCACACCACACACCTTCCGGTCAAAAATACAGCCGGCTCCGCGGGTGCGACTCACCGACACTCGACCGCACGCCCAACGACTCGGCGCGGCCGAACGCCTTCATGCGCCGGGGCGCGGCGGAATGGAGAAAGGCGAGGGGCGGGCTGCGCGCGCACCGCCGGCGGTCCGCGCCGGAGCGAACGCCGACACGCCGCGCGCGGCAGGCAAGGCCGACTCAACGGGCTTCGCGGCCGGCGCGCCGTCTTCGCGGGCGTCCCGCATGGCGTCGAGTTTTTCCACCGCCAGTTCGCACGAGACCGGAGCATCGGACCAGTACGCCTCGGCAAAAACCTTGCGCGCCGCCGCCTCGTCGCCGGCCGCCGCCGCCTTGGCCAGCTCGGCGAACGCGGGAGAGGCCAGCAACGCTTCGCGCCGCCGCCTCGTCTCCATTTCCGAGATCAGGTCGGCCAGCCGGGTCGCGCGCCACACCGCCAGAGCGCCCTGCTCGCGGAACTTCGCCGCGTCCCCCGAGCGCAGGGCGTGCTGAGCCCGCAGCGCATGCGCGAGGCCCTCCGCCAGCGCGGGGCTGTCGATGAGCACCGCATCGCCCGTCGGCCACGACGCGGCCGCCTTCTCCAGTCGCGCCGCCAGCGCCGCGCAATCGGCCGACTTGGCGCGGTGCATGAGCGCGCGGTAGACCTCGGCCTCCAGAAGCCGAGCCTCCGGCACACCCGCGGCGCGGGCCGCCTTCAGGGTCGCCTCGAACGCCTCGTCCGTCGCCGGCGCCGCAGGCAAAAGCTCCTCGGCGAGCCTGGCGCGTTGGGCCAGCTCGGCGGGAGCGGGAGGCTCGGCCGTTTCGCCGGAGGCGGGAACGGACTCGGCGTAAGCGAACGCGGCCAGAGCGACGAACTTCGACAGGGCGAGGACACGGGACACTTGCATGGCAACAGTTCAAAGCGCCTCGGGCCTTCCCGCACAAGGACGGAACACGCGCACCGAAAAGCGGTTTGACCCCCCGGCGCCCGTCGCCAGCCTGCCCCACTTTCACTCTCCCCCAAACCATGCGCAAGCTCCTCCCCGCCCTCGCCGCCTTCGCGGCCCTCGCCCCCTTCGCCTCCGCCGAGACGGCCAAGCCCGCCGCCGATGCCCCGGCGAACGGCGCCACGCCCGCCGAGACCGTCGCCGAGGCCAAGGCCACCGAACTCACGCCCGAAAAGAAGAAGCTCTTCCTTCAGGCCTTCGGCTGGATCGTCGCCAAGCGCTCGGGCCTCGCCCAGCTCGGCTTCAGCGACGAGGAGATGACCGAAGTGCTCGCAGGCGTGAAGATGGGCGTCGCCGGCCAGGGCGAAGATTTTCCGCAGAAGATGCAGGCGCTTGAAGGCGAATACATGACCTTCCTGCAGACGCGCTCCGCCGCCGCCCAGGCCAAGGAGGCCGCCCGCCGCGCCGAGACCGCCAAGGCCGAGGAAGCCGCCGGCAAGGCCTTCATCGAAGCCGCCGCCAAGGCCGACAAGACCATCGTGGTCGAGCCCTCCGGCCTCGCCTACAAGATCATCGCCCCCGGCACCGGCGATAAGCCCAAGGCCGAGTCCACCGTGAAGGTGCTCTACACCGGCAAGCTCACCGACGGCACCACCTTCGACTCCACCGCCGATCGCAACAACGAGCCCGTCGAGTTCCCGCTCAACGGCGTCATCCCCGGCTGGACGCAGGGCCTGCAGAAGGTCGGCAAGGGCGGCAAGATCAAGCTCTGGATCCCCGGCGCCCTCGCCTACGGCGTGGAAGGCCGCGAGCCCAAGATCAAGCCCGGCGCCACCCTGGTGTTCGATGTCGAAATCCTCGAGGTGAAGGCCACCGCGGCCACCGACACGCCCGCCACCGAGGCCGTCGAGGTCGCGCCCGCCGCGCCCGCCGCCCCCGAGGCCCCCGCGCAGAAGTAAGCCGCCGGCGCCCCGCGCCGACCTCCCCCGCGACTTGACGCGCCGCCCTCACCGGGCGGCGCGCCCTGTTTTGGGCCGCCGCCAACCGCGGGATTCCACCCATGCGATAGCCGGCAAAATTTCATGCAACCACCGCCGCCGCCCCCTGTCTGAGCAACCCTCCGACTCCTCGAAAAGCCCACGGCGCCGCCACCCGGCCCCATGCCCGCACGCCCCAAGACTAGCGCCCTCGCCTCGCTGCTGCTCTGCGCAGCCGCGTTTGGCACGCCCGTGTCCGGACCGCCCGCATTGAGCCTTCGCGACGCCGTCGACCGCGCGCTGCGCGCCAACCTCGGGCTCGCCATCACGCGGGCCGACACCCTCAAGGCCGACGACGCCGTGGACATCGCCCGGGCCGCCTTCGACCCCACCTTCTCCTTCTCCAGCGGTTTCAGCCGCTTCCAGTCCGCGGGCGCCGACTATGTGCAGCGCGGCAAGGTCGGCCAGAACTGGACCAACGATGTCACGGTCGCCCAGCGCTTCTCGACCGGCACGCGCGTATCCATATTTTCGGGACTCAACCCCAACCTGTCCTCCGCCATCGCCTCGCCCGACATCAGCTCGCGCACCGGCGTGGAGGTCCGCCAGGCCCTGCTCAAGGGCGCCGCGGAATCCGTCAACCTCGCCCCCATCGCCCGCGCCAGGCTCAACCTGGAACGCTCGCGGGTGAACATGCGCATCGCCGCCCTCGACCTCATCCGCGACACCGAGGTCGCCTACCGCAACCTCGCCGCCGTGCGCGAGCTGCTCGCCATCCGCGAGAGCGCCCTTCGCTCCGCCGAAAGCCTGCTCGCCGAGATCCGGGTGCGCCGGCGCCCGGGCATCGGCACCGCCACCGAGCAGGATGAGCTCGAATCGGCCGCCGAGGTCGCCGCACGCAAGGTCGATATCGCCGACATACGAGCCCGCCTCGACGCCTCCGCCGACACCCTGCGCCGGCTGCTCGGCGAGCCCCCTTCGCGCGTCGCCGGCAACCCTCCCCCGGGCGTGTCACCCCTGCCCTCGCAGGCGCCCGAGCTTCCCGACTTCTCCCGCTTCCTCGCCGCCGCCGACGCCTTCAGCCCGGAGGCCACGCTGCGCGACATCGATATCCGCGACGCCAACACCGTCGTGGACACCGCGCTGGACGCCGACTCGCCCTCGCTCGACCTCGTGGCGGGCGCGCGCACGCTCGGCCGCGGCAGCGATTTCGGCGACGCCCTGAGCGGGCAATGGAACCGCAACGGCAGCGATCTCAATGTCGGCCTGGTCTTCTCCGTCCCGCTGGGCATGCGGGAAAGCGAGGCGAACCTGCGCATCGCCCGGCGCTCGCGAGAGCAGGCGCTGCTGCGCATGGAGGAGACCCGCCGCGTCGCCGGCTACTCCGCCCGCTCCGCCTGGCGCGACCTCTCCGCCGCCCGCGAACGCCTCGGCGTCGCCGAGACCGGCGTGACCATCCAGACCCGCGCCTACGCCGGCGCCCGAGCACGCAACACGCGCGGCCTCGCCAGCGTCAACGATGTGCTCCAGGCCGCCGCGCGACTCGACAGCGCCAAGCTCAGCCGGCTCAACGCCCTGCTGGACCTGGCCGTCGCCGACATCCGCCGCGCTCGCCTCGACGGCACCCTCCTGAGCCGCAACGACCTGCGCTGGGAGGAGCTCGACGAGCGCGCCGCCGCCGACACGCCGCCACCGGACGCGGTCTCCCCGTCCGTCACGGCGCATTGACGCCGCCACCTCACCTTCCCTCCACGCCGGAACCCGCCGGCCCACGCACCATGCGCCCCCTCCCCCTCTTCGCCCCCTCGCGACTCGCCGGCCTCGCCGCCCTCTCGCTCCTGCTCGCGGGATGCCCCGGCGAAAAGCCCGGAAACCCCGCGGCCGCGGCGCCGGCCGCGAGCGCCGCATCGCAACCCGTCGCGCAAGTGACGCGACGCGACATCGAGGAGTGCGTCGAGGCCTCCGGGTTCGTGGAATCGGTGCGACCGGCGTTCGATGTGCGCTCGGAAATCGGCGGGCGCATCGCCAACATCCTCGTGGAGACGGGCTCGCAGGTGAAGGCCGGCGACCGGCTCGTCGAACTCGACGACACCCTGCCCACCGCCGAACTGGAGGAGGCCACGCGCAACGAGCAGCTCTCCCGCCTCGAGTGCGAACGCGCGGAACGCGACCTGCGCCGGCAGGAATCCCTGTACGCCGAGGGCTTCTCCACCGAGAAGGCCCGGCTCGACGCCGGCACCGAGGCCGCCTTCGCGCGCATCCGCCGCGAGGTGGCCGCCACGCGACTGGGCAAGGCCCGCACCAACCTTTCCAAGACGGTGGTGAAGGCCCCGTTCGACGGCTACATCGCCGACCTCTCGGTGAGCCCTGGCCAGATCATCGGCGCCAACTCCACCCTGCTCATGCGCCTCCACGACTTCTCCAAGCTGCGCGTGGTCGCCAAGTTCAACGAGTTCGACGCGGCCCGCATGGCCGTGGGCCGCGGCGCCACCGTGGCGTTCGACTCGCTCCCGGGCGTCGAGGCGCCGGGCACCATCGCCTATGTGTCCCCGTTCGCCTCGCTGGAGCAGAACCTGCGCGTGTTCACCGCCAAGATCGACTTCTCGCCCAAGGACGCCCCGGTACGCCCCGGCGTGAGCTCCACCGTCAGCATCGTCACGCGCCGCGCCGCCGCCGCCGTGTGCGCGCCGCTGCCCGCCGTCTTCGCGCGCGGGGCGGAGAGGTTTGTGTATGTGAAAAAACCCGACGGCGACTTCGAACGCCGCGAGGTCGAGACCGGCCTCAATGACAGCGCCTTCGTCGAGATACGCCGTGGACTCGAGGAAGGCGAGACCGTGGCGCTCACGCGCCCCGCGGGAGGCAAATAAGGTCAAAGATACGAGAGGAAAAAGGAGCCCCAGGCTGACGCCGCCCCCGCATCCCCGACCTCCGATTTCCCCAACGCCATGGCCCTTCTCGAGCTGCACGAGGTGCGCAAGACCTACCGCATGGGCGGCGAGCCCGTGCACGCGCTCGCCGGCGTCTCCCTGTCCGTCGAGCACGGCGACTTCGCCGCCATCCTGGGCGCCTCGGGCTCCGGCAAGACGACGCTCATGAACCTGCTCGGGCTCATGGACACGCCGTCCTCCGGCTCCGTGCTCTTCGAGGGCTCCGAGGTGTCGCGGCTCGACGACGCCACGCGGGCCCTGCTGCGCGCCCGGCGCATCGGGTTCGTGTTCCAGTCCTTCAATCTGCTCCCGCGCCTGAGCGTGCTGGAGAATGTGATGGTGCCCCGCCTTTACGCGCGCGGCGTCGACACGCTCGGGGGCGCCGTGGAGCGCGTGGTGGGCGACACTTTCCCGCGCGCCCTGCCGCGCCCGGTGCGCACGCGTCTCGTCGCCCCGGCCGTGCGACTCATGCTGCGCGCCGGCGTGCCCAAGGCGCTCACGCTGCCGCTTCGCCGGCTGCGTGACTTCGCCCCCGAGTCGGAACAGCGCGCTCGCGCCGCGCTGGAACGCGTCGGCATGTCGCACCGGCTCGACCATCGCCCGTCTCAGCTCTCGGGCGGCGAACGACAGCGCGTGGCCATCGCGCGCGCCCTCATCAACCGGCCCGGGCTCATCCTGGCGGACGAGCCCACCGGGGCGCTCGACACACGCAACGCCGACCGCGTGTTCGACATCTTCCGCTCGCTCCACGCCGACGGCGTGACCGTGCTCATCGTCACGCACAACCAGGCGCTCGCCGAGCGCACGCGGCGCGTCATCCGGCTGCGAGGCGGGAGAATCACGGAGGATTCGCGCCGATGAGCGGGCTGGGTTCGGCCGCGGTGAACGGCGTGCGCGAACTGTGGGCGAACCGCATGCGCTCGCTGCTGTCCATGTCCGGCATCGTGCTGGGCGTGGCGGCGCTGGTGGTCATGCTGGCCGTCGCGCACGGCATGCTGGAGGGCTTCCGCGAATTCGTCGCCGCGCGAGGCGGCATCGAGCGTATCGCCGTCACCCGGTCCGCCCTCCCGCGCGAGCAGGAGCACCTCGCGGGCGTCTCGCGAGGGCTCACGCTTCGCGACGCCGAACTGGTGGCGAACGCCTCGCCGCTGGCCGCGCAGGTGTCGCCGGAAATCCACGCGGGCGAGATGCGGCTGGCGCGCGCCGAGCGCGAGGTGAACGCGCGACTCATCGGGGGCACGCCGGACTTCCTCGCCGCCAACCGCCGAAGCGTCGCCGCCGGGCGATTCCTGGCGGACATGGACCTCGTTTCGCGCGCGCCGGTGTGCGTGCTGGGGGCGTCGGCCGTCGACTCGCTGTTTCCCGCGAAGGAGAGCGCCATCGGGCGCTCCGTGAAGATATCCGGCAGGCGCTTCACCGTCGTGGGGGTGCTCGACCGCGTGGAGGCCTCCTCCGGACGAGGGCGTGCCGCCGGCCAGGCGCGCTGGCGCAACCTCACCGTGTGCATCCCGCTTTCCACGGCGACCGCCCTCTTCACCGGGGACGACCGGCTCACCGACATCACCGTGCGCGCCGCGTCCGCCGACCGCGTGCCGGAGGCGGCCGAGCAACTGGAGAACCTGCTCCTGCTCTCCCACCACGGGCTGCGCGACTTCCGCGTGGAGACGAACGAGGAGACGCTGTCCGAGTTCCGCCGGACCGAGCGCATCTTCGTGAACTCGCTGGCCGGAGTGGCGCTGCTGTCGCTGCTCGTGGGCGGGGCCGGCATTATGAATGTGATGCTCGCGTCCATCAACGAGCGCACGCGCGAGATCGGCGTGCGCCTCGCGCTCGGCGCTCGAGCCTCCGACATCTTCATCCAATTCCTCATGGAGTCGGCCGTGGTGGGCGCCTTCGGCGGACTGCTCGGGCTGGGCGGCGCCTTCGCCTTCCTGGCGGCGCTGGACACCGTCATCGCCGGCGCACTGCCCGATTCGCCGCCGGCGCGGCTCACGCGCGCGGTCATGCTGCTGGGCGTGGGGTTCAGCTGCACCATCGGCATCGCCGCCGGCGTCTACCCCGCCCTGCGCGCCTCGCGGCTCAACCCCATCGACGCCCTGCGCTCGGAGTGAGCGCAGGCCCGAGGGAAAAGAAAAGCCGCCCCTGAGGGCGGCTCGAAGTGGTGCGGGTGGAGGGAGTCGAACCCTCGTCTCATGTATGGGAAACACGCATAATGGCCGTTATACTACACCCGCAGGGAATTTGAACGGCGCCGAGCAAGGCGCCGGACGGCGCTTTGGCAACGGGGAATCACGACCCCTTCTTGGATTCGTCGCCCATGAACTCGGGCATGGTGGCCTCGCCGGCCGCGGAGATGCCTTCCCGGAAGAAGACCTTCTTCACGGTCTTGGCGATGATGAGCAGGTCGAGCGCCAGGCCGCCGTTGTCCACATACCACACATCGAGCCGGAACTTCTCATCCCACGAGAGCGCGTTGCGTCCGTTCACCTGCGCCCAGCCGGTGACGCCGGGCTTCACGAGGTGCCGGCGCATCTGTTCGGGCGAATAGCGAGGCAGGTACTGCACGAGCAGGGGGCGCGGCCCGACCACGCTCATGTCGCCCTTGAGCACATTCAGGAACTCCGGGAACTCGTCCAGGCTGCTGCGGCGCAGGAACTGACCGAGCGGAGTGAGCCGTTCGGCGTCCGGGAGCAGCCTACCGTCGGGCCCGCGCGCGTCGGTCATCGTGCGGAACTTGATCATCTCGAAGATCTCGCCGTGCAGCCCCGGGCGCTTCTGCCGGAAGAACACGGGACGGCCCATCTTCACGGCGATGGCCACGCACAGCACGGCGATGGCCGGCGCGGTGACGAGCAGCACCGTCAGGGAGAACACGATGTCGAAGAGGCGCTTGAACATGCGAAGGGCGCAACCTTCGCGCGCCGCGCCGCCCGGTCGAACACAAATTGCGATTCGTGGACCGGGCGTGCGGAGGCGCGCCGCGACTACCACTTCTTGAACTTCACGCCCTTGACCTCGCGGGCGTTGACGCCGTCCCACTCGACGGGGTGGCAGACGAACTCCCACTTGGCGCCGCCGCGGGGAAGGCGAAGCAGAAGGACGTTCTCTCCGCGCTTGAGCTTCACCTTGATGGCCGGGCGCATGAAGCAGTACTCGTCGGAGAGAGGCGGGCTGAAGCGGCTGCCGGTGTTGGGCGTCTTCCACACGGGCGGCGCGATCTCGGCGCCGTTGATCCAGACCTTGGCGCCGTTGCGGTTCCACTCACCCAGCTTGGGATTGGGGCCGTTGCGCCGGTCGCTGGCGTTCGGCGGATCCACCTGTATCCAGAAACCGACTTCACGGTCGGCGTCGCTCACCAGCACGGCGCGCGCGTAAACGGTGGTGTTCTTCTGGTCGGCGCGCTTGGGCAGGCCGCCCGCCCACGGGTTGGTCTTGGGGGCGTCGTCGTCGAGGACGCCGGGCCATCCGAACATGTGGCGCAGGAAGACCTGCCAGCCGGTCGCGGTGCGGTCCCAGGCGTAGGTCGTCCCGTCCACCCGGACCGGCTCGGCCTTCGCGAAGTCCTTTTCCGGGCCGAAGGCGGTGTCGCGCTTGCCGCCGTTGGGCAGCGGTCCGAGCAGGCGCCAGAAGCCGTCCTCGCGCACATAGGGGAAGATGACGCCCTTGAAGAAGGCGTCGCGGTGCGCGACGACCGCTGCGTCGAAGGCGGCGTAGGCGCGCGCCTCGTCGGTGCCCTCGGTCGGGACTTTCAGCAGAAGGTCCTCGCGAAAGGCGCCGCCGTGCCAGGAACGGTCGGCGAAGGTGACGACGGCGGGCCAGAAGGGAGACACGCGTTCGATGTTCTCGTCGAGCGTGGGGATATCCAGCCACAGGGCGAGACCGCCGCCGAAGCGCAGTTCGGGCTTACCGTCGGTGGCCGACACATTCCAGTAGGTCGTGCGCACGGCGTCGGCGCCCGTGTTGAGGTTCACATAGGTGGAGCGCGCGTCGATGAAGCGGTTGCGGTTGTTGGGCTTGGACTGAGCCCAGAGCATCTCCAGCGTGTTGTCGCCCACGGGCGGACGCTTGCCGGGGTTCCACATCACCACCTTGCGCCCGGAGTCGTGGATCATCTTGGCGACCTCGTCCATGTCGGCCTTCGTCAGCTGCTCCTCGGGCGTGTGCGCCTCGTCCGAACCCATGTGGATGTACGGGGTGTCCTCGGGCGGGGCCAGGGCGAGCAGCTGACGGAACGCCTCGCGCAGCACGGGCATGACCTTCGGGTCGTCCATGCGCTTCACGCCCAGGGCGCGCCTCAGCGCGGCGGTGTGCCCGGGGATGTCGATTTCGGGCATCACGGTCACTCCGCGCGCCTTCGCGTACGCGATGACCTCCTTGATCTCCTCCTGCGTGTAGAAGCGGCCCGGCGCGCGGTCCTTGTCGTGGAATTCGGCGCGGGTGAGCTCGGGATGCCCCTTCACCTCAAAGCGCCAGGCGGGGTTCTCCGTGAGGTGCCAGTGGAAGATGTTGATCTTGTAGAAGGAGAAAATGTCGATGTGGCGCTTGATGCGCGCGACCTCCATGTAGCTGCGCCCGATGTCGTGCATGACGGCGCGGAACGACAACACCGGCTCATCCTCCACCGTCACGCGAGGCACGCGCGTGGAGCCGGCCAGGCCGCGCATCTGGGCCAGCGTGGAAGCCCCGTGCAGAAGCCCGGCGGGCGTAGCCGCCTTCACCGTCGCGCCCGCTCCGTCGACGACGAGCGCGTACGCCTCGGGATTCTTGGAAAAGGCGCCGTCGAGGACGAGCCGGATGGGCGACCCCGAACCCGAGGCTCCGAACGCGGACTCCAGGCGGGTCTTCGCCATCGCCACGCGGGGATCGTTCGAGGTCGGCAGGACGATGGCGGCGCGGGCGAGGTCGGTCGCGCCGCCGGCCGTGCGCACGGAAGTCGGCTTGGGGATGAGCGGCAGCGGCAAGGCGGCGCGCTCGGCGGCCTCGCGGGCGATGATCGACGCCGGCTCGGCGGCGGAAAGCGGGAGGGGCGCGGCGAGCAGCGCGGCGAGGGCGAAGGGGATGAGGGAGGTTCGCATAGGGGCGCGATGGGGTTGTTGAATGATGGAAGACAGGCGAGACCCGCCCGGGTTCGCCGGAAACACGATTTGCCCGGAGCCCGGCTCCGGCGAGGCGAATTTCCGCATGAACGCCAACCGGCGCTTGACCCGTCCCCCAAAGCGCCTTTACCCATGCCCCGCAACATGCGTAACGCGCGTCACCATCACCGTCACCACCACCACGGCTTCGGCCTCCGGTGAGCGACGGCTTTTGTTCCCTTCGATCAAGCGCGACAAAACGACCGACACGACGCCGCAGGCCTTCCCGCCCGGCGTCTTTTTCGTGCCCCGAAACCGCCCGCCGGCGCGAATCTCCCGCTTAAAAGCCTTCCCCAGACCCTCTTAAACCTGAAACCTACAACCTGAAAAAGTCCCCATGAGCACCGAGCCCGTCCTTCTCAAGTTCGCCCTTCCCAAGGGCCGCATGCAGGAATCCGTCACCGCCCTCCTCGCCGAAGCCGGCGTGAAGGTGAAGGTCGGCGATCGCAGCTACCGCCCGTCCATCAGCATCCCGGCCATGGACACCAAGATTCTCAAGCCGCAGAACATCATCGAGATGCTCCACCACGGCACGCGCGACTTCGGCATCGCCGGAGCCGACTGGGTGGCCGAACTGCAGGCCGACATCGTGGAGGTCGCCGACCTCGGACTCGACGCCGTGCGCATCGTGACCGCCGCGCCCAAGCAGTACCTCGTGGACGGCAAGCTCCCGCTGCCCGGCGGCAAGTTCCGCGGCGGCAAGCTGCGCATCGTCGGCGAGATGGAGCGCCTGGCCAAGCAGTGGATCGAGAAGAACGGCATCGACGCCGAATTCATCCGCTCCTACGGCACCACCGAGGTGTTCCCGCCCGAAGACGGCGACTGCATCGTGGATATCGTCCAGTCCGGCGACACCCTGCGCGCCAACAACCTGGAGATTTTCGATGTCATCATGCACTCCACCACGCGCATCTACGCCTCCAAGGCCGCGTGGGCCGACCCCGCCAAGCGCGCCCGCATCGAGGAGTTCGTGGTCGTGCTGCGCTCCGTGCTCGACGCGCGCAAGCGCGTGATGATGGAGCTCAATGTCACCGCCTCCAACCTGGAGGCCGTGGTCGCCCTGCTGCCCTGCATGGGCGCGCCCACCATCGCCAACCTGCACCACGGCGCCGGATACGCCGTGAAGGCCGCCATCCCGCGCGACAAGGTGGTGCCCCTGCTGCCCAAGCTCAAGGGCGCCGGCGCCACCGACATCGTCACCTACTCGCTCTCGCAAATCGTGGCCTGAGGCCACGATTTGCGAAGTGTGAAGTGTGAATGGTGAAGTGAGAAATGGCGCCCCTTCGCTTCGCGCGACCGTTGCCCCTTTCGAAAACCTTCGCTCCCGCCGGCTCAGCCGGCCACTTCGCCACTCACACTTCTCACTTCACACTTTTCCTGCGTTCGCCGCATGAGCTCCACGCCCCTCCAAGTCTCGCCCATCGCCGTCCTCAAGGACGCCGGCCGCTACCAGCCGCCCGTGCGGCCCGCCGGGATGAAGCTGGTCATCGACCTCAACGAAGGCCCCGCGCCCACTCCCGACATCCTCGCGCGGCTCGCCGCCGTGGACGGGGAAACGCTGCGGCGCTACCCGGACGCCACGGCGCTGGAGACGCGGCTCGCCGCGCGCTTCGGCCTGCCCGCCTCGCGCGTGGTCGTGACCGCCGGCGGCGACGACGCCATCGAGCGACTGTGCCGCGCCGTGCTGTCGCCGGGCAAGGAGCTCATCCTGCCGTCGCCGAGCTTCGAGATGTTCAAGCGCTACGCGAAGTTCGCCGGCGCCTCCGTCACCGAACCGGCGTGGCCCGAGGGACGCTTCCCCATCGACGCGGTGCTCGCGGCGGTCACCCCGAACACCGCCATGATCGCGGTGGTCTCGCCGAACAACCCGACCGGCGCCGTCGCCACAGCCGACGACCTGCGCCGCGTGGCCGCCGCCGCGCCGCACGCGCTCATCCTGCTGGACGGCGCGTATGCGGAATTCGCCGACGAGGACCTCACCGCGCTCGCGCTCACCCTGCCGAATGTGGTCATGGTGCGCACCTTCTCCAAGGCCCGCGGACTCGCCGGTCTGCGCGTCGGGTACGCCCTGGCGCCCGAACGCGTGGCCGACTGGATGCGCGCCGTCGGCGCGCCCTTCGCCGTCTCCTCCGTCTCCATCGCCATCGCCGGACACGACCTCGACAACAACGACGCGCGCCTCGCGGCGACCGTCGCGCAGGTGAAGGTCGAGCGCGAGCGCATCCGCCGGGTGCTCGAGCAGCTGGGCGCGCAGCCCGTGCCGTCGCAGGCGAACTTCGTGCTGGCCCGAGTGAAGGACCCCGTCGCCGTGCGCGACGCGCTCTTCGCCCAGGGCGTGGCCGTGCGCGCGTTCACCGGCAAACCCGGCATGGAGAATCTCCTGCGCATCGGCTGCCCCGCCAACGCGGCGGAGATGGACTTCCTCGAAACCGCCCTGCGATCGGCCTTCGGCCGATAGGTTTTCAGTTTTCGGTTTTCAGTTTCAAGACGCGCACCGCACCTCACTTGAAACCGAAAACCTGAATCCTGAATCCCACTGAAAACCGAATACCGAAAACCGAACACTTCCCTCCCATGAGCCGCTCCGCCGAAATTCGCCGCACCACCAAGGAAACCGACATCGCCCTCGTCCTGAATGTGGACGGCTCGGGCAAGGTCGAAGTCTCCACCGGTCTGGGCTTCCTCGACCACATGCTCACGGCGCTGGCCTTCCACGCCCGATTCGACCTCAAGCTCACCTGCAAGGGCGACACGCACATCGACGACCACCACACCGCCGAAGACTGCGCCATCGCCCTGGGCCAGGCCCTCGACAAGGCCCTCGGCGACCGCGCCGGCATCACCCGCTTCGCCGACGCGCACGCGCCGCTGGACGAGTCGCTCGCCCGCGTGGTGATCGATTTCTCCGGCCGCCCCTTCGTGCACGCCGACCTCGGCTTCAAGCGCGACATGGTGGGCGCCGTCGCCACGGAAAACCTCACGCATGTGTTCCAGTCGTTCGGCACCGCCGCGCGCATGACGCTGCATGTGGACGTCCTGCGCGGCGACAACGACCACCACCGCGCCGAGGCCGCCTTCAAGGCGCTCGCGCTCGCGCTGCGCAAGGCCGTCGCCAAGAGCTCCTTCGGCGATGTGGCCTCCACCAAGGGCACGGTGTCGGCCTGAGGCCGACACATGCGGAGTGTGAATGGCGAAGTGTGAAATGGCTCCGCTTCGCTTCGCGTCACCGAGGCCTGTTTCGAAATAACCTCGGCACGCGCCGGCGCAGCCGGCCACTTCTCACTTCACACCTCTCACTTCTCACTTGGTTATGTCCTCCGTCCTCATCGTCGCCACCGGCAGCGCGAACCTCGCGTCGGTCATCGCCGCGTTCGAACGCGCCGGCGTGAGCGTGCGCCTCACCGAATCCGCCGCCGAGGCGGCCGAAGCGCCCTACCTCGTACTGCCCGGCGTGGGCGCCTTCGCCGCCGCCATGGAGAAGCTCGTGCCCGCCGGGCTGGTGCCGGCGATCAAGGAGCGCATCCGCGCCGGCCGCCCGACCTTCACCGTCTGCCTCGGTCTTCAGCTGCTCGCGGACGCCTCCGAGGAGTCGCCCGGCGTGGCCGGACTCGGCGAGATGCCGGCGACGGTGAAGAAGTTCCCGCTGAACGCGGGCGTGTGCGTGCCGCAGCTCGGCTGGAACGGCGTGTATCCGGACTCCGGTTGCCGCCTGCTCAAGCCCGGCTACGCCTACTACGCGAACAGTTTCCGCGTGCCCCTGCACGAGCCGGGCGCCGCCGAACGCCTCCGCGCCGCCGGCTGGTCGCTCGCCGTCACGCACCATGCGGGCGAATTCCTCGGCGCCGCCGAGAAGGCGGACGGCAAGGTGCTCGCGTGCCAGTTCCACCCGGAGCTTTCCGGCCCGTGGGGCGCGAGCCTCATCCGCCGCTGGCTGGTCAACGCCGGCGCCATCGCCGCCTCCGCCGCGGACGAATCGCCCGCCGTCGATCTGCCCGCCAAGGCGCAGGTGTGCCGGCGCGTCATCCCGTGTCTGGACGTTAAGGACGGCCGCGTGGTGAAAGGCGTGAAATTCCAGGGGCTGCGCGACGCCGGCGACCCGGTGGAGCTCGCCCGCCGCTACGAACTCGAGGGCGCCGACGAGCTCGTGTTCCTCGATGTCTCCGCGACCATCGAGGGCCGCAAGTCGGCCGCCGAGACGGTGGCGAAGGTGCGCAAGGTCATCTCCATCCCGCTAACCGTGGGCGGCGGCGTGCGCTCCGTCGAGGACGCCAAGCGCCTGCTGGACGCCGGAGCGGACAAGGTGGGCGTGAACTCCGCCGCCGTGTTCAAGCCCGAGCTGCTCACCGAGCTCGCCGATCGCTTCGGACGCCAGTGCGTGGTGCTCGCCATCGACGCCGGCAAATCCGAGACCGGTGCCGGATGGCAGGTCATCGTGCGCTCCGGCACCGACCGTCAGGAGATTGACGCGGTGAAGTGGGCCGCGCGCGGCGAACAGCTCGGCGCGGGCGAAGTCCTGCTCACCAGCTGGGACCGCGACGGCACGCGCTCCGGATACGACCTCGCGGTCACGCAGGCCGTGGCCGAGGCGGTCGCCTGCCCCGTCATCGCCTCCGGGGGCGTGGCCAACGCCACGCACCTGGCCGAGGGCATCCGCGCCAAGGCCGACGCCGTGCTGGCCGCCTCCATCTTCCACGACGGCGACACCACCGTGCGCCGGGTGAAGGACGCCCTCCTCGCCGAAGGCTTCCCCATCCGCCGCTAAGCCTGATGAAACGGGGGCCTTCGGGCCTCCCAACCGGGCGGGAGACAGGACCGGAAAGGTCCGTTGAAACGCCCCTCAACCAGAAACCAAAATCCCGAAAAACCTTCCGACTCCCATGATCCTCCCCGCCATCGACCTCGGCACGCCCGCCCTCACCGAAGCGCTGCGCACGCGCACGCTCGACGACCTCGTGAAGACCTTCGCCCTCGCCGGCGAGGTGGCGCTGCGCGACGCCAACGGCCAGTGCGCCGCGATGGTCGCCGAGCTCGTGAAGGACCACCCGGGCGTGTTCCGCGTGGAGGGCGTGAAGGACGCCGAGACCGCCATCGCCCTGCTCAACGCCGGGGCCACGAAGGTCGTCGTGCCCGCCTCGGCGCTGAAGGCGGACGCCGGTTTCGCCACCTTCGGCCTGCCCAAGGAGCGCGTGTGGGCGGAGATCATCGCCCTGCCCGGCGCCGACCTCGAGGTGCTCGCCGAGCCCCTGCGCGAGCTCGCCGGCGGCTTCCACTTCTTCTACGCCAACACGATCCCCGAGGTGGACGACCTGGCGGCGTTCGCCAAGACGCTGCCGGCGCACCGCGTGAGCGCCTCGGGCGTGATCAACCGGCCCAGCGATGTGGCCGCGCTCGACATGGCCGGCGTGGCGGCGCGCACGGGCTCGCCCCTGCTGTCCACCATGATGCCGCTGGCCGACGCCATCGCCGGCTCGCTCAAGAGCGACCGCAACGACGGCCTGTGGCCCACCGTCATCGTCGACGAACAGGGCGTGGCGCTCGGCCTGGCCTACTCGAACATCGAGAGCCTGCGCGCGGCGGTGAACGGCCGCTGCGGCGCCTACCACTCGCGCTCGCGCAACAACCTTTGGATCAAGGGCGCCACCTCCGGCGCCCGCCAGGAACTGCTCGCCATCGCCGCCGACTGCGACCGCGACGCGCTGCGCTTCACCGTGCGCCAGGTGGAGCCGGGCTTCTGCCACGAAAACACCTGGACCTGCTGGGGCCCCACGGGCGGCCTGCCCTCGCTCGCCCGCCTGCTCGCCTCGCGCGCCAAGGACGCGCCCGCAGGCTCCTACACGCGCCGGCTGCTCACCGACCCAGAGCTGCTCGCGTCCAAGCTGCGCGAAGAGGCCGGAGAACTCATCGAGGCGTCCGCCGAAGACCACCGCGAGGAGGTCGTGTGGGAGGCCGCCGACGTGATCTACTTCACGCTCGTGCACCTCGCCAAACACGGCATCGCGCTGTCCGAAGTGGAGCGTCACCTCGACGCGCGCCACCTGAAGGTGACCCGCCGCAAGGGCGACGCGAAGCCCGCGAAATAAGCCCTTTGCGGGAAAAGCAGCCCCGCATAGGCGAAAACCGGCCGCCCCTTCGACGAGGGGCGGCCGGCTTCATTTTGGCACCGGGCGAAAAAGCGCGTCAGGCCGGTTCGGCGTCGAGGAAGAGGGCGGCCCAGGTGGCGACGACGCCGCCGGGGACGGCGAAGGCGCGGTCGTACTCGCGCAGGGCGGCGCGCAGACGGCCGGCCCCGAGTATGTTTTTCGCGGATACGGCGCCGGTGCCGTGCAGCTCGCGCAGCAGCGCCAGCGAATCGGGGTAGGTGCGGCGAAGCACGGCCCGGTCGGCGCGCATGACGCGAAGTCCGGCCCGGCGGGCGGCGTCGGTCCAGTCGTCGGCGGAACGCGGCAGGAGCGGGATGACGCCGCCGGCGACCTCGCGCAGCTCGGCCAGGGTGGGCTCGATGAAGATGGCGTGGGACAGGCGACCGCCCGGGCGCAGCGCGGCTCGGTGGCGCGAGAGCGTGGCGACCGGGTCCGGACACCACTGCAGCACATTGGCCGAGAAAAGGCGGTCGCAGCAGGCGGGCGGCGGCGACCAGGCGTCGAGTTCGCCCCATTCGGCGTCGGGGGCGAGGGCGCGGCCGGCGTCGATCATGGCGGGTGAAGCGTCGGTGGCGCGCACGCGGTAGCCGCGGGCGAGCAGTTCGCGCGTGAGGCGCCCCGTGCCGGCGCCGAGCTCAAGGGCGTCGAGCGGTCGGTCGGCGCGAGGCAGACCGTCGACAAACAGACGCACCACCTCGGCCTGAGGATGCGCGTGGCGGTCGTAAACGGCGGCTCGCTCGTCGAATCGCATAGGCGCCCAGAAAGCCGCTTTCGCGCCGGCGCGCACGCCTATTGTTAAGAAAGCCGGGCGATTTCCCGAACAAAGGACGCGAGGTCGTGGCCGGCGTCGGGCAGCACGGTCAGTCCCGGCAGCAGCCGGGCCAGCAGGTCGTTGTCCACGAGCGGGTCGCGCGCGCCGCCCAACAAAAGCGCGGAGGGCGGAAGGAGCCGGTCGGAACCTGCACCCGGGAGGGAAACCGGGGAAGGGTCGGCCAGGATGTCGAGCCCGGCGGCGAGTTCCTCGGCGGGATAGGGCAACTCGGTCGGCGGCGGCAGATCGAGCCCGGCCCGGCGGTGAAAGTCCTCCAGCGCCGCGAGCGCGTCGGTGCGCATGCGGCGCCGCAGGAACTTCAATTGCGTGGCGACGACGCGGCCGCCCTGCCCGGCCTCGGCGGGAAAAGCCGGAAACGGGCACACCAGGACGATCCGGCGCTCCGCACCCATGCGCCCGTCCAGCGCGGCGCGCAGCAGGAGGTGCGCGCCGAGCGACCAGCCGCCGAGCACCACCCCGGCGGGCGTGGCGAGGGCGCGAGTCAGAGCCTCCGGAGTGGGCGCCTCCACGACGATGTCGGCGCCCGGCAGGGCGGTCGCGAGGCGCTCGCGCACGGCGAGCGGAGACACGCCCCACCCGCCCAGCCAATGCAGGGAAAGGCGACGGTCGGGGCGCGCGGGGGAGGCCATGGGCGAGCCGGCGAAATTCAGGGTTTCTGGGTCACCAGACGCGACGGCAGCCCGGCGAGGCGGGCGCGGTCCAGCGCGTAGACGGTGTCCTTGGTGGGCGCATGCTCGTCGGCCACCACGAGCACCGTGGCGCCCTTGAGCTTCTTCGCCCGCGCGGCGAGTTCGCCGGCCAGCGCGTCACGCGAGACCGGGCGGGCGTCGAGGAAGAGGCCGCCGGCGCTGTCCACGGCGAGCACGATGGGCGAGGCCTCGGGGGTGCCGGACTTCGAGGCGGACTCGGCGGAGGGCGGGGTGATGCCGAGCGAATCCACATCATCGAAGCGGGTGGTGACGAGGAGGAACACGAGCAGGACGGTCATCACATCGATAAGCGGGATGACATTGATGTCCGTGCGACGCTTGCGCGAAACATACAGGCTCATGGGCGGAGGGCGCGCGCGCCCGCCGGGGCGAACCGGCGTGCGAGGTTTGAGGAGAAGTCAGCCATCGGCGTGCGAATACCGGATGTCGGGCGGTGCGGGTTGCGAAATCGAGGAGGCTCTTGAAGCGGTCGGCCGCGCGCCTCGTTTCCCAATTTCCGCCCGGCGGGTTCAGTCGTTGGCCTCCGAGGCTTCGCCGTGCGAGCGCAGCGCCACGAGGCGCTCCACCGCCAGGCTGATGCGGGCGGACAGCAGCTCGAGGCGCCGCCCAAGGTAATTGGAGCCGATGAGCGCGGGGATGGCGATGAACAGGCCGATCATCGTGCTGGTCAGGCCCAGTCCGACCCCGCGCAGCAGCGTGGGCGTGTCGGGGCGCGTGCCGTCGTCGGGGAACAGCACGAAGAGGCCGTACACGGTGCCGAGCAGACCCAGCAGCGGCGCGATGCCCACGATGGTGTCCAGGATGAACAGGCCGCGCTCCAGCCGGGTGAGCTCCATGCGCGCGTAGGCCTTGAGCGCCTCGGCGTCCGGCCGGTGGTCGAGCCAGAAGCTCACGATGCGCCCCCCGGCGGTCTCGCGGTGTGCGGCGAGCGCCGAGCCGGGGTTGCCGGCGACGATGGCGTCCATCAGCGGGGCCGGCATGACGCGAGGGCCGCGCAGGGCGAGCAGGCGCTCGACGATGATGAAAACGGCGAGGAAGGAGCAGAAGCCCAGGGGCCAGACGAACGGCCCGGCGCCTTCGAGGAGTTTTTGCATGGGGGCCGAGGGGAACGGATTCGCGCGGGCGGGCAAGGCTTGAGCGCAGCTCACTTCCCCGCTCGCCCCGGGCGAGAAAACTCCCGGAATGGCCCGTATGCCCGAGCTCGCCGAAGTCCACTGGTTCGCCCGCCGCTGGAGCGCCGGACTGGGCGCCACGGTGACCGCGGTGCGCCTGCGCGAGCGCGAACGCGTGTTTCGCGAGGGCGACGCGGCGGCGCTCGCCACCGGGCTTGTCGGCAGGCGGCCGGAGCGCGTGCTCACGGCGGGCAAGCTCGCCGCGTTCGCCTTCTCCGGCGAAGCGATGCTGCTGGTGCACCTGGGCATGACCGGCCGCCTTTTCACCAAGGATGCCCGCGACGCCCAGCCGGGCTGGGCCAGGGAAACGGCGTCCCGCCCGCCGGACCCGGCTCACGACCTGCTGGAAATCGACTGCGACAACGGCGTCACCCTGGTTTACAACGACAGCCGGCGCTTCGGCTTGGTGACCTTCCACCCCGGTCCCGGCCTGCCCGAGCGCTGGCTGCGCCGGCCGCCCGAGATACTTTCCGACGCCTTCGACGCGGCGCACCTGAACCGGGCGCTCGACAGTGGCGCGCGCCGGGCGATCAAAACCGTGCTGCTCGACCAGGACCGCTTCCCCGGCATCGGCAACTGGATGGCCGACGAGACGCTCTGGCGCGCCGCCATCAACCCGCACACCCCGGCGGGCGCCCTCTCGCCCGACGCCCGCGCCCGACTGCTTCTCGCTCTGCGCTCAACCTGCGCCGACGCCCTGCGCGTGATTGGCGAAGCCTGGGGCGAACCGCCCGACTCCTGGCTTTTCAACCACCGCTGGCGCTCCGGCGGCGTGTGCCCCGCGACCGGACAACCCCTGCGCTACGAGCGCATCGGCGGCCGCACCACCTGCTGGTCCCCCGCCCGCCAGGCCTGAACCGCCCCGCCCTCGGGTTGTAAAAAAATCGCCATAGCGCGGCCTGCTTCAAGAAAACTTGAACGGCGCTTAACCCAAGGTAATCAGCGGGTTGAAATGAGCCAAAGCCGAGGCAAAAGCCGAACGCCAAGCCCGACCGGGAAGGCGGGTGAAGCGAAGCTGACCGACCTGGAAAGGGAGGTGATCGGCTACTTCGCGCCCTGGGGAGAGGTGCTGGGCGTGGCGCCCTCGGTGGCCGCCATCTACGGCCTGCTCTACGCCTCCGGCGCCCCGCTGGGCTTCGACGAGATCCGCGCAAAACTTTCCATGTCAACGGGTTCGGTGAGCCAGGGATTGCAGTTCCTGCGCCGGCGCGAACTGGTCACCGCCACCCGCTCCGCCGACGACCGTCGCGAACGCTACGAGGCCGTGCCGTCGCTGGGAAAGTTCGTTCAGGCGCAATTGAAACACGAGGTTCAGCCGAGGCTGCAAGCCGGCAACGAGAGGCTGGAAAGGCTGCGCGCCCTCACGGCCGAAGACCCCGAAAGCGCCGCGCGCATCGAGCGCCTGGCGGGCTGGAACCGACGCGGTAGCGAACTTCTCCCGATGCTGCTCAACCTGATGGGCGGCTGAGTTAGTTGCCCAAAGTTTTCCCGGGCTTCGCCAAAAGCGCCCTCACACGCGCGAAGCTTGGCCCGAATCGACCCGATGAAACGGGCGAAAAACAGTACGAACAAAAACCCCCGATTGGCTTGGGTCTGCGGACCCTTCGGCCAAGGGCGGCAGCGTGCTTCGGCGCCGGGACGCGCAGCAGGTGCTTCGGTTTTCGGTGATTCCGTAAAGTGACATGCCCTACCGCTCGTACAAGGACCTGGAGGTCTGGCGGATGTCGAAAGACATCGCCGTACAGGTGATTCGCGCCTCGGCGGACTGGCGCGTGTTCGGATTGCGCGACCAGATGGTGCGCTCATCGGTCTCCATCCCGTCGAACATCGCGGAAGGCTCGGAGCGCCGGACGCCCGCCGACCGCCGTCAGTTTTACACCATCGCCCTGGGTTCTTGCGCCGAGTTGAACACCCAACTCATCATCGCCCATGAAACCGGACTCGTCGGCACCGCGGACTTCGAACGGCTGCACGCCGACCTGAACTCCGTGGGAGCCATGCTTCACGGCCTCATAAGAAGCTTGGACGCCTGAGCCGAACCACCGAAAACCGAATCACCGAAATCCATTCCCCATGTCCGTCATCGCCGCCATCCCCGCACGACTCGCCTCCACCCGCCTGCCCCGCAAGGTCCTGCTCGACCTCGGCGGCAAACCCGTCGTGCGCCATGTTTGGGAGAAGGTGAAGCGCATGAAGCAGGCCGACCGCGTGGTCATCCTCGCCGACTCACCCGAGGTCGAGGCCGTCGCCCGCGGCTTCGGCGCCGAGGTGATCATGACCGACCCCGACTGCGCCTCGGGCACCGAGCGCCTCGCGTCCGTGCTGCACGCCGTGCCCGGCGACTTCTACCTGAATGTGCAGGGCGACGAGCCCTTCATCGACCCCGACCTGCTCGACGCCCTGGTGACGCGCTGGAAGGAAAGCCGCTGCCAGTTGGTCACCGCCGTGGCGCGCATCAAGAACCACGAGCAGCTGACCAACCCCAACTGCGTGAAGGTGGTGCGCGCCCTCGACGGCCGCGCCCTGTACTTCTCGCGCAGCGCGGTGCCCCACCTGCGCGGCGTGCCGGTCGAACTGTGGCCTCAGCGCGAGACCTTCTGGTCGCACATCGGCGTCTACGGCTACGACCGCGACACGCTCGCCGGCTACGCCTCGCTGCCCGTCACGAAAATCGAGAAGATCGAGTCGCTCGAGCAGCTGCGCTTCGTCGAGCACGGCAAAATCCTGCAGACGGTGGAAACGACCTACCACCCGGTCGCCATCGACACGCCCGACGACCTCGACCGCGCCCGCAAGCTGCTCGTCGAGGCACGCTGAACACGAAGACAGAGGAGCAAGGTGGAAGGTTGGAGAAACAAGTCCTCGCACCTTCCGCCTCGCACCTCGCACCTTTCACCTTCCCTCCTCCACATTTCCCATGGGACAAAAAGCCATTGAAGCCGGCAAAGCGCTCCTGCGCGCCGAAGCCGAAGCCCTCGCGGAGCTCTCTCTGCGTCTCGACGAAGCCTTCGGCCGCGCCGTCGACCTCATCCACGCCCACAAGGGCAAGACCGTCATCTCCGGCGTCGGCAAATCCGGCCTCATCGGCCAGAAGATCGCCGCCACGCTGTGCAGCACCGGCACGCCCGCCATCTTCCTGCACAGCGCCGACGCGGTGCACGGCGACCTGGGCATCCTGCAGCCCGGCGACCCCATCGTGCTCATCTCCAAGAGCGGCACCACCGCCGAGGTCGTGCGCCTGCTGCCCACCCTGCGCCTGATGCAGTGCCCCGTCATCGCGCTCGTGGCCAACCCGACTTCCCCGCTCGCCGCCGCCGCCGACATCGTGCTGGACATCGGCGTGAAGACGGAGGCCGACCCGCTCGGACTCGTGCCCACCACCAGCACCCTGCTCACCCTCGCCATGGGCGACGCCCTCGCCTCCGCCCTCATGGTGCGCCGCGATTTCAAGCCCGCCGACTTCGCCAAGTTCCACCCGGCCGGCCAGCTCGGCCGCAACCTGCTCATGACCGTGCGCGACGCCATGAAGCCGCTCGACAAGATCGCCGTGGTCACCCCCTCGAGCACGCTGCGCGACACGGTCATCGCCATGACCACTCACCCGCACGGCGCCGCCTGCGTGTGCGACGAAGCCGGCAAGCTCGAAGGCATCCTGACCGACGGCGACCTGCGCCGCGCCCTGCGCAAATACGAGAACCTCGCCGGCCTCACCGCCGCCGAAGTCATGACGCGCAACCCGGTGCGCGCCGCCCCCGGCATGGGCCTGGGCGACGCCGCCCGCCTCATGGAAGACCGTCCCTCGCAGATTTCCGTGCTGCCGGTGGTGGACCCGGAAACGGCCCTGTGCGTGGGCCTCATCCGCATCCACGACATCTATCAGGCCGGCATGGTCTAAACCCAAGGCTTAAGGATTCAGAGTTCAGGTTTCAGGCCCATTTCCGTGGATCGCGAAGCTACATCTTTCCTGAAATTGAAACCTGAAACCCCTGTCGGCCCTGAAATCCGAACCCTGAAATCTCGCGGACGGCGAAGCCGTCCGAGCCGCCCATGACTCCCTTCCTCGAAAAAATCTTCTCCTGGCGCCCGTTCGCCCGCCGCACCAAGCGCCCGAAACGCACCTGGCGCGACGAGCGCATCACCAGCGCCACGGACCTGGCGCGCGGAGGGAAGCGTCCTCCGGTGCCCCGGCGCGACCTGCTCATCGGCCTTTTCGCGGGAGCGAACCTCGTGCTGCTGCCGTGGTTCGTCGCGGGCCAGCCGATATGGGCGCAGTGGACCTCCCTGGCCCTCTCCGCGCTCGCCTTCGCCTTCCTCTTCCTGCCCATCGGCTTCGACGGCTGGCGCTCCGCCTCCGCCGACCGCTCGCTGGACGCGCTCCTGCGTTGCCCGCCCTTCTGGTGCGGTCTCGCGCTGATGGGCCTGCTCGCCCTGCAGGGCGCGAACCCGCGACTGGAGGTCGAATTCGACGGCGCCCTCTGGCAACTGCTGCCGATGGACCCGGTGGAATGGCTGCCCTCGGGCGTGCGCGCCCCGATACAAACGAACCGTGAGCCCGGCGGCATGAACGCCTTCCGCGAGATGCTCATCTTCGGCTCCCCCTGGCTGATGTTTTGCGCCCTGTGGTGCGGCGTGCGCAGCCGGCGCGTGATCCAGTGGCTCGTGATCGGCACGCTCGCCTCGTGCACCGCGCTGGCCGTGTTCAGCATGGGCATGCGCTCCGCCGGCGACCTGTTCCTGTACAACAGCATCTCCGTCTCCGTGGGCAGCGTGTACGGCACCTTCCTTTACCAAAACCAGGGTGGCGCCTTCTTCTACCTCGCCGCCCTTCTCGCCGCCTCCCTCGCCCTGAGCGACCGCCTCGCCCACCGCGGCGATGTGCTCCGCGGCGGCCGCCACTTCGTGTTCTTCGCGGCCACCGCCCTTCTCGCCGCCGCCTCGGTTTACAGCGCCAGCTTCGCCGCCCTCGGCGGCACCCTCGCCGGAGCCCTGGCGCTGCTGCCCGCCTGGTGGTTCGCCCGCCCCGCCTCCGAAGGTGACGAAGGCTCCCGCCGCTGGATCGGCGCCGGCATCGCCGGAGCGATGATCGCCGCCCTGGTGGCCGCGGCCGCCTTCTCGGCCGACCTTCAGCCCGTTTGGCAGAAGATCATGCACAAGTTCAACCTGATCAACGAGGCCAAGGTCGACGACCGCGCGGGCATGCGCACCGCCACCTGGACCATGTTCCGCGAGAACTCGCTGCTCTTCGGCTCCGGCGGCGGCTCCTACCGCTGGATTTCCCCCGAGTACTTCGCTCGCCTCCCCGAATTCCGCGACGCCGCCGGCCGGCTCGCCCAACGCGCCAACTACGCCCACTTCGACTGGCTGCAAATGCTCGCCGAATGGGGCGTGTTCGGCGTGAGCGCCGTGCTCGCCGCCGGCGCCTGGGCGCTCAACCGCCTGCGCCGCTCGCGCATATGGGCGAAGCCCGCCGTCTGGCCCCTGGCCCTCGCCCCCGTCATCCTCGCGGCGCACGCCTGCCTCGACTACCTGCTCTTCAACCCCGCCGTCGCCCTCCTGTTCACCTTCACCGTCTTCGTGAGCCTCGCCTGGGCCCGCGAAGGAGAGTAAGCGCGCAAGGCGCGTTAGGGACGAAGGACGCGGGACGAAAGACGAAAGCCCCCTCCCCTTCGTCCTTCGCCATTCGTCCTTCGCCATTCGTCGCAGCCCCCCCGCCCCGCATTCCGCATCATGTCCCCCGACCTCACCGCATACCGCTCCGGTCAAAAGGCCGTCGCCATCGTCGGCCTCGGGTATGTCGGACTCCCCCTCGCCGCCGCCTTCGCCAAAAAGTTCCGCGTCGTCGGCTTCGACATCTCGCAGGCCCGGGTCGACGAACTGAAGGCCGGCCGCGACCACACCCGCGAACTCTCCCCGGAGCAGCTCGCGCAGGCGAAAATCGAATACACCACCGACCCGCATAAACTCTGCGATTGCGGCGTCATCATCATCACCGTCCCCACCCCCATCGACGCGCACCGCACGCCCGACCTCACCCCGCTGCGCAAGGCGTCGGCCACCGTGGGCGCGGCGATGAAGCCCGGCACCCTCGTGGTGTACGAATCCACCGTGTACCCCGGCGTCACCGAGGACGAGTGCGTGCCCGTCCTCGAGAAGCACTCCGGGCTCAAGTGGGGCCGCGACTTCGCCGTGGGCTACTCGCCGGAGCGCATCAACCCGGGCGACAAGGACCACACGGTCGAAAAAATCCTCAAGGTCGTCGCCGGCGACACGCCCGAGAACGGCGCGTTCCTCGGCGCACTCTACGGCGCGGTCATCACCGCCGGCATACACCTGGCGCCCGACATCAAGACCGCCGAGGCCGCCAAGGTCATCGAAAACACCCAGCGCGACCTCAACATCGCGCTCATGAACGAGCTCTCCCTCATCTTCGAGCGGCTCGGCATCAACACGCACGAGGTTCTCGCCGCCGCCGGCACCAAGTGGAACTTCCTCAAGTTCACGCCCGGCCTCGTGGGCGGCCACTGCATCGGCGTCGACCCCTACTACCTCACCTGGAAGGCGCAGAGCCTCGGCTACGACCCCGAGGTCATCCTCGCCGGCCGGCGCATCAACGACGCCATGGGCACGCATGTCGCCCAGCGCACCCTCAAGCAGATGATACGCGCCGGCGCCACCGTGCGCGGCGCGCGCGTGCTCATCCTCGGCTTCACCTTCAAGGAAAACGTCCCCGACATCCGCAACACCAAGGTCGTGGACATCCGTAACGAACTGCGCGACTTCGGCGCGCAGGTCGAGGTGCACGACCCGTACGGCGACAACGACGAGGTCGAGCGCGAGTACGGCTTCCGCATGATCGAGCGCCCCTGCGGCGAGTACGACGCGGTCATCCTCGCCGTGAAGCACAAGGCCCTCGTGGAAACCTACACCCTCGAACGCCTCGCCGCCCTTTTCGGCTCACGCCCCAAGGTCCTCATGGACCTGCGCCATTTCTTCCCCAAAACCACCCTCGAATCCGCCGGCTTCATCGCCTGGCAGCTCTAGCGGCGCAATGCGCCGCAGATGCGAGGCGCGAGGTTCGAGGTAAGAGAAAGACAACAAGGCGCAATTGGCAGACCACCACCTCCGCCTGACCGCTCCAACTTCCGTCTCGCCCGCCTCGGACCTCCCACCTCGGACCTCCCACCTCCCACCTCCCACCTCGGACCTCCCACCTCGGACCTCCCACCTCGGACCTCCCACCTCGGACCTCCCACCTCCCAGCTCCCCCCTCCCACCTCCCCCCTCTCACCTCATGTCTTGCTACCTCGTCACCGGCGCCGCCGGCTTCATCGGCTCCAAAGTCGCCGAACTCCTGCTCGCCGACGGGCACACCGTCGTCGGCATCGACAACCTCAACGACTACTACGATGTCCGCCTGAAGGAGTACCGGCTGGAGCAGCTGCGCGCCCGCCCCGGATTCACCTTCCACAAGATCGACATCGAGGACCTCGCCGCGCTCGACCGCCTCTTCGCCGAGAACCCCTTCGTCGCCGTGCTCAACCTCGCCGCGCGTGCCGGCGTGCGCTACAGCATGGAGCACCCGCATGTGTACCTCTCCACCAACACCGCGGGCACGCTCAACCTGCTTGAGTGCATGCGCAAGTACGGCGTGAAAAAGCAGGTCCTCGCCTCCACCTCCTCCCTCTACGCCGGCCAGTCCATGCCCTTCACCGAAGACCTTGCGGTGAACACGCCCCTGTCCCCCTACGCCGCCTCCAAGAAGGCCGCCGAAATGATGGCCTACAGCTACCACAAGCTCTACGGCATCGACATCTCCGTGTGCCGCTACTTCACCGTCTTCGGCCCCGGCGGCCGCCCCGACATGTCCATCTTCCGCTTCATCAAGTGGATCGACGAGGGCAAGCCCGTCGAACTCTTCGGCGACGGCACCCAGTCGCGCGACTTCACCTATGTCGACGACATCGCCCGCGGCACCATCGCCGCGACCAAGCCGGTCGGCTACGAGGTGTTCAACCTCGGCGGCGGCAACAACCCCATCTCCCTCAACGAGGTCATCGGCTTCATCGAAAAGGCCCTCGGCAAGCAGGCCGTCATCGACCGCAAGCCCTTCCATGTCGCCGATGTCGACTCCACCTGGGCCGACATCTCCAAGGCCAAGCGGGTGCTCGGCTGGGAGCCCCGCATCACGCCCATGGACGGCTTCCAACGCTGCGTCGACTGGTACCTCGCCAACAAGCCCTGGCTGCGCGATGTGCGCCTGTAAGCGGCTTCGCGAGGCACGAGGAGCGAGGTCCGGGGTGCGAGGTCAGAAAAGCCCGCCACCGCGCCACCTAGGCCCTCCCACCTCCGTCCTCCCACCTCGGACCTCCCCCCCCCCTCCCGATGAGCACTGGATTCGAAGACTTACAGGTTTGGCAAAAAGCGCGCTCTCTCGCGGTGCTCATCTATCGCGGCAGTTTGGACGGTCCCCTCGCGAAGGATTTCGGACTCAGGGACCAGATGAGACGCGCCGCCGTGTCCATCGCCTCCAATATAGCCGAAGGCTACGACCGGGAATCCGCTCAGGACACGATTCGATTCCTGTTTATCGCCAAAGCCTCGGCCGCCGAATTGCTCACTCAAATCCACATCGCGAGCGACATCGGCTACTTGAACGAAAGCGACTCCCGACTCTGGCTCGAATCCACCTCGGAGATTTCCCGCATGCTTCGCGGCCTTATCCGCTCCAGACAAGAACACCTCTAACCTCCGACCTCTAACCTCCGACCTCTTACCTCCGACCTCCCACCTCGGACCTCCCACCTCGGACCTCGGACCTCCCACCTCGGACCTCCCACCTCGGACCTCCCACCTCGGACCTCC
>CAMFKE010000007.1 GCA_945957395.1 uncultured Opitutia bacterium
AAGCCGCTCCGGCACTCTTAGCGTGCTATTTTTTCCGTTCTCTGTCGTCCCCCCAGGAAAGGACGGGGAAAGACCCGCCGGGTGCGGCGCCGGATTTGGGTCGCCACCAAGGCGGGCGGCCGGCATCCTCCACGGGTATCCACCCGTATTCCCCGCCATGCCCGAACATATCAAAATCGTCCTCAACTCCAGGAAACTCCCCGCCGCGGCGGTCACCCTCTTGCAGTTCGAACTGCACACCCCGGTCAGCGCGCTGGAGACGAAAATCGCCGCCGGCGAGCCCATCCTCGACGCGATGCCCCACCGCCACTCGCTCGACGACTTCATCAAGTCCTCGGCCGCCCTCGTGCGCCTGCTCGACAACCTCGGCATCGAGTACTCAGCCTGGATCAACGACAACCCCGTGACGCCCCAGCACCTGCGCGGCGTCCTCTCACGCCAGCACCGCATCCAACAAAAGATGCACGGCGACTCTCACGACCGCATCCGGCCCGACCTCGGCGACGACTGAGTTCGGGGGGCTGGCAAAAAGTTAGCCAAGGGCGGCGAAGACGATGGACCTCGCCGATAACAAGGCCGATGTCCTTGCCCCGCCCTATCATGGTAGACCGGAAAACACTGAGGAAAATGAACCGAATGAACGAGTATGACGCTGAGGAGACAGCCCGGCTGGTTCAGAGCTGGTTGGATGTGTTCGGCCGGAACAGGCAGGGGCTCAACACCGAGGCCTACCTATGGCATGTTTTCAGCAGCGGTCGCATTCCGTGCTCATCCGGCGAAAAGGCCCGCCGGAATTATGCCGCCGAAATCTGCTGCGAGTTCGTCATCCTCTCGAACGATTTGAAGAAGGCGGTCGGCACCGACATCAAGCCGGAGAAGCCGCCCTTCTCCGACTGCTATGTGTTTCCGCCGAATCTGGCATGGACGATGGCCTTCACGCACGAAGACGGCTGGCTCGGCCCCTATTTCGCACGCCATCCTCGGTATTCCGAAATAAACCCTGTCAACATCGCCAAGGTGAGGAAACGCGAAGAGATGGCCCGCGCCAAGGCGCAAGGCTGGCGCTAAGCGACTCGATCCCAAAGGAGACCCCTTGGAGCAAAGCACGACCGGCGCATACGAATTTCCCGGAAACCATGACAAGCCCCCGTCGAGAAGAAGCCCTCGCGTTGTTCGCAGCCATCCAATCCGTGTTCCCTCAGCTTCAAATGAAGGTGGACCCGAACGACCCGCAGGTCGATGTGAGCGCCGACATCCCGAGGCAGCCCGGTTTGGCATTCGATGTTCGACTGAACTTGCAGAACGAGGACGAACTGCACCTCGCGGCGGGCGAAGTCTTCTGGGCGAGCTGGTTCCCCTCATCGGACCCGAAGATACGGGAACAGTACCGAAATGCCGTGACCGGGCTGCTGGCGGGCAGTCACCGAATCGTCGAGTATCGGCGACTGGGAAGCCCCGTGGTTGCCGAACTTCAGTCGCGCGGCGGACACGGATGGGAAACCCTCGCGAAATCATCCTGCGGTTTTCTCCCCCTAAAATGGGCCACCCGGAAATGCATTCTCAGAAACGATATCGCCGCCAAAACTCTCGGACTGGACTGATCGGAGCCGATGTTATTCCCATTCGCCCCCAAAGCACCGGGTCGGGCCGGCCTTCCCCGCAGCAAAACAAACCCGGGCGCGGAAATTCGCACCGCCCATTTTCATCGACGGGCCGGAGTGGCGACGATTTATGAGGAAGCCCCCGAAATCCCCATATAAAGCCCATCCGGCATGATCATGCGCCCCCTCTTCCTACTCTTGGCAGGACTACCGTTCATCAGCCAGGCCGCCGAACTCCCTCCGGTGGAAATCTGGGCGACGGGCGACGCGAAAAAGCTCTCCGAATACCGTTACCGGGCCATCGATAAAAAGAGCTTCGAGACCCGGGAGAATCCGACCGTCGCAGGCATCGAATCGGTCAAGACCATCCTGCACTCGGGCAAGGACGCGCATGTCGACGCCTACCTGTGGTCGCGCGCACTTTCAGAGTCCAAGGACTACAAGGGATTCATGGCCCTGCTTAAGTCGTGGGGCGAAAAGCTCTCCGCCGAGACCGGACAGAAGGACCCCAAAAACATCCTCAACGACAGGCGCAGCGCCGTCCGTTCAAGCGGCGCCGTCTGGCAAGGGGAAGACATGACCTACCACCTGGAGTGGAGCATCAACGACAAGCGGGAACCCGAGTTCGCCATCCTCCATGTTTACCCGGGCAGGCAGATGGATAAAATCCTCAAGGACGCCGCCACACAGCTGAACCTCACCGTCGCCAAATACGACCCCAAGGAGCACTTGGAGACCAAGCCCGACGGCACCGTGTGGATCAAGGACGTGCCCATGATCACCCAGACCGGCGGCTACTGCGTCGTGGCGTCCATCGCCCGGGTGGGCCTGCTTTACGGCACAAGCGTCGACCAAAACGCGCTCGCCGAGGCGTGCAAATCGGACCCCGCCAAGGGCACCAGCGCCAACAATGTCTACCCCTTCCTGAAAGCCAACGCCAGCAAGCTGCGCATGCGCCTCAAGGACCCCGTGCATTTCGGCTCCGACAAAGCCGAAGCGGCGCTGCGGGCGGGCGCCATCCAGCTTCGCCGAACCGTCGATTTCAAACGCTTCTCCCCGGACTTGGACATACGCGAGCAACTCGGCTCGGACAGGGACGCCTACGCCATCGGGCGCGCCAAGGACAAGTCCGAGCTGAACCGGTTCAAGAACCGCATCCACGAAACCATCGACCGCGGCCACCCCCTTTGCTGGGAAGTCGTCCTCGGCCTCGTCAAGGAACCCCTGCTCACCCCGCAGACCGCGGGAGGCCATGTCCGACTCATCATTGGCTACAACAAAGCCCGGGACACCATCATCTTCAGTGACAGCTGGGGCCCCGATCATGCCGCCAAAGAAATCCCCCTGACGGACGCCTTCATCGAAACTCGCGGCTACTTCACCCTCACGCCCATGTGAGCTCACTCAGGGCGGACAAGCAGCGCGATTACGAAGATTTCCCCAGCACAAAGCCCCGCGCCGAGGATGGCGCGGGGCTTTGGTTTTTCCCGGAGGATGGACGCGGGCGGGGGGCCCGGGCCACCGGGAGGAGGCGGCTCAGAGGTCGAGGACGAGGCGGGCGGGGTCTTCGAGGAGCTGCTTGACCTTCACGAGGAAGGTGACGGCTTCCTTGCCGTCGACCAGGCGGTGGTCGTAGGAGAGAGCCAGGTACATCATCGGGCGGATGACGATTTGCCCGTTTTCGACGACGGCGCGCTCGGTGATGTTGTGCATGCCGAGGATGCCGGACTGGGGGGCGTTCAGGATGGGCGTCGAGAGCATGGAGCCGTAGATGCCGCCGTTGGTGATGGTGAACACGCCGCCCTGCAGGTCCTCGATGGCCATCTTGCCGTCGCGCGCCTTCTTGGCGTAGGCGGCGATGTCGCCCTCGATGACGGCGAGCGACTTCTTGTCGGCGTCGCGCACGACGGGGACCATCAGGCCCTTGTCGGTGCCGACGGCCACGCCGATGTCGTAGTAGTGGTTGTCGATGATCTCGTCGCCGTCGATCTGGGCGTTGATACCGGGGACATCCTTGAGGGCCTGGACGACGGCGCGCACGAAGAAGGACATGAAGCCGAGCTTGATGCCGTGCTTTTTGACGAACTCGTCCTGGTACTTCTTACGAAGCTCCATGACCGGGGCCATGTTGACCTCGTTGAAGGTGGTGAGCATGGCGGCCTCGGTCTTGGCCTGCACCAGGCGCTCGGCGATCTTGCGGCGCAGGGGCGTCATCTTGCGGCGCGAGGTCTTGCCGGAAGCAGCGGCGGGCTTGGGCGCGGCGGCGGGGGCGGCGAGAGGCGCGGTGCGACCGACGGGAATCACGGCCTCGGCGGCGGGCGCGGGAGCGACGGGCTTGGCCTCGGCGGCGGCGAGCATGTCGCCCTTGGTCACCCGGCCGTCCTTGCCGGTGCCGGCGACGGTGGCGGGGTCGATGCCGGAATTGGCGGCGGCTGCGCGCACGGCCGGGGAAACTTCAGAGGAGGCGTCCTTGCCGGACTTGGCGGGCGCGGCGGCCACGGAGGCCGGCGCGGGCGCGGACTTCGCGGCGGGGGAGGCGGCGCCGGCGGCGATGGTGGCGACGACCTGGTGCACGAGCACCTCGGTGCCGGCGGGCACGAGCTGGGTGATCACGCCGTCAGCTTCAGCCATGCCTTCCAGGGTGACTTTGTCGGTTTCGAAATCGAAAAGGGGCTGGCCCTTGGTCACGGCGGCGCCGTTTTCGACGCGCCACTTGGCGAGCAGGCCGCCGGTCACGGATTCGCCGGAGGCGGGGATTTTGACTTCAATGGACATACTTTTGAGGGGAGGGATTGGGGGATAAGTGCGCGTCAGGCTGCCCGTGCCGGGCTTCGTGGCAAGCGGGGAGCCTGACAAGCGCTCGTGAAGAAGGCAGTCTGACCGCCCCGCCCCACTCCATCAGAAACTTTTAACCGCAGGAAACAATGCCGGCCGAAAAAACCGGCCTAACCGGCCGACCATCAAGGCATTGCGGAACAACCAAAACCCCTGATGCGGGGACGCTCACACCGTAAGCCCCGAGAATCCGTTGATCAGGGCATGGAGCACCATGTTTGAAAACTCCCCCCGGCCCCCATGGGCTTCCGCTTAAGCGGTAAACCTTGCTTCATCGAGGTCGCAGCGCGACCGCCGACCGGCAGGCGGGGCGTTCAGCGTCGCTCACGCGACGCCGGACCGGAATGCGAATCAAACGGGGGATGGAATCCCCCGCCTACCGGCTGACGGTCGCTCTGCGACCTGCATGACTCCTAATCAAAACGCGTAACCTGACGCCTATGCCCCCGACGCCGGGTGTTTTTAACCGAAATCATGCCTCCGATTCGCCATGAAAAACACGGCTGATCTCGGAGCCTTGCAGCGTATCCGTTTCGGGCAGGACAACAGGCGTGCAAACCGGACTTTCAGAACTGCCGCCCGCCGCGGATGCGCATTTTCCCGGGCCATCCGTGCCACATCCGTGGCCGAACCGCATCGTCCCGGTGGTTCCGCTCAGATGCCGGCCGCCGGCTTGGCCGGGGCGGGCGCTGTGGGCACGGCCGCAGGCGCAGGTTGAGCCGGGGCAGCCTTGGCCGGAGCGGCCTGCTTTTCATGCGCCGCCAGCGTGGCGCGGCAGCGTTGCAAGAGCGCGGCCTCCGGCAGCACGACCTCCTGCCCGACCGTCACGGCGCCATGGGTGACCCGGAAGGCGCGGGTGCGCGACGGGCGCTGCGCGCTTCGAATCGGGCGAAGCAGCGCGCGCGGCGTGCAGTCGGCGTCGCGCGCGACCAACGGCGCTTCGGCGTCAGCCGGGAGCGCGTCGAGCCGCACGACGGCGAGCCGCTTGGGAGCGTCCACCCAGAGCACGACGCCCACGATGACATTCGGCGAAAGCGGGGCGTTCTCACGCTCCACCACCTCGGGCGACGGTGCTCGGCGCGGGCGATCGTCGTCGCCCTGCCAGAAAGTCTGCGCGAAAGCGGAGGCGCCGAGAAGGCCGGCCAGGGCGAAGGCGAAGGGGCGGAGCGTGGGCATGGGAATCGGAAGGGGCGCGCCCTAGGCGAACCTTCGCCGCCGCAGGTGCAACAGGCAAAATGCGCCCCGGTAGCGACGACGGCGCATCCGACCTTGCCGGGCGAGCGGCGTGCGGGTTAAGCGCGTGGCATGTCCACCGTCCCGGCCTCCGCGCGACTGCTCCTGCTGCACAAGCCGAAGGGCTATGTCGTCACGCGCTCCGACGAACTCGGGCGCAAGACCGTGTACGAGCTGCTGCCCGAGTGGGCGTTCAACCAGGACTGGCAACCCGTCGGCCGGCTCGACCTGGACTCCAAAGGGCTGCTGCTGTTTTCCAAAAACGGCCGCGATGTGGACGCGCTCACGCGCCCCGGCCACCTGCTCAAAATCTACGAGGTCTGGGTGCGCGGCAAGGTCTCCCCGGCCCATGTCGCGATGGCCTTGCGCGGCGTGGATACGCCCGAGGGCCTGTGCAAGGCCAAGTCGGTCGAGGTGCTCGGCGGCGCCGGCCCCAAGACGCGCCTGCGCGTCACCCTCGACGAGGGGCGCAACCGGCACATCCGCCGCCTCTTCGGCGGGCTCAAGGACGACAAGTTCGGCACCCCCCTGAAAGTGCTGGAGCTCAAGCGCCTACAAATCGGCCCGCTGAAACTCGACACGCCCTCCGGCGAATGGCGCTTCCTCACCCCCGAGGAAACCGCCGCCCTCGTGGGCTAGTACATTCCAGAATCAAGCCCGCATTCTATTTTCAACATGACTTCTGTATCCGCCCTGCGTATGCCCTGATCATCGGGCACCGCCACAAATGCCTCGACGGAAAACGACCGAAGAATTACCGCTGCTAACTGCAGGGGCCGCCCACGAGAACCTCGTCTCGCAAAAGCCTGAAACAAAAACACCCGGTCAGCCATCAACACCAGGTATCACCTGAAAAGTTGCGTTGGACGGTAGAACTCGGGCCCCGGCTGAGCTGCTTCGTTAGCCTACACTAAAAATCCCCATGACTAATTCGCCCCCTCGTCACATCGCCATAGCCGGCTCCACCGGACTCGTCGGGCAGTTTTTATTGCAGCTGGCACTCAAGGATGAATCCATTGAAAAAGTCCATTTGATCGGCCGCAGAGCCCCTGACATCGCCCACCCCAAGGTGGTGGTTCATGTGGTTGATTTAAAAAACATCCCCCCTCTTCCCAAGATTGATGAGGTGTATCTTGCGATTGGGACAACCCTTCGAGTCGCAGGAAGCAAAGAAGCATTCCGAGCCGTCGACTTTGATTCCAATCTGGCTGTAGCGAAAGCGGCCCTGAAATCAGGAGCTACAAAAATAGGCGTTGTGAGCGCCATGGGGGCGGACGCCAAATCGGCCATATTCTATAACAAAGTGAAAGGCGAACTGGAGAAGGCCATACTTGGGTTAAATGCAAAAACGGTGGTCATCGCAAGGCCATCACTGCTCCTTGGGGACCGAAAATCACTCGGACAACCGGTGCGACCCGGAGAACGATTTGCGCAAATCATCGCGCCAATCCTGAACATTATTTCGCCACCCAATTACAGACCCGTCTACGCATATAAAGTCGCCGCTGCGCTTTTAGATAAATCCGGCCATACATCCTCCCCCACAATTCTGCTCTCCGGGGAAATTCAGGCATACTGAGCCGGCTCTTGAATCCGGTGCGCCAATTTTACTCAAGACACCCTGTACCGCTTCCGCTCCTTCGGCTTTTGCGCCTTTTCTCGGCTTTAGCGTGAAAAACCGGAGCTCAAAGTCCGCATTCAAAGAACATGCGGGCGATGTGCGCGCAGCCTCTTCGCACTTGGCTTCCGGCCAAAGCGCCGGCAGGGATTTGAGCCGTGAAGAAGACCACCCGCACCATCCGTGAGGCGAAGGGCAAGACGCCCGTCGTCTGCATCACCGCCTACGACGCCGTGACCGCCCGAATCGCCGACGCCGGCGGGGTCGACCTCCTCCTCGTGGGTGACAGCGTGGGCAATGTCGTGCTCGGTTTCGAGACCACCGTGCCGGTGACGCCCGCCATGATGGCCCACCACATCGGCGCCGTGGCCCGCGCCAAGCCGGAGGCGCTCATCGTGGGCGACATTCCCTTCGGCGTCGCGCACGACGACTGGTCCAAGCTCCTCGCCGTGTGCGCCGATTTCCTGCGCGCCGGAGCCGAGGCGGTGAAACTGGAAGGCGGCGCCGAGATCGCGCCGACCATCCGCCGTCTGGTGGACGCCGGGGTGCCCGTCATGGGCCACATCGGTCTGCAGCCGCAGCAGGTGCTCGCCCTGGGCGGCTACCGCAAGTTCGGCAAGCAGGAGCAGGAGCAGGACAAGCTGCTGGCCGACGCTCGCGCGGTGGCCGAGGCGGGGGCGTTCTGCGTGGTCGCCGAGATGGTGGACGCCGGACTGGCGCAGAAGATGTGCGCCGCCGTGGAGGTGCCCATCATCGGCATCGGCTCCGGTGCCCATTGCGACGGGCAGATCCTGGTCATCCACGACCTGCTCGGGCTCTCCGGCAAATACCCCTCCTTCGCCAAGCCGCGCGTGCAGCTGGAGAAGCTGGGCGCTGAAGCCGTGGCCGGCTGGGCCGCCGAGGTGCGCGGCGACGCACGGAAGGTCCAAGATTAAAGATACAAGATCAAGAGGCGCCCCCCCCCGCCTTCTATCTTTCCTCTTCAATCTTTCCCCTCATACCCCACCCCCTTTCCCTCCCCTTTACCCTCATGAATTTCTGCATCCTCGGAGCCGGCTCCTGGGGCACGGCCGTCGCCCTGCACCTGAACCGTCGCGGGCACACCGTCACCCTCGTCGCCCGCCGCATCGAGCAGGCGATGGAGATCGCCTCCACGCGTGAAAACGCCGGGCACCTGCCCGGGCACAAGCTGCCGCACACCCTGCAGATCGGCAACGAGGTCGGCCCCGCGGTCATGGAGGCCGATGTCATCATCCTGGCCTGCCCGTCGAAGTACCTTCGCGAGACGGCCGAGGGGCTCAAGCCGCACCTGGCCGGCGCGCAGTCGCTGCGCATGGTCATGTCGCTTTGCAAGGGACTCGAATCCGACACCCTGCTGCGCCCGTCCCAGGTGCTCGCCGAGATCATCCCGGGCGTGCCCCATGGTGTGCTGTCCGGCCCCACCAACGCCGAGGAGGTGGCCAAGGGGCTGCCCTCCGCCGCCGTGTTCGCGGTGGATATGGAAAACGAGTTCACGCTGGCCGTGCAGGAGGCGATGAGCGACCGGCACCTGCGCATCTACCGCTCCCAGGATGTCGTCGGCGTGGAGCTGGGCGCCATTCTCAAGAACATCTACGCCATCGGCGCCGGCATCTGCGACGGACTCAACCTGGGCTCCAACTCCAAGGCCGGCTTCGTCACCCGAGCCATCCGCGAGATGGTCGCGCTGGGCGTGGCGGAGGGCGGCAAGGCCGAGACCTTCATGGGTCTTTCCGGCATCGGCGACCTCATCGCCACCGCTCACGGCGGCTGGAGCCGCAACCGCGGCTTCGGCGAACAGCTCGCCGCCAACGCCCGGGACGCCATCGCCCGGGCCGAATCGGGAGCCGTTACCGTGGAGGGCTACCGGTCCACGCACAACTTCCTCAAGCTCGCCCAGCGCCACAAGATCCGCGCCCCCATCCTGGAAGGCCTGCATGCGGTCATCTACGGAGGCCTCTCGCCCGCCACGGGCATCGAGGCGCTCATGACGCGCGAGCTCAAGGCGGAGTGAGCGACCGGCGGGCCGCGGTCGTTTCAGGTTTTCCGTTTCAAGCACTCAGCCCGGCTACCGATTAAGCCAATGGACACGGTGCCTGCGCTGAAAACGGAAAACTTGAAACCTGAAACGCCGGTTCGCGTCTCCGGTTCCCCCATCCACGGTTTCGGACTTTTCGCCGCCGCGCCGCCCTGCGCGCCCCGGGCGCCCCCGTGTACACCGTGGCGCTCGACGACGATCACGACCTGGACGGCGACCTGCCCGACAACCCCGCCAAGTACGCCAACCACGGCTGCACCGCCAACGCCGAGCTGGTCGCGCGCGACGGCCGGCTTTTCCTCGTCGCCAGCCGCCCCGTGCCGGACGGGGCGGAAATCCTTTTCGATTACGGATTCGGACTCGCCGAGAGCCTCGGACACCCTTGCCTTTGCGGGCTCCCCGGCTGCGCCGGCCGCATCCTGGCCGAACCCCTGCGCTCCCTTTCCAAAAAGCATTTGCGGCGCCCGCGCCGCCCCCGTCCATGAAGATACTCGTCCTCACCTCGTCCTCCGGAGGAGGCCACGACATGCGCGCGCGCTCGATCAAGCAGTGGGCCGAGCACCCCTCGTGCGCCGACCTGGGCGTGACCGTCGAGATCCATCAGGCGCTGGAAAGCACCGGGGGCCTGTACGCGTTCGGCTCGGAAGTGTACAACTGGATACAGCTGTACTGGCCCAACCTGCACCACATCTACTTCAATGTGCTTGAGTGGATCCCGTTCTGCTCGTCCTCCACCATCCCGCGCGCCGAACGCTTCCAAAAGTTCGTGCGCGAGAGCGCCCCGGATGTGATCGTCTCCACGCACGACCACCTCAACCACGCCTACATGCGGGTCGCCCGCGACGCCTACGCCCCGGGGGAACGCCGCCCGCTCACCGGCACCTACTGCGGCGAACTCTTCGGCCGCTACGGCTTTTCCAAACATTGGGTGAACCCCGAGGCCGACTTTTTCATCGCCGCCGTGGATCCGTGCCTGGACGAGGCGCGGCGGCTGCGCATGCCCGCCGACAAATCCTGGACCGGCGGCTTCATGCTCAACCCCGACTTCTGGAGCCCGCCCACCCCGCCCGCTGAGCGCGAGCGCATCCTGCGCGACGAGTTCGGGCTCACCCCGGGCCGGTTCACGCTCATTCTCGCCACCGGCGCCAACGGCGCGAACAACCACCTGGCCACCCTGCGCAAGTTCGCGGCAGCCGGCGTACACCCGCAGATCATCGCACTGTGCGGCAAAAACGACCAAGCCCGGGCCGACATCGAGGCCTGGGCCAAGGCGCACCCGCAGATCCCCGTTTGCGCCCTGCCTTACCAATCGCGCATGAAGCGCGTCATGGAATGCGCCGACGCCATCTTTGCGCGCCCGGGCACCGGCACCACCAGCGAGGCCATCCTCGCCGGCATCCCCATCATCTTCAACGGCATCGGCGGCGTCATGCCCCAGGAATACATCACCGCTAAGTTCGCCCGCACCAAGTTCGAGACACATGTGGTGCGCCGGCCCGGTCAACTTACCGGAATCATTGACGACTGGATGAAAAACCCCACAAGGGTCACCTCCGCCAAGGAAGGTGCCGCATCCGCGCGCCCCTGCGGGCACCCCCGAACCATCCTGGAACGCCTTTGCCAACTCGCCAAGAACCGCCCCTGACCCGCCCTTCACCAAAATTTCCCGGAGCGCGCCATTGACCCCCGCGCCCCTCGCCGCTTTTTACTTCGCCGCCCCAAAACACCCCTCGCCCCCTCTTTTTTCGCTTCGCATGTCCAAATTCCACCTCAAGGACCTCGACCCCCGACTGCTCAAGCAGTATCAGGCCGCCGACCAAGCCGTTAAGACCAATCCCCAGTACGCCCTCGAAATCGCCCAGGGCCTGCTGAACCGCCACCCCGAGTGCGTGGAGATCCGCCGCCTCCTTCGCCGCGCCCAGCGCCTCCTGCAGGGCGCCGAAAGCCGCGGCCTCTCCAAGCTCTTCTCCGGCGTCACCAGTTTCGCCTCGCTCGTGGGCTCCTCCAAGCTCGCGCAGAACGACCCGAAGAAGGCCATGGAGTCCGCGGAAAACATGCTGGCCAAGAATGTCTCCGACGCCGGCGCCAACCGCATGCTCGCCTCCGCCGCCGAGAACCTCGGCCTCTTCGACACCGCCGCCTTCGCCTACGAGGAGCTCTGCCTCATCGAGCCCAAGAGCGTCGCCAACCGCATCTCGCTCGCCAACGCGATGCTTCGCGACGCCAACCCCGCCGGCTGCCTCGCCACCATCGACAAGGCCCTCAAGGACTTCCCCGGCAACGGCGACCTGCAGGAACTGGCCCGCCGCGCCTCCGTCGCCCAGACCATGGAACACGGCAAGTGGGGCGCCTCCGGCTCCAACGCCGACTACCGCTCCCTCATCAAGGACACCGCCGAGGCCCAACGCCTCGAGCAGCAGTCCCGCCTCGTCACCGACGCCGCCTCGGCCGAGGAAAACATCACTCGTCTCTCCGCCCAGATCGAAGCGGACCCCGAGAACATCAACCTCTACCGCGACCTCGTTAAGCTGCACCTGTCGGTCAACGACAACGAGAACGCCCTGGCCGTGCTGCGTCGCGCACGCACCACCACCCTCGGCAAGTCCGACGCCACGCTGGAAAAGCAGGAGAGCGAGCTCGTCCTCTCCGGCCTCGCGGACAAGATTCGCGCCCTCGAGACCCGCCTGGCAGCCGCCCCGGCCAACGCCCCCCTGCGCACCCAGCTCGACGAAGCCCGCCGCGCCGAGTCCGAACACCGCCTCGGTGTCTTCCGCGGCCTCGTCGAACGCTACCCGAACGACTACAACTACCGCTTCGAGTTCGGCGTCCAGCTGCTCGCCCACAACCGCGTCGACGACGCCGTGCGCGAACTTCAGCTGGCACAGCGCTCCCCCAAGCACCGCCAGTCCGCCATGCTCTATATCGGCCGCGCCTTCTCCTCCGGCCGCAAGTACGACCTGGCCGTCGAGACGCTCACCGCCGCCAAGGCCGAGATCCCCGTGCTCAACGACCTCAAGAAGGATGTCATCTACGAGCTCGGCCTCGCCTACGAAAAGGGCGGCCGCTCCAAGGAGGCCATCGACGAGTACAAGTCCATCTACATGGCCGACTCCGGATTCCGCGATGTCGCCAAGAAGATCAACGACTACTACGAGAAAAAGCACTGACGCCGACGCGTGCGCCCGCCGCACGCCCGACATCGGGAACAAGGGGAGGATTGCGCCGACGCGCACCCTCCCCTTTTTCGCGCCCGACATCCGGCACCCGACAAGTCCCTCCGCCCGGGTTTTACACACTGCAACGCCCCCTGAACACTTGCCCGGACGCATTCCAACAGTATCAATCCCCACTCCCATACATTGCATACCATGAGCACCGCATCCTCCCACACCTGGCGATTCTACCGCGCCGGCGGACTCGACCAGGTCCGCATCGAAACCGGCGCCGACATCGAAAACCTCCCCTCACTCGACCCCAAGCTCTGGGTCGCACTCGCCTGCCCCGTCAAGGGCCTCGAATTCGACGAAAAGACCCTCTCGCTCATCGACCTCGACCAGGACTCGCGCGTTCGCCACTCCGAGATCCTCGCGGCCGTGCGCTTCCTCAAGGAGCGTCTCCGCTCTCTGGATACGCTGGTCAAGGGCTCCGACAGCCTCGCGCTCGCCGCCATCAACGACGCCACCCCCGAAGGCAAGGCCGCCCTCGCCTCCGCCCGCCGCATCCTCGCCAACCTCGGCAAACCCGACGCCCCGGAGGTCGCCTTCTCCGACATCGCCGACCCCGTGAAGATTTTCGCCGGCACCAAGTTCAACGGCGACGGCGTCGTGACCGCCGAATCCGCCGACGACGCCGACACCGCCGCCACGATCAAGGACATCCTCGCCACCCACGGCTCCACCCCCGACCGCGCCGGGCTGCCCGGCGTGGACAAGCCCCGCATCGACGCCTTCTTCGCCGAAATCAAAGCCCTCTGCGACTGGGCCTCCAAGGGCGACGCCGACCCGGCCGTCAACCCCTTCGGCGCCTCCACCCCGGCTGCGGAAGCCGCGGTCAAAACCGTGCGCTGCAAGGTCGACGACTTCTTCGCTCGCTGCCACCTCGCCGCATTCGACTCGCGCGCCCTCGCCGCCGTCAACCGCGCCGAAACCGAGTACCTCGCCATCGCCGCCAAGGATCTCACCGTCACCGCCCAGGAGGTCGCAGGCTTCCCGGTCGCCCTCATCGAGCCCGGCAAGGCGCTCCCCCTCGTCGACGGCGTCAACCCGGCATGGGCCGCCGCCATCGCCGCCTTGCGCACCGCCGCCGTCGCCCCCGCCTTCGGCGCCAAGACATCCCTCACCGAGGCCGAATGGCGCGACCTCAACGCAAAACTCACCCCGCACGAGGCCTGGCTGGCCGCCAAGCCCGCGACCAAGGTCGACGCCCTCGGCATCGCCCGCGCACGCGCCATCCTCGCCTCCGGCGCCGAGGCCAAGGTGGCCGACCTGCTCGCCCGCGACCTCGCCCTGGCCGACGAATCCAAGGGCATCGACGCCGTCGAGAAGCTCGTTCGCCTCAACCGCGACTTCGTCAGACTGCTGAACAACTTCGTGTCCTTCGGCGACTTCTACGACCCCCGTAAAATCCCCGTCTTCCGCGTCGGCCGGCTCTTCCTCGACTCGCGCGAATGCCACCTGTGTATCCGCGTCGAGGATGCGGGCAAACACGCCGCCATGGCCGGCCTCTCCAAGTGCTACCTCGCCTATTGCGACCTCACCCGCAAGGGCGGCGCCGAGAAGATGCAGGTCCTCGCCGTGTTCTCCCAAGGCGACAGCGACTACCTTATGGTCGGCCGCAACGGAATTTTCGTGGACCGCAAGGGACAGGACTGGGACGCCACCATCGCCAAGATCATCGACGCGCCCATCTCCATCCGCCAGGCGTTCTTCTCCCCGTACAAGAAGTTTGTGCGCATGATCGAGGAGCAGATCGCCAAGCGCGCCGCCGACGCCGATGCCGAAAACAACGCCAAGCTGGCGGAAGGCGCGACCAAGGTGGCCAACGCCGACAAGCTCAAGCCCAAGGAGGAGAAGAAGACCTTCGATGTCGGCACCATCGCCGCCCTGGGCGTCGGCTTGGGCGCCATCGGCACCCTGCTGGGCGGCCTCATCGGCGGCTTCCTCGGACTTAAGTACTACATGCCGCTGGGCGTTCTGGGCATCATTCTGGCCATCTCCGGCCCGTCCATGCTCATCGCCGCGCTCAAGCTGCGCCAGCGCAACCTGGGCCCCATCCTCGACGCCAAAGGCTGGGCCATCAACGGCCGCGTGAAGGTGAACATCCCGTTCGGCACCTCGCTCACCCACGCCGCCGAACTCCCCGAGGGCAGCGAGCACACAACCGACGACCCGTTCGCCGAAAAGCCCAACCCCTGGCCCAAGATCATCACCGCCATCGCCCTGCTCTCCTTCGTCGTCTTCGGCTGCTACAAAGCCGGCCTCTTCGACGGTTTCTTCAGGGACACCCTTGGCAAACCCACCTGGGCCACCGACTACACGCCTCCTCCTCCGCCCCCGGCCGCTCCCGCGACGCCCGCCGCCCCGTCGGCACCCGCCGCCCCGGCGACGACTGAGGCGAAGTGATCGACGCCACAGCGATACAAAGACCCCCGAGCCCCACCGGCTCGGGGGTCTTTTTTTGCGCAAGGATGACGGCGCGCGCGATACCCATGCCGCAGCGGAAATGCGCCGCCACCCGACTTTCCCTTTGCCTCCCGCACCGCGCGGGCGTTCACCGTGCGCATGCAAACGACCGAAGCCGCCCCCCTGGCGCCCACGCCCGAGGCCAGGGCCAACGCCGACGCCGCCATGGAGCGATTCCTGGAGGTGATGGCCGCGCGCGGCATGGAACTCTACGCCGAGCAGGAGGAGGCCATCCTGGAACTCTTCGCCGGCGCCAACGTCATCCTGAACACCCCCACGGGCTCGGGCAAATCGCTCGTGGCCGCAGCGTTCCACTACAAGTCCCTGTGCGGCGGCGGACGCTCCGTCTACACCTGCCCCATCAAGGCCCTCGTGAACGAGAAGTTCCTAGCCCTCTGCCGCGACTTCGGCCCCGAGAATGTCGGCATGATGACCGGCGACGCCTCGGTCAACGAACACGCGCCCGTGCTGTGCTGCACCGCCGAGATCCTCGCCAACATCGCCCTGTGCGGCGGCGAACGCGCGGAGTCCATCGACGCGGTGATCATGGACGAGTTTCACTACTACTCCGACCAGTCGCGCGGCACGGCATGGCAGGTCCCGCTCCTGCTCATGGCCAAGTCGCGCTTCCTGCTCATGTCCGCGACTATCGGGAACACCGCGTTCATCGAGGAGGACCTCACGCGCGTGACCGGAGCGCCCTCGGTGACCGTGCGCAGCGACCGTCGCCCGGTGCCCTTGGAATTTGAATACAACGAGACGCCCCTGCAGGAGAAGGTTCAGGCGCTTCTCGCGGACGGCAAGGCGCCCGTGTACCTCGTGTACTTCACGCAGCGCGATGTCGCCGAGGCGGCGCAGGCGTTCATGAGCATCCCCGTGGCCTCGAAGGAGGAGAAGGCGGCCATCGCCGAGAAGCTCGTCGGCGAGCGGTTCAACAGCCCCTACGGCAAGGAGGTGAAACGCTGGCTGCGCCACGGCATCGGCGTGCACCACGCCGGCCTCCTCCCGCGCTACCGCATCCTGGTCGAGACGCTCGCCCGCGCCGGCCTGCTCAAGATCGTCTGCGGCACCGACACCCTCGGCGTGGGCATCAACATCCCGCTGCGCACGGTGGTCTTCACCCGCCTCTACAAGTTCGACGGCTCCAAGGCCGGCATCCTCAGCGTGCGCGACTTCCGCCAGATCGCCGGACGCGCGGGCCGCCGCGGCTACGACACGGTCGGCCATGTCGTCGTGCAGGCACCGGAGCATGTCATCGCCAACAAGGTCGCCGAGGAGAAGGCGGCCGCCAAGGGCAAGGGCGGCAAGGTGGTGAAGCAGAAGGCGCCCGAGGGCTCCGTCGCCTGGGACTCCAAGACCTTCGACAAGCTCATGACCGCCCCGGCGGAACAGCTCACCTCGCGCTTCGAGGTGTCCCACGGCATGCTGCTCAATGTGCTCGGCCGCGACGAGGACGGCTGCGCGGTGATGAAAAACCTGATACGCGATTCGCACGAGCCGGCGGCGAAAAAGAAGGCCCACCGCGCGCGCGCCTGGCAGCTGTTCCGCTCCCTGCTCGACCGGCGCATCATCGAGTGGATTCCGCGCACGCCCACCGGGCGCAAGTTGCGCGTGAACACGGACCTGCAGGAGGACTTCTCCCTGCACCACGCGCTCTCGCTGTACCTCATCGACACGCTGCCCAAGCTCGACCGCGAATCGCCCGACTACCCGTTCGACCTGCTCTCGCTGTGCGAGGCCATCGTAGAGGACCCCGAGCCCATCCTGCGCCAGCAGGTCAGCCGGCTGAAGAGCGAGGAGCTCGCACGCATGAAGGAGGCCGACATCCCGTACGAGGAGCGCATGGCCAAGCTCGAGGAGATCGAGCACCCCAAGCCGCTACGCGAGTTCACCTACGAGACCTTCAACGCCTTCGCCGCCGCGCACCCCTGGGTCGCCGGCAACAACATCAAGCCCAAGAACATCGCTCGCGAGATGTACGAGGGCTACCGGTCCTTCGCCGACACCATCAAGACCTACGGGCTTGAGCGCGTGGAAGGCCTGCTGCTGCGCCACCTCTCCCAAGCCTACAAGGTGCTCGCCCAGACCGTGCCGGCGGAGTTCAAGACCGAGCCTGTACTCGAGATGGAGGAGTACTTCGGCGAACTCATCCGCGGCATCGACTCCAGCCTGCTCGAGGAATGGGAACGCATGCGCAACCCCGACTTCGTCGCCCCGGAGGCCTCCGACAAGCCCGCCCGCCCCTCCAACTTCGACATCACCCGAGACCTGCCCGCCTTCCAAAAACTCGTGCGCGCGCGCATCCTCGGCTTCCTTCAGGCCGTCGCCGCCCACGACTGGGACGCCGCGGCCGACGCGCTCGCCGCGCCCGACGCCCGCGACGCCTCGTCCGACGACACGCCGGACCCGCTACGACGCGCCGAGGCCCGCCGCATCGAGACCGCCTTTGCGCCCTTCTTCGACGACCACCTGCGCCTGCGCCTCGACCCGGAAGGTCGCGCCGCCAAGCACACCCACTTCGCCGAGGTCGAGCACCTCAACGCCGAATCCGAATGGGCCGTTTCACAGGTGCTGGTGGATCCGGATGACGCCAACGACCGCGAAGCCGCATTCATGCTCGATCTCGCCGCCTGCCGCCGCACCGGCGACATCGCCCTGCGCTTCGTCGAGGTGCGCGACCTGGGCTGACCACATCGGACGAACTCCCTCGGCGATCCCGACGGAAGCCCGATGTCACCATGACGATTCGGGTGTTTTTCCGTGAATGGGCGCTTGCGCCGCAAGGGTGCCGCAGTTTTCTCGGCCCTTCCGTTTTTTCACCATGCCCAAAGCAAACCAACCCACGACGAAGAAGGCCAAGCCTTCCGCCAAGACCGCGCCCGCGCCGGTCAAGGCGGCCGCCACCATGCGCGGATGCGATGTTGTGGTACGCTCGCTTGAGCTGCTCGGTGTCGACACCGTGTTCGCCTACCCGGGCGGCGCCTCCATGGAGCTCCATCAGGCGCTCACCCGCACGAACAAGATCCGCACCATCCTGCCCCGCCACGAGCAGGGCGGCGGCTTCATGGCGCACGGCTACGCCCGCGCCACCGGCAAGCCCGGCGTGTGCATGGCCACCTCCGGCCCCGGCGCCACCAACCTGGTGACCTGCATCGCCGACGCCTACATGGATTCCATCCCGCTGGTGTGCATCACCGGCCAGGTCTACCAGCAGCTCATCGGCAAGGCGGCATTCCAGGAGACCGACTTCTACGGCATGACCCTGCCGATCGTGAAGCACTCCTTCCTGGTGCTCGACCCCAAGGAGCTGCCCATGCTGATCTTCAAGGCCTTCAAGATCGCCACCAGCGGTCGCCCGGGCCCCGTGGTCATCGACATCCCCAAGGATGTCCAGCAGCACCACTTCGTCCCCGATTTCCCTGCAAATCTCGATGCGGTGGATGTGCCCGGACTCAACCCCATCCCCTACGCCACCGACGCCGAACTCGAGCCCGTGCTTGAGCTCATCGCCAAGGCCAAGCAGCCGGTGCTCTATGTCGGCGGCGGCATCATCTCCTCGGACGCCACCGACGAGCTGCGCGAGTTCGCCAAGCTCACCGGCGTCCCCGTGGCGTCGACCCTCATGGGCCTGGGCGCCTTCGACCCCGCGCACCCGCAGTCCCTCTACTGGTTCGGCATGCACGGCACCGTCGCCGGCAACTGGGCCGTCTGCAAGAGCGACCTGCTCCTGGCCTTCGGCGTGCGCTTCGACGACCGCATCACCGGAGCCATCGAGAAGTTCGCGCCCGACGCGACCATCGTGCACATCGACATCGACCGTTCGGAGCACCACAAGAACAAGGTGGTGCAGTACCCGATCGAATCCGACATCGCGCACGCCCTCCGCCGACTCAACGCGCTCATCAAAGCCAAGGGCTTCAAGAAGCCCGATCTGTCCGCCTGGTTCACCACCATCAACGGATGGAAAAAGGAGCACCCCTACCCGTTCGCCTACGAGAGGAACACTTCGCACATCCTGCCGCAGGAAGCCATCGAGGTCCTCTACCGCGAAACCAAGGGCGACGCGATCATCGCCACCGGCGTGGGTCAGCACCAGATGTGGACGCCCCAGTACTTCCACTTCGGCAAGCCTCGCACCTTCGTCAGTTCGCTGGGCGCCGGAACCATGGGCTTCGGCCTGCCCGCCGCCATGGGCGCCAAGGTGGCCTTCCCCGGCAAGCAGGTCATCGATATCGACGGCGACGGCTCCTTCCTGATGAACATCCAGGAAATGGCCTGCGCCGTCATCGAGAAGATCGATGTCAAGGTGATCATCATCAACAACCAGCACCTCGGCATGGTCACCCAGTGGGAGGACCGCTTCTACGACTCCAGCCGCGGCAACACCATCCTGTGCGCACCGGACAACATCGGCAGCCCCGACAACCTCGGCGCCCTTTACCCGGACTTCGTGACCATCTCGAAGGGCTTCGGCTTCAAGGCGCGCCGCGTGAGCAAGCGCTCGGAGCTCACGGAGGCCATCCGCGAGATGCTCGCCCATGACGGACCCTACCTGCTCGATATCATCGTGCCGCACACCGAGCATGTGCTGCCGTTTATCCCGCAGAAGAAGTCGGCCATGGAGATCCTCACCAAGTGACGGACCTCGCGAAAGCGATTTCCGGATACGCAACACCCGCCGCGCCGCAAGGCCGGCGGGTGTCGCCTTTGGACGCCGGGACACTCCCGCGCCTCAATACACCACGGTCACGCTGAGCGCCCCGTAGACAAACGGGTCGTCCTCCTGCCCGGCGAACTCGCGAGTCCTGACAACCTGGCTGAACGCCACGCGGGCGGCCCCCCAATGCGCGGCGACACCGGCGGAAAACTGCCCCACGAACCGCTCCGAATCCACGGAACGCGAATCGTGCCACAGGTTGCCGTCCAGAGCCATGTTGCGCCCCCAGGCCTCGCCCTGCGCGTCCACGAACACATACCACGCATCGGGCAGAACCGTGAGGCTGTCGCGCCGCACCGCACGCACCGGAGCGGCGCCGGTGAGACCGTCGCGCAGGCGCAGTTCACCGAAGTCGTCGGGCAGGTTGACGCCGATCCTCAACTGAGCTCCGGCGCTGGCGCGCAAACGCACCGTGCCGGCCTCGGCGCCCGCACGGGGCAACAGTTGAACGCCCCAGCCGGAATCCGAGCGAGCAAGGTCCAACCGCCATACTCGCAACCAGGCCAAGTCGACGCCGGGCTCGTCGCGCAACTGGGTGTCCCATCCGTTGAGGGGCTTTACTCCGATGAGCCGGTGGTAGTTGTTCTGGATCTGCTCCCCCAGCGCCGACGGACCAACAACGCCCGCGTTCAGAGTGAAGATATCGAGACTGCGCGAATCGGCCCAAGCCAGGCCGCAAGTCGCATAAAGCCAGGCGGAGTACGGATGGTCCCCGTCGGGTGGATTCTCGGCGTACCGGTCCTTCGGTGCATAAATCTCGTGCGCTGCGCCGGCGAACCAACGCAGCGTCGTCGGCACGACCGAACGCATGTCCGGCGACACATACGCGAGCCGCACGGCTGAAGTGTAATAGCGGTCGCCCCACCCGCCGAAGACATCGTTCTCCGTCGAGAAATCCACCGCGCAAGCGCCTCGCGCATCCTCCCACACTCTCTGAGAATCCGCCCCGTCGCACTTCCCCGAGGGGGCGAACGCGCTCATGCAGACCAATGCGAAAACTGTTCGGTTCAACGACATGCGGAGACGCAACCTGACGAACACCGAGCGACAGGCAATCCGGACTTGCGACTCCCGCGACGCTCCCGATTGGCTGCTGACGCGAAATGCCCCGGACCTTCCAACAACGACTGCACGACACGCTCGACCGATTCGGCCGAAGCCGCGCCCTCGTTTGCGCCGCCACCGGCCGCACCCTCTCCTTTCACGAAATGGAACGCGAGGCGCGCGCCCTCGCGTCCACCCCGGGCTTCGCCAACCTCTCGCGCCGCGTCGCGCTCCTGCACCGCCCCAACGGTATGGAATGGCCCGTCGCCTTCCTCGCCCTGCGCCATGCCGGCGCCGTCGTGGTGCCGGTCGACGCCGACACGCCGGCCGCAGCCCTGAGCGAGCTGGCCGCGCGGCTGCGCGCCGCCGCCGTGATGGACGCCAACGGCATCTGCGCCACAGGCGTCGCCGGCGGCCCCCGCCCGCCGGGGCTGCTCCTGGGCAAGATGACCTCGGGCAGCACCGGGGCGCCCAAGGCCCACTTCTTCACCGAGCAGGAAATGCTCGCCGACGCCGACGCGGTTTGCACGGCCATGCGCATCGGTCCGGACGACCTCAACCACGCCGGGCTGCCCTTCGGTCACTCTTACGCGCTGGGCAACATCATCCTCCCTCTCTTCGCGAGCGGCGTGCCCATGTCCGTCGCCTCGTCGCACTTCCCAGGCGTGATCGCCGAGGAGATCGCCCGACGGGGCGCCACCGTGCTGCCCACCGTGCCCGCGCTCATCGCCGCGCTGCACCGCAGTGACCTGCCGGCGGGGCGGCTCGCCTCGCTTCGCCTCGTCATCTCAGCGGGTGCGCGACTCGAACCCGCCGACGCCCTCGCCTTCGCCGGGAAATTCTCGCGGCGCGTGCACAACTTCTACGGCTCCAGCGAGACCGGCGGCATCGCCTTCGACCCGACGGGCGACGACACGCTGTCGGGCGCAGCCGTGGGCGACCTGCTCCCCGGTGTAACCGTTTCCCGGATGCGCGACGGCCGGCTTCTCGCCTCCGGCCCCGCTGTGCGCACGCACGGCAACCCGCGACGCCGCGGCGGACACGGGGCGCACCCCCTGGCCGACATGGGCCGGGCGGACGCCTCCGGTCGCGTTTCCCTCGAAGGCCGGCTCGCCTCGCTCATCAAAATCGGCGGACGCCGCATCAACCCCGCCGAGGTCGAACGAGGGCTGCTCACCGTACCCGGCGTGCGCGAGGCGTTTGTGGCCGCCGTGCCGGGGCCGGGTGGCGAACCCCGACTGGCCGCGCTGATCGCGGGCGAAACGACCGACATCCGAGAGCTTCGCCAAGCTCTTCGCGAGCGGCTGCCCGCCTGGAAGATTCCCGCGCGCGTCGCCGGCATCGACTCACTGCCGCTCACTCCCCGTGGAAAGCCCGACCGCGCCGCCATGCTGCGACTGCTTGGAGAGCTCGCCTGACGCCCCGCAGGCTTCGGCAGATTCCCCTCGTCATCCCGACTCACTTGCACTCAAACCGAGAAGAAATTCGTCACGCCCCTTATGATCAAGCACCTCATCCCCGCGCTACTCCTGTCTCCGCTCGCTTTCGCCGAAACGGCGCCCGCGCCGGAATCCGCCGCGACGCCCACCGTCATCTCGACGACCACCCCTGTTTACGCCGCTGCGCCGGTGGAACGCACCCGAGCCAACCACCTCTCGGTGGGCCCGTCCTTCACGCGCATGGACTACAGGCTGACCGTCAACGACGCGCGCGACACGCGCAACAACCCGCGCAATTTCTTCGGGCCCGAATTCACCTACGGCCGCTACATCGGAGAATCCTCCGTGGGGTTCCATGAGGTGGGCGCGCGACTGGCTATCCGCATGGGCAGCGTGGACAACGGCCCCACCTCGACCGCCGTGGTCGAAGTCCCCTTCCTCGCCCAGTACAACTACAACTTCCGCCTGGGCGACACGACCCGGCTCTACCTCGGGCCGCGACTGGGCTTCTCCGGCATGGGCTTGGGCGTGGCCGACGACGCGACCGACTTCTTCGATGTCGACTCCGACACCTCCGCGAAGTTCGGTGCCGGAATCGGGCTTAAGCAGCAATTCACCAAGCTCTTCGGAATGTCCTTCGGCTACGAATACCTGCGCGGCACCTCCACCAGGTTCTCGCTGCGCGACAACGGCGTCTCCGTCACCGCGCGCATCACCAATCCGGAGTCGCACACACTGGCCATCAGCGCCACCTGGACATTCTGACAAGCCGCGCCACGCTTGCGCGACAAGGCCCGCCGGCATGAAGCCGGCGGGCCTTTGTTTTCGGACAGGGAGGGACCTGTCAGGAAATCAGTTGCGCGCGAGGCCGGCGTCGATGCGCGTGGCGAGATTGCGAAGCCAGCCCGAAACGTCCCGGCTTCCGCCGGTCTGATAGATGCGGATGGCCTTGTCGTCAAAGGTCACGCGCGCCGTGAAACCCTTGTAGGTCAGGTCGAGCTGGGTCTCCGTTTCCGCGACAAAGTTCCAACCGCGCTCTGCCGCGGCGGACTTGATGGCCGCGCGCACCTTTTCCTTGGAGGCGGAAGCGGGCACGACGAGGCTGGAAACAGGCTCGCTGGACGGCGTATACGAGGAGCAGCCGGGGGCGAGGAACGCGAGCGCGGCGAGCAGGACGGACGGGAACAGGCGGGATTTCATGGTGTTGAGGAAAGGGGGGTGCGCAGGGTGAGTTCGCACTCCAGAAGGAGTTCCGAGCGGCAGATGTCGGCGCTCACCAGCACCGGTTCGCACGGGCCTCCGGCCAGCGCCCGCGCGTCGACGGAGACTCGCCCGCTCGCGGGCTTCAAGTAGGTGCGCAGCAGCACCGTCGAGGGGGACAGCGCGCCGATTGCGCGCCGCATGATGAACAGATTTTCGGCGGTCACACGCGACTGGGCGTCGAAATCGCCGGCGTGCAGCGAATCGCTGCCCTTGATGGCGGCGGTGCCGGACACGAACGCCCACTCCCCGCATCGCGTTCTCACACGCGTGGCTCGCGCGAAGCTGGGTGGCTTGGGCCCGTACTTCTGCGGATACCGGTACGCCGGCGTCTGCTCGGGATTTTCAAAATGCTCGGGCTTCGCGCGCCCGGCGATGACCACGATGACAAGCCGGTCGCCGCCCACCCCCACCGCCGAGGCGGCCGGCATGCGCCGCTCGCAATCCCCCGGATACTCGCGTTCGAAGGCGCTGGCGCGCCCGAGGCAGAAGCGCTTGTAGTTCTCCTCGCGGCCGGGCGCCACGGCGTTGATCGCCGGCACATGATTCCACACGCGGTAGAGGTGCAGCCCGCGCGTCCTGGCGAACAGGGCGTCGTACAGGCGGCCCGTCACAGACTCGAAATCCGTCTCGCCGACCCGGGCCGCGGCCGCGCCGCAAAGCATGTCGCCGTTGTCGCACCAGACCCAGTCGCCCTCGTGAGTAGCCACGCCGCCGGGGATGGGGAAGCGCTCCTCCCAAACGGATGAAAACACGGGGCTGGCCGGCTCCGCCACAATCTCGCCCGAGGGGGAGATGTGCACGCGGGATTCGGTGGCGCCGAAACGGATGACAAGCATGGAGGGTTAGGCGTGTTGCCGGGAGACACCGGGGATTCAACCTGAAACATCTCGCGCCCAGCCGGGGAAGCGCCCCCGCATACCGTCTTGATTCCCCCGTCGCGCGCCGCTTGCCTGCCGCCGTGCCGCCGACCGAACACGATAACGACCCCGATTCCGGCCGCCCCGCCGAGCGGTTCGGTTTACGCACCCGCATCGCGCTGGCCTGCCTCCCGGCGTTCGCCGCGGCGCTACTGTTTCATTTCACCGACCTGACGCCCGCGGCCCTGCTCTCGGCGCTCGGCGCGATACCGGCCTGGGCGACCTTCGCGCTGGTCGCCGTTCTGCCGCTCGCCGGCTTCCCTCTTGCCCCGCTCTACGCCTACGCCGGACTGCGCCACGGCCCACTTGCCGGATACGCCCTGGCGTTCTGCGGCGTCGCCGCCAACCTGGCGCTCGCCCACCCGCTGTACGGCGCCCTGCTGCGCCGCCGGGTGGTCGAGCGACTTGAGCGCAAGGGGTGGAACCCGGAGAAGTGGCGCGGCGCCGACCGCCTGCGCATGACAATCCTCGTGGCATCCGTGCCGGCACTGCCCTTCTGGGCCCAGAACGCCGTACTCGCCGCATCAGGCATCCCCTTCCTGCTCTACTTCGGCGTCTCCCTCGCCGTGCAGGCCGTTTTCGCCGTCGGAGGCGTGGCGCTGGGAGTGCTCGGGCGCGATGCCTCGGTTTCCACTCCCCTGGTCATCGCCCTGCTGCTCGCGCTGCCGATTTCCCTGCTGCTGCTTCGCAAACTCAAAAGGCGCCGGCCGGTCTCGGCCGGTAATCCGGATTGCACCTCATAAAATACTTGTCCCGAAACCTCCCACGCTGACGCTGGGCCACTCACCTTACATACCCCGATGGCAGACTCGCTCACCCACGAAATCAAGACGCTCATCATCGAAACGCTGCGCCTCAAGGACACCAGCCCGGCCGACATTGATGACGCGGCCCCGATGATCGGCGGCGGCCTCGAACTCGACTCGCTCGACGCCCTCGAGGTGGTCGTCGCCATCGAGCGCAACTACGGCGTGAAAATCGACACCAGCGAGGACTCCAAAAAGGCGCTCGAATCGGTGAACGCCCTGGCCGCCTTCATCCGCGCACACCGCGAAAAAGCAGCCGCCAAGGCATGACGCCCGCCGTCCGCTCGCCCGTGCGCATCGCCGCGCTCGAATGCCTCACGGCCTTCGGCGACGCGGCCGCCACGCACGCCGCCCTCGTGCGCGGCGAAGTCGCCCTCAAGCCCGTGCCGGTGCTCGGCGAGGGCGGCGGTGAAGCCTGCCCCATCGCGCTCACCGCGCCGATGACGGACGATTTCCCGCCCCGGTGGACGCCCGAGCTCGCCCGATTCGACCACGCCGTGCGCTCCCGCGACTGGGGCCGCCCGCGCACCCCCATCCTGCTCACGAGCAGCAATTTCGGCGTCGACGGGCTCGTGACGCACATGCGCAAGGGCACCCCGGGCGCGCTTCGCCGCGGCGTGGTCTCCCGCTGCGCGGCCGACCTGCGCAGCCACTTCGGCTGGGGCGAAAACATCACGGTCATCTCGCACGCCTGCGTGAGCGCCCAGCTCGGGCTCATGCAGGCCGCCAGGCTTCTCGCCGCAGGCGAGGCCGACCGAGCCCTGGTGTTCTCCTTCGACTTCGCCAGCGCCTTCGTGGCCGGAGGATTCCACGCGCTGAAGATCCTCAACCGCAACTTCCCGGCCCCGTATGCCGACCGTGAATACGGCGCCATCGGACTGGGCGACGGCGCAGGCTACGCCGTGCTCACCCGCGACGAGGGCGACTTCACCATCGCCGCACAGCACTGCCACAACGAGATGTGGCACTTCACCGCCAACGACCCTTCCGGCGAAGGGTTCCGTCACGCGCTAGCCGCGTTCACGGGACAGGGCATGCCGGAGAAGGTCTGGTTCAAGGGCCACGGCACCGGCACGCTCGAGCCGGGCCGCCTCGAGGCGCAGGCCGCCGAAGCCACCTTCCCGCAAGCGCCCATAGTGGGCTGGAAGGGCGCCCTCGGCCACACCCTCGGTTCCTGCGCGCTCATCGAGCTCGCCGTCGGCATCGAGTCGATGCGCCGGGGCGTCGTCCCCGGCACCGTCGGCACCACGGGAAAGTGTTTCTCCGACCGGGTCGCCACCGCCCCCTTCCGCACCGACGGCTTCGACGGCGCGGTGATGGCCTGCAACGCCTTCGGCGGCGCGCACGCCGCCATGCTCATCACGCCCCATGCCTGACACGCTCTTCATACGGTCGGCCTCAGTCTTCCTGCCCGAATCCGAAACCGCCGCCGAAGCCGCGCTCGAGGCGCATCGCAACACGCTCTCGCGATCGGCCGCCCGCCGCATGAGCGCCATGGGCCTGGCCTTCGACCTGGTGATGTCCGGCGAGTCCCCCGCGGAAGACGAGGCGCTTACACTGGCCACCGAGTACGGCATGACGCGCACGCTGGAGGACTACCTCGTCAGTTTCCCCTCGCCCAGCCCGCTGGCCTTCCAGAACTCCATCCACCCGGCGGGCATCGAGCAACACCTCGTGCCCCGCCGACTGGCCTTGCGCGAGTTCCTGCCCCTCGCCGGCGAAGGTCCGGCCCTGATGGCCGCCGCCCTGCGCTCGCTCTTCCTTTGCGAATCCCGGGTCATGCGACTGGTCGTGGGCGAGGAGCGCGGAACCTGGATGAGCGAGGCCGACTGCGGCGCCGAACGCACCTTCGCCTTCCGCCTCACCCTCTCGCGCGACGAAGCCGGTTCGCTCGGCTCGATATCCCGCCTGCCCGCCGGCAGCGCCGGCGAACGCCTCGCGCCGTTCGACCTGACCGCCGCCCTGAACGACCGCCGTGCGGCCGATGTGGGCTGCGACGACATCGGCTTCTTTCGCATCACCTGGCGATGAGCGAACCGAGGACATCCCGGCGCAACTTCGGCCCCGGCTTCGGCTGCGACCTCATCGTGCTCGGCGACAAGGTCACGCCGCGTCCGCTGGAGCACGCCGTGGTGTACCTCGTCGCCCTCGTCGGACTGGTCGTGGCGCGACAAAACATCCCTCACTCGCGCGCCTATCTGGAGGCCGTGACCGGCCGCCCGGCATCGATTTTCCAAATCTGGAAACACTACCAGCGCATGGTGTTCGGCCTCGTGCGCAAGCTGCGCGCCGCGCGCGGCATCACCCCTCGCGTGGTGCTCCCGCCCACCGCCCCCGCCGACTACGCCAAGCTGCGCGACTCCGGCGACGGACTCCTGTTCGGCACCTTCCATGTGGGCGACTCCGACCTGCTCGGTTGCCTGCTGGGCCCGTTCTTCTCGAAACGCGTCACCATGGTGCGCCTTCGCGTCGGCAACTCCGACGACACCGAACGGCTTGTCGGGCGCTTCGGCGAGCACATCGACTACCTCTGGATAAACCGTCCCGAGGATGTGCTCTTCGGCATCAAGAACGCCCTGTCCGAAGGACGCCCCATCGCCTTGCAGTGCGACCGCGACGAATACGCCTCGCGCACCGAATATTTCCGCTTCCTCGGCACGCGCCGCCGGTTCCCCTTCACGATTTACCACCTCTCGGCGCTCCTGCGCAAACCCGTCGCCATCGCCTTCGCCGTGCCCCGCGCCGACGGCGCCTCGGAGTTGCACACGCCGCCCGTGTTCACCCCCTGCGCGAAAGCCTCCAGGGACGAGGTGCTGCGCGCCGGAGCCGAGCACTTCCAAGGGGTGCTGGACACGCTGGAGGGTCTGCTGCGTCGCGACCCGTATGTGTGGTTCAACTTCACCCCGCTGAACCCGCCGGAGAGCGCATCCGCCGAGCCCGCCGGCGCAGGACGATGAACCGATTTTTCGCCGCCGTCGCCCATTTCGCGACGCTCTCGTATTTCATCGCGGGCTTCGTGCTGGTGAACCTGCTGGTGCTGCCCGTCGCCCTGTTCTGCCGCGACAAAACCGCACGCCGCCGCCGAGTCGCGCGCATGGTCACCGCCGGCATCGCCCACTTCCGCCGACTGCTCGCAGGCTCACGCCTCGTGCGCTTCGCGGACGACACGCCGCCGCTGCTGCGCGCCGCCCGAGGGCGCGTGATCGTCGCCAACCACCCCTCCCTCTTCGACGCCCCGATGCTGCTGGCCTCGGGCTCGCACATCACCTGCTTCTTCAAATCCTCCCTGCGCCGCAGTCTGCTCGGCATACCGGCCGCCCAACTCGCCGGATACATCTCCAACGATTCCGGCGTAGCGGGTCTGCTGGAGGCCGCGCGGCGCCTTCGCGAAGGGGAGAACATCATCATCTTCCCCGAATCCACCCGCAGCGCCGGCGATGCGCCCGGGCCTTTCCATCGCGCCGCCGCCACCCTGGCGATCCGGGCCAAGGCGCCAGTGCTCTGCCTGACCTTCCGCTACTCCCTGCCCGTGCTTTCCAAACGTACCGGCCTCTTCAGCCCGGTCTCTCGGCTGCCCCTCGTCATCACCATCAGGCATGTCGCCACCCTCGACCCCGCCGGATTCGACGACGCCGAATCGCTCAACGCCGCCATGCGCCGCTTCATCTGCGACGACCTGTCGTCGACCGCGACGCCCTCGGAGCCGCCGCAATCGATTCCTCAAAACGAACCCGAGACGGCACCCGCAGGGTAAGCCGTCAGACCGCCGCCCCGCCTTCGCATGAGCGTCCCCCCCGAAACCCACTGGCTGCTCATCCCGACTTACAACACCGGGCCCAAGCTGCGCGCCACCGTCGCCGGCGCACTGGCCGAATGGCCTCGCGTGCTCGTCGTGGTGGACGGCAGTACGGACGGCTCCGACGCCGTGCTCGACGAGCTCGCCTCCGCCCACGCCGGACTGAGCGTGCTGCATCTGCCGCGCAACGGAGGCAAGGGCGCCGCGGTGCTCGCCGGCGCCCGCGTGCTGGCCGGGCGTGGCGCCACCCATATGCTGTGCATGGACGCCGACGGCCAGCACCCGCTCGACAGGATTCGCCCGATGATGCATCTGTCCGCCTCCCGGCCGGAGGCCGTGGTCATGGGCCGCCCGATATTCGGCCCCGAGGTGCCCCTCGAGAGGCTCAAGGGGCGCAAGCTCACCCTGTTCTGGACCGATCTGGAAACCCTCCGGTGCGGCATGGGCGACACCCTCTTCGGCATGCGCGTGTATCCGGTTTCCGGGTTGATCGCCGCCTTCTCGCAGACCCCGTTCGCCCGCGGGTACGACTTCGACCCGGAAATCGCCGTGCGCCTGTGCTGGCTGGGACACCCGCCCGTGCAACTCGACGCGCCTGTGCGATACTTCAAGAAATCCGAGGGCGGCGTCTCGCACTTCAACTACCTGCGCGACAACATCAAACTGACCTTCCTTCACTTCCGCCTCGTGCCCGAAATGCTGCTCCTGCGCCTGCCCGCCGCCGTGCGGCTTCGCCGCAAAATGAAACGCCCCCGGTAGGGCGCGCGCTTGCGCGTGCCGCGAGCCACAATGCTAATCCGGCACGCGCAAGCGCGCGCCCTACAGAGTCCCTAATCTTTCATCCTTCGTCCCCATGCGCCGACTCCTTCCGCTCCTCGTCCTCGCCGCAGCCCCCCTGTCGTCCGCAGGGGAGCCCGTAGCCGCGCCGAGCGCGGGCAAGGCGGACGCCGAGAAGCTCGCCGAATTCGACCCGGCCAACCCGCCGTCCGAGTGGAAACCGATTCTCGAGGCGCTCGCCGTGTCGCGGCCCGTGGAATCCGGGTTCATCGAGAACCGCTATCACCGTATCCGGCGCATGCCCTTCACCCTGCCCGGCGTGATGCGCTACCTGCCGGGAACCGGCGTGAGCATCTCGCACACCGACGACGGCAAGGAGGACGCGGTGCTCGTGAAGGCCGACGGGCTCTACCGGCGTGAGGACGGCAAGTTTGAGCGCATCCCGTACGATGTGGCCGCCACCCGCGCCCCGCGGCTGATGCTCTCCGTCATGGCGTTCGATCCCGCCAAGGTGGCCAGGGATTTCACGACCGAGGGCCGCGTGACGCCGGAGGGTTGGAGTCTCGTGCTCAAGCCCCGCTCCGCCGACATCGCGCGCGCCGTGTCGCGCATGCGGCTCGACGGCGAGAAGGGCCGCATCTCGAAGATCACCATCTACGATGAAGACCGCGTGCGGCTCGAAATCTTCATCCACTCCGTGAAATTCCCCGGCGAGTTTTCCCCCGAAATCGCCCGCAACTACTTCGGCGCGTGAGTCGTAAGGCGAAGAGAGAAAGTGAGACGAGAGAGAGTGAGAAAGTTACGCCCTCCCCTTTTGAGTAGGCAAGAAGCCCACGCCCGCCCCTCGCACACTCGCATCCCTTCCCTTCTCGCTTAGGCCAATGAACCTCCGCCGCCTGCCGGCCGCCGCCCTGCTGCTCGCGGCCGCCCTGTTCAGCGCCCTCACGCTCTCCCGCACCGACTGGCGCGCCGCCATCGCCACCTCGCCGCTGGAGCTCGTCCCGCAGTCGGACACCTCCCGCGAACTCGCCGCGGTGCGCCAGCTCGCCGGCGACGCGCAGTCGCGCGCCATGCTCGCGCTCGTCACCTCGCCCTCGGGCCGCGCCGCCGAGGCCGCCGAGGCCGCGCGCGCCGCGCTCACGGCCGACGCCGCCACGCCCGGCATCGCCTGCGTGAACCCGCACGACATGAGCTCGCGACGCGAGACGGGCCGGTTGCTCTTCGAGGGCCGCTTCGCCTTTCTGCTGCCCGGCTGGCTCGACCGCGCCCGAGGCGAACTCGCCGCGCAGGGCAGGCCGGCCACGCCTGAGGCGCTCGCGGAACACGCGGCCGCCCGACTGGATGCGTTCATGCGGACCGACGCCGCGTTCGCCTTTGAGAAACTTCTTCCCTCGGACCCGCTGCTGCTGATTCCCGACGCCACCGCGCCGCTGCTGAAGGAGGCCGGCGGGAAACCCGTCCCCGGTCGCGCGCTGCTGTGGATCGACACCGGGCGCCCCCCGCTCTCCGCCGAAGGCCAGGCTCCGGTTTTCGAGGCGCTCGAGCGCGCGCAGGCCGCCATGCGCGCCCGTGTGCCGGACGCCGCGATGACGCACACCGGCGTGAACGCCTTCGCCGCCGCCAGCGAACGCGGCATCCGTTCCGAACTCTCCCTGCTCAACGGCGTTGCGCTCGCCGGCGTGGCGCTCGTATGCGCGGCGCTCCTGCGTCGCGTCGCCATCCTCCCGCATGTGGCGCTCGTCACGGCCCTCGCCATGGCCGTCGCCTGGTCGTTCACGCTTCTCGCGTGCGGACGCATCCATGTGTTCGCGGTGGCGCTCGGCGCGCTGCTCTCGGGCATCTGCGTGGACTACACGCTGTATGTGCTCCTTCACGACGGCGCCGACGGCCGCCCCGCCTCCTTCACCCGACTGCGCCCGCTGCTACGTCCGCTGCTCACCAGCGGCCTCACAGCCGTCGCCGGATTCGCCTTCCTCACGCTCTCCCCGCTGCCGGCGATACGCCAGACCGGCGTCTTCATCGCCGCCGGCCTGTCGGCAGCGCTGCTGCTTTCGGTGGCGTACGGCTCCCTTGTGCGCTTCCGCCACACCGGTGGACTAGGCGCCACAGGGCGCCCCGAGCCCGCCCGTCCCGCGCGCTGGCGTCGGGCGCTGCCGTGGACGCTCGCGCCGCTGGTGGCCGGGGTGCCGTTCGTTCGGTGGAACGACACGCTGCGCGACCTCGAATACCCGCTGCCGCAATTGCGGGCGGCCGACCGTGACATCCGCGGCGCCTTCGGGGAATCCTCGCGTTCTCTGTGGCTGGTGTCCGGCAAGACCTGCGGCGAGGCGCTCACCCGTCTGCGCGCCTTCTCCGATTTCGCTGAAAAATCCACCGACGGGCGGCACCCGGTGCGCGGACCGCTCACGATGTTGTCCACACCCGGCGAACACCGCGCGGCAGAAGCCTTCGTGAAGTCCGAGGGCGAGGCGTTTGCCGCGGCGCTGAAGGCCTCGCTCGCGCGGCGCGGCTACGAGGCCGCCGACTTCGCCCCCTTCTTCGACGCGTGGGACAAGCTGAAGACCGGGCTGCCCGACCACGAACTCTCCACGGAGCGATTCCTGCGCGCCCTGTCCGGGCCCGAATCCATGCTCGTCTCTCTCAACGGCCCCGAGCGGCTTTTCGTATGTTGGACCGACGCCGGCGCCCCGCCGCCGGAGCCGCCCGCGGAGCTCGGGGCGTTTCCGCTCAACCGTCTGGAGTCGCTCAACCGCACGCTCTCGCACTACCGCGAAAACATGCTGACGCTCACCCTCGCCGGATTCGCCTTCACCGTGCTGGCCAACCTCGCCGCGCGGCGCCGGCTCGACACCCTGCGCGATTTCGCCACGCCCGCGGCCGTCACGCTCGCCGCGGCCGGGGCGGCCGGCTGGTGCGGCGCGCCTCTGGGCATGTTCCACCTCGCCGGCGCGTTCCTGGCGCTGTGCTGCTCCCTCAACTACAGCGTGTTCGCCCGGCGCTCTCGCGAGCTCGGCGAGCCGTTCCCGGTGGCCGTGACACTCGCCTGGGCGACGAGCGCGACCTCCTTCGGCGCGCTGTGCTTCAGCAGCATCCCGGCGGTGTATTCGCTGGGCGCCACGGTGGCCGCCATCATCACCGGCACCTACCTGCTCGTGCGTTTCGCCGCCCCCGCCCCGGGTGTCTCCGATGTTGCCAAGGCCTGAACGCCTTTCAGCATCCCGCGACTTTTCTACCCGAGCACCCGCGCGAAGCCGCCGCCAACCCCGGCGCTTCCAACCGACAACTTCAAACTGAAAACCTCCATGTCCGTCCCCACCTCCGCCGAGATCCGCCGCTCGTTCCTGGACTTCTTCAAGTCCAAGCAGCACACCGTCGTCGCCAGCTCCAGCCTCATGCCGGACTCGCCGAACCTGCTCTTCACGAACGCCGGCATGAACCAGTTCGTGCCCATCTTCCTCGGCGCGGTGAAGTGCCCGTACACGCCCGGTCGCGCGGCCGACACGCAGAAGTGCATCCGCGCCGGCGGCAAGCACAACGACCTGGAGGACGTGGGCCTGGACACCTACCACCACACCTTCTTCGAGATGCTGGGCAACTGGTCCTTCGGCGACTACTTCAAGAAGGAGGCCATCGACTGGGCCTGGGAGTTCGTCATCGAGAAGCACAAGTTCCCCGCGCACCGCCTGTACGCCACCGTGTACTCGCCCGACAAGTCCAAGGGCGACCCCTCCTCCTTCGACCAGGAGGCCTGGGACATCTGGGCCGAGAAGTTCCGTTCCGTGGGCCTCGACCCCGCCCAGCACATCGTGAACGGCAACAAGAAGGACAATTTCTGGATGATGGGCGAGACCGGCCCGTGCGGCCCGTGCACCGAGCTGCATGTGGACCTCACGCCCTCCGGCGACACGCGAGGCGCCCTCGTGAACAAGGGTTCCTCGGAGTGCATCGAGATCTGGAACAACGTGTTCATCCAGTACAACGCGAACCCCGACGGCACCTTCTCCGAGCTGCCCGCCAAGCATGTGGACACCGGCATGGGCTTCGAGCGCCTCTGCTCCATCATCCAGTGCACGCAGGGCTTCACCAACTTCAACGGCGTCATCTCCAACTACGAGACCGATGTCTTCCGCCCGCTCTTCGACAAGCTCTCCGAGATGTCCGGCAAGCGCTACGGCTCCACGCTGCCCCACCCCGACGCCTCCGGCAACCTGGTGCCGCAGACCGAGCAGGAGAAGATCGACGTGGCCTTCCGCGTGATCGCCGACCACATCCGCACGCTCTCCTTCGCCATCGCCGACGGCATCCAGCCCGGCAACGCCGGCCGCAACTATGTGCTGCGCCGCATCCTGCGCCGCGCCGTGAAGTACGGACGCTCCCTCGGCTTCACCGAGCCCTTCTTCTACAAGCTCACCGACGTGCTCGCGCTCACCATGGGCGATGTGTTCCCCGAGATCCGCTCGCGCCTCAACCATGTGAAGGAAGTGCTGCGCATCGAGGAGGAGGCCTTCAACAGGACACTCGACAAGGGCATCGCCCTCTTCGACACCGAGACCGCCTCGCTCAAGCGCGGCGACGCCATCTCCGCCGCCTTCGCCTTCCGCCTCTACGACGAACAGGGCTTCCCGCTCGACCTCACCGAGCTGCTCGCCCGCGAGAAGGGCCTCACCGTGGACAACGCCGGCTTCGAGAAGCTCATGGAGGAGCAGCGCGCCCGCGCCCGCGCCGCCATGAAGCGCGAGGTCATCGCCCTCTCCGAAATCGAGACCAAGGAGCCCACGCGATTCCTCGGCTTTGAAAAGGCCTCCGTCGACGCCAAGGTGCTCGAGGTCGTGCGCATGAAGGACAAGACCGCCGTCATCCTCGACGCCACCGTGTGCTTCGCCGAAATGGGCGGCCAGGTGGGCGACACCGGCGTGCTCGCCTGCGGCGCCGACACCTGGCGCATCACCGGCACGCAGAAGTCCGGCAACACCTTCCTGCACCTCATCGAGGGCGACGACGCCCCCGCGGCCGGCGCCTCCGTGAGCGTGTCGTTCGACGCCGGCCGACGCGCCTCCATCCAGCGCGGCCACTCCGTCACGCACCTGCTGCACTGGGCCCTGCACGAGGTGGTCTCCAAGGACATCTCGCAGAAGGGCTCCTCGGTGAACGACGAGAAGCTCACCTTCGACTTCAACTCCGGAGCCCTCACCGCCGCGCAGGTCGCCGACATCGAGCGCCTCGTGAACGAGAAGATTCTGGAAAACGCGCCCGTCTCCTGGAGCGAGGTGCCGTACGCGTCCGTGAAGGGCCGCCCCGACATCATGCAGTTCTTCGGCGACAAGTACGGCGACACCGTGCGCGTCGTGCAGGTGGGCGGCACGCCCGGCAAGCTCGACGGCTACTCCATGGAGCTGTGCGGCGGCACGCATGTGCGCGCCACCGGCGAGATCGGACTCTTCCGCATCGTCGCCGAATCGGCCGTCGCCGCCGGCGTGCGTCGCATCGAGGCCGTGGCCGGCGAATCAGCATATAAGTCAATCTGCGATGACCGAGAGAAACAGCGCAACATCGGCAAGTGGCTCGGCGTATCCGAAAAAGAAATTACCCATAAGATCGACCAGATTTTGCAGGAGCGAGCCATCATGGAAAAGCAGCTGAAGGCCTACCGTCAGAAGGAAGCGGATACGCTGGCCAACGAACTCGCCGACAAGGCGGTCGTCTCCGGCGGTCTGCGCCAGGTGGTGGCCAAGGTGCCCGCCGGCGAACCCAACGACCTCAAGAACCTCGCCGCCATCCTGGTGAAGAAGGCCGATGTCGTCGTGCTCGGCGCCTCCTTCGGCGACAAGGTGTCCGTGGCCGCCCAGGTCTCCCCCGAGGGCGTGAAGGCCGGCGCGGCCGCCGGCAAGATCGTGTCCGAACTGTGCGGCGCTCTCGGCGGCAAGGGCGGCGGCAAGCCCGACTTCGCCATGGGCGGCGGCGCCAATGTCGCCGCGCTCGACGGCGTGCTCGCCGCGTACAAGGCCAAGCTGGGTTAAACCGGAAACGCACGGGCCCCGCGCCCGGCGCAACCCGCCCCCCCAAGAAGCCCGCCGGAAAAGCCCGGCGGGCTTCTTTGTCGGCGAACGGATGCGGGGTCACAGGGCGGCCTTGCCGTGTGCAGGAGCGCGCAAATCGCCTTTGACGCTCGGGTGTCCGACGCTCAACTTGCGCGCTCATGCCGATTCCAGACCGGATGCAAACCCCCTCGAAAAAGGCCGCCGAATATTGGGTTAAATCACCCGGAGCCGTCGAATCCTTCGGGCCCGTCGGGGCCGAGCGTCTGTCGATGCTCATCCGCGCCGGCATCGTGCGCGACGACTCGCTGATTTCGGATGGCGACACCGATTTCCTTCCCGTGGGGCGCGTGAAGCTCGAGGTGCTCGCCGTCCCGGCGCCCACGCTGAACGCCAACCCGAAGATGGCGACGCGCGAGCCGATCAAGCCGGAGGCGCCGGCCGACCATGCGGGCGAGAACCGATTCGCCGCCGGCTACGAGACGCTGGATATCATGCGGTTCAACCGCATGCTGGAGAAGGAGCCGGAGCTGAACCTGCCGTCGCGCTGGAAGGACCCGCGCATGCGCGACAAGATTCGCTTCGCCGTGTACGGCTCCATGGTCACCGCCGTCTTCGCCTACGCGCTGGTGCTGCTCAACAAGTATGACGACATGGGGCACGCCGGCATCGCCGGAGTCGTCTGGCTCATGGGCATGGGGCTCGTCGGCCTCGTCGTGTTCGTCCTCTTCCCCACCCGTCCGGGTTTCTGAGCCATGATCGCGTTCACCTTCTGGATCAAGTCGCCCGCCGCGCGCGAGACGGCCGGCCCCATCACCTTCCCCGAGCTGCGTGCGCTGCTGCACAGCGGTCTGGTCACCGGCGACACGCTGCTGGCCGACGACGACTTCCTGTACCACCCGCTGCGCGAGTTCACCGAGCTGTGGCAGGCGCTGCACGACCCGTCCGTGGCCGATGTGGAACGCCGGCCGGCCTCGCGACTGGCCGGGCGCGAGGATGCCGGGCGGGAGCGCGACGCCACCACGGCCGCGCCGATACTGAACCCGAAAGCGGAGGATGTGGTCGACTTCGAGGCGGTGAGACGCGGCGAACGCGGATACTCCACCTACGATGTGCTGGCGCTGAACCGGTCGAAGGAGCCGGAGAAGGTCATCCGCCAACTGCCTTGGTACAAGCGTTCGCGCATGGTGGACCTGCGCCGCTGGGCGCCCTTTGCGATCATATTGATTTCACTCATCGTTCTGCGCATCCCGCATAAAGAAGAGGATTTCCCGAAGGACCCCATAGGCATGACCGGTGTCGTCGGTGAGTTCGCCTTTTACTACATTCTCCTTACGGGCAGTTTTTGGTACTTCTTCGCCATCGACTACCATTGGCATGGCAAGGGTTCGGATGTTTATCGGGACACGAAAGATTCCCTGATTAAAAGGGTTCTTTCGCGTCTTAAAAAGTAAGCCGCGTACCAGCCGACCGTGCCCTCCGCGCCATGATCGCCTTCACCTTTCGGATCAAGTCGCCCGGCGCGGGCGAGTCGGCCGGCCCGCTCACCTTCCCCGAACTGCGCGCGCTGCTGCTCAGCGGCCTGGTCACCGGCGACACGCTGCTGGCCCACGACGATTGCCGGTTCCACGCCATGCGCGACTTCCCCGAACTGTGGGAGGCGCTGCACGACCCTTCCGTGGAGGATCTGGTGCGCGCGCCCTGCACCCGGGTGGCCCACCGCGAGGAGGTCGCACGAGAGCGCGACGCCAACACGGCCGCGCCGATACTGAACCCGATAGCGGCGGATGTGATCGACTTCGAGTCGGTGCGACGCGGTGAACGCGGCTTCGCGGCGCTGGATGTGCTGGCGCTGAACCGGTCGAAGGAGCCGGAAAAGGTCATTCGCATGCTCCCTTGGCACAGACGCTCTCGCATGAGGGACCTGCGCCGCACGCTGGCCTACTGCGCCGGCATCTTCCTTATCTACGGCGTGGCCATTCCGGCCCTGCTCGCCTTCTTCGCGGGAGCCAACGCGCTGCCGGCGGCGATGTTCTCGTTTTTCTTCGGGTTTTTCGTCATGGGCGGCATCGCCTGGCACATCTTCTTCATCGACTACCACTGGCACGGGAAGGACTGAGGCGCTCCGCGCGCGGCTCGTTCTCAATCCCATGCAAAAATTGTCATGCCCTGATGCTAAATCGTCGGGGAGTCGCCTTCATCGCGCGCCCCGCTCAGAGCTGGTCGGGCGACCAAGAATCAATCCACTCGAGTTTCGGTTTTCCCTCCGCAAAACGCAGGGGCAGCCACACATAACGCGAGTCGCGCAGGTTCTGCGGATTCCACCGGTCCGCCATGAAAACATACGCCCCCGGCCGCCCGGCCACGGGCAGCACATGCGTGCTTTGACTGTCAAAGGTGGTCCCCGCCTTCCCCCCCGCACACGGATTCCCCAACTCCGTCCACGGGCCCATCGGCGTGGGCGCCACCGCCGAGCGCGCCGGGTTCGGCGCCCACCCGGACTGCCCCGACGCGATCATGTAGTAACGGCCGCCGTGCTTAAAGAGTGCCGGCGCCTCCCAGAATTTGTTCTCAAACGCCTTCGCGTACACGCCGGTGTGCGCCGTGTAGTCCTCCGAGAGTTTGGAAATCAGGATCGTGGCGTTGTTTTCCGAAGCGTAGACATGGTAGGCCGAGCCGTCGTCGTCGACGAACACGGTCATGTCCCGGCACATGCGCCCCTCGGGCCGCACGCTGCCCAGGTAGGTGAAGGGGCCCGCGGGCGAATCCGCCACCGCCACCCCGCCCCGCGCGTACCCGTAATCGGCGCTGTCGATGTGCGCCCACATCACGAACTTGCCCGTCTTGCGGTTGAACACGACCTTCGGCCGCTCCAGCACCATCTCCGGGCGCAGGTCGTGGCCGGGCCGGTCGACGCCTTTCAACGCGAGCCCCTCAAATTTCCAATTCAGCAGGTCGAGCGAGGAGTAACAGGAAACCCCGATCACATCGACGCGATCGACCGGGCTGCGCCGCGTGGGCCCGTCCTTGTATTCCCCATACCAATAATAAACGCCCTCGTGGAACAGGATGCCGCCGCCGTGCGCCTGGATCACCCGGCCTTCCGTGTCCGACCACACCTCGCCCGAGCGGATCGTGTCCCGCGGGACCACCGGCCCGGGCGCGACCTAGAAAAAGGCGGCGCCGCGACGCGGCACCGACGCCGACAGGGCCTCCGCGGGCGCGAAAGCGGCCCCCGCCGGCCCAAGCTCCCGCACCCGGCATGGGGCGGCGAAATTCAGGTCGCGCGCCTCCACCCGCATCCGCTCCGGTCCCGCGTGCTCGCGCCACGGATTTTCCAAAAACACCGAAAACCGCACCGACCCGCGCGAACCGCCGGAATCATCCACGCCGACCCGCACGCGGAACCGCTCGTACCCGGGCGGCAGGTCGTACTCGATCACGGAACCCGCGTGGGTGCCGATGCCGGACGCGACCGGTTTCCCGCCGAGCCGCAAATCGGAACCCGCCGCACTCTTGCCGAGCGCGACCCGCCCCCAGCCCGTCGTGGCGGACACCCAGCCCAACTCGGTCAGCCGCAACTCCCCCGCCGGTCCGGACAGTCGCGGCTCACACCAGTCGGCATGATCGCCGGACTCGCCGTCGCCACCGTCGTCGGCCACCAAGTATAACTTTTTCGCGCCGTTGAGCGGCAGGTCGAGATCGACGCCGCGACCCGGCGTGCGGGCCGTCAACACGGCGGAGGTATACGCGGCCCGCTGCGGATCCAGCTCCGGCTTGCGCCCCGTGTGATTAAACAACCCGACCAACCGGCTTCCGTCCTGCAATTCGCTGGAGCGGACTTCCATCCCGTCGACCTCCGCGACCACACGGGCGGGCCCCGCCGCCGCCGGCAAACCCGCGGCCCGCAGGTCGGCCTCCACCTCCGCCGCGGATCGGGCGGACTCGAGCAGGTTTCGCTCCAGGCGCGGGCCGAACGCGAACGGCGTCCCGGCGGAGGCCGGCGCCTCGGCGGCAAACAGGGCGGCGAACGGCACCGGGCAGATCAGGAGCGGGAGCAGACAGAAACTATTCATAAGGGGAAAGGGGACGGGCGCACGGCCGCCGCGCCTTGCGGCGACCGCGGCATCCGCCGGTATATTCGGTGCCGGCGACCGTGGTTCCCGGCTATTTCGCCGGCGGCCCGATAAATCGGCATAGGCATCACGGGCCGACCGGCGTGAGTTTCACGAATTTCACGCCATGGCGCCCGACACGCGCCGTGAACACCCCGGACACGGCGGGCTCCTCGGCGCACCGCCACAGGTCGCGCACCGCGAAGCGCCCGGTCAGCCCGAGCGGCTCCAGCGGCACCCGGGCGTCCGTAGCCCGGTCACCCCGGTTAAAGACGGCCAGAGCCCGCGTGCCATCCGCGAGCGGCTTCACGAACACCACGAGGCCGCCGCCCAAGTCATGTTTCGTGCCGGCAAGACCGAGTTCATCCTGATCCACCGCGATGACCTCCGGATTCGTGAGCAGCCCGAGCGTGAAGTCGTCGAGCTGACGCAGGTCACACGAGACGATGAGCGGCGCGGCCTGCACGGCCCAGAGCGACACCTGCGCATACTGCTCGTGCGGCGTGAGCCGCGTGGCGTGCCCTTCGTTTTGGCGATTCGGCACACCGATGAATCCGACCTGCAGCATGTCGGGGTCGTTCCAGTTGCCGGGCTTGGAATACTCACGCCAGGACGGATTACGCCCGAAACCGATGTCGGCGACACTCCCCCAGGCGTCATGGATGTCGCCCGAGGTGCGCCAGAGTTCGGCGTACCGCCCGTATTCCGCGGCGTCGGCACGCGTGGCCTCGTTGGAAAGGCTCAGCACGATGTCGCGACCGGAGGCGCGCACGGCGTCACTGACGCGCTTCGTGGTGGGCACATCGATGGGTTTCCAATCCACCTTGATGTAATCGAAGCCCCACGCCGCGAGGCGCTTCATATCGAGGTCCATGCGCCACACCGGCCCCACCCGGCCCACGCCGCACTCATTGAACCCCGGGAAGCGCCCGAACAACTGGGCGCGCTGCAGGCGTTTCCCGGCCGGCTTCGCCAGCTTCTCGTAATCGAGGTCGGCGGGGGCCGATCCGCCCATGAAACCGGCATACGAGCCAATCCACGGCGTGGAATAGATCCCGGCCTTGAGGCCCAGCCCGTGCACATACGCCGTCAGCGCGGCCATGTCCGGAAACCGATCGTTGGCCGTGATGGCGCCGGTCGCGTCGCGTTGCCCGCCCTGCCAGCAATCGTCGATGTTCACATAAGTCCAGCCGTGGTCGGCCAGGCCGGAGGCGTGCATCGCCTTGGCCATATCGCGCACCCCGGCGTCGGTGACGCCCTCGGAGAAACAGTACCAACTGTTCCAGCCCATCGGCGGCGTGAGCGCGATGCGGTCGCCGCACACGAGTTTCAACACCGCCTTCGCCGCACCGTGCGCGTTGGTCGCGGTGAGCGTAAACTTGTACTCACCTTTCACCGACAGTTTCCCCGTGAGCACCCCGGTGGCGGGATCCAGCGCCACACCGGCGGGCAACCCCGCCGCCGCGAACCGCATCGGCCGCTCCCCGGACACCGCCACGCGGAAAAACACCGGCGACCCCGGTCGCACGCCGAACACCTTCGCCCCGTTCACCCGCGGCGTCGGCGGGGTCGGCGGCGTCAGCCGGCCGGGCTGGCCGTCCACCCCGGCGGGAGCGGCGGCGCCGACCAAAACCGACGGGAGCAAAAACGCCAATACGGCGACCGACACGGGGCGATGGAAACACATGCGATAAGCTCTGCCTGCGCAGGGAATGCCATTCCCGCCCAAGCGCCGGCCCGCGCCGCCTCGATTTCCGGCAATTCGCACGGTTTTGGCGAAAAACGACAGGCTACGCGCGCCCCGCCGCCCGCTCCGCCCGGACCAGCGCCGACAGCCCGGAAAAACCCGCGGCGCGCGCGACCGCCTCGCGGGTGAGCCGCCGGTCGGCCGCGAACCGGCGGGCGAGCCCGAGGCGAATCCCGGACAAGACGGCGAGCGGACGGGTGCCCAGATGGGAGCGAAAGAGGTGGTGCGCCGTGCGTTCGGCGATGCCGCACTCGGCGTAAAGTGTATCCAGACATTCCGGGCGGTGGGCGTTTTCCCGCAGGTGGCGCAGCAGCCGGTCCAGCTCGGGATGCCCCGCGGCGGGCGCCGCCGTGCTCGCCCGCACCGTCACGCCGGCGATGGGCACCACGACCGGTCCCGCCGGCCGCGGCTCACCGCGCATGAGCCGGCCGAGTAACTCCGCCGCGGCGCGCCCCTTGGCGGCGAAGCCCATGTTCACGCTTGAGAGCGGCACCGGCGCACATTCGCACAGGGTGCGGTCATCGTCGGCGCCGAGCACCGCGACCTCCTCCGGCACGCGCACCCCGGTGTCCAAGCACAGGTGCAGCGCCTCCCGTGCGAGCGGGTCATCGGGCGCGAACACCCCGATGCGTCCGCCCGCGGGCCGGTCCCGCGGATCAAAGTCACCCGGTTCCACCACCCGCACCGGCAACGCGCACCGCGCCGCGCCGGCCCGGAATCCGGCCAGACGCGCCCGCGTAATCGCGCCGGGCGACCGGGGAGACAGGAACACCAGCGCCGCCGGATTCAGCCCCGCCAAATGCCGCGCCGCCCGCTCGCCGATGTCCTCGTCGTAGGACAGGACCTTCGGCGCCCCATAATGATCCCCATGGGTCTCGATATCCACGACCGGCACCCCGGCCGCCACGAACCCGCGCACCGCCTCGATCAGCGGCGCGCAGTCGCCCGTGAACACGATCACGCCCGCGGGCTGCTCCGGCACCGGCAAGGGCGCCCCCCGGTGCCAACGCATCCGCTCATCAAGCCGCCATCCCTGCTCCGCCGCCACCGCCGCGATGCCGGCGTAAATCTCCTCCATCCACCAGCCCTGCGCCACCCAGACGCGAGGGCGGGCGCCGGCGGGCGCACACGCGGCGGCGAAGTTCACCGGATACTTAGAGGAAAAGCGGGTTGGCATGCGCCCGGTTCCGCGCCGGATCGCGGGCCGGCTCCGGCTTCGCCTTGGGTTTCGGCGGCTGCGCGCCCTGCTCGCGCAGGCGCGCCTCCAGCTTGGCGGTGAGCTCCCGCACCTTGCCGGGCTCTTTCGCCGCCAGGTTGTTTTTTTCCGCCGGATCGGTCGCGAGGTCGTACAGTTCGACGGAGTCGTATTCGTACCAGCGCACCAGTTTCCAATCCCCCACCCGGATGGCGCTGTACGGCGTGATTACCCCGCCGCACCAGTAATGCGGAAAATGCCACACCACGGCGTCGCGCTCGACTTTGCCGCCGCGCAGCGCCGGCAGGATGTCGACCCCGTCGATCCCGGGTGCCGACGCCGCCTCGGGCGCCCCGGCGAGTTTTGCGAAAGTCGGGAAAAAGTCGGTGCCCACCACCGGCGTGTCATTCACGCTGCCGGGCTGCGCCACCCCCGGCATCTTCACGATCAGCGGCACACGCACGCCGCCCTCATAGGGAAACCCCTTTTGCGCACGCAACGGCGCGTTGCTGGTGTGCCCGGGGTAGTTCGTCACCCCGCCGTTGTCCGAAGTGAACACCACGATGGTGTCACGCTCCAGCCCGGTCGCCTTCAGGTGCTCGTTAATGCGGCCCACCGACTCATCGACCGCCTTCACCATCGCCGCATACAGCGGGCTGTTCTGGCCCCCGTCGGCCAGCACCGCCTTGTAGCTTTCGATATCCTCGGTTTTCGCCGCCAGAGGCCCGTGTACGGCATAGTGCGGCAGATAAATGAAAAACGGCTCCTCTCGATGCGCGTCGATGAACTTGATCGCCTCGTAGGTCAGCCGATCCGTCAGGTATTCACCCGGCCGCCCCCCCGCATCCGCCAACCCGGGCACGCGATGCGTGTCTTTGGGTTTCCCATACGGCCAGAAATACGACGCCGGCTGGCCGGGATGCCCGCCGCCCGCATTCACATCGAATCCGTGACGCTTCGGCCCGTCCCCGTCGGCATCATCTCCGCCCAGGTGCCACTTGCCGATGGACGCCGTGGCGTATCCGCGCGACTTCAGCACCTCGGCCAGCGTGTGTTCGGATGCGGGCAGCCGCATCGTCCAGTCAGGGTTGTCAAACCGCCGGTCCTTGGCCTTCGGCGCATAGGCGGAATTCATGTCCCCGGGAATCCAGTCCGTGATATGCAGTCGCTGCGGAGACTTCCCCGTGAGCAGCGCCGCACGCGACGGCGAACACACCGCGGCGGCCGCATACCCTTGTGTGAAGCGCATGCCTTCCGCGGCCAGCCGGTCGAGGTGCGGCGTGCGGTAGTAGCGGCTGCCGTTCGGCGCGATGTCTTTCCACCCCATGTCGTCGATCAGGATAATCACGATATTCGGCGGGCGTTTCGCCTCCACCGGCTCAACGGCGGCGACCAACGCGGGGGCGCCCACTCCCGCCGCCGTGGCGGCAAGAGCGGCGAAAAACATTCCGGGCATACGAGTCATACGCGGTCACAACACCCGGTCCGCCCAAAGGTTCCACACCCGTCAGGCGCGGCACGAGGCATCGCCCCCCCCTCACTTCGACAGCCGAGGCGACCTCTCCTACGACCGCCACGCGACTCAGCGCACCCGGGCGTTCGCCGCATTTCCGAACGGGTCCGGCGTCATGCGCATGCCGCGCTCGGCGCCTTTTCACGGCGTTTGCCACGGGGCGCTTTTGTTGCCTTGGAATGCGGCGCAAAACCGGCACATCCGCCGCCTCCCGCCCCCCCGATGCACCTCCGCCTCGCCACCCTCGTCGCCGCCGCCTTCACCCTCGCCGCCCCCGCGGCCCCCGCAGCGCCCGTAGCGCCCGCGCAGGCTCCCGTGGCGACGCTTTCGGAATCCGCGCCGGTCACCCCGGCGCGCTTCCCCAACGCCGACACCGTGGTGCTCTCGCAGGAGCAGCGCGTGGAGGTCAACGCCGAGGGCGGATATGTGCGCCGCAGCACCCTGCGCGTGAAGGCGCTCACCGAGAAGGGCCGGCGCGAGCTTCGCAGCCACGACCACGGCTTCAATGTCGCCTACGGCTTCGCCAAAGCCACCGGCCTGCGCCTGTTCAAGGCCGACGGGCGCACGGTCACGCTCGACCCCGCCGCGCAATCCGCGGTGCAGCAGGACCCGTCGAGCATGGCGGTCAACATCTACGACCCCAACGACAAGCGCCTCGTGGTCTCCGTGCCCGGCATCGAGGTCGGCGACACCCTGGAAATCTCCATGGAGGAGGGCGAACCCAAGCCCCGCATGAAGGGCGGCTTCGCCGACATCCTCACGCTCGAGGATGTCAATCCGGTGCTGCGCTCCACCTACACCGTGGTCACCCCCAAGAGCCTGCCCTTGGCCACCGTCGTGCTCAAGGGCGGCGACGCCAAGGGCCTCTCGCACACCAAGACCGAGAAGGCCGACACGATCGAGTACCGCTGGGAGATCGGTGAGACGCCCCAGGCCATGCCCGAGCCCGGCATGCCCGCGCTGCACACCTGCGTGCGCCGCCTGCTCGTGAGCACCCTGCCCGACTGGCCGAGCGTCTCGCGCTGGTACTGGAACCTGTGCGAGCCGCACTTCGCCATCACCCACGAGATCAAGGCCAAGGCCGACGAGCTCGTGAAGGGCGTCGACGACCGCGAGGAGCGTCTGCGCGCCATCTTCCGCTTCGTCTCCCAGGAGATCCGCTACATGGGCATCACCACCGAGACCGAAGCCCCCGGCTACGAGCCTCACGATGTCGCCATGACCTTCGGCAAGCGCTACGGCGTCTGCCGCGACAAGGCCGCCCTGCTCACCGTCATGCTGCGCGCCGCGGGCTTCGACGCCTACCCGGTGCTCATCATGGCCGGCAGCCGCCTCGACGAGGAGCACCCGTCGCCGTTCTTCAACCACGCCATCACCGCCGTGCGCGAGAGCGACGGCACCTTCCGCCTCATGGACTCCACCAACGAGAGCACGAAGGACATCTTCCCGGCCTACCTCGCCAACTGCAGCTACCTGGTCGCCGACCCCAAGGGCGAGCCCCTGCGCGTGGCCCCCGTGCCATCCGCCGACGCCCACCTGCTCACCGGCGAGACGCGCCTGAGCGTGCGCGCCGACGGCTCCGTCTCCGGCGTGTCCGTGTTGGATTTCGGCGGCATCAACGACACCTATTACCGCGGCGGTCTGGCCCAGGCCAAACCCGACGACATCCGCCGCTTCGTGCAGAACCGCCTTTCCGCCCTCATGCCGGGCGCTCGCGTGGAGTCGCTCTCGCTGGAGCCGGAGAACCTGCTCGACACCACGCGCCCCCTGCGCCTGCGCGTCGCCTACACCGCCCCCGAATTCCTCGCCGACCGCGAGGGCAAGGCGCTCCTGCGCACCCCGTACCTCGCGCTCACCCTGGGCTTCGCCGTGCAGGAACTCTCCTCCGCCACCGGCCTTGAGAAGCGCCGCTTCCCCCTCAAGCTCGACATCATCGCCGGCGTGCGCGAGCGCGTCAGCGTCGACCTGCCGCCCAATGTCGGCGAAACCCTCGCGCTGCCCGAAGACCTCGTCGTGGACGACGCCAACCTCGCCATGCGTCGCAGCATGCGCCGCGAGGGCGCCACGCTCACCGGCGAGGTCGACCTGCGCATGAAGCGCCTCGACATCCCGGCGGCCGACTACCCCGCGCTGCGCTCCGCCGTGCGCGAGATGGCCCGCGCCGGCAAGCGCGCCGCGCTGCTCTCCACCGACGCGGCCGTGAAGCCCGATTCGCGCGTGCTCTCGCGCAAGGTCACGCTCACCGCCGCCGACGCCCACTCGATCAGCGTGCGCGTCGAGGAGCGCCGCAGCATCCTCACCTACGCCGGAAAGAAGGACAACGCCGAGATCAAGCTGTCCTGGAACACGCGCAACCCCGAGCCCGTCCTGGAGCGCGCCGTCGTCACCGACGCCGCCGGCAATCGCCACGAGGTGAACCCCACGGAGATCAATGTGCTCGACGCCAGCTGGGTAGCCTCCGCCCCGCGCTACGCCCCCGAGCGCGTGAAGGTCGTCGCCCTGCCCAATGTCGAGGAGGGCTCGCTCATCGACCTGGCCTACACCCAGACCTTCCGCAACCTGCCCGCCCTTTCCTGGAGCTGCGCCTTCGCCTCGTCCGACGCCGTCGACGCCGAAAGCGTCGAGCTCGTCGCGCCGGCCTCGCTGCCGCTGTACCTCGACAACCGCGCCGGCGCCACCGTCACGCGCCAGGGCGACCTCGTGCGCATCGGCGTCTCCCGCCGCACCCCGCCCTCCCCGCGCGAGAGCGGCGCCGCCCCGGCCCCGTTCTGGGCGCCCACGCTGGGCGTTTCCTCCGTGGCCACCGACGCCGACTACGCCGCCGCCATGCGCGCTCCCCTGGCCGGCAAGGCCGACCCGGACGCCGCCGTGCGCGCCAAGGCCGCGGCGCTCACCGCGGACCTCGCTTCCGACTCCGACAAGGTGCGCGCCCTGCGCGACTTCGTCGCCAAGAACATCCGGCAGGCCGGACCGGCCTGGGGCGGCGTGAGCGCCGCCGACACCTCGGGCGCCGCGCGCACCCTCGCCGACGGCTACGGCAGCGTCGCCGACAGGCACCTGCTGTTCGTCGCCCTTCTGCGCGCCGCCGGCTACGACGCCACGCCCGCGCTCTTCTGCACCGACCCGCTCACGGCCGCCACGCGCCACGCGGGCGAAAGCCGCCCCGGCGAGTTCTACGACACCATCGGCACGCGCCTGCGCCTGCCCTCCGGCGACGCCGTCGACTTCACCCGTCTCAACCAATACGCCGACTGGCGCGTCGGCGCCGCCGACGGCACCCCGGTGCTCCCGCTCGACACCGGCAAGCCGGCCCTCGTGAAGTCCGCGGCCGACCGCATCGAATCCGAGTTCCACATCCGGCTGGACGCCAACGGCGACGCCTCCGTGGCCTGCGAGCGCCGCCAGTACGGCGAACGCGCGGCGGACTTCACCGGCTGGGTCAGCGAGATCACCCCCGAGGACCGCGCACGCTACCACCAGGAGATCATCACCGGTCTTTCGCGCGACGCGCGCCCGAGCGGCCCGCTCACGCTGGAAAAGGGCTCCGTCGCCCGCATCGCCTACGCCGCGCAGGTCGCCGACTTCGCCGTGGTGCAGAACCGTTTCGCCTACTTCGACCTGCCCCACGCCCAGTCCGAGGTGTTCCCCGGCGCCGTCGACGCCGCGCGCCGTCTACCCTACGCCGTGGGCGCCCCCGCCGACACGCGCACCACCTGGACGATCGACCTGCCCCGCGGCTGGAAACTCGCCGGCGACCCCGTGCGGCTCGACTGGCAGGGTCCTTCCGGCGTGGGCCGCGTGCGCCTCGCGCTGAACGAAACCGTGAACGCCGACGGCACCCGCCGTCTGGTCTGGACGAAGACCCTCGCGCTGCGTCCCGCGGTCGTTTCCCCCGAAGCCTACCCGGCGCTCGTCGAGATCAACCGCCGCATGAAGTCCTCGGACACCTGGCGCGTGCTGCTCGAGCGCGAGTAAGGCCCGTGGCGCGACGGCGGGCGCTTTGAGCCACCCGATTGCCGGAGCGGGCGGCGCGCTTACCTTTTCAGGGACCATGAAACGCCCCTCGCCCGCCCCCGCCGCGCGCCGACTGCTCGCCGGCGGTGCGCTCTTCGCCTGCCTGCCCCTCGCCCTCGCCGCTTGCTCCTCCGGCGACGAACCCGCCTCCCCTTCCGGCGGCGAACCCGCCGGCCCGGCGCAGACGCCACGCGCGCCCGCCACGCCGGCGCCCACCTCCAGGGCGGCCGACGGCGACCAGGCCTATGCGCCGGGAGAGGTCGGCGTGTGCGAGATCAAGCGCCTGCCCTCCGCGCGCATCCTGGAAGCCACCGGCGCCGGCCCGGCGCAGGAACAGGCCACCATGAACCGTGCGTTCGGCCCGCTCTTCAATTACATCCGCAAGCACGACATCCCCATGACCACGCCGGTGGAGATGCGCCGCGAAGGCGCCTCCGTCATGGCCTTCCACCTCGGCGCCGATTCCGCCGCGCGCTCCGACCTGGCCGCCGAGGGCGCGGTGACCCTGCGCGAACTGCCCGAACGGCTCGTGGCGTCGCTCACGGTGCGCGGCTCGTACACGCCGGAGCGCCTCGCCGCCACCGAGGCGACGCTGCGCGAGTGGCTGTCCGCTCACCCCGATTGGGAAATCTCCGGCGAAGCCTATGCGGTATACTGGAACTCGCCGTTCATGCCGGGCTTCCTGAAGCGCTCCGAGGTGCACATCCCCGTGCGCGAGCGGCGCGCCCGCTGAGCCGACGGCCGCGGCCCATTCGCCCCCATGCGGGGCGGTAAAACCGGCGCGAGGAAGGCGGGAGTAGTCGAGACGCTGAACGCGTCCGGGCGCTCCCCTTATTCCTCCGCCGGCTTTCGTCTTTCTGCGTTTTCCGGCTTCAAACGGTCGTTATGCCCACCTCGCGTATGAACGACACGAAACCGCTCGAGGCTCTCGCGCTGGCCGCCTTCCGACAGGCCCCGCTCAAGCTCAACTGCGCCCAGGCCGTGCTCCACGCGCACCGCGCCGTGAACGCGGATTGCGCCCTGCAGCCCGAGGACTTCGCGGCCATGGGCGCCGGTCGCGCGCCCGAAGGCCTGTGCGGCGCCCTGCACGCCGCCTGCGTCATTCGCCCCGAACGCGCCGAGTCGTTGAAGGAGGAGTTCCGCGCCGCCGCCGGCGCCATCCACTGTCACACGCTCAAACGCGAAATCGGCTTCCCCTGCCCCGATTGCGTGTCGCTCGCCGTGCGCCTCGGCGAAGGCCGCGCCTAAGCGATTTCCCGCGCCCGTCCCGGGCCGCCCTAGCCCGCCCATGACCACCGTCACCATCCTCGCCGAAAACCTCGCCCGCGGCGAAGGCATCCTGGGCGAACACGGGCTCTCCTTCTGGGTCGATACCGGCACGCACCGCGTGCTCTTCGACACCGGACAGGGCCTCGCGCTCGAACACAACGCGCGCCGGCTGGGCGTCGACCTCACCCGGGCCGACGCCATCGTGCTCAGCCACGGCCACTTCGACCATGTCGGCGGACTCGAGGCCGTCTGGCCCAAGGCGACCAAGGCGCGTCTGTTCCTGCACCCGCGCGCCACCGAGCCCAAGTGGTCGGCGTCCGGCCCCGGCGGCTCCGCCCGCCACCTCAGCCGCGAGTATGTCGAACAATCCGCCTTCCGGCTGCCCGGGCGCGAGGTGGTGGTCACCGCCGAACCGGTCGAGGTCGTGCCCGGCGTTTTCACCACCGGCGCCGTGCCCCGCGAGACCGGCTACGAGGACACCGGCGGCCCCTTCTTCCTCGATAAAGAGCTCACCCGGCCCGACCCCATCGAGGACGAGATCGCCCTTTGGATCCCCGGCGCCGACGGCGTCACGCTGCTCAGCGGCTGCGCGCACGCCGGCATCGTGAACACGCTGCGCCGCGTGGAAAAACTTTCCGGCGGCAAGCCCATGAAGCTGCTCGTGGGCGGACTGCACCTCGAAGCCGCCTCGCCCGAACGCCTCGCGCGCACCTTCGACGAACTCCGCGCGCGTCCCGCGCTGCGCCTGGCGTTCTGCCACTGCACCGGCCCTTCCGCCGGGCGCGCCCTCTGGCGCGAGTTCCCCGACCGCTGCCTGCACGCGCACGCCGGCGCCGTGTTCGCGCTGGGCGATGGCCAACGCGGAACTCGGAATGCGGAACTCGGAACAAGCGTGCGGTGACCGCCTTATAAAAGGTCCCAGGTGCGTTGTTCCGAGTTCCGCGTTCCTTCACGCAGTCGGGCCGTGCGCCGACGCCCGGACAGCAAGCATCCGTGTTTCTCCGTGTCTTCCGTGGCTCAACGGCATCGTTCAGGATTATAAAAGGTTCCGGTGCGTTGTTCCGCGTTCCGAGTTCCGCGTTCCGAGTTCCGCGTTCCTTACGCAGTCGGGTCGCCCGCGCGCGGCGAAACCGCGAAAGCAGGGGACGCGATTCCGCACGCTTCACTCTGCACTCTGCCTTAAAAAAGCCTTCCGTGCGCCCGCAAGGCGCGCCAACTTTCGCCGCCAAAACTTTTCCCTTTTCCCCTTTACGCCATGCGTCCGCAAATGACCCCGCTTGAGGAGATCCGCCACTCGGCCTCCCACATCCTCGCCACCGCCGTGCTGCGCCTCTTCCCCGAGGCCAAGCTCGACATCGGCCCGCCCACCGACGCCGGCTTCTACTACGACTTCGACCTCGACCACAAGTTCACCGCCGAAGACCTCGAGAAGATCGAGGCCGAGATGAAGAAGGTGGTGAAGGAGAACCAGAAGTTCGAACGCGTCGAGTGCTCCCGCGAAGAGGCCGCCGCCATCATCACCGAGCGCGGCCAGGCCCTCTACAAGCTCGGCCGCCTCGCCGACATCCCCGAGGGCGAAGCCATCTCGTTCTACAAGAACGGCGAGTTCATGGACCTGTGCGCCGGCACCCACGTGCGCTACTCGTCCCAGGTGAAGGCCTTCAAGCTCCTCTCCATCGCCGGCGCCTTCCACCGCGGCGACTCCGCCAACAAGCAGATGCAGCGCATCTACGGCACCGCCTTCGCCTCCAAGGACGAACTCGAGCAGCACCTCCTGCGCCTCGAGGAGGCCAAGCGCCGCGACCACCGCAAGGTCGGCAAGGATCAGCGCCTCTTCCACATCGACGAGGATGTCGGCCCCGGCCTCATCCTGTGGACCCCCAACGGCGCCATCATCCGCCAGGAGCTGCAGAACTTCATCTCCGACGAGCTCTTCAAGCAGCACTACAAGCAGGTCTTCACGCCCCACATCGGCAAGCTCTCGCTCTACAAGACCTCCGGCCACTTCCCCTACTACAAGGACGCCCAGTTCGCCCCCGTCGTCGACCCCGACCAGCTCGCCGCCGTCGCCCACGAGGGCGTCTCCTGCGCCGACATGATGACGCGCATCGAGGCCGTCTCCCACGCCTTCCGCGAGGCCATGAACGGCCGCACCGGCCGCGAGATGATCACCGCCGACCGCGTGCTCGCCGACGACAAGCTCATCGACGGCTTCCTGCTGAAGCCGATGAACTGCCCGCACCACATCAAGATCTTCGACTCGCAGCGCTACTCCTACAAGGACCTGCCCATCCGCCTCGCCGAGTTCGGCACCGTCTACCGCTGGGAACAGTCCGGCGAACTCAACGGACTCACCCGCGTGCGCGGCTTCACCCAGGACGACGGCCACCTCTTCTGCACCCCCGACCAGCTCGCCGCCGAGATCCAGGGCTGCCTCGACCTCGTCAAGAAGGTGCTCACCACCCTCGGCCTCAACGACTACCGCGTGCGCGTCGGCCTTCGCGACCCCAAGTCCGACAAGTACACCGGCACCGCCGAAAACTGGGCCAAGGCCGAGGACGCCTGCCGCGCCTCCGCCGCCACCCTCGGCGTGCCCTTCACCGAGGAGCAGGGCGAGGCCGCCTTCTACGGCCCCAAGATCGACTTCGTCATCAAGGACGTCATCGGCCGCGAGTGGCAGCTGGGCACCGTGCAGGTCGACTACAACCTGCCCGAGCGCTTCGACCTCTCCTACATCGGCGCCGACAACAAGCCGCACCGCCCGGTCATGATCCACCGCGCCCCGCTGGGCTCCATGGAACGCTTCTGCGGCATCCTCATCGAGCACTTCGCCGGCGACTTCCCCACCTGGCTCGCCCCCGAGCAGGTGCGCATCATGACCCTCAACGACGACCTCCTCCCGCACGCCCGCGAGGTCGCCGCCGAGCTGCGCAAGCACCGCATCCGCGTCGGCATCGACGAGCACTCCGACAAGCTCGGCGCCAAGGTGCGCCGCGCCGAGGTCGACAAGGTGCCGCACATGATCGTCCTGGGCGCCAAGGAAAAGGAAGCCGGGCATGTGGCCGTGCGCTCCCGCGCCGACAAGGGCCTCGAAGGCGTCTACTCGCTCGACGAGTTCATCACCCGCATCACCGCCGACATCAAGGCGCGCAAGCTGCCCATCAAGCCCGAGGTTCCCGCCGAACCCGCGCCCGCCCCCAAGCCCCCGCAACAGCCGCAGCGCGTGAAGACGCCCTATGTGCGCCCCGACGCCCCGGCCGCCCCCGAAGCGCCCGCAGCGTAAGCGCTCTTAGCGAGATTTCGCGAAACGATATCCAACGCCCGCCCTCACCCGGCGGGCTTTTGGTTTGATTGCCCTTGGCCGCGCCAGCGACTCAGCAGACGGTGAACTTCGCATGCCGCTCGCGCCGCATCCACCAGCAACCTCGCCTCCGCCATCGCCTACTCACCGCCGCGCGCCCTAGATGTCGTGCGAACCCTTGACGCACCTCCGCCCGCCAGTGCACCCTGCCTCACTTTGCCCGCCGACTCCCTGATCCCATGAACTGGAACCACCTCACCCGACTCAAGCTGGAGGGATACAAGTCCATCAAGGAGTGCGACTTGGAGCTGAAGGACCTCAATGTGCTCATCGGCCCCAACGGCGCGGGAAAATCGAACTTTATCGGGCTCTTCAAACTCATCCAGCAGTTGCTGGAAGGGAACCTGCAGCGCCACATCTCGAAAAACGGCGGCCCCGACTCTTTCCTCCACTTCGGGCGCAAAAAAACCCAGCAGCTTTCGGCGGAGCTCTACTTCGGGAACAACGGCTACAAATTCGCCCTCGAGCCGACGGCGGACAACCGGATGATGTTCGCCAAAGAAAAATTCTACTGGAATGGCCTGCGCACAGGCGACTGGACCATCGGCTCCGGATACTTCGAATCTCAAGTCGAATCGAAAAAAGAGCGTACGCAGATTTACGACTATACGGTCCCCACGATGCAGAAGTGGCGTGTGTACCACTTCCACGACACAGGCGAAAACGCTTCCGTGAAAGGCGTCGCAAAACTCAACGACAACGCCTACCTGCGCCACGACGCGGGCAATCTAGCGGCCTTCCTTTACCTGCTGAAAGCCAAACACCCCGATCACTACGACCGTATCATCAAAACGGTCCGTTTGGTGGCGCCGTATTTCGGCGACTTCAGCCTGCGCCCGGATCCGCTGAACCCGGATCAAATCGAATTGGAGTGGTTCGAGCCGGGCGAAGACATGCCGTTCAAGGCCCACCACCTCTCGGACGGCACACTGCGCTTCATCTGCCTGGCCACCGTGCTGCTCCAGCCGGCGGAACTCCAACCGGAAACAATCGTGGTGGATGAGCCGGAACTCGGCCTGCATCCGTTTGCCATCCGCACTCTGGCAGGCCTTTTCCGCACGATTTCCAAAGCCAAACAAATCATCGTCTCCACCCAAAGCGTCAGTCTGCTCAACGAGTTTGCCCCCGAGGATATCGTGGTTTGCGACCGGAAGAATGGAGCCAGCCAGCTCCGCCGGCTGAAACCGGAGGAACTCACGCCGTGGCTCGAGGAATACACCCTCGGTCAGCTCTGGGAGAAAAACATTCTTGGCGGAAGGCCTGCGAAATGAGCCGCATCCACATCATCTGCGAAGGACAGACCGAAGAGTCCTTTGTGAACGAATTGCTGGCCCCTCACCTCGCCGCCTTCGGCGTCTTTCCCTCCGCATCCCTCATCGGCACCCCTGGCCACAAAGGAGGGAATGTCAGCACCCCCAGAATGGTCGGCGACATTGTCCGACGCCTTAGGGGTGACCCGACCGCACACTGCACCACCTTCTTTGATTTCTACGGACTCCACCCAGATTTTATCGGCAAAGCGGCGGCCCTGACGAAACTGGATATCCGGACCAAGGCGGCGACCATCGAAACGGCGCTTGCCGCGGAGGTCATCGCCAAAGTCGGGCCCGACGCGATGCCTCGCTTCATCCCGTACATCCAGATGTACGAATTCGAAGCCCTGCTGTTCAGCGTCCCGTCAAAGATGGCGAAAGGTTTATATACGCCCCATTTGGAAAAGAAATTCGCCGATATCCGCACCGCGTTCGCGACGCCTGAAGAGATTAACAACAGTCGCGCAACGGCGCCCAGCAAGCGCATTATCAAAGAACTTCCCGCATATGACAAAGTGACTGCTGGCTCGCTCGCCGCCCTCGCAGTCGGACTCGACGACATGAGACGCGAATGCCACCGATTCGACGAGTGGGTGACCCGCTTGGAAAAACTCTCAGGCGCATAACCCCATGCCCATCCGCACCACCCTTTGGAAAGTCGGCACGAAGCCGGAAGCGCTGCCCGTCTCGACCCTGAAAAAGGAGGCCGAGCTGGAAGCCATGATTGTGGCCTGCCCGGCGCTGGTGTCCGACGAGTGGCTGATCATCGGCCAACAGGAAATCACACCGCACGCCGGACGCATCGACCTGCTCGCCCTAGCGCCTGACGGCTCCCGCGTGCTGCTTGAGTTGAAGCGTGACAAGACCCCGCGCGAAGTGGTGGCGCAGACGCTCGACTACGGTGCGTGGGTCGACGGTCTCGAAACCGACGACCTCGTGGCCATCTACGGGCGCTTCCGCCCTGGCCGCGACCTCGCGGCGGATTTCTTGGAAAAGTTTGGCGTCGAGTACGACGAGGAGGCGCAGCACGCCGGGCACCAACTCGTCATCGTGGCAAGCGAGCTGGACGACAGTTCGGAGCGCATCGTGAACTACCTGAACGCGCGCGGCATCGCCATCAATGTGCTGTGTTTTCAAGTGTTCGAACACGCCGGGCAGCAACTGCTCAGCCGAACCTGGCTCATCGACCCCGTGGCCGCCGCGCAAGTGCCCACCACCGGCACCCGCTCCGCCGGCGTGGCGAACGACCCGTGGAACGGCGAAAGCTATGTCTCCTTCGGCGAAGGCCACACCCGCAGTTGGGAAGACGCCCGGCAGCACGGCTTCATCTCCGCCGGCGGCGGCGCTTGGTACACGAACACCCTGCGCCTGCTCGCGCCCGGAGACCGCGTGTGGGTGAATATCCCGAAAACCGGTTATGTGGGCGTCGGTCGCGTGACGGGCGTCGCTCAACCGGCCACGGAGTTCACGGTGGGCGGCAAGCCCGTGCTGGAAGTGGCGCGCCGCGCCACCTACCATGTTGAGAACCTGAACGACCCGGAACGCTGCGAGTACTTCGTGCCCGTACAATGGCTGGAAACCGTGCCCGTCGCCCAAGCGCGCAGGGAACTCGGATTCTTCGGCAACCAGAACAGCGCCTGCAAACCGGTGGCCCCCAAGTGGCGAACCACCGTGGATCGCCTACAAAAGCTCTTCCCTCAATTCAACAAGGCCTGAGTTCAAACCTAGCGCCCAGGGCCGCCCTCACCGGCTGGCCTTGGTGTTTCTCGGATATTCCGGGTGACAGCCTGACTCGGCGTCGCGGGGAATTTGTCGGCGTGAAGCGGCGCCCGATTTCTCCCGCCAAGCTCGCCATGCGATTTCGAGCGACAGAACGCCCCCGTTCCAAACCGATGTGCGTCGGAGTGGAATGGATACTCCGACTCCCGGGTGATGCTTGGCGGGCTTTGCGGGAGAAACCGACAACCCAGGCGCACCCTCACTCCAAGCGCCCTTTGCGTTCTTTTGTGGCCAATTCCCAGGATTCGGGGCCGACCAGGCAGACTTATCATTTCGCGTAACTCCCTGCTTGCGGCGGCGTTAAAGCGGCCATGCCCCGCCTGATTTCCCCGTTCCTGCTTCCGCCGCTTACACTTGCGGCCGCCCTGATGGCGGTGGCCCCGTTCCTCGCCGCGCCCGCCTTGCGCGCCGCGCAGGTGCCGTTCCCGGTCGTGGACACCAACCAGGCGAAGTGCTACGGCAACGACGGCGAAATCACCGCGCCCAAGCGTGGCGCGCCGTTCTTCGGGCAGGACGCGCAGAACCACCGCCGCCCCGCCGAATACGCGCTCTCGTCCGACGGTCTCACGGTGAGCGACAAGGTCACCGGGCTCGTATGGCAGCGCAGCCCGGACACCGACGGCGACGGCAAGCTGACGAGCGCGGACAAGCTCACCTTCGCGCAGGCGCAGGAGCTGCCGGCGAAATTGAACGCCAAGAAATTCGGCGGGCGCACGGACTGGCGGCTGCCCGACATCAAGACGCTGTATTCGCTTTTTGATGCGCGCGGCACCGACCCCGGCGGCGAGCAGGACGAGTCGGATTTGCGCCCCTTCATCGACCAAAAATTCTTCCGCTTCGCCTACGGCGACACCCGGTCGGGCGAGCGCATCATCGATTCCCAGTACGCCTCCGCCACCAAGTATGTCGGCAAATCCGCGCGCGGGGGCGACAAGGTGTTCGGCGTGAACTTCGCCGACGGCCGAATCAAGGGCTACGACCGGCTGATGCCGGGCCGCGGCAACGGCGGCGCAGAAAAGACCTTCTTCGTCCTCTGCGTGGCGGGCAACCCCGCCTACGGCAAAAACGCCTTTGTCGACAACCGCGACGGCACCGTCACCGACAGGGCCACCGGCCTGATGTGGGAGAAGGGCGACAGCGGCAAGGGCATGAACTGGAAGGACGCCCTGGCGTGGGCGCAGCAGTGCAACGCGAAGAAACTCTTTGGTCACGCCGACTGGCGCGTGCCGTCGGTGAAGGAGCTGCAGAGCCTGGTGGACTACACGCGCTCGCCCGACACCTCGGATTCGCCCGCCATCGACCCGCTGTTCACCTGCACGGCCATCACCAACGAGAACGGCAAGCCCGACTACCCGTTCTACTGGTCGTCCACCACGCATGTCGGCCCGCGCGGCGGACGCGCCGCCATGTATGTGTCCTTCGGACGCGCCTGCGGCTGGCTCACCCGCCGCGGTCCCGGCGAGCGCGGCGGCCCGCCCGCCCCGGGTCGCGAGACGCGCGAGGAGCGCGCCACCGCCAAGGAGTTCCTTTTCGCCGATGTGCACGGCGCCGGAGCGCAACGCAGCGACCCCAAGGAGGGCGACGCCGCCGACTACCCGCACGGGCACGGCCCGCAGGGCGATGTCATCCGCATCCTCAACGCCGTGCGCCTCGTGCGAGATGTGCGCTGAAGGTTTAACCACGAAAATCACGAAACACACAAAAGGCAGGGTGGGCACTGGTGGCTCGGAGGGGCGCCCATGGTTTTAAGGAGGGGCCGGCGTATTCCTACCCCTGATACCCCTTTTCGTGTGTTTCGTGATTTTCGTGGTTCCTTCCGAGAGTCTGAGGAATGCCCGAACCAAACTTCCGTAACCTCCGTGGGTGAATCCAACTAACGCCATCCATGAACCGCTTGATTCCGTTTTTAGCCCTCGGTTGCGCCGGTGTCGCCGCCGCGAAGCCTTCCGCGCCGAACATCGTGGTGATCCTCTCCGACGACCTCGGCTACGCCGACACGGGGCTGCACGGCGGCGAAATCCGCACGCCCAACCTCGACCGTCTCGCGCGGGAGGGCGTGGAGCTGCAGCGGTTCTATGTCTGCCCGGTATGCAGCCCCACCCGCGTCGGATTGCTCACCGGCATGATGCCGCGCCGATTCGGCGTCACCGCGGCGCTGCGCCCGCGCGACGCCGGCCTGCCCGCCGACATCCCGACGCTGCCTCAGACCTTGAAGGCGGCGGGGTACGCCACGGCGCTGGTCGGCAAATGGCATGCCGGCTCCGCCCGCCCGCCGAACAAGGCCGGTTTCGACCGCTTCTACGGGTTCATGGGCGGGCAGATCGACTACCTCAAACACACGGGCCCGGGCGGACGCGAGGACTGGTGGCGCGACACGACGCCGCTATCGGAAACCGGATACAGCACCCGCCTCTTCGCCGACGAGGCCGTGCGCATCCTTGAAAACCGGGACAAAGCCTCGCCAGTGTTCCTCCAGGTCGCCTTCAACGCGCCGCACCTGCCCGTGAGCGCCCCGCCCGGCTACGCCGAGCGCTACCCGAACCTCTCCGCCACCAAGGCCGTCTACGCCGGCGCCGTCACCGCGATGGACGAGGAGATCGGTCGCATTCTCGAAACCCTGCAAAAGCAGGGGATGGCCGACGACACGCTCGTCCTCTTCTTCTCCGACAACGGCGCGGGCGGACGCGCCGGCGGCTCCAACGCCCCGCTGCGCGGGGGCAAGGACACCTTGTACGAGGGCGGCATTCGCACGCTCTGCACCGTCCGTTGGACGGGCAAGCTCAAGGCCGGCTCGACCTCCGCGCAGCCCGTGGCCGTGCACGACCTGTTCCCCACGATCCTCGCCGCCGCCGGCGTCACGCCCCCGGCGGGGTTCAAGCCCGACGGCCTTTCGCAGTGGGAGTCGCTGCGCACCGGGAAAACGGCGACGCGCGAGCCCATCGTCATCGCCACGGCCGACGCCGCCATCGTGGACGGCGACTGGAAGCTCATCAAACCCGCCGACGGCCCCGGCGCGCTGTACCGGTTGGACACGCCGAAGGGCGAAAACGAGGAGGTGACCGCGGCGCATGCCGCCGTGGCCGCGCGGCTGGAGAAACGCCTCGACGAGGTTTTGAAAAAGCTGCCCGCCGTCGCCGCCGGCGAGCGCCGCCCGGGTGGAGGCAAGCCGCGCCGCAACTGAGGCCGCTCGGTTCGCCCGATCGCGGTTGAAGCCCACGAAGTTTTTCGCGATTTCGCCTAATGAAGCGGGCGCGGCGCGCGTTACAGGGTCGGTGTTGCAAGCCTCGCCATACGCCCCCCATCGTGCGGGCATGACCGCCCCAGCCCCGGCCCCTCTCGACGCCGACGACTTCCGTCGACTCGTCGAAACGCACGCCGCCGAGCTCACCCGCTATGCGTGCGGGATTCTCTCCGGTGACGGCGACTCGGCGCGCGACATCATCCAGGACACCTTTGTGAAGCTCTGGCAGAGCCCGCCGGCCGACCGGTCGCACCTGCGCGCCTGGCTCTTCTGCGTCTGCCGCTCGCGCTGCCTCGACATGCTTCGCCGGCGCGGCCGCATCGTCGGCGACGACGGCTCCCGCGCGGAACACGAGCCCGACGAGGCGCCCTCCCCCGCGCGCGCGCTGGCCGACAGCGACGCGGCCGGGGCGCTCTTCGCGCTGGTGGACACGCTTGCGCCGCGCCAGCGCGAAATCGTGCGCCTCAAGTTTCAAAACGACCTCTCCTACGCCGAGATCGCCGAGATCACCGGGCTGACCGCCACGAATGTGGGTTTCATCCTGCACACGGCGATAAAGACCCTGCGCGCCCGCCTCGACGAACGCTCGGACCTGCGCGAATGACCCGATTTTCCCCAACAACTTCCCAGGCCCCCACGCCATGAACGCCAACGCTCCCCTTCCGCCGCTCACCCCGGACGACCCGCGCCTCACCGCGCTCGCCCTGGGCGAGATTTCCGACCCGGCCGAACGCGCCGCGCTCGAAAAACAGGTGGCGGACGATCCCGCCTTGCGCGCCGCCCTGGATTCGGCGCGCCGGCTGACCGACGGGCTGCGCGAATCGCTCGCCGCCGAGCCGCTGCCGTTCGTCAACCCCGCCGCCATCGCGGCGAAGGCGATGGGCGGCGCGCCCGCGGCGACACGCCGCCGCACCAGCGCACTGGGCGGCTCGATTTCGGCGCCCCGCGCCACGACGGACGGCGACGCACGCTCACGCCTCGTCACCTTTTGCGGCCTGGGCGCGGCGGCCGCCGCCTGCCTGGCGGTGTTCGTCGCCACACGCTCCCCTCACGAGGCACGCGAGGCGACCGACGCGCTCGTCGCGGCCGGCGCCCCCGCCGCGCCCGCACCGCTGGTCGTCCTGCCCTCGGCGTCGCGAAACGACCTGGGCTATCTGGCCAAGTTGCTGCCCGGACTGCCCGGCGCGGGCGCCGCGTTCCGCCCGGCCGGACGCGCACCGCTCTCCCTGTCCGCGAGCGGGGCGCGCGCCTACGCCGCCGCCTTCTCCCGCGAGCTAGTCGCCGGCCGTCGCCCGGCGCCTTCACGCACCCGGGTGGACGGCCTGGTGAACGCCTTTATCGCCGGGCACCGCTCCCCCGCGGGTGCGCGCCCGGTGCAGATCGAGGCCGCCCTCACCGACGCCCCCTGGAACCCCGCCAACCGGCTTCTTCGCGTGACCGTTCGCGCCCATGGCGCGACCGGCGAAATCGTCGCGCGCAACGCCTCCGCCTCGGTCGACTTCGACGCCGCAGGGGTGAAGTCCTGGCGACTGCTTGGCCACAACGGCGCCACAGCCCCGACCTCCGGTGTGGCGCTGCGCGCGGGCGAATCCGTGACGACGCTCTATGAGATCGAACCCGGGGCCGACTCGACCGACGCGCCGCTCGGACGCGTGACCGTGCGCTACGCGCGCGCCGACAAATCCGGCGCCGACCTCGCGGAGGTGAAGCTCAACGCCTCGCAACGCGCTTCCCTGGCCGACACGGACGCCGACACGCGGTTCGCCGCCGGACTGGCGGCCTACGCGCTCAACCCGGGTGAGAACACGGCGGCGGCCCTCGCCGTGGCCGCGGGCTCGGACCCGGAACGCCGGGCGTTCGCCGCTTGCGCCCGCTGACGCGGCCGCCCGCGCCTCAGTTCATCAGAAACACCAGGAGCTGAAGCGAGAACACGGCGAGCAACACGCCGCACACCATAAGGCTGAACAGCACCGAGACGGCGAAACCGACAAAGGTGCCCCAGCCCGACTTCATGGCTTCGCGCCAGGTGCGGCCAAACAGCATCTCGGCCAGTATCGCGCCCAGCGCCGGCCCCATCAGGGCGCCCGCCAAAAGTCCCACGCCGGTGAGCAGGCCGAGGGCGGTGAACACGAGGCCGCCTACCAGCGCGCCCCAGGCGCCGGCCCACGACGCGCCGTAGCGGCGCGCGCCCCACACGCCGGCGAAAAAGTCGACCGCCTTGGCGAGGGCGACGAGGAACAGCCCCAGAAGCAGGGTCATCGTGCCCACGGGACCTTCGGGCCAAAGCAGGTGGCACACCAGCAACCCGCTCCACGCGATGAGCGGACCGGGGGTCATCGGGATGAAGGTGAGGAAGCCCCCGAGCAGGAGCAGCATCGACGAGAAGATAAGGGCGGCGATTTCCATGCCGCCCATACTACCCGTATGCGCGGCCACGGGAAGCCCTCAAAACGGGAAAGGCCCGCCCGGGGTTTCCGGACGGGCCTTCGCGCCGCGTTTAGGAGCGCGCTCAGTGCGCGACGCAAACGCCGCAGCCGCCGGTGTTGATCTGCTTGAAGAAGTCGTTGCCCTTGTCGTCCACCAGGATGAACGCGGGGAAGTCCACGACCTCGATCTTCCACACGGCCTCCATGCCCAGCTCCGGGTACTCCACGAGCTCGACCTTGCGGATGTTCTCCTTGGCCAGGATGGCGGCGGGTCCGCCGATGGAACCGAGGTAGAAGCCGCCGTGCTTCTTGCAGGCGTTCGTGACCTCGTCGCCGCGGTTGCCCTTGGCGATCATGACCATCGAGCCGCCGAGCGACTGGAACAGGTCCACATACGAGTCCATGCGGCCGGCCGTGGTCGGGCCGAAGGAACCGGAAGCGTAACCGGCGGGGGTCTTCGCGGGGCCGGCGTAGTAAACCGGGTGGTTCTTGAAGTACTCGGGCAGGCCCTGGCCGGCGTCCACGCGCTCCTTGAGCTTCGCGTGGGCGATGTCGCGCGCCACGATGATGGTGCCGTTGAGCGAGAGGCGCGTGGTGACCGGGTGCTTGGAAAGCTCGGCGCGGATGTCGGCCATCGGGCGGTTCAGGTCGATGGAGACGACCGTAGTATCCTTCTTGCGGATACGCTCGGACTCGGGGATGAACCGGCCGGGATGCTCCTCGAGACGCTCCAGGAACACGCCGTCCTTGGTGATCTTGGCCTTGGCGTTGCGGTCGGCCGAGCACGACACGGCCATGCCGATCGGGCACGAGGCGCCGTGGCGCGGCAGGCGCACCACGCGCACGTCGAGGGCGAACCACTTGCCGCCGAACTGGGCGCCGATGCCCAGCTCGTGAGCGGCCTTGAGCAGCTTGGCCTCCAGCTCGGTGTCGCGGAAGGCGCGGCCGTGCGCGTTGCCGGTGGTGGGCAGCTCGTCGTAGTACTTGGTGGAGGCGAGCTTCACCGTCTTCATGGTGAGCTCGGCGGAGGTGCCGCCGATGACGAACGCGAGGTGGTACGGGGGGCAGGCCGCCGTGCCCAGCGAACGCATCTTCTCGACCAGGTACTTCTCGAGGCTCTTCGGGTTGAGCACCGCCTTCGTCTCCTGGTACAGGTAGCTCTTGTTCGCCGAGCCCCCGCCCTTGGCGACGAAGAGGAAACTGTATTCGTCGCCGTCGGTGGCGAACAGGTCGATCTGCGCCGGCAGGTTCGTGCCGGTGTTGACCTCCTTGTACATGTCGATGGCCGCCGTCTGCGAGTAGCGCAGGTTGTTCTGCGTGTACGCCTGGTACACGCCCAGCGAGAGCGCCTCGGCGTCGTCCTGGTCGCCGGTCCACACGCACTGGCCCTTCTTGCCCACGATCGTGGCCGTGCCGGTGTCCTGGCAGAACGGCAGCACGCCGTGCGCGGCGACCTCGGCGTTGCGCAGCATGGCAAGTGCGACGGAGCGGTCGTTGTCGCTGGACTGCGGGTCGTTCAGGATGGCGGCCACCTGCTTGAGGTGCGCCGGGCGCAGCATGAACGAGATGTCATGGAAGGCCTGGTTGGCCAGCAGCGTGAGCGCCTCGGGGGCGACCTTGAGGATGGTCTTTCCCTCGAATTGCGTGGTGGAGACGCCCTCGCGCGTGATAAGCCGATACTCGGTCGTGTCGTCGCCGAGAGGGAACATTTCCTGATAGTGGAACGGGGTGTTGGACATGACGCGCCCGAGCATCCGCGCCCGCGCCGCTGCGGCAAACCGAAAAGCGGCGCGCCCGCTCCGTCCGGCGGCCCCGGCAAAGCCCGCCCGCGCCCCGGAATCCGGGCGCAAAAAAAACACCCTCCGCGAACGGAGGGTGCCTTAGCAAGGGGAACTCGTCCCGACTTACTTGGTCTTGGAAGCGACTTCCTTGAGGGCGGAGCCGGCCTTGAACTTCACGTTCTTGGAGGCCTTGATCTGGATGGGCTTGCCGGTCTTGGGGTTCACGCCCTTGCGAGCGGCGCGGTTGACGACGGCGAAGGTGCCGAAGCCGATGACCTGGACGGACTTGTCCTTCTTGATGCCGGCCTGGATGGCTTCGAAGGTGGCTTCGACAGCGCGCTCGGCGGCGGCCTTGGAGGTTTCATTGCCCAGCAGCTTCTGCACTTCGGCGACGAGTTCGGCTTTGTTCATGGTATTTATTAGGGGTGAGAGTTTTGGTTCGGGTTGTAAAACCGAGGCGGATTCAGCCCTAGCGGCCGATGCCGTCAACATGTTTCAGCGTTTCCGTTGGTGAAAAACCGGAAAAAACCGGAGCCGCGGACGGCCTGAAAGCCGCTCCTGAAGCGGAATCACGGCCGGCGGGCCGCCGGGGCGCCCCGGCGGGGAGTCCGGCTGGGCGGCTAAAAACGGGATTCATGAACGCCTTCCAGGCCAGCAAAGAAGAGGCTTGAAAGCGATGCGCATCCGGAGAACGGATACCGATTCAAGGCCGCCCCTAGCGAAGCCAGGCGACGGCGGCGTGCAGGGCGTGCAGCCCCAGCGCCGCGAAGACGGCGGCCGCGAGGTCGTCGACCACGATGCCGAATCCTCCGCCCACGCGCTGCAGCGCGCGGATGCCGAACGGCTTGGCGATGTCGAAAAGGCGGAAGAGCAGGAAGCCGGCCGCATACCAGGCCCAGGCGTGGCGGGCGGTGCGCAGATGGTCGCCGAAGCCGGCGAACACGAGGGGCATGGCGACGAACTCGTCGAGGATGACGCAACCCGGGTCCTTCTTCTTTAGAAAGAGCTCGGCGAAGTGGCACACCACGGTCGCCACCGCCGCCGCCACCAGCAAAAGGAGGGCGAATGTGACACGGTTTCCGGGAGTGTTGTAGCCGTGAAAAACCACGGCGTAAAAAGCCAGGCCGGCCGCCGAGCCCCATGTGCCGGGAGCGGGCAGCGAGCCCAGCGGGCCGAGAGTGGCCGCCCCTACGACGATTCGGCTGATGCTGCTCATCGGAAAAGGAGCTCGGAAATCAGGCCTTCTCGTCGGGCTCGCTCATGAAGACATCCCAGTACTTCACCAGATAACCGGCACCCGAGGTGATGGTCAGCAGGGTGGCGGCATGGAAGCAGATGAAGCCGGCCTGCTCGATGAGCGCCTCGGCGTTGGCGGGCAACCCCCAGCCGTCGCGTCGCGCAGCGAGCACGCCGAGCAGGATGGAGATGCTGGCGATCTGCAGCACGGTCTTGATTTTGCCGGAGCGTTCGGCGGCGAGGATGATGCCCTTGCCGGCGGCCACCAGGCGAAGCCCGGTGATGAGCAGTTCGCGCATGAGGATGAGCAGGACCAGGAAGGTGAACCAGCGGGGAAACGCCCCGAAAGCCTGCAGCACGATGAACATGCCGGTGTTCAGAATCTTGTCGGTCAGCGCATCCATGAGCTTGCCGAAGTTCGACACCACGTTGTAGCGGCGCGCCACCCACCCGTCGAGCCAGTCGGAAATCGCCGCGATGACAAAGAGGACGAAAGCGCCGGTGGCCGCCCATTTCACGCCGGCTTCGGCGGGCGAGGCGGGCGCGGCGAGGGCGTCACGCACCTGGGCGGGAACGGCGAGCGCGAGGAGCGCGGCGACCAGAAACAGAATGGGTACGCGCGAAAGCGTGATGATATTCGGAAGGTGCTTCACGAGAGGGGTCGCTTCAAAGGCTTGCCGGCGGACCGTGCGACGCGCATCGGTGTCGGCAACCTTTTTCCCCCTGAAGACATGAGCAAGCGCCGCATCGCCCTGTATCCGGGAACCTTCGACCCCTTCACCCACGGCCACCTCGATGTGCTCGTGCGCGCTTCGCACCTGTTCGACGAAGTCATCCTCGCCATCGCCCCGAGCGAGTCGAAGAAGCCCTGGTTCGACCTGGACACGCGCCTGCGCCTGGCCCGCGAATCCACAGCGTCGCTCCCCGGGGTGCGGGTGGAGGCCATGCCGGGGCTCACCGTGGAGTTCGCCAGACGCATGAAGGCGACCGCGCTCATCCGCGGCCTGCGCAAGTTCTCGGACTTCGAGCACGAGTTCGACCTGGCGCACATCAACCGGCGCCTGGCCCCGGAAATCGAAACCATCATCCTGATGCCGAGCCTGGAGCAGTTCTGCACCAGCTCGACCTTCGTGAAGGACATGGCCCGCCACAAGGCCGACGAGGCCCGCCCGTTCGTGCCCGAGTGCGTCTATGTCGCCCTGCTCGCGAAACTCGCCGAGCGCGAGCGCGCGGCGAAGCCCGGGATCTGATTCCGGACCGGGCGCCCGGCGCCCCTTGGCCGCTCAGACGAAGTTGGCCTCGCACGCCGGACGCAGCACAATCTCGTGCATGACGGCGTCCGACGGCAGCGACAGCGCGCCTGAGATGGCGGCCGCCACCGACTCGGGACGCATGTATTCCGGCCTGGACTGGGGACGAAAATCCGTGTCCACGCCACCCGGATACACGGCGGTCACGCCGATCCCCGCCGCCCTGCCCTCTTTGCGCAGCGTGTCGCACAGCGACTTCTGCGCCGCCTTGGAGACCGCGTAGGGGCCGTTGCCTTCCGAGGAGAAAAGCGCCATCGAGGAGACGACGACCACGCAGCGCCCGCCGCCGTTGAGCGTCCAGAACGGCCAGCAGGCTCGCACCACGGAGGCGGTGGCCCGGCAGTTCAGCGCGAACTGGGCGTCCCACAGGGCCGGCTCGGCCGACGAGACGGGAGCTCGCCCGGGATTGCCCCCCGCGCAGTGAACGAGCGCCCAGGGCGCCCCCAGCTCGCGCGCCGCCTCATGCACGAAACCGCGTGTCGCCGCGTCGTCCGTGATGTCGAAGGCGCGATGAAACACCCGGCAACCCGGCGCCGCTTCGTTCACCAGGGCGAGCGTCTCCCTGAGTTTTTCGGGCGACTTGCCGCACAGGGCGAGCAGGGCGCCCGAACGGGCCAGCATCCCGGCGGTGGCCCGCCCGATACCCGAGGAGGCTCCCGTGACGATGACGACCTTCCCTTTCGGCGAATCGGTGGCGGCGGTGTTACTCATACCCGGCACGATGGTCCGTCCGAAGAGGAAACCCAACCGTTTTCGCACTCGCGCGGCAGGCAAAAAACGAAAGCCGGGGCCGCCGCAAGGGCGACCCCGGCAAAGTACCGGAACGGATTGAACGCGCTCGGATCAGAACTGGACCTTGGGCGCCTCCTTGGCGGCGATGTTGGTCACCTCGAACAACTGGGCGGTATGGAAGCCCAGCATGCCGGCGATGAGCACGGCGGGGAAACGCTCGCGCGTCGTGTTGTAGACCATCACGCCGTCGTTGTACGCCTGACGGGCGAAAGCCACCTTGTTCTCGGTGCTCTTGAGCTCCTCCATGATGGAGGTCATCTGCGCGTCGCCCTTCAGGTTGGGGTACTGCTCCACCGTGATGAGCAGGCGCGAAAGCGCGCCGCCCAGTCCGCTTTCGGCCTTCAGCAGAGACCCCATCGCCTCGGCGTTGGCGGGGTCGCCCGCCACAGCCTTGGCGGCGCCGTAGGCCTGGTTGCGCGCGGCGATGACCGCCTCGAGCGTTTCGCGCTCATGCTTGAGGTAGCCCTTGGCCACCTCGACCAAATTCGGGATGAGGTCATAGCGACGCTGCAGCTGCACATCGATCTGCGCGTAGGCGTTCTTGAAGCGGTTGCGCAACACCACCAGACCGTTGTAAGTGCCGGCCGCCCAGATGGCTGCCGCGATGGCGACGACGACAAGAAGTCCGAGGATGCTGAGGATGATGCCGGTGGCGGTGAACATGGTAATCGGTACGGGTTGAAGATTGGGAGCCCCACCATGCGCCCGCCCCGGCGCTCGTCAACCCCGCCGCCTTTGCACTCGCCCGCTCGGATTGTAACAGGCGCCCGGCCCCGGGGGCGCCGGACGCGAGGTGCGCCGCCAAAATCCGGCTTGGCCACGGGAGGGAATACCTGACAATGCGCCGCATTCCACCCCCAACCCCATCCCGCCCATGCCCGTGAGAACGATCCGACGACCCGACGCCGAAGCCGTCGTGCAATTCTCCATCTTCGCGGAAAACAAGGTCGGGCGACTCAACGAAGTCATCCTGGCCCTAGCCGCAGCCGATGTGCACATCATGGCCCTGTGCACGATCGACACCACCGACAGCGCCATCATCCGAATCGTGCCGGACTACCCCGAGGAGGCGGAGCGGGTGCTGCGCGAAAAGCATTTCGCCTTCGACACCACGCATGTGCTGGCGGTCGAAATCGTCGGGGAGCATGAGCTGAAGAAAATCACCTGCAGCCTGCTGCAGGCGGAAATCAACATGCACTACTACTACCCGTTCCTGTTCCGCCCCAACGGCAAGTACGGGCTGGTCATGCGGCTTGAGGACCAGGACCTGGCCGAGGATGTGCTCAGGCGCAACGGCCTCACGGTGCTCTCGCGCAACGACATCGCCCGCTGACGCTTCGACGCGGCGGCGACCGGGTACGCGGCGTTCGCCCGAAAACTTCGGGCAAGCGCCCTGCCCTCACCGCGCGTTTCGCCGGACGCTCCAGCCGGTATGCGAGATGAACGCGTCGGCGAGGAAAACGACGGCGAAAAGGCCCAGCAGCCACGCCGTCATGTCCTGCCATGATGCGCGACGCGGCGCGCGCCACACGCTTGTCAGGTCGGTGCGCTCCACGCCCCCGGAGGCGTCGGAAACCGCCCGCAGCGCCTCGATGCGCGCCGGGGAGGTGTCCCACTCGGGATTCACCGAAGTCTCCACCGGTCCGAACGGCAACGCCGCGTCGCCGGCGAGCACCGCGCCGCGCACATACTTGCCGGCCTCCAGGCCCAGCAGCGCCCGGTAGCGTCCCGGCGACATCTTCTCCCACGCCACCTCGGCGGGCTTGCCGTCCGCGCCGGCCGCCACGCGCAAGGCGGGGGGCTTCATCGCCAGACGCTCCGTCCAGGATTCGTCGTGCAGGAACTCCACGGACAGCGTGGCGCCGTCGAGCGTGGTGCGCAGGGCCGCGCCGGGAGGCTGCGGCTCGCCCTCCAGCCAGCGCGTGAGCGTGCGCAGGAAGTCGGCGTAGCCGGGCCATTCGCGCACTCGTTGGGAGTAATCGCCGGCCAGCGGGAAGGTGACCGCCGCGCTGCGTCCGGAGCCATGCCGGCGGAACGCCACCAGCGGCGCCTTGTACTCGTCCGCGGAATACAGCGCGCAGGTCGAGCCGGGCTTGAGGTAGCACAGGTTGTACCCGTCGGCGGTCGCCGGCCACGCCGGCGCGCGTGCGCCGATCTCCGACCAGCCGGAGGAGGGTGAGAGCCCCACCGGCTTGTCCAGAAACGCCGAGCGCGCGACGGCAGCCGTCTCCTGCGAGAACATCGCGGGCAGGTCGCCGGGGTTCTCGTTGAAGAACACGCGTCCGCCCCCCTGCTGCGACACCTCCTCGAGATACCTGCCGCCCGAGTCCGTGGAGCGCCCCATGCCGATGCAGCTCACCGTGATGCCGTCCTTGCGCATCGCCGCGATCTGCGCCGGATCGGGCGCCTCCTGCGTGGCGTCGTTGGCGTCCGCGAACACGATGACATGCCGGCGCCCGGCCGGAGATTCCTTGAGCACCTTGTGCGCGGCGCGCAGACCCGTGGGAACACAGATTCCGCCGCCGGTGCTCTTGATGCGGCGGGCGTCGTCCATGAGACGCCCGCGCGCGGAGCCCACGCGCAACAGCGGCGACACCTCGTGAGCCTGCTGGTCCACCGCGAACAGCGCGACCGCGTCGTGATCGCCCAGAAGCTCGATGGTGCGCGCGGCGCCGGCGTTGGCCAAATCCATCTTCTGCAGGTTCGTGCCGGGCACGCCGCAGCTCATGCTGCCCGAGCGGTCGAGGACGATCGCCATGCTCAGGGCCAGTTTACGGTGCTCCTGCTTGAGCTCCATCGACACCGGCAACACCGCGTCGAGCGCCGAGCCGAAGTAGCCGCCGGAGGCGAAACTGGTCTTGCCGCCGGCCATGAGCAGGCCGCCGCCCTGCGTGCCCACGAAGAACTCGAGCCCGGAAAGAAACTCCGGAGGCAGCTTGTACGCGGGCACATTGTTGAGCACCACGAGCCGCGCCCCCGTCAGGCGACCGACCGTCGCGGCCTCCGGGTTGTCGAGCACCTCCACCTCCGCACCCTGAGCTCGCAGCACTTCGGCAAGCGGGTCGTCCGCATATGCTGTGACCAGCACCGCGCGAGGACCGGCGGCCACCTCCACGCGCGAGGCGGCGACATTGTCGCCGGGAAACAAATCCCCCTTGGCGCTCACGCGGGCTTCGTAGCGGTGCGAACCTCCGCGCGTCACGCGGTCCGTGAAGCGCAGGCGCGCCTCGCCGTCCTCGATGCGCACGGGAGCCTCGCCCATGGCGACGCCGTCGCGCAGCAGCGTGAGCTTCGCCGCGCCGGTCACGGGGCCGCGCACCTGAACGGCCAGGATGAACGCCTCGCCGGCGCGCACCCGCGAAGGCGTGGTGAAGGAACGGATGCTGAAATTGCCCGCGCGTTCGGAGCCCGTGAGGCGCCGGTCCAGCGCCACCTGCTCGCGCACCAGACGCTCCGCCAGACCGTCGAGCGAGTCGGTCGCGAAGCCGTCGGTGAGCGCAAGGAGCCGCGTGGGCCGGTCCGGATTGGCCCGGGCGAGCGCATAGCGCGCGGCCGCCGCCAGCCGGGTGGACTTGGTGCCGGCCGGGTAAACGGCGGTGCCGTCACCCTCCGAGCGAAGAAGCGGGTCGTCCGCGAAGTCCACGATGTGCAACCGGTCGTGACCGCCGCGCGACTTCTCCAGGATGCGCTCGCACTCCTCGACATTCACCCCGGTCTTGCCCGACACCGAGTCGGAACGGTCCACGAGCAGCCACAGGTCGAGCCCGTCGGCGGCGCGGCGCCACTCGGGGCGCACCAGGACGAGCACGAGCAGCACGGCGCACAGCGCGCGCAGCGGCCGGCGCAGGCCGAGGGCCGGCACGAACCACGCGAGCGCGGCGAGTGCCGGTATCAGCAGAAACCATTCGGGGGAGACGAAACGCATCGAAAGGGAGAAACTGTGGGGTGAGAGAGTCGGGGAGCTAAGTGTTGGCGCGGCTCGCGAGGCGCGTGCGGACCGATTCAACACAAGGGCACCTGTCGGGCCGGACACCGGCCGGCCCCACTTGTGCCTTTTGCCTTATGCCTTTTGCATTCAGCGACGCTCCCTCTGCGCGTACCACGCGCCCAGCAACAGCGCCGCGAGCGCGACGAGCCACAGCGGACGCCACGGGTCCGGCACCGACGCGGCGTGCGCAAGCGCCTTTTCGCGTGCGGCAAGCGTGTCGGACTCGCCGCACCCGGTGAAGTCGGACTCGCGCACATCGCCGAACTGGGCCGCACCGGTCACAAGCGGTTTGCCGCCTTGGAGCACGGTGAAGAAGGCGGGACGATCCGGCGCGCGAAACACCGCCGCGTCGAGCGCCCCGAGCGGCGCGGACTCGCCGTCGCCCACGCGCACGCTCAGCGGGCCGGACTTCGGGTCGTGAGCGATGGGCAAAAGGCGGTGCGTGTCGGTATTCACCGCATACGCGACGGGCAGCTTCTCGCGCAGCGATTCCAGATGACGCCGCAGCAGCACCACGAACGCCGGGAGCTTCGCCGCGTTCGTGTCCTGCGGCGCGAAGTCCACGACCAGAGTCGGCTTGCCCGGCACGGTCGCGCGCAAAGCGACGAGCGGGGTGGCGCCGCGCCACACGAGCGGCGCGTCCGTCGAGGCGGCGATGGCTCCGGAGCACCGCGGAGCGAGAAGGCCCTGCCAGCCGGTGTCGGCTGTGTACGGATGCCCCTCGGCCAGCACCGGACCGCTCAGCTCCTTCGTCACGGACTGCCCCGACGCGAACAGCACGGCCGGCGTGCCGGGCGCGACATCGGGCGCGCCCAGGCGCGCGTATCGCAGGTCGCAGGGCTCGCCGGCCGGCACGGTTTCCACGGCAGGGATGCCGGCCAGCACGCGCGCCACGAGCTTGGCGTCCTCGCCATCGAGGGCGTTGCACACGCGGATGCGGCGCGGCGAAGGGCGCACGATCGGCAGCGCGTCATCCACGGTGAAGGCGTCGGGCGAAAGGTTGACGATCACCCGTTCCACCCCCGCCGGAATGACACCGCCGATGGCGGCCGTTTCACCGGGCCTGAGGGAAATCGGACGCGGGGGCGAGTCGGTCTCGCCGGCGCGAACACGCCACTCGAGCGTGCGGGGCGACTTGCCATAGTTGCGCACCAGCGCGCGCCACTCGACTCCCGCATCGGTCGTCTCCACGGACGATCCGGCGAATCCGCAATTATCGAGGGCGCGTCCGTAGGCGAGCGTGGCGGCGCCCCCGGGGCGAGACTCGGGCGTGTCGGTGACATAAACCACCACGCCGGACTCGCGCACGCTCAACGACGCCTGCGCGAGGGCCGGGGCCGGATCATGCGCCCCCGTCGAGGGACGCCATCGCGAGAGCGCCAACCGAAGTTCGGCCGCGTCGAACCCGTGGTAGACGACAGGGCGGCGCGTATCGGACTCCGTCACCTGGTACTCGGTGCCGGCGGAGAAAGCCGCGAGACGCGAAAGGCGCGCGGGCAGTTCGGCGAGCACGCGTTCACGCACCGCATCCATGGAAAGCGACGAATCAAGCACAACCGCCACGCGCAGCGACGAGTCGGGGCGCACGAAGCGGGGCATCGTGAGCAGCCAGGTGAGCACAAGCACGGCGAGCAGCCGCAGCGCCAGGGGCAGCGAACGGCGCAGACGCTCCAGTCGAAGTCCGCCGCGGCTTTCGGGCGCCAGACGGTCGAGCAGGAAAAGTGTGCTGGCGTGCGTCTTGCGCGAGCGGGCCTGGAGCATGTGGATGCCCAGCACGACCGGCACGCCCAGCAGCGCGAACGCGCCGGCCGGGTTGTCGAAGATCACAGACATGATTCCACCGCTCCCGCCGGCAACGCCTCATGGCGCAGGGTTTTGAGGAAATCGGTGTGTGCGCCGACGCGCGCAAAGCGCACGGCGTGGCGTCGCGCGGCGTCGCGCCACAGTTCGAAATGACGCTCATACGCCTGCCCGTATCGACGCCGGATATCACCGGTCACCCGGCGCGTATCGACCGCGCCCGACTCCACATCATGGAACTCGTGGTTGCCGTCCCACTCGGGCGTAGCCTCGGCGGCGCACCAGGGGGAGAACACGACGCCGCGTCCGCGGTTGGCCGCCAAAGGCGCGAGCGAGTCGGCGGCGCCGGGGAAGAGCAGGTCGGAGATGAGCACGCGCATGGAGCCCTGCCTCACCGGCGCGCGCGAAAGCGGCAGCGGGGCGGGCGTCGCCCCGGCCGAAGCCGGGCGCGAGGAGGGCGACCAATCGCCGGCGAGCAGCGCGGCGTTGGGCACGGGCAGCACGGCGCCGTCGGCGAAGGCGTGGCAGCGCAGGGCGGCGCCGATGCGCGAGGCGCTCTCGGCGCAGAAGTGGACGAGCTGCCAGACGCGCGTGGCCTTGGCGGGGTCGAAGAACATGGAGGGCGAGGTGTCGATGAGCAGATCGACGGCCGGGCTGACCTCGGCGCGGTAGACCTTCATGGTGTAGGAGCCGGTGCGCGCATACGCCTGCCAGTTGATGTGGCGCACATCGTCGCCCGGGAAATACGGGCGATGGTCCTCGAAGTCCGGCGAGCCTCCCGCGCCGCGGCCAAGCACGCCGCCCTGAGGGCCGCGCCAGGCGGCGTCGCGCAGAGGGAGCCGGAACATCGCGGCGGCCGCGCGCATGTCTCTGCGGATTTCGGTTCGCGACATCGTGAATCAGGCGGAGGGCAGTTCGACGCGCTCGCCGCGCATCATGCGTCGCACGGCGCGAAAATCGCGCACCAGGAAGGGCACGATCACCAACGCCCAAAGCGCGGTGTGCACGCCGGCGATCAGGGCCGGCCAGGCGTCGTCGCCGCCGCGAGAATCGAGCGTCACGAGGATGCCCAGCGGAAGGAAGGCCATGATGGCGCGGGCGGTATCGGCGAACGACCCCATGCAAAGCGTGCCCAGCATGGCCACCGGTAGGGTGAGAACGGCGACGGAAATCCAGTAGCGCGCGGGATAGGAGTGTATCTTGAGGAAACGCCGCATCACGATGGCCAGGGCAACGGGAAGCAGCAGCGTGTTCGTCACGGACGCGTATCCAGCGACGGCCACATAATCCGCGCCCTGGGATTTGGCCGTCAAAATCCCGGCCGCAAACGCCCCCCATAGCATCAGGAAGAAGAGGATGCCGGCGCCGTGCGAGGGCGCGAAAAGCGGGGCCAGGGCGCGCCGCCAGGCGCGGCGTCCGAAGCCCTCGGCATAGACGGGCAGAGAGGTGTTCGAACGGCGCAGCAGGCATTCCAGGGCGAGGAGCGCGAGGCCCGGCAGGGCGCAGGCAAGAAGGGGGCCCCAAGTCTGCTCATTCATTGTGAAGGCGGCGATGCCGGCAGGGACGAAGAGCGCGAGTCCCCAAAGGCGCTGACGCGTGGCGATGTTTTCGGAGGCCGGAGCCACGGAGGCGGCGGCCACGCCGAGGAAGAGCATGGTGTAGGGCAAGGCCAGCAGGAGGAACAACGCGAGCTGGCCGGGCTCGCCCGAGAAGCCGGCACGCCCCGCACGCCCCATGGCGAAAAACGCCAAGGCCTGAATGCCGAAAAGGATCAGCACCAGGTAGCTGGCCACGCGCGCGATGCCCCCGATGAGCTTTCCGAGGCAGGAAAGCATGACCATGAAGGCGGCGATGAGGCCGCACAACACGAGCAGCGAGCCGACCACCGCGGAATCCTGCAGGATGCGCAGGGTGCCGAAATAGTAGCGCAGCGCGAAGTACGGCAGCACCCCGGTGATCACCACGAGCGCCTCGACCATGAGCGAGCACCACTTGCCCGCCACGATGTTCCAGGCCGTCAGGCGCGTGAGCTGAAGCAGCTCCAGCGTCTTGCCGTCGCGCTCGCCGCGCACCGCGGATTGCGCGCGGAAGACGACGATGGCCAGCCCCACCCCGAGGATGGTCCAGAAGATGCCGTCGGCGGCGGACTTGGAGGAACCGGAATCGGAAAGGAAGCCCGCCGCCCACAGGACCAGCGCGGTGTGCAGGAGCAGGAAGGAGAGGATGAAGGAGCGGCTGCGCAGCCCCTGGCGAACCTCCTTCACCACCATGGGGCTGATCTTGTCGGGAAAGTCTTCGGGCATGGCCGAGACGGCGGGGACGGAAACGGGAGTTTTCACGGAAGAAAGGGCTGAAGGCTGGGAAATCGTGACCGGGTCGGCGACGGGCTCACTTCGACTTGTTGGAAATCATGTCGATGAAGGCCTCCTCAAGGCGGCGCTCCTCGCGGTGGAAGTCCGTCACCGGGATGCCGTCGAGAATCATGCGGCGCAGTCCGGCGGCGACCTCGGCGGGCGCGCCCGACTCGTGCCGCAGGCGGGCGCCGTCGCGCAGCCGCTCGGCGAACGACCAGCCGGGGTTCATGCTCGCCCACTCCGCGAGGCGCTCCACGGGGGTGTCGGCAACCTTGATGACGAACACCGCGGTGCCGTCGGCGCTGCCGTGTTTGAGCGTGTGCGCGGAGCCGTGGTGGACCAAGCGGCCGGAGTCGATGAACAGGAGCGAATCGCACATCTCGTCGAGTTCCGACAGGATGTGCGAACTGATGAAGAGCGTCTTGCCGCGGGCGGCCAGGATGCGCACGAGGTTCTTGAACTCGATGCGCGCCTTGGGGTCCAGGCCGGCGGCGGGCTCGTCCAGCAGGAGAAACTCCGGGTCGTGCAGCAGCATGCGACCGAAACACACGCGCTGCCCCTGCCCCTTCGAAAGCCGGTTCACCATGCGGTCGGCCAGCGGCAGCAGATCGGCGAAATGCATGATCTCCTCCATGCGCTCGCGGCGCAGCGCGCGCGGCAGACCGCAGGCGCGCCCCTGGAAGTCAAGGTACTCGGCGACCGTCATGTTGTCGTAGGCGCCGTAGGCGTCGGGCATCCAACCGATGAAACGTCGGGCCGACACGGGGTCGTCGCGCAGGTCGTGACCGTTCACTGTGACGGTGCCGGCGGTGGGCTCGTCGAGGGTGGCCAGGATGCGCATGGTGGTCGTCTTGCCGGCGCCGTTGGCGCCGATGAAGCCGACAACCTGGCCTCGGCGGATGTCGAAGGAAACGCCGCGCACGGCGTGCACATTGTTGAAGTGACGGTGCAGGTCGCGCACGCTCACCACGATGTCGGGCAAGGGCGGCGGCACGGCATGCGCGTCGGAAACAGGGGCGGCTTCAACCGGGGAAAGGGTGGACATGGGCGGGATACGCGGAAGTCGGAACTCGGAGCGCGAAAAAGGGTGGTTGGGCGAGAGACGAAGGGCGGAAGTTCTTCGCTCTTCGTTCTCAGTTCTGAGTTTCCAAGGGACCGGTGAGCAGGAGCACATCGCCGGTCCAGCGGATGGAATCGAGCGTGGGACGCAGGAGCGCATCCGGCTTCGCGACACTCGCGTAGAATCGACCCGGGCGACCGGAGAAGGTCGACGCGGCGCTGCGCAGGGAATCCCCGGCGTCCTTGAGCGAGGCGGACCACTCCGCCGAGGCCTTGGCCTTGTCGGCTGCGACCAGGGGGCGCGCCACGCCCGGAATCAGATTGGACGCCGTATAGGCGGAACCGTCCGGCGCGATCACCAGGACGCTCGCAAGCGGGGCGTCCAGCGAACTCACGACGCTGCCGGGCCTGCCGTTTTCCGGATACACGACGCGCACGCCGCCGCGCGAGGCTACGGTGTCGAGCACGGCGTGCGCCTGCACGGCGCGACTCGTGAACCATTCGCCGCCCCAACCGGCGGGGGTTTTCTCGTAGTCGCAAGCGTCGCCTGAGGTGCCGGCGGAGTTGTCGCGGATGGGCACGAGCTGGGCGGTGGGCTCGAAGTCGAAGTCGGAACCCAGGAGAAGTCCGGAGCGGCTGACCTGCTGTTGCCACAGGGCGATGCGCTTCTGTTCGGGCACCAGGACGCCCAGTCCGAATCGGCGACCGGCGCCGCCGGTACCGTCGGCAAGCAGGATGAAGACCATCATCAACAAGGCCGAGACCACGGCGATGAGCGGCGTGGTCCAGAGCAGGCGGTGGCGATGCGGCGGCTTGGCGAAAACGAAGAGATTCAGCGGGCCCACGATGAGTCCGAACGCCAGCAGCAGCACGATGAGCAGGACCGGGCGCGACTCCAGGGCCGAGGCGAAAGCGCCGATGAGGTTTTGCTCACCTTCGGACATCTTCATGGCCGCCGTCTGCGAGGAGCGCAGCCTTTCGGCCACGCGCTTGTTGAACGCCTTCTCGTCGCCGCCCCTGGCGATGCGGCGGATTTCGCCGAAGCCCAGCGACTCGACCGACTCGTCCGCCGACTCGGAAACGAGGTGCAGATTGCCGCCGAGCGCGACCCATTCGCGTATGGCCGACTGCGCCGCGGGCTCCAAGGCGGCCCACTCGGTGCCGTAGAACCAGAGCGTGGCGAAACCGTCATAGGCGCGACGGTCGGCCGGCGCGAAGGCCGGCCCCACCTTGGTCACGGGAAGGTTTCCATGATAGCCGCCGGAGGATTTCAACTCGGCCTCCAGAGCGCCCACATGACGAGCCGCGAAAGTCTCGCCCATCCCCGGAAACCCGTCGCCGCGGCCGCCGTAGGCGTTGCGTCGGAAGTCGATGGAGAAGTGTCCGTTGCGGATGCCGGGCCCGTTTAATTGAAACGCCGTGTCCACCGTGTGCTGCGCCGGGACCACCGGGGCGTAGACAACGGCGGAGGCGCGCCCGCCGGGACCGACCGAGAGCGAGAACTCGCCTTTCACCGACTCGGTGCCGCCGCCGTGCCGCCACTCCGGCGCGTAGGAAAGCGTGTAGCCGCGCGCCGAGTCACCGTCGTTGCGAAGGGTCACGCGAATCGGCATGAAGCCGCTCTGAGGCTTGTAATCATGGAAGCTCTCGACGCTCACCTCGACGGGCGAACCGGGCGTGAGCGACACCGAGTGGGTTTGCGAGGCGCGCGCGGGGGCGAGCGTCACGAGGACCGGCAGCAGGGCGGCTATGGGGAAATTCAGGCGCATGGGCGGGGCAAAGGACGGAAAGACCAAGGGTTCAGGGAAGACGCGGAGGCGCGGACGCGGCTCGCGCGAAGCGGCGGGGCAAACCGGGGCGGTGCACTCTCAGCCGATCTTCGCGGCGGCGAGGGACTGCGGCGTGCTCGCGGGACCCGCCGGGGTCTTTTCCAGAATGGCGGCAACAACGGCGTCGCCGGTGAGGCCCTCGAGCTTGGCGGTGTAGTCGAGGATGACGCGGTGGCGCAGCACGAGAGGCGCGAGAGCGCGCACATCCTCGAACGACGCGTTCAGGCGCCCCGCGTACAGGGCGCGCGCCTTGGCGGCCGAGGCGAGCGCGAGCGCGGCGCGCGGGCTGGCGCCGAAGCGCACGGTGGCGTCGCCGGTGTGCGTGGCGTCCACGATGCGCGCGATGTAGGCGGCGACGACCTCGGGCATGTGGATACGGCGGGCCAGCGCGGTGATGGAACGGAAGGTGTCGGCGTCGAGCACGGCGTCCACCTTGGGCTCCACGCCCATCTCGCGGTTGAGCACGATGCGCGCGAGCGTGGGGGCGTCGGCGCGGCGCACATCGAGCTTGAAGAGGAAACGGTCGAGCTGGGCCTCCGGCAGCGGGTAGGTGCCTTCGAGCTCGATGGGGTTCTGCGTGGCCAGCACGAAGAACGGGTCGGGCAACGCGTGCGATTCGCCCATGACGGTGGTGCGGCGTTCCTGCATGGCCTCCAGCAGCGCTGACTGCGTCTTGGGCGAGGCGCGGTTGATTTCGTCGGCCAGCACGATGTTGGCGAAGATGGGGCCGGGCTGGAAAACGAAGCGGCGGGTGCCGTCGACCTCCTGCAGGAGCGGGTTGCCGGTGATGTCACCGGGAAGCAGGTCCGGGGTGAACTGGATGCGCTTGGCATCCAGCCCGAGCGCCTTCGAGAGGCCCTTAACAAGCTCGGTCTTGCCCAGACCGGGCAGGCCTTCGAGCAGGAGGTGGCCGCGCGCAACAAGGCCGACGATGACGGCGTCGAGGAGCTCGTCCTGGCCGAAGAGGACATTGGCGAGGGCGTCACGCAGCGACGCGAGCCGGGCGCGCGCCTCGGCGATTTCGGATTCGTTGGGGGGAAGCATGGACGGAATAGAAGGTGAAAGGGGGGAAGGTGGGAGGGGAAGAGGGACGAAAGACGAAGGACGATGGGTGAAGGAAGAGGGACGCGCCTCGTAAATCAGCCCTCGCCGATCACTTGAAGTATTGGCGAAGGGTTTCGCGCTCCTCGGGCGTGAGGTTGTCACGCCACACGGATTCGGAGCCCTCGCCTTCCGAGGAAATCGCGCCGCCGGCGACGGGGCCTCGGTAGGCGTCCTTGTCGACCTTGTGCTTGCCGGAGGTGAGCCCCTCCATGTCGCCCAGCGTGTCGTGCGAGCGGTCGCCGGCCTTGAGCTGCTCGGAACCGCCGGCCTGCGCGGTGCTCTTGTCGCCCATTTGCAGCGGCGCGGGTCCGCCGCCTCCGCCGGGGCCGCCGGCGCCGGCGGCCCCCATGACGACGACGATGGCGCCGCCGGGCTTTTCGCAGGAGCCGCTCTTGCAGTCGCCGTTGCAATCCTTGAGCGATACGGGAAGGAGGCGAAGACGGCCGACGGCGAGAGCGGCGGCGAGGGCGCGCCGCTCGGGTTCGAACTCCAGCACGGCGTAGGCGTCGCCGTACACGAGGTCCTCGAGGGCGTCGAGCAGGTCGTCATCGGCGTCGGGCGCGGAGCCGGGAGGAAGAGGCAGCGGCACGATGCCGGCGACCTGCATGCCGGGCTTGCATCCGGCCTGCGTATACAGGCGCGGCGGCGCCTTTTGCAAAGACTCCATGATGACCTGGCGCTCGGCGTCGGTGGGTGCCTTGAGTCCGGAGTCCACGACGCCGGAGGCTGTCACGCCGAGGGCGTTTTTCACGAGCATGGCCGGGCCTGGGTCGGCAGGGCCGCAGGCGAAAACGAACACGGGCAATCCGCCCGAGGAGGCCTTGCGCGAAGACGCTTTGGAGTCCTTGGCGTCAGCCGAGGCGCGGCGCAGGCGCCGGCGCTGTTCGGCGAGGGTGCGCCGCAGCTCGTCGAGCGTCTTCTTGTCCATCGCCTTCATCGCGGCGGGCGAGAGCTTGCCGAGTTTGTCGCGCAGTTCCTTGGAGGGAGGCAGCGTCGAGAGGTCCAGACCCTCGAGCGCCTCGGCGAGGTTCTTGGCGAGTTGGGCGGAGAGTTCCTCCGGGATGAGTTCGCCGGACTCGGCCACCCGGTCGGCCACGCCCTTGAGCGCCGCCAGATCCTTGTCGAGGTCGCGAAGGGCCTCGCCGGTGCGGTCGCGCAGGTGCTCGGACGCCTCCATGGTGGTGGTGTCGTACCAGGCGCTTTCGGGTTGTTTCAGAAGCGCCTCGGCTCGCTTTTCCAGCGACTCGAGGGCCGCCGGGTCCACCGCCTTCTCTTCACGCAGACGCTTGGTCATGGCGAGCAGGTCGCGCAATGCCGGCGGCGGCTGGATTTTCTCAGGCGGCTTCATCGCGGCGACCACCCCGGCGGGCACGAGGCAGGCTGCGAGCAGGAGCGCGAGCGCCGCCGCGACCAAGTCGGCCGCGCGGCTGCGGCGCCAGCGCAACACCGGCGCCTCCTTCGGAGCCGGCCAGTCCCCCACCCCGGCACGAGCCGAACTGAGGCGATTGTGCAAACCGTGCGCGAGGTCCAAGCGGGCGAGCGCGTCGCCGTCGTTCTCCAATACCGGACGGACCCGGCGCATCACGAAAAGCGCGGCGAGCAACGCGACCGCGCCTGTGGCGCCCAAGGGATAGACGAGCGCATACCCGGCCCCTCGGGCCGCGAGCACCGCGACGGTGCCGCAAAGACCGACGCCGAACCCGACCGGGGCGAAGCACTCGAACCACCGGGCGAAATTCACCCGCCGACGCAGACCGCGTGCGCGTCGCATCCAGTAATGCTCGGTGTTCATGGGACGGGAAAAGAGGGAGGGTAAAGACCCCAAGGCGGGCGGCGCCGCGAGCTTTTTCAGGAAATAAAAACGAGGTGGAATTTGGTGCCGATGGCGTGAAATCGTGCCCGGGCGACCCGGATAACGGATGCTTCGCCGCCCCAAGGCGTTAGAACGGCGCAGGCCCGCCGCGTACCGCCGGAAAAACGAAGCGCCCCGTCCGATGAGGGACGGGGCGCGCCGGATTCGAGTCGAAGGTGATGTCGGGCTCAGAGCCAGATCACTTCGCCGGTGGCGAGGTCGTAGCGGGCGGCCACGACACGCGCCTTGTGTTCCTTGATCTCCGCGCGCAGCGGGCTGCTCTTGGCAAGCTGACGGGCGATCATGCGGGCGTTTTCATCGATGGCGGCGAGGCTCTTGTCACCGGGGGCGTCCTTCGTGGCCTCCACGGCCGGGTGGATGGCGTCGACCAGGTCGTGGACATGCCCCTTGGCATGCCCGCCGGCAACGGCGGCGCTGACGGCACCACACGAGGTGTGACCGAGAACGACGACAACCTTGGCGCCGAGGTGGTCGACGGCATACTCGATGCTGCCCAGTTCAACATCGGCGGCCACTTCACCGGCGGTGCGCACAACGAAGACTTCGCCCAAGGTGGTGTTGAAAATCAACTCCGGGCACACGCGCGAATCGGAGCAGGCCAGGATGACTGCCGACGGACGCTGGCCGGATGCCACGGCGGTGCGTCGCTGGCGAATCCCGGGAATGCTCACGGATTCGCCGGCGACAAAGCGGGCGTTGCCGGCCTTCAGCCGGGCGAGCGCCGCATCGGCGTCGGCGACAGGCGCGGGGTCGGCGACCGCCACGGCAGCCGTGTCGTCGGACACGGTGGAGCAGCCGACGAGCGCGAGGGCGCCGGCGGCCGAGATGAGTTTAAGGAGAGTTTTCGAGTTCATGAATTAAGGGCGGCTTGCGCCCTCGACAGATGGCCGAAAAGCCACCGGCCGAAACGAGAGCCGCGCAGTTTACTTATGATAAATCCGCCAATGAGCGACGCCGCTTCGGCCGCGCGCCGCTTTATTGAAGGGACTGAACACGCCGAAAACCCCGCCTAATGCGCAAGGAGAGCCGGAAGTTCGGGCATCACCCCCGGTCAGTCAGGGGCAAATCAAACCATGTGTTGACCGTCCGGCACTCGACCCGGAGCGGCGCGGAGGTTATGAAACACAACCATCCCATGAAGAACATCGCCCACACAATTCGCGTCGCGCTCGCCACGCTGGCGTTGGGGGCCACGCACGAGCGACTTTCGGCCCAAACCTGCCCGGACACGGCAATCTCGCCCACGGCGGCCGACGCTCCGTCGGGCAAATCGGCCTGCGGCGCCCCCTCTGTCACGCCTGCGGCGGCCCCGGCCATTACAGCCGAAGAATGGAAGCGGACGGATTCGCTCCGTGAGCAAATCAAGGCCATCCAGGCCAAGGGTGCGCAGGTCACGCGTGAGGACCTCGACAGGCTGGAGATGTCGCGACGAGAGCTGGCCGCCTTCTATGAGCGGGCGATATTTCTAAAAGGACTGAGCGCCGAGGAGCGCGCCCGGCTCGGGATGAACCTGCATCATCGGGATGACATGCCGACGCGTGCGGTATGCACCGACGCGCGACCACGACGCGAGTTTTCCGGGACCACCCCGGAAGGTTCGCCAGAAATCCAAAAGGGAACGCCGAGCGAATGGGCCCGATACGGGCGCGACGCCGAGGATTTGAGCGAAGCGGAAGACATGCGCCTATGGATGAGCAAATCCCGCGCCACGCTGAAGAGATTCAAAGGCAAATTCGAGGACCGAACCCCCACGGCCATGCGGGCCGTAACGAACAAGACCCCATGAAAACGCCCATTCTCCTCTCGCTTCTCCTTTCGTCCCTCTGCGCCGCCCGTGCGGCGGGCCCGGCGGGCTTCGTTTTCAGGGAGAGCGCTTCGGCGGCCCCCGAGCCGCTGCGCCAGGCCCTGCCCGAAGCCGACATCTTCCCAGGTCCCGACGGCGACATCTGGCTGCACGACGGCGCCGCCATGCTGTTCAAGCCGCGCACGGGGGCGCGGCTCACGACGGACCGCAATCTGCGTCAAACGCTCGCCACGCCGGACGGAGGCGTGATCGCCGCCACGGACAGGCAGTGGGGCTTCCTCATTCCCATTCGAAACGGCCGGTTCCACCTCGTGTTCCAGCCCGCATCAGAACTTCCGCTGCTCGACTGCAGGATGGCCGTCTCCGCGACCGGGGAGATTCTTTTCTTCGGCAAAAGAAACGCCGGCGACCACACCCTGCTCATCTTCGATCCCGCCGGAGCGGCCCCGGCCGACTATGTGCCGCTGCTGCGCTGCAGGGAGCCGATCGCAGCGGCGACCGCGGACAAGATGCACGCCTATGCGGCCTGCGGCGACACCGTGCACCGCATCGCCCTCTTTGACGGCAAGGCCGAACCGGAGTCATGGTTGCGCGTGCCGGAGAAGATCACGGGGCTCGTGGCGGACGGACGCGGAGGGCTCTTCATCGCCACCGAGCGACAAGTGCTGCACGCCGGAGCCGAAGGCGTGCGATCCCTGATCGCCGCAAACCGGCCGCGACTCACGCATGCGGAAGGCACGCTTCACATCCTGAAGGAGGACCTCTCGGTAATCTCCCTGGAATGGCCGCCCGAAGGGCAGGCGTGCCTGCTCAAGGAGGCGGCGGCTACGAAAGCCGCCATTCCCGAAACAAAGCCGGCGGGGCAAAATTGATCCGTCGAGCCGGAGGGTGTCGGCCCGGAGTCAGCGACGAGGCCGCAGCCTGATGTTGAGTCGATCGCTCACCGCATGAGCGGGGGAATCCGCATCGGCAAGAACCGAGGAGAAAGATTCGGGCAGAGCGCATTCCGCAAGAAACACATGCCGGGCGCCCGCCCATTCGTAATCAAAGGCGGTTCGGGAACAGTGGAGGAACAGCCGGTCGAAGCGCGCCTCTCGCGCGGCCACCGCCCGGTTGAGCGGGAAATCGCCGTAAGTCTTGTCGCCCAGGATCGGGTGCCCGTGCAGCGCACTCTGGATCCGCAACTGGTGAGTTCGCCCGGTCTTTGGCTCCAGCCGCACAAGGCTAAGCCCCGGAATCGACCGATTGGCCCGCTCCCAACGATAGACGGACTCCGCCGGCGCGCCTCCCGCGCCGGACGAGGCGCGCACAAAGCGTCCCTCCCCGCCCCCGCTTTTGACCAGTGCATCGCGCCAAACGCCACGATCCGGAATGAGCCGAGCGCCCTTCACCACCGCATGGTAGACTTTTTCCACCTCCCGCCGGGCGAACAGAGCCTTGATATGCGCCGCCAACTCGCCGTCGGTGCATACGAGAACCACGCCGCTGGTGGGCGAATCCAGCCTGTTCAGCAGCCAAACCTGACGGGGCGAACCGTCGGCCGCGGAGAAGCGGTAGCACTCGCCGTTCAAATCGTAGGGGCAAACCAGGAGCGCATTGGCCGACGCGCCGGGCGAGTTGGGATGGGAAAGCACACCCGCGGGTTTCCCCAACGCCATAAGACCGGTGCCGTGGGCGGTGAGCACGGTCACCCCGGGACCGAGCGGCAAGTCGGCGGTCGGTTGGGGCTGGCGGCTCGACGATTTCATAAAAACCCCAGTGCGCCGGCCCCTGCGCGGTGTCAACGCGTGTTGCACCCCGATGGTTCTTGAAAGCGCCCGAAGTGGCGCGGGCGCAAAGGGGCCCGGGGTGACAAAAATGAATGCGGCGCATCCGCCCCCCCCAGTGCCCTATTGCGTACCCGCCGGCATTCCCTGTCATCGCGTGTCAGGAAGTTTTCATGACCGACCCGAGACACTACCCGGACTTTATCGAAGCGCACTGGCTGTCGTGCGCGCGCTCGCACACACGCACCCAAACCAACGAAGAGGCGCTGGAAAAACTCCGACCCGCCGTGCAGGCGCTCAGCGACCTCTTCACCACCGAGCGCCCCGATGGCGGCTTCCCCGACTATGCGGCGGACCCCGCCAAGCGCATCGCCTACGGCCTCTTCTTCTTCCCTCAGAGCTTCGTCAAATGCGCCCTGGCGCTCGACCAACTCCTGATCTACCGCCAATGGCGCCCCGCCGAATCCGCGGAGCCCCTTCGCCTGCTCGACCTGGGCAGCGCGTCCGGCCCCTGCGGCATCGCCGCCGCCCTGCGACTGGCCCGCGAGACCGGGCGCAAGGTCGTGCTCACCGCGCTCGACCACTCGCCCTCGGCGCTCTCGGCCCTTTCCGAGCTGGCCGTCGCCTGCCCGCAAGTGGCGTCGCAGGTGTCTGTGCGTACGGTCACCGGAGACCTGCGCCGCGCCCCCGAACTGCTGCGCGACCTGCCCCCGCAGGACTTCGTCACCATCGGCTTCGCAGCCAACGAGATATTCGGATCGCTCGACGAGGCTGGCAGGTTGGCCTGGGTGGAGTCGCTGAAGCCGCTGCTCGGCGAATCGGGACTTGTTCTCATCCTGGAGCCCGCCTTGCGCGAGACCGCCACCGCCCTGCGCCGCTTGCGCGATGCGATGCTGAAAACGCAGGTCCTTCACCCCCGGGGTCCCGATGTCGCCGCGACGCCCTGCCCCCTGATCGCCGGGGATTCCAAGTTCTGGGACCACGAGGTGCGCGAATGGACGGCCCCCGACTCGCTGGAGTTCCTTAACCGCAAACTGCACCGCGACCTTCGCGTGCTCAAATTCACCCAAATCGCCTTCGGAAAACACCCGGAAAAAACAAATAAAACACCCGGCCACATATTCAGAATAACCTCACCCTTCGAAGCCAATAAGGGCGGCTTCGCTTTTTCCGCCATCACGGCGGAAGGCGTGGCGGTCAAAATCGACATTCCGAATCGAGGGCTGAGCAAGAGCGAATGCAAACGCCTCTCCTCCCGCTGGGAACGAGGTGATATCGCCGGGTGCGATGACTGGACCCCCCTGGGTTCGCCAGGCACATTCCGCATCCCGGACTGCGCCAAACTCATCACACTTTACCACCCGGGTGACGCATTCCCCCCGAAAGACGCTTGAAATACCCAAATTCCTACCGCCTAATGCTTTCCCTATGAAACGCGTTGTCATCATCGAAGACCAGACCGCCGTGCGCGATATGCTTTCCGAAGTCCTCAAGGGTTTTGGAGGCTATAATGTCGTCGGCACGACTGGCGACGGACAGGAAGGCGTCGAAATCACTCTGCGCGAAAAACCCGACCTTGTCATCCTCGACGTGATGCTACCGGGTCTCAACGGCACCGAAGTCCTCCGCCGCTTTTCCCGCCAGCTCAAAGACACCAGGGTGCTTATCTTCTCGGGCCACCAGAGCCCTTCCCTCGTCAAGGACCTCATCCAGGACGGGGCGCACGGCTTCATCGAGAAGAACTCGCCGCTGACGGAACTGCGCAAGGGCATTGAGATTGTCATCAGCGGCGGCAGCTACTTCGGCCCCGAAGTCGCCCAGCTGCTGCGCGAAGCCTTCATCACCCCCTCCGCCGACTCGGCGCGCAGCGGCGTCAGCCTGCTGACGGCCCGTGAGCGCGAAATCCTCCAGCTCATCGCGGAAAGCCACAGCACCAAGGAGATCGCCGCCAAGCTCAGCATCAGCGTCAAGACGGCGGAAAACCACCGCACCAACCTGATGAAGAAGCTGAACCTGCACGACGTCGCCAGCCTGGTGCGCTTCAGCGTCAAGCACGGCCTCATCGACCCGCACCGGGCCAACTGAGCCGTTTGGCTCCAAAGAAAAAATCCGTCCCTGAGAGGGGACGGATTTTTGTTTTCAACAAAGTGGCGCTCTCGCCGGGATTCGAACCTGGATTCCCGCCTTCGGAGGGCGGTGCTCTATCCGTTGAACTACGAGAGCGTTTTGGGAAGTGCGGGCAACATCGTGCCAGCCATCGCCAAGTCAAGCGCCGAGCTTGATGCCGTCGGGGAATTTCGCGGGTCTCCCGCGCGTCGAAATGCGCCCCGCCGACCGTTCGCTGCGTTTCCGCCACGACCACCGGCGTCTCACGGGCGCGAATAGACGGAAAAAACCAACGACACCTCGCCGTCCCTCGCCGCACGGGCACTCAGCAGCCGGGGATGAGTCTCCCGCCAGTCCGGGAAAAACCTGTCCCCCGGATAAGTCTCTGCGATTTCCGTGAGGTAGAGCCGCTCGCAGCGGGGAAGCATCGCCTCATAAAGCCACTGCCCGCCGCAGACCCAGACCGGCCCCGGCATGGCCGAAGCTCGGGCCAGCTCCAACGCCGCCTCCGGAGTCGCCGCGCACGAGGCGCCGGGAAAGGTTTTCGAGGAATCGCGCGACACCACGATGGTCTCCCGGTCGGGCAGCACGCCGCCGAGTTCGGCATAACACACCGGCCCCTCGATCATCACCCCGCCTCGCGTCATTTCCATAAAATACCGGGTGTCCATCGGCAAGACCCACGGAAGCCGGCCCGCCGCGCCGATCACGCGACCGGCGCCCACGGCGGCTATGGCGTACACAGGCTTGTTCATCCCGCCCCATGCTGCCGACCCGGCCGCCCCCGGCAACACGCGCCTTGCGGACTTTTCGCCACGGCTCCCGGGCGTCGGCGTTGACACGGACGCCGTGCGCTCAACGCTCCCGCGCACACGGAGCCTTCCGCCCCCCCCCTCGCCCTTCCATGATTATCACCCGGTTGCAAACCTCCCTCCAGAAGCACCACAAGACGCTTCTGGCATGCCTGCTCGTCGTCATCATCGCCTCCTTCGTCTTCTATGTCGGCCCCACCGGCCACGGCGGCGGAAGGGAAACCGCCTACCTGCACCGCGGCGTGAACCTGGCCGACGAGCGCGACTCGCGTCAGGCGCGCGACCTCGCCTCGCTCACCGCCGCCCTCTTCAACCAGGCGCTGCACACCGACGAACTGCTTCTCGCCGCCAGACGCGCCGCAATCCAACGCGGCGCCGACCGGCCCGCCGAAGGTCTGCGTGAGTTCCAATTCCTTGTGGGCGTCGCGGACAAGCTCGCCGACGCCGACGCGCTGGGCATCCCCACCCCGTCGGAAGCGCAGATGCGCGAATTCATCACCGGGCACCCCCTCTTCGCCAACAACACCGGCACCTTCGACCCGACCCGCCTCAAGAACTTCACCGAGTTCGCCCGCGCCCGCATCGGCCTTGACGAAACCCGCCTGCAGCGCGCCCTCGCCAACTCCTGGCGCGTGCGCAAACTCGACACGCTGTCGAACCCGGCCTCCGCTCCGGCGCTGTCCGTGCTGGCGACCCGCATCAGCGAAAAACTTCGCTCCCGTTGGACCGTCGAGACCGCCACCTTCCGCCGGGCCGACTATGCCGAACAGGTCGCAGCGGACGAAAAGGCGATCGCCGCGCACTTCGAGGCCAACAAGGAACGCTACCGCGTGCCGGAAAAGATTCGCCTGCGCGTCGCCCGCATCGCCGGCGACACCGCCGCCGCGGCCGCGCTGCCCGCGCCCGCCGACGCCGAGCTCCTCAGCCTCATCAAGGAGCGCCCCGACCTCTTCCCCGCCGCCATATCCGACGGCGAAGCTTTCCTGAAGGCCAACCGTGACGCCGTCGCCACGGCCTGGCGTGCCGAGCGCGCCGGCGCCGCCGCCGCAGCGGAGCTTTCCGAGAAGCTCGACGCCGCGTTCCCTCCTGCGGAAAGCAGGCCCGAGAACGCCAAGCTCGACACCCTCCTCAAGCAGGCAGGACTCACCGTCGCCAAGCTTCCAGCCTATTCCGCCGACGCCCTGCCCGCCGGCACCGGCGTGCCCGAAGCCCTGCTTCCCGGCGCACTCAGCCTGAGCGCCGCCAACTGGCGCACCGGCGCCATCCCCTACGGCAAGGAGGCCTTCGTGTTCATTTATGACGAAAGCATCCCGTCCCGTCTCCCCGAACTCGCCGAAGTGCGCGAGCGCGTCGGCGCCGATTGGGCCGCCGCCGAAACGGACCGCCGATTCGCCGAGTCCGCCTCGCGCAAGGCCGCTGAAATCGCCGCCGCCGTGAAGGCCGGCAAGAGCTTCGCCGACGCCGCCCGCGACGCCGGACTCAAGCCCGCGCCCGCCGTGAACTTCGTGCGCCGCGAGTGCCCGCCCGAGCTCGCCCGCCACATCGTCTCGCTCGACCCGCTGCCCATCGGCGGCACCTCCTCCGCCCTGCCCTCCGGCCCGGACCGGATTGTCGCGCGCATCATCACGCGCCTTGGCCCGGACCCCGTGAAGGACGACCCGCTCGCTCGAGAAATAACCGAGGAACTCGGACGCACCGCCGCCTCGATCACCGCCGGGGGCGCCCGCGAGATCGCCGAATAACGCGTATCCTGCGATTCGTCGCCACAACGGCGCGTCCTCCCACGGGACGCGCCTTTTTCATGCCCCGCGCCCGGGAGGCTCCCCCGCTCGCCCCGGACAAGCGACTACGGCAATGCCCCCGGCCCCGCGGTGTTGCATCAGACCGCTCCTCGCCTACGCTGCTTCACATGGAATTCACCATCGCCACACCCGCGCTGCTCTTCCCCGCCATCTCCCTGCTCATGCTGGCGTTCACCAACCGCTTCCTGGCGGTCGCGGCGGTGATCCGAGCCCTGCACGACGCGCACCGGCGCAACCCCGCCCCCGGCCTTCTCGACGAGGTCCGCCACCTGCGGGCGCGCATCCACCTCATCCGGCTCATGCAGCTCTTCGCCATCCTCTCCATCCTGGTGGACTTCCTGAGCATGGGCCTGCTCTTCGCAGGCACCGGACTGCTCGCCAAAATCGCCTTCGGCGTGGCGCTGGCGCTCATGATCGTGTCCCTCACCATCTCCGCGCTGGAGATCAACATCTCCGTGCAGGCCTTGGAAATGCATGTGAAGGACATGCTCGCCGACGAAGAGTCGGACAAGAACAGCCGCAACGCCTGAATCGCCCGCGCCCGCCGCGTTCACCACACCGAAGGGTCGGCGCCGAAATACCTCGCCAGCTGCGCCTGCAACGCCGGGTGCGCCTCGCGAAAGCGCACGGCGTCCTCGAAGAACGCCTCCACCGCCACGGCGAAAAGTTCCGCCGGTTCTCGAGCCCCGTACGCGTCGAGCACACCGTGCTCCCCCGCCTCCCTCAGCGCCGCGTAAGCCTCCGTCAGCTCGCGCTTCAGCGCCTCCCGCTCGGCCGGGCTCGACATCGCCGGAGCCCCGTCCATCGCCGCGTCCTCGGCGTCGAGCTGGTGCGCGAACTCGTGCAGCACCACATTGCGACCGTTGCCCGAGAACGCGATGTTGTTGCGGATTTCCAACCAGGAGAGCGCCACCGTTCCGCGCGCGTCCGACTCGCCCACCCGGTGTTCGCCCGAATCCGAATACACGCCCTCCGGCCCCGCCTCGCGCGTCTCCGAGGCGCTGAAAAACGAATCCGGATACACCAGCACGCTCGAAAGCCTCCGGTAAGAGGAAACGCCGGGACGCCCCACGACGGCCAGACAGGCGTGCCCGGCGATCGTCACGGCCATCTCGTCCGTAACCGCCCGGAGACCTCCGCAGGCCTCAAAGGTCTTCTCCGACAAAAAGGCCTTCACCTTGCGTTCCAAGGCCGCCCGAAGAGTGTCCGGCATGCGACGATAGGCGGGCATGTTTCGACGAAGGATGGCGCGCCACGCCGCCGGAAACGGCGCCTCCTCCAGCCACTCCCGCCTCGCCCGGCGTCGCCGGTAATGGCTCGCCGCCGCGACGGCCGCCACCGGCAGGACAAGCATCACCAGGAAAAGCAGGAACACGGTCAGGGGCGGCATGGCGGGAAGGTCGGCGCGCCCAGCGAACACGCAAACGCGGCTTCGGGAAACGCTATTCTCTCCACACGCCGGCTTCCACCAACTCGCGCGTGGCGAGCGCGCCCCAGTCACCGTTAGCCGACGGGTTGGCCGGGCTCGGGTGCGCGACATGGGCGATGCGCACCGGCAATCCGTTCAAGGCCGTCCGGGCGCGCCCCTGCGCGAATCCGCCCACGCCCACCACCCACTCGGGCTTGAGCGTGCCGACGAGCGTTCTCAGGAAATCGTCGCAGGCCTCGTAAACCGGCGCCATGTCGGCCGCCGGCAGCGTGTCGGGCGTCACATTGCGCCCCAGCCTGGTGTTCTCGAGGAAGAGCAAAGGGCAGTAATTGTGCACATAGTGCTGCGCAAAGAAGCTGTCGGGGGTGCCGAAGCGCGCCGCGAAAAGCCCCCACAGCCGCGCTCCGCTCACCTCGCGCCGGGCGCAGCCGAACCCCGTCACGCGCTTCGACGGATGCTCGTGAGCGGGGGAGCCGATTTCCCCGCGCAGGCCCATCCAGTCGCGCACCGAAGGCACATCGCCGAAGGGCACCCCGGTCTGCCCCATGCCGTACGGGCCGGGATTCATACCGAGGAAAACGATCCGCTTGGGCGCCGCCGCGAACCGTTCCAAGTACGCGCGATGCACACCCCAAGCGTATTCAAGTGGACGATACACAAGGTCCGCAGGAGGCCTGAAAACAAGCCCCGAAAGCCGGCCGCTCAGTTCGAGCGTCGCGCTCACAAGGTCCCCGCCCATACGGGCCCGGTCGGCGTCCGACATCGGTTGCTCGGCCCCGGCGTTCAACGGACCGCCGGCGTCGACTCCAAGGCGGCACGGGAGAGCCTGTCGACCGCTTCCTGGCAGAACTTGGAACCGCGGTTGAGGTCCTGCGCCGCCAGGTAGGCGGCGAGAGCCGCGCCGTTTCGCCCCTCGCCCTCCGCCCGCGCGGCGTCCGCGAGAAGCTTGGCGTAATCGGCCACCTGGGCCGCGTATCGCGAACGCAGAGCGGCCACGCGGGAATCGTCGGGGGCGCACTTGGAGGCCTCCTGCACGGCGTCCCAAGCCAGGTACCGGTTGCCCTGCGCGGCGAGCGCCTCGGCCTGCTCGGCGAGCGCCTCGATGCGCCCGATGCGCCGGAGCACCTCGTTGAGCTTGTCCATGCGCGGCTTGTCCTGGATGAGCGCCAGCGCGAACTCCTCCTTGCGCTCGAACAGCTCACGGAACTTGCCGGAATCATGCAGACGGTCGAACTCCGGCATGCGCTGCGACACCAGGTCCACGCGCCCGGTCATCTCCGTCATGAAATTCTTGATACCCGGATTGAGCGGCCAGATCTTGGCGGCGAGCGCAAGCTGCTCGGCCACCTTGTCATGTCCTTCCTTGCCGTTGATCAGCGCCGCCTGCTTGGCGGCGAGCACGGCCATGTCGGAGGCCTGACGGGCCGTACGAATCTTCGAACGGATACGGGCCGCCGGGAAATCCTTGGCCAGGGCGCAGATGCGCGCGAGGGTCTCCTCGGCAGCCTCCAGGTCGCGCTCGTCGCCGAACTTCTGCAGGTCGCGCATGTCGCGCGCCAACTCCACATACGAACGCTTCTTCGCGTACGGCAGTCGGATGATGCCAGGCTCGTATTCGCCAAGGAAGAAGGTCTCCTGAAGCCGCTCCAGCGCCGCATGGCGCTCGCCCATCGCATCCAGTTGCTCGAAGGTGCGAAGCCCGGTGCCCACGTCGCCCATCGCCTCGCGCGCCACGCTGTCGAGCGTCTCCAGCGAAGGCACGAAATTGGACACGGGGAAAAGCTCCTTCATCTCCTTCTCTCCGACCTGCACCTGCTGGTGCGAGGCCTTGTAGATCTGACGATAAAAGGCGTTGGCCAGCAGCACATGCCTGAACCGGCGCTGCGTCATGTACGCGACGATGGTGCTCTGGAATTCCAACTTCGTCTGAACGCCCACCAACGCGCGCTGCGCCTCGGTTTTGGCGATGGCCGCCTTGGTCTCCGCCCGCTGCTCCTCCAGGAGGGCCATCTCGCGCACCCCCGTCACCGCTGGCTGATTCGCCTTCTTGGATGCGTTCAACTCACGCTTACCCGCGCTTTTTTCCACGAGCGCGTCGGCGCGATTGGTGAGAATCTCCTCCTGCTGCTTCTGAATCGCCTTCTGCTGGATGACATCAATGCGCAGATTCTCCAACTCGCCGCGGGTGCGCCAGGCCTTCATCACCTGATTGGCCAGCGTGACCGAGGCGTTGCCGTCGAACTCGTACTTGGAAGCCTCGAAAAGAAGATTCCAGGCCTCCTGCAGGTTGCGCGAGCGGTTCGCAGCGGTGTCCGAGAAATTCATCGCCGAAAGCCGGGCGGTGATGGCGTCGATAAGGCGGCTGTACTCGTCATAGCCCGACTCGGGAGGCGGCGAGGCCAGAAAACGGTCGAAACGGGCGCGAATCACGCGCGTGTCACCCAGGTTGAAAGTCTTCCCCTTCCACTGAAGGGTGCCGCTCTCCGCATCCACACTGTCGCTCTTCACATCGAAGAGACGGTCGGCCATGCCCTCGGCGGTGGAGCTCGAGTAATTGCCGGCCGTGCCGCCCGCAGGAGCCGCCGGGCCGGTGGTCGGTGCAGCGGGATGACCGGTCGGGAGCCCTTGGGCGAGAAGGACTCCGGTAAAAAGCAAAGGAGCCGTCGCAAGGTGTCGTTTAAAAGTCATGACAAGGGATCCGGGTCGTTGATGGGTGACGATTCGATGAACCGAGGCGGCGTGCGCTCAGAGCTTCTCCATGTCCTCGACCGTGAGCATGTCGCGCCGCACGGAGATCTTCATCTTGAAGCGCTGGCCGACCGCAAGATTCGGACCGACGCCGGCGGGCACGAAAACCGGCACACGCGAAGCCGCGGCGTCCAAGGTGCGCACGGCGATGAGCGAGCCCTTGGTCTCGTCCTGCGCGAGACGGCTGTCGATCTGCCCCCTCAGCAGGTAGGTGTTCCCGCGCAAGGTTTCCGCATCGCGCAGATAGACCGCATGCGGGAACGGCTCGAGCCCGCCAAAACGCCCTCCGCCGCGAACCACGATGACGACGACGGCGAACACCAGAACGCACGCCGGTATGGCGAACGCGAGCAGCAGCGGAGGGATTTTCCCGGGGGACGACGCGGGGGACATGGGGTTGGGAAAGATGAAGGCCGCCCCGACGACCGGGAACGATTCCCGTCGGCGGCGCGGACCCGCAAGGTGACCGCATCAGCGCCCCGGAGGAAGCCCTAAAACGCAAATCGGCCCCCACCCACCCCGGTCTCTCCGACGGTCACCCACCAGCGCGCGGTGCAGGCTTGTGAAGAGCGCAAAAGCCGTTCGGCTTCGCCTGCATGAGCGAAAACCCGCATCGCACTTTCGGCGAACTGCAGCAGCGCGTGGAGGCGCTCGCCGAGCGCAACAACTGGGCAAGGTTCCACACGCCCGCCAACCTGGCGCGCGCCCTGTCGGTGGAGGTGGGCGAGCTCAACGAGCAGTTCCTTTGGGAGGGCGTGCCGCGCTCCGCCCATGGGCTGCAGGACGAAATCGCCGACTGCCTGCTGCTGCTCCTTCGACTCTCCCAGGTTGCCGGCGTGGACCCGGTGGCCGCCGCCCACGCGAAGATGGATGTGAACGACAGGCGCGTATGGCTGCCCGACGGCACTCGCGACAAAAGCCGTCCGCTTCTCGACCGCTAAGGCCACCCCCTCTCTTTTTGAATAACCGGAAGCGGGCCACTCGCACGGGCGCCCCTGCCGAGAAATACCGAGGGCAAAGCCGACAGCAGAAAAAACAGAAGGCCGGCGTCGCCGCCGGCCTTCGGGAAAAATGATCGCCATGCGCGGGAAGCGTATGGCGGTCTGACCTTACAGGAAGTAGCTCACGCCGCCTTCGAAGAGGGGCTGGAACTTGTCGCCCGGGATGTTGCGCGCGATATTGGCGCCGCGGCGTTCGGAGTGGCCCATCTTGCCGAGCACGCGACCGCAAGGCGAGGTGATGCCCTCGATGGCGTGCACGGAGCCGTTCGGGTTGTGCGCGATGTCGTAGGCGGGACGGCCGGACTCGTCGCAGTACTGGAAGGCGATCTGGCCGGCGGCGGCCAGGCGGGCGACCGTCGCGGCGTCGGCCACGAAGTTGCCCTCGCCGTGCGAGATCGGGATGGTGTGCACCTGGCCCACGGACATCTTCGACAGCCAGGGCGAGTTCACCGAGGCCACGCGGGTGTGGACATAACGCGACTGGTGGCGACCGATCTTGTTGTGGAACAGGGTCGGGGCGTCCGGGGTCATGTCGCGAATGTCGCCGAAGGGCACGAGGCCCAGCTTGATGATGGCCTGGAAGCCGTTGCAGATGCCAAGGATAAGGCCGTCGCGGTTCTTGATCAGGTCCAGCGTGGCGTCGCGCACCACGGGATTCTTGAACACGCCCGCGATGAACTTGCCAGAGCCATCGGGTTCGTCACCGGCGGAGAAACCTCCGGGGAACATGAGCATCTGCGAGGCCTTGATGCGGCCGGCGAGCTCGCGCAGGGATTCCTCGACATCACGCGTGTCGCGATTGCGGATGACGAAGATGTCGGCCTCGGCGCCGGCGGCGCGGAAGGCGCGAGCGGTGTCGTATTCGCAGTTGGAGCCGGGGAAGACCGGGATGATGACGCGCGGCTTGGCGGCCTTGAGCTTCGCCTTGGCGGTGAAGGGCTTGGCGAACGCAAAGGTCTCGGGCGTTCCGGCGGGCTCGGGCGCGCGCATCGGGAAGGTGCTTTCGAGCGGGGCGTCCCACGCGGCGAAGAGTTTTTCGATCGCCACGCTGCCGGCGGGCCAGGAGAGCGCGGCGTCGGCGACGGTCGTTCCGAGCACGGTGTGCTCGAGGCCGGCGAGGTCGGCGACCGAGGCGACTTCCAACACGAGGCTGCCGTATTCGGGCAGGAAGAAGTCGGCGGCCGGCGCGGCGGCGAGTTTCACGCCCACGCGGTTGCCGAAGCTCATCTCGGCCAGCGCGGAGGCGAGACCGCCGGCGCGCACGGCGCGGGCGGCGAGCACCTTGCCCGACTGCATGAGGGCGTGGATGGCGCGGTGTTTCACGCGCATGGCGCGCAGGTCGGGCAGTTCGTCGGCGCCGCGCTGGGCGCGCACGACGACCACGGTCGAGCCGGCCTTCTTGAACTCGGGCGAGATGACCGAGGAGGCTTTGCCGGGCACGATGGCGAAGGACACCAGCGTGGGCGGCACATCGATGTTCTTGAACGAGCCGGACATCGAGTCCTTGCCGCCGATGGCGGGTGCGCCGAGCGCGAGCTGGGCCTCGAAGGCGCCGAGCAGCGCGGCGACGGGCTTGCCCCAGCGCTTCGGGTCGGCGCCGAGTTTTTCAAAGTACTCCTGCAGGGTCAGGCGGATGCGGTCGGGGTTGCCGCCGGCGGCCACCACGCGGGAGACGGATTCCACCACCGCGCACACGGCGCCGTGGCCGGGCGACCACTTGGCGATGTCGGCGTTGTAGCCGTAGGACATGATGGTGCACGCGTCGTGGGCGCCTTCGAGCACGGGCAGCTTCGCGGCCATCGCCTCGGCGGGCGTGGTCTGAGTGCGGCCGCCGAAGGGGTGCAGCACGGTGTTCGCGCCGATGGAGGCGTCGAAACGCTCCACCATGCCGCGCTGACCGGCGTTTTCGAGTTTGCCCAGGTGGGCGATCCAGGCGGACGCGAGGTCGGCGGGCGCGGCGCTCGCGCGGAAAGGCGACTTCGCGGCGTCCGGGGCGGACACGGCGGCGCGGGAGGTCTGCGCCACGCCGTTCGTATCCAAGAAGTCACGACTGAGGTCGACGATGGTGGTGCCGCGCCAGCTCATGCGCAGGCGGCCGGTGTCGGTCACGCGGGCGACCTGCACGGCCTCCAGGTTTTCCACGCCGGCGGCGGCGATGAATTTTTGGACATCCTTGGCTTCGAGGACGACGGCCATGCGCTCCTGGGATTCGGAGATGGCGATTTCGGTGCCGTTGAGGCCCTCGTACTTGAGGGGCACGGCGTCGAGGTCGATTTCCAGCGAAGGCGCGAGTTCGCCGATGGCAACGGACACGCCGCCGGCCCCGAAGTCGTTGCAGCGCTTGATGAGCGCGGACACCTCGGGGTTGCGGAAGAGGCGCTGGAGTTTGCGCTCCATGGGCGCGTCGCCCTTCTGCACTTCGGCGGAGTTTTGCAGCGCGGTTTCGGTGTGTTCCTTGGAGGAGCCGGTGGCGCCGCCCACGCCGTCGCGACCGGTGCGGCCGCCGACGAGCACGATGATGTCGCCGGGCGCGGGCGCTTCGCGGCGCACATGGGCGCGAGGGCCGGCGGCGACGACCGCGCCGATCTCCATGCGCTTGGCGACGAAGTCGGGGTGGTAGTTTTCCGCCACCATGCCGGTCGCGAGGCCGATCTGGTTGCCGTAAGAGGAGTAGCCGCGCGCGGCGCCGCGGGTGATCACGCGCTGCGGGAGCTTGCCGGGCAGGGTCTGCTCGAAGGGCGTGCGGGGGTCGGCCGAGCCGGTCACGCGCATGGCCTGGTAAACATAGCTGCGGCCCGAGAGCGGGTCGCGGATGGCGCCGCCGAGGCAGGTCGCCGCGCCGCCGAAGGGCTCGATTTCGGTCGGGTGGTTGTGCGTCTCGTTCTTGAACATCACCAGCCACTCCTCGGTTTTGCCGTCGATCTCGACGGGCACCACGATGGAGGCGGCGTTGATTTCCTCGGATTCCTCGAGGTCGTCGAGTTCGCCGGTGCGCTTGAGTTCGCGGGCGCCGAGGCAGGCCATGTCCATCATGCAGATGTCCTTGGCTTCGCGGCCGAGGCGCTTGCGCGTGGCGAGGTAACTTTCAAAGGCCTTGGCGAAAGGCGCGGTGAGCGGCGAGTTTTCGAACTCCACCGACTCCAGCTTGGTGAGGAAGGTGGTGTGGCGGCAGTGGTCGCTCCAGTAGGTATCCAGCATCCGGATTTCCGTGAGCGTGGGCTCGCGGTGTTCGGTGTCGCGGAAGTACTTTTGGCAGAAGGCGATGTCGGCTTCCGACATGGCGAGGCCGAGTTCCTTGCGCTTCGCGGCGAGCGCGGCGGTGTCGAGCGTGCCGAAACCGGTGAGCACCGGCACGGCGTCGGGCGCGGGGATGGCGGGCGCCAGCGTGGCGGGCACGGCGAGCGAGGCCTCGCGCGAGTCCACGGCGTTGATGAGGTAGGCCTTCACCTTCGCGACCTCGGCGGCGTTCAGCGCGCCTTCGAGTACGAACACATTCGCGGTGGCCACGAGCGGGCGGGCGCCGTGCGTCATCATCTGCACACACTGGGCGGCGGAGTCGGCGCGCTGGTCGTACTGGCCGGGCAGGTACTCGACGGCGAAGACCGTGTCGCCGGCGGCGCGGGGGAAGTCGGCGCCCACATGCGCGTCGTCCACGGGGGGCTCGACGAACACGGTGTTGAGCGTGAGCGCGAAGTCGGCGTCGGAGATGCGGTCGATGTCGTAGCGACGCAGCAGGCGCAGGCCCTTGAGGGCGGGCAGGTGCAGGGTTTCGCGGAGGTCGGCGAGGATGCCGTCGGCTTCGGTGCGGAACCCGGGTTTCTTTTCGACAAAGACGCGCTTCATGAAGGTTGGGAAAGGAAAGGCGGGAACTTGGTGGACGACCGGGGTCAGGCAAAGTAAAAAAGCGGCGAAGCCGATGAAGTATGGACGAAATCAAGCGTCGCGATGTCGGGTGAAACGCTGAAGGCCATCGGAGCTCCCCCCCCGCTAACAGGCCCCCGCCGGTATAGGTGATAAAGGGAATGCGGCACCCCACTGGCAGCGCCTATTTCATCTCCGCACAGAGCGGCATGAATGCAGGCGGCATTGTGACGAGGCCCAGTGAGCCGGGTGCTAATTCAACCCATGCGACGAATCCGACCCTAACATTTGATGGGCCCTTTAACTTATTTGACTTGCTAAACTTTTGTAAACCAACTGAACACCCATCACCCCAAGCCATGGCCACCTGCTCCTACCTCGTCCAGACCGCCGGCACCACGACGACCCTGTCGCTCGTCGGAAGCGCATCCTATGTGAACTGCGGACAACTCCATGATTACCTGAAGGTTATGGAGCAGCGGGAAGGGAAGACGGACCTGCTGGTGGACTTCCGCCGCTGCACCGCGGTCGACAGCACCATCCTGGGAATCCTTTCGGGATGCGCCCTCAAGCTGGCCAAAAAGACCCCGGCATGCCGAGTGTCCTTTGCGAATATCGACGGTCGCGTGCTGGAGGTCGTCAAAAACCTCGGCCTGCATCACATCATCGAAATCGCCTCCACACCGGTTCCGGCCGCTTCGGAAGCGCCCGGTGCGCTCAACACCGGCATGTGCAGCACCGCCTGCATGCTGGATGCGCACAACGCCCTGATTCACACCCACCCGGACAACGAAAACAAGTTCCACGATGTCGTGGAGGCGCTTCGCGCCCAGCTGTGATCGCCAGGCAGCGCCCACTCCCCGACAAATCCCGCGCAACTGATTCATCACGAATTGCCGCCAAGCCGCGCCTGCGCATCAAAACACAGCAATGAGCCTGAAAGCCGACTGCGACTACACCGTGGATGCCGAGGAGACGCAGGCCACGGTCCACATCAACGGGCACGCCGACTACCTCAACTGCGCCCCGCTCGGAAAGTTTCTCGAATTCACCTCCGGAACCCCGAGATTTGCGGAGATCACCGTGGACTTCAGCCGCTGCGCATCCATTGACAGCACGGCGCTGGGCCTCATCGCTCGCGCCGCGCTAAGGATGCGACAGACCCCGGGGCGGCGCATGCTGCTGGCCAATCTCGCCAACGGCCCGCGCCGCGCCGCCACTCAACTCGGCCTCGGGCACCTTGCCGGCATCGTCGACGCCCCGGATGTCGCCCGCCGGTTCACCCCGCCGCCCTTCCCCGACACGAGCAAACGCTCCCCTCAAGGAGTGGGAGCCGAAGTCATCCGCGACGCCCACGAGGCGCTCATGGAAATCGAACCCAGAAATCGGGAAGTCTTCGCCGATGTCATGGCGTTCATCAGCACCTCGCGCCGCCTGACCGCCGGAAACGCGCCGCGCTCCGCCACGACCGAACAGGCCTGAGCGCGGGCGTCAGCCCGAACATGGACGGCGCCTTCGCGACCCAAGAAACGGATCAGCGCGCAAACCAAGGCGTGTCGCTGCCGGAAAGCAGCACGCGCATGGCGGATTCCATCACCGCCTGATCCTCGGCGCCGAAGCGACCCCGCGTAGGGCTGTCCAAATCCAGCACGCCCAACAGGCGCCCGGCGTCGTCCACCAGGGGAACCACGAGTTCGGCCGCACTGGCCGCATCGCAGGCGATGTGCCCGGGAAACTCATGCACATCCGCCACCCGCTGCGTGACCCGCAGACGCGCCGCGGTACCGCAGACGCCCCGATTCAGTGAGATTCTCACGCAGGCCGGCTTGCCCACAAACGGCCCCAGCACCAGTTCGCCGTCGCGGAAAAAATAGAAGCCGCACCAATTCAAATCCGAAAGGGCGTGCGAGATGAGCGAGGCCGCGTTGGCGGTGTTGGCGAGAAAGTCGCGTTCACCGTCGATGAGGGCGGCCAGCCGGGAGGGCAGCTCGCTCAGGGGTAGCTCGTCGGCGTATTCGGCGTGTGGCATGCGCCCGCAACCAACGACTTATACCCTGCGACAAAAGCAAAATCCGCCCGCCTCAGAGCCCAAGCTTCTCAAAGTGCCGCGCCAGACGCATGCGCACCACCTCCAACTGCGCCTCGGCGATACGGATATGCTCGGCTCGCGAGCCCGACTCCGCCCCCTCCTCATACGCCACCAGCCGCGACAACGCCCCGGTCCGCTCCGCGGACAGTTCCGCATGCAGCCGATCCTCCTCGCCCACCAGAGCCGCCGCCACCGCCACATCCTTCTGGCGCGCCAGCGACGGGGCGTCCACCGCCAGCTCCAGCAACGCGCTGCGCGGCAGCCACCGGATTTTCGCCCCGCGCGTCGCCTCCATCAGCCGTCCGGCGATGCCCGGGGTGTTCAGATACCACGCCAGGTACTCCGGAAGCAGATACTCCGGCCTGACCCGCACGACATAGAACGACGATGAAGCCAGCGCCGGCCACGGCCACGCCGGCGTGACCAGCGCATACGGACGCTCCCCGCGCGCCAGCACCAGCACATCCCCGGACTTGATTCGCGCCCGCCGCTCCGCGGGGCCCGGGGTCACACGCGGCATCGCCTCCACAGCCCAGCTCAAATCCGCCCGCACCTCCCTACCCTGCGCCACACGCCACTCCCCGGCCGCCACGCCGATGACGCGCGTGCGATAGTGAAAACCGCAGGTGATGGCGGCCATGGCGGACAACGGACGGGATGGCATGGGAAGGGCTGGAGGCGCTCGTCACCGGGCTTCCGCGACATCGGGCGCACTCGCCCTCATCCCAGAATCCAAGCCGAACACATTTGCAGTAGACGACCTACTGAACAATGTCAACAAAGAGCCTTCCGCGCCCTTGCCGGGGGTGTGGAAGCGGGCACGAAGGAGGCAGGTCCGAGCACCGGGCCCCCGCCGAACAAGTTTCCCAACCAAACACCGACTTCCCCCTCCGCCGCATGAAAAAGAAGATCCTGATCGCCGACAAACTCGCCGCCGCCGGCATCGCCGCGCTGAAGGCGAACAAATCCTTCGAGGTCATCGAAGCCGTGGGCACGCCCGCCGACAAGCTGCCCGCCCTGGTGGCCGATGTGTCCGCCATCCTGGTGCGCTCGGAGACCCAGATCACCAAGGAGGTGCTCGCCGCCGCCAAGAAGCTCGAGTGCGTCGGCCGCGCCGGCGTGGGCGTCGACAACATCGACCTGGACGCCGCCACGGAGCGCGGCGTGATCGTGATGAACACGCCCTCCGGCAACACCATCGCCACGGCCGAGCTCACCTTCACCCACCTGCTTTGCACCGCCCGCCCCGTGCCCAACGCGCACAAGACGATGCGCGAGGGCAAGTGGGACCGTAAGCTCTTCTCCGGCATCGAGCTTTACCAGAAGACCCTCGGCGTGCTCGGCCTCGGCCGCATCGGCGCCGAAGTCGCCAAGCGCGCTCTCGCCTTCGGCATGACCGTGCTCGCCTACGACCCCTACCTCACCGAAGCCCGCGCCAAGAGCCTGGGAGTCAAGGTCGCCTCGCTCGACGAAGTGTTCGCCGGCGCCGACTTCATCACCGTTCACATGCCGCTCACCGAGCAGACCAAGGACATGGTGAACGCCGCCGCCTTCGCGAAGATGAAGAAGGGCGTGCGCATCGTGAATGTCGCCCGCGGCGGCATCATCAACGAGAAGGACCTCTCCGACGCCCTCAAGACCGGCAAGGTCGCCTTCGCCGGCCTCGATGTGTTCGAGGTCGAGCCCATGGCCCCCGACAACGAGCTGCGCTCGCTGCAAAACCTCAACCTCACCCCGCACCTCGGCGCCTCCACCACGGAAGCCCAGGAAAATGTGGGCGTCGAGATCGCCGACGCCGTGGCGCGCGTGCTGGAAGGCGGCCCCGCCGAAAACGCGGTGAACATGCCCACCGTCGACCGCCGCGCCCTCGAGCAGCTGCGCCCGTACCTGGGCCTGGCCGAGAAGCTCGGCTTCATCATCCAGCAGCTCGCCGAAGGCCAGGGCCGCGTGGAAAAGCTCCGCATCACCGTCGAAGGCCGCGTGACCGAGTTCGACACGCTCCCCATCAACCGCGCCGTGCAGCGCGGCTACCTGCGCAACATCGCCGGCGCCCTCGTCAACGATGTGAACGCGCCGCACATCCTGAAGCGTCAGGGCGTCGCCGTGGAGCTCACGCAGTCCAACAACGAGTCGGACTACAAGGACTACATCCAGGTCGAGGCGCACATCTCCGGCGGCAAGAGCTTCCTCATCGGCGGCACCGTGGTGGGCAAGGCGCACTCCATGCGCGTGGTGAACATCAACGGCCACTGCTTCGAGTTCTCGCCCGAAGGCCCCATGCTGGTGCTGGAAAACAAGGACGTGCCCGGCATCGTCGGCTCGCTCGGCACCATCCTGGGCATGGACAAGGTGAACATCGCCACGCTCGCGCTCTCGCGCACCGACGGCAAGGCCACCGCCCTCGCCGTGTATGTGCTCGACACCGCCCCCAGCGACAACGCGCTCAACCTGATCCGCAACAACCCCGCCATCCTCTCCGCCCGCGTCCTGCGCGCCTAAGGAACCTCGGGTCGCCCCGGCCACAACCGGGCGACACAAGGCCCGTCGACTCCCCGTCGACGGGCCTTCCCGTATTCGGAGACGCCGCGCCGGGCCTCAGCGCATGCGATGGGGAACGAAGCGGCTCAGGTTGCCGGTGATGGCCGAGGCGTCCTCGCGGATGCCCAGGCCGCAGGCCTTGTGATTCACCACCCACACGCCCAGCACCGGCCGGTTGCCGGCGAAATCGGGCAGCTCGCGCAGGGCCTGGTAGACGAACCCCTCGTCGCCGTATTCGCCGCCGCTCTCGGCGAGCGTGACGCCCCCGCGCACCAGTGACACATTCGCGCCCTCACGGCTGAGCTTGGGTTTGCGCGCATAATCGCCGCCCAGCTTTTCGGGCGTCTCATAGGCGGGCAGCAGATTCGGGTGGTCCGGGAAAAGTTCCCACAGGATGGGCAGCAGCCCCTTGTTCGACAGCAGCGCCTTCCACGGCGGCTCGATCCAGCGGGTCTTCCCTCGCAGGAGGTTTTCCGCAAAGCCTTCGCGCAACATCCATTCCCACGGGTACAGTTTGAAGGCGGCGCCGATGGCGCGCTCCTCCAAGTCGGTGAATTCGCGCCGGCCCTCATGCCAGCCGACCTCGTGCATGTGCAGCCTGACGGCGTCCTTGCCGGCCTGCATGGCCGTGTCGCAAAGGTACAGCACGGTCCCCTCGTCCTCCGGATGGTCCGCCACCGAGGCGAAGTGCACGAGGCGCGGCGCCACCGCTTTCCACGCCGCGATGAGCTTCTCGTGGATGGAGTTGAACTGATCGCTCCCCGGGTAGCGCTCATTCAGCCAATGCCACTGCACCACGGCGGCCTCAAACAGCGAGGTGGGCGTGTCGGCGTTGTACTCGAGCATCTTCGGCGCCCCGGTTCCGTCCCAGGCGAAATCAAAACGCCCGTACAGGCTGAAGTCGTCGCGCTCCCATGACTCCTCGATGAGCGGCACGGCCGACTCGGGGATGCCAAGCCGCGAGTACAGCCCGTTCTCGATCACATGCCCGGCGGCCTCGACGCACATCGCGTGCAGCGCGTCGGCCGCGATTTCGAGCGTATCCACCTCCTTGGCGGAAAACACATACGAGGCCGACTCGTCCCAATACGGCTGCCCGTCGATGGTGTGAAAGTAGAACCCGAGCGCCTCCACCTTCTCGCGCCAGTCCAGGCGCGCCATTTGCGTCTCACGTTCCATGAGAAAAAACATGCCTGAGGGGTTTAGGAGCCGCCGGATGAACCTCCGCCGTGCCCGCCCGAGGACCCGCCGGAGGAGCCATGTCCGCCCGAGGCCCCGAAGCCGCCTCGCGACGACGCGCCGGGTTCGCCACCGGAACCTGAGGAAGAGGAAGACGACCCCGATGACTTCGAATACGACCCTTTGCCAGAGCCTCCCGCCGAGGCATACCCGGCACCGGCCGCGGCGTTCGCCTTTTGGGCCGAGGCCTCTGTGGGCGTGGCGAACGACACGGTCGAGGACGAAGAAGGCGCTGCGTGCCAGCCTCCTTCCCAATAATAACCGCGCCCGGCGACATAGGTGTTATGCGGATACGGTTCGAACGTGCGCGTGCCGGCATGAAACCACCCGACATAGGGCAAATAGTGATTGTTCGAATAGCTCGTCGAACTCGACACATACTGAGGCGGAGGCGCCTCCGCCCGGCCATCTTCCGTGTCGGAGCAGGAAACCAGAGCGACCGTTCCGGCGATGCAGGCAACGCCGACGCCGCAGAGCACCAGCGCGACCGTGTCAGACTTGTGCATGGGCGCGACCTCAGCCGAACATCGAGGCGGCCACGATGATGGATACGCCGATGATGACCGCACCGCCGACCAGCGCCGCGGCCACATTGCGCTTCTCCACGATTTCTCCGTGCAGGTCGCCGGGCGTGCACCAGTCGAACAGCTTGTACCCCATGATGGCCAGCAGGATGCCGAAACCCGCGAAGATCGCGGTGTTGAGAAGTGCGCCCGCCAAGGTCTGCGCATGCCAGCCGGCGGAAGGAAGGTTCTGCTGCGACTCGGCGGAATACGCCTGCGCGGTCATCAGAGATGTGACGGCGAAGGTGGCGACTCGGGTGAATACGCTCATAAGTGCCTTGAGGTAAAGGCCGCACAGACAATCGCCGCGCAACCCACGCGCAAGCCCAACCCGGTTACGATTCGCCCCCCATTTTCCACCGGTGCCTTCCACCTCGGCGCCGGGACCCCCGCCCCGCCGACCTTCGTCTTTCGCCAGGCATGAGGCGTGCCGGCGGAAATCGGTGGCCATCGGCGGACAATGACCTCTGTGTCGTATTCCGAACACAGCATCACCGTGGCGCGCTTCGACACCAGTCTGCGAATCCCCGACATGTGGCAGCAGGAGGCCCTGCAGGCGCTGCGTGAGGGGAAGGATGTGGTCGTGCAGGCGCCCACCGGCTCGGGCAAGACCTTCATCTTCGAGATGCTGATGGAGGCGGGCATGCGCCGTCAGGCCATCTACACGGTGCCCACACGCGCGCTCGCCAACGACAAGCTGCGCGAGTGGCGAGAAAAGGGCTGGGATGTCGGCATCGCCACCGGCGACATCGCCGAGAACCTGGAGGCGCCGGTGGTGGTCGCCACCCTGGAGACGCAGCGCGGGCGGTTCCTGTCCGGCAAGCAGCCGGGGCTGCTCGTGATCGACGAGTTCCAGATGCTGGGCGACCCGCAGCGCGGCGTGAACTACGAGCTGGTGATCGCGCTGGCCGAGCCGTCCACGCGGCTGCTGCTCATGTCGGGCAGTGTGGCGAATCCGGATACGGTGGCGAACTGGCTGCGCTCGCTCGGTCGCACGGTCGAGCTGGTGCGGCAGGACACGCGACCGGTGCCGCTTGACGAGGTGTTTCTGGACAAGCTGCCCGACCGCGTGCCGGCGGGCGTCCACGGAATGACCGTGCGTCGCATCGTGCGCGCGCTGATGGCCGACCTCGGGCCCATGCTCGTGTTCGCGCCGAGACGCCAGGCCGCCGAAGACCTCGCGCGCGCTCTCGCCTCCGCGCTGCCCCTGCACGACTTTTTGGAACTCACGCCGGAGCAGAAGGCTCTCGCCGGCGAACAGCTCGGAAGAATGCTGCGCAGCCGCATCGCGTTCCACCACAGCGGGCTCAGCTACGAGCAGCGTGCGGGCCTGGTGGAGCCGCTTGCCAAGGCCGGACAGCTGCGCGTGGTCGTGGCCACCACCGGCCTGGCCGCCGGCATCAACTTCTCCATGCGCTCGGTGTTCGTGACCGACCGCCACTACCGCAGCGGCGTCGAGGAGCGCGAGGTGCGGCCGGACGAGCTGCTTCAGATGTTCGGGCGCGCCGGTCGCCGCGGCCTCGACGAGCGCGGCTACATCCTGTTCGCCCCCAACTCGCCACGCCTCGTGGAGGCCAAGCCGCTGTCGCTCAAGCGCGCCGAGCGCATCGACTGGGCAGGATTCCTCGCCGTCATGCGCACGGCCGACGACGCCGGACAGTCGCCCGTGCGCGTGGCCGGCGAACTCGCCGCGCGCCTCTTCGCGCGCGAGCCGGTGCGACTCGGGCTCGAAAACCTCGCCGAATACGCGGTGCGCGCGCCGCAGGAGGCGCCTCGCAAGACGACGCTCGTGCGGCGCATGTCCAACCGTCACGGCGGCCGCGAGCGCCTCAAACCGGAGACGAAGGCGTCGCTGCGCGAGGCGTGGCTGCGCCTGGACGACACCTGGCACCCCGCGCTCACTCGCCCCGAGACGCTCGCGACCGTCCCGGTCGGCTCCGTCTGCAAACTTCCGGACACGAGCCCGCAACGCTACGGCCGCCTCGTGGCGCTCGCGCAGTTCCCGAAGGAAGCGGGCAACGACGACCTGGAACTCGCGCCGTGGCTGCTGAAGGGATTGCGGAACGCGGATTGCGGATTGCGGAATGAGAAAGCCCAAGAGGCCGGCGACTCCCGCGGGCGACGTCGCAACCAATCCGAAATCCGCAATCCGCGTTCCGCAATTCGCCGCGCGTTCCCCTTGGAGTGGTTTGAGAAGACGCTGCCCGCCCGGCTGCCCGCGCTGACCGGCGGCGGCAAGCTGCACGGCGCCCTCTTCACGCAGCGCGGCGCGCTCATGGCGCGACTGGACTACTCGGACGCGCTGGTGCGCGTGCGCCGCGACGACGGCGGCCACGCGCTCATCAACCCGATCATCGCCGAGGAGGAGCTGGAGGACATCGACATCCACGCGACCGTATCGGGCGCGCAGAGCGGTTCCGGACTGCCGGCCGACATCTGGCTGCGCCTGGGGCTCATCGACGCGGACGCGCGCCCCACGCGGCGCGGCGTCATCGCCGGATTTTTCCAACAAAGCGAGGGCCTCGCCATCGCCGCCGCGCTCGAGGACGACAGCTACGCGATACCGGAGCTCGTGCGCGACCTGGCCAATCTGCGCGCGGGCCACCGTTTTCAGGGCGTGGCGAACGCGGGCAACCGGCTGGGCGCGGTGTGCCGCATGACCTACCGCGCGATGACCTGCCCCGGCTACCTCGCCGAAGGCGTGCCGCCCGACTACGGCGACGGAGCGAGCGAACTTCTGGCCAAGCTGGAAACCAACCCGGCGGCCATCGAACAGCTCACGGACGAACTCCTGCGCCGCGGCGACATCGAGCGGGCGGCGGTGGAGTGGCGCAGCCTGCTCAACCACCTCGTGCACGCCCCGGACTTCGACTGGCCCCGCTGGATGCAGCTCAAGGGCGCCGCGCGCGAATTTCTGGCAAAACACCGGGCGCGCCCCGTGTTCTCCGACCTGCCCACGCTGCCCGGCTCACAGCGCGGACGGCACGAGAAGCGCACCAGGTTCTGAAGCGAACTGCGGATTGCAGAGTGCAAATTGCAAAAGTGAGTCCTTCGCACGCGCCCAATCGGAATCGCGAAAGCAACGGAAGCCATTTTGCCTTTTGCACTATGCAATCTGACTTGGCCCGCCCCGCGCGGCCTTGGAGCGGAGGGCCTTCCAGCGCTCGAGGCGCTCGGCGATGGCGGACTCGGAGCCGTTGGGCTTGGGCGAATACAATTTCACGGGCGGCTCGACATAGGACTGGCCGGAGACGCCCTCGGGAAATTCGTGGCTGTACAGGTAGCCCGCCCCCTGCCCTTGCGCGCGGTTGAACTTGGTGTGCGCGTCCTTGAGGTGCGCCGGCACGCGGCGGCGGGGCTCCTCGCGCACCACGCGGCGCGCCTCGAAGATGGCCTCGGTGGCGCTGTTACTCTTCGGGCAGGTCGCCAGAAAGAGCACGGCGTGAGCGAGGTTGAGCTGGCACTCGGGCAGCCCCACGAAGTCCACCGCCTGCTGTGTCGCCACGGCCACGGTGAGCGCGCGCGAGTCGGCCAGGCCGACATCCTCGGAGGCGAAGATGACCAGGCGGCGCGCGATGAAGCGCGGATCCTCGCCGCCCTCAAGCATCACGGCCAGCCAGTAGAGCGCGGCGTCGGGGTCGCCCCCGCGCATGGATTTGATGAAGGCCGAGGCGGTGTCGTAGTGCTCGTCCTCGTTGCGGTCGTAACGGATGCGGCGCTCGCGCGCGAACACCTCGACATCGGCGAGCGTGAGCGGCGTCTTGAGCGGGTGGCTGAGCACCATCGTCTCCAACGCATTGAGCGCGCGGCGCATGTCGCCCTCGGCGATGCGCGCGACGGCGGCCAGCACGGCGTCGTCGGCCGTCACGCCGGAGGCGCCCAGTCCTCGCTCCACCTCGGCGAGCGCGCGACGGAGCGCGAGCGTGACGACGGATTCGTCGGCGGGTTCGAGGCGGAAGAGGTGGCTGCGGCTGAGCAGCGGGGGGATGATGTAGAAGCCGGGGTTGTGCGTGGTGCAGCCGATGAGGCGCACAGCGCCGGCCTCGACATCCGGCAGCAGCAGATCCTGTTGCGCCTTGTTGAAGCGGTGAATCTCGTCGATGAGCAGCACCGTGCGCCGCTCGGGGAACGCGCGCGCCTCGCGCAGGATGTCGCGCATCTCGGCGGTGTTCGACAGCACGGCGTTCACGCGCACGCACCGGCAACGCGTCTCGGCCGCGATGACCTCGGCGAGCGTGGTCTTGCCGCACCCGGGCGGGCCGTAGAACAGGAGGCTGCCGAAATTGTCCGTGGCGATGAGTCGCGGCAGCAGCGCGCCCTGCCCGAGCAGCACCTCGTGCCCGAGCACCTCGGACAGTCGGCGGGGGCGCATGCGGGCGGCCAGAGGCGGGCGGAACCCGTGCGCGCCCGAGCCGGACTCCCGGTCGGGGGAGTCTTCGTCGAAGAGCGAGGGTTCGGAGGGCATGGGAAAAGGGGTTTCGCGGTATACTTTAACGCAAAGGGCGCAAGCGGCGCAACGGACTCAAGGGTTGAGAACTCGAGGCATCCTCCGGGTCTCCGCGTTAAATGTTTGGGCGGCTAGGCGCCGGGCTTGTCTGCGCGGACCAGCTCGTAGACGCCGTAGCCGGCGAGGAGCTTGGGCAGCAGGCGGCGGGGCGTCTTCCAGTCGCCGCCGAGGTATTCGCGGCGGGCGACGGTGATGCCGTAATGCGCGCAGAATTCCTCGAAGTCGGTGATGGAGACGGGATTGGACGGCTCGCTCTGATACCAGGGATTCGGATACACCCGGTTGCGCGCGCGGTGCCCGTAGCGCACCATGCTCAGCCGGTTGCGCCAGTGGCCATGGTTCACGAAGGCGACGGCCACGCGGCGGCCGACGCGCAGCGCCTGCAGAACGACCTCGGACGGATTGGACAGTTCCTGAAGCACGCGCGAACACACCACCCAGTCACAGGAGGCGTCGGGCAGCTCGCGCAGCACGGCGTGCATGTCGCCTTGGATGACATTGACGCCGCGCTCCACGCAGCCGGCGACCTTCACCGGGTCGTTGTCCACGCCCACGCTGAAAGCGCGCTTTTGGGTGACGAGGTGTTCGAGGAGGATGCCGCGTCCGCAGCCCACATCGAGCACGCGGGAGCCGTCTTGGATCCACTCGCCGAAGATGCGCAGGTCGGCCTCGTCGCGGAAACTTTTTCTACGGAGTGACATGGCGGGGAATCAACGGGCGTTTTCGAGGAAGCGGCGCACGAGGCGGTGAAGCGTCTCGGAGGGCAGCAGGAAGCCGTCGTGACCCGCGTCGGTCTCGATCTCGGCGTACGAGGCGTCCTTGCCGGCGCGCAGGAGGGCGAGTGCGATCTCGCGGTTGCGGGCGGGCGGGTAGAGCCAGTCGGAGGAGAATCCGACGACGAGGGTGCGCGCCTGCACGCAGGCGAAGGCCTCGTGCAGCGGGCGGCCGTCGGCGAGGTCGAAGCGGTCGACGGCCTTGGTGATGTACAGGTAGGTGTTGGCGTCGAAGCGGTCGAGGAAGGCGCGGCCCTGGTGGCGCAGGTAGCTCTCCACCTGGAACTCGATGCCGAACGGGTCGGCGCCGCTGGCGTCCGGGTGCTTCTCGCGGCCGAATTTGCGGTCGAGGCTGCGGTCGGACAGGTAGGTGATGTGCGCCATCATGCGCGCGACGGACAGGCCGTTGCGCGGGCCCTCGCCGGCGGCGTAGCGGCCGGAGCACCAGCCCGGGTCGCGCACGATGGCGTTGCGACCGACCTCGTTGAACGCGATGGCCTGGGCGTTCTGGCTAGCGGAGCAGGCCATGAGAATCATGCGGCCCACGCGGTCGGGGAAGAGCGTCGCCCACAGCATGGCCTTCATGCCGCCCATGGAGCCGCCGATGACGCCGTAGAGGCGGCGGATGCCGAGCGACGAGATGAGTTTCTCCTGGGCGCGCACCATGTCGCCCAGCGTCATCTGCGGGAAATCGAGCGCGTAAGGCGCGCCGGTGGCGGGGTTGAGAGAGCCGGGGCCGGTGGAGCCGCGGCAGCCGCCGAGCGAGTTCACGCCGATGACGAAGAACTTGTCCGTGTCGACGGGCTTGCCCGGGCCCACGAGGGAGTCCCACCAGCCGCGCTTGCGGTCGTCTTCAGCATAGCGGCCGGCCACATGGTGGTCGCCGGTGAGGGCGTGCGGGATGAGGATGGCGTTGGACTTGTCGGCGTTAAGCTTGCCGTAGGTCTCGTAGCGCAGAGTGAACGCTGGAATCTCGCCGCCCAGTTCAAAGCGGAAGGGCTCGGCGCACACGAAGTCGGCGGGCGCGACGACGCCCACATCGCGGGCGGTGTCGGGGGAGAGGGACGAGTCGTCGTCGGTCATTGCGCGGGCGGGCGTTCGGGAAAGGGAAGCCGGCAAGTTGAACGCCCCCGGGACGCCGGGCAAGACGAAGGGAAGAAAGAAACCGGGGCCGCATCGCCGCGAAGAGGCAGTCCCGCGGAGGCTATGGCCGCGAGGAACCGGCCGAAAACCTCTTCGTGAAAAAGAGGTTTGGTCTGCGAAAATCCATTTGAGCGTGAACCTTTTGCGACGAGGCCGGTCATATCACGACATCACACCATGAAGCTCCCCGCCCGCCTGCTCCCCGCCGTACTGGCCCTCGCCCCATTCGCCGCGGCCTCCTCTTCACTGCCCCTCATCCCGGATGTTCGCCATGCCGCAATGTCAGCCGAAACGCTTCCTGCGATTTGGAGCGCCACGCCGGGCGGAGCAACCGCCGGGCTCGAAGCCGAACTAGGCGCCCTGCGACCGAAGGACGCGCCGGTCGCACTGCCCCTCAAACTCGAGGTTGACGCCAAATCCGTGAGCGCCCCCGAAGGCTACAGGCTGGATATCCGCAAGGACGGCGTGACGATCACGGGCGCCGACCCCGCCGGGCTTTTCTACGGGCTCAAGACCCTGCGCCAGCTCGTCGCCCTGCACCCCGCCGGCGTCCCCTGCGGCGTCATCGACGACGCGCCGTCGTTCAAAATCCGCGGCTTCATGCACGACACCGGACGCAACTTCCAAAGTGTCGCCAGCCTCAAGGCGCAGATCGACCGCTTCGCCGACTATAAGCTGAACACCTTCCACTGGCACCTCACCGACCGACCGGGATGGCGCATCCAGTGCAAGGCGTATCCGATTCTCAATGACCCCAAGACGCGCATGCCGGAGCGCGACCCGCTCGCCACCTACTCCTACGACGAAATCCGCGAGGTCATCGCCTACGCCCGGGCGCGCCACATCCGGGTCATCCCGGAGTTGGACATGCCCGGCCACTCCGACTACTTCAAAAAGGCCTTCGGATTCGAGATGGGCGACCCTCGGGCACTGCCGATTTTGAAAGCGCTCATCGCCGAGTTCTGCGCTGAAATCCCGGCCGCCGACTGCCCGGTCCTGCACATCGGCTCGGACGAGGTGCACATTCGGGAACCCCGGGCCTTCATCAACGCCATCACCGCGGAGGTGCGCCGTCACGGGCGAACCCCGATGATGTGGAACCCCGGCCTGCCCAACGACGGCACCGCCATCGAGCAGATCTGGCGCGACGAGGGCTCCGCCCGCGTTGCCGGCGATAAAAACGCCGGCGTCGTGGACTCCGGACTGGGCTACCTCAACGGCTACGACCCGGCGCAAATCGTGCGCCGCTACTACTTCCTTCAAACCTGCCGTGTCGCGGAGGGCGACGCCACGCATCTCGGAGGTATCCTCTGCTGCTGGCCCGACATCCGGGTCGTCGACAAATCGAAGATCTCCGCCCAAAACGGCGTGTGGCCCGGAACGCTGGCCTTCGCCCAAAACAGCTGGACAGGCAGGGAGGCGAACGAACCCAAGGCCGCCGCGAACCTCCCCCCGCCCGACTCGCCCCTCGGTCGGGAGTTCGCCGAGTTCGAGTCGCGGATGGCGCGCCATCGCGACACATTCTTCGCCGGCGAGGCGTTCCCGTTCGTCAAGTCCGGCCATGTCGTCTGGCGCACCGTCGGCCCGTTCCCCGCCGACACGCCGGCCGCCGACACGCCCGAAACGAAGATTGTCGGGAGCTACCGGGCCGACTCAGCCACGCTTTCCTGGAAAACCGCCCACGGTGGCGCGATCCCCGTGGATATGCTCCTTCCCGCAAAACCCGGGGGGAAAAAGAACGCCCCCCGCATCCCCGGAATCGGCTACGCGCTCACCCATGTGTATTCACCCGTCGACTACACCTTGCGCGCCCAAATCGGATTCGAGACCCCGGGGCGGGCGAACCGCCAATACGCAGGCACCCCGGCTGCCGGAGACTGGGACGCCAACGGCGGCACGATTTTCGTGAACGACGCGCCCGCCCCGGCGCCGGAATGGAAGGCCCCGGGCACGCGCCGGCTCATGTCGGCGTCCTGGGCCACGCCCCACGAGCTCATCCCCATCGAGGACGAGGAGCTTTACTGGACCCGCGAACCGGCGGCTCTCTCGCTCAAGGCCGGCTGGAACAAGATCCTGGTGAAGCTGCCCGCCGGCCACCCGGCTCGAAAAACCTCCTTCGCCTTCCTGCCCGTGAAACAGGACGCGTCCGGGCGCTGGGTCGAGGACACCACCGTGAGCTTCGCCACGGAGCCCAAAGCGGAAGCGAAGCGATGAAAACAAGGCGCCCGCTGCGAAAAACGCAGCGGGCGCCCTGTTTTTCCCCGGGTCACCCCGGAGTGTCTCAAAGATTCTTCTCTCGAACCTGATTATGCAGCTTCTGCGCGATATCGGCCAGCCGGTCGCAGGCCTCCACCAGCCGTACCGCCTTCTCGCGCGCGGCGGCGTCGGTCGTGGTCATCTCGATCAATTCGGCGTTGCCGCGCACCACGAAAAGCTGGCCGTTGAGATCGTGCATGAGCTGACGAATGGAACCAAGCGGGGGCAGGGATGAATCGGGCATAGTGCCGCGCAGGCTAGCCCGCGCATTCGGGGATTAAAGCAAAAAAACCACGCCGGCAGGGGGCGGCGCGCCGCCGGCCTGAGCACGGACAAGGGCTTGCCGGACGCGCACCGGCCGGCATATCCGGCGCCATGCAAATCGTTCACGATCCCCGGGAAATGCAGCGTCTGGCCCTCAAGCTGCGCGGAGAAGGCCGCCGCATCGCGTTCGTGCCCACCATGGGCGCCCTGCACGAGGGACACATGAGCCTGGTGGACGAGGCCAAGCGCCGCGGCGACTTCATCGTCGTCTCCGTGTTCGTGAACCCCACGCAGTTCGGCCCCACCGAGGATTTCGCCAAGTACCCGCGGACCCTTGACGCCGATGCGGCGCTGTGCCGCGAGCGCGGAGCGCACTGCGTTTTCGCCCCGCCCTCCGACGGCATGTACGCCGCGGACTTTTCAACCTTCATCGAAGAGGGCCTTTGCTCGAAGGGCCTCTGCGGCGACCACCGCCCCGGGCACTTCCGGGGCGTCACGACCGTGGTGGCGATGCTGTTCAACATCGTGCAGCCCCACGCCGCCATCTTCGGCGCCAAGGACGCGCAGCAATGCGCCGTCATCCGCAAGATGGTCTCCGACCTGTTCATGCCCGTCGACATCGTCGTCGCGCCCATCGTGCGCGAGAAGGACGGCCTGGCGCTGAGTTCGCGCAACCGATACCTGCCGGCCGACCTGCGCGCCAAGGCGCCCTCGCTGTACAAGGCGCTGCTCGCCGCCAAGGCGGCTGTCGACTCCGGGGAACGCGACGCGGCGCTGGTGAAGTCGGCGTTCGAGCGCTCTCTGGCGCAGGAGCCTGCGCTGCGGCTGCAGTACTTCACGCTGACCGACGCGCGCACCATGGAGCCGCTCTCGAAGATCCGCCCCGGGGAAACCCTGGCGGCCGTGGCCGTGAACTTGGGCGAGACGCGCCTCATCGACAACATCACGCTCTGAGCTGAGGGCGCCCGATCGGCTGCCGCGGCGCGGAAGGATCCCTGAAAAAAACGCCCTTCCCATCGCGCGTGCCCGTCGCCTAATTCGCCGCCGATTCCCCGCAACCCATGCCCACCGACGACCCCTTCGCCCCAGGCGCTCGCATCGGCAACTACGAGGTGATTTCTCAACTCGGCCACGGCGGCATGGGCGGCGTCTATCTGGCGCGGCAGATTTTCCTTCAGAAGCGCTTCGCCATCAAGGTGCTCAACGACGAGCTGGCCGCGCTGCCCGAGTTCGCCGAAGTCTTTCGCAACGAGGCCCGCATGCTCGCCGCCCTGAGGCACCCGCACATTGTGCAGGTGCATGATTTCGGCGTGGCTCCGGGCGAACGCCACTACTTCGTGATGGACTATGTCGAAGGGGGCACGCTCGAGACGCTGCGTCGCGAACGCGGCGGCAAGCTCCCCCCCGACGAGACGCTCGCCCTGCTGCGCGCCATCGCCTCCGCCCTAGCCCACGCCCATTCGCTCGGCATCGTCCATCGCGACCTCAAACCCGAAAACTTCCTTCTCGACGCCGACGGTGTGGTGCGCGTGAGCGACTTCGGCCTGGCCCGGCTTTGCGCCGCCGCCGCGGACGGCCCCGGGCGGGAACGCGAGGGCGGGGACACCTTCGTGCGCTTCGCACGCCAGGCCCGCGACACGCCCGAACTCACCGGCGGCACCGAAGGGTTCATGGCCCCCGAAGTGAAAGCCGGCGGCGCGGGTGACGCTCGCTCCGACATCTATGCTCTGGGCGTCGTGGCCCGTCTTCTGCTCACAGGCCGCGCTTCCGCGGCGGACATGAAACCGCTCGCGCAGCTCGTCCCGGGCATCGACCCGCGCTGGGACGGCGTCGTCGCCCGCTGCCTGGACCCCGACCCGAACCGGCGCTTCGCCGACGGGCATGCGCTGGAGCTCGCGTTGGATGACCTCGCCGGCGTCGATGCGGTTCGGGAACGGGCGCCGATGTGGCTCTGGATTCTCCCCGCCCCTATGCTGGCGATTGTCGCCGCTGCCGTTTTCATGGCGCTCAACGCCGGGGACAAACACGCCCGACCCGCCCCCGAGCCGGCCCAACCCCAAGCCCCTGCTGCGGCCCAATCCCCCGTCGCGATGGCCACGCCTCTGCCCGGCAACTCGCGCCGCCAGCGCGAGCACTCGCTTCGCGCGGCCGACGCCACGCTCGGCTACGGGCTGCGCCTGGACGATTCCGCACGCTCCATCGCGGGATGGCGGACGGGCAGCCGGGCGGTCTGGCGCCGCGACATCGCGCCGGGCACGATCAGACTCTCCGCGGTTTACCGCTACACGCCCGAGCTGGGCGCGAAACCGGCGCGCCTCGCGGTGCGCTTGGGCTCGGCCCGGCTCAGCGTCTACCTGCCGGCATCCGTCTCCACGGACACGCCCATGCTCGCCTCCCTCGGCGAAATAGAAGTGACCTCGCCCGTCGACTCCGTTGAGGTGGAGCTCGTCGAAGGCCCCGCCCGTGACGCCCATCTTATCCTGGGCCCCCTCATGCTCGACTCCGCGCCCCCGAAGACCGCCGCCCCCTAGCCGCCCGCATGCTCCTCCACCAACACCCCTTCTTCGACGGCGTCGACCGTGCCGATGTCGACGCCCTTGCGGCGCTCGCAACCACACGAGAATTCACCCCGGGGCAGGTCGTCTACGACGAATCCGACCCCGCCGAATCCCTCGGACTCCTCCTGTCCGGCCGCGTTCGCTTCGAGAAGCGCGCCGCCTCCGACGAACGCAAATTCCGCATCGTGGGCGAAGCGGCGCGCGGCGAGGCCTTCGGCGAGATCGGCGCCATGCTGGGCTCGACACGCTTCCTGCGCGTCACAGCCACGGAGCCTTCGCTCATCGCCTTCCTCCCTGCGGAAACAGTCCGAGGCATCCGGGACGCGCAAAGCCCGCTGGCGCGCAGACTCTGCGATGTGCTAATCCGGCACCTGTGCGACACCACGGCCCGCTATGTGGAGGACTCCGCCAGCCAGGAGCGACTCGTCACGCTGGGCACGATGGTGAGCTCCGTCGCCCACGACCTGCGCACCCCCATCACCCTCGTCAACCTCAACGCGCAGCTCATCGAGACGGTCAGTTCCACCGCCGACCCGGCGCTCACCGCCCTGCTCGCCAAGCACTGCCGCAACATCGAGGCGCAGGTGGAGCGCATGATGGGCATGCTCGAGGAGGTCGCCGACTTCACCCACGGGCGCTCCGGCGACGACTACACGCGCATCGACCTGCTCGAACTCTTCGACACCTTCCGTTTCCTCAACGCGCCCTACTGGGAATCCGCCGGCGTGGCCGTCGAGTTCCGAGGAGACAGGACCGTGGTGGAAGCCGAGCCGCGCAAGCTGCTTCGCGTGCTTCAAAACCTGGTGGGCAATGCGGTGGACGCCATGGAAGGCCGCCCCGGCGCGCGCATCGTGCTGACCGCCGGCCTGCGCGACGACGCCACCGCGTTCATCACGGTGTGCGACAACGGCCCCGGCATCCCGGAGAAAATCCGTGAGAACTTCTGGGAGCCCTTCGTCACCAGCGGCAAGGCGCGAGGCACCGGACTGGGCACCGCCATCTGCCGCGCCCTGGTGGAATCCCACGGCGGCTCCATCACCTTCCGAACCGAGTCGAACAAGGGCACGCAATTCGACATCACGCTGCCCGTGAAGCGCCCCACGCGCATCGTCAGCATCTCGGCGCCCTCCCTGCTGCGCTGCTCCGCTCGCTGACAACCGCCCCGCCCGCCTCGCATGACCGGGCGGACCGGCGCGGACGTCTTTAAAAGAGGGAAAGCTGTCCGTCCTCGGCGAGCGCCGGCTTGCGCGCCGGTTTGGGCGTGACGGCGGGCTTGGCCACGGGTTTGGGAGCCTCCTCCACGGCGTCCGCGGGCTTGGCTGCGGGCGAGGCGACGGCGCCGCCCTCCATGTCCGAAAGAATCTGGCGCGCGCGCTCCACGACCGCCTGAGGCAGGCCCGCGAGGCGGGCGACCTGGATGCCGTAGGAACGGTCCGCGGCGCCGGGGATGACGCGGCGCACGAACAGGATCTCGTCGTTCCACTCCTTCACCGCCACGCAGTAGTTGCGCAGGCGCGGCAGCGAATCCGCGAGGCGGGTGAGCTCGTGGTAGTGCGTGGCGAACAGCGTGCGCGGGCCGGCCGCGCCGGAGCCGTGCAGGAACTCGGCCACCGACCACGCGATGCTGATGCCGTCGTAGGTGCTCGTGCCGCGACCGATCTCGTCGAGGATGACCAGGCTGCGCGGCGTCGCGTTGTTGAGGATGTTGGCCGTCTCGTTCATCTCGACCATGAAGGTCGAGTTGCCCCGCGCCAGCTCGTCGCTCGCGCCCACGCGGCAGAACAGGCGGTCCACCAGGCCGATGCGCGCGGCCTTCGCCGGCACACGGCAGCCGATCTGCGCGAGCAGCGTGATGAGCGCGACCTGCCGGATGTAGGTCGACTTACCCGCCATGTTCGGGCCGGTGATGAGCACCACCTGCTCGCCCGACGACGACAGCTTCGTGTCGTTCGGCACGAACGCCTGCGGCGCGCCGGGCCGGCGCAGCATGAGCTCCACGACCGGGTGGCGGCCCTGGTCGATGTCGAGGAGGTCGGACTCGTCCACCGTCGGGCGGCACCAGTCGCGGTCGCGCGCGATTTCGGCCCAACCGCAGAGCACGTCGAGTTCGGCGAGGGCGTTGGCGGTGCGCAGGAGCGTCACGGCGTGAGCCAGGATGCGCTCGACCAACTCGCGGAAAAGCTCGGCCTCGCGGGCCAGCGCGTACTCCTCGGAGCGCAGCACCTCCTTCTCCTTTTGGCGGAGCTCCTCGGTGGTGAAGCGCTCCGCGTTGGTCATGGTCTGCTTGCGGATGTAGTGCGCGGGCACCAGGTGCAGGTTCGCCTTGGTCACCTCGATGGCGTAGCCGAAGGCGCCGTTGTACTTCACCTTCAGCGTGCGGATACCGGTGCGCTCCTGCTCCGACCTCTCCAGGTCGGCGATCCAGGTCTTGTTGTCCTTGGAAAGCCCGCGCAGCCGGTCCAGCTCGGCGTCGAAACCGGCGCGCAGCGCGCCGCCCTCCAGGAGATCGCCCGGCAGCTCGTCGTTGAGCGCGCGGTCGAGGTGTTCGCGCAAGTCCGTGCACGGCTCGATGGACTCGGACAGGCCCGAGGCCGGACCGAGCAGGGAAAGCTCCTCGCGGATCTCCGGCAGCCGGCGCAGCGTGTCGCGCACGCCGCCCAGCTCGCGCGGGTTGCGGATGCGGTTCTGCAGGCGCGCCAGGATGCGCGGGATGTCGCGCACATAGCGCAGCGCCTCGCGCAGCCGGTTCGTCGCGCCGTGATGGGCGAAAAGCGTATCCACGCAGTCCTGACGGCGCAGCACCTCGGCCAGGTCCAGCGGCGGCGCCGCCAGCCACTGCTCAAGCAACCGTGCGCCGGGAGCGGTCACCGTGTCGTCCACGGCGGCCAGCAGCGAGCCCTCGCGCACGCCGGAGGAGGTCTTGAAAATCTCCAGGTTGCGCAACGAGGCGGGGTCGATGCGCAGGGTGTCCGACGGACGGTACTCCTCGATGCGGTGAAGGTTGGCCGGCTTTTGGCAAAGGTTGTCGGTGGCGTAGCCGAGCACCGCGCCGGCCGGGCCGAGGCCGCCGTGGTCGGGCGCGATGCCGAAGCCCTGCAGGTTCAGCACGCCCAGCGTGCGCGACACGAGTTGCGAGCCGTTGTCGGACTCGAAATGCCAGCCGGCGAGGCGCGTGACCGGGTGCGACTCCAGCAGGTTCGCCACCAGCGGCACGCGCGTCCACGCCGCGTCGTTCTCGTCGGGAATGAGGATTTCGCGCGGGTCGAGCGCGTGCAGCACGGGCAGCAGCGCGGCGGGGTCGGCGGCGGTGGCCACGCGGAATTCGGCGGTGGAAAGCTCCAGCCACGCCGCGTGCAGGCCGCGCCGGTCGCGGCAAAGCGCAAGCAGGTAGTTGTTGCGACGCGCGTCCAGCTGGGCGTCCTCCAGCGCGGTGCCGGGGGTGAGAATGCGCGTGATCTCGCGCTTCACCAGTTTGCCCGGCACGGCCGCCTCGGTCTGGTCGCACACGGCGACCTTGCAGCCGGCGGCGAGCAGCTTCGTGATGTACGCGGGCGCGGCGTGGTACGGGATGCCCGCCATGGGCGTCTCGTTGCGCTTGGTCAGCGTGATGCCCAGCAACCGCGAGCCCGTCTCGGCGTCCGGTCCGAACATCTCGTAGAAATCGCCCAGTCGGAACAACAGCAGCGTCCCCGCCGGCAGCTTGCCGCGGAATTCGCGGTACTGCTGCTGCATCGGGGTGAGCTGGACTTCGGGCTTCGACGACATGCCGGGAAAGAAGGAGCCAAACGCGCCGGCTGAAAAGGGAAATGAAGCGGTCGGACACGCCGCATGGCTCGGAGGCCACGGAGCTTCCCAACCCGGAGCCACGGAGAAAACGGTGGCAGCCCGCCGTGAGCACCGCTTTTCGTGGGGATTCAACGCGGAGACCAGGAGACCGCGAAAGACCGGATGCACTACGATTTATCCGGGGCGGACCTCCGGACGCACGCGAGGTTTCCGACAGGCTCCTCATGACTTCTGTGCCTTCGTGGAGAACACCAACCCGTCTCTTTCGCGCCTTTTGCGCCTCTTGCCCCCTTTGCGCTAAAACCCCGGCAGGGTTCACCACGGAGACACGGAGATTACGGAGGAAGACACCCGGAGGACCGTTTTCAAAGTACTCCAGCGATCGCGTCCCTCCGCATATCGGGGATTCTCGTCGAATAACAGCGCCATGACATTTTGTTCTATCAATACCTACCACAAATCACCCCACAAACCCGCCATGGCGAAAATCACCGCGCCATTTTACACCACACAACTTACAACAGCATTAAAACAAAGCGACTATCACACGCCCCCAAGAAAACTCATTGTATCGCCATAATGCCTCCCAAAGAAGGAAACGCCCCGCCGGCATTAATGTCGGCGGGGCGTTTACACGAAATTGGCCTGACCAATTCAAGCGCCATTCAAGCACCCCATGTGTGCGATTAGCGGTAGACGCCGGAAGTTGCTTTGGAAATAAAAATTGAGAGATTTACTCACCTTCCTCCCTACGACAAACCGCACAAAAAGAATATTCCAAATGAAAGTCAGGAACAGAAGAAATGCCCATTTCGTTACACTCACCAGCCCAGTGAGGATTGCCGACTGAATCCACAAACTCGTAGCCTAAAAAAGCCAAAAAATCACCATTTTTAAATGCAACATCAGGCCAACTCTCCAGAGGAAGCAGAACTGGCGAAACGGACCTTCCATTAACTTTATATATAATAATAAAAAACCTTTCCCGAACCCCTATAACATGCGCCTTCTCTTCAGTTAAAACAATCACCCTCCCCTGAACTTTAATTGGAACGCCCAAGCCCATCCCAAGCTTCCCGTCAATGGGTCTATCATGCCCTCCCCTCAAGGAAGCAGCCACTTCCATATTCTCCGAGGAAGAGCACCCACACAGGAAGCACAAAAAAAAGAGAAAGAAAAAGAAACCTATTCATAGATTCAAACCACTTACACTCATCCCTAGAGCAAGGCTACCAGACAGGTTATTGCCCCAGACATACGACTTCGTCGAGGTGATAGTTGACGGTTGAGAGTCGATGGAGGCGGCCGAGGTGATGGTTTCCTCGATGGTATTCCACTCGTGGCACTTGAAGGTGTAGGTGCGCTGACCGTCCGTCAACAAGTTGCCGTTGCGGTCGTAGCGCAGGTTTTCGGGGTTCGGTGTTCCGTTTTCAGTGGAGGACACCGAATCATACTGATTCGCGGAGTTGGCGGCGTAGGCGACGGACTTGCCCTGCTCGGTGTAGGCGCGACGGCTGCCCATCGGATCGTAGGAGTAGGACCGGTCGAGCGGGGGCACCACGGATGTGGCGCAAGGGGCCTTTACGAACAAACGCCCGGAGGGGGCGGACCGGACAGGAAGTCGATTGGTCGTTCGCCGAGGTTGGGGAGGAAATCGACGCTTCATGGGGTGAATGATGGCGGCGCCGTTGTCGAAAAACGGAGGCGCGACATCAAGTCCGATTACAGGCGGGGCGCGAAGCCGTCCGCCCGCCTTCAAGCTTTCCTCTTTAAATCCTCGACCTCACCGACCGCGAACCGGGAGCACATAGAAGTCGATGTGCGTGGCGTCGCCCGCCGGCACATCGCCTCCGCCCACATTGACGAAAGGCCCGTAGGTGAGCACCGGCTCGTAGCCCTCCAGGTATGGCGCCTTCTGCGCGCCCACGCCGTCCTGACGGATAAAGAAGTGAAGGCGCTCGCCCGGCTCTATCGGATGAATCTCGCGCGAGGCCGCCTCGCGAGCGGCATCGGCGCAGGCCAGCCAGGCGCGTGTGGCGAGGCGGTCGCCTTCCGCAGGCCGCGCGCGAACATGCGTGCGCTTGTTGAGCTTTCTGGTCTCGGCCACCATAAGCCTGGCGCGCCGCAGGTCGAAAACGCCGCCGGGCTCGAAATCATCGGCCCAGGTCGAGGCATCGTAGACGGAGCCCGCGCGCAACTGGCGCGGGAACAACCCGCCGGTCTCGGCATACACCGCGCCGGCCAATTCGGCCTCGGTGTAGTTGGCGAAGAAAAGCCCGTCCCAGGCCGACGAGGGGGTCTGAAGCGATGCGAGGGACGCGCGCTTAGGGAAATCCGGCTTAAAGAAAGTGCCGAACGAGTAGGCGCGCAGTATGGAGGCGAGAGGGCGGGGCGACGAGACGGCCGGAGATTGAGCCGGCGCCGGACGCGGGTACAGCGTCCCCTCAAGCTCGGGCGTCGCGGCATCAAAGCGGGAAAAGCCCGAGAAACGCGACCACAGCCGAACCTCGCTCGCCCGCGCTGTGAGCAAACCGGCCACGGGAAGGCAAAGGGCCAGTCGGAGAAGGCGGAAGCCGGAGCGCATGGGGTGTGAAAATCGGGTTCGGGAAACGGAAGAAAGCATCGACCGGTCGTTGAGGCATGGAATCGCGCCTGCCCGCGCCCGCAATCCCCCGATGGGAAATTCGTGCGCCCACCGCCGGCGCCGAGGCCTCCCCGCGCGAGCCGGCAGCACGCCCGGCCCAAGCGGAGTCGTCCCCCCGGGCCCGAGTGCCGGTAAACATGTAAATCCATTCCGACGAGGATGGACACCGGCAAACCGAACCGCATAAGAGGCCACGCTTTACCACGAACAACTCACGAATCTTTTCTAATGACCACCGTCCCGCCCCTCCCCTCCGTGAAAATTGCGTTCTCCCAAGCCGCCGCCCTGCCCGACCCGATCGGCTTCGCCGGACTCTCCGGCGGCAAAATCGCCGTGGGTTCGGACTGCGGCATGCTCGTCGTGGGTGGCGCGCACTTCCCCGACAAGAAGCCGTGGGAAGGCGGCCTGAAGGTCTACAACAAGGCGGCCTACCTGTACACGCAGGGCGCCTGGAAGATCGCCGGCGAACTGCCCGAAGTGATGGCCTACGCCGCCTACGCGGGCACCCCCGCCGGACTCATCGTCGCCGGCGGCACCAACGACAAGGAGAACTTCCGCAAGACCTTCCGCGTCTCGCCCGGCTCGACCGGCGTGAAGATCGAGGCGCTCCCCGAACTGCCCGCGCCCGTGGCGTTCGCCGCCTGCGCCACGCTCAACGGCAAGCTGTATGTGGTCGGCGGCACCGACTCGCCCACCGCCACGACGGCGCTCAACTCCGTGTACGCGCTGGACCTGGCCAAGCCCGAAGCGGGCTGGAAGACCCTCGCGCCCATCCCCGGCGCCGGACGCCACCTGTCCGTGGCCGGCGATTTCGGCGGCCTGCTGTATGTGTTCGGCGGCTGCTCGCTCGCCCCCAAGGACGGCAAGCCCTTCCGCACCTACCTCACCGAGGCCCTGGTCTACAACCCCTCCACCGACAGCTGGACCACCACGACCGCTCTGCCCGAGCCCCTCGTGGCCTCCGTCGGCCCGGCCCCCGCGCTCGGCGACGCCCTGCTGCTGCTCGGCGGCGACACCGGCTTCTTCTACAACAACGGCAAGTCGCCGGCCGAACACCCCGGCCAGCCCAAGACCGTGTACGCCTACCTGCCCGCCGCCGCCACCTATGTGAAGGCCGGCGAGCTGCCCGTGGGCATCGTCACCGCCCCGGCCATCGAGTGCTGCGGCAAGGTCTTCCTCGTTTCCGGCGAGACCGGCCCGGGCAAGCGCACGAACACCGTCACGGTGGTCGAGCGTCTCTGATTCGAACAAGGTGAGCGAAAACGGAAGGGCCGGCCGCGCGATACGGCGATTTTCGGCCGGCCTTTCCGGTTCACCCTGTTTTTCTGCGCCCGTTGGGCACCCCACCCCGTATCCATAGAATTCCCTACCCCATGCGTCTCCCGCTCCTTCGCGCCGTCCTTCTCCCCCTGGTCGCCGCAGCCTTCACACTCCCTTCCGTCGCCTCCGCCGCAGACTACCGCATAGAACCCGCCGAGAGCCGGATTTCCGCCATGCCCGACCCCGTCGGGCTGGCCGGCATGGCGGCCGCTCCCGTATGGGACAGCCACGGCCACCCCGTGGTGCTCGCCGCCGGCGGCGCCAACTTCCCCGACGCGCTGCCTTGGGAGGGCGGAGCCAAGAAGTTCCATTCGGCCGTCTACCGCCTGAACGAAGGCAAGTGGACCAAGGTGGGCGACCTGCCCAAGCCCCTCGCCTACGCCGCCTTCGCGCCCACCTCCAAGGGCCTCGTGGTCGCCGGCGGCTGCGACGCCACGCAACATTTCGCCGAGGTGAACCTCGTGGGTCTGGACGGAAAGGTGACCAAGCTGCCCGCCCTGCCCAAGACCGTCGCCTACGCGGCGTGCGCCGTGGAAGGCAACCGCCTCTATGTGATCGGCGGACAGGAAACCCCGACCTCCACCGAGGCGCTCGCCACGGTGTACCGTCTGGACCTCTCCAAGATCGACGCCGACAAGATTTCCGAGGCCGCTTGGGAAAAGCTCCCCGGCGCCCCCTTCGGCGGACGCATCCTGTCCTCCGCCGGCGCGCTCGACGGCAACATCCATGTGTTCGGCGGCTGCTCGCTGAAGGCCGGCGATGACGGCAAGCCCGTGCGCACCTACCATGCCGACGGCGCCACGCTGGTCACCACCGCCTCGGACAAGACCAAGCTGTGGGCCGCCGAAGCGCCCGCGCCCATGCCCACGACCCTGGCCGCCGGCGCCTCCCCGGCCCCCGCGCGCGAAGGCCTGCTCTTCTTCATCGGCGGTGACGACGGCTCGCACTACGGCAAGCCGGCCCAGACCCACCCGGGCCAGTCGAAGACCGTCTACTCCTACGACCCGCGCACCCGCGTCTGGGAAACCGCCACCGAGTGGCCCGAAGGTCTCGCCACCGCGCCCGCCCTCATCGCCGGCGACAAGCTGATGACCGTTTCCGGCGAAACGAAGCCCGGCGTGCGCACCGCGGCCGTCTCTTCCATGAAGATCGGCTACGCCCTGAAGCTGCACGCCATCGACTGGGTCGTCTTCGCCCTCGGCGCCATCGGCGTGGGCGCCATCGTCCTGCAGGTGCGTAAGAAGGGCCTCTCGCGCGCCATCGCCGACACCGCTTCGGCGGCGGACAAGCCCGGCAAGGCCGCCTGGGTGGCCGTCGGCCTGCTCTTCGTGGTGGCGATGCTCAACTACCTCGACCGGCAGCTGCTCACCACCATGCAGCCGCCCATCGTGCGCGACATCCCGCAGACCGGCGCCCAGTTCGGCCTGCTCACCGCCATCTTCCTCTTCATCTACTCGGCGCTCAGCCCCGTGGGCGGCATCCTCGCCGACCGGTTCAGCCGCCGCCTCGTCATCCTCGTGTCGCTCATCGTCTGGTCCGCCGTGACCTGGATGACCGGCCATGTGGAGACCTACGGCCAGCTGGTCGTCGCCCGCGCCCTCATGGGCATCAGCGAGGCCTGCTACATCCCCGCCGCCCTCGCGCTGATCACCGACTTCCACCGCGGCAAGACCCGCTCGCTGGCGACCGGCATCCACATGAGCGGCATTTACCTGGGCCAGGCTCTCGCCGGCGTGGGTGGCGCGGTCGCCCAGACCGTGGGCTGGCGCATGACCTTCGGCGTCTTCGGCCTCGTGGGCGTCGCCTACGCGCTGGTGCTCATCCTCTTCCTTAAGGAACCCTCCGGCGAAGCCGCCTCCGCGGCGGTGGCCGAGAAAGCCGAAGCGCCCGTCGAGCAGGCCAAGCCGACCATCGGCAAGATCCTCTCCACGCTCTTCCGCGTGCCGGCCTTCTGGCTGCTCATGGGCATCATGGGCTGCGCCAGCATCTCCAACTGGTTCATCCTTTCCTGGCTGCCCCTGCTGCTGAAGGAGAAGTTCAACCTCTCCCTGGCCGCCGCCGGCACCTACGCCACCACCCCCTCCTCCATCGCCAAGTACTGCGCCGTCATCCTCGGCGCCCTGCTCGCCGACGCGTGGAGCCGCCGCAACGCCAAGGGCCGCTCGCTGCTCGCCGGCATCGCCTTCGTGATCGCCGGCCCGATGGTGGCGCTTTGCCTGGGCGTGGAAACCCTCCCGGTGTTCATCGCCTGCGTGGCCTTCCAGGGCATCGCCCAGGGCGTGCTCGACGCCACCCTCATGCCCATCCTGCGCTCGCAGATCGACGGGCGCATCGCCGCCACCGGCTACGGCTTCCTCAACCTCGTTGGCGCCGGCCTCGGCGGCCTCTCCGTGGTCTACGGCGGCAAGCTCAAGGACGCCGGCATCCCGCTGTCCACCACCCTCGCCCTCTCCGGCGTCGGTCTCGTGGTGTGCGGCGTGGCGCTGCTGCTGCTGCCCAAGCCCAAGACCGAAGGTTGATTTCCTCCCGCACACCCCTTTTTTCGCCAACGAAAAAAACAGAAACCGAAAACTTCCCACCCAAACATGAGCTCGTTCAAAATCCACGGCCTCTGCGCCGCCACGCACACGCCCTTCGACGCCGAAGGCGAACTGAACCTCGCCGTCGTCGAGAAGCAGGCGATCCACCTCGCCAAGCGCGGCATCAAGTCCGTCTTCATCGGCGGCACCACCGGCGAAAGCCACTCCACCTCGCTCACCGAGCGCAAGGCGCTGACCGAGCGCTGGGTGCAGGTCGTGAAGGCCAACAACCTCGACCTGCCCGTCATCGTGCACGTCGGCTCCAACTGCCTGACCGACGCCGCCGAGCTCGCCGCGCACGCCCAGAAGGTCGGCGCCGCCGCGACCTCCATGCTGTCGCCCTCGTACTTCAAGCCGGCCAATGTCGACATGCTCGTCGACTGCTGCGCCAAGGTCGCCAAGGCCGCCCCCGGCCTGCCCTTCTACTACTACGACATCCCGGTGCTCACCGGCGTGAACATGAACATGGAGGAGTTCCTCACCAAGGCTCCCGCCAAGATCCCGAACCTGCGCGGCATCAAGTTCACCAACCCCGACTACCTCCAGTTCCAGCTCTGCCACCGCTTCGAAGGCGGCAAGTTCGACGTCCCCTACGGCAACGACGAGTACATGCTCGGCGCCGTCGCCATGGGCGCCAAGGGCGCCGTCGGCTCCACCTTCAACTTCTGCCCCGGCATCTACCAGCGCCTCATGGCCGCCGCCGCCAAGGGTGACAACGCGACCGCCGCCGACGAACTCTACCGCTCCTGCCAGGTCGTCAAGATCGTGGCCAAGCGCGGCTACATGGGCTGCGCCAAGGCCCTCATGGGTCACCTCGGCGTGCCCGTGGGCCCCGCCCGCCTGCCCCAGCGCACCCCCACCGCCGAAGAAGTGAAGGCGATGATCGGTGAGCTCGAAGCCATCGGCTTCTTCCAGTGGCAGTACTAAGAAATTGACCACTGCGCCCGCCGGAACCTTTCAGGTCCGGCGGGCGTTTTTTTATCCGTACCCGTTTCAAACAGCCCCCTATTCTCCCGATGAAAACACCCTTCGTAGCACTCCTGGCCACCTTCGTCGCCCTCGCCCCGCTCACCCACGCCGCCAAGAAAGCCTCCAAGGAGGCCCCCGCCGAGGCCGCCGCCGCCGAGAGCACCCCGGCGAGCGAATCCTCCGTCGTCGTCTTCGGCTCCAAGCGTGAAAACCCCTACGGAGGCGTGCGCATCCCCGCCATCATCACGGGCAAAAACAACCGCCTCCTGGCCTTCGCCGAAGGCCGCGCCTCGGCCGCCGACCAGTCCAACAACGACATCATCCTGTCGCTCAGCGACGACGACGGCAAAACCTGGTCGAAAACCGACTGCATCGCCGACGCCGGCAAGGACTGCTTCAACAACCCCTGCCCCGTGTACGACGCCACCACGGGCTCCATTTTCCTGATTTTCCAGAAGTACCCGGCCGGAGTCAGCGAGCGCAACGGCAAGCTCACCGCCGGCACCTCCGGAGCGACCGTCATCACCAACTGGGTGATCGAGAGCAAGGACAACGGCAAGACCTGGTCCAAGCCCGTGGACATCACGGCCACCACCAAGCCGGAAACCGACCGCCTCATCGCGGGCGGCCCGCACCCGGGCGTCCAGCTCACCCGCGGAGCCAAGAAGGGCCGCCTCATCCTGCCCTTCAACACCGCCGCCAAGTTCGGTTCCTGGTCGGTATACGCGGTGTACTCCGACGACCACGGAAAAACCTGGTCGATGAGCCCGCCCGCCGAAAACGCCAACGGCTCCCCCAACGAGACCTCCATCGCCGAACTCGAAAACGGCTCGGTGATGATCAACGCCCGCAAGTGGAACGGCGGCAACTACCGCAAAATCGCCATCTCCCCCAACGGCGGCACCCGCTTCGACCCCAGCAAAAACGACACCTCCCTGCCCTGCGACGGCACCCAGGGCGCCCTGCTCAAATATTCCTTCGCCCAGGACAAGACCGCCGGCGGCAAATCCCGCCTGATCTACTCCGGCCCCGGCGGCCCCGGCCGGCGTAAGCAAGGCGCCGTTTACCTCAGCTACGACGACGGTAAAACCTGGGCGCACAGGAAAACGACCATCCCCGGCTACTTCGCCTACTCCGGCCTCGTGCGGCTCTCCAACGGCGACATCGGCCTCATCTACGAAGCCACCGGTCACACCGAAATCCGCTTCGCTCGCCTGACGCTCGACTGGCTCACCGACGGCGCCGACAAGGGCAAATAAAACGCCACCGCCATGAAACTTCCAAAACTTCTTCTGGCCCTCCTCGCCACCGCCGCCTCGGCCTTCGCCGGCGTGGCCGAGGACAACGCCAAACTGCCCGACTACTCGACCTTCCAAAACCTGCTCAAGAGCAAGAAGGAGGTCACCTGGGTGATCACCGGCGACAGCATCACGCACGGCGCCAAGCACACCAACGGCTCGCGCTCCTACCCCGAACACTTCAACGAACGCGTGCGCTGGGAGATGGGCCGTAAGAACGATGTGTTCATCAACACCGGCGTCTCCGGTGAAATCACCGACGGCCTCCTGAAGGCCTTCGATTTCCGCGTCGCGCGCTTCAAGCCCGACTTCGTGTCCATCAACCTGGGCATGAACGACTGCGGCAAGCTCACCCCCGACAAGTACCGCGCCAACCTCATCGAACTGGTCAAGCGCGTGCGCGCCCTGGGCGCCGTGCCGGTGCTCCAGGTGCCCAACACCGTGAAGGCCGGCGACGGCCGCGGCCCCAAGCTGCCCCCCTTCTGCGCCGTCGTGCGCGAAGTGGCGGCGCAGGAGAAGGTGCTGCTCGTCGACCACCGCGCGGACTGGGAGAAGGCCTCGGGCTCGGAGTCCGCACCCACGAAGTGGCTGAATGACGCCATCCACCCGAACGGCGTGGGCCAGGCCGAGATGGCCAAAACCATGTTCCGCGACCTGGGCCTGTTCGACCCCAAGTCCCCCACCTGCCGGCTGGGCGACAAGTGATCGACAGGGGCGTTTCCGCCTCGCCATGCAAAAGGCCGCCGGGAATTCCCGGCGGCCTTTTTGCGTCACTTTTGAACCAGAGGACCCAGTCGCTCGGTAGTGAACCGGCGCAGCCTGGCCTCGATCGCCCGCGGGTCGCCCTCCGCCAACACCGCCTCCGCCAGTTCCGCGATTTCAGAAGACTTGGAGTGGCGCAGAAGGAAGCGAAGTTCGGGCAGACAGGCGGGGGTCATGGACAGCGAATCCACGCCCAAACCGATCAAAAGAGGCGCATACAGGGGGTCGCCGGCCATCTCACCGCAAACGCCCACGGGGATGCCCCGGCGCTTTCCGGCCGCCACGATGTCGCGGATGAGCCGCGCCACCACCGGCTGGCAGGGGTCGTACAGGTGCGCGATGCGCTCGTTGCCGCGGTCCACGGCCAGCAGGTACTGAACGAGGTCGTTCGTGCCGATGGAGAAGAAGTCGCAGTGCCTGGCGATTTCGTCCGCCATCAGCGCCGCCGAAGGGATCTCGATCATCACGCCGACCCGGATCTCCGCGTCGAAGGGCACGCCTTCCGCAGTCAGTTCGGTCATGACTTCGGAAAGAATGGCGCGCGCCTGCAGAAGCTCGCCGAGCGAGGCGATCATGGGGAACATGATGGCCGCCTTGCCGTGCGCGCTGGCGCGCAGGATGGCGCGAAGCTGGACCTTGAAGATGTCGCGATGCTCGAGGCAGAAGCGGATGGCGCGGAAGCCCATGAACGGGTTCTCCTCCCCGCTCGTCTTGGCCGCTGGCATCTGCTTGTCGCCGCCGATATCCAGCGTGCGGATGATCACCTGGGCGGGCGCCAGTTCGGCCACCACCTGACGATAGGCCTCATACTGGGTCTTCTCATCGGGGAAGCTGCCCCCCTTCAGGAAGATGGATTCGGAGCGGAACAGGCCCACTCCCCTTCCGAAAAACTTTTGCACGGCTCCGATGTCCTCGGGGCCGCCCACATTCGTGGCCAACCGGAAGGGCACGCCGTCAGCCATCTCGTCAGGGCTGTCGAGCTCGGCGTTCACCGTGTCCTCAAAAAGACGCCGCTCCTGCCTGAGCCGACCATAGTGGGCCAGCGTGGCGTCGGACGGGTTCACATAAACGATGCCCTCGAAGCCGTCCACCAGCACCAGGTCGCCGTGCCGGATGAGCTTCGTGGCGTCGCGCAGCCCCACCACCGCCGGCACGCGCATGGAGCGCGCCATGATGACGGCGTGGCTGGTCCGGTTACCGCCGTCGGTGGCCAGAGCCAGCACATGTCCGGCCTCCAGCGTGGCGGTGTCGGAAGGCGTGAGATCCTCCGAGACGACGATGCGCTGCTCGGTGATTTCCGAAAGCGTCCTGCGACCCAGCCCGAGAAGATTGTGCAGCAGGCGCACGGAGACATCGCGGATATCGGCCACGCGCTCCTTCAGATACTCGTCCTCCATCTTCGAGAAGAACTCGATGTAGCGCTGGGTGACCGAATGCAGGCAGTGCTCGATGTTTTGCCCGCTGCGCTCCAGGGCCTTGAGCGTCTCCTCGATGAGCGCCGGATCCTCCAGCACCAGCAGGTGAGCGTCGAAGATGGCCGCTTCGTTTTCTCCCAAACGCGTGCAGACATCCTGGCGGAGTCGGGCGATCTGGGCGCGGGTGGCGGCCATGGCCTCCTCGAAGCGCTTTATCTCACGCGGCATGTCGGCCGGCGCGACGGCGTAGCAGGGGATATCGAGGCTATCCTGAAGGAATACGAACGCGCAACCGTGCGCCACGCCCGGTGCGGCGGGAACGCCCGTCAATTTGACCTCGGATCTTTCGTTGGGAGAATCGGACATCGGCGAATTGCACAACGAACATAAGAATCCCTGTTTCGCAACGCGGAATCGGCCGCGAAAACCAATTAAAGAGGGCGTCGCCCCGCCCTTTCCTCCGGCTTATACCCCTACCCCTGAAGCGACTCAAAGGCGCCCTGATCAACCGCACCGGACGCCTCCGCGCTCGAAGCCCCCTCTTGGGAAACACGCTCCGGGGACTTGGCGTCAACTGGCGTCGCCTCCCGATTGGGCGCCGCAGTGACGGAGAATTCACCGCCGGTGAGCGACGGCGTCTCGACCGGCGCCTCCGATTCGCACTCGGTGACCTCCGAGAGGTCCGTCGGGCGCGAAAGTCTGTCCGGGATGCCGGCCGATGCGTCACGCGCGGCGCGCACGGCTCCCTCGAAAACCTGCACGGCCGAACCGGCCGCCAACCTGAGGCCGCCGCCGGGGATGCCCAGTGCGACGACCACGGCGATGACATTGGCATAAAGCGCGCAGGACCTCGTCAGCGAGCGCAGCGAAGGGGTAGCGAAACGCATCCCGACTGCCTTGCGCACAGCGTCATCCAAGCCGGGCTGACGACGGTCGGCCGGTCTGCGGGAGGAGGAGGATGGGCGGTCGGGGCGTTCAGTCATGGCCGATTTCGGTTCGCAGCGCCTCGCGGGCGCGGGAGATGCGGCTTTTCACCGTGCCGATGGAAAGCTCCAGCTCTTCGGCGATTTCCTCATAGTCCATGTTGCGCACGATGCGCAACACGAGGATTTCCCGATAGTGGGGCTTGAGCCGTTCGAGCCCTTCGCGGACTCGCACGACAAACTCGTTGTTGGCCGCCTCGCGACCGGGGCCGATGGCGTCATCCGGGATGAGGTCGTGCCAGCTGCCGTCGCTCTCCTCGCCCAAGGGGGCGTCGAGGGAGAAGGAGACTGCCTTGCCGCGCGCACGCCAGTACCAGTACTTGTTATGCGAAAGGTTGGTGGCGATGCGGTAGAGCCAGGCGCCGAACGCCGCGCCGCCCTCGAATCCCGGAAGCGCGCGCTGGGCGCGCAGGAAAGTGTCCTGAGCCACCTCCTCGGCGTCCTCGCGATTGCGCAGAAGAGAGAAGGCCCGGGAGAAAATGCGGTCCCAATGCTCGGTCACCAGCTGATTGAACGCCGAGGCGTCTCCTGCTCTTGCCTTGTCGAGAACCGTCGGATTGGGAGCCGCATTCATGGGTGAGTGGTTGTTTGGGGTGGGACGGGGGGTACGGGGTGTGGGGGTGAACCCACATGAATGACTTCCGGCCCGCCAGCACACATTTTTTACCATTTCCGCCCCGACATAAGCAATGCTGATTCAAGAAACGCCGCCATTTACTTCATGCCCCGCGCCAAAGCGCCCCCAACCGCGGGTGCGCCTTTCGCCGAAACGGCACCGATGCATCAAAGAATTTCATGGTGACGCCCCCATGGAATTTGCTGGACTGATAGGGCGACCCGAGGCCGGCTTACCCCGTCGCCTTGTGTCACCTTCCTCGGCATAGGCAGCGACCGAAAGACGGCGCCGGCCTTATTTCCCCAAAACACCACAACGCCTCATACCATGTCGCTTCCCGCCCTCGGCTCCAAAGCCCCCTCCATCACCCTGAAAGCCAAGACGGCCGAAGGCCTCGCGGACATCTCGACTTCGCGCAATGTCGGCAAGGGCCCCACCGTCGTCCTGTTCGTGCCCCTCGCCTTCACCGGCGTTTGCACCCAGGAGCTCTGCTCGGTCTCCCAGGGCATTGAATCTTACAAGAACCTGGGCGCCGATGTCATCGCCATCTCGGTGGACAGCCCCTTCGCGCAGGAAGCCTGGGCTGCCAAGGAAAAGATCACCGTCACCCTCGCCTCCGACTTCAACCGCGAGGCGGCCAAGGCCTTCGGCGTGCTCAACGCGAGCTTCCTGCCCGGTCTGCTCGGCTACGCCGGGGTGGCCAACCGCTCCGCTTTCGTCATCGGCAAGGACGGCCTCGTGAAGTTCGCCTGGACCTCGGAGGACCCCAAGGTCCTGCCCCCGTTCGAGCAGATCCAAGCCGCCCTGCGCTAAGCGCCACGCGCCAAAGCAAAAGGCCGCCCGGGAAACCGGGGCGGCCTTTTTCATTTTCGACACGCGCAGAAGCGGCGCCGCCGGGGCGATCACTTCGCCTTGGGGAACATCATCTTCAGCGGCGCGAGCGCGAACTGGTCGGGCATCGACAGGGTGTGCTCGGTCTTCTCGGCGAGCATGGCGAGGATCTCGTTGAGCCAGATCTTGGAGGAGGTGAACTCCTTGAAGTGCAGGTTGAACTTACCGTCGGCGACGGAGTAGCGCACATCCGTCATCTTCAATTCCACCGGCACCGTCTCACCCTTGAGGTTGAAGACGACCCGGATGTCGTTGCCGCTCAGGTCGAAATCGGCGATTTCGCCCACTCGGCTGAGCTTGGAGTTGAAGGCCTTGGTGACCTGGTCGGACAGGAAGTTTTTGATCATGGGAAAGGGTTCTGAAGGTCGGCGCACAGTGGCGGCGCCGCGCACGCGCTCAAGGCGAAACAGCCGGATTCGGGCGCCTCACTCCTCTTCGGTTTCCGCACTCACCCGGCGGGGACGCGCGAAGGTGGGTCGCTTGCCGCCGACGGCGAAGAAGTTCAGGAACGCCCGCGCCTCCTCCGAGCGGAAGTCGCCGTTGTTCAGCGCACTCCCGGCGTTGACGACGGGGTTGAGCCCCTTGCCGGAAAACACCGCCCGGAACGCCAGCTTGAGCTCCGCGATGGTCTCTCGGGACACCCCGCGCCGGCGAAGCCCGATGAGGTTGAAGCCCGCCAGACGATTGCGGTCGGCGACCATGCAGAACGGCGGGATGTCCGCGGAAATCGAGGCGTTGCCCCCGCACATGGCCATCGAACCCACGCGCACATGCTGGTGAAACACGGCCGAGCCGCCCAGGAACGCCTTGTCCCCCACGCGCACATGCCCGCCGAGCAGCACGCAGTTGGCCAGCACCACCTCGTCGCCCACGACGCAATCGTGCGCCACATGGCTCTGAGCCATGAGCATGCAGCCGCGACCCACCCGGGTGGAGGTCTCCGCCTTGGTCGCCCGGTTCACGGTCACGCCTTCGCGCAGGATGGTGCCGTCGCCGATATGCACGCCCGTGCGCACGGAGGGGTTGAAGGAGTAATCCTGCGGCAGGCCCCCGACCACGGCGCCCGTGTGCACATGCACGCGCTCACCGAGCACCGAACCGGTCTTGATCACCGCGCCGCCCTCGACGCGGCAGCCGTCGCCCAGCACGGCGCCGTCCTCGATGATCGCGAAGGGGCCGATGTGGACGCCTTCGCCGAGCACGGCGGCGGGACTCACACTGGCGAGCGGGGAGATGTCATTCATGGGGCGAAAGTTTTGAAGGGCGCACATCCCGACGAATTTCAGCGGCCTGTCCAGCACGCGAAACGACGACCTCTCGACCGAGCCCCCTCGATTCCCCGACTTTCACTCCCGGAAAAAACACCGCACAAGGGAACCCCTGCATCGCACTTCCGGTCAGCACCCCGGCGGCGATGAAGCCCTTGTCATTTGACACTTGGAATCATCAAAGCTGCATGACGCCGCCGCCGACAACGATGACCTCCCCCACCGACTCCTCGGCCCCCGCGCCCTCTCCGCCCATCGAGCTTTTGCTCAGCCTCGCCGCCCTCTCCGGCGCCGGTTTCGACGCCGCCCGGGCCCGGGCCGCGGTGCGCGCCGCCGCCCGCCCCGGCGCCAAGCCAATGGAAATGTTCACCGAGGTCGCCCGTGCCCTGTTCATGCACGCCGACCCGGAATGGATGCCACTCAAGGACGCCATCTGGCGAGCACGACGCGACACGCCGGTGGTACTCTGGAGCGAATCGACCTCCCGCTGGATCGTCATCACCTACGCCGACTGGTATCGCGTCCGCATCGCCGATTCCGCCAACCCCGAGAAACGCCGCACCGTCTCGCGCAGCGAACTCGCCCGGCTCCTTGGCGTCGACGACCTCTCGCAAACCGTCGAGGCGCTGGTCATCGACCCGGAATACCACTCGGCCAACATCCGCGCCGAATCCCACTCCGCCAACGGGGAGGCCCACCACACCATCTCCCCCGCAGCCCGCTTCTTCGGCTTCATCCGCTGCGAACGACAGGACATCACCACCTTCGTCATCTACTCGGTCATCGCGGCCATCCTCTACCTGGGCGCCCCCTTGGCGGTCGACGCGGTGGTCAGCGGGCTGGTCTTCGGTTCCACCGAGCAGCCGTATGTGCAGGCCATCGTCGTCGTCGGCCTGGCGCTCGCCGCCACCCTGCTCCTGCACGGGCTGGTCAACGCCTTCCTCTACTACATCTCCGAAATCATCCAGCGGCGCATCTTCGTGCGCACCGCCGCCGACCTCGCCCACCGCCTGCCCCGCATCGCCACAGCCGAACTCTCGCAGGAGCACCCTCCCGAAGTGGTGAACCGATTCATGGACATCGTGACCCTTCAAAAGTCGGTCTCCACGCTCCTGCTTGAAGGCGTCAACCTGCTCATCGGCGGCGCCTTCGGCATGCTGCTTCTGGCGCTGTACCACCCCTACCTGATGGTCTTCACCCTGCTTTTCACGACGGTCACCGCCGCCGTGATCTGGCTGCTCGGCACCGGCGCCGTGAAAACCAGCATCAAGGAATCGCACCGCAAGTACGACCTGCTGAACTGCTTCGAGGAAATCGCCCACTTCCCCCTCCTCTTCAAAGGCCCGGGCGGTCGCGACTTCGCCATCCAGCGCGCCAACTCGCTCGTCACCGACTACATCGGCGCCCGCGAAAAACACTTCCGCATCATCCTGCGTCAGGTGATCGGCCTGCTGGCCGTCCAGGTGGTCGCGGGCGCCGGACTGCTCGTCATCGGCGGCTACCTCGTGCTCAAGCAGCAGATCACCCTCGGCCAGCTCGTCGCCAGCGAGCTCATCATGAGCACCATCGTCGCCTCGCTCGGCAAACTCGGCAAGAAGCTCGAGGCCTGGTACGACGCCATGGCGGCCGTCGACAAGCTCGGCCACATCGTCGACCTGCCCGTCGAACGCGAAGCCGGCGAAGGCCCCGGCAACGCCTCCCGCCGTCCCGGCGGCTGCACCCTCGAGGTCAGTAAACTCACCTTCGCCTACCACGCCGACCAGCCCCTTTTCCAGGAAATGGATTTCCGGATACAGCCCGGCGAACGCGTCGCGCTGGTCGGCCCTCACGGCTCCGGCGCAAGCACCCTGCTGGACCTGCTCTTCGGCCTGCGCGAGCCCGCCGGAGGCTTCATCACCGCCGAGGGCCTCGACCTTCGCGACTGGTCCCTGGACGCCTTCCGTCGCGAGGCCCAGCTGCTTCGCCGCAACGAGATCGTCGAAGGCACCGTGGCCGAAAACCTTCGCCTCGGACGCAGCGACATCGGCGCCGACGAGATCGCCGACGCCCTGGCCAAGGTCGGCCTGCTCGACCCTCTGCGCCGCACCCCCCAGGGCCTGTCCCTGCACCTCAACATCGGCGGCACCCCGCTCTCCGGCTCCCAGCGCACGCGCCTCCTCCTGGCCCGCGCCATCGTCCAGCGCCCGCGCCTCCTGCTCATCGACGAGCTCCTCGACGGTCTCGATAAAAAGTCCTTCGAGGAGGTCGTGCCCGCCATCTTCGACAAGAGCCGCCCGTGGACGGTCGTGGTCGCCTCGCGCGACCCCGCCCTCATCGCCCGCTGCGACCGAGCCATCCGCCTGGCCGCCCCGACGCCCTAAGCCTCCCCGGCCAAATCCGAAACCGAACGAACGATGAAATCCCCCGCATCCCCCACGCCGGACTCGCCTCCCCTGCCCGCGCTGGCCCTCGTGCGCTCCACCCGGTTCACCCGCGTCTTCGCCCGCTTCCTCGTCATCGCCTTCCTCGCCGGCATCGTCGCCCTGCTCATCCTTCCCTGGCGGCAGTTCGTCTCCGGCCACGGACGCGTCATCGCCTACAACCCGCTCGACCGGCGCATCAACATCGAGGCGCTCGTGCCGGGCCGCGTGAAGACCCTGCATGTGACCGAAGGCCAGCTCGTCAAAAAGGGCCAGGTCATCGCCGAGATCCAGGACAACGACCCCAACCTGCTCACCAACCTGCTCGCCCAGCGCGACGCCATCGCCAGCCGCCGCGACATCTCGCGCGAGCGCGTTCGCGCCATAGCCGTGCAGATCGAGCAGCAGGAACTCGCCAAATTGCAGTCCATCGACGCCGCACGCCAGCGCATCGAGGCGGCCAAGGCCACGCTCGACGCCGCCCTGCTCCAGTTCCGCCGCATCGAGGCTCTCGCAGCCAAAGGCATCTCCTCCACACGCGAACTCGAACTGACCACCCTGCAGCGCGACACCGCCAAGGCCTCCCTGCGCTCCGCCGAGGCCAACCTCAACGGCACGCTCAACTCCTTCGACGCCACCATCGCCTCCATCCGCGCCCAGCAGGGCTCCGCTCTCGCCGAAATCGCCACCGCCGAGCGCGAACTCGCCTCCATGGAGGTGCAGATCAACGCCACCCGCCGCCAGACCATCGAGGCTCCCCGCGACGGCGTCGTCTTCCGCATCTCCGCCACCGACGGCACCTACCTGCGCCCGGGCAGCCCCATCTGCGTCATCATCCCGGACACCGACAGCCGCTTCGTCGAACTGCGCATCGACGGCAACGACGCCCCCCTCGTGCAGCCTCGCGTGGAAAAGGACGGACGCGTCGTCACCCCCGGCAGCCCGGTGCGCCTGGCCTTCTCCGGATGGCCCGCCGTGCAGTCCATCGGCTGGCCCAACCTCGCCGTCGGCACCTTCGGCGGCGAAGTCGTCTTCATGGACCCCACCGACGACGGCACGGGCAAATTCCGCATCGTCGTGGCCGAGAAGCCCGACCTCGTGGAGCGCGACGGCGTCATGGTCGAACAGCCCTGGCCCGACCGCGAGCGCTGGCTGCGCCAGGGCGTGCGCGTGAACGGCTGGGTCCTGCTCAACGAGGTCCCGCTGTGGTTCGAACTCTGGCGCACGGTCAACGGGTTCCCGCCCACCATCACCGAAAACAACGACAAGGGCGGCTCCGCCTACTGACCGGCATGCCCACGCCCCGCCCCCACCTCCTGCCGGCCCTCCTCGCGCTTGCGGCCCTGCCGGCCCTCGCCGACTCGCCCGCCCCTCCCGCCCGGGGCGGCGCCCCCGCCGCACCGGCATCCGCACCCGCCAAGGCGCCCGCGCTCACCCTCGAGGAGGTCGTCGCCGGCGTGACCTCGCACTACCCGCCCTTCCTCGCCGCCCTCATCGAGCAGGACATCACCAACGGACGCGCTCGCCAGGCCCGCGGCGCCTTCGACACCACCCTCAACCTCGGCTCCACCTTCCGCCCCGACGGCTACTACGACGGCACCACCTCCGGCGCCTTCCTCGAGCAGCCACTTCCCTTCTGGGGCGGCAGCGTCTACGGCGGCTACCGGCTCAGCTCCGGCTTCCTGCCCAACTACAACAAGGAGCGCACCCCCGAGGACGGCCAGTTCGTCGTCGGCATCAAAGTCCCCCTCCTGCGCGACGGCACCATCGACGCGCGCCGCGTCCGACTCCGCCAGGCCGAGCTCGACGAACAGCTCGCCGACCCGTTCATCCTGCGCCAGCGCCTCGACTATGTCCGCGCCGCCTCCATCGCCTACCAGACCTGGGTCGCCATGGGCCAACGCCTTCGGCTCGCCGAGGAACTCCTTCGCCTCGCGATGGAGCGCGACGACGCCATCGCGCGTCAGGTCCGCGAAGGCGCCAGCGCGCCGATCGTGCGCGTGGACAACGAACGCCTCGTGCTCTCCCGCCGCATCGCCCTCGTGCAAGCCACCCGTCGCTTCGAGGCGGCCGCCATCGAACTCTCCCTCTTCCTGCGCGACAAGACCACCTGCGAGCCCATCATCGCCTCCCGCGAGCGGCTGCCCGAGGGCACGCCGGAAGTCAGGCCTCCTGCGGAAAGCACCCTCGCCGCCGACATCGCCCGGGCCATGGAGGCGCGACCGGAAATGCGCCGGTTCGCCCTCACCATCGAGAAGGTGAAGCTCGACGAGCGCCTCGCCGACAACGCGCTTCTGCCAGACCTCTCCGTAGCCTTCCAGGCCAACCAATCCCCCACCGGCGCGCGCCTCAAGGATGTCGAATCCACCGAGCTGGAAGCCCGCGTGGAACTCAAAATCCCCCTGGAGCGCAACGAGGCCAAGGGCCGCCTCCAGGCCGCCAAGGCCATGCTGGCGCGCCTCGACACCGAATCGCGCTTCGCCGCCGACCGCATCGCGGCCGATGTGCGCGACAGCTTCAGCGCCCTGCGCGGCGCCGCCGGCCAGCTGGAGCAAACCCGGCGCAATGTGGAGCTGGCCGAACAGCTGCGCGAGGCGGAGGCCGAGAAATTCAGACAGGGCGCCGCCGACCTGCTCGCCCTCCAGATCCGAGAACAGGCCACCTTCGAGGCGCGCACCATGGAGGTCGAGGCTTTCGCCGAGTACTTCCGCTCCCTCGCCAACTACCGCGCCGCCATCGCCGCCGACTCACCCTCGGCCTCGCGTCCCGAAAAGCACGACTTCCGCCCGGCCAACTGACCTTCAGCCGTCCACCGAGCCGCTCACCGGAATGACGACCACCACGGTCTCGCCCCCCGGAGGCGCCTCCACCGCGCCCATGGCGGACACCGACTCGCGCACCAGCCGCTGAGTCAACGGCTCCGCCGGCGCCACGGACCAGCCGGCGAAACTCACCGCGCCGTTCGGCGCCACGCGCAGCTTCACCTCGCCGGCATCGCGACCGGCCGAAAGCTCGCCCCCCTGCTCGCGAAACAGCGGCACGAAGCGCGCGGCGAAGGCCTCCCGCACCATGGCGGCGAAAACCGCCCCGGTGGCGCCGTCGCCGGGAGTCGAACCGATGCGGGTCCCGTCGCCGGGCCGCCCCCGGGCGGATGAGGAACCTCCGGAGGGTCCGTCCACCTGAACGCCCACGATGCCGGTCGGCCGCGACCGGTCGGAACGGCCCGCCGCGGTTTCCGAGCGTATCGCAGGTTTGGATACGGCAACCGGGCTCGAAGGAACGGGTCGCGCCTGCGCCGAGTTCGTCGCCTCGCGATCCCGCCTATTGATTTCCTCCAGCAGCCTGTCGGCGTTCAAGCGGGACACGGGCCGCATCGTCACATCGCCCGCGATGCGCGAAGCGGACGCGGAACCGGATGCGTCGGCGGAGCCGCCGGGATAATCCAGCACGACGGAGACATCGCCGCCGCCGGTGTTTTCCCCGGGCGCCACGGGCGGTCGGTCCACGGCCACAAGCGCGGAGGCGGCCGCGCAAAGCGCGACAATGGAACCGTGAACGAGGAACGAAGCGAGATAACCGGAATTCTTCGAAAGCATGGGGAGCGCCGGCGATTCAATCGCGGCGCGCACCGCCCGCCACCCGATTTTATTCCCGGTCGCCCCTGCCTGGACGCGCAGGGCAAGCGAGGGCGCGGGCCCCGCCCCCCTTACTCGTCGACCGAGCCGGAGACAGGAATGATTACGGTGATTGGCTCACCCCCGGGCGGCGTGCGCACGGGCCGCATCTTCTGAATGGACTCGACCACGAGCCTTTCGACCAGCGGGTCGGTCGGGCGCACCGCCCAGCCGGCGAACGACACCAACCCGGAGGCCGACACGGCGATCTTCACCTCGCCCCTGTCACGAGTGCTCTCCAGGTCGCCACCCTGTTCGCGGAACAGCGGAATAAAGATGTCCGCGAACTTCCCGCGCACATCGCCGATGAAAAGCTTCATGGCCTCGCCGCTGCCACCGTCGCCGCCGTTCTTGCCCTTCCCGCCGGCGCGTCCGAAGGCGTCGGCGCCCGAGCCCTTGCCGGTACCCGAGCCCACGGAGGCTCCGGTGATGCCGGCCTTGCCGGAACCGGTCGCCTTCGAGGAGGTGGACGATGTTTTCCCGGGCTTGGCGTTCTTGCCGGTCGCCTTGTTGAAGGCGTCCAAAGTCTCCGTCTTCGCCGAGGTCTTCGTCATCTTCGCGTCCGGCTTGGCCGATTCAGCCTTCGCCTTGGCCTCGTTCGCGGCCGCTTCCCGGGCGGCCGCGGCCTCGTTGTCCTTGAGCGTCTTGAGCAGTTTGTCGGCGTTGAGCGAGCGCACGCGTTTCATGCCGCCCGGCGTGGTCTTTGACTTGTCGCCCGTGACCACGCCCTCGGCGATGCCGCGGTCGCGTCCGGGTATGCCTGGAGCGCGCTCCGAGCCGTCGCCGGCCCAGACCTCGAGCAGGAGCGGGTCGTGCGCCTCGACCTCGGGGGGAGCGGGCGTGATACGGGAAAGCAGCAGGGCCACCCCGACGATCGCGAGGTGCACGAGAAACGAGCCGATGTATCCGGTTTCCGAACGCATCGAGGCCGGCGCGGGATTCTCCGGGGCGGACGACATGCGGCTCACTCCTGATAGTCCACGCCGAGCTTGGAAAGCTTGGCGCGCGTGAACTCGTCAAGAATCCGGGCGAACTGCTCGTAGGCGGCCTTGCGGTCCCCGCGGATGCGCACGAGCGGCTGGGACTCCTTGTCCATCGCGCCGATCTCGCGGAACTTCTCGCGGATGTCCTCGATGGTCGCCGGCTTCGTGCCCAGCTGGAGCCCGTCGGCGGAGAAGGAGACGATGACGGAAACGGGTTTGGGCCCCTTGGGGCCGGCGCCCTTGTTGTTGGTGGTGGGCAGGTTCACCTGCGAGGTCTGCTCCAGCACGGGCGTGGCGATCATGAAGATGATCAGCAGGCAGAAGCACAGGTCCAGCAGCGGCGTCACATTCAGCTCGTTGAGCGCGTGAAGCCGGTGCGGGCGGGCGAAGTTGCGTCGGGCCATGGGCGGGAAAAGTAGTGAGTGGAGAGAAGCGAGTGCTGAGTTTTCCGGGGGACCGGGGGTGTTTCGGTGCATCAACCCCCGACTCACCGCTCATGACTCGCCACCCCGTTATTCCACTTCGTCCCAGCTGCGCACATCGCGCAGGCGGGTGCTGCCGGGTCGGGGCGCGGGGTTGTTGTCGCGCCGCGGCGGCGCCACGAAGTCGTCGTCGTAGCCGGAGGCGTCGGGGCCGAAATCGGCGGAGGTCGGCGCGGGGCGCGGGGCGGGCTCGTCGTCGCGAACACTCACCGGACGCGAGGGGCGCAGGGTGCGCGGGGACTCGAAGAGGGGCTCGTCGCGGGGGGCGTCGCCCTCGTCGGCGTAATGGCGCTCGGGCGCGGCTTCGGCCGCTGCGCGCGCGTTGCGGTCGCGGTTGCGACGGGCGGATTCCTGAAGCTCCAGCTCGATGCGGTCGGCGAGGGACGAGGCGAAGTTCTCCAGCTCGGTGGTCATCACCTTGGTGTGCGAGAGCAGGTAGTTGTAGCCGAAGGTGGCGGGGATGGCGACGAGCAGGCCGAAGGTGGTGGCCACGAGCGCGCCGGACACGCCGGGGGCGAGCTGGGCGATGGAGGCCTTCTCGGAGGTGCCCAGGGCGCCGAAGGTGAGCATCACGCCCCACACGGTGCCGAGCAGACCGAGGAACGGACCGCCGGAAACGAGCGAGCTGAGCAGGATCATCTTCTCCTCGTACTTCTGCACATTGCGCGCGATGCCGCGCTGGATGGCGTTCTCCACATGCCCCATGCACAGCGCGATGTCCTCGGCGCTGCGGATGCGCCCGCGGTGCTTCTTGAACGCCTGCGTCGCCTCGAAGGTCAGATACTCGTAGGGGGCGAGGTTGGCGGACGACACCGACTCGAGCGAAAGGATGGAGCCCACCTTGCGCAGGCGAAGTTCGTAGCCGAGGTTGCGTTTGCGCATCGCCGACACGTCGAGGTACTTGCCGATCATGGCGCCCCATCCGATGAACGAGCACACGATCAGGATGCCGACGATGATCTTGCCGGGCATGTCCATCTGGTCGAAGAACCACGACATCTCGGGCGTGCCCGCATGTTCGGCGGCCAGGGTAAGGGCGAAGGGAAGTTCCATGGGAAAAGTTGCCTTGGGAAAAGTGCGCGTGAGGGAATCCCCGGCCCCGCCGAGGTTCAACCGAAAACCGGCTCCGCTGTAAAAAATCGCGCCCCCGCCGCCCCCGCCGGCGGGCCGATTCCCCTTGCCCGTGCCGCCGCTCGCACTTTCATGCTCGGCCGTCCCGCCATGCAGCCCTCATCCGCCTTCCCGTTCTCCGAGCACGCCCCGGCCTTCCGCGCCTCGGCCGCCGCGCCCCGGCGCGACGATTCCGCCGCTCGCGCCGAACAGGCCGCGCCGCAGGGGCTCTCCCAAGGCATTCAAAACGCCCTCGACTGGCTCAGCGCCAACCAGCGCGAAGACGGCTACTGGAACGGCATGCTCGAGTCGAACTGCTGCATGGAGGCCCAGTGGGTGCTCGGCATGCACTTCCTCGGCCTCATGCACGACCGAAAGATGCCCGGCATCATCCGCGGCATCCTCAACCACCAGCGCAAGGACGGCTCCTGGGAGGTCTACTACGACGCCCCCCTGGGCGACATCAACACGACCATCGAGTGCTACGCCGCCCTGCGCGCCTACGGCATGGGCCCCGACGAGGAGCCCGTGCGCCGCGCCCGCGAATGGATCCTCTCCCACGGCGGCCTGCGCAAGGCGCGCGTGTTCACCCGCTACTGGCTGGCCCTCATCGGCGAATGGCCCTGGGAAACGCTGCCCGTGCTCCCGCCGGAGATCATCCACATCCCCAACGGCTGGCCCTTCAACATCTACAAGTTCGCCGCCTGGGCGCGCGCCACGATCGTGCCGCTGTGCATCGTGTCGGTGCACAGGCCGGTCAACCGCCTCGCCCCCGACCGGCGCCTCGACGAGCTCTTCCCCTCCGGCCGCGAGGACTTCGACTACTCCCTGCCCAAGGTGAAGACCGGTCCCTGGGCCGAGTTCTTCCGCGCCGCCGACAAGGTGCTGGGCCTCTATCACAACGCGCCCTTCCACCCCTTCCGATTCAACGCCCGCAAGCGCTGCATCGAGTGGATCCTCCAGCACCAGGACGCCGACGGCGCCTGGGGCGGCATCCAGCCCCCCTGGATCTACGGCATCATCGCGCTCACGCTCGAGGGCTACCCGGTCACCCATCCCGCCACCCACGCCGCACTCGACGCCTGGAACCACCACTGGAGCTATGAGCGCAACGGCGGCATCCACCTGCAGGCCTCCGAATCGCCCCTGTGGGACACCGTGCTCGCCATGCTCGCCGCCCTCGACTGCGGAGAGACCTTCGAGACCTTCCCCGCCTTCGCGCCCGCCCTGGAGCGCGTGCTCAAGGAGCAGATCGACGTCCTCGGCGACTGGTCGCAGACCGTGAAGGGCGTGCCCTGCGGCGGCTGGGCCTTCCAGAGCCAGAACGACATGTATCCGGATGTCGACGACACGGCGGTCGCCCTCATCGTGCTCGCCCGCATCCGCAAGTTCTCCCCGGAGAAATACCACGCCGGCATCGACGCCGCCATCGCCCGCGCGATCAAATGGGTCGAGGCCATGCAGTGCGAAAACGGAGGCTGGGCCGCGTTCGACCGCGACAACACCTCCGCCATCCTCACCAAAATCCCCTTCTGCGACTTCGGCGAGGTGCTCGACCCGCCCAGTTCCGATGTCACCGCGCATGTGCTGGAGGCGTTCGGCATCCTGGGCATGACCGTCAAAAACTCCGAGGTCGTCCGGCGCGCCGTCGCCTTCATCGTCCGTGAGCAGGAGTTCGACGGCTCCTGGTTCGGCCGCTGGGGCGTCAACTACATCTACGGTTGCGGCGCCGCCCTCCCCGGACTCGCCGCCGCCGGCTTCGACATGACCGACGAGCGCATCGCCAGGGCCGCCAAATTCATCACCGACCACCAGAACGCCGACGGCGGCTGGGGCGAGAGCTGCGGCTCCTACATGGACGACGCGCTGCGCGGCGTGGGCCCCTCCACGGCCTCGCAGACCGGATGGGCGCTCATGGCGCTTCTGGCCACCGGCTCGCACACCCACGACGCGGCGATCCGCAAGGGTCTCGGCTGGCTCCTCGCCACGCAGACCGCCGACAAGACCTGGGAGGAGAAGGAGTACACGGGCACCGGCTTCCCCGGCTACGGACTCGGCGAACGCATCAACCTGAAGGGCGACACCTCCGCGCTCGCCCAGGGCCGCGAACTCGCCCGCGGCTTCATGATCAATTACAACATGTACCGGCACTACTTCCCGCTCATGGCCATGGGCCGCGCGCGCGACCACTTCGCCGGACGCAAGCCCGCCCACTGAGCCGCCCATGCTCAGCGCCGCCAAAGTCGCCCTCGCCAAGCTGTTCCACAGCCGCGCCCGTTCGGAAGACGACAGCGTGGGCATGGGCTTCTTCGAGCACATCGAGGAGCTGCGCAAAACCCTCTTCCGCTGCTGCGCCGCCTTCGCCCTGTCCGCCGCCGTCTCCCTGTGCTTCTACAAGGAGATCTTCGTCTGGCTTCGCTGGCCCCTCGACAAGGCCCTCGCGCTGGACGAGTCCCGCCGACTCGCCCACGCCGCCAAGATGGCCGCGCAAAACCCGCCCGACGCGCTGGCGGGCTTGCGCGCCCTGTGGGAGCTGCTCGCAACCGGCAAGCTGCCGGCCGAAGCGGCGCCGATGGCCTCGACCGCCGTGGACAGCCCGCACTTCCACATGCAGGTGCTCAAGCTCATCGACATCTTTTCCGTGCTCATGGATGTCGTGCTCTTCGGCGGCATCGCCCTCTCCGGCCCCTTCATCCTGGCCTTCGGCGCCGGCTTCATCGCCCCCGCCCTCACCCCGCGAGAGAAACGCCTCATCGCCCCGGTGCTCGCCTCGGCCACCGCACTCTTCTTCGCCGGCGCCGCGCTAAGCTTCTTCTGGCTCACCCCCATTTCCATAAATTTCTCGCTCGGTCTGGCCCGCGACTTCGGCGTGCAGTTCAACTGGACGGCCACCGACTACTACTCGTTCGTCGTGATGATGACGATGCTCGTGGGCCTGGTGTTCGAGTTCCCTCTCGTCATCATCGGTCTCCAATATCTGGAAATCACGAGCACGCGATGGCTCTTCTCCATCTGGCGACAGGCGCTCGTGGGCATCCTCGTGGTGGCCGTCGTGTTCACCCCGCTGGGCGACCCCATCTCCGTGAGCGTGCTCACCGGCGTGCTCTTCGTCCTCTACCTGATATCCGTCCTCGTCGGCGACCGCCTCGCGCGCATCAAGCGCCGCCGCGCTCTAGCCAGCCTGCCCGAGCCGGTCGATGCCAGCGAATAAGGCGCCCCTCGCCCGCGAATCCTCCGTCAAAAACGGGTTGCGCCCGACGCGCGGCGGCCCGGAATGACCCGCGACATGACCGAGTGGCAAGTACAACCCATTTCCCGCCGCTGCGCCGTCTCCAACGACGCGCTGAAGCCCGGGGACTTGGTCGCCTGCGTGGTCGTCAAACCCGTGGGCGCGGAAATCGCCCGCTTTGATGTGCTCGAGAGCCGTCTGGCGGAGTTCAGCCCCGCCGGCATCGTCCTCGGCCGCTGGTCCCGTCAGGTCAAGGACCGCCAGGACGAAGACCGCGACACGCGCCTGCGACTGCTCGCCACCCGCGAGGAATTCTTCCTCTCCCTTTTCGCCGACGAATCCGACCCGGAGGGCGACAAGGCGGTGCTCAAGCAGCTGCTCGCCCTCCTGCTGGAGCGCAGGCGCATCCTGCGTCCGCTGGGCTCGCCCGCCGCCGGATTCCAGCGCTACAGGCACACGCGCACCGGCGACGAATACTCCGTGCCGACGGGCGACATCTCGCCCGAACAGGTGGCGCGCGTGCAAAACGCGCTGGAGGTGCTCGTCGCCTGACCTGCGCGCGCCCGGCTGCCACTCCCCTTTCAAACATCCAAACGCTCCAACCACGCTTTCGCCCATGCGCCGCCTCCTCACCGCCGCCCTCGCCGCCATTTCCCTCGCCGCCGTCGGCTGCTCCTCCGACGACGAGGAACCCCGTACCAAGCACACGCCGGCCCTGCACATCGAGGCCGTCGAGGCATCCCGCTGGGGCTCCCGCAGGATCACCATGCCGCAGACCGGCCTTCGCTACGACATCGTCGGCGCGCCCGTCGTGCCCGAGGGCAACTTCATCGCCACCGGCGTCTATGAGGTCGGCCCCCCCGACATGCGCCGTAACGCTCTGCTCGTGCAGGTCGACAACAAGGGCGCAGGCGAAATCTACGCCATGTCCGGCAAGGCCAACGGCAAGCGCCTGTTCCTTCTCGTCGACGACATGCCGGTGGGCGTGCGCCTCATCGACGGCCCCATGCGCGGCGGCGACATCTTCTTCGATGTCGAAGTGCCCGGCGCCTCGAAGGCCGAACGCGACCAGGCCCTTTTCAAGCTCAGCGACGACCTCAACGAGGCCATCCTGAAGGTGCGCGAGGAGAAGGAGGCCAAGTAAGGCCCCGAGCGCCCCGCCGCGCCGTAACCCGCGACGACGGCCGCGCCTGCGAGCGCGCCCGCCTTTCCTTCGCATGAACGGCGCGCCGGGCGCGCCACGACAACCCTCCAGCCAGGACGCACCCACCGGCATGAGCCGAAGCCTCTTCATCTCCGGCGCTCTCGCCTGCCTCGTCATCGCGGCGGGCTTTTTCATCCTCGAGAACGACTCCAAGCCGGCGAAAAACGCCGTCCCCTCCGGCGCGCCGCCGTCCGGCGCGAAACCCGCCGCGACGCCCTCCGGCGTGCGCGTCGTCTGGCCCACGCCGTATCCGTTTTTCGCCAACAAGGCGGCCCCCGACACCGCCTTCCTCCAGCCCACGGTCTCCGGCAACCCGACCTCCGCCACCTACGGCATGACGCGCTCCGGCGGCGCCCAGTTTCACGAGGGTGTCGACATCCGCCCCGTCTCCCGCGACCGGCGAGGCGAACCCACCGACGCCGTGTATGCGGCCATGGACGGGCGGGTCGCCTATGCCAACGGTTCGGCCAACGGCGCCTACGGACGTTATGTCGTGATCGAGCACGCCGTCGGCGGCCTCGCCCTTTACACCCTTTACGCCCACCTCGCCTCCGTCGCCCCCGGCCTTCGCGCCGGTGAACGCGTGGAGGCGGGCGCGCCCTTGGGCGTGCTCGGGCGAAGCGACGCCTCCGGCGGCTTCGCCAAGGATCGCGCGCACCTGCACTTCGAGGTCGGGCTGCGACTCAGCGACGCTTTCCACCTCTGGTACGCCCCGAGACATCCGAAGGACCCCAACCTGCACGGCAACTTCAACGGGTACAACCTTGCGGGGCTCGACCCGCTCGAGTTTCTCAAACTCGCCCGCGAGCGCTCCGGCGAACTCACGCCCGAGCGCGTGGAGGACTGGGTGAGAAACACACCCGTGGCCGTCACAGTCGAGACTCCCGCAGTCGGCGTCCCCGGCCTCCTGCGTCGCTGCCCCGCCCTCATCGTCGGCGGCAAACCCGCGGTTTCCCCGCGCGGATGGCGCATAGGGTTCTCCGCCGCAGGCGTCCCGATCCGCTGGGAGCCACTTCAGACCTCGCCCGCCACCACGCGTATCGTCGCCGTGGCCGACGGCGACGCGGGGCGTGATGCGCGCCGCCGCGGGCTGTTTGTCACGCGCTCGGCCAAACGCGCCCTGTACGCACCGGGAAAGACACTGGAAATTGCGCTGGCCCTGATCCGCGCGGATTGAGACGCGGTGGCTCCTAGCCGCACCTTCGCCTAAACACTTGCCCGGAGGAAGGCGCGCCTCATGGTGCGCGCGACCCCATGCAAAGCGCCCCCATTCGGACAATCATCGCCGGCGCCGGCCTTATCCTGCTCGCCGGCTGCGAAGACAACCCCCGTGTCGTCGCCTACACCGTGCCCAAGGCCGCACGCCCCGCCTCGCCCGCCACGGGAACCGCCCCGATGGCCGCCTCCCCCGGCATGACGCAGGCCGTCGCCGAGTTCGACACGCCGACCTGGGTGGCGCCGCAGGGCTGGCGCGCCCAACCGTCTTCGCCGATGCGCAAAGGCGACTGGAAAATCGGCCCCGGGGGCGCCGAGGCCCTGATGGCGGTAACCGTGTTCGCCGGCGATGTCGGAGGCCTCCCGGCGAATGTGAACCGTTGGGCGCAACAACTCGGGATGCCCGCCCTGTCCGCCGAGCAAAGGCAAAAGGCGGTGTCGCCGCGTCCGCTGGAGGGCTCGCCCGACGCCGTCCTCGTCAGACTCTCGCACGACGGCCGCGCCACCCTGGCGATCTCCGCGCCGCATGGAGGAGCCACCTGGTTCTTCAAACTCTCAGGACCGGCCTCCACGGTGGCCGAGGCGGAGTCCGATTTCCAAAAATTCGCGGATTCGGTGCGGTTCCCCGCCTCCCGATAGACGCAAGCCGGCACACATCGCCCCCCCCTTCCCGTGAAAAAGTTTTTCCATCATCTGGGCTCGATGCGACTCACCGTGGCGCTGCTGCTGGCGGCCATGGCGCTGGTGTTCTTCGGCACGCTGGACCAGACGCGCTACGGCATCCACCTCGTGCAGAAGTCATACTTCGAAAGCTGGTTGTGCGTCTTCCCGCTCAAGGCCGATGGCTTCCGACTCCCGCTCCCCGGTGGATTCCTCGTCGGCTCGTTGCTCACGCTGAACCTGCTCGCCGCCCACTTCCGATACTTCCGACCGAGCCTCGCACGCGCGGGCATCGCCGTGACGCACGCGGGCGTGCTGCTGCTCGTCGTATCCGGATTCCTCACCGCGGCGCTGCAGCGGGAGACCCTCATGCGCATCGGCGAAGGCGAATCCGCAGGCTGGTCTTCCGACCTGCACGAATCCGAACTGGTCGTCATCGACACCTCCGCCCCGGACGAGGACCGCGTCGTCGCGGTACCCGAAGCCCTGCTGCGCCGCGAGAGCGCCGCCGGCCGCATCGAGCTCCCCGGCATGCCTCTGAAGGCGACGATTCGCGCCTTCCACGCCAACGCTCCGGTGGTCGGCCCGGCCATGGCCGGCTCGCTGCCCGGCGCCCGCCTCGCCGGCGTGGACAACGGCCTTGGCGCCGGTTCCCGGCTGGCGTTCGCACCGCTGGCGGAGGATTTCTCCCCGAACGCGCGCAACAGCCGCACGGCGCTCGTCGAGCTCTTCGCCGGCGACACCTCCCTGGGCACTTGGCTGGTGAACACCGACCTCGCCGCCTCGATGCCCGCGCAGACCCTCGAGCACGCCGGGCGCACCTACGAGATCGCGCTGCGCATGAAGCGCACGCACTTCCCGTTCACGCTGCACCTCACGAAGTTCACCTTCGACAAATACCCGGGCACCGAAATCCCGCGCAACTTCGCCAGCGATGTCATCATCCGCGACCCGCGCGAAGCGGGTGAGCGCGCCGTGACCATCTCGATGAACAAGCCGCTGCGCCACGGCGGCCACACCTTCTACCAGGCCGCCTTCAACCAAGGGAGCGAGGGCACCGCCACCACGCTTCAGGTAGTCAGGAACCCCGGATACATCCTGCCCTACCTCGCCGTCGGCCTCGTCGGCCTGGGCATGACGATCCATTTCGGCATCGCCCTCGCCAGATTCCTCGCTTCCCGCGCCGGAAAATAAGCCGACATAACGCCATGGAATTCGCCCCCATCCGACTCCTGCGCGCCCTGAGCGCGGGCCTGCTCCTGACCGTCGCCTCCGCGCACGCATCCGAGACCTTCGACACGCGCGCCATGGCCGCCCTGCCCGTGCAGTATGGCGGTCGCATCCACCCTCTGGACACACTCGCGCGAAACAGCCTGCTGCTGCTGCGCGGCAAACAGACCGTCGCCTTCTCCCGCGCGGAGGCGGAGTTCTTCGCCGGAAATCCGGCCTCGTGGACCGACGCGCAACGCGAGAGCTTCCGCAAGGCGGGGCTGCCGGTGGACGACAAATCCGTGACCGACGCGCTCGCCGCGCGCCCCGTGCCGCTCTCTCGCTCGGCCTTCGGCAACAGCCTCGCGGCCGACGCCTGGCTGGCCGAAGTCGCCTTCCGCCCCTGGGTGGCCCGCCACTTCCGCGTCTTCCGCATCGACAACGAGGAGGTGCAACAGGCTATCGGGCTCAAGGTCGCGGACCGCAACCAGTTCTCCTGGGCCGAGATCGCGCCCGGCATGCCCCGGGTCGCAGACGCGTCGATGCACGCCTCGGCCAAGCAACCGGGCGAGCGCACCCCGTTTGAGAACGGCGTCATGAAGCTCGCGCGCGCCGCCGAGCGCCATCGGCGGCTTTCCACGCTCACGCTCGTGCCGGGCGACCTGCCCCCGGGCGTGCCGCCCATCCGCGAGTACTGGACCTGGATGAACACCCTCGCCGCCGCTTCAGAAAAGCAGTCGGCGAACAAGGCGACGGGCGCCGATGCCGCCCTCGACCCCACTTCCGAAAAGATTCTCAACACGCTCATCGAGCGCTACCGTGACATGGAGGCCAACGGCGACACCGGCCTCGTGCCCCCACCGGCTTCCGCACCTGAGGCCTCGGGGAAGTGGAGCAACATCGGAGGCGCCCTGCTGGATGTCATGCGCGGCCGCCCCCTCGGGGATCCCCCCATCCTTCTTCTCTACGCCGAAATCGCCGATGCGTACCGCACGGGCGACAACGCCCTCGCCAACGCCAGACTGGCCGCCCTCGCCGCCGCATATCCGGAAAACGCCCCCGGGCTTCAGCCCGCCAAGGTGCGCGCCGAACACGCGTTCAACCGACTCGAGCCCTTCTACAAGGGCGCCTGCCTCTATCTCCTGGCCGGACTGGCGGTGCTCGCCGGATGGATCACCTCCCGCCGCCTCCCTCTGCGCCTGGCCTTCTGGACGCTCGCGACCGGCGCGCTCATCCACACCGCCGGCATCGTGGCGAGAATGTGGATACAGGACCGCCCCCCGGTGACGAACCTGTACTCCTCGGCCGTGTTCGTCGGCTGGGGCGCCGCCCTGCTCGGCCTTCTCGTCGAACGCTTCTGGCGCAACGGCGTGGGCACGGCGGTCGCCGCCATGGTCGGCTTCGCCTCGCTGGTCATCGCGCACCAACTGGGCGCCACCGGCGACGACAGCCTGGAGGTCATGCGCGCCGTGCTGGATTCCAACTTCTGGTTGGCCACCCATGTGGTGGTCATCACCCTCGGCTACTCCGCCATGTTCGTGGCCGGCTTCCTCGCCGCCACCTCCCTGGCCCGCCGCGCGCTCGACCGCACCTTCTCCGAGGACACCGCGCGCACCATCGCCCGCGCCGCCTACGGCGCCCTCGCCTTCGCCGCGATCACGGCGTTCGTCGGCACCATGCTTGGCGGCATCTGGGCCGACCAGAGCTGGGGCAGGTTCTGGGGCTGGGACCCCAAGGAGAACGGCGCCCTGCTCATCGTCCTCTGGTGCGCCGTCGTCCTGCACGCCCGCCTCGGCGGCTTGGTCAGCCCGGTCGGATTCCTCCAACTCCTCGTCGTCGGCAACATCGTCACCGCCTGGTCCTGGTTCGGCACGAACATGCTTGGCGTCGGGCTGCACAGCTACGGATTCACCGACGCCGCCTTCGCCGGACTCACCGCCTTCGTCGTCTCACAGATCGCTGTCATCGCCCTCGGCTGGCTCTCGCCACGGGCACCGCGCAAGGAAGGCCCGGCAGCCTCCCTTTAAAATCCCGGTTATTTCCGCGAGCCCTCACTCTGTTCTCGCACGCCGACCGAATTAACCACAAATCCTTCCGCAATTAACATTCACTTCATGTTGCGCACCCTTGCCGACATCCTACGCGGCCTCATTCGCCTCATTCGCCCGCCCAAACGCTGGCAGACGGCGGTCATCGTGCTTGCCGGCACGCTCGCGGGACTCGCCCTCGCCACGGCTCACATCTCGCGCGTGACCTCCTATCTCTCGGACGATCCGCGCACCTGCATCAACTGCCACATCATGGACCCGCAGTATGCGACCTGGATGCACGGCTCGCACGGACGCGTGGCCACCTGCAACGACTGCCACGTCCCCCACGACAACGTCTTCAACAAGTACTTCTTCAAGGCCAAGGACGGCACCCGCCACGCCTCCATGTTCATGCTGCGCATGGAGCCTCAGGTCATCCGCATCCACGAGGCCGGCGCGAACGTGGTTCAAAACAACTGCCTTCGCTGCCACGGCAATCTCGTCGGCAACACGCAGGACTACGCCCCGGGCTCGCCCCACGCCGACGCCTCGCGCAAGTGCTGGGATTGCCACCGCGAGACCCCGCACGGACGCGTTAACAGCCTGGCCTCCACGCCCAACGCCCGCGTGCCCGGACTCGCCCCCGCCGTGCCCGACTGGCTCGCCGACGCCATCCGCAACGCCTCCGCCCCCGAATCCACCGACAAGCGCTGAACCCCTTTTAACAGGACAACCCCACATTCCTCCCCATGAAAACCATCGGAGAAATCATCGAAAAACGCCCCTGGGTCGGCTGGGCCCTCTTCACCGGCACCCTCGCCGCCGTGTTCACCGCCGGCGTGGTGGGCGCCTCCATCGCCGAACGCCGCGGCGAGGCCGCCCTCTCGCGCGGCCCCAAGGCCGACATCCGCCCCTTCGAGCCCCGCAACGAGATCTGGGGCAAGGCCTACCCGCGCGAGTTCGAGCGCTACATCAAAACCGCTGAATCCGACAAGAAGTCGCACCACTGCGGATCCGCCCCCATCGACCACCTCGAGAAGTATCCCGACCTCGTCGTGCTGTGGGCCGGCTACGCCTTCTCTCGCGACTACAACCAGGGCCGCGGCCACTACCGCGCCATCGAGGACATCCGCAACACCCTGCGCACCGATGTCCCCCAGCCCGGCACCTGCTGGACCTGCAAATCCCCCGATGTACCCCGCCTCATGAACGAGATGGGAGTGAAGGAGTTTTATAAGGCCAAGTGGAGCGACCTCGGCTCGCAGGTCGTGAACAACATCGGCTGCGCCGACTGTCACGACCCCAAGACGATGAACCTCACCATCACCCGACCCGCCCTCGTCGAGGCCTTCGCCCGCCAGGGTAAGGACATCACCAAGGCCACGCACCAGGAGATGCGCTCTCTCGTGTGCGCCCAGTGCCACGTCGAGTACTACTTCAAGGGCAAGGACGAGAAGTACCTCACCTTCCCCTGGGACAAGGGCATGGGCGTCGAGGCCATGGAAAAATACTACGACGAGGTCGGCCATGTGGACTTCGTCCACGCGCTCTCCAAGACCCCCATCCTCAAGGCTCAGCACCCCGACTTCGAGATGTTCTCCTCCGGCATCCACGCCGAGCGCGGCGTCTCCTGCGCGGACTGCCATATGCCCTACCGCAGCGAAGGCGGCGTGAAGTTCACCGACCACCACATCGCCTCGCCCCTTCAGAACCCGGCCAACTCCTGCGGCGTCTGCCACCGCGAGTCCGAGGCCACGCTCATGAAGAATGTCTACGACCGTCAGAACAAGGTCGCCGAACTGCTCCACCTCGCCCAGCGCTCCCTCGCCGCCGCGCATATCGAGGCCAAGGCCGCCTGGGACGCCGGCGCCACCGAGCCCGAGATGAAGTCCGCGCTCACGCTCATCCGCCACGCGCAGTGGCGCTGGGACTATGTCGCCGCCGCCAACGGCGTCGGCTTCCACTCCCCGGTCGAGGCCTCGCGCGTCCTGGGCACCTCCATCGCCAAGTCCGCCGAAGCCCGCGCCGCCATCGCCCGCGTGCTCGTCGCCCACGGCAAGACCGAGGTCGTCCCCGTGCCCGAGTTCAAGACCAAGGCCGAAGCGCAGAAGTACATCGGCCTGGACATGGACAAGCTGAACGCCGCCAAGAAGGCCTGGGCCGAGAAGACCCTTCCCGAGTGGGACAAGGCCGCCGCCGAGCGTGAGGCGAAAATGGATACACCCGCCGCCAAGTGACACCGGGGGCGCAGCCCCCTTCCCCTCCGAACAAGAGCCCGCCCACCGGCGGGCCTTGTCATTCCCAGCCCCTTCGGCACCGTGGGCCGCCATATCATCCCGTGCACGAATCCATACCCGACATCCCGACCCGAGAGCGCTCAGGCGCATTCTGGGTGAAATTCGGCGGCGCTCAGGCCGCCTGCGCCGTAGGCGGCCTCGTCGCCACCGGCGTCGCGCTCCAGCTAGCCCTTGACGGGCGGGGCGTGCCCGCCCCGGCCTGGCCGTACGGCGGCGCCCTGCTCGCCGCCTTCTGCGCGCTCATCGCGCTCGCCGCGCGCCTCTCGCGCGCGGGGGGCCTGTTGCTCGCGCTCTCCGAGGTGCCCGTGACGCTGGCGTGCTTCGGCGCCCTCGGCGCGCTGGGCGCGGTGGCGGGCACCCTGCCCCAGCACCCGCCGGCCGAGCCCTCATTGGCGGCGAAGCTCGGCGCACACGCCGTGACCACCTCGTGGCCCTTCGTGCTCACGCTGCTGCTGCTGCTGACCAACCTCGGCATAGCGCTCCTGCGCCGCATCTTCCCCTGGCGCGCCGGCAGCGCGCGCTTCGCGCTGGGCCACCTCGGGCTGTGGCTCGCCCTCGCGGCGGGCACCTTCGGTTCCGGCGACATCGAACGCGTCAGGTTGGAGGTGCGTGAAGGCGCGGCCACCGTGCACGGCGTCGCGCCCGACGGCACTCCGGTCGAAATGCCCTTCGGCCTTCGTCTGCTGGACTTCCGACTGGAGGAATACCCGCCGGCGCTCACCTACCTCGACACAGAAAACGGCGCCATGCTTTGGCAAAAGGGCGACCCGCGACTCGAGGTCGTCCCCGGCGCCTCCGGGGCATGGAAGCACCTGCGCGTCGAGGTCGAAGAGGTGGTGCCGCGCGCCGTCGCCACCCCGGAGGGCGGATACGCCGCCGGCGTGAACCCCGACGCCCCGTCCGCCGCCCGCCTGACCGTCGCCGACACCGTATCCGGAAAAACCGAACGCGGATGGGTCGTGGGAGGAGCCGCCGAGACGCTGCCGAAGTCTCTCGTGGTCGGCCGGGTGGCCGTCACCCTGGCCAAGCCCCGACCGAAAAGCTTCCTGTCGCAGGTGACGCTCTTCACACCCGACGGAGCGAGCCGCGACGCGACCATCGAGGTGAACGCCCCCGCAAGCGTGGCCGGCTGGCGCGTGTATCAGCTCGGCTATGACGACAAACGCGGCCCCGGCTCCGACCTTTCCACCTTCGAGGCGGTGCGCGACCCGTGGCTGCCCGCCGTCTACGCCGGAATATTCCTGCTCATCGCCGGCGCCGCCGGCATGATCCTCGGCGGTTCCAAGGCGCTCTTCGCGGAGAAGGAGGAGACCCGATGAACGCCTGGTCCCACCTGCCCGTGTTCGCCGCCACGGCCGGCGCCTGCTGGGCCGCCGCCCTCGCGCTCGACGCGCGCGGCCATCGCGCCGCGCCCTGGGTGCACGCCGCCGGAGTGGCCGCCGTGGCCGGATTCGTCGCGCTGCTGGCGTGGTCGCTGGGCCGCCCGCCCCTGCGCACGCTGGGCGAGACGCGCCTGATGTACGCGCTGTGGCTCTCGCTCGCCGGCGCCGTGGTGGCCGCGCGCTGGCGCATGCCCTGGGTGCGCGCCTACGCCACGGTCACCGCCGCCGCCTTCCTCGGTTTCACCGCGATGCATCCGGAAACGCACGACAAGACGCTCATGCCGGCGCTGCGCTCGGCCTGGTTCGTCCCGCATGTGTCCGTTTACCTGCTCGCCTACGCCCTGCTCTCGGCGGCCTCCCTCGCCGGACTGCGCGGGCTGCTCCGACGCGACGAAGCCGGGGCTCGCGAGGCGCTGCGCGTGGCGGACAACGCCGTCGTCATCGGTTTCGGCTTCCTTACGCTGGGGCTGAGCTTCGGCGCGTTGTGGGCCAAGGAGGCGTGGGGGCACTACTGGGCGTGGGACCCGAAGGAGACCTGGGCGCTGCTCACCTGGCTGGGCTACCTGTCGCACCTGCACCTGCGCGCGCTGCGGCGCGACCTCGTGCGCCCGGCGCTCGCCTACCTCGTGGCCGCGTGGGTCGTCCTGCTGTTGTGCTGGTTCGGCGTGAACTACTTCCCCTCGGCGGAAACCAGCGTGCACACCTACGCGCGCTGAACAGCACCGACGCCGGTTGCCAAAAACAAACAACCCCGCCTCGTCGCCGAGCGGGGTTGTTTCATTCACACGGAGCGTGAGCGCGCCGCGACGGGGCTTACTTCCAGGCGGGGCCGCGCAGGAGCACCTTGCCGGAGCGGCCGGATTCGCGCGAGCGCGCCACGGCGGACACGACCTCGCTGACCGGCACGATGCGGTCGGTGGGCAGCGGCAGGCCGTCGCGGAAGACCTTGTAGACGGCCTCGAAGTGCGCGGCGAGGGTCTCGGGGGAGGCCTCGCGGCCCCACTTGTCCATCCAGTAGCCCTTCAGGGTGATGTTGTTGAAGATCAGCTCGCGGGTCGGGAAACGCACGAGGTCGCCCACCATGCCGCCGAAGGTCACGACCACCGCGTTGGGGTCGCAGGCCTTGATGAGGCGCATGACGGACGCTCCGCCCACGCTGTTGAGCGCAAGGCGCACCTTGGACTCGCCCTTGAAGGCAGCGATGGCCTTGGGCGCGTCGTCGTTGTCCTCCACCACCAGGGCGGCGCCGCCGGCGACGAGTTCGTCGCGCAGCTTGTCGGCGTTGCGCACGAGCGAGACGACCTTCACGCCGAGCTGGCGGCCGTAGAAGGCGGCGGTGCGGCCCACGGCGGAGTTGCCGGCGTTCTGCACGACGATGTCGCCGGGCTTGAGCGCCACGAAGTCGTTGAGCACGCGGATGGCGGTGGGCGGGTTCACCAGGCACTGGGCGGCGGCCTCGGGCGTGAGGTCCGACGGCATCTTGAGGCAGGCGGCCTCGGCGAAAACGCCGCGCTCGCGCCAGGTGCCCTCGGGCTCGGGCAGACGCACGCGGTCGCCCACGGCGAGATTCTTCACGCCGGAACCGACGGCCTCCACGCGACCCACGCCCTCGCGACCGGCCACGGCGGGCAGCTCGCGCTTCTTGCCGTAGGTGCCGGTGATCATGCCGAAGTCGGACGGGTGCACCGCTGCGCACTCCAGCGCCACGAGCACCTCGCCGGGGCCCGGCGCGCGCAGCGGAAGCTCCTTCCAGGCGAGAACTTCGGAAGGCTCGCCGGTCGCGGCGTACACGGCGGCGTAAGTGACTGTGGAGGCGGTTTGATTGGACATGCCCGGGGCTTATGCACAGCTTGCGCGCGCATTTCCAAAAAAAACGCTCATGCCCGGAGAAAATCCCTTCCTCGACCCCGACTTCGCCATCCGCTGGAGCCGGCTGACGCCCGACCACATCGTACCCGACCTCACCAAGGCGCTCGCCGACGCCGAGGCCGGCATCGACGCGATCTGCTCGCTGAGCGGAGACAGCCTGACCTTCGCCAAGGTGATGCTCGGCTATGAGGACGCCCTGCGCATGCTGAACTTCGCATGGGGCAAGGTGTGCCACCTCGACAGCGTGGAGAACGGCCCCGCCCTGCGCGAGGCGTACAACGCCATGCTGCCCAAGGTCAGCGCCTTCTACACCGGCCTCACGCTCAACGCCCGTCTCTGGGCGGTCATCAAGGCCTACGCCGCCACGCCCGAGGCGAAATCCCTGCCTCCCGTGCGCCGTCGATTCCTCGACGATGTGGTCGCCGAATTCATGGAAAACGGCGCCGACCTGGGCGCCGAGTCGAAGTCGCGGCTGGAGGCGGTGAACACGCAGCTGGCCGAGCTCACCCAGAAGTACGCCGAAAATGTCTTGGACAGCACGAACGCCTGGGAGCTCGTGGTGACCGACGAGGGCGAGCTCGCCGGACTGCCGGAGAGCGCGAAGGCCGCCGCCTTGCAATCCGCCAAGGCCAAGGGCCACGCCTCGGACGGGAAGCCCGCGTGGCGCTTCACGCTGCACGCGCCCTCGAGCCGCCCCGTCATGCTTTACGCCGAAAGCGAAAAGCTTCGCAAGGCCGTGCGCGACGGCTCCGCCTCCGTGGGCTCCGCCGGCAAGTACGACAACACCGAGCTCATCCGACGCATCGTCACCCTGCGCGACGAAAAGGCGCGCCTGCTCGGCAAGGCCTGCTTCGCCGACTACACCACCGCGCGCCGCATGGCCGGCACCGGCGCCAGGGCTCTCGCCTTCATCGAGGACCTGCACGCCAAGTCCAAGTCGGCCTTCGCCCGCGAGACCGCCGAGCTCGAAGCCTACAAGGCCTCCAAGACCGGCGGCGCCCCCTCCCCGCTCAAGCCCTGGGAGGTCGCCTTCTGGGCCGAGAAGCAGCGCCGCGAACGCTACGACTTCGATAACGAGGCGCTGCGCCCGTACCTGAGCGTCTCCGGCGTGGAGGCCGGCATGTACCGCATCGCCGAAATCCTCTTCGGCGTCACCGTGAAGCAGCGCGACACCGTGTTCACCGCCCCGGACAAGGAGCCGCAGCTGCGCCGCGCGCCCGAGTCGCTGCGAGTGGACAAGGACCCGGTCGAGGTCTGGCATCCGGAAGTCACATACTTTGAAATCTTCGACGGCGCCACGCACCTGGGCTCCTTCTATGTCGACTGGTTCCCCCGCGAATCCAAGCGCGGCGGCGCCTGGATGAACTTCCTCGTCACCGGCGGCCCGCGCCCCGGCGGCGCGTTCGCCCCTCACCTGGGCCTCATGGTCGGCAACTTCACGCCGCCCGTGGACGGCAAGGAGGCGCTGCTCAACCACGACGAGGTGACCACCGTCTTCCACGAGTTCGGCCACCTGCTGCACCACCTGCTTTGCACCGTGGAAATCGAGTCGCTTTGCGGCACCCGCGTGGCGTGGGACTTCGTCGAGCTGCCCTCGCAGCTGTTGGAAAACTGGTGCTGGGAAAAGGAGAGCCTGGACATCTTCGCGCGCCACCACGAGACGGGCGCACCGCTGCCCGACGACCTGCTCAAAAAGCTCGTCGAAGCCGGCAACTACCGCGCCGCCACCGCCATGATGAACCAGCTCGCCAACGGCAAACTGGACCTGGACCTGCACACCGGTTCACACGAGGTGGTGCTCGCCAACCTCGACGAGTACTGGAACCGCGTGATAGCCGACTACCAGATCCCGATGACCGAGGACGGCACGACCATCGCCCGCCGCTTCACGCACATCTTCGGCGACCCCACCGGCTACGCCGCCGGATACTACTCCTACAAGTGGGCCGAGGCCCTCGACGCCGACGCCTTCACCCGCTTCGAAAAGGAGGGCATCCTCAACCCGAAGACCGGTCGCGACCTGCGCCACCTCATCCTGGCCAAGGGCAACAGCGAGCCCGCCGAGAAGCTCTTCCGCGACTTCATGGGCCGCGACCCGGACCCCATGGCGCTCCTGCGCCGCGACGGCCTCGCCTAAGCCGAGCGCACCCGCGAAAAATCGCCGCCGACACCTTCGCGTGTCGGCGGCTTTTTTGAGACACGGACCGCCGCACGGAGGCCACGCATCGCCCCCGTCCCGCGCTCAGGGGGCGAAGCGGCGCTCGAAGCGCTCGGCGCTCACGGCGCGGCCGGAGGCGTCAAGGGTGACCAACAGGCCGCTCAGGCGCACATCGTCGGTGGCCACCGGAAAAGGCCGCGGCATGCCGTCGAGGAACCGAGCGATCACCGGCGCCTTGTCGCGGCCGATGACGCCCCCGTAGGGGCCGCACATACCGGCGTCGGTCTGGTAGGCCGTGCCGCCCGCGAGGACCGAGGCGTCGGCGGTGGGCACATGCGTGTGCGTGCCCACCACGACCGAGGCCCGCCCGGCGAGGTAATGCCCGAGGGCGACCTTCTCGGAAGTCGCCTCGGCGTGCACCTCCACCAGAGCGGCGTCGTACAGTCCGGCCTGCTCGGCGAGAATACGGTCGGCCGTCAGGAAGGGGCAGTCGGCCTTGGGCCCCATGAAATTGCGGCCCAGCACGGTGAACACGAGGAGCCGGAAACCCGAGGCGTCCGCCAGCGTGAGCCGGTCGCGCCCGGGCTGAGCGGCGGGCAGGTTGGCCGGTCGGCAGACACGCTCCAGCGTGGGCAGTTCACGCTCAAACTGCTTCTGATCCCACACATGGTCGCCCAGCGTGAGCGCGTCGGCTCCGGCGCCGAGAAGCTCGAGCGCGAGCGCCTTGGTGAGCCCGGACCCGGCCGCCGCGTTCTCCGCGTTGACCACCAGGAAATCCAGCGCCAGCTCGGCGCGCAGCGATCCGGCCAAAGCGCGTATGGCGTCGCGCCCGGGGGAACCGACCACATCGCCCAGAAAGAGCAGCTTCTTCATGCCGACTTGCCCCCGGGTTCGCACGCGACCGACGCGGCATCGGCGACGGCGGAGGCGGTCGAGGCGGGCGACGACCGGTCGTCCTCGATCCACACATACGCGCCCTCGGGCAGCGTGGCGTACAGGCGGATCATCTCCACATTGCCCAACAGCACGCACCCGTGGCTGTTGGGCGTGCCCAGCTTCGCCTCCTGGTTCGTCCCGTGGATGTACACATAGCGACCATAGGTGTCGCGGTCACCGCCCCGGTTATGGCCCTCCTGCAGTCCGGTCAGGCGCAGGATGCGCGAAGTGATCAGATTGTCCGTGCGCTGCTCCTCGGGCATCTCCCAGCAGGTGATGCCGAGCGGTTTGCGCGCCTTGAACACCATGCCGGAGGGCTGGTCGCCCCCGATCCTGTCGGCGATGCGGTGCAGTCCCGTGGGCGTGCCCAACGAGTTCTCCACGCACGAAGGTTCGGCGCGCGAAGTGGACACGGAATACTCGGCCACGAGCGCCGCCCCCCGGAGATGGGCCAGTTTTTGCTCGCCAATCGAGACCACGGCACAATCTGTGCGGGCCTCGAGTCCAAGCGCCTCGCGCGCGGCCTCGAGTTTCTTCAACAACTCCAACGCTCTCTCGGAAAATGGCATACAAAGTCGGCATCGTGGGCGCCACCGGCGCGGTCGGTCAAGAAATCCTCGCGCTGCTCGCCTCCCGCAACTTCCCGGTCGCTGAACTGCGCCCGCTCGCATCCGCCCGCTCGGCCGGCAAAAAGCTGTCCTTCGGCGGCAAGGAATGGACCATCGCCGAAGCCAAACCGGAAGCGTTCGACGACCTCGACTTCGCCATCTTCTCCGCCGGCGGCGACATCTCGCGCGCCCTCGCCCCCGAGGCCGCCAAGCGCGGCTGCATCGTCATCGACAACTCGTCCGCCTTCCGCATGCAGGCCGATGTGCCCCTCGTGGTGCCCGAGATCAACGGCGACGCGCTGAAGAAGCACAACAACATCATCGCCAACCCGAACTGCTCCACCGCCATCTCGCTCATGGCCATGGCGCCCCTGCACAAGGAGTTCGGCCTCATCCGCTTCTTCGCCTCCACCTACCAGGCCGTCTCCGGCACCGGCGCCGCCGCCATGCAGGAGCTGCAGGACCAGCTGCACCAGTGGGCCGAGGGCAAGGAGATCACCAAGTCGGTCTACCCGCACCAGATCGCCTTCAACCTCATCCCGCAGGTCGATTCCTTCGACGCTTCCGGATACACCAAGGAAGAGCTCAAGATGGTGAACGAGGGCCGCAAGATCCTCAACCACCCGAAGCTCAAGGTCTCCACCACCTGCGTGCGCGTGCCCGTCCTGCGCGCCCACTCCATCGCCATCTCCGCCGAGTTCGAGAAGCCCGTGTCGGTCGAGCGCGCCCGCGAGGTGATCGCCGCGTTCCCCGGCGCCGAGGTCATCGACAACCCGGCCAACAAGGAGTACCCGATGCCCTGGTTCCAGTCGGGCAAGGAGAAGTGCGCCGCCGGCCGCATCCGCAAGGACGACGCCTTCGACAACGGCCTCTCCCTGTGGGTCGTCGGCGACCAGCTCTGGAAGGGCGCCGCCCTCAACGCCATCCAGATCGCCGAGGAGCTCCACAAGATGGGCACCCTCAAGCGCAAGGCCAAGTAAGCGCCCCCTTCCGTCGGAGCGCGGGCGTCCCCGCCCGCCGCCTTTGCCGGCAGGACACACCAAAAACACCCGCATCCGTTTCCGGATGCGGGTGTTTTGTTTACCCGTAGGGGCGCTAGGAGGCCGAGGCCTCGAGGCGGGCGATTTCGTCGGTGAGCGAGCTCCACTCGGCGTAGGCGGACTCGAGCGCGACCTTGGATTCCTCGTAGGCGTCCATGTCGGCCTTCGTATCCGCGCCGCGCTGGAAGAAGGCGGGATCCATCATGGCCTCCTCGCGCGCGGCGTTGGAGACCTCCAACTCGCCGATGCGCTTCTCCACCGCGGCGGCCTTCTTGCGCAGCGGCGCGATCAGCTTGTTCAGGTCGCCGCCTCGCGCCTTCGCGGGAGCAGCCGGCACGACCTCGGCGGGAGCGAGCTTGCCGGGCGCGGCGGCGAGCTTGCCGGGCGCGGCCGCCGGGGCGTCGAGCGCGGCGGCGCGTTCGGCGGCGGTGGCCTCCAGGTAATACGAGACATTGCCGTGGAAGGTGCGGATGCCGCCTTTGCGCACCTCGATCACCTTCGTCACGATCGGGTCGAGGAAGTCGCGGTCGTGCGACACGACGACGACGGTGCCGGGGAAGTTCTTGATGGCGTCGGTGAGCACCGCCTTGGACTTCATGTCCAGGTGGTTGGTGGGCTCGTCGAGGATGAGGCAGTTGAACGGGCGCAGCAGCATGCGCGCCAGCGCGAGTCGGTTGCGCTCGCCGCCGGAGAGCACGCGTACGGGCTTCTCGGCGTCGGGGCCCTTGAAGAGGAAGGCGCCCAGCAGGGTGCGCAGGCGCGTGTTGCCCTCGCCGGAAGCGACCTCGTTGACCGTCTCATACACGGTGAGCGTCGGGTCGAGTTCGTTCGCCTGGTGCTGGGCGAAGTAGGAGATGGCGGAGTTGGGCCCCTCGATGCGCTCGCCGCCGGTGAGCGGCTCGCGACCGGCCAGCATCTTCACGAAGGTGGATTTGCCGGCGCCGTTGACGCCCACGATGGCCACGCGGTCGCCGCGCTCCAGGCGGAAGTCGACCTTCTTGAACACGCACAGGTCGTCGTACCACTTCGACATCTCGGCGAACTCCAGCACCACCTGACCGCTGCGCGGGGGGGCGGGGAAGCGGAAGCCGATCTGCGACTTGTCCTCCTCCTTGTACACCACGCGCTCCAGCTTCTCCAAAAACTTGATGCGGCTCTGCACCTGCGTGGCCTTGTTGGCGCTGGCGCGGAAGCGGTTGATGAAGTCCATGTGGTGCTCGATCTCGCGCTGCTGGATTTCCCAGGCCTTGCGCAGCTGCTCGCGGCGCTCGGCGCTGGTGGTCTTGTAGTACGAGTAGTTGCCCTGGTAGGCCTCGAGTTGCCCGTCGCCCTCGAGAGCGAAGGTGCGCGTGGTCACGCTGTCGAGGAACGCGCGGTCGTGAGACACCAGCATGACGGCGCCGCGGTAGCGGTTGAGCCAGTTTTCCAGCCAGGCCTGCGACTCGATGTCGAGGTGGTTGGTGGGCTCGTCCATGAGCAGCAGCGACGGTTCGCGCAGCAACAGTTTGGCGAGCGCGATGCGCATCTGCCAGCCGCCGGAGAACTCGCCGGTGTCGCGGGTCATGTCGGACATGGAGAAGCCCAGGCCGAGCAGCACGCGCTCCACGCGCGGCCGGATCTTCTGCGGCTCCGCGTCGGCGAGCTGGTCCTCCCACTCGGCGATGATGTCGAGCGTCTCCATGTACTCGTCGGACGACGGGTCCATGGAGTCCAGCCGGTCGCCGGCGGCGTCGATGGCCGGGCGCAGCGCGAGCACCTCGGCGAACGCGGTCTCCACCTCGTCCACGAGGGTCTTGCCGTGGCACTCCACGCCGTCCTGCGGCAGGTAGCCCAACGAGATGCCCTTGGCATTCTTGATTGTGGCGTCGTCCGGCTCGATGAGGCCGGCGAGCATCTTGAGCAGCGTGGACTTGCCCGCGCCGTTGGGCCCGACGAGGCCCACGCGGTCGTGCATGGCGACGGTGAACGCGCAGCCCTCGAAAATGATTTTCGGGCCGAACTGGAGTCGCAGGTTCTCGTAGGAGATCATGCGCGGGCGGTATGGGCATACGGCGCGGCAGGCCAAGCGATTTCACCCGCCGCGCCCGGAATGCGCCCGGCCGGCGCCGCCGGAGGAGTCGCAAAAAAAGGCCGCCCCGGAAACAGGGCGGCCTTTGTCACGGGAGTGACCCCGTCGAGACTCAGAGGGCGGCGAGGATCTTGGCCTTGATCGCGGGCACCGGCAGGTTGGCCAGTTCGGTGGGAGCGAGGCGATTGGGGATGATCGCGGGCAGCTTGGTGAGCTTTTCCGAGAGGATCGGGGCGCGGTTGGCGGCCACATCGTCCACGCGGTCGATGGGCGTGAAGCGCGGGGCGTTCACCAGCACGCGAGCGTCCTGACGGACGAGCTCGATGATGCCGGCGACCACTTCGCCGAAACGGTCGAGCTCGGCCTTGGTGTAGGACTCGGCGGGCTCGATCATGAGGCCGAACACCTCGGGGAAGGCGACGGTCGGGGCGTGGTAGCCGAAGTCGAGGAACAGCTTGCCGATGCGGCCGATGGCGGCGGACTTGGGCACGCCGGCGGCTTCGATCTTTTTGAAGTCCTCGTCGGTGAGCGTGAGGATGAACTCGTGCATGCGCGGCATGGAGTGCGCGGCGGCGGGCAGCGAGGGGTACACGCCGGGAGAGAGCTTCGTGAAGAGGTAGCGCGCGGAGACGACGGCCACGGCGGACATGCGCTTCACGCCCTCCTTGCCGAGGCGCTGCAGGTAGGTGTACACGCGCACCTTGTGGGCGAAGTTGCCGTAGTGGCGGTGGAACTCGCCGCAGCTCTTGGGCGCCTTGAAGGTGACGAACTTGTCGCCTTCCTTGCGGACCTGGATGCCGGGGATGAAGTCCACGAGGAGCTTCGACACGCCGACCATGCCGTCGCCGGGGCCGCCTCCGCCGTGCGGGACGGACCAGGTCTTGTGAAGGTTGTTGTGCACGGCGTCGACGCCGAGCTTGTCCAGGTCGAGCCAGCCGGCGATGGCGTTCATGTTGGCGCCGTCCATGTACACGAGGCCGCCTTCGGCGTGAATGCGCTCGGCCATGTGCTTGAAGTTGATCTCGAAGATGCCCGAGGTGTTCGGGTTGGTGCACATCACGCCGCACACGCGGCCCTTGTACTTGGCCAGGTTTTCCTCGAGGTCGGCGAGGTCCACGGAACCGTCCGGCGCGGCCTTGATCACGACGATGCCGTAGTGGACGCCGTCGATCTTGCGCACATCGAGACCGGCGGTGGCGGCGGTGGCGAAGTTGGTGCCGTGCGAGCTGTTGGGGATGAGGATGATGTTGCGGTTGAAGTCACCGCGGGCGCGGTGGTAGGCTTGGAACATCTTGATGCCGACCAGTTCGCCCTGGGCGCCGGCCACGGGCTGCGTGACCACGCCGGCGAGGCCGGTGATGCCCTTGAACCATTCCTGATGCTGGTAGATGACCTCCAGGCAGCCCTGCACGTCCTCGGCGGGGGCCTGCGGGTGCGCGGCGGTGAAGCCTTCGAGACCGGCGGCCCAGTCGTTGATGTACGGGTTGTACTTCATCGTGCAGGAACCGAGCGGGAAGCATCCGGTATCCGGAGACACATTCTGCTCGGCGAGGCGCGTGTAGAAGTCCTTCAGCTCGGCGACGGAGAAGGAGGGCAGGTCGACGGCTTCGGAGCGCAGGAGGGCGGCGGGCACTTCGGCCACCTTGCCGGCGCCGGAAGACTTGCCGTAGAGGCCCTCGAAGAAGGCGACGAGCTTGGCGCAATCGGCTTCGGACTGGAGGTCGGAGAAGGAGACCTTGAGCAGGCTGCAACCGCAGGGGGTGCGGCCGGTGATGTCCACGCCCACATGCAGGCCGGCGGCGCGACCCTTCTGGATCACGGCGGAGGCGGGCTCGGGGAGAATGAGGGAGAACTCGTTCCAGAAGGCCTGGTCGGCGTAGCAGACCTTCAGGCCGGGGATGCCGGCGAGCTTGGCGGCCACGGCGGAGGCGCTCTTGCGGCCGGCGGTGGCGGAGGCGCTCATGCCGGCCTCGCCGCGCTCGAGGATGGCGGCGCCGGCGATGGTGGCGATGTAGGCCTGGTTGGAGCAGATGTTGGAAGTGGCCTTGTCGCGGCGGATGTGTTGCTCGCGGGTGCTCAGCACCATCACGAGGCAGTCGCGGCCGGCGGTGTCCTTGGCGCGGCCGACGAATCGGCCGGGCGTGGCGCGCACATCGTTCTTGGTGGCGTCGTTGTAGCGCACGGCGAAGAAGCCCAGGCCGGGGCCGCCGAAGTTGGCGCCGATGGCGAGGTGCTGGGCTTCGCCGCAGAGGATGTCGGCGCCCTTCCTGCCGTACTTGGCGGGCTGCTTGAGGCCGCCGGTGGCGAGCAGCATGGGGTCGACGACGGCGACGGACTTGGCGCCGAGGTCGGCGGCCAGGTCGGTGAGCGCGTCCACATCCTCGAGCAGGCCGAGGTTGTTGACCTGGGGGAAGACGATGCCGCCGAGGCGGGCGCCGAGCTTGGCGGCTTCGGCGCGGAGGGTTTCCACGGAGAGACGGCCGGTCTTCTCGTCGGGCTTCACGAACACGAGGTTCGTGCGGGTGTCGACGGTGTGGGTCTTGAGGACCTCGAGATCGTTGGGGAAGAGGTTGGCGGCGACGATGACGGTGTCGGCCTTGTCATTGAGGCGCAGGGCGCAGCAGACGGCCTCGAAGAGCGCGGTGGAGCGGTCGTAGAGGGAGCAGTTGACGGCCTCGAAGCCGGTGAGGGCGGCCAGGGCGCACTGGTAGATCCAGAGGGTGGCGAGGGTGCCTTGGGAGCGCTCGGGCTGGTAGGGGGTGTAGGTCGTCGTGAGGTTGCGGATACCGCAGACAAAGGGGACGATGGACTGGGTCTTGTAGACCTGGAGGCCGTCGCCGAGGAAGGGCGTAAGGTTGTTGTTCTTCTTGGCGAGCGCGGCCATGCGGTCGGCCAGTTCCTGGTAGCCGAGTTCCGCGGGCAGGTTCAGCTCTCCGGAGAACTTCACATCGTCGGCGATGTGGCTGTAGAGATCGGCGAACTTGGAGGCGCCCACGGCCTTGAGCATCTCGGCGATGTCCTGTTCGGACGCCGGGATGTAGTGGCGGGCGAGCTCGCGCGGGAACTTCGCGGGATCATACGGCAGGACTTGAGGCATGGTCGGCTGTGGCTGGTGTTTTGGAAAGGAGAAGCCCCCTGCGGAAGTCGGGGGAAGGCGGGCAATCAAACCGGCGGAACGCGACCGGCAAGGCGTTACCCGTCGAATTCGCGGCGCCCCCTCCGGCCTCGCAAAAAATGGGGTCAATTCCCCGCAGTCGCGCACGGTGAGAGTGTCGCGTCCTTCAGTTTTGAGTTTCCGCCCCGAGCAAAACCGCAATGCATGCCGGCCCGCCAAGGCGGGCGCGCCCCGGCGCGACTTTCCTGAAAACCGACTTTCAAACACCCACCACCCTCGTCCCCATGCGCTTCCACAAGTACCACGCCCTCGGCAACGACTACCTGGTCCTCGACCCGGCCGACTGCGCCGGCAAGGTCCCCACCGTCGAGGAGATCGTCAAGATCTGCCACCGCCACTACGGCCTGGGCTCCGACGGCATCCTGTTCGGCCCCACCCTGCAGCCCGACGGCGCGTTCGGTCTGCGCATCTTCAACCCCGACGGCTCCGAGGCCGAGAAGTCCGGAAACGGCATCCGCATCTTCGCCCGCTACCTGTGGGACACCAAGAAGGCCGGCGACGCCCCCTTCAAGATCCACACGCCCGGCGGCCTCGTCACCTGCGTGGTGCGCGAAGGCGGCAAGCGCATCACCGTGGACATGGGCTCGGTCAGCTTCCGCGCCCCCAAGATTCCCGTGACCGGCCCCGACCGCGAGGTCATCGGCGAGAAGATCACCGTGCTCGACCGCGAGTTCACCTTCCACGCCGCGACCGTGGGCAACCCGCACTGCGTGATCCCGGTGCCGGAAGCCACGCCCGAGCTGGCGCAGAAGTACGGCCCGCACATCGAGCGCCACCCGCTCTTCCCGAACCGCACGAACGTGCAGTTCCTCAGCGCCATCGACCGCAACAACATCCGCATCGAGATCTGGGAGCGCGGCGCCGGCTACACCTACGCCTCCGGCTCCAGCTCCTCCGCCTCCGCCGCCATCGCGCACAAGATCGGCATGGTGGACCGCGATGTCACCGTGCACATGCCCGGGGGCGTCATCGAGATCGGCATCGGCGAAGGCTACGCCATCACCATGACCGGCCCCACCACCCCGGTGGGCGTCTACGCCATGAACCCCGAGGTCATCTCGCAGCAGGTGAAGCTCTGAGCGCCCGCCCCGCGGATCCGCTTCGCGAAACGGCCCCCGGTCTTCCGGGGGCCGTTTGTTTTTCAACGACCCCGGCGCGGGAGACCGCCCCCGACGGCGCGCTTGCAATTCCGTCGCCGCGGCGCGCAATGCGCGGGCGATGAGCGAGCACCCCTGGTACTGCATACGCGCGCAGCCGAAGCGCGAGGCGCTCGCCGCCTCGCAACTGGCGACGCTGCCCGGCGTGCGCGTGTTCCACCCGCGCGTGAAGTTCATCCGACGCGGCGCGCAGGGCCTCAAGGCCGCCCAGGAGCCGCTGTTCCCGGGTTACCTGTTCGCCTCCTTCGACTTCCTCGAGTCCGGAAAACAGGTCGGCTACACGCGCGGCGTCGCCCGCATCGTGCGCCGCAACAACCTCGAACCGGCCGAGGTGCCTGCCGGCGTGATGGCCGGCCTCTTCGCGCTCGCTCCCGAAGGGCTGGTGCTCGCGGGCGACCCCGAGTTCAAGGTCGGCGACGCCGTGCGCGTCATCTCGGGCGTGTTCGCCGGCACCGAGACGACCGTGACGCGCCTTCTCCCCGGGGAACGGCGCGTGGCGGTGCTGCTGCGCCTGCTCGGCGGCGACCGCGAGATCATCCTGGAAAGCGGGCACCTCGACCTGCCCGACGCCGACCCGCGCAAGCGCCTCTGAACACGCGCGTTGGCTCATTCGCGCATTGCCTCACGCGACCGCCTTTCCACATTGCGGTCGCATTTCCCCCATGAGCGCAGCCACCCACTCCGGTCCGTCCGAAGCCTCCTCCAAGGTCAACCCCGTCACGGTCCGCCAGTTCTACGAAGACTACAAGGACGCGCTCCAGATGGAGATCCTCGCGGGCGAGGCCGGCCTGGACAACCTGATCGGCGAGAAGACGCTCAACCGCCCCGCCCTCGCGCTCACCGGATACTTCAAACACTTCGCCAACGAGCGCCTGCAGCTCTTCGGCGCCGGCGAGATGGCCTACCTGCGCGACCTGCGCGAGGAGACCCAGGCGGTCATCCTGGAGGAGATCCTCTCCAAGCACGTCCCGGGCATCATCATCTCGCGCGGACTCTCCCCCACCAAGTCCATGCTGCGCGTGGCCGAGGAGTTCAAGACCCCGGTCATCCGCAGCCATTTCAAGTCCAAGGACTTCACCGCCGAAGCCACGCTGCACCTGGAGGAGAAGTTCGCGCCGCGCGGCTCGCTGCACGCCACCTTCATCGACATCAAGGGCGTGGGCGTGCTCATGCGCGGCGGCTCAGGCGTCGGCAAATCCGAGTGCGCCCTGGCGCTCATCGAGCGCGGCCACTCCCTCGTGGCCGACGACTATGTGCAGGTGCGCCATGTGGGCGACCGCGAGGTCATCGGCTCCGCCAAGGACCTCAACCGCGGCTTCATGGAGTGCCGCGGCATCGGCATCATCAATGTCGCCCAGATGTTCGGCATCCGCTCCGTGCGCCGCGACAAGAGCATCGACCTGGTCATCACCTTCAAGCTCTGGCAGCCCGGCATGGAGGAGGAACGCACCGGATTGGACGGCGAAATGTTCAGGATCCTCGACCGCGAGATCCCGCATGTCACGCTGCCCGTGCGCCCCGGCCGAGACATGGCCCGACTCGTCGAGGTCGCCGCCATGGTGCACTCGCTCAAGGCCATGGGCTACGACCCCGCCAAGGAATTCAACGACCGCCTCATGGCGCACCTCGGCGCCGGCGCCTGACAAAGACCCGCGGGGGGAACGCTCCGTGCGAGCCGGCGACGCGCCACGCGCATCGCCGGTTTTTTGCGCCCCGCTCACGCCTTCGCCACGGGAATCTCGTCCCAGTTCGTCGTGCTGCGCGGCGTGCGCCGCGTGGAGCGCCCCGCGGATTTCTCGCGCCCCATCTCGGCGGCCACGCGCAGCCCCGGCCCGCCCGGCACCCGGTTCACCGCGTCCAGCGCGCGCATGAGCGCCGCCGAACGCGCCGCGCGCTCCGTGTCGCCGAACAGCGCGAGCTGACGGCCGGCGGACGGGGTGAGTCCGTAGAGCATGACGCCGGCGCGCCGGTAGGCGTGCCCGGGCCGGAACGCCTCGCGCACCGCCGTCGTGGCGGCCGAGACGAACGCGCGCGTGTCGTCGCCGGGCTCGTCGAACGCGACGCTCACCGACAGCCGGTGCTGCGGGAGCTCCTCGCGAAAACGGTTCGTGTCGGCGAACACGATGAGGCCGCCGGCGAGCATGCCCTCGGCCCGCGCCGTCTCCGCCGCGCGCGAGGCGAACCCGGCGACCGCCGAGGCCAGGGTGTCGGCGTCCTCAGCCGGCGTGCCGAAGGAGCGCGAGCACAGCACGCTTTGGCGAGGCGCCGGCGCCTCGTCCCCGCTGGCCAGGCAATCGATGCCGGCGAGCTCGTCGGCGGTGCGCACGAGCGTCACCCCGCCCAGCGCGCGCAGCCTCTCGCGCGACGCGTCGCGCACATCGGCGGCGGTACGCAGACCGTGGCCGGCCAGCACCGGGGCGCTGCGGCGCCCGATCCCCCACACGTCGCCGGCGGCGAACTGGCGCAGGAGCGACTCGCGCTCGCGCCCGGGCAGAGCCATCAGCACGCACACGCCGGCGCGCGTGAAATCGGGATGTTTCTTGGCCGTGGCGTTGGCGAGCTTCGCAAGGGTCTTGGTGGGCGCCACGCCCACGCCGCAGGGCAGCCCGAGCAGCCGCAGCACCTGCGAGCGCATGGCGCGCGCCGCCGACTCGGCCTCGGCGAGAGGCAGGGAGGACCAATCCAGAAAACACTCGTCCACCGAGTACACCTCCGAGCGCGGCGCGAAACCCTCCAGCACGCGCATCAGGCGCGCCGACATGTCACCGTACAGCTCGAAATTCGCGGACAGGCCGATGACGCCGTTGCGCTCCACGATGTCGCGCACCTTGTGCCAGGGCGCGCCCATCGGTATGCCCACCGCCTTGGCCTCGTTCGAGCGCGACACCACGCAGCCGTCGTTGTTCGACAACACGACGACGGGCCGCCCGCTCAGGGACGGACGGAACACGCGCTCGCAGGACACGAAGAAATTGTTCCCGTCGACCAGCGCGTACCCGGCGCCGGTCACACCTTGTGAACCGCCCATTTCACCACGCCCCATACGGATAGTTCGCCCTCCTCGCCCACCGGGATGTCGCGGTACGCCGGATTCGCGGCCCGCAGCACGGGGGCGCCCCGCGCGTCGCGCGCCAGGCGCTTCACGGTGAACTCGCCGTCGAGCGCGGCGACCACCACATCGCCCATCGCCGGGCGCACGGAGCGGTCCACCACGATGAGGTCGCCGTCGGCGATGCCGGCGTCGCGCATGGAGTTGCCGGATACGCGCATGTAGAAGGTGGCCTCCGGGTGCGTGGCGAGATGGCGCTCCAGGTTGAGCCGGCGATCCACGCGCCCCTCGGCGGGCGAGGTGAACCCGGCGGGCACGCGGGCCTCCAGCAGCGGGGCCTCCGGGGAGCCGGAAAACGCGGAGCACGGACCGACGCCGAGGGTGGCCCGGGTGTCGTGTGGGTCGGTGGGGAACATGGGCAAGGGTGACTTGGTGATTTTATGTTCACCCATCTTAACCGGGGGCGACCTTGTCAAACCTCACCCTGCCGAAAGTTCGGCGCCCTTTCGGAAAGCGCACCGGCTCAGGCGCGCACCCCGGAGAGAATCTGGAACTTCGCGCCGAAATGGGCGGGGTGCAGCAGTTCGCGCACGCGTCCCATCAGGGCCGGCTCGCGCGAGGTCGCCGCACGCGCGAACAGCGTCTCCAGCTCCGCCAGCGAGTGCTTCATGAAAAACGCCTCCTGACGCTCCAGCGTCACGGACTCGAAACCGGCCTCGCGCATGCGCGCCGCGAGGGCGTCCCACTCGACATGGAAAGTCAGGTCCTGTTCGCCCGGTCGCGCGAGCAGGTCGTTGGACTGCGTGTGCCGGTGATACGCGCGCGCCGTGCCCGCGGGGCAGTTCTCCAACAGTTCGGCGAGCGGCTTGCCGTAGTCGGGGAAAATGGCGACACCGCGCCAGCCGCCCGCGAGAAGCGCCGACATCAGGCGCTCCGCCGCCGGCGAGACATCGAGGGTGAATCCGTCGAGCCACGGAGACGGAATCCCCGCGACCACGCGCACGGCGTCCTCCGTGAGCTCGGGCAGCTCCACCTCGGCGAGCGCACCGCCGGGGCCCACCCGCACGCCCAGCTCGCGCCAGGCGCCGTCGCGATGGCGCAGGCGCAGGAAGGGCTGCGCGTCGAACAGCTCGTTGGCGAACACCACGGCGCGATCCGGGATGTCGAGAGGCTCGCCCACCCGCACGGTGCGGATTCCGGCGAACCGGGCTCGCTCCGGCTCGAAGATGGACGCCCCAGGCTCGGCGCCCACCTCCACCAGCGTGTGCCGCGCGAGCGCCTCGGCGCCCCCGAGCATCCGCTCCGCCGCCGCGCGCACCAGGGCGGCGAACACGCCGCCTCCCACGCTGGAGGCGGTGTAAAAGTCCGTGCCGCGCTCGCGTCCCACGCGGCGCCGGTCGCGCCGGTAGTAGCCGAGTTCGGGATGGAACAACGCCGTGTCGGTGAAATCCGCATACGACATGACGCCGGACGCGCCGGCGCGTTCACGCAGGGCGTCGAGCATGGCGGGCGTCGGGCGGGTGTCTTCCGGTTGCATGGGCGCATGGCTACCCGCGTCCGCCCCTTTGTCCACGCAACAGAAACGCAGGACGCCGGCCGCCGCGAGGGACGGCCGGCGTCAAAGCCGGAAAGGCTCGGGGGGCGACGCGACCGCTTACGCGATCTCGCCGATTTCGCGGCGGATGGCGTCGCAGGCGAGCGCGGGGTTGGCGGCCTTGAGGATGGGGCGGCCCACCACGATGTAGGAGGAGCCAAGACGCGCGGCCTCGGCGGGCGTGAGCACGCGGTTCTGGTCGTCCAGCGAGGCGTCGGCCGGGCGGATGCCGGGCGTGACGAGGCGGGGGCCGGCGCCGAGGCGGCGGCGAAGCACGGGCAGTTCCTGCGGGGAGCACACGAGGCCGTTGAGGCCGCTGTTCACCGCGAGGTCGGCGAGCAGTTCCACCTGCGCCTCGGGTTTGCGCGGCACGCCGATGGCGGCGAGCTGGGCGTCGTCCATGGAGGTGAGCACGGTCACGCCCAGCACGAGGCAGCCGGGGAGCGAGTCGCGCGCGGCGTCGGCGGCTCGGCGCATCATCTCGGGGCCGCCCAGGGTGTGGATGGTGAGCATGGAGCACGGGCGGCCGCGCAGACTCTTGATGGCCGAGGCGACGGTGTTGGGGATGTCGTGCAGCTTCAGGTCCAGGAACACGGAGTAACCCATGTCGGCGAAGGTGTTCACGATGTCCGGGCCGTGCTTGGTGAACAGCTGCAGGCCCACCTTCACGTGGCGCAGCTTGCCCTGCAGGGGCTTGAGGAAGGCGACGGCTTCGTCGCGCGTTTCGAGGTCGAGGGCGAGGATGAGTTCGCAGTTGGACATGACGGGCGGAGTAGCCGCCCGAAGGCATAAGGCAAAAGGCAAAATTCAAAAGTACGCCGGTTTCACCGCGCGACCCCGAAGCGTCCTTGAAAACAATCGCACACGCGGAGCGCTGCGGAGCTAATTTTGCCTTTTGCAAAAGGCCTTTTGCCTTTGTGTTAAGCGCATGAGCGGACGAGCCGGCGGACTGCCCGACGCGCGCGAGTTGCTGCACCGATTCGTCGAGGCGGCGCATCGCGCGGGCTTCGGCGTCGAAAGCTTCGGCGCGGCGCCGGACGGCACGCCCCTGCTCGTGGCGCGTCGCGTACCGAAAGGCGCGCTGATGTCCGTCTATGTCTCTTCGGGCACGCACGGCGACGAGCCGGCCGGGCCGCTCGCGCTGCTGCACTGGATGACGCGCGGCATACCGGACCCCGGCGTCGCCTGGACGGTGTTTCCGCTGCTGAACCCGAGCGGATGGGATGCCGGCACGCGGGAAAACGCGGCGGGCGCCGACCTCAACCGCGACTACCTGACGCTCTCCCAGCCGGAAACCGCGGCGCAGGCGGCGTGGCTGGAGAAGTCCGGCGGAAGCTTCGACTGGGCGGTGTGCCTGCACGAGGACTGGGAGGCGTCGGGGTTCTACCTGTACGAACTGGCCCGTCCGGACACGCCGCGCATCGGCCGGCGCATCCTGCAGGAGGTGAGCGTGGTGATGCCGCCGGACACGGCTCACGAGATAGACGGGATGCCGGCGCGCCACGGGCTCATCACGCCCGACGGCGACCACTCCCTGCGCGGCTCCGCCTGGCCGGAGGCGTTGCGCCTGATACGCGACCACGCGCCCTTGTGCCACACGCTGGAGACGCCCACCGGCGCGCCGCTGGCCCGGCGCATGGCCGCGCATGTGACGGCCCTTCGCGCCGGCCTCGCGGAATCGCTGCGCCCCCGCGTGGAGGACGACTTCGTCATCTGAAAGCGCGGCGCGCGCTCAGGGCGAGACGGCCTCGAGCACCTCGCAAAGGTCGCCGACGACGCGAAAGCGGATGTTGAGGCCGGCGAGCATGACGCCGTACACGCGCTCCGGCTCGTCGTGGAAGGCCGGCCGGGGGTCCTGCGAAAGCGTCTCGCGCACGAGGGCGGGAAGGCGCGCCTCGCGGGCGGCGAGCGCGGCCTCCAAGCCGGGAGCGAACGCCACGGTCAGCCGGGCCTCGGGCGCGGCGAGCGCGAAGCCGCTGACGGCGTCGGGCAGAGAGTCGGCGTACGCGACATACGGTTTGATGTCGAAGACGGGGGTGTTGTCCACCAGGTCGGCCCCGATCACATGCAGCACGGGAGCCCCGGAGGCGTCGCGCCCGATGCGGTCGAGCCGCACGACGGAGAGCCCGAGCGGGTTGGGCCGGAAGGGGGAACGAGAGGCGAACACGCCGAGGCGCTCGTTGCCGCCCAGGCGCGGCGGGCGCACGGTGGGGCGCCAGCCGTTGGAAAGATGGAAGCCGAAGATGAGCCAGAGGTGGCTGAACCCTTCGATGCCGCGCAGCATGTCGGGGTTGTCGAACCCGGGGCGGAAAACGATGCGGCCGAGCGCCGACGGCGAGAGCCCCGGCTGGCGCGGCACGCCGAACTTCTCCGCATAATCGGTGCGGATGTCGGCGACGGGCGTGAGCGTGAGCGAGTCCATGGGCATTGGCGCATTCGGATTGGCGGCGACGCCCGCGGGCACAACAGCGAAACACGCCGGCGGCCCGGCGCGCCTACTGCGTCTCCAGCATGCGCATACGGCGATGTCGCTGCGGGAAACGCAGCGTGACGGTGGTGCCGCGCCCGGGGGCGCTGTCCACATCGATCAGGGCGCCGTGGGCGCGCATAATGCGCATGACGATCATCATGCCCAGACCGTGGCCGCCCTCCTTGGTCGTGAAGAACGGGTCGAAGATGCGCGAAACGGCGTCGCGCTCCATGCCCACGCCGGTGTCGCGCACGCTGACGCACACGTAGGCGTCGTCGGCGGAGGCGGACAGGGTGATGACGCCGCCGCTGTCCATGGCCTCCATGGCGTTTTTGAGGATGTTGAAGAAGACCTGCTTGAGCTGATTGAAGTCGCCGGAGACCGGAGGGATGTCGGCGCGCAGGTTCATCTCCACGCGTATGCCCAGTTGCGTAAGCTGCTCGCGCTGGATGGCGAGCACCTCGCCGACCACCTTGAGCAGGTGCACCTCGGCGAAATCCGGGGTGCGCGGGCGCATGGCGTCGAGGAAGTTCTTGAGGATGTCGTCGAGCCGGCGGATCTCGGAGGCGCACACGGCGACGGAATCCGAGAGTTTGTCGCGCTCGGCGGAGTCGGCCATCCTGCCCAGACGGCGCTCCAGGAGCTGAAGGTGGATGTTGATGGAGTTGAGCGGGTTGCCGATCTCGTGCGCCACGCCGGCGGCGAGCATGCGGATGGAATTGAGCCGCTCGTCCTCGATGAGCTCCTCGGTGCTCGCGCGATCCTCGGTCACATCCAGCAGGATGATGACGAAGCGGCGCCCTCCCCCGGCCTCCTCATCGGCGGCGTCGCCCTCCAGCGGGGTGATCTGCACGCGCAGCAGGCGCTTTTCCGGATAGGCCACCTCGATCTCGCGGGCCGAGAACACCGCGCCGCCGCTGAGCCCCAGCGGCAGGGTGCGCGCGAGGTCCGGCGCCCACTTCCACAACACGGCCTTGCCGATGTCGGCCGGCTTCAGGCCGATGAGGGAGGCGCCCGAACGGTTGGCGTACTGTACGACCGCGTCGGAATCGGTCACCAGGACGCCCTCCCTGACCGTGTCGAAAACGGTCTCCAGCAGGTCGCGCTCACGCGCGAGCCGCTGCACGAGGATGGTGAGGTTGGCCGTGTCGAGGTCGTCGAGCCGGCCGAGGAGGCGGTCGAGCGGGCTGTTTCGGCGACGGGACTGGCGAGGGCGCTCCGGGGGCATGAGAGGGGAAAGGCGTATTCAGGGCGGGCGACGCGCGCGGGCAAGGAAGACCGCAAAGGAAGAAATGCGCGGGCTACGCGGGGCGGGCGCACAACGGGCGGATGTCCACCGGCAGGTAACGCAGGCCCGCGGGCGTGTCGCGCCCCACGAAGAGCGTGATGCGCGAGGCGACCCAGGCGTGCGGCGCCGGGGCGAGATCGTGGGAAATCGACACGGGCGAGCGGTCGTGGGTGTAGCCGAGCGTCACATGCGGACGAAACACCTCGTGATTGGGCCTGTATCCCATCGTGGAATACGCGGCGACCAGGGCCTCACGAAGCGCGGCGAGGCGCCCGTCCGGATCGTCCACCCCGAGCACGAGCACGCGCGGCTTACCCGTGCCGGGAAACGCTCCGGGCGCGCCCAGCGCCAGACGGGCGGGGGCGAATCGGCGGGCGCATGCGCGCAGGATGTCCTGCGCCCGGGCGAGCCGCTCCGGCGGCAGGGCGCCAAGGAAGACGAAGGTGATGTGGAAATTGGCCGGATCGGTCCAGCCGACACCCGCCGGCAGACGCTCCTTCCATAACGCCTGCGTGCGCGCCGCCGCCTCGCGTGCGGCGTCGGGAAGGTCGAGCCCCACAAAGGCTCTCAACGGCGGCGACTCCTCGAAATCCATGGGCGGGACGGCTGTGCCGGTTTGTTTTTCAGAAGCCCTTCCGCCTCAGCGCGGCGGAAGGCCGGACGACTCAAGCCGGGCTATCTGCCGGTCGTGCGCACGCCTGAACAGAAGCAGCGCGGCGGCGGCGCCGATGGCGGCGAACGCCATGTCGGACTGGGTGTCCCACGGGTCGCCCTGCGTGCCCAGGAAGGAGTCGGCGCTCTCGCCCAACACAAGGGCGGCCCCCCACTCGCCCAGTTCATAAAGGGCGCTGAAGCCCAGGCAGCAGCCGAGCACGACCGGCTCCAGCCACGCGTCACGGCGCAGCACGCCGCGACGCAGGAAAATCTCGCGCAACAACAGGGCGGGCACGAAGCCTTGGGCGAGATGACCGAGCCTGTCGTACGGGTTGCGGGAAAGGTGAAGGGCGTCGCGCAGCCAGTCGCCTGCGGGCACCGCCGCATAGGTGTACCTGGCGCCGACGCACAGCAGCACGGCGTGCGCCGCCAGCAGCAAATACAACATCGGCGTCAGCGGGAAACGCCGGCGGCCAAGCCAGACTATGGGCAGGCCTATCATCACCGGAACGGACTCCAGGAACCAAGTCAGACGCTCCCGGGGCGCGATGCCCGAGACGGCCAGCGCGACCAGCGCGACAAGGACTGCCGAATGAAAGGCGGATAGGCGGGGCATGGGAATCGGCTGAAAAATCACCTTCGGGAATTGTCGCGCCGGAGCGCCCCGCCGTCAACGCCACTCGTGGCGCGGGTAGCGACCGCGCAGGTCCTTTTTCACGGCCTCGTAGGAGCCCTTCCAGAACGCGTCCAGGTCGCGCGTGCGCTGCTGCGTCTTGCGGCCGGGCGACTGGATCTCGATGACCAGAGGCACCTTGCCGTTGAGGATGCGGAAGTGCGAACCGGGCGTGTCGTACAGCTCCTGCACGGTCGCCGCGATGACGGCCTCGCCGTCGGCGGTGTACTCGATGGCGGCGGAGCGCTGCTTGTACGGGAGGCTCACGCGCTCGGGCATCATGGTGTCCAGCGCCATGAGCTGCTCCTTGGTGAGCCAGGCGCGCAGGGACGGCCACACGTCGCGGTCGCGGATCTGGTGCCAGGCGGAGCTGCCGGCGCAAAGATCCTCGATGATGAGTTTGCGCGCGTCCTCGTCGATGGGCGCGATCTCGTACTCCGGCAGGTGCTTGGCGGCGAAGTTCACCTTGTTGATCCACGCCTCCACCTTGTCGTTCCACTTCTCCAACTCCAGACGCCCCGCGATCACCTCGGCGGCCAGCAGCGCGCCGGCCTCGTCGGATTTCACATCCTCGCGCTCCTTGGCATCCAGCACGAGGTCGCGGAAGCGGCGCTCGAGGCGCGTGAGGCAGCGGCGCATGTGGCCGTCGTAGCGCACGAACTTCTTTTCGGAAAAGTCCCCGGGGAACAGTTCGCGCAGCCAGTCCTCCTGGACCTCGGTGCACAGCGAGAGGTACACGGTGACATCGCCGCGCGTCTCGATCTCGTCCACCTCGGCGGCCACGATCAACTTCGCGTGGCGCACGGCGGACTCGCGGCGCAGCTCGCCCTTGCGCCCGTGCACGAGCGCGCAGCGCAGCGTGCCCTGGTCCAGGCGGATCGCGAGGTGGTCGGAAAAGCCGGTGAGCAGGCAGCGGCGCACCGCGTCGGAGTCGACCGGGCGCACCGTGGTGTCGAGTCCCTGGGCGCGCGCGATGCGCAGGAACTGTTCCGCGAGGCGGTCGGCCTGGCGAGCGGCCTGAGCGTGGATGCCGTAGCGGCGGCACACATCGAAGTCGAAGTTCTGCTTGCGCGCGATGCCCAGCAGGGTGAGCCGGTGGAAGAAGTCGCTGTCGGTGTCGCCCAGCAGGTCCTCGCGCTCCTCGGCGCGGCGCTTGTCGTCGAGCTTCAGCAGGATGTCGCGCCCCTGCGTGAGCGCGGCGATGAGCGCGACGGACGAGACGCAGCCGCGGTCGTGCGCGGCGAGCATCATGCGCGCGTAACGCGGGTGCAGCGGGAACTGCGCCATGCGCCGGCCCGTCGGGGTGAGCGCGCCGGACGCGTCGAGCGCGCCCAGGTCGGTGAGCAGTTCGAGGCCGCGGGCGAGCGACTTGGGCTCGGGCCGCTCGAACCACGGGAATTGGTCCAGGTCGCTCACGCCGCCGTTCTTCAGCAGCAGGAGCGTCTCGGCCAGTTCCACGCGCCGGATCTCGGCCAGCTCGCGCGCGGGCTTCGCGTCGTGGTCGGAGCGCGACCACAGGCGCACGCAACGGCCGGGCGCCGTGCGGCCGGCGCGGCCGGCGCGCTGGTCGGCGGAGGCGCGGGAGATGGGCTCGATGAGCAGGGTGTTGAAACCGCGGTGCGCGTCCCAGCGCGCCACGCGCGCCAGACCGGCGTCGATGACCACGCGCACGCCGTCGATGGTGAGCGAGGTCTCCGCGACGTTCGTGGACACGACGACCTTGCGGCGCCCGTCGGGGTCGCGCTCCACGGCGCGGTCCTGCTCATGCGGAGGCAGCTCGCCGTGCAGCGGGAGCACCACGCAGTCGCGGCCCTCGGGCGTGCCGGAGATGGCGGCGATGGTCTTGGTGATCTCGTAGGCGCCGGGCATGAACACCAGAAAATCGCCCTCGGGCTCGGCGTGGTAGGCCTTGCGGAACTGCGCGGCCACATCGTCCCAGGGGCGGTCGCTCGCGCGTCCGGCGTACTCGAACTCGATGGGGAACAGGCGGCCCTCGACCGAGAGCGTCTCGCACGGGCTGAGCCAGCCGGAGAGCGACTCGGTGTCGAGCGTGGCGGACATGACGACCAGCAGCAGGTCCGGACGCGTGGTCTCCTGGATGCGGCGCGCCATGGCCAGGGCCAGGTCGCTGTTGATGTTGCGCTCGTGGAACTCGTCGAACACCAGCGCGCCCACGCCCTTGAGCGTCGGGTCGCCCATCATCTGGCGCAGCAGCAGCCCCTCGGTCACGAACTTGATGCGCGTGGCCTCCGACTCCACCCGGTCGAACCGGATCTGGTAGCCGACCTCGTCGCCGGGTTTGCCGCCGCGCTCGTGCGCGATGCGCGCGGCGAGCATGCGGGTGGGCAGACGGCGCGGCTGGAGCACCACCACCTGCGACCCCGCCGGCACGAGGCCGTCGTCCACCAGCATCTGCGGGATCTGCGTGGACTTGCCGGAGCCGGTGGGCGCCTGGAGCACGATGCGACGCATGCGCGCGCAGGCCGCCTTCAGCGGCTCGCGGATTTTGAAAATGGGCAGGTCGGCGCTCTTCACGCGCGGCAGAAAAGCCCGCGCCGCGCGAGAGGCGAGAACCGAGATGCGGCGCGGCCCCCGGAAGATCCCCCCGCCGCAGCCCCGCCTCGACCGGCTCTAACGCGCGGCGTCAGACGAAACAGGGCGCGAGCACGGCCAGTTCGGAAAGCAGGGCGGCGCAGGCGATGACCGCGACGACGGTCTGGCTCAGGCGGGGCGGAGAGGTCAGGATGGCGACGAGAGAAACCATGGCCACGAGCGTCCAGAGAACGAGGTCCGCGAGAACGCCCGGCAGGTAGGCGGACCCGCCCGACGAATCGGAAAGCAAAAGACCCAGGGAAAGCAGGGCCGAGGCGACCGCCAGAATGGAAGCGCAGAATACCATTTTCATAGGTGGCCGAAGATTCGACCGGCAGGCGGCCGGGATAAATAAAAGAACCGGCACAAAATTGTAAAAATCCGCCCGCCCTGGAGGCCGAAGGGGAAGTCGCGTGGAGGGCGATTTCGACCTTCCGGGGAGCGGTCATCGGGGCATTGAAGGGAGCCCGCATGATGAGACTCGACCACCTCGCGCTGCAACACCCGGAGCCGGAAGCCGTCTCCGCCTGGCTGTGCCTGAACCTCGGACTGACCGTCTACCGGGTGTCCGCCTCCGCCTCGCGCGCCCGCTTTTTGAAATGCCCGCAAACCGGGGTGATGCTGGAGATCTACCGGCAGCCGGAGGCCCCGGTCCCGGACTATGCGGCCATGCCGCCGGCGGTGCTGCACCTGGCGTTCTACGCCGACGACATTGAAAAGGAGGCCGCCGGCCTCGTCGCCGCCGGGGCGACGCGCGCGGGGGAGCCGGGCAAGAACTCCGCCGGGGACCGCTTCCTCATGCTGCGCGACCCGTGGGGCGTGCCGATCCAGCTGGTGAGCCGAGGCGCCTGAGCGCCCGCGACGGGAAGCGCCGGCGGACCGCGCGCGGCAATTCATGTTTGAGCTTTGGGCGCGCATGACGAGAACGCGCCCCGCCCTCGCCTTCCGCGAATCGGGCACCGCATCACCATGTCCCTCCGCTGCCTCATCACCGCCGGCCCCACGCGCGAATTTTTCGACCCCGTCCGGTACATCTCGAACCCGTCCTCCGGCAAGATGGGCTACGCCCTGGCCGCCGCGGCCGGCGATGCGGGCTGGTCGGTCGACCTGGTGAGCGGGCCGGTGAGCCTGCGCGAGCCGGAGGGCGTGATCCTGTACCCGGTGGTGACGGGCGAGGACATGTTCAACCAGGTGGACGCGCTGTTCGGCCCCTGCGACATTCTCATCAAGACGGCCGCCGTGTGCGACTTCCGCCCCAAGGAGCGCTCTTCGACCAAGGTGAAGAAGACCGGGGCGGGCATGACCGTGGAATTCGAGCCCGTGCGCGACATCCTCAAGGCCATGGGCGAGCGCCGGCGCGCCGACCAGACGCTCGTGGGTTTCGCCGCCGAAACCAACGACATCGAGGCCTACGCGATGCGCAAACTGGAGGAAAAGCACCTCGACCTGGTGGTCGCCAACCGAGTGGGCGGCGGCCGCGGCGCCAACGCGTTCGAATCCGACGACAACACGGTCGTGCTGCTGGGCCGCAACGGCTTGCGCAAGGCGTTCGGTCCGGCGCCCAAGACCGAGGTGGCCAAATGGCTCATCGGCGAGATCGCCGCCTTCCACGCCGCCAAGTGATTGCGGATTTCGGAACGCGGATTGAGGAGTGAAGAGCGCCCCGCCCGATTCGCCACCGACGCCATAGCCCCCACTTCCGAGTTCCGAGACGCGCCCCCCCCAAAAAAACACCGCGTCCGATCCGCACCCCGCAATCCGCATTCCGAAATCCCCGATTCCCATGAGTTCCCCATCCCCGCGCATCCCGGCGCGCGCCCTGTTCATCGTCGGCAACGAGGCCTGCGAACGGCTCAGTTACTACGGCATGTCCGCCGTGCTCACCCTGTACATGGTGAAGGAGCTGGGAATCAACAAGGACTCCGCCACGGCGGTTTCCCACAACTTCAAGGCGGCGGTCTACTTCCTGCCGCTGCTGGGCGCCCTGCTGGCCGACCGGTGGCTGGGCCGCTTCCGCACCATCCTCACCCTGTCGGTGTTTTACTGCATCGGACACCTGGCGCTGGCCGTGTTCGAAGGCACCACCTGGGGCCTCTACCTCGGCCTGGGCTTCATCGCGCTGGGCGCCGGCGGCATCAAGCCGTGCGTGTCGGCGTTCATCGGCGACCAGTTCGACGAATCCAACAAGGCGCTGCTGGCCAAGGCCTACTCGCTCTTCTACTGGGCCATCAACTTCGGCTCCTTCTTCGCCTTCGCCCTCATCCCCTGGGTGCGCGACCGCTGGGGCTACTCCTGGGCGTTCGGCATCCCGGGCCTCTTCATGGGGCTGGCCCTGCTCGTGTTCCTCGCCGGCTCGCGCACCTACACCAAGGTGCCCCCGGCCGGCAAAAAGCCCGGCTTCCTGGCCGTGGCGACCGCCTGCCTCACCGCCCGCGACAAGAGCGCGCCCTTCTGGAGCCGGGCCGAGCGCGTGCTCGACCGGGACGGCAAGCGCAAGTTCGACGACGAGCTGGTCGACGGATGCCGGCGCACGGCCGGCGTGCTGACCCTGTTTTCCGTCATCCCCATCTTCTGGGCCCTCTTCGACCAGACCAACACCACCTGGGTGCTTCAGGGCGAAAAGCTGCGCCCGTTGAGCGTGCCGCTGCCCTTCCTCGACACGCCCTGGAAACTCGACGCCGAGTCCATCCAGTCGCTCAACCCGGTGCTGGTCATGCTGCTCATCCCGCTGGTATCCTTCGGGCTTTATCCGCTCGCCGAACGCCTCGGGCTGCGCCCGCGCCCGCTGCGGCGCATGACGCTGGGCATGCTGCTGGCGGCGCTCGCGTTCGTGGCCTGCGCGATGCTTCAGCGCCGCGTGGATGCGGGCGAGCAACTGAGCATCCTGTGGCAGGGCATCCCGTACCTGCTGCTCACGCTGGGCGAAGTGCTCTTCAGCACCACCGGCCTGGAGTTCGCGTTCACCCAGGCGCCCAAAAGCATGAAGAGCACGCTCATGAGCTTCTGGCTGCTCACGACGGCCGTGGGCAACCTCCTCGTGGCCGTCATCGCCGGGCTCAACGCGCGGGTCATCGGCGGCTCCGCCACGGGCTCCTTCCTGTTCTACGCCGCCCTCATGGGCGTCGTCAGCGTGCTCTTCGGCTTCCTCGCCCGCCGCTACGCGCGCAAGCACGGCGCCTGATCGGACACGCCAGCCACGACTTCGCAGGCCGCGCCGGAGCCACCTCCGGCGCGGCCTGTAACTTTTCCGGGAAACGCGAAGGTGGCCCAATTGCCGCCGGAACACCGCACGCGCCAAGTTTATCCTCCGAAGTCTCAGGCCAAAATTCCGATCACCATGAGCACACTCCATATCCCCGGCAGCGAATTCAACTGGGCCCACTATGTGCAAGTGGAGCTGCACCAATTGAAGGTCAAAGAATCCCTGGAGACCACGCTCCGCGACGCCCAAGCCCGGATCACCGCGGCTGAAGCGACCGAGGAAAACCCGCCCCGGTTCTCCTTCCTGAGCCGTCCGGCCCCCAGGCCGGACACGCACGAGGACGAGCAGATCGTCAGGAATGTCGGCCACCGCCTCGAAGAGGTTCAAAAATCGCTGGAGGAGAACCATCGCGAACTGCACTCGCGCCTTCACGCCTGGCTCAATGTGCATGACGCCCACTACCGCCTGGCCGCCGAGGTGAAGTCGCGCTACGACGCGCTCGCCACCGCCATCGCGCCCATGCAGGGCCTGTTCGAGGACATGCGCCGGCGCTACGGCGAAGCCCGCAACGAAATCGGCATCGCCTACGACAAGGCCTCCGGCCGGCTATCCGCCGTCGGGCAGGCCTCGGTCGACCGCCTCGTCGCCTCCTACGCCAACCTTATGGAAGGCGAGGAATTCCTCGTGGCCAAGGTCAACAGCCTCAACTCGCTCGTGAACGGCACCATGTTCGTGCGCATGCGCCTCGCCGAGTTCCAGCGCTGCATCGCCCCGGTGTGCTCCCCGGGCATGGATTACACCGTCATGCGCGCCAACTTCGAGGCCGGCGCCGAACAGGTGAACGCCGCCATCGACGCGCTCGAGCTCTATGTGGCCAAAATCAAACGCGTCGATTACGACCGCGACGAGATCCTGCGCGAATTCCGCGAGGCCGAATGGCGCCGCCGGCTCTTCGCCATGGCCTCCTCCGCCGAACGATGAACCGGGGCGAACCCGCTCCGGCCCTGGACCCCGCGGTGGTTTTAAACTTTTTAAAAATTCGTCTTGCCCAAATCCGGTCCTGTGGCATCAACAGCGACCTCACCTGATGCAGGGTGGAGCAGCTCGGTAGCTCGTCAGGCTCATAACCTGAAGGTCCTAGGTTCAAATCCTAGCCCTGCACCCAATTTAAAAAACCTTCGGCAACCCCGAAGGTTTTTTTGCGTCCGGAAACCGGGCCACCGTCGCCTTCGCCGGCCCCTTGACGCCGCCGCCGGTCGGGCTTTTCTGGGCACGCCCCCACCATGAATAAGACCATACTTACCGCCGTCGCCACGCTGATTGGCGCGATCTCCCTCTCCGGATGCCAGTCCGCCTGCGAAAAGAACTGCGGCTGCGAGCAGACCTCGCCGGAGCCCAAGTCCGCCTTCCGCCTCACCAGCCCCGACATCGCCGAGGGCCGCCCGATGACCAAGGCGCAGGAGTTCAACGGCTTTGACGCCGACGGCCAAAACATCTCCCCCGAACTGCGCTGGACCGGCGCGCCGGCCGGCACCAAGAGCTTCGCCATCACCGTCTACGACCCGGACGCCCCCACCGGCAGCGGCTGGTGGCACTATGTGCTCGTGAACCTCCCCGCCTCCACCGACTCCCTCGCGCGCTCCGCCGGCACCGACGCCAAGCTGCGCCCCGCCGGCACCCGCCAGGTGCGCAACGACTACGGCCTGCTCGACTTCGGCGGCGCCTGCCCGCCCAAGGGCGACAAGCCCCACCGCTACATCTTCACCGTCCACGCCCTCAAGGTGGACAAGCTCGACCTCCCCGCGGACGCCACCGCCGCGCTGGCCGGCTTCATGATCAACGCCAACTCGCTGGGCAAAGCCACGCTGACGGCGACCTACGCGCGCCCCGCCGACGCCAAGTCCAAGTAAAGCGCACGCGAGGCAGCCCGCCCCGCCGAAACGCAAGAAGCCGCCGGAACACTCCGGCGGCTTCTTCATTCGGGCCCTGAACCCGATTCGCGCTCAGCGCGCGTGATAATCGCTCGCCCAGGCTTCGGCGAAGTAAGTGAGGATGAAATCCGCTCCGGCGCGGCGGATGGCCAGCAGCGACTCGTCGCGCGCCGCGCGCAGGTCGAGCCAGCCCAGCCGGGCGGCGGCCTGCAGTCGCGCATACTCGCCCGACACCTGATAGGCCGCGATGGGCGCATCGGTCGCCTCGCGCAGGTCGCGTATGATGTCCAGGTAATCGCCGGCGGGCTTCACCATGAGCATGTCGGCCCCTTCGGCCTCGTCGGCGAGCGCCTCGCGCAGCGCCTCGCGGCGGTTGCCCGGGTTGAGCTGATAGGTGGCCTTCGACAGCGACTTCTCGCCGGGCTTGCGCGAGGAGCCCACGGCGTCGCGGAAGGGCCCGTAGGCGGCGGATGCGAACTTGGCGGAATAGGCGAGGATGCCGGTGCGCGTATGCCCGGCTTCGTCGAGCGCCTCGCGGATGACCGCCACGCGTCCGTCCATCATGTCGGAAGGCGCCACGAAATCGGCGCCGGCGGCGGCGCTGAGCACGGCCATCTTGGCGAGCACCTCGAGCGTGGCGTCGTTGTCCACATCGGCGCGGTCGCCGGTGAGCACGCCGTCGTGGCCGTGCGTGGTGTACGGGTCCAGGGCGATGTCGGCGAAGATGACGAGGCCGGGCACATCGGCCTTGATGCGGCGTATGGCGCGCAACGCCAGCGTGTGCGGGTTGAGCGCCTCCTCGCCTCCCGAGCTTTTCTTGTCGTCGGGAATCTTCGCGAACAGCGCCACGCCCTTCACGCCCAGCTCGTGCAGCCGGCGCGCCTTTTCCACGAGACCGTCCAGCGAGACGCGCTCGACGCCCGGCATGGAGCCCACCGGCTCGGCCTTCGGCGAATCGTGCACGAAAAGCGGCGCGACCAGATTCGCCGGAGTCAGCGCGGTCTCGTTGAGCATGGCGCGCACGGCTTCGGTCTGGCGCAAACGACGCAGGCGGACGGGAATGGAGATAGGCATGAAGCCGCTACCAAAATGCCCGGAACTGCGCCCGTAAACCGCGAAAACGCTCCCGCCAATGGCATTAGCACGACCGGCGCCGGGATTTCGCAGATTTTTCAATTGGAGCGCCCGCGAAAATAAGGAAACAGGGAGGAGCCGAACCGCACGGGCCGGCCGGCGACGCAGATGCGGCGCGGCGGCCTCGCGAGACGGCGCCCCGACATGACCACTCTGGAAATCCTCGCGCTGGCGGCCTCCGCCGCTGCGGCCGGCTTCGTGAACGCCGTCGCCGGAGGCGGCACGCTGCTGACCTTCCCCACCCTGCTCGCCTTCGGCGTGCCGGCGGTGATCGCCAACGCCACCAGCACGCTGGCGCTCGTGGTGGGCATCGGCGGCAGCCTCTACGGCTACCGCGAACACATGTCGGCCGTGCGCCACTGGCTGCCCAGGTTCATCCCGGTGAGCCTGGCCGGCGGCGCGCTGGGCGCGTGGCTGCTCACGCGCACCGACGAACGCATCTTCGCGGCGCTCGTGCCCTACCTCATCCTTTTCGCCACGGTCATCTTCATGGCCCAGGGGCCGCTTCGCCGCTTCGCCGGCTTCGGCGCGCACACCCCCGGGCAGCCCGCGCCGCACCACCGCAAGGCCGTGTGGGCCGCCATCCCGTTCCAGTTCGCCGTCGCCGTCTACGGAGGCTACTTCGGCGCCGGCATCGGCATCCTCATGCTCGCCTCGCTGTGCTTCCTCGGCCTCGAGGACATACGCGAGATGAGCGCGCTCAAGACGATCCTGGGCGCTCTCATCAACATCGTGGCCGCCGTCTGGTTCGTGGCCGCGGGGCTGGTGGACTGGCCTCGCATGGGCGTCATGGCCGCGGGCGCCGCGATCGGCTACTACCTGGGCGCGCACTTCACGCGCAGCGTGCACCCCAAGCTCGTGCGCTCCCTCATCAGCGTGACCGGCCTCGTGCTGGCGGCCTACTTCTTCTGGCAATACCACGCCAAGTGACACCGCCCGCGGCACTCTTGCGTAAAAAAATCGCTTGCACGGCTCGTAGCATACACCATCAGAGCAACCCGTCGTCAGCGCCGCGGAGTGATCCGCATCGCCTCGGTTGCCGCCCCAAGGGCGGTCAGACGGTACCTGCGGGCGAGTCGCCTGCGGGTACGGTTCCAGAATCCGGAACCCGCCAACCGTGAAGCCAAGAAAACATCCCACCATGTCCGTCGAAAAGTCCACCATCATCCAGCAGTTCCAGATCAACAAGAAGGACACCGGCTCCGCCGAAGTTCAGATCGCCCTGCTCTCCGCCCGCATCGCGCACCTCACCGACCACCTTCGCACCCACAAGAAGGATGTGCACTCCCGCCGCGGCCTGCTCATGATGACCAACCGTCGTCGCAAGCTCCTCGCCTACCTGAAGGACTCCGACCTCACGAAGTACAACGAGATCATCGTGAAGCTCGGCCTCCGCAAGTAAGCCGATTTGCGCCACGAAAAGCCCCGCCCGGATTATCCGAGCGGGGCTTTTTCGCGCCCGGTCCCGGCGACCCGCCGGCCGAGGGAAAGAAAAAGCGCGAAGGCGGCAAAGCCTTCGCGCCTCGTTCACGACGGGCGAAGCCCGATTCACTTCGTCGCGGGCGCCTCCGCTGCGGCCGGCACCTCGGCCTTGCCCTCGGGGTTGAGCCTGTCCTTGGGCCAGGCCTTGCCGGCCTTCAGCGCGGCAAGCGCGTCGGTGGCCTCCTTGGGCACGCGGCCCTTCGCGGCCACGACGCCCTCAAGCGCCTTGAGCGCCTCGGCGGACTTGCCGGTGGCGTCGAGCAGGCGCGCGTGCACGAGGCGCACCATGGGGCTTTCCGCCGCCTGAGGCTCCTTCTCCATAAGGGTGACGATGCAGCGAAGCGCGAAGGCGTGGTCGCGCTCGCCGGCAAGGCGCTCGTCGGTGGTCATCTGCAAGGCCGCCGGCCACAGAGCGCCGACCATGCCCTCGGTCTTGCCCGCCGCGTCGGCGAACGCGCGGATATGCGCCGCGGCGCCCTTCTTGTCGCCCTTGGCCAGACAGATCTCGATGAGTCCGCCCTCCTTCACGAAGGCGGCGCGCTCGGGCATGAGCTTGGCCGCCAGCGTCGACTGCTCGGTCAGCGCGGCCTCGGCCTCCTCGAATTTCTTCGCCTCGATGAGCTCGCCGATCTTCTGCTGCAGCTCGGCCAGCCTGGCGCCGTCCGCCTCCTTGGCCTTCGCCGCGGCGGCCACCTTGGCGGCGTCGAACTTGCCCGCGAGCATGTCGGCGACGACCTCCTCCGAAAGCTCGGAGGGGTGACCGTGCCAGAGAATCTTGCTCTCGCGCACCACGAAGGCGTGCGGGATGCCGTTCGCGCCGGCGGCGCGCAGCCAGTGCTTGGCCACCAGGCCCTCGTCGCCCCCGTCGTAGGCGACGCGGTAGGCCATGCCGGCCCCCTTCTTCTTCACGAATTCGGCGGCCTTGGATTCGGGGCTCTCCCACACATTCACGCCGATGACGACGAGGCCCTTGTCCTTAAACTTGTTATGCAGCTCGTTGACATGCGGGATGGCGGCCACGCAGGGGCCGCACCAGGTGGCCCAGCACTCGACCAGGTACACCTTGTCCTTCTCGAACGCCTTCACCGGTTCACCCTGCAGCCACTTGGCCGGAGACAGCGCCGGCGCCGGCGAGCCGACAGCGAGGGCCGCGGGAGCCTCGGGCGCGGGAGCGGGAGCCTCGGCGGCGGGCGTGGCGGCCGGAGCGGGATCGGCGGCGAAGGCGGCCCGGGTGAACGACGCGCAGGCGAGCGCGAGCAGGAGGGTGCGGGGAATGATCATGGAGATAAGGAAGGCCGGCGAAGCTCGACGCACAACGCCGCTTCGTCACTCCGAAAAAACGCCGCTCGGCCTGCCGGAAAAACCCCACACCGCCCGAATACCCGAGGCGCGATGCGGACCGTACCCGCAACCGCGCCCGCCCGTAAGCGCCGCGTCATAAACGTCCCGCCGGCGCCGCCCCGGTCTCGCCCCGGACCGGCGCTTCGTCGCCGGACGCGCCCGGGGTCAATTTCCCGTTTGAGTTCCCCCGAAAGGCCGCTTTCGTCCGCGCCTTGGCAAGTTGGGGGAGTCGCCGGATCGGGCGACTGAGACCCGGGCGCGCTCCGCCCGCAAACCCTTGGAACCTGATGCGCTTCACACCGCCGGAGGGAAAACACGCCGCCGCAACCCGTGCGTATCGGGGCGGCGCCGGGTGATTCCTCCGAACGGCACCGGAAGCGACAGCGGGCGAAACGCGCCGCCGTTCTTTCCCTCCCCGCCGACCACGCCGACCTCGCGAAATCCCGGAAAAGTTCCCCTTCGCGCGTTCCTGTGTTCGGTACCCCCCGCCCGTCACCGGGCCTCCTCTCTTTTTTTAAAAAAAACCCGACACCGCCATGTCCCACGACTCCGCCGACCACGCCTTGTTCCCCAAGTCCAAGCGCGTCTATGTCACCGGCTCACGCCCCGACATCCGCGTGCCCATGCGCGAGATCGCCCTCTCGCCCACGCAGAAGCCCAACGGCCTCACCGAGGTGAACGAACCCGTGCGCGTGTACGACACCGCCGGCGCCTGGGGCGACTCCTCCTTCCACGGCGACATCGAGCAGGGACTCCCCCGCATCCGCGACGCCTGGATCCGCGAGCGCGGCGATGTCGAAGCCATCGACGGCCGCGCCTGGAAGCCCAACGACGACGGCTACCTCTCCGAAAAACACGCCGAGACCGCCGCCCGCGCCACCTCCTCGCGCAACAAGCTCGTCTACTTCAACCGCGGCGACCGCAAGGTGCTGCGCGGCAAGCCCGGCAAGGCCGTCACCCAGCTCGCCTACGCCCGCGCCGGCATCATCACGCCCGAGATGGAGTTCATCGCCATCCGCGAGAACATGAAGCTCCAGTCGGCCCGCGCCGCGCTCGAGACCTCGCCCTCCGTCGCGCGCAACGACCTGCGCCAGCAGCACCCCGGCCACTCCTTCGGCGCCGCGCTGCCCAAGGAGATCACCCCCGAGTTCGTCCGCTCCGAGGTCGCCCGCGGCCGCGCCATCATCCCCGCGAACATCAACCACCCGGAAGCCGAGCCGATGATCATCGGCCGCAACTTCCTGGTGAAGATCAACACCAACATCGGCAACTCCGCCGTCGCCTCCTCCATCGAGGAAGAGGTCGAGAAGATGCGTTGGTCCTGCAAGTGGGGCGGCGACACGCTCATGGACCTCTCCACGGGCAAGAACATCCACCAGACCCGCGAGTGGATCCTGCGTAATTGCCCCGTGCCCGTGGGCACCGTGCCGCTTTACCAGGCCCTCGAAAAGGTGAACGGCCGCGCCGAAGACCTCACCTGGGAAATCTTCCGCGACACGCTCATCGAACAGGCCGAGCAGGGCGTCGACTACTTCACCATCCACGCCGGCGTGCTGCTGCGTTATGTGCCGCTCACCGCGCGCCGCGCCACCGGCATCGTCTCCCGCGGCGGCTCCATCATGGCGAAGTGGTGCCTCTCCCACCACAAGGAGAACTTCCTCTACACCCACTGGGACGACATCTGCGACATCATGGCCGCCTACGATGTCTCCTTCTCCATCGGCGACGGCCTGCGCCCCGGCTCCATCGCCGACGCCAACGACGAGGCCCAGTTCGCCGAACTCAAGACGCAGGGTGAGCTCACCAAGCGCGCTTGGGAAAAGGGCGTGCAGGTCATGAACGAAGGCCCCGGCCATGTGCCCATGCACATGATCAAGGAGAACATGGACAAGCAGCTGGAGTGGTGCCACGAGGCCCCCTTCTACACCCTCGGGCCGTTGACCACCGATGTGGCCCCCGGTTACGACCACATCACCTCCGCCATCGGCGCCGCCATGATCGGCTGGTTCGGCACCGCCATGCTCTGCTATGTCACGCCCAAGGAGCACCTCGGCCTCCCCGACAAGAACGATGTGCGCGAAGGTGTCATCGCCTACAAGATCGCCGCCCACGCCGCCGACCTCGCCAAGGGCCACCCCGCCGCCCAGTACCGCGACAACGCGCTGTCGAAGGCCCGCTTCGAGTTCCGCTGGGAGGACCAGTTCAACCTCTCCCTCGACCCCGAGAAGGCCAAGAGCTTCCACGACGAGACCCTCCCGCAGGACGCCGCCAAGACCGCCCACTTCTGCTCCATGTGCGGACCGAACTTCTGCTCCATGCGCATCACCGACGACATCCGCAAGTTCGCCGCCGAAAAGGGCATCACCGAAGAGGCCGCCCTCTCCGAAGGCATGAAGGAGAAGTCCGCCGAGTTCGCCGCCAAGGGCTCCGAGGTCTACCTGTAAACGAACTCCAACCACACCCGTGGATTCAGGGGGGCGCGGCGTCCATGCCGCGCCCCCTTCTTTTTCCGATTGTGACACGCCCTCCGGCGCGACTATCTCCTGCCGCATACCCCACCGTTTTCGCCGCATGCCCATCGACGCGCATTTATCGCAGGATTCAGCCCCGGCGCTGCCCCCGGAACTCCCGGCGGCCGACCTGCTGGCCCTCATCCTCTCGGGCACCGAGGAGGCCGTCGTCGTCATCGACTCCGAGCAGATCATCCGCGCCTACAACGCCGCCGCCGAAAACCTCTTCGGCTACTCCCACTCCGTCGTCCTCGGCAAACGCTTCGCCGTGCTCGACCGCCCCATGGTCCTCGAAGAGGGCGACGAGCTCCCCATGGCCTGCGTCCCGGCCATGATCGCCCTGCACTCCGGCCGCGCCACCGACCGCATGCTCATCGGCCTCACCGACGCCGACCACCGCGTCCAGTGGATGAAGGTCCGCGCCCTGCCCCTCCCCGACCGCCAAACCGGCGCCCCGTCTCATGTCGCCGTGCTCTACGAGAATGTGACCGCCCGCCGCGAGGCCGAGACCCAGGCGGCCCTGCACGGCCAGGTCATCAACCAGGCGGCCGACGCCATCGCCGTCATCGACTCGCGCGGCTTGGTCCTGGAGGTCAACCCCGCCTTCGCCCGCCTCACCGGTTTCTCCCCCGAAAACATCGTCGGCGGCTCCCTGCGCATCATCGAACACCGCACCTCCGGCGCCCCGACCTTCGGCCACATGATGGAGTCCCTTCGCCGCGGCGAGGTCTGGTCCAACCGCATCGACCACCGCCGCCGCGACGGCACCACCGTGGACTGCCTCGGCACACTCTCCCCCCTCTACGGCCCCGCCGGCGCCCTCAACGGCTTCGTCTACATGCTGCGCGACATGTCCCGCATCGCCGAGATGGAGAAGCGCATGATCAGCTCCCAGAAGATGGAGGCCATCGGCACCCTCGCCGGCGGCATCGCCCACGACTTCAACAACCTCCTGCATTCCATTTCCGGATACACCGAGCTCGCCCTTCGCGACGCCCGCGACAGCCAGGAGAACTACCTGCGCAATGTCCTCGGCGCCTGCGAGCGCGCCGAGGGCCTCGTGCGCCAGATTCTCACCTTCAGCCGCCGCGAGGAGCGCGAGCGCCGCCCGGTCAATGTCCGCGAGGAGCTCGAGAAGGCCGTCAACTTCGTGCGCGTCACCCTCCCGGCCACCGTGCGCATGACCTCCGAGTTCACCTGCGAGGACGCCGCCGTCTCCGGCGACCCCACCGAGCTTCACCAGGTCGTCATCAACCTGCTCACCAACGCCTTCCAGGCCCTCCCCGACAAGACCGGCACCATCTCCATCCGGGCCCGCACCGTCGACCTCACCGAGTCCAACCGCGGCGCGCGCAGCAACCTCACCTTCGGCCCCTATGTGGAAATCGAGGTCGGCGACACCGGCAAGGGCATCCCGGCCGCCATCCTCGACCGCATCTTCGAACCCTTCTTCACCACCAAGCCGGTCAACGAGGGCACCGGCATGGGCCTCTCCATCGTCCACGGCGTCATCACCTCCATGCAGGGCGACATCGCCGTGCGAAGCCGCGTCGGCGAAGGCACCTGCTTCACCATCCTCCTGCCCGTCGTGAAAAACGAGGCCGCCGCCACGCCCGACGAACCCCGCCGGCCCGCCCGAGGCAACGAGCGCGTGCTCCTGGTGGACGACGAGGGCGGCATCACCGCCATGGTCTCCGAGATGCTCTCCGGCCTCGGCTATCAGGTCGTGGTCCGCGACTCCGGCGACTCGGCGCTCGAGCTGCTGCGCGCCAACCCCTCGGCGTTCGACATCGTGATCACCGACCAGAACATGCCCAACATCACCGGCGTGCGACTGGCCGCCATGGTGCGCGGCCTGCGCGCCTCGCTGCCCGTGCTGCTTTGCACCGGCAACGCCGACCGCGACCTCATCGAAAAGGCCGAGGCCGCCGGCGTCGCGCACATCCTGCACAAGCCCCTGCGCCTCTCCGCCATCGCCGGCATCATCCGCGCCACCCTCGACGAGTGGGACCGCAAACGCGGCACCACCCCGCCTCTCTTCCCTCCCGCAAGCTGACACACCCCTCGTCCGCCGCCGCAAAAAGCAACCGGCCCGCCGCTCACCCCGAGCGACGGGCCGTCGCTTTCACCGGGGCGGCCGACGCGCCCCGGGGCGGGGGCCGTTGGGCTTGCGCCGGCGCGCACCGGCTTTTTTTTGGCGCCGCATGCGTTCAACCGATTCGCCCAACCGACCCACGATGGAGCGCCTGCTGCACATTCACAACAGGCTGCGCTCCCGCCAGTCGGCCCATGAGCGCATCAACGCCTCGGTGCTCGCCGGCGAGCTGGAGGTCACGCCCAAGACGATACGGCGCGACGTGGCCTACATGCGCGACCGCCTGTCGCTGCCCGTTGAGTATGTGGAGGACGAATACTCGTTCGCCTACACCCGCGAGGTCGGCGACTTCCCCCTGCTGAAGATCACCGAGGGCGAACTCGTCGCGCTGCTCGTGGCCAAGTCGGCATTGTACCAGTATCGCGGCACGCCCTTCGAGAAACCGCTTCAGGCCGCCCTCGGCAAAATCGAGTCCGGGCTCACCTCCGACATGGACGTGGACTTCGAGCAGCTCGGCCGCGCCATCTCCTTCCGCCAGCCCGGCACCCCGGTCCACGACATGCGCGTCTTCGAGGCCCTTTCCGACGCCGTGCTGCGCCGCCGCATCGTGTGCTTCGATTACCGCAAAAAGGACTCCGCCGGGTTCGAGTCGCGCACCGTGCGCCCCTACCACCTGACCGCCTTCACCCACGACTGGTACCTCGTCGCGCATGACGAGGCCCGCGGCGCCCTGCGCACCTTCCGTCTCGCGGCCATGCGCGCGGTGAAACCGGTGAAGGGCGCGACCTTCTCCCTGCCCGCCGACTTCGACCCCGAGCGCTACTTCGGCGCCTCCTTCGGCATCTTTGTCGGCGAGGGCGCCGAACGCGTGCGCATCCGGTTCACCGGCCGCTCCGCCGAGACCGTGGCCGACGGCGTGTGGCACGGCTCCCAGTCCTTGTCGCAGGAGCCCGACGGCTCGCTCGTGCTCACCCTGCGCACCGGCGGCATCGAGGAACTCGCGCGCTGGCTGCTCTCCTTCGGCGACGAGGCCGAGGTGCTCGAGCCTCCCGCCCTGCGCGAGGCCGTGGTGGCCCAGTGCCGCCGCGTCCTGGCCCGCTGCGGCGGCTGACAGGCGCCCTTCGCGCGCGAGGCCGCGCGATTCCAAATCCGGCGGCGCGCTGTAGCCGGGGTGGCCCCGAAAATGTCCCGGGTCTCATGCGAGACTTCGGGCGTATGCTCGAAATTCAAAACCTCTCGGTGCGCTTCGGCGATGAGCGCGACGCGGTGCACGCCCTCGACGGCGTGTCCTTCCGCTGCCTCCCCGGCGAAATCACCGGCGTGGTCGGCGCCGCCGGCGCGGGGAAAACCACGCTGCTGCGCGTGCTCGCCGGCTTGCTCGCGCCCTCCTCCGGCCGGGCGTTCGCGCAACTCGCCGGCGAGGAGGTGCCCCTCGGGCAACTGCGCCCCCGCATCGGGTTCGTGTCGCCCGGCGGCGCCCTGTTCGACGGCCTCTCGCCCGGCGAGCTGTTCCGCTATGTCGGCAAACTGCGCGGGCTCTCCCGCCCGGCCATCGAGGCCCGCGTCGCCGACCTCGCCGGACGCCTCGCCCTCGACACCGCCCTTTCCTCCCGCGGCGACGCATTCACCCCGGACCGGCGGCGCAAGGCGGCCCTGCTCGCCGCACTGCTGCACGACCCGGACATCCTCCTGGTCGACGACTCCGACGCCGACCCGCGGCCGCCCGCCGGCGAGTATCTCGCACTGCTGCGCCACACCGCCGACTCCGGCAAAATCGTGGTGATGGCGAGCCGCCCGTCCGGCGACGGGGCGTCGGCGTGCGACCGGGCCGCGCTGCTTCACCGGGGCCGCCTGCTCGCCTGCGGAGCGCCGGAGGTGCTCGCGCTCACCGGCGACCTTGCGCAACCGACGGGCCGGCCGCGCCCCGGGCGCCCCCAACCGGTGTCGTGATCACAGACCGCACACCCTCACCCCTCGGATGTCCCACCCCCGACTGTAGACTGTTTCCATGCTCACCCTATCCGACCTCACCCCCGGCATGCGTCTCGACGGCATCGAGCACGACGGCCCCGTCACCCTTTGCTCCATCACGCCCGACGGCGAATCCGCCGCCCTCGTCACCTACCTGCACCGCCCCATGATGAGCGGCTTCGGCCGGGGCGAAGAGCGGCAATGCCGCTATCAACTGCGCCTCGCCGCGCGCGACCTCGCCCGCGTGACGCGCTCGGAGCAGGTCACGCCGCAACAGCGCGAGGAGCGTCTCACGGCCATCAACGAGCTTTTCCAAAAGGAGCGCGAACTCCTCGGCTACTACGCGCTGCGTTTCGACGGCTACAAGTACGAGCAGGAGCAGGGCATCGATATGAACCGCCTGTTCAAGGTCCTGTACGCGGGCGAGCCCGTGAACTCGCGCGGCAAACTGATGACCGCGTTCTTCATGATCCAGCGCTGGGTCGGCAAGTGGGGCGGCGAGTACAGCCGGCTCAACGGCCCCGAGTGGAAACTGTATCGCGAACTCTTCCTGCGCACCGCCCTGCAGGAGGTGCCGGAGGGCTATCAACTCGAAGGCTGCCACGAGCGCTGGTCGCAAAACCACGGCCACACCCGGTGGAAGGACCGCGACTTCGTGCGCACCCTGCACGAAAGCCTCTTTTACCCCACCTTCCTCGATGTCGAAAACCCCGAGCCCGCCGAAAAGCCCAAGAAGCCCAAACCCGCCAAACGCGCATCCTCTCCCAAACCCGCAACAGCCAAGCCCCGCCGCCGCCCCTCCCCTCCCTCGGCCTGACCCACCTCCCCCCCTTCCACCTTCAATCTCCCACCTTCCACCTCCCCCCCCTCTCACCTCCCACCTCCGGCCTCTCACCTCCCCCCACCCACCTCTCACCTCCTACCTCGCACCTCACACCTCACACCTCCCACCTCCCCCCTCTCCCCTCCCTTTCCCTCCCATGTGGATCTTCAGCACCCTCGGTTTCTTCTCCATCGTCCGCAAAACCCACCCCGCCGCCCCCGGCCGCCCCGTGCAGATCCGCGCCCGCCGCGTGGACGACCTGCGCAACCTCGCCCGCGCCGCCTCCCTCTCCGGCGACGAAGCCGAGCCCATCGTCACCCCGTCCGCCGACTACTGCGCGCGCCTGGCCGTCTCCGACGCATCGCTCGCCCGCGTGATGGCCGCGCTCACCGCCACCCTCGCCTACGCCAACTTCAAGAGCGCCATCCACGCCCTCCCCGACCAAGCCGACAAATCCTCCTCCCTCTCCGACATCTGGGAAGTCATGTACGCGTACCAGACGCGGACCAAGGCCCGCAGACGCGGCTAAGCCCACGCCCACACACACATAGGCGTCAGGTTAAGCGTTTTGATTAGGATTCATGCAGGTCGCAGAGCGACCGTCGGCCGGTAGGCGGGGGATTCCATCCCCCGTTTGTTTCGCATTCCAAGCCGGCGTCGCGTGAGCGACGCCAGAGGCCCGGGCGCTTTCGCAAGGCCGAACTCCCAAGTCGCCGGCGAGTTCAAGCGTCGCTCACGCGACGCGGGGTTTCTGACTCATAAACGGGGCCTGAAGGCCCCGCCTACCGGGCGGCGGTCGCTCTGCGACCTCGATGAACACAAAGTTTTATCGCTTAAGCTCCCGCCCGTATCCGGAAACCCTCGACATGCCCTTGGCCCGGAACGCCTTGCGCCCCCTCGGCCCCGGGCCTCTGTCGGCGCTCGCCGCCGCGTGAAAGGACGCCGAAAACCGGCCGTCGCCGTCGGCTCATTTTTCTGCCGCTTCGCGCTTTCTTCCCACGGGAAAAATCACCAACCTCCCGCGCTTTCCGCCCCATATGAACCCCGACGCCGACGCATTGCTCCTTCAACTGCCCGCCAACGGGCTGGCCCTGGGCAACGGCACCCTGCGCGAATCCCTCGGTTGGGACGAGGCCCGCTACGACGCCGCCCGCGACGCCCTCGTGGCCGCCGGCCTCGCCGAGAAAGGTCGCGGACGCGGCGGCTCCCTCCGCCGCACCGGCGTATCCACGCCCGACCTCATTGCCGAATCGTCCGCTGCGACCGCCTCGCACCTCGCACCTAGCACCTCGCATCTTTTGCACCCCATGTCCGCCTCCGAAAAACCCGCCGGCAAACGCGCCACCAAGCCCGTCAAGGCTTCCGACAAATCGGACAAAAGCTCCGCCAACATCGGGTTCGAGGCCAAGCTGTGGCAGGCCGCCGACAAGCTGCGCAACAACATGGACGCCGCCGAGTACAAGCATGTCGTGCTCGGCATCATCTTCCTGAAGTACATCTCCGACAGCTTTGAGGAGAAACACGCCGCGCTCGCCGCCGAGGCCAAGGACACCGGCGCCAACCCCGAAGACCCCGACGAGTACCGCGCCGACAACATCTTCTGGGTGCCCAAGGAGGCCCGCTGGTCGCATCTGCGCGACCACGCCAAGTCCCCCAAGATCGGCGTGCTCATCGACGACGCCATGATCGCCCTGGAGCGCGACAACCCCCGCCTCAAGGGCGCGCTCAACAAGAACTATGCGCGGCCGGATTTGGACAAACATCGGCTTGGTGAACTGATCGATCTGATCGGTGGCATCGAGTTGGTCTCCCGCGCACCCTCACCCCGACCCTCTCCCACCGGGAGAGGGAGTGAGTCCCCGCACTATCGCGGCGGTTACAATTTCTCCGGGCTGGTGGCCCGCGCCCGCGAACTTCGCCAACAACAAACCCCGGCCGAATCGCTTCTCTGGGAACTCCTGCGCGACCGCCAACTCGCCGATGCCAAGTTCCGCCGTCAGCACCAAGTCGGTGACTACCTCTGCGACTTTTACTGTCACGAGGCCGCACTGGTCGTGGAGTGCGACGGCGCACCGCACCACGCCGCCCAGGGCAAAAAGCACGATGCCAAGCGGGACGCCTACCTGAAGTCCCAAGGGCTCACCGTCCTACGTTTCGAGAACGACCGCGTCATCAACGAGACTGAGGAGGTGCTCCGCGCCATCGCCGCCAGTCTCCCTTCTCCCGATGGGAGAAGGGCCGGGGTTGAGGGTGGTCAGTCCCATGATTCCACGCCCGCCTCAACCTCCACCCGCAGCGTCGATATCCTCGGGCGTGTCTTCGAATATTTCCTGACAATGTTTGCCTCCGCCGAGGGCAAGAACGGCGGCCAGTTCTACACCCCCGCCTGCGTGGTGCGCACGCTCGTCGAGATGCTCGCCCCCTACAAGGGCCGCGTGTACGACCCCGCCTGCGGCTCCGGCGGCATGTTCGTGCAGTCCGAAAAGTTCGTCCTCGAACACGGCGGGCGCCTCGGCGACATCGCCGTGTACGGCCAGGAGAGCAACCCCACCACCCGCCGCCTCGCCATCATGAACCTCGCCATCCGGGGCATCGAGGCCGACTTCGGCCCCGAACACGGCGACACCTTCCGGCGCGACCTGCACCCCGACCTCAAGGCCGACTTCGTCCTGGCCAACCCGCCCTTCAACGACTCCGACTGGTTCCGGGTGGACGACGACCCGCGCTGGAAGTTTGGCACGCCGCCCAAGGGCAACGCCAACTTCGCCTGGGTGCAGCACTTCATCCACCACCTCGCGCCGAACGGCACCGCCGGCTTCGTGCTCGCGAACGGTTCCATGTCCTCGAACCAGTCCGGCGAAGGCGACATCCGGCAAAAGATCGTCGAGGCCGACCTCGTGGACTGCATGGTCGCCCTCCCCGGCCAGCTCTTCTACTCCACACAGATCCCCGTCTGCCTGTGGTTTATTTCCCGCGATAAATCCGGCGGGAAACCCTCAACCCGGCCTCTCGGCCACCCTTCTCCCTCCGGGAGAAGGGCCGGGGATGAGGGGCGTTTCCGCGACCGCAGGGGCGAAACGCTGTTTATCGACGCGCGCAAACTCGGCACCCTCGTGGATCGCGTCCACCGCGAACTCTCCGACGCCGACATTTCTAAAATCACCGCCACCTACCACGCCTGGCGCGGCGACGGTGCCTCGACTGAAAACGGAAAACTGAAAACAGAAAACGCCCGTGCGAACTACTCCGACATTCCGGGATTTTGTAAGTCTGCGTCGTTAGCCGAAATCGCCTCGCACGGGTATGTCCTCACCCCCGGCCGTTATGTCGGCGCCGAGGAAACCGACGACTCCGACGCCGAACCCTTCGACGCCAAGATGGCCCGGCTGACGGCGGAGCTGAACGCCCAGTTCGCCGAGTCCGCCAAGCTGGAACAGGCCATCCGCCACAACCTCAAGGGGCTTGGGTATGTCGGGTAAGTGGAAAGAAATGCAGCTTTCAGCAGTGATGGACGTGAAGCATGGCTTCGCGTTTCCTGGCGAAGGCATTCGGGATGAGCAACGTGGCGACATACTTCTTACTCCTGGAAACTTTGCGATCGGTGGCGGATTCAAGGGCGACAAGTTCAAGTATTTCGACGGAGCAATCCCGTCGGATTATATTCTGAACGAAGGCGACCTCATCGTGACGATGACAGACCTGAGCAAACAGGCTGACACGCTGGGGTATCCAGCCCTTGTCCCAAAGTCGCAGGGGCTTCGATTTCTTCATAATCAACGGCTAGGAAAGGTACTCATCAAGAGCAGCGCAGAACTCGATAAGGGGTTTCTCTTCTACCTCTTGCGCACCGCCGAGTACCGGCACGAAGTCTTGGCTAGCGCTACCGGGACAACAGTTAAGCACACTTCGCCAGGAAGAATCTTGGCGCATAAGGCGATGCTCCCGCCGCTCGCCGAGCAGAAGCGCATCGCCGGCATACTCGGCGCGCTGGACGACAAGATCGAACTCAACCGGCGCATGAACCGGACCTTGGAGGACATGGCCCGCGCCCTCTTCCAGAGCTGGTTCGTCGACTTCGACCCCGTTCGCGCCAAAGCCGCGGGCCTCACCCCCGCCGGCCTCGACCACGCCACCGCCGCCCTCTTCCCCAAGCACCTTGAAGACTCGCCCATCGGGCCAATACCTCAAGGGTGGAGTGTTAAGAATCTCGGTGAGATAGCGGACTTCGACAAAGGTCTTTCGTATAAAGGCGAAGGCCTCGCCGACGAGGGAGGCATGCCGATGGTAAACCTCGGTTGTTTCACAGGGCGCGGTTTATTTAATGCCGACCGCGTGAAGCGCTACACGGGCGAATATCGTGAACGACACTTAATCTCCGCAGGTGACTTGGTTATCGCAAACACCGACATGACGCAGAATCGCGTCATCATTGGTAGTCCAGCCCTCGTCCCAGAGATGAACGGAGTGAAGCAGTTCCTGTTCACGCATCATGTCTTTGCCGTCCGCTTCAAACCCGACTCCGAAATCTGGCGGCGATACGTGTTCTTCACTCTGCTCAAACCTGAGTTCCGCGAAATCGCGGAAGGCTTTTCGACAGGAACAACTGTTCTCGCGCTGCCGCGTGACGGATTGATAAACTACTCACTCTGCCTGCCTCCCGTTCCGCTACTTGAGGCATTCGAAAAGCAGGTCAGACCGTTGCTCTCCGCCGTTGACGCCAACCTCCACGAAGCCCGCACCCTCTCCACCCTGCGCGACACGCTGCTGCCGAAGCTGCTGAGCGGGGAACTTCACGCTTCATTAAAGTTTAATGAAGCTGTACTCTCTTAAACTTAACCCACCCATATCATGTCAGTCTCAGAAATGTTCAGTGGCTTTATTGATAACCTCATCATTGATAACAGGGAAACTATCAGCAATAGATATGAAGAAATTACATGCGCCTTAAATAAGGAATTTAGAGATACTGATTCAAAGACTGCAAATTCACTGCAGATTGGATCCTTTGGTCGAAACACAGGCATTCACGGAATCTCCGACTTAGATATGCTGTATATAATGCCAAAATCAAAGTGGGATAAGTACAAAGATTCAAATCAATATCAATTGCTGCGAGACACAGCTGACGCAATTCTTGCTCGCTACCCCAAAACAGATGTTAAGCCTGACAGACTTGTTGTCACCGTTACATACAATGACTTCCATATTGAAGTTCAGCCTGTTTTTGAGCAAGATGATGGCAGCTTTACCTACCCCGACACAAAGGATGGCGGAAGTTGGAAGCAAACCAAACCGCGTGAGGAAATGGAGGCGGTCGCCACTTTAGATGATGCCAAAAATGCAAATCTTCGCAGGCTTTGCAAGATGGCGAGAGCATGGAAAAACAAACATGGGGTAGGCATGGGAGGCCTCCTCATCGATACCCTTGCTTATAATTTCTTGGAATCAACAGCCGAGTATGACGACAAGAGTTATTCTTACTACGATTGGCTGAGCAGGGACTTCTTTAAACATCTGATGGAATTGCCTCCAGACCAAGAGAGATACCATGCACCTGGAAGCAGGCAGCATGTAAAAGTCAAGAAGAGATTTCAACGCAAAGCAAAAAGAGCTCACGAACTTTGCAATGAAGCCATTGCTGCGGAAAAAGAAAAAGGCGTTAATGAAAAATGGAAACGCGTGTATGGTCGTCCATTTCCTGCCGCCCCTGACCAAGTGAAGGAAAGTACCGTTGCAAACATGTCTGCACGGTCATGGAGAGATACCGAACAATTCATCGAAGATAAGTATCCTGTAGACATTCGCTACGACTTAACCATTGAATGCACAGTGATTCAAGACGGGTTTCGCCCACAATCACTCCTAGAGATGATTCGTGATAAGGTTATGCTCAAGCCATCCAAGCGACTGCATTTCTTTGTTGCCGCAATTACCGTTCCTGGAGAATTTGATCTTATGTGGAAAGTTTTGAATAGAGGACCTGCCGCAGAAGCCCGGAATTGCATTCGAGGTCAAATCATTTGGGATGGCGGAAATAAAGAAATTTTTGAACACACAAACTTTAAGGGTGATCACATTGTTGAGTGCTATGCCATTAAAAACAATATCGTTGTCGCCAAAGACCGCATTCACGTACCCATTGAAATCACTCATTAATCATGAACAAAGAAGACTTACTCAAACACATCGCCCAAACAGGCTACAACATTGGGTATGGAGCGAAAAAGCATTTTGCCACTTATGATATTGCCTCTAAGGCGCCTGGCACCATCAGTTTCCTTACATTTGGAATAGGGCTTTATTTTTTGCTGATAGATTTTACTGGCAAAAAAATACTTCTCGGTCGCGTGCATAGTCCTTGGCATGATTGGGCTTAGGGTTAGCATGTGGGATCACAAGAAGGAAAAGTACGCAGAGTCAGGCAAAGCCCTTATTGGGTTATTTAATAGAACAAAAAAACTGTATTATCAAGCAAAGGCATCAAGCGGGCCTGATTTTTCCAACTTCGAGAACGAACTCACCGCAATTGAGGATGAATTCAATAAAACAAGCTTGAGTAATCAAATGCTTCTCAGTGACTGGTATGCTCATTACAAATTCTTCTGGCAGCATCAAATTGACTGGATAGACGAGCAACTTCACTTCCAATTCGTAAGGGATAAATTACCCTTGAGCTTCATGATTACTTTGGTGACGCTTCTTTTGGCGACAGCAATTCTTGCTATCAAGCTTTTGTGCCACAATCAATAAGTCTCCATTTTCCTTAATTTGCAAGCCGCACCACTTTCACTATGACGGACAAAATCGGCATCTGCCAACAATCCTACGCCGTCTATGAAGGCGACCATACGGGAGTGCGGCTCCAACATGTCCCGATTCTCACTCCGATTCGTTATTTCACGGGGGGAAACATTCCCGAACTCAAAAAAATCCTTTGGCTCCCGGAGTTGATTTTCCGGGAAGACGACTTCGACCCTGTCACCAAAATAAGACGCGGTCGGGTTTATACAGGCAACGGCAACCAACCTACCGAATGGAAGGTCCATGACGACTCGCTCACTGCCATCCCCCTGCAACCGCATGGTTTTGGGCTGGCCCGTCCGATACGCCTTTTCACCTACCAGCGGGAAAACCTTTTCGACCTTCGAAATAAATCAGCGCGCGAACTTCCGTCGGTTATCCTCGGCGATGAGTCGCACCTGACTTTTTGGAAAATCATCAGCATCGAAACCAACCTCTTCGGCACGCCCGTCCTGTGCCTGCGCGCCAAGCACTCGTTGGGTGACACGCCGGAACTCATCGAAAATAAGGTTCCGGAAGAACTCCTCTCGCCGCTCACCGAGGCGCTGGACAAAGTGGAGGCGAGTGTGAACCGCCTGTCGCCCGCCGAGGTCATCGACCGGTGCCGGGATGCGCTCTCCCTCGTTTTTGGTTATCAAGTGGGCGACCGGTCTAAGGACTTGGGCGATGCGATCAAAGCCTACCTGGCCCCGTCGACGCCGGGCAAAACGCCGGCGACGCCGGATCTGCGCAGCCATTGCGGGCACGCCGTCCGACTACTCCACGCCCAGGCGAAACCCAATGTGCAGCATGAGCGCGGACTGCGCCCGCCGGCCGATGCCGACGCCGACCTCGCGCTGAGTTGCCTGAAAACCGTGCTCATTGAGTTCGGCTGGGCACGCTAACCCACAAAACATCAGCCGCCTTATGACCACCCCCTTTTCCCTGCGTATGTTCGTGGCCGACGGCGACCCGGACGGGTTGCGTATCGTCGAGCGCGGCAACTGGAACGCCAAGGCATTGGTCTTCCCGCGTGCGGTATTTCCCAAGACCAAGCAGCGGCCGGAGTGCAACCTGCCCGGGGTCTACCTGCTGCTGGGGCCGGCCACCGAGGGTGAAGGTGACGCCCTTTACATCGGCGAGGGCGACCCGGTGAAACCGCGACTGGAGAGCCATTTTGCGAACAAGGACTTTTGGACGCGCGCGGTGTTCTTCACGGCGGGCGATTTCTTGAACAAGACCTGCATCCAGTATCTGGAGTCCCGGCTGATCGCCATCGCCCGTGCCGCCAACCGGGTGAAGTTGGAAAACGGCAACGCGCCGGCGGAGCCTTCCATCAGCGAAGCGGAACGAGCGGACATGGAAGTCTTTCTCGGGCACATGCTCGGCTTGCTGCCCATCCTCGGTGTGCATGCGTTTGTCCGCCCGGAACCCGCCGCCACGCTGGCGACGACAGCCGCCGAGCCGGCCACCCGCGCGGACACCCGGCGCGCGATCCTGACCTGCGCCGGCAAGGGCGTGACCGCCACGGGCTTTGACGGCACGGAGGGGTTTGTCGTGCTCGCCGGTTCGACGGCGGTGGCGGAGGTGGCACCGGTCGTGCATAAACAATGCCCGTGGGTGGAAAGTGAGCGCCAGACGCTACTCGGTCGCGGGGTGCTGACTCGTGACGGGACGGTGCTGCGCTTCACCCAAGACTACCCGTTCAACTCCCCTTCCGGCGCGGCCGCCGCCATTCTCGGCCGCCCGGCCAACGGACGTGTGGAGTGGAAGGATCCGGCTGGTCGCACACTGAAGGAACTGCAAACCGCCCAAGCCGCCGCTAAGTAAACCGCCGGTGTGCTTAGCCGCACGATTAAGGCTACCGGCAGCCGCCAAACAGGCTTAACCCCGCGCCGCTTTTCCGTGCCTTTCGTGTCTTCCGTGGGCAAACCCTGCCTGCAATAACACCGTTCCCACGCATGACCCCCGATCAAATCCGCACATGGGCCGCCGCCGGCGAATCCGAGACGATGGAGTTCAAACTCACGACCGGCGAACGGCGTGAGGCGGCGATGACGCTGTGCGCGATGCTGAACCATCGCGGCGGGCGCGTGGTGTTTGGCATCACCCCGAGGGGCGTGGTGACGGGGCAGCAGGTCGCCGATCACACGCTCGAACAGGTGGCGCAGGAGATCAAAGAGATCGATCCGCCGGTGTTCCCGAGTGTCGATCGCGTGGAAGTGTCGCCGGGCCTGAGCGTGGTGGCAGTCACCGTGACCACAGGGCAAAACCGGCCGTACAGTTACCGGGGCCATGCGTATCGCCGCGTGGGCAACACCAGCCCGGTGATGTCGCGGGATGAATATAACCGGGTGCTGTTGGAACGCCTGCACGGGGAGCACCGATGGGAAAACGAACCGGCGCGGGACTGGACGGTGGACGACCTGGAGGCGGCGGAAATCAAACGCACCCTCGAGGAGGCCATCCGACGGGGCCGCACCGAGGATCCGGGCACCCGCGACCCGTCGGAGCTGCTGCGCGGCATGGGATTGCTGCGCGACGGGCGCCCGCTGCGCGCAGCGGCGGTGCTGTTCGGCAAACCCGAGCGACTGGAGGCGGATTTCCCGCAGTGCCTGCTGCGGGTGGCGAAGTTCCGCGGCATCGACCGCACCGAGTTCCTGGACAATCGCCAGTTTCACGGCAACGCCCTCGATCTGCTGACCAAGGCGGAAAAGTTTTTGCGGGAAAACCTGCCCGTGGCCGGCCGCGTGGCGCCGAACCTTTTTGAGCGTGTGGACGACCCGCTGTACCCGCCGGGGGCGCTGCGCGAGGCGCTGGCCAACGCTTTCTGCCACCGCGACTACTCCATCGGAGGCGGCTCGGTATCCGTGGCGATCTACGACGACCGGCTGGAAGTGTCGTCGTCCGGCACCCTGCACTTCGGGCTGACGGAGCAGGCGCTGTTCGAACCGCACGAGTCGTTGCCGTGGAATCCCTTGATCGCGCGGGTGTTTTACCGGCGCGGCATCATCGAGTCGTGGGGGCGCGGCACCATCAAGATGGCGGAGCTGACCCGGCAGGCCGGTCTGCCCAAGCCCGAGGTGACCGATGTCGGCGGGGGCGTGACCGTGCGGTTTTCCCCGAACCGGTCATTGTCGAAAGCGTCCTCCGGAACTCCGGGACAAACTCCGGGACAAACTCCGGGACAAACTCCGGGACAAACGGCGGGAAAAATCATGGCAGCCGTGCGCTCCAACCCGGCTCTCACGGTGGCGGAGCTGGCCAACCTGCTTGGTCTCAGCACATCCGGCATCGAGTGGCAACTGGCCAAACTGAAAGCCGCAGGTCGCATTCGTCGAATCGGCCCCAACAAAGGCGGCCGGTGGGAGGTCGTGGAGTAACTCCGGTCGTTTGTATCCCTTCTCTCATCTCGAATCTCGCTTCTCCTATCTCGCACCTCCCGTCCCCATGTCCTCCCCTTTCACCGAATCCGTTGTCGAAGAAGCCGCGTTGTCGTGGTTCGCCGAACTTGGCTACGCCGTGGTCGAGGGGGCGGAAGTGTCGCCGGGCGGGGCGTCGCAGGAGCGAGCGGCGTACGCCGAGGTGGTGCTGGCCGGGCGGCTGAAGGACGCGCTGCGCCGGCTGAACCCCGCTCTGAACGAGGAGGCGCTTGAGGAGGCCTGCCGCAAGCTGATCCGCACCGAGTCGCCGTCGCTGGTGGCGAACAACCGGGCGTTC
>CAMFKE010000008.1 GCA_945957395.1 uncultured Opitutia bacterium
GTGGAAGGTGGAAGGTGGAAGGTGGAAGGTGGAAGGTGGAAGGTGGAAGGTGGGGATGAAAAAACCGCCGGCCCCGAGGGGCGCGGCGGTTTTTTTGTGGAGCGAAGGGAATCGCCGTCGCCGTTAGGCGATGGTGACTTCCTTGTTGAGGTACACGTCCTGGATGGTCTGAAGGAGCTTGGCGCCTTCGCCCATGGGGCGCTGGAAGGCCTTACGACCGGAGATGAGGCCCTGGCCGCCGGCGCGCTTGTTGATGACGGCGGTCTTGACGGCTTCGGCGAAGTCGTTGTTGCCCGAGGGGCCGCCGGAGTTGATGAGGCCGATGCGGCCCATGTAGCAGTTGGCGACCTGGTAGCGGGTGAGGTCGATGGGGTGGTCGGAAGCGAGGTCGGTGTACATGCGCTTGTCGATCTTGCCGTAGGAGGACTCGGTCTGCTGGATCGCGAGGTAGCCGCCGTTGTTCTCGGGGAGCTTCTGCTTGATGATGTCGGCGCAGATGGTGACGCCCAGGTGGTTGGCCTGACCGGTAAGGTCGGCGGACACATGGTAGTCCTTGTCCTTCTTGAAGGCGGAGTTGCGGGTGTAGCACCAGAGAACGGTGGCCATGCCCTGCTCGTGGGCCATCTGGAAGGCCTTGGCGACTTCGACGATCTGGCGGTTGGATTCTTCGGAGCCGAAGTAGATGGTGGCGCCGATGGCGGCGCAGCCCATGTCGGCGGCCTGCTTGATGGTGCCGTACATCACCTGGTCACCGACGTTGGGGTAGGTGAGCAGCTGGTTGTGGTTGATCTTCACCATGAAGGGGATCTTGTGCGCGTACTTGCGGGACACGGACGAGAGAACGCCGAAGGTGGAGCAGACGGCGTTGCAGCCGCCTTCGATGGCGAGCTTCACGATGTTTTCGCCATCGAAGTAGATGGGGTTCTTGGCGAAGGAGGCGCCGCCGGAGTGCTCGATGCCCTGGTCGACGGGGAGGATGGAGAGGTAGCCGGTGTTGGCGAGGCGGCCGGATCCGTAGAGGCGCTGCAGGTTGGCGAGGACCTTGTTGGAGCGGTCGGAGGCGGCGAAGGACTGGGTCACGAAGTCACCGTTGGTGATGTGGATCTGATCCTTGGAGATCTTCGGCGTGTTGAAGCCGAGGAGGTTCTGGGCGTCGGCGCCGAGAAGGGTCTGGATTTCGCTGTAGGTGGTCATGGTGGGTTTGGAGAAAAGGGGGATGTCGCGCCGAGAAGGTGTCGGATGGGGCCTGGCCTATCGGGAGCGGCGGTTTCCCGTTTAGGGTAGGCCCCTTTCGAATCAACGGTTAAATTCCGCAGGACCCGGGGTGTGAAGAGCGGGGCGTGTGGCCCATAAGGAAAACTCCAAGGGGAGGGGCGGGGCGCGAAGGGGGAAGGTATGAGGTGGGAGGTGAGAGGTGGGAGGTACGAGAGGCGGGATGGCCCGGGCGGAAAGGGGGATCAGGGGGCGTCGGTGGCGGGCGGGGTGGGCAGGGGCGGGGCGAGCCAGCCGGGGACGGGCATGGAGCGGGTGGCGAGCTCGACGACGCGGGCTTCCTTGAAAGAGGCTTCGAGGGTGGCGAAGGATTCGTCGAGGGCGGCGTGAAGGGGGCAGAGCTGGTCGGCGTGCTCGGGCAGGCCGAGGGGGCAGGCGCGGATGCGGCAGAGGGGGTCGACGGCCTGGACCACGGAGTACACGGTGGCTTCGCGACCGGCGGGGGTGAGCAGGCAGCCGCCGCGCTTGCCGCGCAGGGCGCTCACGAGGCCGGCGGCGGTGAGTTGAAGGAGGATTTTGGAAAGGTAGGGGCGGGGCACCTGGGTGCCGGCGGCGAGGGTGTCGGCGGACACGGCTTCGCCGGAGCGGGCGAGGTAGACCATGGCGCGCAAGGCGTATTCGGCGGTTTTGGAGAAGGCCATCGGCGGGGTGTGTGCGCGCAAAAGGAGGATTCGCAAGGCGGTGAGCGAGGGGGCGGTGCGCAAAAAGCTTAACCGGACGGCGGCGAGGGGGCCACTTTTGCCTTTTGTGCGGCGGCGTTTGCGCTTTGCCTTCGCCGGCGCGCCCCGCCTGCTCCCCCCACTCTCATGGAATTCAGCCTCAAGAAGGTACTTAAAACGCTGCTGCTCTCGACCGCCGAGCCGGTGTCGATTCGGGACATCCAGGCGGTGATCTCGCGTTATCATGAGCAACGCGAAAAGGAGGCGGCGCGCGAGGCGGCCGCGGCGGGGGAGGCGACGGCGGTGCCGGTGTCGCCGGCGGACGAGTTGCCGCTGAACGACCCGGACCGGCAGCGGGTGATCCGCGACATCATCGACCAGGTGCCCACGCTGCTGACGGCCACGCAGATTCGCGAGGCGGTCGAGGCGCTCAACGGCGAGATGGCGGAGGCGGGCGAGGTGACGCGCATCCTGCAGGGCCCGGAGGGGTTCCGTCTGGTCATCGCGCCGGGGTATGCCGAGTGGGTGCGCCTGCTGCGCAACGAGCCCAAGCCGCGGAGGTTGTCGCAGTCGCAGTTGGAGACGCTGGCGGTGGTGGCGTATCGACAGCCGGTGACGAGGGCGGAGCTGGAGGCGTTGCGCGGGGTGTCGGCGGACAGCGCGCTGGCGCACCTGCAGGACATCGAGCTGGTGATGGTCGCGGGGCGAGCGGACCTTCCGGGGCGTCCCATCCAGTACGGCACGACGGCGAAGTTTTTGGATTTTTGCGGGGTGAAAACGGTGTCGGAGCTGCCGGCCTCGGATGTGCTGACGCCGGCGCAGATCAGCGAGTGGATCGCGCGCGCCACGAACCCGGCGGCGAAGGTGACGGACGCCGCGATGGGGCTGCCCGCGGAGGACGCCCCGCCGGCGAGGGCGGCGAGCGAGCAGCTCGAGCTGGGCGAGATGGGCGAGGACAAGGGCGCCGAGGCCTGAGCGCGAAGGCGCGCGCGGGGGGCGTTTCCGGGCCGCGCGCACCCGGCTTTCGCGGGCTGAGCCGGCCGGGCGCCATCGGCCCTTTTTCATCGTCCATCGGGCCGGTTCGGGGCGCCTTCCGGGTCGCGGGCTTTTTCCATGGCCAAGCGCCGAAAAATCGCCGGTAAGGCATGCGACCCGCCCCACTTTTTTTCATGCCCCTCGACAAACTTCGCACGGAAATCGACCGCATCGACCGCGAACTGCTCCGGCTGCTGGCCGAGCGTCAGCGCATCGCCGCCGCCATCGGCGAGAGCAAGCGCGGCGCGGGACGCGCCATCTATGCGCCCGACCGCGAGGAGGCGGTGTTGCGCAAGCTGGAGGAAATCGCGCCCGGCGAGCTGAAGCCGTCGGCGGTGCGCGGCATTTTCCGCGAAATCATATCGGCGTCCGTGGGCCTGCAGCTGGACAGGCCCGTGGCCTACCTTGGGCCGGAGGGCACCTTCACGCACCAGGCGTCGCTGAAGAATTTCGGTCACGGCGTGCCGCTCAAGCCGCTGCGCACGATCGACGAGGTGTTCGCCTCCGTGGAGCGCGGCGAGTTCGACTACGGCGTGGTGCCGGTGGAGAACGCCAACGAGGGCTCGGTGGTGCGCACGCTCGACCTGCTGGCCGAGTCGGAGCTCAAAATCGTGGCCCAGATCTACCTGCCCATCGAGCAGTGCCTCGTCGGGCACGGTCCGCTGGACAAGGTGCGGCGCGTGCTGTCCAAGGACATCGCGCTGGAACAGTGCCGCGGGTGGCTGTCGCGCCATGTGCCGCAGGCGACGCTGGAGGCGGTGGACAGCACGGCCGCCGGCGTGCGCGTGGCGGCGGCGGATTCGACCGTGGCGGCGGTGGCCTCGTCGGTGGCGGCGGAGATGGAGCATGTGCCGGTGCTGGCGCAGGGCATCCAGGACCGCCGGGACAATGTCACGCGCTTCCTGGTGATAGCGCGCAAGGCGAACCCGCCCGGAAGCGGGTGCGAAGACAAGACGAGCGTGGTGCTTTCGCTGAGGCACAAGCCCGGGGCGCTGCAGCACGCGCTGGAGCCGTTCGCGCGCCGAGGCATCAACCTGACGCGCGTCGAGTCGCGCCCGGCGCGAAGCCGGGTGTGGGAGTATCTTTTCTTCATCGACTTCATCGGCCACTGGGAGTCGCCCGAGGTGCGGGCGGCGTTCGCGGACCTGGAGCCCGCGTGCGAGCGGGTGAAGTGGCTGGGGAGCTACCCGAACCTCGGCCAGTAGGCCAAGGCGTTTCAAGTTTCAGGATTTCAGTTTTCAGCGAACGCAGGCTTCCGCTGACCGCGCATGAAACCTCAAACTTGAAACCGAAAACATCACTCGTCCCATGCCCCGCGCCGCCATCGCCGCCGTAAGAAGACGCGACCCCGTCGCGCGCACGGGTCTGGCGATCTGCCTGGGTCTGGCGGTCCTGGTGGGCGCCGCCGGGTGGCTGTGGTGGCGGGCGACGAACGAGCCGCGCGTGCACCTGACGCTGTTTTTCCCGACCACCGTGCACGGGGTGGATGTGGGCTCGCCGGTGAAGATCCAGGGCATCCCCGTGGGGCACATCGAGTCCATGGGCGTGAGGCTTCCGACCGAGGGAGACGAGGCGTCGTACGCGGAGGTGAAGGTGGTGCTCGACGGCGACCTGATAGCGACGAAGGGCCTGCCGCGCCGGCTTGACGCGCGAAGGAACCTGCGGGCCGAGATCGAGCGCGGGCTGAGGGCGCGACTGCGGCTGATAAGCCCGATGCACGGCACGCTGTATGTGGAGCTTACTTACGAGCCCGAGGCCGCGCCGCGTTTCGTGGCCCGGCCCGACGAGGCGCTCGCGGAGGTGCCCACGCTGCCCGACCCGCTGACGCGCGGGCTTCTGGCGGCCGGCCATCGCTTCGTGGAGCTGGAGAAACTGGATTTCGCCGCCATGGAGGCGGAGCTGCTGGAGCGGCTCGACCGGCTGGCCGCGGACATCGATCCGGAGTCCATCGGCGCTGCCAACGACGCGGTGGAGCGCAAGCTCGACGCGGTGAAGGCGGCGATGGACGACCCCGCCCTGCGTGCGAAGCTCGCGGCGGTGAACGCCGACCTGGCCGCGGTGCGCAAGGCCATGGCGGAGGTGGACGGCAAGACCGGACGCGGCGTGCCCGAGCTGCTGGCCGCGGCCGCCAGGCTGCGGGGCGACCTGGCCGCGGCCGCCGAGCAGGCCGAGAGCCTCGGGCGGGCGGTCGACCCGAGGGCGGCCGCGCTTGCGCCCGTATACGCAAGGTTGATACGCGTGCGCGACGACGCCGCGCGCGTGGCCGGGCTGTGCGAACTGCTGTCGCGCGCCAACGGTCTGGCCTCGATACTTTTGAAGGCCTCCGCGGAGCCCCAGCCGGACGGCGATTCCGAATAGCGGAGCGGGGCGCCGGGTTCGTTCGGCGATGGTCAAACACGAGCGGTCAGGGGCGGCGCGATTGACTCCGGCGCGGGCGCGCGCTCAGGTGTGCGCCTCATCTTATGCGAAACATCACCACCGCACTTCTCATCGCCATCGCCACCGTCGGCTTCACCGGCTGCAGCTCCATCCAGGGCCATTCGGAAAGCGCCTACACCTCGGCGGCCGAAACCTCCGCCAATTACGACACGCTCTCGCGCACCATCGACAACGCCAAGGCGCGCCTGCAGTCGATCCGCAAGGCCCCCGGCGGCCCCGAGGTGTTCCTCAAGAACATCGACGAGATCGACAAGACGCTGGGCGAAGCCGGCGACGCGCTGAAGGACTCGCGCGAATCGCTCATCAGCAGCGGCTCCGAGCACACGCGCCTGCTGGACGCGGAGGCCGACAAGTTCGCCGACGAGGAGTTGGTGAAGGGCATCCGGGCCAACGCGCAGGAGCTGCGCGAAGGCTACGCCGCCTACGAGCAGGAATCCGGCTCGACGAGCGAATCCATCGACCTGGCCCGCAAGTATTTCGAGGACATTCGCCGCCTGCTGGAGCTCAGCCGCACGCCCAAGAGCGTGGAAAGCTGCCTGGGCACCGTGGTGAAGATCGAGGACGCGCTGAGCGCGGCCAAGGCCAAGATCCCCGCCGCCAAGGCGTCGCTGGAAAAGCTGCGCAAGAGCATGCCCAAGCCCGCGACCGTCTCGTAATCGAGCGTAAGCCGAAAGAACCCCGACGAAGCCGTTTCGCCGGGGTTTTTTTTATCGGTGCGGTCGCGCACCAAAGCCTCCGAAAGAACACCAACCCCCACCTCTCATGATTGAATTTTTCGCCGGGCTGGCGCTGTACGCGTTCGTGCGCTGCCTGCTCACCGGTTTCTACTCCGTCGGCCCCAACGAGCGCGCCGTGGTGACCACGCTGGGACGGGCCGACCGGCTCTCGTCCGGGCTGGACCCGTCGCTGGCGCAGACGCTCACCAGCGAGGAGCGAGCGCGCTACGACTACCCGTGCATACGCGTGGTGCCGCCGGGCGGTCCGTATTGGAAGTGGCCGTGGCAGAAGGTGCGCAAGGTGGACATGGCGGTGCAGCTCGCCGAGCTGACCTGGGACCCGACGAAAGATCAGACGACGGTGGAGGCGGTGACCAAGGACAACCTGACCATCGGGGTGAACGGGCAGCTGCGCTGGCGCGTGTGCGAGCGCAACCTGTACGCGGCGCTGTTCGCGGTGGAGCGTCCGCTGGAGCACATGATGGGCTACTTCATCTCCATCCTGCGCGAGCGCATCGCGGGCTTCAGCGACCCGAAGGGCGCGGAGGGGGCCAACGAGTCGCCGGGCGTGCCCGACGGCGTGTCGATCAACGACCTGCGCAAGAACCTGCCCGAGCTCAACCGGTACATGCTGGAGCAGTGCAGGGACGCCGCGGCGCGATACGGCATCGAGCTGGACGCGGCGCTCATCCAGCAGATCGATCCGCCGGCGAAGGTGGACGAGGCGTTGGCGGCGATCAGCACGGCGAACAACCAGGTGGCGGCCGACATCTCGGGGGCCAGGGCGCTGGCCGACCAGGAGATAACGCGTGCGGAGCGCGTGGTGGAGATCACGCGCAACGACGTGGAGGCCGAGGTGGCGCCGCTGCGCGAGATGGCGGGCACCTTCCGCGCGCTGAAGGCGGCGGGCGGGCCGGAGGCCGTGGTGCAGTACCTGCGCAACGCGCGGCTGAAGGTCGTGGCGAACGCGCGCACGGCGTTCGTACGGTCGTGAAAACACGGATACGCTAAACCCTCGAATTTTAGGAAAACAAAGTCATGGAAATCCTTCTTTTTGTCGCCGGAGTGGCGGCGGTTCCCGCGATGCTGGCGCTGGCGCGGGCCTTGTTCCTGTACACGGTGGTGCACGAGTGCCGGACGCATGTGTACACCTTCTTCGGCAAGGTGGTGGGCGTCATCGACGAGCCCGGGCTGCACGTGCTGCCGCTGAGGTTCGGCCCGAAGGCGCTGCTTTTCCGGCTGTTCGGCCGGGAGTATGTGGTGTCCACGGCGCTGCGGCAGTACTACCTGCGCGACCAGATGGTGAACTCGTCGGAGGGCACGCCGATGGGCATCGGCGTGTGGTATGAGACGCGAGTGGCCGACCCGGTCGCCTACCTGTTCGCCAACAGCGACCCGGCGGGCTCCATGCGGGCGAACGTGGCCAACGCCACGGTGTCCACGCTGTCCAATCTGGAACTGGAGGAGATGCTGGAGGACCGCCACCGGCTGAGCCGCAGCGTGCGCGAGAGGCTCTCGGGCGTGGCGAGCGAGTGGGGCTTCGAGCTCGGCTCCATCTACATCCGCAAGGTGGCGTTCACGGACAGGGGCATGATCGGGGAGATCACCGGCAAGGTGGTGAACCGTCTGCGGCAGGTGACGGCGGCCATCCGGCAGAACGGCGAGAACCGGGTGAACCTCATCCGCTCGGAAGCCGGCAAGCTGGCGTCGGAGCAGCTGGCTCTGGCGCGCGCCCTGAGGCCGCGCATCGTGGGCGAGACGCTTTCCGGTATCCGACGCGAGGATACGCAGGTGGCCGACGCCCTGGCCGAGGTGCTGGAGATCGAGGCTCTGGCGACGTCGGGTGCGGCGGTGGTGCTGGTGCCCGAGGGCATGGCGGCGCCCGCGCCCCTGGTGAACATCGCCGCGACCCCGACGGGCAAGTGAGCCCGCGCCGGGTGGACAAAAAAGAAACGCCGCCCTGCGAAGGGCGGCGTTTTCTTTTTTGCGCGGAAGTTTCAGGGTTCAGGTTTTCCGTTCCAAGCGAGGTGCCGCGGCACCGCTTGAAACTTGAAACCAGGTACCTGAAACACCCGGGGCGGGCGGCACGCGCAAGCGCGCGCCCTACGGGCTTACTTGCCCCAGCGGCGGAGCAGGGCGTCGGCCATGTCGGAGGGCGTGGCGGCCACTTCGATGCCGCACTCCTTGAAGACGGCGATCTTGGCGGCGGCAGTGTCCTCGGCACCGCCGACGACGGCGCCGGCGTGGCCCATGCGGCGACCCGCGGGGGCGGTGGCGCCGGCGATGAAGCCGGCGACGGGCTTCTTGCAGTTTTCCTTGATCCAGCGGGCGGCTTCGACTTCGGCGGAACCGCCGATTTCACCGATCATGATGATGGCTTCGGTCTCGGGGTCCTCGTTGAACATCTTGATGACGTCGAGGTGCGAGGTGCCGTTGACGGGGTCGCCGCCGATGCCCACGCAGGTGGACTGGCCGTAGCCCTTGGAGGTGAGCTGCCAGACGGCTTCGTAGGTGAGGGTGCCGGAGCGGGAGACCACGCCGACGTTGCCGCGCTTGTGGATGTAGCCGGGAGCGATGCCGGCGCGGAAGCCGCCCTGCGACTTTTCGCCGCGACCGGGGGTCACGATGCCGGGGCAGTTGGGGCCGATGAGGCGCATGGAGGAGCCCTGCATGGCGCGCTTGGCCTTGATCATGTCGTTGATCGGGATGCCTTCGGTGATGGCGACGGCCAGGGCGAGCTTGGCGTCGGCGCACTCGATGATGGCGTCGGCGGCGAAGGGCGGGGGCACGAAGATGGCGGACACGGTGGCGCCGGTCTGCTTGGCGGCGTCGGCGACGGTGTTGAAGATGGGGACCTTCTTGCCGTTGTGCTCGAAGAACTGACCGCCCTTGCCGGGGGTCACGCCGGCGACCACCTGGGTGCCGTAGTCGAGCGAGAGTTTGGTGTGACGGCCGCCGAACTCGCCGGTGATGCCCTGGACGAGGAGGCGGGTGTTTTCGTTAACGAGAATGGACATGATGCGATCCGAGTTTTCTGTTTTCGGTTTTCAGTGAAGTATCCGTGATCCGATTACTTGGCGGAGACGAGCTTCACGATCTTCTGGGCGCCGTCGGCCATGGTGTCGCCGGACACGATGGTGAGGCCGGAGTCGGCGAGGGTCTTCTTGCCGGCTTCGACGTTGTTGCCTTCGAGGCGAACGACGAGGGGCAGCTTGAGGCCGGTTTCCTTGACGGCGGCGACGATGCCGGTGGCGATGACGTTGCAGTCCATGATGCCGCCGAAGATGTTCACGAAGATGCCCTTCACGTTGGCGTCGCCGAGGATGATCTTGAAGGCCGCGGTGACCTGGTCCTTGGTGGCGCCGCCGCCGACGTCGAGGAAGTTGGCGGGCTTGCCGCCGAAGTGCTGGATGATGTCCATGGTGGACATGGCGAGGCCGGCACCGTTGACGAGGCAGGCGATGTTGCCGTCGAGGGCGATGTAGGAGAGGCCGAACTTGGAGGCCTCGATTTCCTTGGCGTCCTCTTCGTTGAGGTCGCGCAGGGCGACGATGTCGCTGTGGCGGAAGAGGGCGTTGTCGTCGAAGGAGACCTTGGCGTCGAGGGCGACGAGCTTGCCTTCCTTGGTGACGAGGAGGGGGTTCACTTCGACCATGGCGCAATCCTTCTCCCAGAAGAACTGGTAGAGCTTGGTCACGAGGGTGACGCACTGCTTGAAGAGGTCGCCGGAGAAGCCCAGGGCGAAGGCGATCTGGCGGGCCTGGTAGCCCTGGATGCCGACGGCGGGGTCGATCTGGACCTTGAAGATCTTCTCGGGGGTGTTGTGGGCGACTTCCTCGATTTCCATGCCGCCTTCGGTGGAGGCGACGATGACGGGGCGGGAGGTGGCGCGGTCGAGGAGGATGGCGAGGTAGTACTCGTCGTCACGGCCGTCGGGGCGCTTGCCGAGGTTGGCGGCTTCGGTGAAGTAGATGGTCTGCACCTTGCGGCCTTCGGGGCCGGTCTGCTTGGTCACGAGGGTGTTGCCGAGCATCTTGGTGGCGAGTTCCTTGGCCTTCTCCTTGGTGGGGGCGAACTTGACGCCGCCCTGGAAACCGTCGGTGAAGGTGCCCTTGCCGCGGCCGCCGGCGTGAATCTGGGACTTCACCATGTAGCCGTTGGTGCCGTCGATCTGGTCGATGGCGGTGGCGAAATCATTGGCATTCTGGACGGCGACGCCCTTGGGGACGGCCACGCCGTACTTGGCGAAGAGCTCTTTGGCTTGGTATTCGTGGATGTTCATGAGTGGTGTGGGAAATGACTTAAAGTCGGGTGGGCGATAAACCGAATGGCGGAGGGGTTCACAAGCCTTTAGCGCGCATGGGATGTCAAAAAGACCGGAAGAAGCGGGCCTGTTCATCGGGCCCTTCCTTTGCTTATTCGGTGGGGGATAAAAAAGAAACCGGTGGAGGCGCCGGCATGCCCGCAGGGGAGGCCGGCCCGGGGGAGGGAAGGGCGGGGGACCGGAGAGGGCGGGAAAATCCACCCTTAAGGGTGGGGGGAGGGTGCGGGAGGGTGTGAAGCCTCCGGGCTTGCCAAACCCCCGCCGCCCCACCTTTAAGCCGGCGCATCAGCACCGGGGTTTCCTCCGGGTGCATCGTCCTCCACCCCCTCTTCATCCCCCTTCTCTTATTTCCGTGAGCAAAACCCTCGTCATCGCCGAAAAGCCCTCCGTCGCCGCCGACCTCGCGAAAGTGCTGCGCGTGCCCAAGCACGGCGACATTTTCGAGAATGACGAATACGCCATTACCTCGGCTGTCGGCCACCTGGTGGAGCTGCAGATGCCGGAGGACATCGACCCGAAGCTGAAGCGCTGGACGCTCAAGAACCTGCCGATCATCCCCGAGAAGTTCGGCCTCAAGCCGCGCGAGGAGAAGGGGGCGCCGGAGAAGTTCAACTTCCTCAAGAAGCAGCTGCACCGCAAGGACATCGGCGCGGTGGTCAACGCGTGCGACGCCGGACGCGAGGGCGAGCTCATCTTCACCTACATCTACGAGCTGGCCGGCGCCAAGACGCCGTACAAGCGCCTGTGGCTCACCTCGATGACGCCGGACGCCATCCGCGCCGCCTTCGACAAGCTGCGCCCGTCGAAGGAGGTGCAGCCCCTTTGCGACGCCGCCCGCTGCCGCTCCGAGTCCGACTGGCTGGTGGGCCTCAACGGCACGCGCGCCGTCACGCTGCGCATGTACGGGCACAAGGCCGGACAGTTCGCCCCGGTCGGGCGCGTGCAGACCCCCACGCTCTCGCTGGTCGTGGAGCGCGAGAAGGTCATCCGCGACTTCAAGCCGCGCGCCTTCTGGCGCCTCGAGGGCGCGTTCGGTCTGAAGGCCGGCGAGTACTCCGGCGTGTACCAGAAGCCCGGTTTCAAGAAGGCCGATGAGGGCGACGCCGCCGACCGCCTGTGGGACAAGGCCGCCGCGGAGAAGCTGCTCGCCGAGTGCCGCGCCGCCAAGACCGCCACGGTCACGGAGGAGAAGACGCGCAAGACCGAGGCGAGCCCCAAGCTGTACGACCTGACCACGCTGCAGCGCGAGGCCAACAACCGCTTCGGCCTGCCCGCCGCCAAGACGCTGTCCATCGCGCAGTCGCTGTACGAAAAGCACAAGGCCATCACCTACCCGCGTACCGATTCGCGCGCCCTGCCGGAGGACTACATCCCCAACTGCGTCGGCGTGCTCGGCGCGCTCTCGCGCGACCGTGATTTCGCCGCCCATGCCGAGCGCGTTTCGAAGAACGGCTGGGTGCGCCCTAACAAGCGCATCTTCAACAACAAGGAAGTGTCGGACCACTTCGCCATCATCCCCACCGACCAGGTGCCGGACGGTCTGCGCGACGACGAGGCCAAGATCTACGACATGATCGTGCGCCGCTTCCTGGCCGTCTTCCACCCGGCCGCCGAGTTCGACATCACCGAGCGCACCACCACCGTGGCCGCGCACCCCTTCCTGTCCAAGGGCAAGGTGCTCGTGAAGCCGGGTTGGAAGGAAGTGTACGGCAAGGTCGCCGCCAAGGACGACGACGAGGCCGAGGCCACGCTGCCCGCGCTCGCCGCCGGCGAAGCCGCCTCCATCGAGGGCGTGGCGCTGCGCGAGGACAAGACCAAGCCGCCCGCGCGCTACACGGAAGCCACGCTGCTGTCCGCCATGGAAGGCGCCGGCAAGCTGGTGGACGACGAGGAGCTGGCCGCTGCGCTGAAGGAGCGCGGACTGGGCACGCCGGCCACCCGCGCGGCCATCATCGAAAACCTTTTCGCCACCAAGTATCTGGAGCGCCAGCAGCGCGAACTGCTGCCCACCGCCAAGGCCGAGCAGCTCGTGGAGTTCCTGCACGCCGTGGGCATCGAGGCGCTCACCAGCGCCGCCATGACCGGGCGCTGGGAGCAGAAGCTGCGCCTCATCGAACAGGGCGAGCTCACCCGCGAATCCTTCATGCGCGAGATCGCCGAGGAGACCCGTTCGCTCGTCGAGAAGACCGGCGGCTTCACCGAGGACGCCGATTCCGCCGAGGAGCTCGCCGACGTGCAGTGGGAGGGCAAGCCGCTGCTGTCCACCCTGCGCGACTACCGTTCGCAGCAGACCGTGAAGGTCGGCGAGGCCGGCAAGGAGAAGGAGCTGCCCGCGTTCATCCTCTATAAGTCCATGGGCAACCGCAAGATCGAGCCCGCCGAGGTCGCCGAGCTCATCGCGCAGGGCAAGGTCGGCCCGCTCGAAGGATTCCGTTCCAAGTTCGGCAAGCCCTACAAGGCCAGCCTGCAGCTGGTGGACAAGGACGGCCAGCGCCGCGCCGAGTTCGTGTTCGAGAACCGCGCCGGCGCGGAAGGCGAGGAGGGCGCGGCCCCCGTGGACTACTCGGCCTGCGAGGTCATCGGCGTGTGCCCCAACACCGGACTGAAGGTGTACGACACCCCGAAGGGCTTCCGCACGAACCCCGAGGAGGCCAAGGGCGCCAAGTCGCAGCCGTTCTCCATCTCCAAGATGATGCTCTCCAAGCCCATCGAGAAGGCCCAGGCCATCAAGCTGCTCACGGAGAAGAAGACCGACCTGCTCACCTTCGTCTCCAACAAGACCAAGCGCCCCTTCGACGCCTTCCTCACGCTGCGCAAGGACGGCCGCATCGGCTTCGAGTTCCCGCCGCGCGCCCCCAAGGCCAAGGCCGCCCCGGCCGATGGCGAAGAGGGCGAAGCGAAGAAGCCCGCCAAGGCCTCCAAGTCCGCCTCCAAGATCGCCAAGATCAAGGAGGCCGCCGGCGACGCCCCCGAGGCCGCGCCCATCGCCAAGGCCGCCAAGGCCACCTTGTCCAAGAAGGCCGCCGCCTCCACGGCCGCCGTCCCCTCCGACGACGACGTGCCCTTCTTTGACGAGGACGGCTCGGCCGTCGCCGAGGAGGCGCCCAAGAAGAAGCCCGCCGCCAGGAAGACCGCGAAGAAGTGAGGCCGTCCGTAGTCGGACCCAAGGCGCCCGCGACAGGTCGATGACCGGCGGGCGCCTTTCGGCTTTACGCGGGAGCGGTGTGTGGAAACCTCCCGGCCGCATGATGCCGACCGTTTCCCTTTGTACCCGATTGGCGCGCTCCCCGTGGGTGTGGCTGGGCGTGCTCGCCGCGCTATTGCTGTTTCTCGAACCCTCGCCCGTGGAATGGCGGGTGGGCGAGCTGTCGGTGGACCAGTGGGTGCAGGACAGGTTTTTTGATTTCACGAGCGGCAAGTGGTGCGTGGATGACAAGGGGCCCGTGGGCCGGGCGCTGTTTTACACCGGGCCCAAGGTGCTGCTGATGGCGCTGGCCGTGGCGCTGGGCGTGTGCGTGTTCGTGCCGGCGCGCCTGTGGGCCGCGCGCGGGTTGGGCAAGCGGTGGTTCGCCGACCGGCGCACGCTGCTGTTCCTCATCGCCTCGCTCGCGCTCATCCCGCTGGTGTGCAACCGCATCAAGGCGGTTTCGAATGTCTACTGCCCCTACGAGCACACCCGGTATGGCGGCTATGCGCCGTATGTGCGCGTGTGGGAAAGTTACACGCCCGAGTTCAAGGAGTACCAGCGCGCGCACCGCGACCGCGGACGCGGTTTCCCGGCAGGGCACGCCAGCGGCGGTTTCGCCCTGATGGCCCTGGCGTACGCCGCGCGCTCACGCCGGTGGCGCGTTGCCGGCGTGTTGGCGGGCGTCTTCGCGGGCTGGTGGATGGGGCTCTATCAGATGCTCAAGGGCGCGCATTACCTGAACCACACGCTCGTCACCTGGTGCCTCGCCTGGCTGCTCGTGCTGCTGTTGGCGCGCCTCTTCCGGCCCGTCGGCCGGCGCGACGAGCTCGCCTGAGGCCGCCAAAGGAAAAACCGGCCCCCCGCGTCGGGTGAGCCGGTTTTTGCCGCGAAAAATACTCGTGCGCCGCGCCGGCGATCAGCGGCCGGTCGCGTCGGTTTCGGGCTCGTCGGCGTCGCCTTCGTCGTCGCCGGGCTCCCCGTCGGAGTCGTCGCCGGCGTCGATGATGTCGAAGTCGGGCTCGGGCAGCTGCTTGAAGGTCTCGCGGAAGACGGCGGCGCGGATGAAGTCGCGCTTGAGAGCGTCCAGCTCGACCTCGGCGCGCACGCGGATGTGCCCGGGCTGGTTCTCGATGATGAGACGGTCGACCATGACGCGGTAGCTCTCGTCGAACACGCCCATGTCGCAGGCGAGGCGCATGAGCGAGAGCAGGTTCATGGACTCGGAGGAGGCGAGCAGGCGCGCGTGGCGCAGGAGGCCGAAGGCGCGGGAGATCTTGTCGAAGAACTTCTCGGGATCGCTTTGCAGCAGCAGCAGGCGGGCGTTCTCCTCCTGCTCGATGATGGTCTTGAGCCAGCCGGAGAGGCTGCGCAGGATGTCGGCCTCGGAGGGGCCCAGCGTCTGCTGGTTGGAAATCTGGAAGATGCTGCCCACCGCCTCGGAACCCTCGCCGAACCACCCGCGCACGGCGAGCCCGTCCTGGTTGAGCGCGCGGACCACCTTCTCCATCTGGTCGGCCATGACGAGGCCCGGCAGGTGCAGCATTGCGGAGGCGCGCAGGCCGGTGCCCACATTGGTGGGGCAGGCGGTCAGGTAGCCCAGCGTGGGGCTGTAGGCGAAGTCGAGGGCGCCCTCGATGGCGCTGTCGATGGCGTCGGCCTGTTTCCAGGCGCGCTTGAGGTGGAAGCCGCCTTTGACGACCTGGATGCGCAGGTGGTCCTCCTCGTTGATCATGACCGAGCAGGTCTGGTCGCGGCTGATGACGACCGTGCCGTCCTTGCCCTCGGCGAGCTCTCGGCTGACGAGGTGGCGCTCCACGAGCACGAGCTTCTCGACCTCGTTGAGCTCGGCCATGCCGAAGGTGTGGGCGCGCTTCATCTTGGGCAGCGCCTCGAGCGCCTCGCGGCACAGCCGGGTGACCTCTCGGCGTTGCTCGGGCTTGGCGCGACCGGGGAAGGGGAACCTGCCGAGGTTGCGCGCCAGGCGCACGCGCGTGCTGAGCACGATGGGCTGCTGCGCACCGATGTTGTGCGTGAGCTCGTTCTCATTGTCCAGGAGTGCGGAGAAGGACATGGGGGTGGGAACCGGTGGTTCGGTTTTCGGGGTTCGGTATGCGGTTATACCCCCTCGGAGGCGCCAAGGCGACGCGGAAACCCCGCGCGTCCTGCGGCGCCGGACGGGGCGGCCGAAATGGGGGGCGCGCTCAGGCGGATTTCTCCAGCGAGGCGATCTCGGCCTCCAGCGAGGCGATGGCGTCGCGAGCGGCGGCGGCGGCCTCGTAGTGCTCGGCCTTCACGGCGCGCCTGAGAGCGTCGCGCCGGCGGGTCAGTTCGGCGCGGGCGGCGTGGATGCGCGCGCCCGCGGGGTGTTTGCCGGTGTGCGTAAGGCCCGGCTGGATGCGCGGCAGCATGGCCTGCACGCCGGAGGCGAAGAGGGGGTAGCAGTGGGCGCAGCCCAGGCGCGCCTTCTTGCGCAGGTCGGCCTCGCTCAGCCCGCACTCCGGGCACACCGCGCCCACGGCGGGGGCAGCGGGGGCCTGGCGCAGCTCGGCCAGCAGACCGGCGAGCTCCGGAAGCGGGTTTTCGGCCTGGCCGTGGCCGGCCGGCCCGTGGTGGCCCGCGCAGTGTTCGCAGAGGTGCACCTTGTGGATTTTGCCGTCGGCGATGCGGGTCAGGTGGACGGTGGCCGGCGCCTGACAGATCGCGCAGTGAAGAGGGTCGCCCATGTCGTTGAAAGAGGGTCGTCAGGCAACCGGGCAAACAAGTCGGGAGGAAGGCAAAAGTGCGGCGGCGCCCCGGCCCGGGCGCCGGAGCGGCCGGGCCCTGCCGGAGCGTTTCGCGTTATTGACATCGGGTGATGCCCTGACTCTCTCTCGCCGCTTCATGTCCGCGCTCCCCCGCATCGTCATCACCGGCATCGGTCTCACGGCCCCCAACGGCAACTCGCTCGCCGAGTACCGCGCCAACCTGTTGGCCGGCAAGGCGCGCATCGCCGAGATCGATGTGCGTTACATGGGCAAGCACCCCGCCGGCGTGTGCGACTTCGAGGCCACGCGCCATCAGAAGCGCAAGGAGATCAAGAACGGCACGCGCGCCGGGTCCGTCGCCATCTATTGCGCGCGCGAGGCCGTGACGAACGCCGGAGTCGACTGGGCGGCCATGGACAAGGCCCGCGTGGGCGTCTATGTCGGCATCACCGAACACGGCAATGTGGAGACCGAGAACGAGGTGTACGCCATCTCGCAGTTCGGCTACGACACCAAGTACTGGACGCACCATCACAACCCGCGCACCGTGGCGAACAACCCGGCCGGCGAGGTGACGATGAACATGGGCATCACCGGCCCCCATTACACCATCGGCGCCGCGTGCGCCGCGGGTAACGCCGGCCTCATCCAGGCGGCTCAGATGCTCCAGCTCGGCGAGGTCGACTTCGCCCTGGCCGGCGGCGTCTCCGAGTCCATCCACACCTTCGGCATCTACGCCGGCTTCAAGAACCAGGGCGCCCTCGGCCACCACGCCGACCCCAACAAGGTTTCGCGCCCCTTCGACAAGGACCGCAACGGCATCGTCATCTCCGAAGGCGGCGCCCTGTACACGCTCGAGCGCCTCGACGACGCGCTCGCCCGCGGCGCCAACATCATCGCCGAGATCGCCGGCTGGTGCATCAATTCCGACTCGACCGACGCGGTGCTGCCCAATCCCGAGCGTCAGGCGCAGGCCGTGGACATCGCGCTCAAGCGCGCCGGCATGAAGCCGCAGGACATCCACATCGTCTCCACGCACGCCACCGCCACGACCCTGGGCGACATCCAGGAGATGACCGCGCTGCGCAAGATTTTCGCCGACTGCCCGGACACGCACATCAACAACACGAAGAGCTACATCGGCCACTGCATGGGCGCCGCCGGCGCTCTGGAGCTCGCCGGCAACCTGCCGTCGTTCCACGACCTCGTGGTGCACCCCACCATCAATGTCGAGAACCTCGACCCCGAGTGCGCGCACCCCGGACTCGTCATCAATGAGCCCAAGCGCGTGTCCAAGGTTGACACCATCCTGAACAACTCGTTCGGGATGCTCGGTATCAACTCCGTGCTCATCGTGAAGCGTTACCGCGCCTGATCCGGTTTCGCCAGCGCGCGCTCCGAGCCGTCCTCCCTCCCTTTCCTAAACTCACCAAGACCCAAGACTCCATGACCCACGCCGAGGTTCAGCAGATCGTTCTCGATATCATCGCCGATATCGCCCCCGACGAAGATCTTTCCAATGTTAAGCCCGAAGTGAAGCTGCGCGACCAGCTCAGCCTCGATTCCATGGACTTCCTCGACATCGTGATGGAGCTGCGCAAGAAGCACGGCATCGAAGTGCCCGAGGCCGAGTACCCGCAGCTCGCCTCACTCGAGTCCTGCGCCAACTACCTTCAGCCCAAGTTCGCGGCCAAGGGCAAATAAGCCCCCGGCTTCGCCGAAACAAAGACCGCGCCCGGCCCCGCCCGGCGCGGTCTTTTTGCGCCCCGGGGTCCGGGCTCGCCCTCTTGCGCGAACCCGGCGGACCGGGGCTTTCATCCGGGCGATGGACAAAGTCGCCGGGTGAACCCAAAAACAGCGCCGGTCTGAAATATGCGGTTTTGCGGAATGGCAAAAGCCGCAGCGGCAGGAGCCGGTGCGGCTTTGTGCGTCGAATTCGCCGCCAGGCTTCAGCCGACCAGCAACGCTTCGATCACGGCCGAGAGCGTCTTGTGCTCCTTTTTCGCCCGGCGTTCCAGCGCCGCCTTGGCCCGCGGGCTCAGGCACAGGCCCACTCGGACGTGCCCGGCGGGCTTGCGCCCGGCACCGGCACGAGCGCCGCCTCGAACCACTCGGTAACGGACCTCGCCCTCCGGCGCCGTCTCTTTTTCCCATACGCTGCCGGGCGGCACCAACGGGCCTGCACGCCGGGCTGTCTTCAGCATTTCGGGCGTCAGCTCGGGGATTTCGGAGTAGTCGATTTCAGCGTCGGGCATGGCGGCGAGACGCTTCACCGTGGCGTCACGGCCTGCTGATTTTGAGGCTTTCATGGTAGAGCTTTCTTTCACGCTTGTTGGCTTTTCGGGCTGAGATGATGCGGCGCACGGCGTTACGGTCGGTGAAGACGACGAGCAAAACGATCTCACCTCGAAAGAGGCCCATCGCGATTTCCCGTCGTTCTCCGTAATCATGGCGCGTGTCATCAAAGAGTACGACCGGGCCGGCGAAGATTTCACAGGCGTCTTCAAACGCTCGGAATGGAGCCGGAATCGGGTGCTGAGTCTCTATTCGACGGAAATCAAAAGGCTTCGCGGGGCGTCCACATGCTCGATGATTTCGTTGTATTTCTCAAAAATGGAAATGAGGTAGTCAGCGGTTTCGGCGGCGTGTTCGAGGCAGTTGGACTCGAAATAGTCGTGGATTGAAAGCAGAGCGGCACCCGACTTTTTGAGTTCGGCGCACCATTTTTGGTCGGCGTCGCCTCGTGTGATGACGACATGTCGGACGCTTGGAGCGGCCTTGATTTTTTTCACCAAATCCGTCGCCGAACTGCCCAAGGTGACATGGATGATTCGACCAGGCATGACGAAATCGCCGAGGCGTCCCGTGGAGACATCGTTCGCGTTGGCGTGTTCGATTTGATCAAGTCGCAAAGATCCCACGCGGAGGAGTTTTGCGGCGATGAGGTACTGCCAGATATCGCCCGTTCGGCTTGAGTTTCCGTTCAGAGCAGCGGAGCGGACGGCCTCAATGAAGTCATTCACACGAGCGAGTTTGGCTCGCGAAATGATCATGGGGCGTTGGTTCAGAATCGATTGGATTTCATCGGCGACGAGTCGGGATGCGGCTTCCACGCAGGGGATACGCTCGGCGGTGGGAATGGTTTCATATGCGCGGAATACGGCCGTAAGGATGGCGATTTTGCGTTTATTGGTACGGCCCTTTTCGGTTCCGCGCATGCCGACTCCATGACGGCCGAGCCGCTCCGTGAGGTAACTTTTCCCATAACCGATGAATTGGTCCGATGTGTCTTCATAATCACAAATCTCTTTGCGCGACTTTCCGTCGGCGATTTTCTGAAGGATGAAAAACAGAAGGTACAGGGTGCCGGTCCCTTCGAAACGGGAAATCGCGGCGCGTATTGATCTGCAGAATGAGGCGGTTGGGCTGGGCATGGAATTTAATCGGAACAGACGGGTTTTTTTTGAGCGAGCATCGCGAGAGGATGCAAAAGGTGCTTGGCCAAGTGACGGACAACAGGGACGACGACGGCGTCGCCCATGGCGTTGTAGGCTTCAGTATATTTGGATGGAAGCTGGTAGGAATCGGGCGCTCCCATGAGGCGTGCAGCTTCACGAGGCGTGAGCCATCGCGTGCGGAGACGGTCGCCGTCGCGTTGCAGAATGATTTGTCGACTGCTGCCTCCCTCGGCCGTGCGCAGGCAACCTGATTTTCCGTCAAAGCGCAATTCGAGCACAGGGATTCCACCCCTTGTGCGGCGATAGCCGGGAAGCGTGGCGTTGGCAGGCGATTCAGTCAGCAGCAGCTTGTGGTGAGCCGGGGATAGCATAGCGACATGGCGAGCCGAAGTTTCGTTGTCATGCCAAGGCGTCGTTTTCTCTATGATTTCGGTGAGTGTTCCAACCGGGTCTTGAGGCCGAGGCAGGTTCCACCATACGAGCTTATCGAGTCCTTCCGCCGCTCGCGTTACGGGACTCGGGTGATTCCAGGCAGGAGCACCTGCGACGAACTGCTGGAACGGGAGGTTGCTTCGCACCGCTACTACGAAGATTCGTGGGCGGGATTGGGGGACCCAATTGATGGCGTCCAAGAGCATTGGGCCGACCACATAGCCGCGCTCCGCAAGTGCGCGGTGAATTTCGCGGTAATTTTCGCCGGAGTTGCTTGAGACCAATCCGAGCACGTTTTCCAAGCAGAGGACCGGGGGCGGGACGCTCATTTCATCCAAGACGCGAATCCACTCCCAGACAAGTCCGCTGCGCTTGGCTTTGAGTCCCTCCATTTTTCCTGCCAGCGAGAGGTCTTGGCAGGGAAAACTTCCCCAAGAAACATCCGCAGCAGGGAGGGCCACTCCACTCACATCGGTGATCGAGCCTAAATGAAAGTGCTCGTCTCCATGATTGATACGGTAAACGGCAGCCTTTTGGGCGGAAATGTCGTTGGCCCAAACCGTTTTAAACCACGGTTTTGCACCCTCGGTGACCAAGCCGCTGCCGGCAAAAAAGTCGAGGAACCTGAGTGCGTGTATGGAGGAGCGACGGGCCACGCGCGCACCGTTTTCATCGCAGCCATGATGTCAACCAGTCCGATGGATGCTATGTGCGGGAAAACGAAAAAGAGCCCCGACCGTGAGGTCGGGGCTCTTGGATTGCCGAGGGACTCGGGCCTTAGAGCGAGGCGACGAGCTTGTTGAGCTTGCCGAGCTTGGACTGGATGTCGTCGGCGAGCTTGATCTGGGTGCGGCAGCGGTCGACGTTGTGGCCGGGGCGGGAGGTCTTGAAGTAGACGTCGCCGTCGAGGTAGTCGGCCAGGAAGCGCGAGCCGCACTCCATGGTGAGGAGCTTGCCGGAGAAGGGCAGGAGCTCCTTCTCGTACTTGTTGAGGAAGTCGCCGGCGGTGGTCATGTAACCGCGCAGGAGGGCTTCGACGTACTCTTCGCGGCAGTAGACGTTGTCGAGGTTGACGTCGTCTTCCTTGCCGGGGGAGGTGGCGGTGCGGACCATGTCACCGAAGTCGTACAGGGCGGAGCCGGGCATGCAGGTGTCGAGGTCGATCACGCAGATGCCTTCCGAGGTGTAGTCGTCGATGAGGACGTTGTTGAGCTTGGTGTCGTTGTGGGTGACGCGCTCGGGGATGCGGCCGGCGGCGATGTGGTCGACGACGAAGGAGAACTCCTTCTCCTGGGCGAGGAACCACTCGATCTCCTTCTTCACATCCTTGGCGCGGTTGTGCTTGTCGGCCTCGATGCTCTTCTTGAGGTTTTCGAAGCGCCAGCGGGAGTTGTGGAAGTTCGGGATGGTCTCGACGAGGCGGCCGCCGGGGATGTCCACGAGGAGCTTCTGGAAGGCGCCGAAGGCCTTGGCGGCCTGGAAGGCCTGTCCGGTGTGCTCGATGACGTCGTAGCCGCGGGCGCGCTCGACGAAGATGTAGGTGCGCCAGACGTTGTTTTCGGCGTCGATGAGCCAGTCCTTGCCGTCGCGGGTGGGGATGAGGGTGAGGGCGCGGCGGGTGGCGTCGGGGGCGTTGGCTTCGCGCAGCTTGGCCTGGGAGTGGGCGCAGACGCGGGCGACGTTCTCCATGAGCCCGACGGGGTTCTTGAAGATGTTGTGGTTGATGCGCTGGATGATGTAGCGCACGCGGGTGGCACCCTGGTCGAAGATCGCGCAGTAGGTGTCGTTGATGTGTCCGGAGCCGTAGGGCATGGCTTCGACGAAATCGCCGTAGATGTCGAACTGGGCGGCGATGGCGCGGACGTTGTGTTTCATTTCCTTATGGGCGGCCATGGGGAAGGAGGAGGGGGAGGTGAGAGAGGAAAGGGGAAAGAGGAAAGGGGAGGCGTGATTCGGTGATTCAGTTTTCGGTTTTCGGCGAAGGAGCCGAATCACCGAATCACGCCGGACGGCTGCGGCGCGTGCGGGCGCCGCAGAGCCGCATTAGGCCCAGAGGTTGGCGGGGTACTCGCCGGCCTTGATGAGCTTGGCGAGGGATTCCTGCACGACGGGCTTGTCTTCCTTGTAGGTGACGCCGAACCAGGCGGAGTCGGTGCGCAGGACCTTGACGGTGGCGTGCTTCTCGTTGACGAGCTGGCCGACGGTCATGGGGATGAAGCACTCGGACTTCAGTTCCTTGCCGGACTTGTCGAGGAACTCCTTGAAGATGCGGTCGAGGTGGACGAAGAGCTGGGGGGTGAAGCCCCACATGTTCATGGAGGCGGGTTCTTCGCCGGTGAGGGGCTCGACGGGCTTGCCTTCCTCGCGGTTCTCGGCGCCGGTGGCGGTCTTGAAGATCTTCGTCTTTTCGTCGATGAAGGTCAGGAAGCCGTTGGCGTCGGTCTTGGACACGCCGCGAGCGACGGAGCCGTGCTCGGAGAGGGTGTTCTTGAGGGTGAAGCCGACCATGGAGAAGTTGGAGGACTTCGGGTCGAGGTTCTTGAGGAACTCGCCGAGCACGCGGTAGGAGTCCTTGCCGTAGAAGTCGTCGGCGTTGATGACGGCGAAGTTCTCCTTCACCTGCTCCTTGGCGCAGAGGATGGCGTGGGTGGTGCCCCAGGGCTTTTCGCGGCCTTCGGGGAGGGAGTAGCCGGCGGGGAGCTTGTCGAGGGTCTGGTAGGCGTAGTCGACGGCGATCTTGCCTTCGAACTTGGGCGACACCTGGGTCTTGAAGGCTTCCGCGAAGTCGGGGCGGATGATGAAGACGACCTTGCCGAAGCCGGCGCGGATGGCGTCGAACACGGAGTAGTCCAGGATGGTCTCGCCGTTGGGGCCCATGGGGTCGATCTGCTTGAGACCGCCGTAGCGGGAGCCCATGCCGGCTGCGAGGACGAGGAGGGTGGGTTTGGTGGTGGCCATGTGTGTGGTGGAAAAGGGGGTGGGAGTGAAAAAAGGTGACCGGAGCGGCCTTTAAAAAAGGGACGGATGCCGGCGAAGGGGGATGGGCGGGAGGCGGGCCGTGTGGCCGCCGCGCTCGGATCCTTCGCCGGCGCCGTCCTTTGCGGGTCGCTTACGCGAACTTGGCGATGCGCGCCTTGATGTCGCCCTTGAGGCGCTCGACATAGGCGATGGTGTACTCGACCACGTCGAGCTTGTCGTCGACGATGAGCGGGGTCAGGTCCATGCCCCACTGCAGGGCGGTGGCCTTGTCGGAGGAGTGCGAGTCGAAGAAGGTGGCGTTGGCCAGACGGCGGCCGATGACGCCGAGGTCGTAGCGCTTGCCGCCGGTGATCTGGGAGTCGAACACGCCGTTGAGGGCGCCGGCGAGGTTGGGGAAGGCGGAGCAGTCCATGATCACCTTGTCGGCGTCGAGGAGCCAGTCGAGGTCGCGCCACACTTCGCAGCCGATGACCTTCTTGGGGCGCAGGGAGTGGGGCAGCTTGCGCATGGCGGCGATGGCGCGCAGCGTCACGGCGATGTGCGTGTCGTGCTTGTCGGCCGGGTTGTGCAGGTAGACGACCTCGGGGCTGGTGGCGGTGAGGATGGCGACGAGGTCTTCGACGACCTGGGCGTTCTTGGCGTCCTTCACTTCCTTGGAGGAGTAGCCGAGCTGGAACATCGAGGCGTAGTCGCCGACGATGGCGGCCTTGCGCTGTTCGAGGGGGCGCACGGCGGCGATTTCCGCGTCGGAGTAGTCGGCGTAGATGCCGGTGCGCGAGGAGCCCGCGCCGTCGGTGACGACGACGCCGGAGAACCAGCGGTTCTTGCGGCCGAAGCACTCGGTGATGCCGTGGTAGGCCATGAACTCGAGGTCATCCTGGTGGGCGCCGATGCCGAGGTGGGTGGTGCGGGCGGCGGCTTCGGAGACGGGGGTGTTGTCCGGGACGAAGATGTCCGCGTTGGGCTTGTTGAGCTTCATAGGGTTCTGGAGTTGATGGTTGATAGTTGTGAGTTGATAGGGGGGGGGCTTCAGTTTTCGAGTTTGCGCAGGAGGCCGTGGAGCATCTTGCGGATTTCGAGCAATTCGGCGTTGAGCGGGGCGTGGGCCTCATCGGGGATGAATCCCAATCGGCGCGCCAACTCGATTTGCGTCTGAACTTCGTTGGTGGAACCAAGGGCTGTGCGCAGAAAACGAGGGAAGTCGTTGCTGCCGGACCTGCCCTGGCCTTCGGCGATGTTGGAGGGTATGGAGACGGCGGCGCGTCGAAGTTGGGAGACCAGTCCGAAGGATTCGGAGGAAGGGAAGGATCCGGTCACCCGGTAGATTTCCACGGTCAGCGTCATGGCTTTTTGCCAGACGATCAGATCGTGGAAATCCCGGATGCTCGTGTCCATCGGTGGCGCTCCTATCAACTTTCAGCTGTCACCTCTCAACTGCGACAAGCGCTTAGCGCGCGGTCGCCGGCAGCGAGGCGGCGGCGACGGCCTGGCCGTGGCGCTTGGAGGCCTCGTCGGGCACGGAGAGGTTGATCTTGAGCTCGGGGAACTCGACGCGCAGGACCTCGCGGGCCTTGTCGATGATGATGTCGCCGCCCTTGCCGGAGGTGACGCGGCCCATGATGAGCAGCTCGGAGTAGCTGAAGAAGTCGGCGAAGTGGGCGAGGGTGTAGCCGAAGGCGATACCGATGGCTTCGTACACCTTCACGGCGCGGGGGTCGCCGGCCTTCATGAGCTTCTGCAGGCCTTCGAGCTGCTCGGGCAGCTTCATGTCCTTGGGCATGTGGATGCCGGCGAGGGGCATGAGGCGGCCGACGCCCTGCTGGGAGAAGTACTGCACGCCGCAGCCGAGGTCGCCGGACCATTCGTCGGCGGGGCCGTTGGCGCGGTAGTCGACGGGCACGAAGGCGAGCTCGGAGAGCCAGTTGGTCATGCGGCCTTCGGGGTCCACATAGCCGGCGGCCACGGAGGTGCCCATGGCGATGCCCAGCACGGCGTTCTTGTTCATCGACATCGAGCCGGCGAGGGCGGTGACGTCGCCGTCGTTGATGACTTCGAAGGGCACGCCGTATTCCTTGGCGATGTCCAGGAACATGTTCTTCACCTTGGACTCGAACACGGACGGGTCGGTGACGCCGCGGAAGAGCGAGGCGGCGCGGACCTTGTTGTTGATGTACACGCCGGCGGAGGAGCCGCCGATGGCGTCGAGCTTGCGGCCGGCGGGGATGTGCTTGGCGGCGAGGTCGAGGGAGTGCTTGATGCCTTCGTACTGGTAGGCGGGGTCTTTCTGGAAGTACGGGTCCCACTTCACTTCTTCGGAGAAGACGACCTTGCCGTCCACGAGCAGGGCGCACTTGCGGTCGGAGCCGCCGAGGTCGAAGCCGATGCGCACGCCGTCGAGGTTGCGGCCCAGGGGCAGGTGCGAGGCGGATTCCTTGGGCAGGCCGGCTTCGTCGACGACGAGGAACTGGGGTCCGGTGTCGAAGAGCTTGGTGACGAAGGCGTAGTCGAAGGCGCGCTCGCCGGCGGGCGAGTAGATGGTCTTGAGCAGTTCGGCGATCTCCGGGGCGTACTTGCCGGAGAGGAAGATCTTGTCGCCGCCGCGGCCCCAGATGAGGAACTTGATGATGCGCTCGACGTAGGTGACGGTGTCCACGCCGTATTCGGAGGCGAGGGAGAACACCTTGACGCGGTAGACGGAGGCGGTGCCGTCGGGGCGCGAGAGGCCGATGGCCAGCGGGGCGGCGTCGGAGGACTTCTCGGCGGCCTTGTTGTAGGCGCGGTTCCAGAGGGAGGCGGGGACGAACGCCGTGTCGATTTCGGAGACGAACTTGGGCTTGAGGGTGATCTTGGACATGGGGAGGTGGGGGGGAGGTGTTTTTGAAGTAAGGGGCGAAGGGGCTGAGGCACAAAGGCACAGAGGGGCCACCGTTGCTTCCGCTTTTCAGCGGTTATCGCTCGAGGCTTCGGATGAGGGCGCTCAGCAGGCGTTCCACTTCGCGCGACGCAGCGTCGAAACGCATGTGCGATCCAGTGTCGAGGTATCCGACTCGCAAGGCGATTTCCAGTTGTGTCTGAAGCTCGTTCAGCGAGCCCGAGGCGACATGCAGGAATCGGATGTAGTCGGCGGTGGAGTGGCGTCCGTAGCCTTCGGCGATATTGGAGGGGATTGAAACGGCGGCGCGCTTGATTTGGGAATCCAGACCGAAGCGCTCATTCGCCGGCAGGTTGTCGCATGCCCGATAAACATCCACGACGAGCTGCATGGCTTTCTGCCACACGATCAGGTCGCGGTATGTTTTGATGTCGGACATGCGGTTTCGAAGGCTCAAAGGGGCGAAAGGCTCCGGGTTCCAAAGGTGCCGCACCGATGTCGCGTTTGATTCCGCGGGCGACGGTGCGCTCTTTGTGCCTTTGTGGCCTTTGCCCCTTTGTTCCCCTGCTCTTTTAGAGTTTGGACGCCGCGGCCTTATCGAGGATGAACACGCAGTCCTTGTGCTTCTGCAGCCAGGAGGCCGGCACCTGCTCGGTCTGCGGGCCCTTGATGGACTTGGCGACAATCTCGGCCTTGGGTTCGCCCCAGGCGAGCAGGAGCACCTTCTTGGCGTCCAGCACGGTGCCGCAGCCCATGGTCACGGCGTAGTGGGGGACCTTGGCGAGGTCGCCGAAGAACACGGCGTTGTCCTTGCGGGTGAGCTCGTCGAGGTGCACCTTGCGCGTGCGCGATTCGGCGGAGGAGGGCGGCTCGTTGAAACCGATGTGGCCGGTGCGGCCGATGCCCAGCAGCTGGATGTCGATGCCGCCGGCGGCCTTGATGGCCTCTTCGTACGACTTGCAGTGCGCGTCGATTTCGGCGTCGGGCAGGGTGCCCAGGGGCACGTGCGTGTTGGCCTTGTCGATGTCGATGTGGTTGAAGAGCTGATCGTTCATGAAGTAACGGTAGCTCTGGTCGTGCGTGCCGGGCAGGCCGCAGTATTCGTCGAGATTGAACGAGATGACGTTCTTGAAGCTCAGGCCGTTTTCCTTGTGGCGGCGGATGAGCTCCTTGTAGAGGGCGATGGGCGTGGAGCCCGTGGCCAGGCCCAGCACGGCGGTCTTGCCGGCTTTGGCGCGTTCGCGGATGAGGGCCTCGAAGGCGTCGGCGGCGACGCGCACGGCCTCCTCTTTGGTGGTGTAGGTCTGGACGGTGATGGCCATGGTTTTGGGCTTTGAGAGTTGACGCGCCGTTTATGACAGGGACGGCCCGGATGGGTAGGGTAAAATTCTTGCATTTTCGGCGACCTTTTTTGCATTTTCGGAAACGGCGAAGCCGCTCCCATGAGCCCTGGGCATCGTCGCGTATCCCATGCCGTTCGCCAACCTCGCCAAAATCGCCGCGCGTCTGCCGGTGCCGAAGGACTACTTCAACGGGCTGAGCGCGCCCGGCGTGGTGCGAGCGGACAACATCCTGATGTTCTTCCGCGAGGGGTTCGCGGACCTGCAGCAGCGCTCGCTCGAGCACCACTCGCACCACCGCTTCGTGCTGCTCGCGCCGCTGGAGGGCTCGGCCGGCGTGAACCTCGACGGCGCCGAGCACCCGCTCGAGCCCGGCATGGCGCTGCTCGTGTACCCGTTCCAGTTCCACTTCTTCCTGCGGCCCGTCGGCGCCCGGCTGGCCTGGCTCATCCTGACTTTCGACTCCGAGGCGCCCGACGCGCTCGCCCGGCTGCGCGACACCCCGGTGCGACTGCGGCCCGAAGCGATGACGCGGTTGGAGGCGCTGCTGCGCGCCTATGCCGCGAAACGCCCCGGGGGCGCGGGCGAGGTGAGGCTGGCCGCGGAGACGCTCCTGCAGCACCTGGCCTCGTCCGCGGATTCCGCCTTGGCCGGCCCCGTCGCCGGGGCGACGAAAGGCCCCGTGCGCGGCGCGGGCGACTGGCTCACGCGCATCAACCGGCGTCTGCACGAGGGCGGCGCGGGCGAGCAGAAAATCGCCACCCTGGCGGCCGAGTTCGGCGTGTCCGAGCGCCTGCTGCGCCTGCGTTTTCAGGAAAGCTACGGCGTTAGCCTGGGCGCCTACATCCACAATTTCCGGCTCAACCTGGCGGCCGGGTTGCTCACCCGATCCGACATCCCGCTGGGCGAGGTGGCGAACCGTTGCGGATACGCCTCGCAGGCCGCGTTCAGCCGCGCCTTCCGCGACCGCACCGGATTCGCCCCGCGCGACTACCGCGCCGCCAGACGCGCCTGATGCGAGCCGGGCGCGGAGGCGGCGGTGGATTCCCGATTCGGGCTTAGAGCCACTCGGCGCGGCCGGCCGCGCGCACGTTGAAGTTGAGGGGCTTCTTGCCCGTGGGTTCGACGGTGTACACGCCGCCGCCGGCCTTCACCAGCGCGAGGCCCGCGGCGACATCCCACAGGTTCGTGGCGTTCTCGTAGTACACATCGGCGCGGCCCGCGCCCACATACGCAACGGCCAGCGCGGCGCTGCCGATCATGCGGATCTTCTTGAAGCGTCCCACATCGCGCAGGAAGCCGGCGAGCGCTTCCGGCGATTTGTCGGCGGCGGCGGGGAAGCCCGTCATCAGGCACGCCTGCGCGATCTCCGTGGCCCAAGCCGGGCGCACGGCGACGCCGTTGATGAACACGCCCTTGCCGACCACGCCCATGTAGGTGTTGCCCGCCGCGAACTCGCGGATCACGCCCAGCACGGGCTCCTTGCCGCGCATGAGCGCGATGGCCACGCAGGTCGCCGGCTGGTCGCGCAGGTAGTTGTAGGTGCCGTCGATGGGGTCGACGACCCAGTACGGCTCGTCCTTGGATTCCCACAGCGCGGCGTCGCCGCCGAGCTCCTCGCCGATGATGGGCATCCCGGAGGTCGACAGGAGGTCGCGCACCAGTCGCTCGGCGTCTTCGTCGGCCTTGGCTTTCACATCCGTGGCGGTGACGGCGTTGACGGTCTTATCGGCGGCGGCCACGAGGGCGTCGCCGGCGGCGTGGGCGGCCTTGACCGCGAGTTGTTCGAGAAGGGAAAGGTCCATGATGAGGGATACGGCGGTGAGGTTGACGGGCGGGCGTCGGGGGGTCAGCGGGAGGGGGTGTTGCGCACTTCCTGAACGCCTCGGCCGGAGGAGATGGTGCCGTTGGGCGTGGAGGCGCTGAAGCTCTTGCAGCCGCTCATCATGAGAATCGCGAGCGTCGCGCAGACGAGGGGGCCGAGGGGAGTTTTCATGAGAAGGGGCGGGGCTTGACGGGCTCGGGTGCTAGGCCGCGCGCAATCGGGGCGCAAGGCCGGACATGCCGGCGGCTTACGGTCGGCTGTTTCCCTTGGCGCGCGTTTTGCGCGTGCCAAGGGCGGCGAAATCGGGCTTTCAGCATGCGCATGACCCGTTTCCGTCCCTGCATCGACCTCCACCAAGGCCGCGTGAAACAAATCGTCGGCGGCACGCTCTCCGACGACGGCGCGGGACTGCGCACCAATTTCGTGTCCGAGTATCCGGCAGGCCATTACGGCGAGCTTTTCCGCCGCGACGGCATCACGGGGGCGCATGTCATCCTGCTCGGCCCCGGCAACGAGGCCGCCGCGCGCGAGGCGCTCGCCGCGTACCCGGGCGGGCTTCAGGTGGGCGGCGGCATCAACGCCGGCAACGCGGCCGCGTGGATCGCCGCCGGCGCCAGTGCTGTGATCGTGACCTCCGCCCTGTTCGACGCCGCCGGCAAATTCCTTCCGGGCAAGCTGGAGGAGATTTCGGCGCTGGTGGGGCCGGAGAAGCTGGTGATCGACCTGTCCTGCCGGCGCGACGCGCAGGGCTGGGTGGTGGCCATGAACCGCTGGCAGACGCTCACCGACCTGCGGCTCGACCTCGCCACGCTCGACCGTCTCGCGCCGTATTGCGCCGAATTCCTCATCCACGCCGCCGATGTGGAGGGCAAGATGGCCGGTATGGACGAGGCGCTCATCACGCTTCTGGGGCGCCATACCGCCCGCCCGATCACCTACGCCGGCGGCGCGCGCGACACCGGCGACCTCGCCGTTTGCGAACGGCTCTCCGGCGGCCGCGTGGACCTCACCATCGGCTCCGCCCTCGACATCTACGGCGGCTCCGGCGCGCGCTACGCCGACTGCGTGGCGTGGAACGCCGGCCGCAGATAGTCGCCCCGGGATGGTTCGGTTTCCGGTGTTCCTCGGGCCGAGTCGCCCGGGAGACATCGTAAGGAAAAGCCGAATACAGCAACCCGAACACCGAACACCTTGTCCTCCATGTCCGTCCGCACCGTCGTCATCCGCCATCCCAACGAGAATCTCGCCAAGTGCAGCCTGACGCCGCTGCACGGCCGGCCGGAGATCACCTTCCTGGTGGGCGAGGGCGACATGCGCTTCGACGCCACCGGGTACATCGTGCTGGCGGTGGACGCTCCCGTCATCTCGCCGGCCGACGCGGGCATGCCGCTGCTGCTGCTCGACACCACCTGGGCGCTGCTGCCCAAGCTGATGAACCGGCTCACCGGGACGCCCGTCTACCGCAGCCTGCCCGACGCCGTGCGCACCGCGTACCCGCGCGTGAGCAAGATGCACAAGGACCCCGCCGCCGGCCTGGCCTCGGTGGAGGCGCTCTACCTGGCGCGCAAGCTGCTCGGCGACGACGACCTGTCCTTGCTTGACGGATACTACTGGAAGGACGCCTTCCTGGAAAAGCTGCCGCCCTCGCTGCGCTGACGCGCGAGGTTTTCCCTAAGCGCGACAAGGCCCGCCCCGGTGTTTCCGAAGGCGGGCCTTGTCGTGCCGGGAAGGCGAGGCGGCTCAGCGGCTCCAGTCGAGCATGCGCTTGAGCGGGGCGTAGGCCTTGGTGCGCACCTCTTCGGGCAGTTCGATGCGGGGCGTCATGTCGCGCAGGCAGTCGCGCAGCTTCTCGACCGTGTTGAGCTTCATGTAGCGGCAGTCGTTGCAGGCGCACTTGTCGGTGGGGCCGGCCACGAAGGTCTTGTTGGGGATCTCGCGCTGGAGGCGGTGGATCATGCCGGTCTCCGTCACGATGATGAAGGTGTCGGCCGGGTGGCTCTTGCAGTAGCCGACCATCTTTTCGGTGCTGCACACCATGTCGGCCATGTCGCGCACGGCCTCCACGCACTCGGGGTGCGCGACGACGGGGGCGCCGGGGAACCTGGCCTTCACCTTCTCGATGGCGCGCGTGGTGTAGAGCACATGCGCGTAGCAGCTGCCGGGCCACAGCTTCATGCTGCGTCCCGTCTGCTTCATCACCCACTGGCCCAGGTTCTGGTCGGGCACGAAGAGGATGTCGCGGTCCGCCGGCACCTTTTCCACGATGGTCTTGGCGTTGCCGGAGGTGCAGATGACGTCGGTGAGGGCCTTCACCGCCGCGGAGCAGTTGATGTAGGCGACGACATAGGTGTTGGGGTGCTCGGCCTTGTACTTGGCGAGCTTCTCGGCGGGGCACGAGTCGGAGAGCGAGCAGCCGGCCTCGAGGTCGGGAAGCAGCACGGTCTTCGTCGGGTTCACGATCTTGGCGGTCTCGGCCATGAAGTGCACGCCGCAGAACACGATGACCTCGGCGTTGGTCTCGGCGGCCGCGTAGGCGAGACCGAGCGAATCGCCCACATGGTCGGCCACGCGCTGGATTTCCTCGACCTGATAGTTGTGCGCGAGGATGACGGCGTTGCGCTCCTTCTTGAGGCGCAGGATCTCCTCCTGGATCGGGCTCAGGGGAGCCTCGCCCGCGCGGGGCATGAAGACTTTCGGCTGGAACTCGGAGTTGGCGGACATGCGCGCGATAACACGGCGCGGCGCGCGCCGGGCAAGTCGGAAGGCGAGCGTGCGGCGCATTCGGTGCGCGCGGTGGGCGGGCGAGTTTCATGGACACGCGCGCCGGTGCCGGCGCATGCTGCGGGAAGAGAAACCCATGGAACTTTCGCTCACATTGCGCCCGATCGGGTTCGTCCGCACGCCCAAGCCGCACAAGTTCGACGCGCGCCACCAGCCGCGCGAGGAGGAGGCGGAGTGCAACACGCTGGAGCTGCTGCCCGGCCACGATTTCGAGCAGGCGCTGCGGGACCTGGAGGGCTTTTCGCGCATCTGGCTGCTGTGGTGGTTTCACCGCAACGAAAGCTGGAAGCCCATGGTGCAGCCGCCCCGCGGGCCCAGGGGCAAACGCGGCGTGTTCTCCACGCGCAGTCCGCACCGGCCCAACCCGCTCGGCATGACGCCCGTGCGCCTGCTGGGGATCTCGGGGCGCAAGCTGCTGCTGGGGCCGTGCGACCTGGTGGACGGCACCCCGGTGTTTGACATCAAACCCTACATCCCGGCCTACGACGCCTTCCCCGAGGAGCGCGGCGGGTGGACCGAGGCGGTGGACTGCGCCGAGGCGGCGCCGCCGGCCTACGCCGTGAAGTTCTCCGCCAAGGCTGCGGAGCAGGCGGAGTGGCTGGCCGCTTCGCACGGCGTGGATTTCCGGGCGCGTCTGGTCGAACTGCTGGAGCGCGACCCGAGCCCGCATCGCACCCGGCGTATCCGGCGGCGCGCGGACGGCGTGCTGGAGGTCGGCTGCGGCGCCTGGCGCGCGCGTTTCGAGGTGGGCGAGGGCGCGGTGAGCGTGCTTGAGCTGGGGGCCGGGTACATGCCGTCGTTCCTGAACGACCCCGCGCGCCCGCATGTGCCGGAGCGCGAGGCGCAACTGGCGTTTTGGGCGAAGTGGCCGCCGTCGCCCGCGGACCTTGCGGAGCGCGCGCCGCCGCGTCCGCCCAAGGCCAGACACTGGAAGGACGCGCAGCCGCCGGAGTGACGCCGGGAGGCGGGCGCAAAGAAGGGCGAAGCGCGGAGACCGCACTTCGCCCTTTCTTGTGAGCGTTCGCGAGCGTTACTGGCAGGCTTCGCAGGTGCCGCCGTTGCGCATGGCCTCGATGGAGCAGGCGGCGCGTTCGGCGTCCGAGTAGGTTTTCTTCGGCTCGGTTTCGATCGGGGCGTCGGCGGCGAGCACGCCGCGGATCTCCTTCTTCTTGGAGCCGGTGGACTGCTCGGTGTCGGAGGCGCCGAGGGTGCGCAGGTAGTAGGTGGTCTTGAGGCCCTTGCGCCAGGCGAGGCGGTACATGTGCGAGAGCGTCTTCTGGTCGGCTTCGCCGAGGAAGAGGTTCACGGACTGGGCCTGGTCGATCCACTTCTGTCGGCGCGCGGCGGCCTCGATGAACCACTCGTACGAGATGCCGAAGGCGGTCTTGTACTTGTCCTTCACCCACACCGGGAGCGAGTCGATGTCCTTCAGCTCGCCGTGGAAGTACTTGAGCTGGTCGACCATGTCGGCGTCCCAGCGGCCGAGCTTCTTGAGGTCGCGCACGAGGTACGGGTTGAGCTCGATGAAGTCGCCGGAGAGGTTGCTCTTGGAGAAGAGGTTCTTGTAGGTGGGCTCGATGCAGGGGGCGCTGCCCATGATGTTCGAGATCGTCGCGGTGGGCGCGATGGCGAGCACGTTGGAGTTGCGCATGCCCTGCTTGGCGACCTTGGCGCGCACGGGGTTCCAGTCGAGCTTGCCGGAGCGGGGCACGTCGATGGCCACGCCGCGTTCCTGCTCGAGCAGGTCGAGGGTGTCCTGCGGGAGCAGGCCGCGGGACCACTTGGATCCTGCGTAGGAGGAGTACGGTCCCTTTTCGCCGGCGAGGTCGGAGGAGGCCTCGTAGGCGTAGAAGGCCACGGCCTCCATGATCTCGTCGTTGAACTCGACGGCTTCCTGCGAGGCGAAGGAGATGTCCTTCTTGTAGAGGCAGTCCTGCAGGCCCATCACGCCCAGGCCGACGGGGCGGTGGCGGATGTTGGAACGCTTGGCGGCCTCGGTCGGGTAGAAGTTGATGTCGATGACGTTGTCCAGCGCGCGCACGGCGATGCGGATGGTGTCGCGCAGCTTGGCGTGGTCGATGTGGCCGGAGGCGTCGAGGTGGTTGTCGAGGATGACGGAGCCGAGGTTGCACACCGCGGTCTCGTCGGCCGAGGTGTTGAGGGTGATCTCGGTGCAGAGGTTCGAGGAGTGGATGACGCCGCAGTGGTCCTGGGGGGAGCGCACATTGCAGGCGTCCTTCCAGGTCATCCACGGGTGGCCGGTCTCGAAGATCATGGAGAGCATCTTCTTCCACAGCTCGATGGCGGGGATGGTCTTGCCGATGATTTTGCCCTGGGCGGCGAGCTGCTCGTACTCCTCGTAGCGCTTCTCGAAGGCGGAGCCGTAGAGGTCGTGCAGGTCGGGGGTCTCGTTGGAGCGGAAGAGGGTCCAGTTCTGGCGGGCCTCGAGGCGCTTCATGAACAGGTCGGGAATCCAGTTCGCCGTGTTCATGTCGTGGCAGCGGCGGCGGTCGTCGCCGGTGTTGCGGCGCAACTCGAGGAAGTCCTCCATGTCGTTGTGCCAGGTCTCCAGGTAGGCGCAACCGGAGCCGCGGCGCTTGCCGCCCTGGTTGACGGCGACGAGCTGGTCGTTGTGCAGCTTGAGGAAGGGGATGATGCCCTGCGACTCGCCGTTGGTGCCCTTGATGTAGGAGCCGGTGCCGCGCACGGCGGTCCAGGAGCCGCCGAGGCCGCCCGCCCACTTGGAGAGGAAGGCGTTTTCGGCGATGCCGCGGATCATGATGCTCTCGATGGAGTCATCGACCTTGTACAGGTAGCAGGAGGAGAGCTGGCTGTGCAGGGTGCCGGAGTTGAAGAGGGTGGGCGTGGACGAGCAGAAGCGGCGGCTTCTGTAGGCGTTGTAGAGCTTGACGGCCCAGCCTTCGCGGTCGGTGGTCTCGCGCAGGAACAGGCCCATGGAGACGCGCATCCAGAAGAACTGGGGAGTCTCCAGGCGGCGGTTGGGCTTCACCGTCTTGTCGACGATGAGGTAGCGGTCGTACAGGGTCTGGATGCCCAGGAAGTCGAACTCGAGGTCGGCGGCCGGGTCGAGCGCGTCGGCGAGCTTGGCGATGTCGAACTGGCGCAGGTCGGCGGAGAGGCGGTCGATGGCGATGCCGCGCTCGATGTACTCGTGGAACTTGCGCCGGTGGAATTCGCGAAGGCTCTCGACGCCGTCGCGCATGATGTCCCAACCGAGCACCTCCTCGTAGATGTAGGAAAGCAGGATGCGGCCGGCGAACTTGGCGAAGTCGGCGTCCTTCTCCATCAGCGCCTTGGCGTTGAGGATGACGGTCTTCTGCAGCTCCTCGGCGGTCATCTCGTTGAACAGGGCGCGGCGCAGCTCGGTCTCGATGCGCTCGGGCGTGAGGCACAGGTCCAGGCCGATGGAGGCGTAGGCGATGCGCCGGCGCAGCTCGGCGCCGTCCCAGAAGTAGGTTTCGCCGGAGCTCTTGCGGACCAGGAGCATGGATTCCTGGACGGATTCGGCGGCGGCGGGAGCCTCGGCGGCGGCCTCGCGGGCCTCGGCGCGCTGCTTGGCGCGAAGGGCGCGGTAGAGGATGTAGCTTTCGGCCACCTTGAAGTGGCCCTGGCGCATGAGTTCCTCCTGCACGAGGTCCTGCACATCCTCGATGCCGATGAAGGCCACGGACATCTCGCGCACGCGGCGCGCGACGGCGGCGGCCACGGCGGCGGCCGGGGCGGAGTCGAGACGGCAGGAGAGGAAGGCCTTGCGCACGGCGCCCTCGATCTTCGGGGTGCTCCAGGGCACGACCTGGTGGTTGCGGCGGATCAGGCGCGTGGAGGCGACGGATTCGTCGTTCGGCGCTCCCGGGGCGCCGGCGGCGCGGCTGTCGCGGCCGAAGACGAGGGACTTGGCGACATCGTGGGCGTTGTGCTTCACGAGGGCGCGCTCGATGACATGGGAGAGCTCGATTTCGGAGATGGCGGCGGATTCGGCGCGGGAGGCGAGCAGGGAGAGGGTCTCGCCGGTCACGGCGGCGACGAACTCGCGGTTGGCGGGCGTGTCGATGTCGGCGACATTGCGCGAGAGGAGCAGGTCGGCGAGGGCCGCGCCCACGTGAGCGGCGATTTCGCCGGGGGACACGGCGCGGTCGCCGGAGGTGCCGGCGAGGCGCACGGAGTCGAGCACGGGGTCGAACTTGGCGGAGGGCAGGGCGGAGGCCCAGTCGTAGCCGGGCTTGTCGGAGTTGCCGGCGGCGCGCTTGAGGGCGGCGTCTTCGGCGATGGTGGTGGAGAAGCGCATAAGCTTTAGCAGCTGATGTTGATATTCAGCGTGATGTTGATCGTCACAGCAACTGGGACGGAGAGTAGGACTCCAGTGTACAGAAGCTTGGCGATTTTAGACCACAGGTTAGTTTTCCGAATTTGGTTTTTAGCCATGGGGGAAATTAGAGGTCGTCGTCGTGGGCGACCTTGAGGGCGGCGGCCTTCTGGTACTCGGTCACGCGGCCTTCGAAGAAGTTCTGCTCCTTCTTGAGGTCCATCATTTCGGCCAGCCACGGGAACGGGTTGGCGATCTTGCCGCCGTTGAGCGGGGCGAGGCCCACATCGATGAGGCGGCGGTCGGCGATGAAGTCGATGTACTGGCAGAACTCGTCGGCGGAGAGGCCCAGGGCGTTGACGGGGAGGCAGTCGCGGATGAAGTCCTTCTCCAGGGCGACGGCCTCGCGCATGGTGTTGCGCAGTTCCTCCTTGAAGGAGGCGGTCCACACTTCGGGGTTCTCGGAGACGCAGTCCATGATGAGGTTGCGGAAGACCTCGATGTGGTTGGATTCGTCGCGCAGGGTGTAGCGGAACATCTGGCCGATGCCGGGGAACTTGTTCTGGCGGTAGAGGGCGAGCACCATGCCGAAGAGGCCGTAGAACTGGGTGCCCTCCATGCACTGGCCGAACATGAAGCAGTTGCGCACGAAGGCCTGCTTGTTCTCCGGCAGCGTCATGTCCAGGTCGCGGCGCATCTTGCGCGAGTTGTTCACCACGAAGTCGGTCTTGCGCATGATGCTGGGCAGGCTGCGGAAGAGCGCCTCGCACTCGTGCGGGTTGATGCCCAGCGACGAAATCATGTACACGAGCGAGTCGGCGTGGATGTTCTCCTCGTGCGCGTGGCGGCCCAGCACGAGCTTGAGCTCGGGGGCGGTGACGAGGTCGCGGGTGACATGCTGGATGTTGTCGCCCACGATGCCTTCGGCGGCGGAGAAGTAGCCGACGGCCATCTTGATGATCCACTTCTCGACGTCCTTCACCTCGCCGGAGGCGTCGCGCCACTGTTCGCAGTCCTTCTGCATCGGGATGTCCTCGGGCTCCCAGTGGTTGGCCTTCATCGTCTTATAAAGGTCGTAGGCCCACTGATACTTGATGGGCAGAATGTCGAAGAACATGGATTGCGCGCCGTTGAGCACGCGCTTGCCGGCGAGCGCCTCGGCGGCCTTGGCCTTGTCGAGGACGAAGGTCTTGGGGCCTACGGAAATGGTGATGGATTCGGACATGGTCGTGAGTGGTCGGGTGGATAGAGGGAAAAGCGTTATGGGATGCCGGTCGGGGGAGTCGCCGGGAGTTTGGATGGCGGAGCGAAACACTACCGGTAGTGCCGGCAAGGCGGTTTCCCACTGTATTTAGTGTTTTCACATAAACACTCGGTTTCAGGACGGTCCGGCCTGGAGCTGACCGCATGGAGGGGGGCGGAGAGGGGCGGGAGGTCCGCGAGGCGGCTTGCGGCAGCGGCCTGATATTTCCTCGTCAGGTCACGCAATGGAGCGCTTTTTTCCGCAAAGCGAGAGGATGCGGTCAAGTCGGAGTAAAAAGGGGCGTCGCGACTCGGGGCATTCCCCGGGGGGACCGGGAATGGCCTTGCCCGTACCGGTGGATTTCTCCATCCTAACGCAAGATGTGTTGCGCCGCAGAAGGCGGAGCGCCAATTCCACCGACACAAACCTTCACCGCCATTCCCATGTCCGAATATTACATCCGCCGTTCCGATTCCGACGAAGTGCGTGGTCCTTTCAATGTCGACAAGCTGACCACCCTCGTCGAAGCCGGCCAGGTCGACAAGGAAACCCTCTACTACGACGAGGATAAGCAGGACTGGATCCCCATCGCTTCCAACGAGGATTTGAGAGCGCTCGTTTTCGCCGAGAAAAAGCGACTGAATCTTCGCTCGAAACACCACGAGTCCTCGCTGGCGCCCGATCCTTCGGAGAAATCGCTCACGCTGGAGGACTCGACCCGCAAGGAGGTGAAGGTGACGGACATTCTCGCCTCGGCCGAAGGGCAGACCGGCGCCACCTGGCAGCTGGGCGCCAAAAAGAAGGCCAACGAGATGGTGCTGGGCATGACGCCCGCCCTTCTGGGCTTGATGTTCGCCATGTCCGGCGCCGTGCTGGCCTGGCGCGATTTGGACAACCTGACCAAGGCCTTCGAGGAGCGCGACATCATGCCGCTGCTGCGCGAGCCGCTGGTGGCGGTGGGCGTGGTCGACTTCATTTTCGCCACCTTGCTGTTCCTGTGGGTCAGCGAAATCTTCCCGCTCCTGCGTTTCCGCGCCATGCTCGGCCTTGGCTTCTTTTCCTATGTGGCTTGGAACGCCGGAGATTACCAGTGGATGGTGGCCAATGTCGTCGCCTCGGTGGCGATTTTCGTGTGCACGCTGTCGACCCGCATGCAGGTGAGCGTCGCCTCGATGGTCGCCGGTGTCGTCGCCTTTGGCTGGATGTTTGTCCAAAAGTTCTTCTCGTAAGCGGGCATGAATGAGGCTGATCCCGCAGGAAAGAAACGGAAACCGTCGGTAATCGAGCGAGCGCACGCCCTCCACGATGAGGCTTGGAGCGCTTCGTACCTGGGGGACAGGTCGGCCAAGGGCAGGCTGTATGCGTTTATGCGCGTCGTCGGCATCACCGTCAAAGGGGTGATGTTGAACAAGATTCCGCTGAACGCGGCCGCGCTCACCTATTATACCCTGATGTCGCTGGCGCCGATGTTGATTCTGGCGCTGACCATCGCCGGCACGGTGTTGCAGCGTCAGGAAAACGGGCACGCGCTCGTGAAGGCCAAGGTGGCCGAGCTGATTCAGATGGTCGCGCCGCAGACGGCCACCGAGTCCGCCAAATCGAAGGAGCCCGCCGGGACTCCTGCGGAGCAGGCCCGGCAGGACGCCGTCGCCAAGGCGGCCGCCGTCCAACACGCCGAGGACGCCACTCCGGAGGAGATCGCGGCGGCGGCCAAGGCGCTGAAGGACGAGGCGACGCGCGAGAAGGCCAAGGAGTTGGAGGAGGCCAATCCGGCGTTCAGCAAGTTTGTGGACAACCTGATCACCAGTTCCGCCTCTGGCAGCGCCGGTTTGGTCGGTACGGGTGTTCTCGTGATCCTGGCGGTGCTCATGCTCACGCGCGTCGAGACCGCGTTCAACGGCATCTGGGGCGTGCACAAGGGCCGCCCTTGGAAGGATCGCTTCGTCAACTATGTGCTCTTCATGCTGCTGGGCTGCCTTCTGGGCGCCGCCTCCCTGACTATCCTCTCGGCGGGCGCCATGGCCAAGTCGCTCGGGGGCGTGGTTCCCGCTTGGGTGAACGATCTCCCGGGCGGCGCCGCCCTGCTGGACTTCTTCCAGGGCGCCGGACCCACGATGATTTCCCTGGGGATGCTGACCTTCCTGGTGGCGTTGCTGATCCGCTACATGCCCTACACGCGCGTGCATTGGATGCCGGCGCTGGGTGGCGGTTTGTTCGTGGCAGGCGCGCTGGTTCTGAATCAGAAGATGAACGCCCTGTATGCGGGCAAGGTGGCCGGTTTCCAGAGTTTCTACGGTCCGCTGAGCATCATCTTCGTGATCATGTTCGGCCTCTACCTGTCCTGGCTGGTGCTGCTTATCGGGGCTCAGATCACCTTCGCTATCCAGTATGTTCACCGCATGGCCGCCTACCGCACCTGGGAAAGCCTGTCCGGCCGCACCAAGCAGACGCTCTGCTTCGGATGCCTCGTGCTCATCGCCCGCCGCTTCCGCAACATGCAGGCGGCCGCCGACTCCGAGGAGATCGCCGCCACCCTGCATGTGCCGCGCAGCCTCACCGACGAGTGCCTCAAGCGCCTTCTCGACCTCAAGCTCATCATCGCCATCGATGACGGCGACGATAAGCCCGAGAACGACCGCTACCGTCCCGACTTCCCCTTGAATTCGCTTACCGTGGGCGAAATCAAGACCCGCCTCGAGACCTACAACGCGAATGTCACGCTCGACCCGGCGCTCACCTTCGACCGCGCCCTCGTCCGTTTCACCGAGGCGTTCGCCGAGTTTGATCGCCTGGAGCACGCCAGGCAGTCGTTCGACGCCATGCTGGCCGAGACCGACGATTCCGCCCGCTAGAGAGGCGAGCCCGCACGGGAAGAGATTCCGAATGCGGGACGCTTCCGATACAAGCAAGGCCCGGGATTCGTTCCCGGGCCTTGTTGTTTGAATTACGAGCGCGCCCCTCGGTGCAGCATCGTTTCAGATGCCGTCCCCGTGGGAAAATCCGGCAGAGGGCAGGCTTGTCCGTCGCGGCGTGTCGCAGGCGGAGAGCGCCACGAGGTCGGCGAGCGTGTGTCGGTCCAGGATGTCGGAGATGGCCTCGCGCACATCCCCCATCATGCGGCGCAGACCGCACTTGGTTTCATCGGGACAGCTGCAGCGTTCGTAAGCCGTTTTGCTGACGCAGCGGATGGGGGCCAGCGGCCCGTCGATCAGGCGCACGACATCTCCGATCATGATGCTGTCCGCCGGTTTGCCGAGGCGGTACCCGCCGTTTTTTCCGCGGACGGCGGAGACGAGTCCGGCCGCTTTCAGTTCGATGAAAATGAGTTGGAGGAACTGCTCGGGAATCACCTCGTTGCGCGCGATGTCGGCGAGCCGGGTCAGTTCGCCGGTGGTGGCCTCGGCCACGCCAAGGGCGATGAGGGAGCGCAGGGCGTATTCGCCTCGTTTGGAGATTTTCATCCAACCCCGTACTCGCCGAGGCCGGCCGACTGTCAACCCAAAGGCCGGTGGGGCTCCCCTGTCGGAATGAGCTTCGGGGCCCGTTTCCGGGATGCAAAAAAGCCCGCGCTCGCCGTGTGTCGACGGGCGCGGGCCTTTTGGGGAACTCAGTTTTTGGAAGTCAGGATGCGGTCAAACTCCCCGCCGTCGGCGAAGTGCGTGGCGTTGGCCTTGGTCCAGCCGCCGAATTCGGAGTCGATGCTCACCAGCTCGAGTTTGCCGAAGCGGTCGGCGAACCTGGCGGAGGCGGTCTTGCTGCGGGGGCGGTAGTGGTGTTTGGCGATGATTTCCTGCGCTTCCTCCGTGTAGAGGTAGTTCAGGTAGGCCTCGGCGACCTTGCGGTTGCCTTTGCGGTCGGCCACCTTGTCGACCACGGTCACCGGCGGTTCGGCCAGGATGGACAGGGACGGGTAGACGATGTCGACCTTGTCGACGCCGAGCTCGGCCTTGGCCAGGAAGGCTTCGTTTTCCCATGCCAGAAGCACATCGCCGATGCCGCGTTGCACGAAGGTGGTGGTCGCGCCGCGCGCTCCGGAGTCGAGGACGGGCGCGTTGGCGTAGATCTTTTGCACGAACTCGCGCGCCTTGTCGTCGGAGCCGAGGCGGTGCTTGGCGAAGGCCCAGGCGGCCAGGTAGCTCCAGCGCGCGGCGCCGGAGGTCTTGGGGTTGGCCGGTATCACGGCGACTCCGGGCTTCACGATGTCATCCCAGTCCTTGATCTGCTTGGGGTTTCCTTTGCGGACAAGGAACACGATGGTGGAGGTGTACGGGGTGCTGTTTTCCGGCAGTCGCTTTTGCCAGTCGGCCGGGATGAGGCGGCCCTTTTCGTGCAGCGCGTTGATGTCGTAGGCCAGGGCCAGCGTGACCACATCGGCCTTCAGGCCGTCGACCACGGCGCGCGCCTGCTTGCCGGAGCCGCCGTGCGACTGGGTGATGGTCACTGTGTCGCCGGTGTCCTTTTGGTACTTGGCGGAGAAACTTTTGTTGATGTCGGCGTACAGTTCGCGCGTCGGGTCGTAGGACACGTTGAGCAACTTGTATTCGGCGGCTTGGGCCAGCGGGGCCAGAGCGAGGGCGGACAGGACGATGGTTTTGAGGAAGGAAGTTTTCATGGGTGTCGGGAGGAGGTTCCGGTTATGGGGGCGTTTTTATTGGTACGAGTTCAGGTGGTGTTCCGATCGCTTTGTGGTCGCGTCATGCGCGGTCGTGGGGGGCGCGACAAAGAGATGGAAGTGCGGCGAGGTTTCGCCGAAGAGTTCGAGGGTTCGGGTGGTGTGGCGCACGAGGGTGCGAAGGAGTCGATGTTGAGGGTGTCGTATTCGAATGCTCATGATGGGGGTGGGGCGGCCGGTTTCCTTGTGGGGCGACCGGCCGGTCCGGCTTGATGAATGCTTTGGGATGGGTCTGTCGCCGGTTAGAACAGGAGTTGGGCGCGGAAGAGCAGGGCGTCCTCGCCGCGCTTCAGGATGGTGGCCGTGGCGTTGGCGTCGGACTTGAAGTCGGTGTGCGTGTAGGCGCCCGAGAACCGGACATTGGCGGTGAGGTACCAGTTGAGGCCCACCGCATAGGCGGTGGCGCGGCGGGCGGTGGTCGCAGCGTTCACGAAGCGTCCGGTGAACGCGTCGTCGTCGGTGTCGAAGCCCGAGACGCGCGCCACGAGCTCCCAGGCGCCGATGCCGCCGTTGCCGACGGCGTTGTCCGGTATCGTGCCGTCGTAGGCGGCGTTTTCGCCGGTGAAGACCCAGGAGGCGCCGACATGCCATGCGCTGTTGACGATGGTGTCCGAGGCGGTGGCGGTGCCGAAACGACGCGAGACGGCGTTGGCCGACACGACATACTCGGCCATGACGCCGAACGGGCCGGCGTACCAGTAGGCGTGCGGGGTGTAGCGGTAGGATTGCCCATCGGAGATCGTGGCGCCGTTGGCGCCGGAGGCGGTGGACCAAGTGTAGAAGGACTGCTTGGCGTCGGTCTGGTAGTTGAACAGGCCGGTGTTCGTGGCCGTGCCGGTCTTGTCGCGCCAGTCGGCGCCGAAGCCGACGCCCAGGCCCGAGAGCTCGTAGTGGCTGGAATCCGCGAACGGCTTGTACAGGAACAGGCCCGCCACGGATTTGGCGTCGGAGAATTCGCCGTTGTAGGAGGGGGAGGCGCCGTCCGGTGCGCCGTTGAAAAGGCCCACCTTGTACGAGAGCGTGTCGCCGAAGGGCTTGCCGTGCAGGGCCACGCCCAGGTCGCGGTTCGAGGTCAACTGGGTGGGCAGGGCGCGTTCGGTGAAGAAGCCCTTCGGGTCGGCCTGATTCATTTCCAGGCCGATGGTCGAGCGCTGTTTGCCAATCTGCAGCTGCACGGCCTGACCGGCGGGCGCGGCGTTCAGGTAGGCGTCGAGAAGGAAGGGGGCCGAGGGGTTTTCGACGCCGAATTCGGGCACCAGTATGATGTCGTAGTCGCGAGCGAAGGTCGCCTCCATGATGGGGCGCGCCCGGCGCAGGATGAACTTGTCGGTCGCCTGGGCCGCGTCGCCGTCGTCGAAGTAGACACGCGCGTCGGTCTGCACGAGTCCGCGGAAGCGCAGCGAGTTGGCCTGGTCGGCCGAGCTGATGGTGACGCCCTTTTTGTCGAATTTGACGCTGGCGACCTCCTTGGCTTTGGCGGCGGCAGCCTCGTCCTTGAGCTCGGCATTGCGCTCCAGGACGGCGAGTTTCTGACGCAGGGAGTCCAGATCGCGCTTGAGTTCGGCCGGGTCCGTCGGGGCGGTCGCGGGGGTGTTTTCCGTTGCGGCGGAAGTGGCGGTTTCGGCCAGTGCGGTGAGGGTCGGCAGGGTGGCGGCTGCGGTGAGCGCGGCGAGGCGAAGGGTCTTGAGGGAGTTCATGGTCACTTGGAGGGCTGATTGTGGAAGCGGATGAAGCCGAGTTCGGCTTCGAGCGCCCGTACGAGGGCGCTCAGGTTTTCGGGGTCGAGGGTCGTTTGGGCGGATTTGGGAAGGCCCAGTCCGTAGTCGTAGTCCGTCGGGTCTGACGGGTGGTCGGGATTATGGCAGGTCATGGCGTGTTTCTCATTTCGAGTTCTTGGGCCGCGCTTCGGGCTTTGCTTCCCGATTCCCGGTAAATGTCGGGAGCGCGTCGGGTGTGGGTCGGCGTTAAGGGCGTTCCGGGGGCCGCATTCGTTTTTGCATCTTTGACGGGTGTTGTTGGGCGTTTCTTTCCTTAAGGTGAGTAGATTGGTATGGAACTAATGTTTTCCGTCAAGGTGATTTTATGACTTACTTAGTTGTTTGGTATGTATTCTTGCAAGTATCATTGATTCAAAGGCTTAAGGATGTGGTGTGGGGCGTTTTTCTTGATTTGTTTTGTCGATGAGTAATGATTTTGAGCAATCTGACTTGGCGAGAATATGCGGAAATCCCACCCCCATGGTCATCGACCGGTGTGAGCGCGCATGCAGGCCCTTCAAGACCGGACCCGGATTCAGCCAAGGGTGCGCTCCAATCCCCGCAGCGAGCGATCGCCCGCCATGGCGCAGAAACCTCAGGCGATTTCCGGCGGGGTCTTAAGCTGGCGGCGAAGCTCGACGCGCTCGGTCTGCAGGCGCACGAGGGCGTCGTCGTAGGTGTCGCCGCGTTCGGCGATGCGCGTGTCGAGTTCGGCGATGCGGCGGGCGACCCAGTCGCGGTGCATGACGCGCAGGCACTCGTTGGCGCCCTTGACGGGGCTTTCGCCGTAGGGCGGGTTTTCGGCGAGGATGCGGAAGAGCCGGTTGCGCTCGGCGTCGCTTTCCACGATGTCGTCGGCGGAGCTCACGCCATGCCATTCGCCGTGCTCGGCTTCGGCCAGGATGCGGTTGAGCAGGGGGCCGGCGGCGTCGACGGACGATATCCATTCGGGGCGCGTGACGCGCGCGAGCGGCGCGGCGAGCTCCGGGTGGTGCATGACAAGCGCCAGCAGCGCGGCCTCCTTGCTGGCCAGCGAGACTTTGGCGGGCGGCAGGCCCTGGATGTTGTCGCCGGGTTCGCCGGAGATGAGTCCGGCGTCGTCGGGCTCGATGAAGGGCGGCTCGTCGGAGCGCCCTTGCGCTCCGGCGCGCAGGGAATCCAGCCGGCGCTGTTCGCCCAGGAAGGTTTCGAAATCGCGCAGCACGGCGGTGCGCTCGAGCCCGGCGACGCGCGCGATGGTGGCGAGGGCGGAGTCGCGCAGCAGGGCGGACTGCGTCTGGTTGACGATGGAGAACACCTCGCGCACCGCCTCCAGCTTGCGCGAGGGCGGCAGGTTCGCTCCCGGAGGAAGCAGCGCTCGCACGGCGAAAGCCAGGGCGTCGGAGGCGGTCGCCTCCACGGCGGCCCAGCCGTCGGCGCCGGCGGCGGCGAAATATTCGTCGGGGTCCTTGCCTCCGGGCACGGACAGGCAGCGCACATCGAGGCCGCCGCGCAGCGCGGTGGGCAGCAGCTTGAGCACCGCGGCGCGCCCGGCGCGGTCGGCGTCGAGCAGGGCGTCGATGCGGCGCGCGTAGCGCTTGATGAGCAGGATGTGGTCGTCGCCGATGGCCGTGCCCTGGGAGGCCACGGCGTTTTTCACGCCCGAGGTGTAGCAGCGGATGGCGTCGAGCTGGCCTTCGACAAGCACGACGGCGTCCTGCGCCTTGGCGGCGTCCATGGCGCGGTCGAGGTTGAAGAGGAGGCGGCTCTTGTGGAAGATCTCGGTCTCCGGCGAGTTGACATACTTGGCCTCGTGCGAGGGGTCGTCGGTCGGCGTGATGCCCTCGAGCTGGCGCGCGGTGAACGCGACGACGCGCTTCTGGATGTCGCGGATGGGCACCATCAGGCGCCCGCGGAAGCGAGGTTTCCAGCGGGCCGGGTCGGGGTTGTAGTCCATGCCCACGAACAGGCCGCAGCCCGCGAGGACGCTTTTCTCGAAGCCCTTTTTGAGGAGAAGCTGCATGAGGCCGCCGCCGTCGGGAGGGGCGAAGCCGATGCGGAACTCGTCGGCTACGGCCGGGGAGAACTTGCGCCGCTGCACCCAGTAGTCGCGTACGCTCGCGGCGAGGGCGTTGTCGGCCTTGAAGAGGGTGTGGTAGTGGTCGGCGACGATCTCGTGCAGCTCGATGAGCTTGCCGCGCTGGGAACGTTCGTCGGCGGCGGATTTGCCGTCGGCGCCCTTCTCATATTCGAGGGGGATGTGGAAGCGCGCGGCCACGCGCTCGATGGCCTCGCCGAAGGTCAGGCCCTCCTTGAGCATGACGAGTTTGAAGATGTCGCCGCCCTGGTTGGTGGAGAAGCAGTAGAAGAGGTTCTTGTGCGGATCCACATAGAACGAGGGCGACTTCTCGGCCTGGAACGGGCTGAGCCCGCGCCACTTCGCGCCCATCTTCTTGAGCGCCGTGTAGTTGCCGGCGAGCTCCACGATGTTGGCGCGGAGTCGGATGTCGTCGAGGCAGCGGCGGGTGACCAGGGGCATTCGGCGCGCAGGAAAGTCGCGATGCCGGCGATACGCAATAGGCGAACGGACGGGGGCGTTTCGCCACCAAGGGTTTTTAACCGGGAAAGGCGCGAAACACACGCAACGCCGGATGTGGCGACCTCGATGGGGGAATCCGGATATCCCATTGTTTATCAGGGGCGAAGGAGCCGCAGCCGCTTTGACCCCTTCGTGTGTATTGTGTCTTTCGTGGTTAAGGTTCAGGGCCGAAGAGGTTGATGAACGCTCCTCCTTGAAATGGGGTTTACGGGTTTCGGAATCACCCCGGCGCGCCCGCATTTCTCCGTTTACGCCCGGAGGTCTCCGGTTTCTCTGCGCCGGCATGAGCCCCGACTACATCGCCCGCTTCGCCGGCATCGGCCGCCTGTACGGGCGCCCCGCGCTGGCCCGCCTGCACGACGCGCATGTGTGCGTGGTCGGACTCGGCGGCGTCGGCTCGTGGACCGTCGAGGCGCTCGCCCGCTCGGGCATCGGCCGGCTCACGCTGGTGGACATGGACGAGGTCTGCGTTTCCAACACCAACCGGCAGCTTCACGCGCTGAACACGACCGGAGGCCGTCCCAAGGCCGAGGTGCTCGCCGAGCGCGTGCGCGCGATCAACCCCGAGTGCCGCGTGAGCGCCATCGGCAAATTCTTCACCGCCGCCACGGCCGGGGAGATCCTGGACGCGAACCGGCCGGACCGCCTGGTGGACGCCATCGACGGCGTGCGCAACAAGGCGCTGCTGCTCGCCTCCTGCCGCGAGCGCGGCATCCCGGCGGTCACCTGCGGCGGTTGCGCCGGCAAGCGTGACGGGCTGGCGGTGCGCACGGCGGACCTGGGCGCCACCGGCAACGACCCGCTGCTGAAGTTTGTGCGCAAGAAGCTGCGCCAGGAGCACGGTTTCGAGAAGGGCAACAAGGCCGTGTTCGGCATCCCCTGCGTGTTCTCGACCGAGGAGAGCGCGATGCCGGAGGGCCTTTGCGAGGGTCTGCCCGGGGCGCGCACCGACGACGACATGTCGCCCAACTGCGAATGGGGTTACGGCACCGCCACCTTCGTGACCGGCGCCTTCGGCTTCGCCGCCGCCGGGCTGGTGGTGAAGGCCATCGCGGAAACCGAGCCCGTGGACGCCGCGCTGCCCTGACGGGGCCTCAATCCTCGTCGCCGTGCGAGGCGTTCGGGTCGGGGGCGCGCGTCAGGGGCGCCTCGACGGCGGCGCGCAGGACGGCCGTGCGCGCGTCCTCCTCGTCCTCGATGAGTTTGCGGATGCGCGGGGCCACCGGTGAATCCGGCGCCAGGGCGAGCATGGCGCGCAGTTCCTGCAGGCGCCTTTCGCAGCGCTGCATGCGGGAAAGCCCGTCGGCGCCGGTCTTGTCGAGGTAGTCGAAGCGCATGTGCAGCACGCGTTGGCGCTTGTCGTCCGGAAGCGAGTGCGTCTGCGCCAGGAAATCGTCGAACACGCGCAGGCCCGCCGCCGGGTGGCGCGCGGCGCGGGCGGCCTCGCGGGCGCGCGGGGCGAGCCGGGCCAGGTCGTAGTCGAGCAGCACGCCGCGCTTGTCGGCGGGGTCCGTGGCGCGCAGCTCCTCGAAAAGCTCGTCGTACTCGGCGGCCAGGGAGCCGTCGATGGTGCGCAGGGCGTTGGCCAGGTGTTCCGCGCGGATGTAGCCGCTGTTGCGGCGGGACTTGGCGATGAGCGCGTCGCGCCGCTCGCGCAGGGCGCGAAGACCCGTCAGGTGCGCGATGTAGGCGGGGACGTCGCTGCCGCGGTATCCGGTGCGAGCATACGCGCGGCCCTGCCCGTCCAGCAGCAGCACGGAGGGGAAGCCGGTCACGCCGAGTCGGCGCTCGAAGGCGTTCTGCAGGCGGCGCTCCTCGGGGTCGTCCCCGTCCTTGCGCGAGTGGTCCAGCACGACGGTGACAAAGGCGCCGGAGACGCCCTTGGCGAAGCTCGGGTCGTTGAGGATGTCCCTTCGCATGAGGTCGCACCAGGTGCCCATCTCGCTGGCGTCGAACACCACCAGCACGTCGCGGCCGGTCTTGCGGGCGGCTTCGACGGCGGTCTGCACGGCGGTCGGCGCGCGGGGTCTGGACTGTGCCTGTTCCCGTGTCTGCGGTGCCGCCGGCTCGGGCGCGCCAAGCGCCGGCAACGGGAGCAGGCCCGAGGCGAGCAGGAGCGTCAGCAGGAGGCGTGGCGGCATGGCGTGGCGCGACCTTACCGGTCGGCGGTGCGGTGCGTTCCGGGCTTAGCGAGCGTTCGGGGGGCCGAAAAGGAGGCCGGTCAGCGCGTCCAGGGTGCGGCGGGTGGCGCCCCGGTTGCCGCGGCTCCAGGCGGCCGCGCGCACGCTCATCACCGCGCGCGCCGGCGTGTCGCGCAGCAGTTCCAGCAGGGTGCGCGAAGCCTCCTCGGCGTCCTCCACGCGGCGGGCGGCGCCGCAGGCGGCGAGGCCGCGGCTGATGTCGCGGAAGTTGCTCATGGCCGGCCCGAAGACCTGCGGTATGCCGAGCAGCGCGCACTCCACGGGCGTCTGTCCGCCTTCGTTGGGCGGCAGGCTTTTGCCGATGAAGGCGAGGTCGGCGGCGCGGGAAAGCCGGCGCAGTTCGCCGGTGGTGTCGGCCACGGCGATGTCGGCGGGGAAGGGGGCGGGGTTGAAGCGCGAGCGCAGGTAGCGGCGCGCGCCGGTCTTTTCCAGCAGGGCGTTGATCTCGGCGCGGCGTTCGGCGTGGCGTGGCGCGAGGATCAGGCGCACATCGAGACCGGCGGCGCGGGCGCGCTCATAGGTGTCGACCAGCATGGCCTCCTCGCCGGGCCAGGTGGACGAGCCCAGCAGCACGAGCGGGCGCGCTCCCGGGGCGGGCGTCTCGCCGAAAAGTTCGGCGAAGAGTTCGCGCCGTTCGGCCTCGGTGACGGGCGCCCCCACATCCACATCGCACTTCAGGTTGCCGGCGCACGAGGAGCTCGCGGGCTCGGCGCCCAGCGCCAGAAGCCTTTCCAGGTCGCCGGGGGAGCCGGCGAGCACGGCGTCGAGCCGGCCGAGCAGACGCGCGGCGAGCGGGCGCACGCGCGAGTATCGGGCGTGGGAGCGGTCGGAGAGACGGGCGTTGATGAGCGCCACGGGCGTGCCGGTGATGCGCGCGCGGTGCAGGTGCTCGGGCCACAGTTCGCCCTCCATGAGCACGACCAGGTCGGGTCGGATGCGCCGCCAGGCCGCCTTGTTGAACGGCCAGAAATCGAGCGGGAAGACGCCGGTGGCGGCGGTGAGCGGAGCGAGCTTTTCGCGGGCGATCTTGTATCCGGTGGAGGTGGTGGTGGTGAGCACCACCTCGATGTCGCGGCGCTTTTTGATTTCCCGCAGCAGGGGCTCGATGGCGCCGAGCTCGCCCACGGAGACCGCCTGGATCCAGATGCGTTTGACGCCCGGCGTCTTCTGCGGGGCGTCGATGCGCCCGAACCGATGCGAGAAGCCCTCGGCGTAGCCGCCGCGGCGGAACATGCGCAGCAGGTAGTACGGCAGCGCGACGATCAGCAGCGGCAGGAAGGCGAGGCGGTAGAGCCAGATCATGGTTGGTGCGGGCGGGGCCCGGGGGCGGGAAACGGTTGGAACAGCGGGCGCTCGCTCGGGTTCGCCGGGGATTTTGCTCAACCCCGCGGTGTCGCCGACGCGGCCCCGCGCGGGGTCATTCGAGCGCGGCGCGTTGCAGCGCGGTGATTTCGCGGATGCCTTCGGCGGCGAGGTCCACCATGGCGCGCAGCTCCTCGGGCGTGTAGCTGGCCTCTTCGCCGGCGCACTGCACCTCCACGAAACGGCCGCCGCCGGTCATCACGATGTTGGCGTCCACCGAGGCGTCCTTGTCCTCGGGGTAGTTCAGGTCGAGCACGGCGTGCTCCTGGTAAATGCCGGCGGACACGGCGGCCACGCTGTCGGTGAAGGGGTCCTGCTTGAGCTTGCCCTCGGCCATGAGCTTTTTCACGGCCAGCTTGGCGGCCACATAGGCGCCGGAGATGGACGCGGTGCGCGTGCCGCCGTCGGCGCGCAGCACATCGCAGTCGACCCACAGGGTGAAGCCGTCGAGCTTCTGCAGGTCGATCACCGCGCGCAGGGCGCGCCCGATGAGGCGCTGGATCTCCACGGTGCGCCCGTCGAGTTTTCCCTTGGCGATGTCGCGCGGTTTGCGCTCCAGCGTGGAGTAGGGCAGCAGCGAGTACTCGGCCGTGAGCCAGCCGCCCTTCACCCCCTGCTGCTTCATCCAGGCGGGCACCTTGGGCTCCAGCGTGGCGGCGCAGATGACGACGGTGTCGCCGTAGGAGGCGAGCACGGAACCGGAGGCGTGCGGGGCGATGCCGGGCTTGAAGGAGATCGGGCGCAGGCGGTTGGCGGCTCGGTTGTCGGGGCGGATCAGCATGGAAGCTTGAGGGCGAAAGGTGGAAGGGCGAAGGGGGCGTGTCGGCCGGCCTTGGTCTCAGACAAGGTCTTCGGCTTTGACGAAGTGGGTGACATAGAGCTCGACGGCGAGCTCGGCCAGCAGAGGAAGCCGGCGGTTGGTCTTGGTGGCGAGCACGAGGTTGCCCAGCGCCGGGCGCACATGCGCCAGGAACTCCGTCTTGCCCTTGGTGTGCGCCAGGAAGTGGTAGGCGCCCAGCGCCTGCATGAGCCGCTGCGCCGCCGCGTCATGAAGGGCGTCGATGAACGCCGGCGTGCGCGTGAGCCCGGCGGCCTCCGCGTAGTCGCCCAGAAGCCGGGCGCGCTCTCCGGGGGTGAATTCCACATACGGGTCGAACAGCAGCGAGGCCACATCGTAGAAGGCGCAGCCCACGCGCATGCCCTGAAAGTCGATGAAGTGCGCGCGTCCGTCGCGCCACAGGATGTTCTGCGACTGGCAGTCCCGGTGCACCAGGGCGCGCGGGTGCGAGCACAGCCGGCGGGAGAGCTCCGCGAGTTCGGCCTCCAGCGCCTCGGCGCGGGCGGCGTCCAGGCCGCGCGGCATCAGGTGCTTGAGCGCGTTGTCGCGGAAGTAGTCGCGCTCCCACTTGTAAAGTTCCGGCCCGAAACCGTCCATCAGGCGCACGCCCGATTTCTCCCATGCGGCGAGCGAGGCCGGCGAGTGCAGACCGGCCAGGGAGACCAGCGCGTCACCCCAGGCCCGGCGGCGCAGCGATTCGTCCTCGTGGCGCAGCGACCACAGGTCGTGTTCGCCCAGGTCCTCCAGCGCGAGCGAGCGCTCCTGCGGACGGTTCTCCACCACCCGCGGCACGGGGAAGCCGAGCGTGTTTTTGAGAAATCCGGCGATGTCCGCGTACAGGGCGTTTTCCGCGCGCGTTTCATCGTAAAGGCAGAGCACGACGCTCCCGTGGTCGGGCAGCGTGGCGCGGAAGAAACGGCGCCCGGAGCCGCCCTTGGCGATCTCTGACACGGAGGCGTGGTCGGTGCCGTAGCGGGCGAGGAGCGCGTCGGCGGGGGCGTCGGTGGGCATGCGGGAAGGGCGGGAAAGGGTTGGCGTCCGGTGGTTGGCGCGCGTCCTGCGTGGGCAAACCGGGCGGGGGGTCAACGCCGCGCTGCGTCCGGCCTCTCCTCACGCCCGTCTTTCTTGACCATGGTTCGCATTTTCCGGTTCCCCGGGTACACTCACGCTCAACCTTCATCACGATGATCAACCCCGTATCCGGGCTCACCATTGCCCTCGTCTCCATGGCCTCCATCGCTTCCGCCGCCAACCGCGTCCCCGTCAAGGTGGGCGACCCCGTTCCCGTCGTCTCCTGCGCCGACCAGGACGGTAAAACCGTCGAGCTCGCCAAGGTCTCCGCCAAGGGACTGGCGCTCATCTATTTCTACCCCAAGGCGGACACCCCCGGTTGCACCAGCCAGGGCTGCTCCCTGCGCGACAACTGGGAGGAATTGTCCCGTCGCGGCGTGGCCGTCTACGGCGTGAGCGTCGACACTCCCGCCGACCAAAAGGCGTTCAAGGACAAGTACCGCCTGCCCTTCACGCTCCTGGCCGACAAGGACAAGGTGGTGACCAAGGCCTTTCAAGAGCCCAGCCTCTCGGCCAGCATCGGTTACGCCAAGCGCCAGGCTTACCTGTTTGAGGACGGTCGCTGCATCATGGCCGATTACAGCGCGCCCACTTCCGGCCAGGCCGCCGCCGTCCTGAAGTTCCTCGACGAGCGCAAGAAGTGACGCCGCCGGCGCCCGGGCCCGGCCCGGAGCGCCTCAGGCCTCGCCGGCCAGCGTGACTCGCAGGGCGTCCCGGGCGCGCGCGATGCGGCGCTCCGCCGCCTTCACCGTGCACCCGAGGATTTCCGCGATTTCCGCCTGCGACTTCTCCTCGTAAACGGCGAGCACCAGCGGCTCGCGAAGACCGTCGGGCAGGGCGAGCACGGCGTCGCGCACCCTCGCCGCGCGCTCGTCGCTGAGCGCCGAATCCGCCGGCGTGGGGCCGTTGTCGCGGACCTCGGGCATGTCGTCGTCCATGCCGACGATGCGCATGAGTCGCCGGCGCCACCAGCGCAGGCGGTTGTGCCGCAGGTTGGTGGCGATGGAGAAAAGCCAGGTCGAAAGGCGGCCGCCTCGGATGGCGTGGCGCGCCTTCCACGCGCGCACGAAGGTCTCCGCCGCCAGTTCGTCGGCCTCGTGCATGTCGCCGGTCAGCCGGTAAAGGTAGGCGCGCAGGGGCGCGTCCCACCGGCGATACAGGGCTTCCCATGCGGCGGAGTCGCCGTCGCGAAGCGCATCGGGCTCCGGGTCGGCGTCGGGGAGGGGGGGCGGGCTCATGGGCGGCGGCCGGCGGCGTCGGGAGCCCCGCAGTGATCGAGCGAGACGAGGCGGGGCAGGACGATGTCCAGATAACGCCGTGCGGAATCCGGCGGCATCATCGAGGCGATGCGCCGCACATGCGCCTCGCGCTCGCTGCGGCAGGTTTCATCGGCCTCGGCCAGTCGCGCCTCCGGCCCGGCGCGCCGTTCCGCCGGGGCGTCGGCGGGCATCGCGTCGAGTTCGGCGCGCAGGGCGGCGATGGTCCGGCAATGTTCGGCGCAACGCGCGACAAACCCTTCCTGCTCGGTCATGATCTTGGCGATGGTCGCCGCGTCCAGTCCGAGCTCGCAGCGGAACCAGCAGCGCACATCGCCGCTCTGCGCGGAGGTTTCCAGTTGCGCGTCGCAGGCCCCGCGCCTGGCGAAGGCCCAGGCGATGACGGCCAGCGCGACGCCGCAAAGGAGAAGGGCGACGAGGCGTCTCATCGGTCGTGCGAAGGCGCTACGGTTTCCAGGTAGACGCGGCGCAGCTGCGCCAGGTTCTCGGCGTTCTCGCGCTTCGCCCCGGCCACGCCCGCGGTCGCTCCGGTGGCGGTGAACGCCATCAGCGCGGCGCAAGCGACGAGCATTCTCTTGCGGCGGGCTCGCGAGCGCGCCTCGTTGCGGGCGAGCAGCGCGGCGAAGGTGCCGGGGCGTCCGGCGGTCTCGACGCGCCAGCGTGAGCAGTCGGCGTGGTCTTGGTTGTTCATGAGGGTTTGACGGGTGAAACACCGGCCGGCGCGATTTCCCCCGCGCTCGCCGAATGTTTTTTTTATCGGGTTGGAATCGGACGAAAACACAAGCCGGGGCCGCTTTCGCAGTCAGTCGTGAATTGTCTTTTCCTGACAATGGCGCGCTCCAGAAAGACCTTCGAAAATGAAATTCGCCCCCCGTCTCCTCCCGGCCCTCGCAGCCCTGGCCGTACTCGCGCCGGCCCCCGCCGCCTTCGCGCAGGGCGCGCCCACCGTCTCGCTCGGCGCGCCCGCGTCGGCCGCCAAGGTGAGCGCCTCGCTCAAGGCCGACCGCGCCACGGTCGCCCCCGGCGAGTCGTTCACGCTCGCACTGGTCCTCGACCACGCCGCGCACTGGCACACCTACTGGAAGAACCCCGGCGACGCCGGCAGCCTGACCTCCATCGAGTGGCAGGAGTCCTCGGGAGCCACCTTCGGCGCGTGGCGCCACCCGGCGCCCGTGCTCTACAAACAGGAGGGCATCGCCAATTTCGTGTATGAGGGGCGCTCTGTCATCCTCATCCCCGTGACGGTCCCCGCCACGCTCAAGCCCGGCGACACGCTCAAGCTCAAGGGCCGCGCCGACTGGCTGGAATGCGACGACTCGAGCTGCCACCCCAACGGCGCCGATGTCGCGCTGGAAATCCCCGTCGCCGCCGCCGGCACCGCCGCCAACGCCGAGCTGTTCGCCGCCGCCGCGGCCGCCATCCCCGCCGACGCCCCGGCCGGCGCCGCCGCTCTTTCCAACGGCGCCGGCAACGCCGTCACCCTGCGCGTCGCCGGCTCCGCGCTCGCCGGAGTCGACGCCGCCACGGCGAAGTTCTTCCCCGCTTCCGACGCCCTGCCCGCCGCGCTCAGCGCCGCCAAGCCCGTCGTGGGCGCCGACGGCGTGCTGTCGTTCACTTTCGCCGACGCCGCCAAGGTCCGTGAGCTCAACAAGCTCGACGGCGTGATCACCTTCGCCAAGGGCCGCGCTCTCGCCGTGTCCGCCGCGTTCGGCGAACTCGCCGCCGCCGCCGCGCCCGGCGCGCCCAAGGTCGCCCCCGCCGCGACCACGCCCGCCGCACCGACGGGCGAGACCCAACACGAGCTGCCCATGCTGCTGCTGCTGGGCTTCCTGGGCGGCATGCTGCTCAACATCATGCCCTGCGTGTTCCCGGTGCTCGGCCTTAAAATCTACGGCTTCGTGAACAAGGCGCACGCCGACCGGCGCAAGGTCGTCGCGCACGCGCTGGCCTTCGCCGCCGGCATCCTGGTCAGTTTCTGGGCGCTCGCCGCCGTGATCGTGGCGCTGAAGTCCGGCGCCATCACCCTGCTGGGCGCCTCCGGCACCGACATCGGCTGGGGCTTCCTCCTGCAGATTCCCGGCTTTGTCGCCGGCATCGCGGTGCTCTTCCTCGTCATGGGCCTGAGCATGGCCGGACTCTTCGAATTCGGCACCTCGGTGCAGAACGCCGCCGGTTCGGTGGAGGACAGGCAAGGGTACGCCGGGTCGTTCCTCTCCGGCGTGCTCGCCACGCTCGTGGCCACCCCGTGCTCCGGACCCGGCCTCGCGCCCGCCCTGGCCGCCGCGTTCGCGCGCCCCGCGCCCGAGGCGTTCGCCATCTTCACGGCCATCGCCCTGGGCCTGGCGCTCCCGTTCGTCGCGCTCGCCGCATCGCCCAAGCTGATGTCGAAGCTGCCGCGCCCCGGCGCGTGGATGGAGTCGTTCAAGCAGGCCATGGCGTTCCTCATGTTCGGCACGCTCGCCTACTTCGTGTGGATCCTCGGCGCGCAGACCGAAGGCCTCGCCTTCCTCACCGTGCTCTTCGCCCTCGTCGGCATCGCCGTGTCCTGCTGGATCTACGGACGCTGGTGCGCCCCGCACCGCTCCACCGGCGTGCGCCGCGCCGGCATGGCCCTCGCCGCCCTCTTCTTCCTCGGCTCCGCCTACGCCCTCAACGGCGCCCTGCCCGAACGGGAAAACACCGCCGACGCCGCCGTCGCCAAGGAGCCCGACATCGTGTGGGAAGCCTGGACGCCCGAGGTCGAGGCGAAGCACCTCGCCGCCGGCAGCACCGTGTACATCGACTTCACCGCCCGCTGGTGCGCCACCTGCCAGGTGAACAAGCGCGTCTTCCACGACGCCGCCGTCATCAAGGCCTTCGCCGCCGGCAAGGTCGTCGCGCTCAAGGCCGACTGGACCAAGCGCGACGCCGTCATCGCCGCGGAGCTCAAGAAGTACAACCGCAGCGCCATCCCGTTCAATGTCGTGCTGCGCCAGGGCGCCGCGCCCAGGCCGCTTCCCGAGGTGCTCACCTCCGGCGCCGTGCTCGACGCCCTCAAGGCCGAATAACCCCGCGCCTCCCCCTACGCCGCCCTCCAAGGCCGTCTCGGAGAAAAAGCAAAAGGCCCGCCGCCGGAAAATCCGGGGCGGGCCTTTTTCGCGGCGAGACGCGAGGATCAGAAGCGCAGGCGCACGCCGGCGTTCACGCCCATGGATTCGTCGGCGCCGACGCGGCCTTCGTAGCCGATGAAGAGCGTGGCGGGGCCGGCGACCTGCCAGCCGGCGTTGAGGCCGTAGACGAAGGCGGTGTCGGCCGCGTCGCGCACCTGCATCGGGAAGCGAACGCCGGGGGAGTTCACCATCGAGGCTTCGGGCGTGCCCACGCGCTCGTCGAGCACCTGCTCGACACCGGTGATGAGTTCGAGTCCGAACGCGCCGCCGGCGAGGCGGGTTTTCCAGAGGGAGGACAGGGTGGCCGAGGCGGTGTACTTCTCGGAGGCGAAGGCGCCCAGGTGCATGGCGTCCGAAGCGCCCTTCTCGGTGAAGGCGGCGACGCGCGAACGCGAGTAGCCGAAGGCCGCCGAAGGCGCGAATTCGAAGCTCTCGTTCACCCAGGTGCGGTGGCGCATACCGAGCGATCCGGCCAGTTCCTCCGTCTTGGGGTTCCCGGTGGCGACGCCCGCGAGGGTGTCGCGGCGCGTGTCATGCTCATGCGTGGTGTAGGCGCCCGTGGCGGTGAAGCTCAGGCGTTCGGTCGCCGCGACATCCGCATAGGCGCCGCCGCCGTAACCGTCGGCATCGGAGCGGTAGAGCGAATTCTTCACCGAACCGGTGTCGGCCGAGACGAGCGCGCCGAGCGTGACGCCCGCAGCCGGGGCGAACTCCAGTCCGGCGTAGGCCTCGCTGCGCTGGATGCGCGCTCCGGCGCGGTCGGCGTCGAAGCGGCGCGTGTCGCCGCCGGCGAAGACGGCGGCGGATTCGGCGTCGGCGCCGGGGAGCGTGGCGCGGGTGGTGACGCGGTCGCGCACCAAGCGGGCGTAGGTGAGCGAGGTGGCGTGGCCGTAGTCGAGAAGTGCGGCGTGCGCGTCCGGCACGAGGGTGCCCAGGTTGGCCTCGGGCGTGCCGGCGGAGCCGACGATGGCGGCGGCGGCGGCGCCGGAGGCGGTGGTGGTGTCGATCTGCCCCTGCGCCACCTGGGCGCCGGAGAAGAGCGCTCCGGCCAGGGCGCGGGTGTTGGCGCTCGAGCCCAGGTCGGCGAAGGTGCTGCCGGAGGCGTTCAGGCCGGTGGCGAGCACCCGACCGGTGGCCAGGTCGAAGAGCACGGCGGCGTTCTGCACGGGGGCGCCTGCGCCGGCCACGCCGTCGAGGTCGAAGCTCACGGAGGAGAAGGTGCCGGAGACGGCCTTGGCGGCGCCGGTGGTGTCGGCGATGAGTTGGAAGGTCTGGCCGCGCGAGGGGGCGAAGCCGTTGACACCCTGGACGACGAGGGCTCCGGAGACGACGGTGGCGGAGCCGCCCACGCGCACCTGGTCGAAATCGGTGCCGCCCACGCCGCCGGTGCCGGCGAGTTCCATGGCGAGGGTGCCGGATTCGGTGTAGGCGCCCAGGATGGTCGTGAGTCCGGGCGAGTTGCCCGGGGCGAGCGTGCCGCGGTTGGTGAAGTCGCCGGTGAAGGTGAGGTTGCCCGCCACGGTGGATCCGGCGCGGTTGGTGAAGGAGCCGCCGGTGTTCACCGTGCCCGAGCCGTTGAGCCTGGTGTAGGTGAGCTGCTCGGAGGAGTCGGCCTGCAGGGTGCCGCCCTGGTTCACCGCGATGACGGGCGCGTTCAGCGAGGCGGACGCGCCGGCCAGCACGAAGTTGCCGCCGAGGATGAGCACCTTGTCCTTGAGCGTCGACTGGCCCGAGACGGTGAGGTCGCCTCCGGACGCCAGCGAGTTGGTGTCGCCGACGATGCTGCCGGAGAAGTTGCCGCCGTTGAGCACGATGAGCTGGTGCGTGGCGCCGCCGTCGATGATGCCGGAGCCGAACAGTTTCGACACCGTGTCGTCGCCGCCGGCGAGCACGAGGCGCCCGTCCACAGTCACCTCGGCGGTGTCGGCGAGGCGTTCGGCGGACACGAGCGTGAGCACGGAGTCGGCGTGGACGGTGACGGTGCCGGCGGCGGAGGTGCCGGCGAGCAGCACATTGCCGTCGGTGGTGAGCGTGCCGGTGCCGAGGTTGGCGCTCACCACGGCGCCGTCCTTCAGCGCGTAGGTGGCGGCGGTGAGCGTGTGGCCCGCGCCGGCGAGGGCGCCGGAGCCGGAGTAGGACGCGATGGCCTGGTCGGCGGCGAGGGTGGTCTTGCCGGCGTTGTCGAGCACGGTGCCGGCCGCGAGCGAGCCGGAGACGGTGAGGGCGCCCTCGGTGAGCACGGAGACGGCGGTGGAGCTCAGCGAGCCGCGCAGGTCGAGCGTGCCGGCCACGATGCGGGTCTCTCCCGTGTAGGTGTTGTTGCCCGACAAGGTGAGGGTGCCGGAGGAAACTTTCTCCAGCGAACCGGCGCCGCTGATCACGCCTGAGAAGTCGCCGGAATCCACACGAAGCGCGGGCTGGATCACCGGGGCTTCCGGTGCCGGGAAATCGGGCGAGGGGAAGTCGGGGGCGGGCGGAGCGGAGTCGTAAACCGGACGGTCGGCTTCCAGTCGCACGAGGCCGTTGCCGGTGAGCGCGCCGATCTTGTCATCGGCCGAGAAAGCGAGGGTGCCGTCGACGCGCACCGCGGCTTCGTCGGCCAGGCCTCCGTTGTACACCTGCAGCGAGGCCGATTCGGCGATGGAGACGCGGCCCGAGGCGAGCGAACCGAACAGTTCCAGGCTTCCGGCTTCGACGCTCGTCGCGCCGGAGAAGGTGTTGTCGGCGTAGAGGTACAGGCTGTCTTCGGTGTTCTTGATGAGCGAGCCGGCGCCGGAGAGCACGCCCCCGAAGTCGCCGCCACCGACGGTCAGCGCGCCGCCCAGGTTGACGGTGCCATAGCCGTAGAGCCGGCTGACAGCCTCGTCGCCGCCGAGCACCAGGGCGCCGCCCACATAGAGCATGGGCAGGGCGGTGAAGCGGTGGGAGCCCACGGTGTTCATGGCGACGCTCACGGAGGTGTCCGGGCCAGTCAGGCTGCGTTCGTCGCGGCCGCCATAAACCGAGACATAGTTGGCGGCGGAAGTGCCGGAGATCGTCACGGCGCCGTAGGCTTCCAGCTCGCCGGAGCCCAGGTTGGCCTCGACGGAGGCGCCGGAGTAGAGTGAGTAGTATTCGGCCGTGAGGGTGCCGGTGCCGGCGAGTCGGCCGGAGCCGTAGTAGTAGGCGATTCGCTGATCGGCGGAGCCGATGTCGACGGAGCCGTAGTTGCTCATCGAGGCGCTTTCGGAAAGGCCGGCGTGGCGGGACTCCAGCGTGGCGCCGTTGGCGACATGCATGTGGTAGGAGTCGATCGAGCCGGTGAGCGCCAGGGTGCCTTCGTACACGGCGGTGTAACCGGCGCTGTTGGCACCGGAGAGGGTCAGCCGGCCTTCCGACAATTTCACGAGGCCGCTTGCGCCGATGATGCGTCCGGAGAAGTCGCCGGAGCCCACGGTGAGCGTGGTGCCGTCAAGCGCCAGCGTGCCGGTGCCATGGAGCGAGCCGAGGGTCTCGTCGGCGCCGATGGCGAGCGTGCCGTTCACGGTGGCAGCGACATTGTCGGCGAGGCCGCCGTTCACATCGGCGAAGGAGGTGTCGGCGTCCACGGTGAGGGCGGAGGCGGCGGTGGAGCCGGTGAGGACGATGGCGCCCTTGGTCACGCGGATGGCGCCCACGCCGGTGCTCACGCCCGAGAGGACGAGGGTGCCTTCGGTCACCTTGGTGAGTCCGGAGGAGGAGGTGCCGGCGAGGTTGCCCGAGAATTCGCCGTCGCTCACGGTGAGCGTGCCGGCGGTGGTGTCCACGGTGCCCGAGCCGAGCAGCGTGGCGATCTTCTCGGCGCCGCCGAGCACGAGCGTGCCGTCGACGGTCACCGTGGCGGTGTCGGCGAGGCGCTCAGCGGCGGTGAGCGTGGTGGTGCCGGAGGTGACGGAGACGGTTTCGGCGAGGATGATGCCGGAGACGGTGACCGTGCCGGAGGCGGTGACGACGCCGTGTCCGAGGTTGGCGTTGACGACGGAGCCGTCGCGCAGGTCGTAGGTGCGGGCGGTGAGGGTGGCGGTGCCGTCGATGCGGCCGGAGTTCACCAGCGTATCCACGGTGTCATCACCGGTGCCGAGGGTGAGGGTGCCGGCGTTGGTGAGGGCGGCGAGGGAGGAGAAACCGGAGACGGTGTTCTCCACGGCGGCCCCGGCGGCGATGTCGATGACGCGGCTTTCGAGCGAGCCGCCGGAGACCAGCGCGAGGGTGCCGGCCTGCACGCGGGTGGTGCCGACATAGGTGTTCACGCCCGAGAGGGTGAGCGTGCCGGTGCCGGTCTTGGTCAGACCGTAGGCGGCGTCGACGCCTTCGATGACGCCGGCGAAGTTGCCGGCGGAGACGGTGAGCACGCCGAGGTCGGCGGTCACCACGCCGGTGGCGGCGCCCGAGAGGGAGCCGACGGTTTCGGCGCCGCCGAGGGCCAGTCGGCCGTTGACGGTGACCGCGGCGGTGTCGGCGAGGCGTTCGGCGGAGGCGAGGGTGAGGGTGCCGGAGGCGACGGTCACGGTCTCGGCGGCGGAGGTGCCGACGAGGCGGGTGAGGCCGTCGGAGGTGAGGGCGCCGGCGCCGAGGTTCGCGTTCACGACCGCGCCGTCGCGCAGGGCGTAGGTGGCGGCGGTGAGCGTGGCGGTGCCGTTGAGCGTGCCCGAGTTGATGAGGGCGCCGATCGTGTCGTCGGCGGCGCCGAGGTTCACGATGCCGTTGTTTTCCAGCGTGGCGTCGGCGGCGAGGCCGGAGACGGTGTTGTTCAGCGTCTTGTTGGCGTCGACGAGGACATAGCGGGAGGCGAGGGAGCCGCCGGGGGCGAGCGTGAGCACGCCGTTCATCACGCGGGTGCGGCCGGTGTAGGTGTTCGCGCCCGAGAGGGTGAGTTCGCCGAGGGAGACCTTGGTGAGGCCGTGGTTGCCGTTGGCCGAGGTGAGGTCGCCGGACCAGGTGCCGTCGGAGACGATGAGGGTGCCGGCGGACACATCGACGGTGCCGGCGCCGAGCAGCGTGCGGATGGTCTCGTCGCCGCCGAGCACGACCTTGGCGCCGGAGGCGACGGTGAGCGTGGTGGCGTTGGTGAGGCGTTCGGCGGAGCCGAGCGTGAGGGTGCCGGCGGTGACGGTGTGCGTGGCGGAGGCGGAGGTGCCGTTCAGCGCGGCGTCGCCGTCGGAGGTGAAGGTGCCGGCGCCGAGGTTGGCGTCGACGCGGGCGCCCGCGTGAAGGGAGTAGGTGGCGGCGGTGAGGGTCTTGCCTGAGCCGTCGAGGAAACCGGAGGCCTCGTAGGAGGCGACGGTCTGGGAGGCGCCGAGCACGACGGTGCCGGCGTTCACGAGCACGGTGCCCGTGGCGAGGCCGGCGTTCACATCGTTGAGCGTGGCGCCGGAGGCGACGGAGACCGCGGTGGTGGCGAGGGAGCCGGTGAGCGTGGTGGTGCCGGCGTTCGCGGCGAAGGCGCCGGTGAAGGTGTTCGCGCCCGAGAGCGTGAGGGTGCCGGCGGAGACCTTGGTGAGGCCGTGTGTGCCGGAGACGACGCCGGAGACCGTGCCGTTCGAGACGGTGAGGGAGCCGCCGGTGAGCTTGATCGCGCCGGTGGCGTTGAGCGTAGTGACGGTCTCGTCGGCGCCGAGGTTCAGCGTGCCGTCGACGGACACGACCGCGGCGTCGCGCAGGCCGGAGTTCACATCGTCGAGCGTGGCGCCGGCGAGGACGGTGATATCGGCGGAGGCGAGGGAGCCGGTGAGCGTGAGCGTGCCGGCTTCGACGCGGGTGGCGCCGGTGTAGGTGGAGGCGCCGGAGAGCGTGAGGTTGCCCGCGCCGGCTTTGGTGAGCTTGGCGCCGGTGCCGCCGGTGAGGCCGCCGTCGGCGATCACGCCGGCGAAGGTGGAGTCGCCGGCCTGGTTGACGGTGAGGCGGTGCGAGCCGAGCGCGAGGCGGCCGGTGGAGGCGCCGGAGAGGTCGCCGGTCGCGCGGTCGCCGGCTTCGGAGATGTCGAAGGTGCCGTGGACGGCGAGGGCGCCGTTGGCGTTGAGCGAGCCGGTGGAGGAGAGGGCGAGGGTGCCGGCGTTCACGGTGGTGCCGCCCGCGTAGGTATTCGCCGACTCGATACGCAGGAGGCCGGCGTGGGTGGCGTCGCCCACTTCGAGCGCGCCGTTGGAGAACACGCCGGTGAGCACGGCCTTGGTGGTGGCGCCGGTGTTCGGGGTGACGAGGATGCGGCCGGTGGCGCCGTTCAGGTCGACGGCGTTGATGAAGGTCACATCGTGCGTGGAGGAGGCGGCGCCGAAGACGAGCGCGGAGCCGGCGGGCACGAAGGAGCCGGAGTTCCAGGTGACCCGGCGGCCGGCGTCGAGGGAGACGGTGAGGGCGCCGCCGCGGGCGGAGAAGCCGCCGTCGCCGATCCACTGCACGCGGTCGCCGCCGGTGCCGAGGAAGCGGGTGAAGGTGCCGGAGGTTTCCAGCACGCCGCCGGTGAAGGTGATGTTGCTGTTGCGGTTGATGCCCACGCCGTCGTTGGCGCGCAGCACGCCGCCGGCGAGGCGGGTGGCTCCGGAGTAGGTGTTCGCGCCGTTGAGCACCACGGTGCCGGAGGCGATTGTGAGGTCGGCGCCGGCGCCTACGCCGTAGGGGGCGCCGACGAGCGAGGACTGGCTGTTGTCGGCGATGGTGCCGTTGAAGGTGATGGTTTTGCCTGCGCCCGGGGAGAGCGTGACGAAGGCGCCCTTCTCGATGAAGAGGTCGGTACCGACCGCCTGACCGCCGGTGAAGCCGGCCGCGCCTGAGCCGCCGAGGGAGGCGTTGCGGTCGAATAGGGCGTCGCCCTGCATGAGCAGGGTGCCTCCGGATTTCACATACACGGCGCCGCCGAGGCCGTTGCCGCCGTTGCCGGTGGCCGAGGAGCCGCCGACCGCGGTGTTGGCGGTGAAGTTGACATTGTTGAGCGTGAGCACGCCCGTGGTGTCCACGAGGATGGCGCCGCCCTGGCCGTCGGCGCCGGTGGCGCCGACGACGCGGAAGTTGTTCAGCGTATAGTTTTGGATGACGCGCGTGTCGGTGACGACGCGGCCGGGGCCGAAGGCGCCGTTCTGGATGGCGCCGGCGCCGTCTTCAACCACGGGGGCGACGGCGAGGGAATCGGGAGCCCACGCGGCGGCGGAGAGCAGGGCGGAGGCGAGGAGGGTGCGATGGGAAAGTTTCATTATGAAAGGTGTCGAAGGGGGAAGGAAAGGGGCCGGACGCGGCCCCGCCCCGCGAAGGGAAGGGCCGCGACCGGACGGGACATCAGAAGCGGAAGCGCACGGAGGCCTGCACGCTGTTGGAAGGCGCGTAGCCGACGCGGCCCTGGTAGCCCAGGAAGAGCGAGGCGGATTCGGTGAGGCCGTATCCGGCGTTCACGCCGTAGAGGAACGAGGTGGAGCGCTCGTCGGACACGCCGATCGGGTAGGTCAGCGAGGGCGTGCCGGCCAGGGACGCGCTCAGGTCGTCCTGGTCGCCGGCGAAGGCCTGGTCGAGGTCGCCGGTGAGTTCCAGGCTGAGCGGGTTGCCGAAGGTGCGCGTGGTCCACACGGCCGAGGCGCCGGCGCGGGCGGAGTAGCGGGCGGTGTCGAATTCGCCGATGCGCAGGGCGTCGGAGGCGCCGCGCTCGGTGAAGGCGTAGACGGTGGAGGAACCGGCCACGACGCCCGCGCGCGGGGCGATCGAGAAGGACTCGCCGCGGAAAGCGACATACTCGGCCATGAGGGCGCCCGAGTAGGTGTCGGCCTTGGTGTCGGCGTTCACGGAGCCGTTCAGGGTGCGGCGCTTGGTTTCGAAGTCCTCGGTGCCGTAGACGAAGGAGGCCTTGATGGACCAGTTCTCGCTGATGGCGGCCTTGGCGTAGGCGCCGACCGACGCGCCTTCGGCCTCGGTGCGGCCGATGTCGTGGCGGATGGAGCCGGTGTTGCCCGCGCCGAAGAGGCCCAGGTCCAGCGACGAGGCGGCCGCGAAGTCCGCGCCGGCGTAGAAGTCGTTGCGGGTGAAGCGGGCGTTGTGAGCGGTGTTGGTCTCGGCGTTGAGGGCGCCGGCGTAGAAGGCGGCCTTGCCGGGCTCGCGACCCGGGAGGGTCGTGAAGGGGCTCACGCGGTTGGCCAGGTTCTCGGCGAGACGGCCCGAGGCGAAGGCGTAGTCGGCCAGCGCGCCGTAGGTCTCCGGAATGTAGAAGGCCAGTTGAGCCGAGGCGGCTGCGGCGGTGGGCGCCGACAGGATGTCGGCGGCCGCGCGGCCTTCGGCGGTGGCGGTGTCGATCTGGCCCGGGGCGAGCTGGGCCCCCGCGAACACGGCGCCGATGAAGGCGCGCTCGTTGGCCGAGGCGGCCAGGTCGGTGAACTTGCTGTTCGCGGCGTTGAGGCCGGAGGTCAGCAGGGTGCCGGTGCGCAGGTCGAACACGCCGGCGGCGTTCTGAACCGGGACGCCGGGGCCGGCGACACCGTCGAGGTCGAAGGTGACCGACGAGAACGAGCCCGAGAGGGCCTTGGCGCCTCCGGAGAGATCCGAGATGAGACGGAAGGACTGGCCGCGGGCGGCGGCGAAGCCGTTGTAGCCGAGCACGCGCAGCACGCCGCCGGAGAGGGTGACATCGCCGCCGACGCGGATCTGGTCGAATCCGGTGGGGTTCATGCCTGCGGCGCCGAGGCCGCCCAGCTCCATGTCCAGAACGCCGGCGTCGGCGAAGTTGCCGGCCACGGTCATGACGCCCGGCGAGTTGCCCGGGGCGACGGTGCCGTTGTTGGAGAAGTTGCCGGAGAAGGTGAGCGTGCCGGCGACGGTGGAGCCGGCGGCGTTGGTGAAGGTGCCGGAGGCGGTGCTCACGGTGCCCGAACCCTGCAGCACCTTGTAGGTGAGGCGGGAGGCGTCATCCGTCGCGAGCGTGGCGCCCTGCTCGACCTGCAGCGTGTTGGCCGAGAGCGAGGCGTCGGTGCCGACAATCTGAAGGCGGCCGCCGACGAGGGTGACCTTCTCGCTGAGCACCAGGGTGCCGCCGGAGGTGTCGCCTTCGGAGGTGAGCGAGCGGGTGCCCTTCAGAATGGTGCCGCCGAAGGTGCCGCCATTGAGGATGTACAGCTTGCTGTTGGCGCCGCCGTCGACGGAGCCGTTGCCGTGCAATTCCCAGATGGTGTCGTCTCCGGTGAGCACCAGGCGACCGTCCACGGTCACCACGGCCTCGTCGGAGAGGCGGTCGGCGGAAGCCAGCGTGAGGACGGAGCCGGAGCCGATGGTCACGGCGCCGGAGGCGGAGGTGCCGGCGAGCATGACGGCGCCGGTGGTGAACATGGCGCCCTTGCCCAGGTTGGCGTTGATCACCGAGCCGTCGCGCAGGTCGTAGGCGGCGGCGGTGAGCGTGGCGGAGCCGTTGAGCACGCCGGAGTTCACCAGCGAGAGCACGGTCTGGTCGGCGGAGCCGAGGTTGACGGTGCCGGCGTTGGTGAGCGTGGCGGCGGTGGAGAGACCGGAGGCGGTCGATTCCAACACGGCGCCGGAGGCGACGGACACCTCGGTGGAGGTCAGCGAGCCGGTGAGGCGCAGGGTGCCCGAATTCACGGCGGTGGCGCCGGTGTAGGTGTTCGCGCCCGAGAGCGTGAGAATCGAGGTGCCCGACTTGGTGAGCGAGCCGGTGCCGGAGACCACGCCGGAGAAGTCTCCGAGCGAGACGGTGAGTCGGGTGCTGCCCGAGAGGTCGACGACGCCGGAGCCGGCGAGGGCGGCGACCGTCTCGTCTGCGGCGATGTCCGCTCGACCCTCGACCGACAGGAACACGGTGTCGGCGAGAGCGCCGGAGGTGTTCGTGAGGGTGCCGGACGAGGCCACCATGACGACCGAGGAAGCGAGGGAACCGGTGAGTCGAAGTGCGCCCTCGTTGATGGCGGTGAGTCCGGTGTAAGTGTTGGCGCCCGACAGGGTGAGCGTGCCGGTCGAGTTCTTCACGAGGTCGTTGGCGCCCGACAAGTTGCCGGAGAAGTCGCCGTCGGCGACGGCAAGGAATCCGCCGTCGAGGAGGACCGCACCGGAGCCGGTGAGCGTGCGGATGGCGTCGGAGGCGCCCATGTAGAGCACACCGTTGACGGCCACGGCGGCGTCGGCGGAGAGGCCGGAGGCGAGATCGGAGAGCGAGGCGCCGGAGTCGACGGTGACGGAGGTGGTGGCGAGCGAGCCGGAGAGGCCCAGGGCGCCGGCCTGCACGGAGAGCGGACCGGAGAAGGTGTTCGCGCCCGAGAGAACGAGCATGCCGGAGGAGGTCTTCACGAGGCCGGAGGCGCCGGTGATGTCACCGGAGAAGCTGCCGGAGGACACGGTGAGGATACCGGCGTCGGTGTTCACGGCGCCGGTGCCGGCGAGCGAAGCGACGGTTTCGGCGCCGCCGAGCACGAGGGTGCCGTTCACGGTGAGCGCGGCGGTGTCGAGCAGGCGTTCGGCTGAGCCGAGGGTGGTGGTGCCGGAGTCGACGGTCACCGAGGCGGCGGCGGAGGTGCCGTTGAGGGCGACCGTGCCGTTGGCGGTGAGGGAGCCGGCGCCGAGGTTGGCGTTCACCACGGAGCCTTCGTTCAGCGCGTAGGTGGCGGCGGTGAGGGTGGCGGAGCCGTTGAGCGTGCCGGTGGAGGCGTACGCGGCGAGCGTCTCGTCGGCGGCGCCGAGGTTCACGACACCCGCGTTGTCGAGGGAGGCGAACTCGGAGAGGCCGGCGCTTTCGGAGGTGAGGGTGCCGGCGGGGCCGACCACGAGCGACTTGGAGGCGAGCGTGCCGGTGAGCACGAGTTCGCCGCCGGAGACGGTGGTGAGGCCGAGGTAGGTGCTGGATCCCGAGAGGGTGAGCACGCCGGCGCCGGTCTTGGTGAAGCCGGTGACGGTGTTGTCCGAGGCGATCACGCCGGAGAAGCTGCCGGAGTCCGCGGCGAGCGAGCCGGCGGAGACATTCAGGCGGCCGGAGCCCAGGAGGACGCCGATCTGCTCGGCGCCGCCGGTGGCGAGCGTCGCACCGGAGGCGACGGTGATCGTGGCGGTGTCGGCGAGGCGTTCGGCGGAGCCGAGGGTGGTGGTGCCGGAGGCGATGGTGACATCGGCGGCGGTCACGGTGCCGTTGAGGCGCACGGTGCCGTTGGCGGTGACGACACCGGCGCCGAGGTTGGCGTTGATGACGGAGCCGGAGTTCAGCGCGTAGGTGGAGGCGGTGAGGGTGGTGGTGCCGTTCACGGTGCCGGAGTTCACCAGCGTGCCGATGGTGTCGTCGGCGAGGGTGCCGAGGTCGAGGGTGCCGCGGTTCACCACAGTGGCGGTGTCGGCGAGGCCGCCGGAGAGGTCGCGCAGGGTGGTGCCGGCGTCGATGGTCACCAGGGCGGAGGCGAGGGCGCCGGCGCCGGTGAGCGTGAGGGTGCCGCCCGCGACATGGGTCTCACCCACGAAGGTGGAGGCGCCGCGCAGGGTGAGTTCGCCGACGCTGATCTTTTCGAGGCCATGGGCGGGGTCGGTGCCCGCGATGGCGCCGGCGTAATCGCCGTTGGAGACGGTGAGGTCGCCGCCGAGCAGGGAGACGACGCCGGTGGCGCCGGTGCTGCGCAGGGTGTAGACGGACTCGGCGGAGCGCACGAGCACGGCGCCTTCGGCGGTGAGCACGGTGGAGGCGGCGAGGCCGGCGTTCACCACATCGAGGGTGGCGCCGGAGTCGACGGTCACGGCGGCGGTGTCGAGGTCGCCGGTGAGCACGAGGGTGCCTTCGGCCACGCGGGCGGTGCCGATGAAGGTGCTGTGACCGGAGAGCGTGAGCGTGCCGACAGAGACCTTGGTGAGGCCGAATTCGGTGGAGTCGCCCGCAATCACGCCGGCGAAGGTGCCGGCGGAAGCGGTCATGCCGCCGTCGATGAGGTTCACGCGGCCGGTGGCGGCGCCGGAGAAGTCGGCGACGGATTCGGAAGCGTAGAGGTCGAGGGTGCCGTCGAGCGTGAGGCGGGTGGTGTCGGCGAGGCCGCCGGAGCGGTCGACGAGCGTGGCGCCGGAGGCGACGAAGACGGGGGCGCCGGCGAGGGAGCCGGTGAGCTCGAGGGCGCCGGCATTCACGCGGGTGTCGCCCGTGTAAGTGTTCGCACCCGACAGGGTGAGGGAGCCGGAGGAAACCTTCGTGAGTCCGCCGTCGCCGGCGATGGTGCCGGAGAAGGTGCCGTCGGAGACGGTGAACTGCGCGGCGGGGGCGGTGGTGACGGAGCCGGAGCCGAGGAGCGTGGTGACGGTTTCCGCGCCGCCGAGCACGAGCGAGGCGCCGGAGGAGACGGTGAGCGTGGCGGTGTCGGCGAGGCGTTCGGCGGATCCGAGGGTGGTGGTGCCGGAGGCGATGGTCACCGAGGTGGCGGAGGAGGTGCCGTTGATGGCGACCGTGCCGTTGGTGATCAGGTTGCCGGCGCCGAGGTTGGCGTTGGTGACGGAACCGTCGTTCAGGACATAGTTGGCGGCGGTGAGCGTGAAGCCGTTGAGGTTCAGCACGCCGTTTTCCGACACATAGGTGGCGATGGTGTCGTCTGCGAACAGGCTGACCGTGCCCGCGTTGGTGAGGGTGGCGCCGGCGGCGAGGCCGCCGTTCACCACATTGAGCGAGGCGCCGGAGGCGACATTGACGGTGAGGGTGGCGAGGGAGCCGTTGAGGGTGGTGGTGCCACCGTTGGCGTTGAAGGCGCCGGCGAAGGTGTTCGCGCCGTCGAGGGTGAGGGAGCCGGAGGAGACCTTGGTGAGGCCGTTGGCTCCGGAGAGCACGCCGGAGAAGCTGCCGGAGGAAACGGTGAGGTTACCTGCGGCGAGGTTCACGGAGCCGGAGCCGGTGAGGGAGCCGATGGTCTCGGCGCCGCCGAGGATGAGGGCGCCGTTCACATTCACCACGGCGGTGTCGAGCAGGCGCTCGGCGGAACCCAGGGTGAGGGTGCCGGTGGGCGTGATGTCGACGAGCGTGGCGGCGGAGGTGCCGTTGAGGATCGCGGCGTCGGTCACCACGAGGGTGCCGGAGCCGAGGTTGGCGTTGATGACGGAGCCGTTGCCGAGGTTGTACACCGCGGCGGTGAGGGTGCCGGGGCCGTTGATCACGCCGGTGTTGTTCAGCGTGTCGATGGTGTCGTCGAGGGTGACATTGATGACGCCCGCGTTGGAGACGGAAGCGGTGGCGGCGAGGCCGGCGTTCACATCGTTGAGCGTGGCGCCGGAGGCGACGGTGATGAAGTTCGTCGCGAGGGAGCCGGTGAGCGTGACGGTGCCCGCATTCACCGCGAGCAGGCCGGTGAAGGTGTTGGCGCCCGCGAGTTCGAGGGTGCCGGAGGAGACCTTGCGCACATCGGAACCGCCCGTGATGACGCCGGCGAAGGAACCGGAGGAGACGGTGAGGGTGCCGGCGGTGTTGTTCAGGGTGCCGGCGCCGTTGAGGGAGCCGATGGTCTCGGCGCCGCCGAGGATGAGCGAGGCGCCCGAGGCGATGGTGACGGAGGCGGTGTCGGCGAGGCGCTCGGCGGAGCCGAGGGTGGTGGTGCCGGAGCTGATGGTCACCGCGGAGGCGGCGGAGGTGCCGTTGAGGGCGACCGTGCCGTTGGCGGTCAGGGAACCGGTGCCGAGGTTGGCGTTCACCACGGCGCCGTTGTTGAGCGCGTAGGTGGCGGCGGTGAGGGTGCGGCCCGCGCCGGCGAGGGTGCCGGAGTTGGCGACATAGGCGCCGATGGTGTCGTCGGCCGAGAGGGTGACGGTGCCCGCGTTGGTGAGCGTGGCGTCGGCGGCGAGGCCGCCGTTCACATCGTTCAGCGAGGCGCCGGAGGCGACATTGACGGAGCGGGAGGCGGTGGAGCCGGTGAGCGTGAGGGTGCCGGCGTTGAGGTCGGTGGTGCCGGTGTATCCGGAGGAGCCCGACAGGGTGAGGGTGCCCGCGGTGTTCTTGACGAGGCCCTGCGCGCCGTTGATGGCGCCGGCGAAGGTGCCGTTCGAGACGGTGAGGAATCCGCCGCCCACATTCACGACGCCGGAGGAGGCGCCGTTGAGGGTGGTGATGGTCTCGCCCGCGCCGGAGAGGGTGAGCGTGCCGTTGACGGTGGCCACGGTGGCGTCGACGAGGCCGCCGTTCACATCGGTGAAGGTGGCGCCGGAGGCGATGTTCAGCGTGGTGGTGGCGAGGGAGCCGGAGAGGACGGTGGTGCCGGCGTTGGCGTTGAAGGCGCCGGTGAAGGTGTTCGCGCCGGAGAGCGTGAGGGTGCCGGCGGAGGCCTTGTTGACGGCGGAGGAGCCGGTGATGTCGCCGGCCCAGGTGCCGGCGGAGACGGTGAGGGCGCCGGCGGTGTTGTTGAGGGTGCCGGAGCCGTTGAGGGTGCCGATGGTCTCGACGCCGCCGAGCACGAGGGTGGCGCCGGAGTTGATGACGACGGTGCCGGTGTCGTTGAGGCGCTCGGCGGAGCCGAGGGTGGTGGTGCCGGAGGCGACGGTGAAGGTGGCGGCGTCGGAGGTGCCGTTGATGGTGACCGTGCCGTTGGTGGTCACATTGCCGGTGCCGAGGTTGGCGTTGGTGACGGTGCCGGTGTTGAGCAGGTAGTTCCTCGTGGTGAGCGTGAAGCCGGCCACATTGAGCACGCCGCCGTTGGACACATAGGTGTCGATGGTGTCGTCGGCGGAGAGGGTGACGGTGCCCGCGTTCACGAGCGTGGCGCCGGCGGCGAGGCCGCCGTTCACATCGTTCAGCGAGGCGCCGGAGGCGACATTGACGGTGAGGGAGGCGAGGGAGCCGGTGAGTTGGAGGACGCCGGCGTTGATGTCGGTGGTGCCGGTGTATCCGGAAGCGCCCGACAGGGTGAGGGTGCCGGCGGTGTTCTTGACGAGGCCGCCCGTGCCGTTGATGGCGCCGGCGAAGGCGCCGTCGGAGACGGTGAGGGTGTTCGCGCCCAGGTTCACGACGCCGGTGGAGGCGCCGTTGAGGGTGGTGATGGTCTCGTTGGCGCCGAGGGTGAGGGTGCCGTGGTTGTTGACCGTGGCGTTGGCGGCGAGGCCGCCGTTGGTGTCGAGCAGCGTGGCGCCGGCGGCGATGGTGACGGTGGTCGAGGCGGTGGTGCCGGTGAGCTCGAGGGTGCCCGCGTTCACGGAGACGGGGCCGGTCTGGCCCGAGTTGCCGGAGAGGGTGAGGGTGCCGGAGGAGGTCTTGACGAGGGTGCCCGTGCCGTTGATGGCGCCGGCGTAGGCGCCGTCGGAGACGGTGAGGGTGTTCGCGCCGAGGTTCACCGCGGCGGTGGCGGCGGTGCCGTTGAGGGTGGTGATGGTCTCGGAGGCGCCGAGGTTGACCGTGCCGTTGTTGGTGAGCACGGCGGTGGCGGCGAGGCCGCCGTTGTTGTCGTTCAGCGTGGCGCCGACGGCGACATTCACGGCGTTGGTGGCGAGCGAACCGGAGCCGGAGAGGGTGGTGGTGCCGGCGTTGGCGTTGAAGGCGCCGGTGAAGGAGTTCGCGCCGGTGAGCGTGAGGGTGCCGGCGGAGACCTTGTTGACGGCGGAGGAGCCGGTGATGTCGCCGGCCCAGGTGCCGGAGGAGACGGTGAGGGCGCCGGCGGTGTTGTTCACGGTGCCCGCGCCGTTGAGGGTGCCGATGGTCTCGGCGCCGCCCAGGGTGAGCGTGGCGCCGGAGGAGACGGTGACGGTGGCGGTGTCGGCGAGGCGCTCGGCGGAGCCGAGGGTGGTGGTGCCGGAGACGATGTTGACCGTGGCGGCGTCGGCGGTGCCGTTGAGGGCGACGGAACCGTTGGCGGTGAGGGTGCCGGTGCCGAGGTTGGCGTTGATCACCGTGCCGTTGTTCAGGGCGTAGGTGAGGGCGGTGAGCTTGGCGGGGGCGTTCGGCGTGGAGCCGACGATGATGGCGGGCCCGGCGACGGTGGTCGTGGTGGACGCCGTGGTCGTGTAGATCGGGGCGCCGGTGACGGAGTCGACGCCGATAAGGATGGGCGTGCCGGGGTTGGTGACCGTCACATCGGGGCCGGCGGCCGTGACGGGGGTGTAGGTCTGGGTGAAGTTGAGGGTGCCGCCGTTGGAGACGAAGGCGGTGATGGTCTCGTCGGAGGCGGTGAGGTCGAGGATGCCGGCGTTCGTGACGGTGGCGCCGGAGGCGAGGCCGCCGTTGATGTCGCGGAGCGTGGCGCCGGAGGCGATGTTCACCGAGTTCGTGGCGAGGGAGCCGACGAGGGTGGTGGTGCCGGCGTTGGCGTTGAAGGCGCCGGTGAAGGAATTCGCGCCGGTGACGGTGAGCGTGGAGGCGGAGACCTTGTTGACGGCGGAGGTGCCGGTGATGTCGCCGGCCCAGGTGCCGGTGGAGACGGTGAGGGCGCCCGCGGTGTTGTTCAGGGTGCCGGCGCCGTTGATGGAGGTGATGGTCTCGGCGCCGCCCAGGGTGAGCGTGGCGCCGGAGGCGATGGTGACGGAGGCGGTGTCGACGAGGCGCTCGGCGGAACCGAGTGTGGTGGTGCCGGTGGCGATGGTCACCGAGGAGGCGTCGGAGGTGCCGTTGAGGGCGACCGTGCCGTTGGCGGTGAGGGAGCCGGTGCCGAGGTTGGCGTTCACCACGGAGCCGGTGTTCAGCGCGTAGGTGGCGGCGGTGAGGGTCTGGCCCGTGCCGTTGAGGGTGCCGGCGTTGGACACATAGGCGGCGATGGTGTCGGCGGCGCCGAGGGTGACGGTTCCGGCGTTCGTGAGGGTGGCGCCGGAGGCGAGACCACCGTTGGAGTCGGTGAGGGTGGCGCCGGAGGCGACATTCACCGAGGTGGTGGCGAGGGAGCCGGAGAGGGTGGTGGTGCCGGCGTTGGCGTTGAAGGCGCCGGTGAAGGTGTTCGTGCCGGAGAGCGTGAGCGTGCCGGTGGAGACCTTGTTGACGGCGGAGGTGCCGGTGATGTCGCCGGAGAAAGTGCCGGAGGAGACGGTGAGGGCGCCGGCGGTGTTGTTGAGGGTGCCGGAGCCGTTGAGGGTGCCGAGGGTCTCGGCGCCGCCCAGGGTGAGCGTGGCGCCGGCGGCGACGGTGACGGTGGCGGTGTCGGCGAGGCGTTCGGCGGAGCCGAGGGTGGTGGTGCCGGTGGCGACGGTGAGGTTCGCCGCGACGGTGCCGTTGAGGGCGACCGTGCCGTTGGCGGTGGCGGCGCCGGCGCCGAGGTTGGCGTTCACCACGGAGCCGTTGTTGAGCGCGTAGGTGGCGGCGGTGAGGGTGATGCCCGCGCCGTTGAGGGTGCCGGAGTTCACCAAGGAGGTCACGGTGTCGTCGGCGCCGAGGGTGACGGTGCCGGCGTTCGTGAGCGTGGCGCCGGACGCAAGGCCGGAAGCGGTGACGGCAAGGGTGGCGCCGGAGGCGACATTCACCGTGGCGGTGGCGAGAGAGCCCGAGAGGGTGGTGGTGCCGGCGTTGGCGTTGAAGGCGCCGGTGAAGGTGTTCGCGCCGGAGAGGGTGAGGGTGCCGTCGGAGGCCTTGGTCAGGCCCGAGGCGCCGGAGATGATGCCGGAGAAGGTGCCGTCGGAGACGGTGAGGTCGCCGGCGAGGGTGACGGCGCCGGCGCCGTTGAGGGTCTTGATGGTCTCGGCGGAGCCGGAAATCGCGAGGGTGCCGTTGGCGGTGACGACCGCGTCGTCGGAGAGGCCGGCGGCGGTGTCGGAGAGCGTGGCGCCGGAGGCGATGGTGATCGCGGTGGAGGCGAGGGAGCCGGAGAGCGCGAGGGTGCCGGCGGACACGGTGGTGGCGCCGGTGTAGGTGGAGGCGCCCGAGAGCGTGAGCGCGGAGGCGCCGGCTTTGGTGAAGGCGCCGCCGGTGCCGCCTTCCAGACCGCCGTCGGTGATCGCGCCGGAGAAGGTGGCGTCGGCGCCCTGGTTGACGGTGAGGGTATTCGCGCCGAGGGCGACGGTGCCGGAGCCGGAGAGCGTGCCGACTGTGCGGTTGCCGGCGCCCGAGATATCGAAGGTGCCGTTGACGATCACATTGCCCGTGGACAGCGAGCCGGTGGCGCCGAGCGCGAGGGTGCCGGCGGTGACGGTGGTGTCGCCGGTGTAGGTGTTCGCGGCGTCGAGGCGCAGCACACCGGTGTGGGTGGCGTTGCCGACGGTGAGGGAGCCGTTCGAAATCACTCCCGAGAGGACGGCGATGTCGGTGTCGGCACCGGTGTTGTCGGTGACCAGGACGGTGCGGGTGGCGCCGCCGAGGTTGAGGGCGTTGACGAAGTTTACGGTGGCGTCAGCGGAGGAGGAGCCGAAGAGGAGTTCTCCGGTGACGAAGCCGGTTGTGGCACCCCATGTGATAGCGGAGCCGCTGTTGAGGCGCACGGTCAGGTCCTCTTCGATGGCGGCGAAGCCGGAGGCATCCCCCATGGTGAACTGGGTGATGCCGGCGCCGAGTCGGCGCGTGAACTGGCCGGAAGACTGGAAGATGGCGCCGTTGGAAAGTTCGATGCGGCTCTGCGCGTGAACGCCTTCGCCGTCGATCGCCTGCAGGACCGTGCCGTTGACGACAGTGCGGCCGGAGTAGGTGTTTTCTCCGTTGAACACGACCAGTCCGCCGCCGCTGATGGTGATGCCGGCGCCGTTGCCCGCCGCCCGGCTTGTGTCGTAATCGGAAGTGACGCTGTCGTCGGCGATGGAGCCGTTGAAGGTGACGACATTACCCGCACCCGGGGAAATCGTGACAACGGCGCCCGCCATGATGAACATGTCGGTGCCATAGCCGGAGCCGGCCGCGCCGGCCGCCACGGTGGAAGAGCCGGCTTGACCGTTGCCGCCCCGCACATCGTTGCCGTCGAAAGTGGCGTTGCCGATGATGGTCAGCGTGCCGCCGTTCTTGACGAAGATGGCGCCGCCGAAGCCGCTGCCGCCGTTGCCTCCCGTGACTCTGGGGTCGCTGCCGGTGCCGCCGGCGCCTGCTCCTGCGCCGAAGCCGCCGTCACCGCCGGCGCCGCCGGCGCCTTTTGCGCCATTGGGGCGGGTGCCGTTGGGGTCAGCCGGGATGTATTCCTGGCCGGGCTTGGTGATGATGGTGGTGGTGTACGCGGGGGTCTGCTCCAGAATCTGATTGGAGACCGTGCCGGTGGTGCCGTCGTTGTAGGTGACGGTGGTCGTGCCCAGTCCGCTTGAGACCGCGGAATTCTTTTGATCGAGGGTCATCGACCCTTGGATGACAACGCGCTTGATGTCGGTGGCGGAGTTGTTGTCGGGGTCGAAGGAGTAGATGACATCGTAGACGCCGACAAGGTAGGGGTCTTCGATGACACGGTTGTTGACCACGACGGACTGGGTCGTGCCCGAGGCGTCGGTGTAGGAGACGGTGGTCGTGCCCAGGCCGGCGGCTATGGCGGCGTCGCGTTGCGCGGCGGTAAGATTCTGTTTTCCGGCGACTTGGCCGGAGATGGTGTTGTTCCAAGCGAGCTTATCCGGGTCGTATTCGTAAACCTTTTGGTAGCTCGCGTCGACGGAGTAGGTCTTGGTTTCCGCCGGGATGGCGGGGACTTCGGGGATGCTGCCGACATTGGCGCCGGCGCCACCGTTGCCTCCATTGCCCCCGGAGCCGCCGCCGGCGCCGAAGCCACCGAGTCCGCCGGTGCCGCCGTCGCCTGCGTCGCCGCCTGCGGCGCCGCCCTTGAAGGCGCTGAGATCGCGGTTTTTCGTGCCGTTGCCGCCGTTGCCGCCGTTGCCGCCGAAGTTGCCGCCGTAACCGAAGTCGCTGGCGCCGGCGTTGCCACCGATGCCGCCGGAGCCGCCGACACCGATCTGTCCGCTGGCGATGGCCTTGTCGTAGTAAACGAGAGCGGCGGTGGCGTTGCCCAGGTCGATGCCTGCCACGACCACCTGCGCGCCGATGGCGATGGCTTCACCGACATCGGGAGGGAAGTTGCTCAAAGCACCCGCGATTTCCGCCGCCAGTGCGACGACATTTCCGGAGGCGGAGGTGACATCGAGGATGAACGGTACAGCCGCCTCCGTGGCGTCGCCATTTCCGCCCGCGCCGCCGTGGCCGCCTCTGCCGCCCGTGCCGTTGACGCCGACGGCGCCCATTCCACCGTTGGTGCCGTTGGTGCCGTTGGCGTCAAGATAGTGGTAGGCGGTGGGGGTGCTGCCGTCACGGCCGGCGGTCGCGCCGGTGTTGTCGATGAAGAGGCCGTTGAGTGAGCCACCCGTGAAGGAGATTCCGTCCGCGCTACCGCCGATGGCCTGGTTGCCGTAGAAATTGACGTTGGTGAGGGTGACGACCGCGCCGGTGTTCACGAACACGCCGCCGCCCATGCCGGCACCGCCGCCGGAGCCGTTGCCGCCCTGGGCGGTGAGGTTGGAAAGAGTGATGTTGTTGACCGTGACGGTGCCGGACTGGACGAAGAGGCTCTCGGTCTGAGCAGTGTTGATGGTCTGATTGGTCGTGATGATTCCGGCATCGAGCAGGGCCGGTGCGGCGCTGAAGCAGGCGAGGGCGGCTCCGGCGCGGAGCATCTTCTTGGAGAATTTCATGACGGTCTAAGTGATTTTGGGATTCTTTGAGAGGGCTTGGCGCAGGGCTTGGTGTATAAGCCTTTTTTGCCTTGGGTGGTCTTTTGACTTATGCGCGTAAGAAATATGTCATCCTGTGTAGTCAATGCGATGTTTGGGGGATTTCACGGGGGCGGCCTTGGTCCGGGGCGGTGCTTTTTGAAGCCCTTTCCGCATTTTTTTCATAGGGATTAATATTGGTAATAATGGTGCAGCCGGGGTGTTGGCTTGGATCGCGGTATGGGTGCGCCATGGGAAATGGCGCTTTCAGCCCCCCCATCAAGGCTTTGATTGTTAAGTGTTTAGTCCTTTTGTGTTAAGGACTTGCGACGCTCCTGTGCTGCCGATCAGCCATTTTGCCGATGGGACATCGGGGCCCCGTTTCTAATAGCCCTGCGCCCGGGCTTTTCCCGACTCGGGGCGGCTCTCAAAATCGCCCTTGTTCTTAAAAAACCTAATCATGACATAAACATCCGGAATGAGCATGTTTTTTGGGAAATCCTGTGTCATGTGGTCCTGAATGGGGGCTGGGCCAATGACCACACGTCGCCCCAGGGATGGTTTTCTGGGGGAATCCCTCCGTGCCGCATGGATGTCGCCGGGGTCGGGCACGCTTCGCCCCTCAGAAATCGACGGGCGGTGTAAGGCTCCTGTTGACGGGATGCGGGTCCGGGGGGGCGGTGCGTATACGCCGGCCCGGTTGGCCATGTGCAGTCTATCTGCACAGCCGCAAAATTACCCTCGGTGATGGCCGAAATGCCTGATGGGGTCGCACGGCTTGGCCCGGTGCGGATCCCGGTGCTCGGCGTGCAATCCTACCGGGTAGTTGTCAGCGCCGCCTTGCGCTCGGGGAGCGAGGGGTGCGAATGGTGGAACAGCGCGTAGGCCGGGTGCGGCAGCGGGTTTGAGCTGTTGGCCGAATACAGTTTGGTCAGGGCCCGCACCAGCGCGTCCGGCCCGCCGGTGAGCCCGGCGGCGTAGGCGTCGGCCTCGAACTCATGTTTGCGGGAAATGCCGTTGGCGAGGGGGGAGAGCCAGTAAAGTACGGGGGCCAGGGCGAGCGCCAGCAGGGGCAGCAGTGCGCCGAACGGTGTGTGGGTGGCGTCGGGGGCGATGCCGTAGCCGAAGGCGACCGCGAGGTCAGGGCGGGCGGAAATCCAGCCGGCGAGGCCGAACAGCGGGAGGGCGACGAGGGTGGACACGACCATGCCTTTCAGGATATGCCCGCGCTTCCAGTGTCCAATCTCGTGCGCGAGGACGGCCTCCAGTTCCTCGCGCGACAGTTGCGCCACGAGGGTGTCGAACAGCACGATGCGGCGCATGCGGCCGAAACCGGCGAAAAAGGCGTTGGCGTGGGCGCTGCGCCTGGAGCCGTCCATCACCAGGATGGCGCTTGCGGGGAAGTCGGCTTTGCGGGCGAGTTCAAGCAGCCCCTGCTTCAGCGGGCCGTCCTCCAGCGGGGTGAGCTTTTGAAAGAGCGGCAGCAGCACGACCGACAGCAGGCCGGCGGCGAGGAAGCGGAAGAGCACGAAGGCGATCCAGGCGAACATCCACCAGGTGCCGGGAAGTTTTTGAAGAAACCAGGCGCAGGGGGTGAGCAGGGCGAAGGCCAGCGTGACGCCCACCGCGAGCCCCTTGAGCTGGTCGATCACCCAGAGTCCCGGGTTGGTGCGGTTGAACCCGAACCGGGTTTCGGTGCCGAAGGTGGACATCAGCGAAATCGGGGCCTCGAGCAGGCCGAGGGTCATGAAAAACACGATGGCGGCGAGCGCCTCCTTCCAGACGCCGCCCGACCCGAACATGGAGGCCATGACGCCGTGCAGCGCGGCCGCGCCTCCAAGCACCATTATGATCGCCAGGGCGCCGGTCCAGAGTTCGCCCAGAAGCCCGTCGCGCGTCTTGGCGGCCGAGTAATCCATCGCCTTGCGGAAAGCGTCCTCGTCGGCGAAGCACTCGCGCGCCTGCGGCGGAATCGGCCCGCGCCTCAGGGTGCGCACCCGGGCGAGCGACAGGGACAGGAGCGTGATTTCGCCCGCCGATTTGATCAGAATGGCGAGAAGGACGGCGATGACGACGGCGGACATGACGGGGGGCATTGTCCGGGTCGCGCATCGGGCCTCAAGGGCAATGGCGCGGCAATCGCGGGGCGCGGACACGAAAAAGGCCGCCCCGGGCGGGACGGCCTTTTTGAGGAAAACCTGGTTTTCGACGCCGCGCTTAGCGGGTGGGGTCGAAGGCGATTTTCTTCCACTGGAGCTTGCCCGACTTGAAGTTGAGCATGAGCACCATGGGCAGCTTGGTCAGCTTCAGGTAGGCGATGTTTTCCGAGAAGTCGGTCTCGTTGAAGAACGGGGCCACGCGGCAGTCGACGAGCAGCATGTCGTTGACGATGAGGCCGAGGGTCACGACGCCGACCTTCTGTTCCGAGTAAACCACATCAACCTTGCGCTGGTACTCGAAGGTCATGCCCTGCTTGGCCAGCTCGATCATCATGCAATTTTCGTAGATTTTGGGATCCAAGCCCGGTCCGACGGTGTTGAGCACGGTGATGGCGCATCCGGTGACCTTGTAGCAGAGGTCCTGGAGCGGGGACGGCTGGTACTGGGGGGTGAGTTCTTGTTCGGTCATGGTTTTGTTTTGTTAATGGTTCCGATGCTTGCGCGAATGTAAAACCAAGCGCCACATCGTTTACAATTGTGCTTTCATGCCTTCCGGACGCAAGGCAAATACAAAAATGGCATCCGGGGGGAAATGCGGATAAGCCGGTAACGATTAGGGACTTACGGATAAATGAGGTCCCTTTTATTGGGCTATTTTGCCCACTCGGAATATAGGGTTTTTTGCCCATAAATAACGGCGGGCGACCAGGTGTTGATGGCCAATTGGCGCCGTCCGGGCGTCACCTTGACGAAACAAGACCGACGCGCCGATCAGTTGAAGTCGAAGAGGTCCAGTTCCCCCTGCATGCGGTCGTTGGCGCGCGAGCCCGAAAGGCTTTCGCGCACCAGGGTTTCCAGGGAGACCCCCGCGCGGTCGCTGGCGGAGCACAGGTGGCGCAGCAGGAGCGCGGCCGCCAGTGCGTCGTAAAGGGCGCAATGGTACTTTCTCCGACCGGGAGGGCAGTGCTTCTCGGCAAGCTTTTCTAGGCGCCTCTCGAGCGAGAACCAGCGCATGAGCGTGCCCAGCTTGTGCTCGGCGAGCGCGGGGTGCCAGTTCACCGCCAGCCGATGCGTGTCCACCCACGGGCCCCAGTCGACCACCGGGGGGGCGCCGGGTGAGGCGAAATCGGGCACGGCGCGCGGGTAGGGCCACACGCCCTTGAGCAGGCCCTGCTCCACCTGCGCATGGTGCGCGGCCAGCAGCCCGGTTTCGCGCAGGTTCAGGAAAATCTCCGCGTCGGCGGCGAAGGGCGGCAGGCCCTCGACATCGCGGGTCCGAATGCCGTGGCACTGCGTGTCCAGCGTCGGGATCGGCGCGTCGGCGGCGCACAGGCGCGTGCGCGCCTCCACCACCTCGCCGCCCAGCAGCGTGGCCACGCCGTACTCGACAATGCCCGTGCGCGATCCGCCCTCGAAATCGAGGACATGGATGGGCGTGTCTTTCCAGTGCGGCATGGCGGCCCGCAGAATCGGGCCGGCCCTGCCGGATTCAACCGGGAAAATGCGGCCTCGGTCTTAGAAGAGATCCACGGTCAGCTCGCCGTCGGATATGCGCGCAAAAAAGCCGGGCGTCGCCGCCCGGCCTTCTGGGAGAGAGCGAAGGGGGTTAGCCTTCGATCTGCTGCTCGAGGTACTTGATGAGTTCGTCCTCGGTCATGCGCACCTGCTTGCAGGTGTCGCGGTCGCGCACGGTGACCTTATTGTCGGCCTCGATGGGCGCGCCGTCCTTGCCGATGCCGACTGTCTCGAAGTCGATGGTGATGCCGAAGGGCGTGCCGATCTCGTCCTGTCGACGGTAGCGGCGGCCGAGGGCGCCGGCGGTGTCGAAGAAGACGTTCCAGCGGCGCTTGAGCTTCTTGTAGAGCTGTTCGGCGCGCTCGAGTACGACCGGGTTGTTTTTCACCATCGGGAAGACGGCGGCCTTGTAGGGGGCGATGCGCGGGTGCAGACGCAGCACGGTGCGCTTCTCGCCGTCCACCTCGTCCTCGTAGTAGGCTGCGGTGAGCACGGCGAGGAAGGTGCGGTCGACGCCGACGGAGGGCTCGATGACATGCGGGATGTACTTCTTCTTGGCGGTCTCGTCGAAGTACTCGAGGGGCTTGCCGCAGGCCTTGGAGTGCTGCTGCAGGTCGTAGTCGCCGCGCGCGGCGATGCCCTGGAGCTCCTGGACGCCGAAGGGGTACTCGAACATGATGTCGGTCGTGCCCTTGGAGTAGAACGCGAGCTTCTCCTTGGGGTGCGCGTACAGGGAGAGCTTTTCGCGCGGGACGCCGATGGAGACGAACCAGTTCACGCAGTACTCGATCCAGTCCTTGTGCTCCTTGGCCCAGTCGGCTTCGGGGGAGATGAAGAACTCGATCTCCATCTGCTCGAACTCGCGCGAGCGGAAGATGAAGTTGCGCGGGTTGATCTCGTTGCGGAAGGCCTTGCCGATCTGCGCGATGCCGAAGGGCACCTTCACGCGGCCGGTATCCACGACGTTCTTGAAGTTGATGAAGATGCCCTGCGCGGTCTCGGGTCGCAGCCAGGACACGGAGTCCTCGGTGGCGAGCGCGCCGACCTTGGTCTCGAACATCATGTTGAAGGCGCGCGGGGGCGTGAGGCTGCCGGGCTTGCCGGTGGCGGGCGAGGGGATGAGCGCGTGCTGCTCGGGCGTGGCCTCGGTGTAGTCCTTGAGCACGACGGGGGCGAGTTCGCCCTGCTTGGCCAGCTTGCGCTTCATCTCGGCGGCGGACTGCTCGGCCTTGGCCTGCATGCCTTCGTCTTCCATGACGGAGACATAGCCGATGGTCTCGCCGGCCACGATCACGGGGGCGAAGAAGAGCTGGTCGGCGCGGAAACGCTGCTTGGACTCCTTGCAGTCCACCATGGGGTCGGTGAAGTTGTCCACGTGGCCCGAGGCGCGCAGGGTGTTCGGGTGGTGGATGATGGTGGAGTCGAGGCCCACGATGTCGTCGCGGCGGCGCACCATGTCCTGCCACCAGGCGTCCTTGATGTTCTTCTTCAGTTCGGAGCCGAGGGGACCGTAGTCGAAGAAGCCGTTGTAGCCGCCGTAGATTTCGGAGGATTGGAAGACGAAGCCTCGGCGTTTGCAGAGGTTGATGATGTTGTCCATCAGGTTGGGCGTGGCGTCGGCCATGGCGGAAACGGTGCGGGATTGGCGGTTGTGAAAGTGGCGCACCTTGCGTGCGAGCCGGCCGAGCGACAAGCCGGAAGTCCGAGATTGCGCATTGCCGAGGGCGGCGAGCCGCATGGAATGCGGGGCATGGGCACGCTCCGTCTTTTCGACGCGCACAATCACCTGCAGGAATTCGCGGGGCGCGCCGATTTCGCGCGCATGGTCGATGAGGCGCGGAAGGTCGGCGTGGAGCGTATGGTGGTGAACGGCACGCGCGAATCGGACTGGCCCGCCGTCGCCAGACTCGCCAATGAATGGCCCGAGTTGGTGGTGCCGGCGTTCGGGCTGCACCCGTGGCATGTCGCCTCGCGCACGCCGGGCTGGCTGAAGACGCTGGAGGCGCGGTTGCGCGAGTTCCCGCACGCCGCGGTGGGCGAGATCGGGCTGGACCGGTGGGTGCGCGATTTCGACTGGGACGCTCAGACGGCGGTGTTTGCGGAGCAATGGCGTCTGGCGGTCGCGTTGAACCGGCCGGCGCAGGTGCACTGTCTGCGCGCCTACGGCCACCTGGAGCAAATGTTGCGCGACGAACGGAAACCGGAGCGCGGGTGGCTTCTGCACAATTACGGAGGGCCGGCCGAGATGGTGCCGGCGTTCGCCGCGCTCGGCGCCTCGTTCTCGTTTTCCGGATACTTTTTGACCGCGCGCAAGATCGCCGACCGCACGGCGGCCTTCACGCGCGTGCCGGGCGACCGGCTGCTGCTCGAGACGGACGCGCCCGACATGGCGCCGCCGGAAGAGTTCTCCCGTTTCTCGTGCTTCCCTCGCGAGGGTGGCGGCCCCGCGAACCACCCGGGCAACCTCGCCGGGGTTTGCGAAGGCCTGGCCCGGGTGCTCGGCGTTTCCCCCGAGGCGCTGGCCGCGCGCACGACGGCGAATGCGGCGAGGATGTTCCTTGGTGACGCCGGATGAGTGTCTCGGCCAATGAAAAGGCCGCCGGAATTTCTCCGGCGGCCTTTCCGTGTCTGAACCCGCTGAACGGAATCAGGCGACGCGCTCGACGACGAGGTCGCGCACGTTGGGCTTGTCCTTGAGCATGGTGACGTTCGGGCGCTTCGGGGCGAGGCGGTAGGCGTCGCGGAAGTAGGGCAGCGCGGCCTCCATCTTGGCCTCGTCATTGTAGTGGATCATGATGAGCGCCTCGCCCTGCTTCACCTGCGTGGCGACCTTGCGGATCTCGGTGATGCCCACGGCGGGGTCGAGCGTGCCGTCCTTGCGCGTGGCCAGGATCTGCACGCCGCGCGCGATCTTGCCGGCGTCGATGGTGTGTACATAGCCGCGCTTGGCGGCGGGCAGCTTCTTGACGTACTGCGCCTTGGGGAACTTGGCGGGATCGTCGATCCAGTCGGTCTTGCCGCCCTGGGCGCGGATCATCTCCTTGAACTTCTCGAGGGCCGAGCCGTCCGCGAGGTGCTTCTCGACGGTCTGCTTGGCGGAGAGCGTGGAACCGGCGACGCCGGCGAGGCGCACAATCTCCATGCCCAGCTTGAGCACGAGTTCCTTGAGGTCCTCGGGGCCGCGGCCCTGAAGCAGTTCCACGGCTTCGCGGATTTCCAGGGCGGTGCCCACGGAGTCGCCGAGAGGCTCGTTGGCGTCGGTCACGAGGGCGACGCACTTGCGGTTCATGCTGCGCGCCACGCGGGTGATGGTGCGGGCGAGTTGCTTGGCCTGCTCGAGGTCGCGCACCGAGGAGCCGTTGCCCCACTTCACATCGACGACGAGGCCTTCGCAGCCCTCGGCGAGCTTCTTGGAAAGGATGCTGCCGGTGATGAGGGGCAGGCTGGGGATGGTGGCGGTGCCGTGGCGCAGGGTGTAGAAGAGGTCGTCGGCGGGCGCGATCTCCTTGCACGATTCGGTCACGGCGGTGCCGACCTTGGTGAGCAGGCCGACATACTCCTTAAGGGAGTACTTGGCCTTGAATCCGGGGATGGAGGAGAGCTTGTCGACGGAGGAGATGACGAACTCCTCGTCCTTGCCGTTCATGCCGGGGGCGACCACGCCCGCGGCCGCGGCGAGCGCGTTGAGCACGAGGGTGGTCTTGTCGCCCACGCCGCCGGTGGAGACCTTGGCGATCTTGGGATGGTGGATCTTGCCCAGGTCGAGGACGTCGCCGGAGAGGCGCATCTCCTCGGCGAAGGTGGCGGTCTCCTGCGCCGACATCTGGCGGAAGAAGATGGCCATGGCCAGGGCCGCCTGCTGGTGCTCCGGCATCTCCCGGTCCATGATCGAATCGACGATGTAGCGGATTTCTTCGTCGGTGAACTCGCCGCCATCCCGCTTTTTCTCAATGAGATAGGCGAAGGAGGGGTTCAGGTTTCGTTTCGATTCGAGCAGCTTTTCGGCCATGTGGTGAGTCGGTTTTGAATGGTGCGGGTCACAACATCTCCTGAGAGAAGGGTGGCTCGCTGAAGCTCGCCTGTTTGCCTCTTTGCGAGCATTTGTCGAGCTTATACAGTTACGCTTTACGGGGATTTTGCGAGCAGGTCTCAGGCCGAACGGCCTAAGGATAAGCGCTTTATGGCGGGCGTGGTACAAGGGCGGGGCCTTGGGGCAAGGGCGGGGCGCCCCCCCCCCCCCTGTGGGCATAGGCGCTTGCACTTCGGAGCGTATGGCGTACCGAGGGCCGGGTCCGGCGGGCTCCCTGCGTTCCTCGACTTCGGATAGACTAAAAGACACTCACAAGCCGCTTAACGCACCATGCTCCGTCGCACCCTGCTTCGCGCGCTCGCCCACCGTCACGGGGGCGTGCTGATCTTCCTTTCCCTCTTTCTGGGCGTCTCCACGCTCACTCGCCTGTTGCTCCTGGCCAAGGCTCGCGACGGCGTGGCCTGGGATTTCTCTCTGCTCAAGGCGTTCCTCGCCGGTTTCGGTTTCGACCTGGCCATGGGCCTGCTGTTCGCGCTGCCGTTGGCGCTGGTGCTGGCGCTCACGCCGCGGCGCATCTTCGTGTCGCGCGCCTACCGCCGTGGCTTGCACGCCTTCTTCCTGCTGGCGCTGGCGGGGCTGCTCTTCACCGGTGTTTCCGAATGGTTGTTTTGGGACGAGTTCGGCGTCAGGTTCAACTTCATCGCCGTGGACTACCTCGTGTACACGACGGAGGTGATTCGCAACATCCGCGAATCCTACAACATGCCGGCCATCCTCGGCGCGCTGGCGGTGGCGACGGGCGGCCTCTGGTATGCGGTTTGCCGCATGGGCGCTCATCGTCGCTGGATGGATTCCCCCGAGGCGGCCGAAGGGCGCGGGCGCATCGCCGGGCTCACCCTGGTGGGCGCCCCGACGCTGTTCGCCGGCGGCGCCTTGCTGGCGCTGGGCGTGAGCGAGCCGGGCGTGAGCTCCGGAGGTTTTGTGGAAGTGATGAGTTCCGGGCTTCGCCACATGGGCGAGGTGCAGCCGGCCATGACCAACTCGTACAACACCGAGCTGGCCAAGAACGGCCAGTATGCGTTCGTCGCCGCCTTCTGGGGCAACGAGCTCGAGTACGACAGGTTTTACCCGACCCGCCCCGGCGACGAATCCTTCCTGCGTCTGCGCAAGCTGCTCAAGCAGGACAACACGACCTTTGTGAGCGACGACTCAAACCCTCGCGACATCACGCGCGTGGTGCGCGGCAAGGGTGAGGGCAAGCGTCTCAATGTCATCCAGATCACCGTGGAGAGCCTCAGCGCCGAGTTCCTCGGGTGCTACGGCGAATCCTCGAAAGCGGCCGCCAGCCTGACCCCGAACCTCGACCGCCTCGCCGGCGAAAGCGTGTGGTTCCGCCACCTCTACGCCGGTGGCACGCGCACGGTGCGCGGCATGGAGGCTCTGGCGCTGAGCGTGCCGCCCACGCCCGGGCAGGCCATCCTGCGCCGCCCTCACTGCGAGAATCTGGCGACGCTCGGCTCGGTGTTCGCCAACCACGGCTACGACCTGGCCTTCGTGTACGGCGGCGACGGCATGTTCGACAACATGAACTACTTCTTCGCCAACAACGGCTTCCGTGTGCTCGATCAGCCCGCGCAGCTCAAGGCCAACCCCGACACCAAGCCGGCGTTCGCCAACGCCTGGGGCGCCAGCGACGAGGATCTTTTCGACTGGGTCGTGGCCGACGCCGACAAGGCGCACGCCGCGGGCAAGCCGTTCTTCCGCTTCGTGATGACCACGAGCAACCACCGTCCCTTCACCTGGCCGGCCGGACGCATCGACCCGAAGCTCAAGGGGCGCGACGGCGGTGTCGCCTACACCGATTACGCCATCGGCAAGTTCCTGCGCGACGCCTCGACCAAGCCCTGGTTCAAGGACACCGTGTTCGTGATCGTGGCCGACCATTGCGCGAGCGTTGCGGGCAAGCGCGAACTGGAGGTGCGCAAGTACGAGATCCCCATGTTCGTGTACTGCCCTGCTCACTTGGAGCCGCGCCGCATCGACACCCTGTGCAGCCAGATCGACTACGCGCCCACGCTGCTTGGTCTGATGGACTGGTCTTATGTCAGCCGCTTCTTCGGGCGCGATGTACTGCGCCCGGCATCCGGTGACGACCGGGCGTTCATCAGCAACTACCAGAAAATCGGACTGCTTCAGGAGGGCGACCTGGCGGTGCTCAAGCCTGTCAAGGTCGAGCTGGAGTTCGCCTGCGATTACAAGACCGGCGAGATTTCCCCCAAGAATCCCGACGCGTGCGTGGAGGACGCCATCGCCTGGTACGGCTGCGCCTCCTGGTTGTTCCATAGCGGCGGCATGGCCGCGGTGCCGGCTGCTCTCGAAAAGGAATTGCTGCGCAAAACGCTCTGAGCCTCGACGCGCCCGCCGCACATGACGCCCGCCTTCGACCAAGCGCACAGGCTGCTCAAACAGCTTCCCGGGCTCGGCCACCGTTCCGCTGAACGCGTGGCGCTGCACCTGCTGGTGGAGAAACCGACCCGGCTGGCGCCGCTACTGGACGCCCTGCGCGCCGCGGCCGAGGCGCTGAGGGGTTGCCCGGAGTGCGGCAACCTGTGCGAGGGCGAGCGCTGCTCGATATGCGCCGATGCTCGGCGCGACGGCTCGGTGGTGTGCGTGGTGGAGCAGGTTCCGGACCTCCTGGCGATCGAGCGTTCCGGCGCCTACTCCGGCCGCTACCATGTGTTGCACGGCAGGCTTTCGCCCATCCGCGGCGTCGGTCCGGATGACCTCCATATCGAGCCGTTGGAGCGCAAGTTCGCGGCCGGCGAGGTGCGCGAGCTCATCCTGGCGCTCCCCAACGACATCGAGGGGGAGGCCACCTGCCATTACCTGACTCAGACTTTCGCCGAGGGTCGCCCGCACATCGCGGTGTCGCGCATCGGCTTCGGCCTGCCCAGCGGCGGCGCGCTCACCTTCGCCGACCCGGCCACCTTGCGCAGCGCGCTGGACGGACGGCGCGGCTTCGGCCGCTGATCGGTTCAAATATGCCCCGGCCGGTTCGGCTCAGGGGCGCTCATTCGTGCTCCCGGATGACCGGGAGGAAGTGCGGGAAGAATTTGGCGGCCTTGGATTCGCCGATGCCGGGCACTTCGAGCGCCTCCTCCTCGGACATGGGGCGCATCTCGGCCATCGCCTCCAGCGTGGCGTTGGAGAAAATTTTCCAAGGTTCGTCCTTCATTCCCATCTTCGCGGCCAGCGCGAAGCGCTTCTTCTTGAGCGCCGCTAGCAGGTCGGCGGAGCCGCCGCCGATGGTGGGCGAGCTGGCGGAGTCGCCGGCGAGCGCGAAGTTGCCGTCGCCGCGTCGGGTTCCGCGCGATTCGCGGCGCACGGCGATGCCGGCGAACGCGCCCGGGTTCGGGTGCCCCTCGCGCGCCGCGCGGCGCACGGCGGCGAGCGCCTTGCCGCGCGTGGGCCACTCCAGCTCGAAGGCGCACGCGCCGCGCATGACGCGCGAGCCGAGGGCGGTGAGCCCCAGCAGCGGGTATTCGCCGGCGGTGACCTCCACGAGGTTCTCCGCCTCCAATTCGCGGAAGAGGGCGACGACGTAGTCCTTGCCCTCCTCGCGCAGGAGGCCGTAGGTCGAGAGCCGGTCGATGCCGGCGGCGCGGATGGGCTCGGTGTTGGCGCCCACGAGCGCCTCGATCACGCGTCCGCGTCCGTAGCGCGGGCGCCACTCGTCCGGGCCGAGCTTGTCGGAGAGGCGCGCGACGCCGCTGAGCGCCTTGCGCACGATGACGAGCTCCTCGGGGTCCGGTGCGCGCCGGTCACGGTTGGGCGCCTCGCGGCAGTTGTCGCACTTGCCGCAGGGCTTCGGGTCGCCTTCGCCGAAGTAGCGCAGGACGGCCTGCTGGCGGCAGCCGCGCGCGTAGCAGAGCTTGATGACCGACTGCAGCTTGTTCTCGTCGCGCCGGCGCTTCTCGGCGAGCGCCTCCCAGTCCAGCTCGAGGGAGGAGGCGGAGGTATCCGGTTTCAGGAGACGCGTGCCGCGGATGCGCGAACCGGGGATGTCGAAGCGGTCGATGGCGCCGGAGCGGGAGAGGACGGAGAGGGCGGTGCCCACGGCCATCGGGTTCACCTTCTCGCCCGCCGCCTTGTTCACGCGCTCCACGAGGTCGTCCACGCCCAGGCGCACCTCGTGCGCCTCGTCGGCGAGCTTGCGCAGCGTCTCGTACACGATCTGCACGGTGAGCCGGTCGGGGTTGGTGCCCTCGATGAAGAAGTCCTGCACGCGCTTGTCGCTGTAGTTGAAAAGCAACTCGCAGTGCGCGGGGGCGCGGTCACGGCCGGCGCGGCCGGCCTCCTGGTAGTAGGCCTCGACGGAGCCGGGCAGCTCGTAGTGGACGACGAGGCGGATGTCGGCGCGGTCGATGCCCATGCCGAAGGCGTTCGTGGCGACCGCCACATCGGCCTCGCGCCGCATGAACTTGTCCTGCGCGTTCGAGCGGTCGGAGTCGCCCATGCCGCCGTGGTACAGGACGACATTCACCTTTTTGGAGACGAGGGCGTCGTACACCTTTTCCACGCTCTTGCGCGTGGCGCAGTAGACGATGCCGGTCTTGTGCCGGTTCACCAAATCCACGATGCGCCGGATCTTTTCGGCCTGCAGGCCCTCGTCGGAATCGCCCTTGCCCGTGCGCGTGCGCGACTTGAACGCGGGCTCGGCGTCGACGGCGGTGATGTTGAAGGAGAGGTTGTCGCGGGCGAATCCGGCGACGAACTCGGCGGGGTCGCGCAGGTCGAGCACGCGCCGGATATCGTTGCGCACCTCGGGCGTGGCGGTCGCGGTGAGCGCGACGACGGGCGGGCGCCCGAGGCGCTCGACGGCCTCGCCGAGGCGCATGTAGTCGGGGCGGAAGTCGTGGCCCCACTGGGAAAGGCAGTGCGCCTCGTCGATGGCGAAGAGGGCGGGCTTCTCGGCCGCGAGGGTGTCGCAGAAATACTGGCTGCGGAAGCGCTCCGGCGCGATGTAGACGAGCTTGAGCTCGCCGCGTCGGATCTGCGCGAACACCTCGCGCTGCTCCTCCTGCGTCTGCGAGCTGTTGATCATGCCGGCGGCGATGCCGCGCGCGCGCAGGGCGTCCACCTGGTCCTTCATCAGCGCGATGAGCGGCGAGACCACGACGGTCACGCCGGGCAGCAGCAGCGCGGGCAGCTGGAAGCACAGCGACTTGCCGCCGCCGGTGGGCATGATGACGAGCGTGTCGCGCCCGGCCAGGATGCCGTCCACGATGCTTCCCTGCGGTTCGCGGAACGCGTCGAACCCGAAGTATTGTTTGAGAGCCTGCGTCGCTTCGGTGGACATGAGTTCACTTATTCACGAAGCCGCAGACCCCCGACGCAAGCGGGAAGACGGGGGAATTTCCTCCGGTGGCGTGTGCGGGCCGACGCCGAACGCGCTTCAGCCGCAGGAGGGGCGGCGACTCATTCGGCACCCTCGTTCCGACGGTCCTCGTTTTCGTAGTAATACATCATCCCCTTGGCCCCGATCCAACGATATGGCTCGGGCGGGATGATGCCCTTCAGGCCTGATTTCCTTCCGTAATACGGCGTGCTTTTCCACGGGTGGTCACGCCCGACGATGTCGGAGGCGATGACATCGCCAAAAAGAAAGGCCATGTTCACCCCCTGGCCGTTGTAGGCCATGCCGTAGTGGATGTTTCCATACTTGCCGGTGATGCCGACCTTGGGGGACTCATCCGAAGTCATATGAATGGGGCCGGTCCACAGGTGCTCCAATTTTATGCCTTCGAGCTCGGGATATATCTTGAGCAGCTCCTTCATCGTCAGCTCGTGCAGCCTCTTCATGTCGCCACGATGAACGAGGTCGCTCCTGAAGAAGTAGTCGGCGTACCCGCCGCCGATCACGATGCGGTTGTCTTCACGCAGGACGACATGAACGAGTGCGTTGCGGGAGTCGAAGAACGGGAGCCGGGACTCCCATCCGATCTTCTTCAACTGCTCCTTGGTGAGCGGTTCCGTGACCGCGGTCTGCGTGTGGACCGGGATGGTGGTGAATTGGAAGTAACCCAATTTCGAGGTGAAGGCGTTCGTGGCCAGGACCACCTTTGGGGCGTGCACGCGCTGGTTGGCTGCGCCGACCTTGAGTAGCGCGACTTGCCCCTCGATGATTTCGTTGACCTTGCTGTTCTCGTAAATGACGACCCCGCTTCGCAGGGCCAAAGTCTTCAGCGCCCTGATGAGTTTCATCGCGTGCACGCTGCCGCCGTTGGGGTCGTAAAGCGCGGCGGCGTAACGGTCCGTGCCGAGATTTCCCTCCGTCTCCTCCGCATCCCAAAACTCGATGGGCATGCCCATCTCGCGGACTTCTCGCGCGTATGCTCGCGCCTCTGCGACATCCTCTTCGTCAACGATCGCAAAGACAACGCCGTCCAGGACCAGGTCGCAGTCCACTCCGCTGGCCCGGCAGGCCGCCTGCATCTTCCGGATGTTCTGCGCCGTGATTTCATAGGTCTTCCGATGGACCTCCGAATCGTCTGAAATCTCAAAAGACTCGGGAGGAGGCTGGGTCAAAACCATGCCGCCATGGCGACCCGAGGCGCCGGAGCCGACCTTGCCCGCCTCCAGAAGGACAACTTTGAGTCGAGGGTTGTACTTCTTGAGGTGGTAGGCGGTGGAAAGCCCGGTGTAGCCGCCGCCGATGATCGCGACATCGGCCGTGATGTCGTTCTTCAAGGGCGGCTCGGCTTCCACTTCCTCCTTGGCCCAGAAACTGCGGTTGGGCTCAAACGGCGAATCGGCTTCTCCAAGAAGGAAGAAGACCAGCGAGGTCGTCGCCACCACGGCGGCGATGCCCGCCGCGGCGAACAGAAGTTTGCTTTTCAGGAGTTTCATCGGGCGGCGTGCAGGTTGCCAAAAGGCGTTCGGGCGCCTCGATTGGGAGCGCTTTATTGCTGTCGACCCGGGCGGGGCTCCGGCGACATCCCGTCAAGCGCCGGGCATATGTTTGGGAGGCAGGTTTTCGTCTGCGGATTATCCGCCCGGTTTCTTGAAGCAACAACCGTCGGCAGGGCCCCTTGGCGTCGTATTAAGATCCGGCCGTGCGAAAAGGCGAACAGCGGGATGGCTCAAATGCCTTTCACGCGCCCGGCCGGCGGCGCGCGGCTTGGGCGAGGTGGGCGCAGATGGGGCAGGTTTTGCCGTCGCAGCCGCGGGCCGTGCAATATTCGCGTCCGTAGAAGATGATGCGCAGGTGCAGCGCGTTCCAGCTCACCTTGGGGAAGAGCTTTTTCAGGTCGCGCTCGGTTTGCGTCACCGAGGATCCGTCGGAGAGCTTCCAGCGGGCCGCGAGTCGGTGGATGTGGGTGTCCACCGGGAAGGCGGGCACGCCGAATGCCTGCGCCATGACGACCGAGGCGGTCTTGTGGCCCACGCCCGGGAGTTCCTCCAGCGCCTCGAAGTCGGCCGGCACGCGCCCGCCATGCTTGTCGATCAGCATGCGGGCGAGCCCGGCGAGCGCCTTGGACTTGCCGGGGGCGAGACCGAGCGTGCGGATGTACGGCAATATCTCCTCGGGCGTCATCGCCGCCATGGCCTCGGGCGTGCCGGCTCGCGCGAACAGAGCCGGGGTGGCCTTGTTCACCGCTTTGTCCGTGCACTGGGCGGAAAGCAGGACCGCCACGAGCAGCGTGAACGGGTCCGTGTGGTCGAGCGGGATGGGCGGGTTCGGGTAGAGCCGTTCCAGTTCGCGTGCCACATAGTCGGCGCGTTCGGTTTTCGTCATGGCGCCAAGGCATACCCGGCGATGCCGCTCCGGCGAGACGCGTGTCGCGCCGGGAAAAGTCGGATAAACCGAAATCATGCAGTGAAATCTCGCGCGGAGCCGCGGAGCGCGCGCGGAGAATCAAACAGAGAACATTCGTCAGGGCCGGAATCCTCGTCTTTGGTTCGGCGATCCAAGCCTGCGAAGGCCTGTTCAAGTCTTCCCCGCGTCTCTGCGTGAAAAAGCTGCCAGCATCGTTTCGGATAAAGCCGGAAAATCCGGGAGTTCGGGAAAAACCTTCCGCCGCGCGGGGATTTCGTTGGGTTGGCCGGCATGCACCGCAAGTCCGCCACCCGACCGCTGACCGTCGCCACGCTCGCCTACCCGGTGGGCGAGCCCCGCGCGTGGGCCGATTTCGAGTCGAAGGTGCGCGCGTTGGCGCGTGAGGCGCACGTGCGCGGCGCGAAGTTCTGGGTTTTGCCGGAGTATTTCTCCATGGAGCTCGCCGCGCTGTTCGACGACCCGGTGCGCGCGTCGCTGTCGCGTCAGCTGGAGGCGGTGCAGGGACTGTTGCCGGAGTTCCGCAAGCTGTTCGCGGACCTGGCGCGCACCCATGAGGCGACCATCGTGGCCGGCACCTTCCCCGTGGCGGTGCGACCGGGCGAGTTCCGCAACCGCTCGTATGTATACCACCCCGACGGCTCCGAGGATTTCCAGGACAAGCTGCTCATGACCCGCTTCGAGAACGAGCTGTGGAAGGTGTCGCCGGGCGACGCGCTGCGCGTGTTCCGTGCGGAGTGGGGCGCGTTTGGCGTGAGCGTCTGCTACGAGAGCGAGTTCCCTCTGCATGTGCGCCGGCAGGCCGAGGCCGGCGCGCTCGTGCTGGCCGTGCCCAGTTGCACCGACAGCCGTGCCGGCGACAACCGCGTGCGCATCGGCTGCCGCGCGCGCGCCATGGAAAACCAGTTCTTTGTCGCGCGCTCCCCGCTCGTGGGGCGTGCCGCATGGTCGCCGGCCATCGATGAGAACACCGGCGCGGCTTCCGTGTACACGCCCGTGGACCGCAAATTCCCCGACGACGGCGTCGCGGCGAGCGGGGGCGACGAGGCGCCCGGCTGGGTGTTCGCCGACCTCGACCTGGATCGCGTCGAGTGGATCCGCCAACGCGGCATGGTCTTCAACTACGCCGACTGGCCTAGGCAGACGCGGGAAGTCACGAACTGATCGCGGGCGGCGGGGCGCCGGCCCGGCTGTTCAGGGGCGCTGCCGGCGCGCCAATTCGCCCGGGGCGAGGCCTGCGAGCGCGAGTATGCGCGCGGTGTGCGCGGCGTCCACGGGCGTGATGGAAAGCCTGTTGCCCGGGCGTGTGGCGAGCAGTCCGTCCAGCGCGAGGTCGCTCTTCAGCGTGGCCAGCGAAACAGGGCGTGGCAGGTCGGCGCGCCAGCGTACATCCACGAGCACCCAGCGGGGCGCGACCGGGGAGGACTTCGGGTCGAAGTATTCGGACTTCGAATCGAATTGCGTGGGGTCGGGACGCGCGGCCGAGGCGACTTCGGCGAGGCCGACCACGCCCGGTTCCGCGCAATTGGAGTGATAGAAGAGCACGAGGTCGCCCTCGCGCATGGCGTCGCGCATGAAGTTGCGCGCCTGGAAATTGCGCACGCCGTTCCACGGTTCCGTGCGACCGGGGCGCGTCCGCAGATCCTCGAACGAGAATACGTCCGGCTCGCTTTTCATGAGCCACGCGGGGCGGTCGGGGTCGCCGGGGGCGGCGGCTTGGTCTTGTATGTCGGTCATGTCGTGAAGTGCCGGCTTTCAACGGAGCGCTCCGGCCTCGCGCGGCAAATCCCTGCGGCGCTTCGCCGGCGGCGAAAACATGACGACCGCCGGCGCGAGGCCGACGGTCGTCAGGGTCATCCGGATACGCGGAGCGGTTTAGGCGATGGACTTGGCCAGGTTGGCGCGGACGGTCTCGAGGGAGCCGCCGGCGTCGATGTGGTGGTAGGCGAACACGCCCTTGAGCGACTGCAGCGGGGCCACGGTGCTCTCGGCGAACACGCGGTAGCGCTTGCCGGCGGCGGCCGCGTCGGTGTCGGTCTTGCGGATCTCCTGCTTGGGGCCGGGCTTCGTGCCGGCGTCCACCTCGGCGTTGTAGGCGAGGGCCTCGCGGCCGCGCTTGAGCTGGCGCTCCACGGCCACGGCCTCGGAGACGTCGAGCACGAGGATGTGGAACTCGGGCTTGGCGAACTTCGCGGGCTCGGAGGCGTTAAGCTCGTTGAGCTTGTTGAAGAGCAGCTTGAGGCAGTCGCACTGCACCTGGGTGCGAGGGAAGCCGTCCACGATCACGCCGGGGCGGAACTGGGGCTCGGTGAGCTTCTTGAAGAGCAGCTCCATCACGAACTTGTCGTCCACGAGCAGGCCGGCGTCCATGATCTTGCGCACCTCGGGGGTCTGCAGCAGGTCGCTCACCACCACGGGTCCGGCGCCGAAGCCCTTCTTCTGCATGATGAAGGCGGTGTTGGTGCCCTTGCCCGCGCCGGGGGCGCCGTTGAGCCAGAAGATGCACTTGGGGAAAGTCAGGGCGGAGCGGCCGACATTGGCCTCCAGGGAGGTCCACACGGCGTTGAAAAGTTTTACGGCCTCGGGATTGTCGACGGTGATGGCGGTGGACATGGCGGGAGTTTCTTTGAGTGGCGCAGATAGGGGCGTCGCCCGGTTCAAATGGCAAAAGCAAAAACGGGAAAGCCGCCCGGCGAGCGGTGGTCACCCGACCGGTCCGGTTCCCCCCCGTTCGCGCGGAACTTCCTCGCGTTCGCGCGGTTTCGCCATTGCGACCCACGACCCATGAAGCTGAAGCCCGCCCTCGCCGCCCTCGCGCTGGCGCTCCCGTCACCGATTGTCCTCGCGGCCGAACGGACCGAGACCACCCCGCGGGCCAACCCGACCTCCGGCGTCGCAGCGCCCGCCGAAGTCACCGCGGAGACCTTCCTGGACGAGGAGCGGCGACCGTGGCGCGACGAGATGCGCCGGCGTTTCGAGCCGCTCATCCGAGGGTGCAAGACGCGCCGTGAGGCCATCCTGGTGATCGCGCAAAACGCGGCGAGCGTGTGCGGGGTGAAGTACAGCACCGGGCGGCGCGCGGCCAACCAGTCGGTCGAGGAGTCGCTCGCCAGCGGCAAGGCCAGCTGCACCGGACTGTCCATCCTGCTCGCCGCCGCCTACAGGTCCGTGGGCATTCCGGCTCGCATTGTCGGCGTGGCGGAGTGGGGCGACCGCCCGGGCAACCACACCTGGGTCGAGGTGCTCGACGACGACGGCTGGCACTTCATCGAATATTACCCGGACAAGGCCGGCCTCGACCGCGGCTGGATTCTCGACCCCATCGCGAACCTGGACCCGAAGAACCCGCGCTCGCGCGTGCTCGCCCGTGACGACGCCGGCGACAAGGTTTTCTTCCTTCCGTGGAACCCGGCGGACACCTCGCTTCGCGCGGTGGACCGCACCGAGGCCTACCTCAAGATCGCCGCCGAGCAGGGCGTGCGGCGCAAGGGCGCATCGGTGCCGGCGGGGGAGGGAGTGGTGACCATCGAGGCCAGGGATGCTTCGGGCGCCCGCGTGCCGCTGGCGTTTCGCTTGGTGGACGCGGCGGGCGAATCACTTTTTTCGGGCGAGACGCCCGGTCCGTTGGACGACCTCAATAACGCGCCTCGCGCTTCGCTGCCCGCCGGTGCCGGCAACCACACCGTCGTGTACCGCGACAAATCCGGCAAGGAACGGCGCGTGACGGTGTCGGCGAAGGCCGGAGAGACCGTGACCGTCGTGCTGAAGGCGCAATAGAAAGCCCGGGCCTTTCGCAAGACCCGGGCCGGACGACAGGGGGTTGGTCGCCTCACTCGCGGCGAGCGGCCAGCGCGCGCAGGGCGCCGGCGCGGCCGAAGTGCAGGAACACGGTGGGAGTGAGAGCGATGTCGAGCAGCGTGGATGACACGAGGCCTCCGACGATCACCACGGCGACCGGGTGCAGCAGTTCCTTGCCCGGCTCGCCGGCGGCGAGGAGCAGGGGCGTGAGCGCGATGCCGGCGGACAACGCGGTCATGAGCACGGGCGCGAGTCGCTCCTGCGAGCCGCGTATGACCATGGCCCGGCTGAACGGTTCGTTTTCGTGGCGCATGAGGTGCAGGTAGTGGTCGATCATCATGATCGTGTTGCGCGCGCCGATACCGGCGACGGCGACGAACCCGATGAGCGTGGCCACGGAGATGTCCCCGAGCAGCCACCAGGCCGCGACGAGTCCGCCCAGCAGGGCGAGCGGGATGTTCACCAGCACCTGCGCGGCGAGCGAGAGGCTGCCGAAGTGCGTGTAGAGCAGCGCGGCGGCGAGCAGCAGCGCTGCTGCCGCGGCGACGGCCATGGTGCGCCCTGCGGCCACGCGCGATTCGTATTCACCTTCCACCGACACGCGCACGCCTTCCGGCGCCGGCGTTTCGGCCACGAGGGCCTTCACGCGTTCGGCGACGGCGGAGAGGTCGGCGCCGGAGACATTGGCGGAGAGGATGACGCGGCGTTCGCCGTTCTCGCGGTTGATCTGCGGCGGGCCGTACTCCTCGCGCACCTCGGCGAGGTCGCCGAGCCTGTATGCGCGCCCATCGGGCGCATCCACCGGCAGCTCGCGTATCGCTTCGGGCGCGAGGCGGTGATTCTCGGGCACCTGCACGACCACGGGCCTCACGAGCGGCCCGTCCCGCCACTCGGTGACGGTGGCGCCGCCGAGCATGTCGGCGGCCAACCGGGCGAGAGCGCCGGGCGCGACGCCTGCGGCGGCGCACCTGTCGCGGTCCGGGATGACGCGCAACTGGGGCACGGACGGCAGGCGCTCGACGGACACATCGGTGGCGCCGGGGATTGCGCGCACCTTGGCGGCCAGAGCGTCGGCGTGGCGCAGAGCCTTGTCGGTGTCCTGTGCGTAGAGCTTCACGGCGATCTGGGCGGAGACGCCGGAGATCATGTGGCTGATGCGGTGGGCGAGGGGCTGGCCGACATTCATGGCGGTGCCCGGGATGGTGTTCAGCCTCGCGCGCACCTCGGCGATGACCTCCTTGCGCGGGCGGCCGCCCTCGTTGAACTCGATGTCATATTCCACGACATTGGCGCCCATGACATGGTCGGAGTTCTCGGCGCGGCCGACGCGCTGGCCGACCGAGCGGATCTCGGGGATGTCCAGCAGCATGCGCGAGCCGGAGGCGCCCACCTCGGTGGCGCGCTCGAGCGAGGTGCCGGGGGCGTTCACGAGGGACACCAGCAGCGACCCTTCGTTGAACGCGGGCAGGAAGTTTTTGCCCAGCAGAGGCCAGAGCGAGAACGCGGACGCGGTCATGAGGAGCGCCGCGAGGCAGGCCAGCCACGGGTGGCGCAGCGCGGGCCCGAGCAGCAGCTTCGCGTTCGCCGCCTTCAGGGCGCGCAGCACGAGGCTGTCTTTCTCCGCCTTGAGCGCGGCGGCGGGCAGCAGGAGCGAGGCGAGCGCGGGCACCACGGTGAGCGACACGACGAACGAGGCGAGCATGGCCACGATGGTCGCCGTCGCCACGGGCGCGAACAGTCGGCCTTCGATGCCCGGCAACGCGTAGAGCGGAGCGAACGCGAGGGCGATGAGCAGCGTGGCGTAGAGGATGCCGGAGCGCACCTCGACGGACGCGGAGGCGACGACTTCGCGCACTTCATTGGCGGGCAGTCGAGCGGTGTGAGGTGTGAGGTTCGAGGTGGCGTCAGTGGGTTGGTTTTCGGCGTCACTCCCTTTCACCTTCCACCTATCACCTGCCACCTGCTTCCGCGCCGCCGCTTCGCGCAGCCGGCGGAAAACATTCTCCACATCCACCACGGCGTCGTCCACCACGAGGCCCACGGCCACGGCGAGACCGCCGAGCGTCATGGCGTTCACCGAGAAGCCGAAGGCGGCGAAGGTGAGAGCGGAGGCGGCGAGCGAGAGCGGGATGGCGGTGAGCGTGACGAGTGTGGTGCGGATGTTGGCGAGGAACAGGATGAGCACGGCCGCCACCATGAGCGCGCCGTCGCGCAGCGCCTCGGTCAGGTTGTGCGCGGCGTGCCCGATGAACTCGGCCTGGCGGAACAGCACGATCGGCGTGGCGCCTTTGGGCAGCGTGGGCGCGAGCGCCTTGAGCGCCTCCTCGACGCGCGCGGTGAGCGCGGGGGTGTCCACGCGGGGCTGCTTGGTGACGCCGAGGATGACGCCCGGCACGCCGTTCACGAGGGCGTCGCCGCGCATGGGTGCGGGCGCGAGGCGCACGGTGGCGAACTCGCCGAGCGTCACGCGCCGGTCGCCCGGCAACTTCACCGGAGTGCCGGCGATCTTGGCGGGGTCGAGCGCAAGTCCGGTCACGCGGATGGCGCGTTCCTTTTCCGGTCCGGCGGCGAAGCCGGCGGAGGCGTTCAGGCCGGCGTCGCGCGCGGCGGCGAGTATGTCGTCCCAGGTCACGCCGAGGGCTCGCATCCGGTCCGGATCCGGAGCGATCTCAAAGCGCAGCACGCCGCCGCCGATGGGCGAGATCTCGGCCACGCCTTTGACGGCCAGCAGGGCCGGGCGCACGCGGCGCTCGGCGAGGTCGCGCAGCTCGGAGGCGGAGATGACGCCCGGTTCGGCCTTGAAACCCACGAGGAGGATTTCGCCCATGAGCGAGGTCTCGGGCACCATCTCGACGGAGGCGCCGGGCGGGAGTTGGTCGGAGAATCCGGCGAGGCGTTCCTGCACGAGCGTGCGGATGCGCCGCGAATCCCGGCCGAAGTCGAACTCGGCGATGACGAGCGCGAGACCGGCTTCGGTGCGTGTGCGCAGGCGCTCGAGTCCGGGCACGCCTTGCAGCGTGCGTTCCAGCGGCGCGGCCACGGAGGATTCGACTTCCTCCGGGGCGAGGCCGGGGGCGGGGGCGAGGAGCGTGACGGTCGGCCGGGTCAACTCCGGCAGCACATCCTTGGGCAGGGTGAGCGCGCTGTGCAGGCCGAGCGCGAGCACCGCGAGTGCGGCGACGAGCACGAGCGCGCGGTGGCGCAGGCAGGCGCGGATGAGGGACTCAAGCATCGGAAACCTCCTTGTCCTTGCGGCGGCGCAGCGCGGTGAGCGCGAGACCGAGGAGGATGGCTTCGCCGGCGGCGAGGGTGGCGAGGAAGACGATCCAGGATTCAGGCTTCAGGCTCGGGATTTCAAACGAAGCGGCGGATGCCTTTTCGTCGGCGTGATCGCTGTCCGGTCCGTGCGCATGGGGTGTGGCGGCGGTGGCGTCGTGCTTGCAGTCGGGCCCGTGCGCATGCGCGCCGCCTTGCTTTTCGAGGCCGGCGAGCGGGTCGAGATCGAGGTCGGCCATGGGCGCGTCGAGGTCGTCGTCGTGCGCTGCGGGAGCAGGGGCGTCATGCTTGCAGTCCGGGCCGTGGATGTGGCCGGGGGCGGGCGAGCCGCCTGCGCTCCCGGTGGGCGCTGCGGGTCCCTTGGTGGAGGAAAGCTCTTCGCCATTGGGGCCGTGGGCGTGGCCGTGCGCGGCGTCGAGAGCCGCCTTGAGTGAGGGCGAGGAGGAGTCGGCGTAGCGCAGGGCGAAGGAGCCCTTGGTCGCGACTTTCTCTCCGGCGGCGACGCCCGAGAGGATGGCGACGAGGTGCTCGTCGCCTTCCCCCACGACGACGGGTCGCTTCGCGTAAACCCCGGGGGCGCTTTCGACGAAGACGAACAGGTCGCCCTTGTCGCCCTGCACGGCTTCACGCGGCGCGGCCACCGGCAGTGTGGATTCCGCAAGGATCACGCGCGCCTCGGCGCGGCGGCCGGGGGCGAGGGCGCCGTCGGTGTTGTCCAGGATGAACCGGGCGGTGACGGTGCCGGCGACGGGGTCGGCGAGAGGGGAGAGCGAGTGAAGGGTGAGCTCGCGCATCGGCGCGCCGGAGGGCGTGAGGCGCGCGCGGGTGAAGCCGGCGCGGAGTTCTCCGGCCCGGTTCTGCGGTATCCTGATTTCGGCGACGAGGCGTGTGCGGTCGGAAAGGCGCAGCAGGGCGGCGTCCGGCGATACGGGCTCGCCGAGGCGCGTGAGCACCTCGGTCACCGTGCCATCGGCGAGCGCGGCGACGGGCACGAGCGCGGGTGGTCCTCCGGGTTGGCGCGACTCGATGACGGCGAGCGTGTCGCCTTTTTTCACCGAGTCGCCTAGCGCGACCTTGAGCTCGACCACGCGTCCGGCGATGCGCGGGGCGGCGGAGGAGTCGCCGCGCGGGTCGGCGACGATTGCGCCGAGGGCGAACACGGTGCGGGCGATCCGTGCGGGCGCGACGACGGCGGTCTGCAGGCCGAGGTTGGCGCGCTGGGTTTCGGAGAGCGCGACGCGGCCGGATGCGTCGGAGCCGCCGGCATCTCCGACGAATTTCGAGACATCGGCGCAGCCGCAGGCGGTGGAGTGCGCATGTTGGGCGTGCGCGGCGAGGGGCGCGAGCGCGAGGAGGGAGAGCGGGATGATGTGTTTCATTGTGAGAAGGTCATTGTTGTGGGTGTGATTTTCAGGGTGGGCATAATCAGCGGCGGCCTTGTTTCTTTTTCGCATCGGAGAATGCCCTGTTTCGGATCTCGGAGAGGTCCTTCCTGGCCTCGTCGAGAGACTTGCGGGCGGATTCGATGGCTGCCTTGTCTCCCTTTGATTCGGCGTCTCGGAGGGCGTCCCGGGCATCTTTGTATCTTTTTTCTGCAGCGTTGACCTTGGGGTCATCTGAGACGTCGATGGACTTGTATACTCGGGGGCGCACATTGCGCGCTTGGAGTGAGGGGATGATCGTACCAGAGGCGATCAGGGTGAACAGCAGGGTGATTTGGGTAAACTTGTTCATGTTGGACGCAGCGCCGCCGTTTCCCCTTTTAGGGGAGGTGGCGCCTAGTTTTTCGTTTTGTGTGGAGGTCTGCGCTTGGGCGCGGACTTTATTTGGCGGAGCCGACAAAGCCGATGCGCGCCTTGAGCGCCGGGTGGGCGGCGGAGGCGGTTTCCCATCGGATGTACGCGAGCGCGGCGTCGCGGCGCAGCGTGAGCAGGCGGGTTTCGAGCTCGGCCTCCTTCTCGCGGGCGCGCAGGAGTTCGGCGTAGCCGACTTCGCCGCGCGTGCGTGAATCCCGGATACGCTCGGTCAGCGCGCGGGCGGCGGGGAGCAGTTCCGTGCGAAGCGGGCGCATGAGCGCGCCAAGTCGCGTGTACTCGCCCCAGGCGGTGGCGGACGCACCTTCGGTCCGCAGGTTCTCGGCCGCCAGCTCGGCTTGCAGGCGCTCGCGACGGGCGCGCGCGGAGCGGATTTCGCCGCGGTTGTCGTCCCAGAGCGGCAGGGGGATGGAGACCTTGACGCCGACGAACCCGGCGGGGTTGTTCGAGGAGCCGCCGGTCTCGCGTTCGATTTCGCCGTAGAGGCCGACGCCGATGTCGCCGGTGCGTCGAGCCTCGGCCAGTCGCACGGCGGTGTCCGCGCCGTCGGCGAGGATTTTGCCGCGGCGGAAGTCGGGGCAGTCCTCGGCGGCCAGTGCCGGGCGTGCGCCGGGTGTGGCGTCGGGCTCGGGCAGTTCCCCGGTGATGGCGATGGGCGCGTTGGGGGCGAACCCGAGGCGGGTTTTGAGCCGGTCGAGCGCGGCGGCGCGGGCGGATTCGACGCGGGCGGATTCCGCCTTGGCGTCGGCGAGCGCGAGTTCGGCGTAGGAGGTGTCGAGCGGGGATTGCGCGCCACCGGCGGCGAGCGCGGCGGCGGATTTCGCGGCCTCGTCGGCGAGCGCGATGCGTGCGGCGAGCAGGCGCAGCTCGGCGGTGAGGGCGATCGCCTCGACGGCTTCGCTTTTCACGGCGCCGATGAGGTCGCGCTTCGCGGCGTTCACCTCTTCGCGCGCTGCCGCCACCTCGGAGGCGGCGAGTTCGCGGGCGAGGCGGAGGCGTCCGGTGATGGGGAATCGCTGGGTGATCCCGGCGGAGAAGCGGTATGCGCCGGAGGCGGTGACGCCCGGGGCGAAGCCCGTTTCGAGTTCGGGGTTGGGCATGAGCCCGGCGCCGTCGAGCCGGCCTTGCGCCTCGTCCACGATGAAGGCGGCCGCGCGCAGGTCGCGATTGGCCTCCAGCGCGCGGGCGACGGCGGATTCGACGGTGAAGGACAGCGGTGCGGACGGGGCGGCGGCGCGATCCTTCGCGCAGTCGGGGCATTGGCAGCCTTCGGGGGCGGCCGCCTGGGCGGGCTGCGCCGACGGGACGGGCGTCGCGAAGGCGACCTCAGGTTTTGCAGTGGCGGGGACGGGCACCGGCTTGGTCCGGCTGGCTGGCGATGCGGATGTGGCGCAAGTGCCGCAGGCGCATGCGTCGGGCTTTGCAGCGTGAGCCTGAAGCGCCGGATGGATGAGTGTCAGCGCGGCGATAAGGTGGCCGCGCGTAAGGAGTGTGTGCATGTGAATCTGAAAAAACGGACGGTGATGTCGGCACGCACGCCCGCCAACGGGTGTGCGTGATGAAGGGCCGGGCGGATTTCACCCGTCGGCGGTCACGGTCGTTTTGTCAGATCAACAAGGGGAGGGCGCCGCGTCCGTGCGTCTCGCGTGGGGGTTGTGACGGCGGCGCTTGGGGGCGATTCGCTTCAAGGCCGATGAGTTCACATTCGATGAAAAGCTGATTCAGGGGCGCGTAAAAGGCTACGCAGGGCTCCGGTGTCAGGTTTTTCAACGGGGCCTTCTCGCCAATTGCAGCGTCTTCGCTCTCAAACGATTTGCACACCCCCGCTTTTTTGCCCTCCGGTGTTTTTTCGCATGGCTCCTGACCGGCGGGGCATGAATCTGCCACTCCTTGGTCACAGGAATCACCCATGGCATGGAGGTGGGACGCTCCGCATGGATGCTCGCACTTCGCCACCGCAGACGGGGCTATGACCATCGTCCAGAACAGGACGAGAGTCATCACTGGCGCGAGCCATGTGTGGATGCGTTTCATTAGACTCTGCCTTGGGAATTGATTGCGAATTGTAAGTCAAGCGACGACTTATCGTAGCAGGCGCAGTGCGTTCGCCACGACCAGCAGTGTTGCGCCTGTGTCGGCGACTATCGCAAGCCAGAGCGAGGCATGTCCGGACAGCGTGAGCATGAGGAACAGCGTCTTGAGTCCGAGTGCGAAGGCGATGTTGAACCGGATGACGCCCATGGTGCGACGCGCCAAAATGACGGTGTCGGCGACCTTGGTGAGATCGTCCTGCATGAGCGCGATGTCGGCGGTTTCGATTGCGGCGTCACTGCCTGCGGCTCCCATGGCGATACCCACTCCAGCGGCGGCCATGGCCGGGGCGTCGTTTACGCCATCGCCGATCATGCCGACCACGCCATGTTGTTCGCGCAGGGTTTTCACGACGGCTACCTTGTCAGCCGGAAGAAGCTCACCGTGGGCGCGGTCGATGCCGACTTGGCCGGCGATGTGGTCGGCGGCGCGCTGATTATCGCCGCTGAGCATCACGAGGGTTGATACGCCTGCGGCTTGCAGCGCGCGCACCGCCTCGGCGGCGTGGGGGCGCACGGTGTCGCCGATAGCGATGATGCCCAAGACCTCCCCTGCGCAGGAATCATGAGGCTTGTGGCCGACGATGACCACGGACTGACCTTTGGCTTCGATCAGCCGGATGCGGTGCTCAATTTCCGCCGAGCAGATTCCCAGCTCATGGGTGAACCGGTGGTTGCCCACGAAGTAGGCGTGATTGTCTCGGGTGCCCTCGGCACCGCGTCCGCCGGTCGCCCGGTAATTCTCCGTGCGACGCGGTTCGATTCCGACTGATTTTGCGTGGGCGACGACCGCTTTGGCGATGGGGTGCGCCGAATGCTCGTCGATTCCGGCGGCAAGGCCGAGGATGTCGTGAACTGACAATTTGCCGAGGGACTCCACATTTAACACGCGCGGCTTTCCCTCGGTGATCGTGCCTGTCTTGTCCATCGCGAGCGCACGCAGCCTCGCGACGGTTTCCAAGTGGGCGCCGCCCTTCACAAGCACGCCGCGGCGCGCGAGCGCGGTGAGGCCCGCGACGATGCTCACGGGGGTCGAAATCACGAGGGCGCAGGGGCAGGCGATGAGAAGTAATACGCAGGCGCGGTAAAGCCATGCCGACCAATCGCCACCGAAGAACATCGGAGGGAGAATGAACACCAGCAAAGCCCCCAGTGTGACGGCCGGCGTGTAATAACGCGCAAAAGTGTCCACGAAACGCTGGGTGGGGGCGCGCTGTTCCTGTGCTTCCCTCACGAGCCGGATGATGCGCGCGAGTGTGGTGTCGCCAGCCACCTTGGTGACGCGGACTTCCAGCGAACCTTCGCCGTTCACTGTACCGGCGAAAACGGTGTCGCCGGCGCGTTTGTCCACGGGCGTGGATTCGCCGGTAATGGGCGATTGGTTCACGGCGGATTCCCCTGCGATCACTTCGCCGTCGAGCGGGATGCTCATGCCAGTTTTCACAGCGATGATGTCGCCTGCGGCGACCTGCTCCACCGGAATTTCGCTGAAGCGGCCGGCACGCTTCACCTCCGCCAGTTTCGGGGTGATGTCGAGCAGTGCCTCCGTCGCTCGGCGGGCGCGCCTGTCGGCCCATCCCTCAAGCCACTCCGCGACGCCGAAGAGAAAGACCACGGTCGCCGCCTCGACCCACTCGCCGATGACCGTCGCGCCGAGCGTGGCGATGAGCATGAGCAGGTTGATGTCCGGATACAGTCGTCGCAGGGCGGCGAGGGCCTTCGGAAAAACGAACCATCCGCCAGACACGATAGCGCTGATTGACAGGATTGTCGCCGCCTGCTGAGGCAGCAGCTTCGTCCATGCGTTCATCACCACGAATGCCAAGAGAGCACCCGAAATCAAAAGGCTCAGGCCCTCGGCGTTGGATTCCGCATGTGAAGAGCCGCAGTCTCCACACCCCTTCCTTTCCCCGGGTGCATTTTGGTGGTCATGTTTATGACCCGAGTGGCAGGGTGCGGATTTGTGATGATGCAGGCGGGACATGGAGGTTGTAAGGTTGCTGTTCGAAATGAAACACGAGTGGAGACTGCTCACTGTCTGGCACCAAAATCGGCGCGGGCCATGTGCGGGGTTGCTTCATTCTCTCTACCGATGGCGCTACTCGCCACGACGGCTCTGTCAAACCCGCTTGCCCATTCGTTGGGTTCCCATGTTTCTCTTGGAACCCATCAGGCCGGGGTGTTTGCCTCTCGCGTTGGTCTGCGGTGATGGCCGGAGGAGGCCGGGAGGGGCGTCCGCGGGTGCATGCGAATCTTGTGCGCCGGGGATTTATCCGGGCTTGCCCGTCGTGCTCGCATCCCTACGAACCCCCGACCCATGTCGAACACGCAAGTCGTCAAGCCCCGCATTCGCGGATTCATTTGCATCACCGCCCACCCGGAGGGATGTGCCGCGCATGTGCGCGAGCAGATCGCGCATGTGAAGAAGGACAAACCGCTTAAGGACGGCCCCAAGAGCGTTCTGATCATCGGTTCGTCCACAGGCTACGGACTCGCTTCGCGTATTGGCGCCGCCTTCGGTTCCGGTGCGGCCACCCTTGGCGTTTTCTTTGAGAAGGAAGCCGAGCCCGGCCGCCCCGCGTCCGCCGGCTGGTACAACACCGCCGCCTTCCATCAGGAGGCCAGGAAGGCCGGTCTGAAGGCGGTCTCCATCAACGGCGACGCCTTCTCCAACGAGATCAAGGCGCAGACCATCGAGGCCATCAAGTCGCAGATGCCCGGCGGCAAGGTCGACCTCATCGTCTACTCGCTCGCCTCGCCCCGCCGCGTGGACCCCAAGACCGGCGATGTCTATCGCAGCGTGCTCAAGCCCATCGGCCAGCCCTTCAGCGCCAAGAACCTCGACACCGACCGCAAGGCCATCTGCGATGTCACCATCGAGCCCGCCTCCGGCGACGACGTGAAGAACACCATCAAGGTGATGGGCGGCGAAGACTGGCAGCTGTGGATCGAGGCGCTCGAGGAAGCCGGCGTGCTCGCCGAAGGCGCGCAGACCACCGCCTACTCCTACATCGGGCCCAAGGTCACCTGGCCCGTGTACCGCGACGGCACCATCGGTCAGGCCAAGAAGGACCTGGACCGCGCCGCCTCCGCCATCGACGCGATCATGAAGTGCCACCGCGGCCGCGCTTTCGTGGCCGTGAACAAGGCCGTGGTCACCCAGGCCTCGTCCGCCATCCCGGTCGTGCCCCTCTACAACTCCATCCTCTTCAAGGTCATGAAGGAAAAGGGCCTTCACGAGGACTGCATCGAGCAGATGTGGCGTCTCTTCACCAAGCAGATGTACAACCACAACTGCCTGGAGTTCGACGAGGACGGACGCGTGCGCATGGACGACTGGGAGATGCGCGAGGATGTGCAGGAAGCCGTCTTCAAGATCTGGCCCACCGTCTCCACCGAGAACATCGACCAGACCACCGACTACGACGGCTACCAGGCCAACTTCCTCAAGCTGTTCGGCTTCGGTCTGCCCGGCGTGAACTACGACGCCGAAGTGGAACTGGACGCGCCGCTCGTGTAAGCGGCGTATTCGCACATGGAAGACGCAAGGCCGCCCGGGAATTTCCCGGGCGGCCTTGCGCTTTTCGCCGCGGGCATCCCCGTGCGCCGCCTAAGTTTTCATGCGCCTGAAAACTTCGTTGGTATGAAGCTCCCCATTGGCGCGAAGGGCTGTGTCAGCCCGGCGACTCAGAAACGCCAGACGAGCCCGACCTCGAGTGAGTTGTGCAGGAAGGTGACCGTTCGGTAGCCGATGAGGTCGGTGTTGTAGAAAGGCGACATCAGGGCGAACTTGTAGGCGGCGTAGACATTGAGGTGCCGCGTGGGCTTCCACACCAGCATGGGCTTGATTTGAAGCACCCAGTCCCAGTTGCCCTGCGCGTCCACCGAGGTGCCGTCGTCGCTCTCGCCGAAGAAGGCCCCGGTGCCCATGCCGAACATGGCGCCCATCTCCCAGCTGCGGCCCAGGTTGGCCGTGGCGCCGTATTCGAGCACCACATACCCCGCGTCGATGGTCGAATCCACACGGCGGCCCCGGATGGTTTCCGAGCCCGAGGTGGAGAAGTAGGTGAAAGACGCGCCCCACTTGGTGTGCCAGGAGGGGTTGTCCCGGTTGTCCGGCAGGACATAGGCGCCGCAGGTCATGCCCCACCCGGTCTGATCCGGCGCATCCGGTCCCAGTTCGAACACCCAGTCGCCTCCGGCGAAAACCTCCAGGGACTCGCGCGCGTTCAGCCGCGCGTTCATCGCCGGATCCAGGTCGCGGATGCGGTCACCTTCCGCGGCGTATGCGGAGACGCTCAAAAGCGAGAGGGCGGCGGCGAGGGCGGCTTGGCGCATGGCGAAGGCTTAGAAAGAGTAGGAGACGCCCAGTCCGATGGTGTTCAGGGCGAGCGCCCGGTCGTCACTGGAGGAGAAGAAGTTGTTGGCGAGGTCGGCGGTGCGCAGGTGGCGGTACTCCGCGAAAAGCGCCCAGTTTTTGGCGAAGTGCCAGGTCACGCGCGGCTTGATCTGCAACGCGCAGTCGAGCGCCAGGTCCTTGGAGGCCGTCGCGCCGGTCAGGCTTCCGGTGCCGAAGCCCATGCCCACGAAGATCGCGCACGAAAACGCCTGTCGGCGTGCGCCCAGACCTATGTTGAGCATGGCGAACCCGGCGTCGAGCGTCTCGCTGTGGGACGGTCCGCCTATGGAATTCGTGCCGGCGGTGTGCACGAAGATGCCCTCGAACTGCCCCAGCATCTGCTCGCCGTATTTGGAATCGGGAAAATCATACACGGCGGTCACCGCGCCCGAGACGCCCCAGCCGCTGTGCCCCGAGTAATCGGAGCCGGCGGACGGCGCGTAGAAGGAGGAAATCTCCACGCCCGGAGTCGTTCCGGCGTAGGCGACTGTCGCGAAAAGGGCCGGCGCGGCGAGGGTGAGGAGGCGGGTGGGATTCATGGGGAAAGGGCGTGGGGGGCTGTCCGTCAGGCCGTGATGGCGAGGTAGAGCGCCAGGGAGACGGGGGCGGTGAGCAGCAGGGAGTCGGCCAGGTCGTAGGCGCCGCCGATGCCCGGGATGGTGCGACCGGAGTCCTTCACGCCCGTGAGGCGCTTGAACACGGATTCCACAAGGTCGGAAGGCACCGACATGACGGCCAGCGGCAACGCGTACAGCGCGGCCTTGGCGGGCGGCAGGTCGAGCGTCCAGCCGAGCTTGGCGAACAGCGCGGCGAATGCGGCGCCGACGCCGGCGGAGGTGAGCACGCCGCCCACGCAGCCTTCCCAGGTTTTGCCGGGGCTCACGGCGGGCCACAGCTTGTTGCGGCCGAACGCCTTGCCGGCCAGGAGAGCTCCCACATCGGTGAACTTCGTGGCGGCCACGCACCAGACGACCCAATACACGCCGGTCAGGTCGCCGTTGCGGCCCCAGTGGATGCCAGCGGGCCAGGCGTACAGCGACATCATGAGCGGGAAGCCCAGCAGGCCGAAGGCGGTGGGGGCGCGCAGGATGGCCTGCAGCGGCGCGGAGTGCCGGGCCAGTTGCACGAAGAAGACGGCCGCCACGAGCGCGCCGGCGGCGGCGAAGGCGAGCATGTCCGTGCGCAACTCGCCCGTCGTGGGCGCGCCTGCCTCGTCGCCGCGCAGGCTCGCGAGCAAGCCGCTGCCCTTGGCGAAAACCGCGATGGGCAGCGTGGCGCCGGCGATCAGGCCGAGGACCTTGCGGGGCGTGGCGCCGAGCTTTTCCAGAAGCGTGTAGAACTCCCACTGGGCGGCGGCGCCCATGAGCACGAGGAGCAGTAGGCCCGCATAGGCTTGGCCGAAATAGAGAGCGGCGGAGATGCCGGCCCAAAGGGCGAGGGTGGAGGCGATACGGGCCTTCATGGAATATGGTTTTTGAAACTTAAAAGCGGGGACGGGCGCACTCTCAGCGCCCGCATCGGACCTGCTCGCCGGTCTTGCCGAAGCGGCGTTCGCGGCGGCGGAAGCTGTCCACCGCCTCCTTCAGGCGCTCCGGTCCGAACTCGGGCCAGGGCACGGGCGTGAAATACATTTCCGCATAGGCGGCCTGCAGCAGCAGGAAGTTGCTCAGGCGCGTTTCGCCGGAGGTGCGGATGATGAGGTCCGGATCGGGCAGGCCGGCCGTGTACAAGCGCTGCGACAACGCGGCCCAGTCCAGGCTCTCCGGGGTCGCGCGTCCCGCGGCCACATCGCGCGCGAAGGCCTTGGCGGCCTCCACGATCTCGGTGCGCGAGCCGTAGTTGAGCGCCAGGCACAGTGTCCTCTTTCGGAAGTGCGAGGTGCGTTCCATGGCCGCCTCCACCGCGCCGCGGGCGCCCGCAGGCAGGGCGGAGATGTCGCCGGCCACGCGAAGTCGGGTTTCGCGCTGCACGAGCCTGTCGGTGTGCAGGCCTATGAAATGCTCAAGCAGCCCCATGAGCGCCGCGACCTCCTCGGCCGGCCTCTGCCAGTTCTCGACGGAGAAGGCGTAGAGGGTGAGCACCTCGATGCCCATTTCCGCGCCCGCATCGAGGATGGCCAACACATTCTCGACGCCGCGCCGGTGCCCCTCGATGCGCGGCAGCCCGCGCGCCTTCGCCCAACGACCGTTCCCGTCCATGATGATTCCTACATGGCGGGGCGGGGGCAGCAGCGACGGTTCTTCGTTGGGGGACACGCCCGCGCAGCAAAACGCAAAACCGGCGATGGGGAAGCCCCGTTTGCGGCAAAGTCCCGAGCGCTCGGCGTCGCATACGGGAAGGCCCCGCCGACACGTGTCCGGCGGGGCCTTGTCGAAGTCCGAAGCAATTCCGGTTACCAGTCGAAGCGTTCGCCCTTCTTGAGCGACTTGGTGAACTCGACGAGCAGCTGCACGCACTGCTCGACGACAGCCAGGTCGACGATCTCGCCGGGCGTGTGCATGTAGCGCAGCGGGATGGAGAGCAGGCCGCAGGCGACTCCGGGTCCGGCCATCTGGATGGCGCGCGCGTCGGTGCCCGTGGGGCGCGGCTCGCACTGGATCTGGTAGGGGATGCCGAGCCGTTCGGCGGCGGCGATCATGCGGTCCACCACGAGCGGGTTCAGGTTCGGGCCGCGGCCGATGACGGGGCCGCCGGAGAGCGTGAAGCGGCCGAACTTGCGGTTGTCGGCGTCGGGGTGGTCGGTGGCGTGCGTCACATCCACGGCGATGGCGACATGGGGCTGCACGCCCTGGGCGGCGACCTGCGCGCCGCGCACGCCGATCTCCTCCTGGGTGGTGGCGACGGACACGACCTTGGCGGCGAGCGTCTTCTTGTCGGCGGCGAGTCGGCGGAGGGCCTCCATGACGATGTAGGCGCCGGCCTTGTCGTCGAAGGCGCGGGCGATGCCGAGGGTGCCGCGCAGGAACTCGAAGGATTCGCGGTACACGATGGGGTCGCCGATGCGCACGATCTGCTCGGCCTCGGCGCGGTTCTTCACGCCGATGTCGATCCACATCTCATGGCGTTCGGGGACCTTGCGGCGGTCTTCCGGCGACATGAGGTGCACGGCGCGCTTGCCGGTCACGCCGAGCACGTCGCCGTGCTTGGTGAGGATGGTGACGCGGCGGCCGGAGGGGATGATGTTGTCGTGACCGCCGAGGAAGTCGAAGTACACGAAGCCCTTGTCGTCGATGTAGGAGACGGTGAGGGCGATCTCGTCGATGTGGCCGGCGAACATCACGGTCACGTCACCCTTCGGGTTGAGCGTGGCGATGCGGTTGCCGATGGTGTCCTTGGCGTATTCGTCGGCGACCGGGCGCATGTAGCTGTCGACGACCGCCTGGGCCTCGAATTCGTGGCCGGTGGGCGAGCGCGCGTCGATGAGCTCGACAAGGAATTCGGGGGCGTGGGGCTTGGCGGGCGCCTTCTCGGGAGCGGCCTTGGCGGGGGCCTTGGGGGAGGATTTCTTGGACATGGGAAGGGTCACAAAGCGGATTTTACCCGCTTCCGGAATGCCGAAATGAATTCGGCGGAAGCGGGCGCGTGTCACTCGGCGGATTGCGCCTCGAAGGCCGGCGCGGGGACGACCACGGGGGCGGCTCCGGAGAGAGAGGCGGGCACGGGTTCCCCCTTGCTCTCCACGTGCGCCTGACGCGCCGCGAGGAATTCGCCCATGTCGGACTTCGGATCCGCCTTCGGCTTGGCCACGCCGACTTTGCCGTAGAACTCGGCCTTGCTGCACGCGAAGCGCAGGTTGGCCAGCGGCGTGCGGCCGGGCACGAGCGGAGACTCGGCGTCGGCCTTGGCGAACGCGTCCTGAAGTCGCGAGTCGGCCAGCAGCGTGGTGACTGCCGCCGGCGCGAAGGTCTCGCCGGAGGCGAGGTCCACGCAGCGCGAACCGCCCAGGAGCGTGTTGAAGTCGAGGTAGGCGAGCGCGCCTTCCGGCGCCACGCCGGAGTTGGCGGCGGCGAGCGCGACGAGCTGCGCGGGCGTGGCGGCTAAGGGCATCACGAGCGCGTCGTCGAGCGCGCCGAGGAAGGCGGACTTGTCATCGCCGAAGCGCAGGGCGTCGCCGCGGGCGAATTTCATCGGGGCGGTCGGCTTCAGCGCGGCCTCGCCGGCGGGTTGGCCGTCGATGAAGAAGCGCACCTTGCCCGGCTCGAAGGAGGCGGCCACATGCGTGGTCCTGCCCATCGGCACAAGCGGCCCGTCGGCGTGTTCGCCGGCGCGCGTGGCGCCGATTCGTCCGGTGGCGTCGAGCGTGACGGCCACCGTGTCGGATGCGCCGTCGAGAGCGATGACGCGCGCGGTGCCGGAGGGGGCGGCGGCGGGCGTGATGCGGGCGGCCAGCGTGAGGGCGCCCGTCGCGACATCGGCGCCGAGGGGGGACTCCAGGTGGCCGGGCGCGGTGAATTCGAGGCGAGAGCCGGTGCCGGCGACGACCGGGGGCTTCTGCGTGCCCAGCTTCATGGCGGCGCGGCCGACCCAGGTGTAGGAGCGCACGCCGTCATGAATATCCAGATACGCGTCGTAGTTGCCGGGCTTGTCATAGGTGACGGTCGCCGCCGCGCCTTCGGCCGCGGCGGGCTTGCCCCCGGGGAAGCGCCACTTGAACTTCGCCTTGCGCGAGATGGCGGAGACATCGAACCACTTCACGGTGTAAGGGCCGCTCTTGGCGTACTGGGTGAAGCCGTCGGCGCGCACCCACACGAACGGCGTGGAGGCCTCGACGAGCGGGCGTTCGAACACGCCCTTGTTGGAGCATACGCGCACGAGGTTGAGCGAGGGCGCCGTCTTCACGTAGTTGATGATGTTCGCGGCGGGCAGTCCGGCGCTCAGGTCCGTCCAGTCCGCGGAGGCGGCGTTGCGGTAGGCCACGCGCGAGGCGGTCGCCGCGTAGAGGCCCGCGTTGGTGCCGGCCTGGCAGTCGAGATCCTTCACGGGACCGTCCCCGGCGATCTTGGTGTAGAGCGAGCCGGTGATGTCCGTCCAGGTTTTGCCGTCGTCGGTGGAGACGATGACGAAGCCCTTGTTGCCCGGCGCGGCGCCGGCGGCGTAGAGGGTTTTGGCGGTCTTCTGGTCGGCCGCCACAAGACGCAGTCCGTATCCGGTTTTGCCCCACGGCGTGGCGGGCCCGCCTTTCTCCATGACCACGCCGGAGGGCGTGATGTCGGCGAACTTCTCCCCCGAGTCGCGCGAAAGCCAGAGACGGCCGCCTTCCACAAGGAGGACGAATCCGGGCACGGCGTGGGCGGTGGTGATGTCCTGGATCTTGGATTGGAAGACGCGCACGCCCTTCTCCACGGATTTGCCGTTGATGAGCACCAACTCCGAGCCCTTGCCGTCCTTGGGCTTGCGCTGGCCGTAGAAGGCGTAGGCGGAGATGGCGTCGAAGGGCGTGGCCACGCTCTCGGGCAGGTCGGCGCCCAGTCCGTGGGATTTCACGGCGCGGCGGGAGCCCGGGCCCTTTTCCTTTTCGGACGGGAGGAAATGCACGCAGCTCCACGGGCCGTAGGCGACGGAGGCGTCGGCGGGGTTGGCGAAGCAGCGCGAGGAGTCGCCGCCGCCCATGTTCATCCAGTCGTCGCCCCACAGCTTGGGGTACTTGAGGTGCACCGGGCCGTGGTTGCAGGCGATGAGCATCACATCGGGGTCCTGCCACGACATGTCGAAGCCCCACGGCTCCACGCCGGTCACGCCGATGTCTATGGTCCGGATGGAGCGCAGGCGGTTGTCGGAGTAGGTCAGGCCGCCGTCGTTGCCCATCCAGATCTTGTCGCCGATGATGCGGCAGCTTTGGAAGTCGCCGTGGAACCAGTGGTTTCGTGTGGCCAGGGGAGGTGAGCCGTCGCCCTTGATCTCGGGATTGGCCTCGGCCTGCGTCTCGTAGTGGTACTTCCAGGTTTTGCCGCCGTCGGTCGTGATCCACGGGGACTGGCCGCCGCACACCATGAGCTCGGGGTTCTCCTCGGAGATTTCGAAGACCATGTCCCAGGCGCCCTGGTGCAGTCCGTGCACATTGAACTTACGCGACTTGGTGCGGTCCTGCAGGTTCACCGTCTCGAGGTTCGTCGTGAGGTTGGGCCGGTTGGCGCCGGGCGGCAGCACATCGTTGATGTCGTTCCAGGTGTTTTTGAAGGTCTTGCCCGAGTCGTCGGAGATCCAGAAGCCTTTCACGCCGTAGAGGGGTCCGGAGGTGTCCTTCTGGTTCCACATGCTGGGGATGCCGTGCTTGTCGGCCAGGTCGTAATTGCCGCCGAAGCCCATCAGGTATACGCGGTCCGGATACTTGGGCGTCGTGCGGATGAAGGTGATCGCGAACTGCTCCTTCTTGTTCTTGTGCTTCTCCACGGGCAGCCCGGAGGTGATTTCCGTCCAGGTCTTGCCGCCGTCGTCGGAGCGATGGAACTCTATCCAGTTGGCTGCGTTGATATTGCCGTACTTCATCGCCGTCACATAGATGACATCGGGGTTGCCGGGCTTGAACTTGAAGGAGGTGACGGGCTTGTTGAACACCTTCGACCAGGTCTCGCCGCCGTCGCGGCTGACGCACAGGCCGGCGGAGTTGCCGAAGCCGACCACCTCGCCCTTGCGCGCGCTCTCGACAAAGACGGCGTGCATGTTGAACGGCTCGCGAGGGTAGTCCTTCGAACGGTCTATCTCGGGCGCCTCGAGTTTTTTCCAGGTGCGGCCGCCGTCGGAGGAGCGCATGACGCCGAACCCGCAGCCGGCGTAGACGAGGCCGGGGTTGTCGCGCACGAAGTGGATGGCGCGGAAGTAGTTCAGTCCGCCCACCTCGAAATCGATGTTCTTCCAGGTCTTGCCGGCGTCCTCGGTGAGCCAGAGGCCGCCCAATTGGGTGGCCGTCAGGATGCGGTTGTGGTTCGAGGGGTCCACATCCACGGCGACGAAGACGCCCTGAGCGCCCGAATGTCCGTCAACCCAGGAGCCGAACCCCACGTTGCGCCAGGGCGATTTGGTGTCGAACTGCACAAGGCCCGGAGTGGGCGTCGCGAACAGTGCGCCGGCCACGGCGGCTTGTGCGGTGACCATGGGCAGGAATCCGGCTAAGGCGATGGCGCAGAGGAGTCGGGCGGGTGTCATGGAGCGGTGAAAAAAGGTGGCTGTGCTCCAAAACACAAGCGGCGCGAGCGCCCGTTCCATGGGAATTCCCCCCGGTTTCGAATCTGCCGGTGCGGGAGCGGATGCGGCCTCCGCTTCGGTCGAAAAAGAAACTTCACACCCGCGCCTTGGTCGCGAAAGTCGCGCCCCCCATGCCCGCCCGCATCCTTCTCATCGACTGCGACTCCACGCTCTCCGCCATCGAGGGCGTGGACGAACTCGGCCGTCTCCGCGGCCCCGACATCTTTCGCGCCGTCGAGGACATGACCAACGCTGCGATGAACGGAGGGACGCCCCTGCAGGAGGTCTTCGCCAAGCGTCTTGACATGATTCGGCCCACCCGAGCGATGGTGTCCCAGGTGGCCTCGCAGTACATCCGCCGTCAGGCGCCCGGCCTGGCGTCAGCCTTGGCCGCCGTCCGCAAGGCCGGCTGGACGCCGGTCATCGTTTCCGGCGGCTTCCGCCAGGCTATCCTGCCGCTGGCCAGGCACCTTGCCATCGGACGAGTGGAGGCGGTGGACCTGGTGTTTTCCAAAAACGGCAATTATGCGGGATTCGACAAGGAGGCTCCCACCGCACGCGCGGGGGGCAAGCCCGAGGTCGTGCGCATGCTTCGTCGCGAAAACCCCGGCGCCGCAGTGGTCATGCTCGGGGACGGCGCCTCGGACCTGGAGTGCCGAGGCGTAGCCGATCTGTTCGTGGGCTTCGGCGGTTTCGTCGAGCGCGAGAAGGTCAAGGCTGCCGCCGAGGCGTACATCCACGGCTTTGACGAGCTTCCGGAGCTGCTGGCGGCCCGGTTCGACGCTCCGGGCGCAAGTTCCCTGCGGGCGTGATGCGGCCGGCTGCCTCGGGGGCGTGAATCCGGACCCGGGGGTCTTGTTTTTAGGGTTGGGAGCCGACGGCGAGCCGGCAGGTTGCGCGCCGCGCCCGTCGGGCGTCTCCCGTGGAAATCCGGACCTTCACCATCCCTTTGTGGCTCGACCTCACAGCCGCCTTCGTCGGCGCGCTTTCGGGGGCCACGGCGGCGTCGCACCGCAAGTACGACATCATCGGGGGCGTGGTTCTGGCCATCGCCGCCGGCTTGGGCGGGGCGCTGATGCGCGACGGCCTCTTCATTCAGAACGGCCCGCCGGGCGTGCTGCGCCGGGAAAGTTACATCCTCGTGTGCGTGGTGACGGCGCTGCTCATGCCCGTTTTCAAACGCTGGTCCACGCGCGCCACCCTGCTGGCGATCGGGTGGACGGATACGCTGGCCCTGGGACTTTACGGGATGATCGGCACGCAGACGGCTTTGGCCAGCGGCCTGGGCATAGGCCCCTCGATGATCGCCGGCATGATCAACGCCGTGGGCGGAGGTCTGGTGCGCGACCTGATCATCAATGAGGAGCCCATGGTGTTCAAACCCGGCAACTACTACGCCGCCACGGTGCTGGTCGGTTCGGGCGCCTTCATTTTCTGCACGCGGTTCGCCTCCATGAACGCTTTCGCAGCGGGTGTGGCGGGTGCGGCGATCATCGTGGGCCTGCGCGCCCTGGCCATCCGCTACGATCTTCGCACCGGCCCCATCCCGGAGTAGCGGCGCTCAGAACAATTCGGGCTGCTGCGGCGCGACATGACTCGCGGGCGCCTTCGGCTCGGTCGTGTCCTGCGCGCCCGCCAACAGCGCCAGCAGCGCGTCCTCGTCGAGCACGGCGACGCCCAGCTCGCGCGCCTTGGTCAGCTTGGAGCCGGCCTCTTCGCCCGCCACGACATAGGAGGTCTTGGCGGACACGGAGCCTGAGACCTTGCCGCCGGCGGCCTCGATGCGCGCTCCGGCTTCGTCGCGCGAGAGCGTGGGCAGCGTGCCCGTGAGCACGAAGGTTTTCCCGGACACTCCCGAAACGGCGGACGCGCCGGAAGCGCCCTCGGCGTGCGCCGCCTCTTTTGTTTTCATGCCGGCGGCCTTGAGGCGCTCCAGCAGCTCGCGATGGGCGGGGTCGGAAAAGTGGGTGACGATGGACTGCGCGACGGTTTCGCCGATGCCGGCGATGACGGATTCCTTCGTGATGCCGCCCTTCTTGCCGACCTTCACAATCAGGTATGCTTCCATGCCGGCGTCGGCAATCGCGTCGAGGCTGCGGAAATGCGCGGCCAGGTCCTTGGCGGTGCGCTGGCCGACATTGGGGATGCCGATGGCGTGGATGAGCCGCCAGAGCTCGCGGGTCTTGGCTTCCTCGAGGGCGGCGAGCAGGTTGTCGGCGGACTTTTCAGCGAAACCCTCCAGCGCGAGGAGCTGCTCGCGGGTGAGCGAGAAGAGGTCGGCGGGCGTGGTGACGTATCCGGCGTTCACCAACTGCTCCGCGACGGCCGGTCCGAGGTTGGCGATGTCCAGGCAGCCCTTGGCGGCGAAGTGCGTGAGGCGCCGCACGCGCTGCCCGGGCGTCTCGCCGGCGATCTTCCAGAAGGCCTGTCCGGGCTCGCGAGCGGCTTCCAGTCCGAGTTCGCGCAGTCGCGCCGCGAAGTCGAAGGGGCGGCTGCCCTCGGGGCGCTTGCCGGTCACCACGCGCACGACGCGCGGGATGATCTCTCCGGCCTTCTCGATGACGACCGTGTCGCCCTCGCGGATATCCTTGCGCGCGATCTCGTCCTCGTTGTGCAGCGTGGCTCGCGCGACGGTCGTGCCGGCCACGGGCACGGGCGCGAGTTCGGCGACCGGGGTCACGACGCCGGTGCGGCCGATTTGGAAGGAGATGCCCAGGAGGCGCGTCTCGACCTGTTCTGGCGGGAATTTGCAGGCGATGGCCCAGTGGGGGAATTTGCTCGTGGTGCCGGCGTCGGCGTGAGCGGCGATGTGGTCGAGCTTCACCACGGCCCCGTCGGTGGGGAAGGGGAAGTCGTGCCGGCGTTTCTCCAACTCGCACACGGCGGCCCATGCGGCGTCGGCGCCCTCGGCGATTTTGAAAAACACGGGCACGGGCAGCGCGTGGCGCACGAGCCACTCTCGGAACTCGGAGAGCCTTTTGAACCTGCCGCGGTCGCAGGCGCCCAGCCCGTACAGGGCGATGTCGAGCGTGCGCCCCTCGGCCTCTCTCGCGTCGAGCAGCTTCATCGTGCCGGCGGCGAGGTTGCGCGGGTTCGCGTACAGCGGCTCGCCGGCGGCTTCGCGCGCGGCGTTGATGCGCGCGAACTCGGCGTTGGTCATGTAGATTTCGCCGCGCAGCTCGACGGATTCCGGCGCGTCCCCGGCGGGGATGTGCGCGGGCAGGTTGCGGATGAGCGTGAGGTTGCGCGTGATGTCGTCGCCCTCGACGCCGTCGCCGCGCGTGACGGCGCGCACGAGGCGCCCGTGCCGGTAGGTGAGCGAGACGGCGAGGCCGTCGATCTTGGGCTCGATGACGAAGCGCTGGGGCTCGTCGGGCAGAAGCCCGGAGAGTCGCGAGCAGAAGGCGCGGAACTCGGTCTCGTCGTAGGCGTTGTCCAACGACAGCATGGGGGCGCCGTGACGCGCCTTGGCGAAGCCCTCGATGCGGTCGTCGCCCACCCTGTCGGCCGCTCCGGCGAGTCCGGGGTGCTCCGCCTCGAGCGCGGCGAGCTCGCGCTTGAGCAGGTCGTACTCGTAGTCTGAAATCTCCGGCTTGGCGCGGCGGTAATAGAGCTCGTCGTGGCGCGCTATGTCGGCGCGCAGACGCGCAAGGCGTTCGGCGGGGGATTCGGACATGGGCTGCTGCAAAATTCCGGGGCGGCGCGAGGTGGGGGCGGGAGGGGGGGGGCAGGCGCGATGCGAAAGTCGCGGCGAAGGCGGCCATCCCTCAGTCCGCCCGGCGGCTTTTTCGCGAGGCTGCGCCGTTTGTCAGAACGAGATGGGAGCGAGCACGATGCGGAAGCCCAGGTCGTCGGACACGGTGGAGGCGGACATGGGCTCAAGCTGCCGGTAGGCGCTGCGCGCCTCGGCGGCCGGAGTTCGCCAGGAGCCGCCGCGCGCCGAGAAGGCGTCGGACGAGAGGTCGGGCTGCGGGTTGTAGTCGGTCTTTCGTCCCCCGGGAAGGTGGCGCTTGTGCGGGTCGAGAACCCATTCGCGCACATTGCCGTGCATGTCGAAAAGTCCGTAGGCGTTCGGCTGATACGAGGCCACGGCGGACGTGGCCCTGTCGGATGCCGGCGCGAGGCGCGAGGTCGTCGGGTAGGCGCCGACAAAGTTGCCGTTCGTCGGCGAGGCGGCGGCGCCGAAGGAGAAGGCTTCGGTCGAGCCGGCACGGCACGCGTATTCCCATTCGAGCTCGTTGGGCAGGCGGAATTCGTAGCCCTCGGGGATTCTTCCGGCCTGGGCCTCGCGACGCGTCAGCATCTTGCAGAAGCGCACGGCGTCGGCGCGGGACACGCTTTCCACCGGGCGCCTGGCGCCCCTGTGCTTGGACGGGTTGCTGTCGAGAATCAGCGCATACTGCTCCTGCGTCACCTCGGTGACGCCCATCCAGAATCCGCGCGTGAATTTGGCGCGCGTCAGGGGCTCCTCGGCCACGGAGTGCCCCGCCTCGGCGGGCGAACTGCCAAGCCGGGTTTCGCCCTCGGGAATCCAGGCCAGGCGCGTGCCGTTCATGTAGGGGACCTCGTAGTCGCGCCCGGGCGGCGGGGGCGCCATGCGGACGACACGGGGTTCAACCAGGAGCTCCTGCCTGGGGCGGGCCGTGAAACTGCCGGTCCAGGTCACGTGGTCGCGAGCCTCGACTTCTATTTGCAGCGGTATGTCGGCGGGCACTTCGGCGGGCGGCTTCTCGTATTCGCGTGAGTTGATGCGCAGGGTGTACCGCAGACCCGGGGGCAGTCCCACCAGGGCGAAGCGCGCGGGCAGCGCGCGCAGCGCGGCCTCGACCTTGGTGACCTCGTTGTCCTTGACGACAAAGGCGGTCTGGTAGGTCTCGTAATCCGGATGGCTCACGCGGAGCATGTAATGGCCTACGGCGACCTCGGCGGGCAGGCTGCGCGCTTCGCTCCAGCTTCGGTCGACAAGGTTGTCGTCGTTGCGGGCTACGGTGATCGCGGCCAGTTCGTCCGCACGCGGGGCGCGGCCGGAGAGGGTCACCGAATACTCGATGGTCCCGCGGGCGGGCGGCAACGGGCCAGCCTCGATCGTCTTGTTCTCACCTGCGTCGAGGACGACTTTGCGGGAAATCTCACGGTAGCCCTCCTTGGAAAACACGAAGGTCAGCTCGCGCCCGGGCTTGAGCTTTTCGAGCAAAATCGGGGTCACTCCAAGGTCGCTGCCGTCAAGGGTGACGCGCGCGCCGGTGGGAATGCTGGCCAGCTTCAGGGTGGCCGGTGCGCCCTCGACGGTCACCGTGCGTTCGGTGCGGGCGTTGATGCGCACGACCACCCCTGCCACGCGCGCAGGCTTGCAGTTCTCCTTCTCCACGAGGAGCGAATAGGTGCCGGGCGCCGCCTGGGCGCTCACTTTGCCGTTCTCGTCGGACGTCCCCATCGCGAGCGTGGTGCCGTCTTCGGAGACGAGCGTGACGCTCGCAGCGGGGGCGGTGGTGACCTCGAGGGTGCCGGCTTCCTTCAGCAGGTTGACGGTCGCGGCGAACGGTTTGCCCTCCGCGACGCTGACGGTGAGTTTGCGCTGGAGGTAATCCGGGGCGTCGATGGTCAGCGTGTAGGTGCCGGGCCGGGCGTCGAGCCGCACCTCGTCGGAGCCCACGCCGAAGCGGGCGCCGCCTTCGGCCACCGTGATGACGGCTTGCGCCGGGGTGACCTTGAGGTTGATCGTTCCGGGTGATGCGCCCGCATGGCGCGTCACGGGGGATCCTGCGGCGACAAGGTCGGCAGCCGGGGCGGAATCGCCGGAAAACACCATGTATCCGGCGGCTGCGGCGAGAGCCAGGGCCGCCGCGGCGGCACCGATGAGGAGGCGCTTGCGCTTGCCGTTGTCACGGCGCGCCTGCGGCATGCCGTCAGGGTTGGTGTGGTCGTCGGCGTAGCCCGGACCGGCGAGCTGGGAGAGGTTTTCCAGGTCCTTCAGGGCCGCCTTGGCGTTCGGGTAGCGCTTGTTGCGCTCCCTAGCCAGGCATCGGGCGAGGAAGATATCCCAACCGGGGTTGAGCGCGGGCACGATGCCGGAAGGGGGGCGGTAGTTGGCTCCGGGCTTCAGTCCGGTGAGCATCCAATAGACGGACATGCCGAAGGCGTAGAGGTCGGCGCGAGCGTCGGGCTCCTGCTTGAGGTGAACCTCGGGGGAGATGATGTCGGCCGTATTCAGGCGCACGTTGCGCGGGCCGAGCGAGACGGGCGGGATGCCGGCGGAGACCAGCAGTTCGATGGATTGTGTGCCGATGCTGCCGTAAAGACCGAAGCCGAGCACCTTGGTGTCGCCTCCGCTTTGCAGCAGCATGTTGCTGGGCGTGAGGTTGAGGTGCAGCACGCCGTGCGTGTGGGCGATGTCGAGCGCCTCAAGCACATCGCGTGCAATCTTTTGCACCTTGTCGGGTGTGAAGTCGCGGGCCGCCTCCGAGGGTTGCGCGCGCACGATGCCCTGCGGATTTTGGAAAGTCGGGTAGATACCCGCGGCGCCAAGCAGGTCGGGAATCGATTTGCCGTCGCAGGGCTCGGCGACCAGGCAGATGCGCCCTTCGATGTTTTGCGATTCGCCCAGCGCGAGGATACGCGGGTGCGTCAGGTGGACCATCTTCTCGCGAAAATCACGGAAGTGGCGCAGGAAGGCCTCGTCCTCCGAGAGGAGCTTGGGCAGGACGAAAAGCGTCTTGGCGCTGCCGTCGGACGAGGTGACATGGTAAAGGCTGCCGAGAATGTCGTAGGCCAGGCAGGATTCCACGGTGAACTCGCCGAGCTGCTCGCCGGCGGTGAGCACTTCGTATACGCGGCCCGGCGGAGGTGTCGGCGAGGCGGCTTTGGTGGCGTCAGTATCGGCGGGCATATGAAAGAGTGGGGCGCGAAGCTTGGTGGGGCCCGCGTATCGAACGACGGTCGCGCACCTACGCAAGCCCCCGCTTGGTCAAGAGCCCATCATAGACGAGCTTCGGGGCGCAATGCGCCAACCGCGCCGTGTCCGTTCAGGAGAAGCGCGCGGCCAGTTTCCCGCCGACCCAAAGCCAGGCGGGCAGCGTGGCGGCGGCGGCCAGCGAGGTGGCCACCGCCACGCGCAGGGAGACCTGGGGGGCCTGACCGTAGTGCTGGCACATCACGATGGGCAGCAACGCGGCGGGCATGGCGGCCTGAAGCAGCAGGATGCGGGAGACCTCCATGGGCAGGGGCAGGAAGAGCGCGGCCCCCACGAAGAGGGCGGGGATGACGCCGTTGCGCAGCAATATGGAGCCGGCGGTGATTCTCAGGTCATGCCGGGCTCGGAAGCCGTCGAGCAGCGCCGGCAGAGCCATGCCGATGAGGAGCAGTCCGCAGGGAATGGCGCACGCGCCGAGCATGTCGACGAAGCTGAAGACGAACTTCGGCGTCTTTTCGGCCAGGCCGGTGCGGTTGAGCAGCATGGCCGCGATCATCGCCAGGGTGATCGGGTTGAAGAGGCGCTTCCAGGCGTCTTTGCCCAATTTGCCCGAGAGCAGCACGAGCCCGACGGTCCAAAGGCACAGCTCGATGCCGACATTGAAAAGCAGGAGCACCGCCACGCTGTCCGGTCCGTAGAACGCGACGGACATGGGGATGGCCAGGTAGCCGTAATTGTAATTGCCGGTCGTGTACGCGAAGGCCCGGCGACGCTCCATGGTGTCCGCGCCGCTGAGGCGGGCGAAAATCCAGCTGACCAGATAGCCGAGCGCCAGGGAGACGAAGCCGGCGGTAGGCGCGAGCAGGGCGACGGCGTCGTTCTTGAGCGCGACATTGTGCGAGACCTTGGCCAGCACCAGCGCCGGGAAGAAGACCCAGATCACCAGGTTCATCATGCCGCTTCTGAGCTGCTCGTCCACCACGCCGCGCTTGCGCAGGGCGTAGCCGGTGACCAGCAGGAGTACCACCGGGGCGGTGGCGGTTAGGATGAGGGAACCGGAGACGGCGGACATGCACCGTCACCTCTGCGCTTTGTGCGCCTTTCTACAAGTGTGTATCAGCCGGTTTGATTTTGACACCGCAGGGGGTGTCCGGGCCGTTTTTTCTGTCCAATATTTCCGATTCCGCGCTTGGATGGGGCCCATGATCATACCCCGTCATTGGATTCGCGAGATGCAGGACACCCCCTCAGGCCAGTCGCGCCCGGTGCTCGGATGGTCCGATGTGAGCGAGGAGGACGCCCGCGCTCACGCCAGGACTCGGTGGCGGCGCATTCTGTCCAGAATCTCCGGCGGACAGGAGCGAGAGGACGACTACTCGGTCGCCGTTCGCGAGCCCATCGTGAGCGAGCTCGAAGGCCCGTTGCGCGCCGTCATAACCCGCAACCGCTACGGCGCCCGGGTGCTCAATTGCGAAAGGCTGTGTTTCATCGACATCGACAAGCCCCGCGTCGGGTCGCTCTTCGGCGGAATCTCCTCGCTGTGGCGCCGCCTGCGCGGGCTTCCGTACGACAGCGAGGGCCGTCTGCTGGAACGGGTGCGGACCGTGGCCGAATCCGCGGGGCTGCGACTGCGGGTTTACCGCACGCACTCCGGCTGGCGCATCGTCGTTCTCAACCGGACCTACGACCCCGCCTCCGATGAGTGCGATCAGCTTTTTCGGAGCTTCCCTGGTGCCGACCGGCTCTATCGCGAACTCTGCCGCAAGCAGGATTGTTTTCGGGCCAGGCTGTCGCCCAAGCCATGGCGTATCAAGGCCACCGGATTTCCCGATCGGACCTATCCGCGAGGGTTCCCCTGGGCCGACACCGCCGCCAAGGCGGCCGCCCGGGACTGGGTGGCGCGTTACGAGGAAACCTGCGCCGGTCGCAAGGTTTGCGATAGGGTGGGTGAGTTCGGCTCGCGCGCTCCGCTTCGGGAAATCCTGGCCGTGATGGAAGTCCATGACGCCGAATGCGGCGTGAATCTGCTTGGGGGTAAGCTCGTCTGAGGTCCCCGAAGGGCGCCCGGGCCTCAAACCGGGCATTGCTCGTTGCGGTTCTTGGTCGCGACGGGGCGTCGAATCCGGAAATGGAAACGGGCCGCGTACCCCTACGCGGCCCGTTTTTATTTTCTATCTCGTTGCTTATTTACCCCATCTCCCGTAGGAGAAGTAGTTCAAAGTTGTGAGATGCATCCAACGGCCTTGTCCGAAATGTGCAAGATTTATTTTTGTAAAATTATCCGATTTTTTAGCAGCCCCTTTTCCCTTCGTGATTTTCGCGCATTTCGCAGCCCACACCCCTTATCCGGGGGCCCGCATACGGTGACCGGTGACGCGGATTGCCTCCGTCATCACAAGGGGGCCCCATTGCCGATATCACGCCCCGATTCATTCCACCACCATGCTCGAAGACCTTCTCGTCACCCTGCGCCGCCTGTTGCGCCGCCGCCTCCCTACACGCACGGCGAGTCGCGAGCTCGGCGACCGGGGCGAGGACGCCGCCACCGACTTCCTGGAATCCGTCGGGTACACCATCCTGGCGCGCAACTGGCGCTGCGGGCGCGACGAGATCGACATCGTGGCGAGGGCCCCCGGCGGCGCGACGCTGGTGTTCGTGGAGGTAAAGACGCGCGACGAACTCGACCCCAAGGGCGGCTACTTCGCGGTGGATGCGCGCAAGCGGCGCGCGTTGCGCCGGGCGGTCGCCGGATACCTGCGCGCCATCGGGCGCCCGGGCGCGCCCTTCCGGTTCGACATCGCGGAGGTGCGAGTTGAGGGGGATGCGATAGGGAATGTTACCCTGCGCGTGATTCACCATTGCGCCGTGCCGCTCTTCCATAAGTAACACCGCCCCTTTCAACGCCACGCCCATACCCTGCACATGAGCGACACCGCCGAACGCCATCCGTTCCTGACCGGCCTTAGCAAGCACCGCGGCGCCCCGGCCACCTGCCTCGTCATCTTCGGCGCCTCCGGCGACCTGACCGCCCGCAAGCTTCTGCCCGCCCTGTTCAACCTCGGCGTGGACAACCTGCTGCCCGCGCGATTCACGCTCATCGGCTTCGGCCGCAAGCCCATCCCGGACGACGAGTTCCGCTCCGTCACGGTGAAGGAGATTTCCAAGTTCTCCCGCCGACCCTTCAACGACGCCATCTGGAAGCGCGTGGAGGCCGACACCCACTACCAGTCCGGCGGCTACGACGACCCCGCCTCGTTCGAGGCGCTCAAGGCGCGCATCGACTCGCTTCAGGCCGCGGCCGGGCAGGAGTTCCAGCTCGTCTTCTACATTTCCACGCCCCCGGGCGTGTTCGCCGACATCATCACCAACCTCGGCGCCGTCGGCCTCGCCTCGCGCGCCCTGGGCACCGACCGCGAGACGAAGGTGATCATCGAAAAGCCCTTCGGCAAGGACCTGTCGACCGCCCGCGAACTCAATGCGGTGATCACGCGCCACTTCGAGGAGCGTCAGGTGTATCGCATCGACCACTACCTGGGCAAGGAGACCGTGCAGGACCTGCTCGTCCTGCGCTTCGCCAACGCCATCTTCGAGCCGCTCTGGAACCGCAACTATGTCGACCATGTGCAGATCACCGTGGCCGAGGAACTCGGCGTGGGCACTCGCGGCGGTTATTACGACACCTCCGGCGCCACGCGCGACATGCTGCAGAACCACACCATGCAGCTGCTCGCGCTCACCGCGATGGAGCCTCCCGTCTCGCTCGACGGCGAAGCCATCCGCGACGAAAAGGTGAAGCTGCTCAAGGCCATCCGCCCTCTCTCGCTCGACGCCGACAACCCCGACTTCGTGCGCGCCCGCTACGAGGAAGGCCTCGTGGGCGGCGACAAGGTGCCCGGGTACACGCAGGAGAAGGACATACCGGCCGACTCCTCGACCGAGACCTACTGCGCCCTGCGCTTCAACATCAACAACTGGCGTTGGGCCGGCGTGCCCTTCTACATGCGCTCGGGCAAGCGCATGGCGCGCCGCGTGACCGAGATCGCCATCCAGTTCAAGCCCCCCGTGGGCGGCCTGTTCGACAGCGACACGCGCTACGACCTGGCGCCCAACCGGCTCGTCATCCAGATTCAGCCCGACGAGGGCACCACGCTCACGCTCAACTCGAAGGTGCCGGGGCTCGAGCCGCGCACGCAGCCGGTGAAGATGAGCTTCCGCTACGCCACCACCTACGGCTCCGACACGCCCGAGGCGTACGAGCGCCTCATTCTCGACTGCATGGTGGGCGACCGCACCCTCTTCATCCGCGGCGACGAGGCCGAGAATTCCTGGAAAATCTTCACTCCGCTGCTCGACCATTGGAAGGCCGCCGGACGCGAAGGCTTGGAAACCTACCCGGCCGGCTCCTGGGGACCGGTCGCCGCCGACCGTCTGCTCGGCTCGCGCGGTCACGCCTGGCGCAACGCCGGCATGTGATCGCCGCCCCTTCGCCCACGCCCCGCCCGACGGCGGGGTGGGGCGGCGGGCGCAGGCGTCACTCCAGATTCTGAACCTGCTCGCGGATGCGCTCGAGCTCGTTCTTGGCCTCGATCACGGCGCGCGTGATCTCCACCCGGTTGGCCTTGGAGCCCACCGTGTTGAACTCGCGATTGATCTCCTGGCAGAGGAAGTCGAGTTTGCGCCCCACCGCCTTCTCGCCGAAGCAGACGGTGAACTGTTCGAAGTGGCTGCCCAGTCGCGTCAGCTCCTCCACGATGTCGCATCGGTCGGCGAACAGCGCCAGCTCCTTGAGCACGCGCTCGTCGTCGGCATTGAGCTCCAGGCCCGACTGGCGAAGCCGGTTGAGCAACGCCTCGCGGTAGCGCGTCACATTGTCGGCGGCGTGCGTGCGGATGGTGTCGCACAGGCGGGCCAGCGTGCCCAGACGCGCGCGCAGATCCGTCTCCAGCGCCGCGCCTTCGCGCACGCGCATCGACACCAGCGAATCCAGCGCGGTGTCCACGGCGCGACGCAGCGCCGCCTGCACGCTTTCGTCGTCCAGCGAGGGCAGTCCCTCGCGGCGCGCGCGGTGGAGTTCGGCCAGACGCAGCATCAGGTGCGCGTCGCCGGTGAAGTTCAGCCCCAGTTCCTGCGCCTCGTGCTGCAGGCGGCGCAGCGCGCCGGCGGCGGCCTCGCGGTCCCACGAGAACGACGAGGGCTCGGAAGCGGCGCCCTGGGCTCGCACGGTGACGGCCACCTTGCCGCGCTCGCACTTCTCGCGCACCCACGGGGTCACGACGCGCTCAAGCCCGGTCCAGTCCTCGGGGCCGGAGACGAACACCTCGAGCCCGCGGCGGTTCACCGCGTTGATTTCGACCGACAGGTCGGTGTTGGCGACGCGCAGGGAGGCGCGTCCGTATCCGGTCATGGAAAGCAGGGGCATGGCGAGGTGGGTGGGGTGGGCTCTGAAAGGCGGCGGGGAAGGGCGCCCGAGAGGGACGCCACAGGCCTTGCATGGACGAATCGACCGCCGTTGAAACCGAAAACTGCGCCCTGCGCCGCGGGTGCCGGGGCTCAGGCCGTCACCGCGTAGGCGCCCGAATCGACCCGGTGTATGCACCACGCGGATGCATCCTGCGGCGCCTCCGTGCCCGTGGCGATGACCTGCAGGTCCTCGCCCAGCGCGCTCCTGAAGCCCGCTTTGCGCGCCGGGTCGAGTTCGCCCAGGATGTCGTCGGCCAGCACGATGGGCGCCAGTCCGGTGACGCGCCGGCGGCGCGCCAGGTCGGCCAGGGAGAGCCCGAGCACCAGGCCGCGCTGCTGCCCCTCGGAGGCCACGGCGACCGCCGGGCGCCCGAACAGGCGGAACAGGAAATCGTCGCGATGCGGCCCGCGGCGCGTGGCGCGCAGGCGTATGTCGTCGGCGCGGTCGCGCGCCCACAGCTCCAGCCACGCCGCCTCGTCCGCCGGCGCGGCGCTGGCGCGGTAATCCAAGCCGGGCGACTCGGCCGCCTGGCCGATGGCCGCGCAGGCGGCGGCGAGGCCGCCGGAGAGCTCGGCGAGCGCCGCGGTGCGCGCGCTCACCAGAGCCACCGCCGCCGGGGCCATCACCTTCTCGAACGGCTGCAGCAGATTGGGGCGCGTTTCGGCGTCCTTGAGCAGCCGGTTGCGCTCGGCGAGGGCGCCGTGGTAACGCCTCAGCGCCGTGAAATAACCCGGGTCGGACGCGGCGAGCGTCATGTCCAGCCAGCGACGCCGGTCGGCGGGCGAGCCGCGCAGCAGCACGATGTCGTCCGAGCAGAACACGGCGGCGGGGAATTTCCCGACAAAGTCCTCGAAACGGCGCACCGGTTCGCCGTCCACGATCACGCTCTTGGTGTCGCCGCCCAGCGAGAGCTCCACGGTGCTCACGCCGCCGTCGTCGCGGGCGATTTCAAACCACAGGCGCGCGGCCTTGGCGCCGTGGCGCACGAGCAGGCGCGTGTCGCGGGCGCGGAAGGAGCGCAGGGCGGTGAGCATGGCGACGGCCTCCAGCAGGTTCGTCTTTCCCTGCCCGTTGGCGCCCAGAAGGAAGTGGCGCGGGCCGCCGAAGGCGACCTCGGCGAAGGTGATGTTGCGGAAGTCCGCCGCGCGCATGCGGAGCAATCGCATCGTGTAAGTCCGGTCCGGGGGACGCGCTCAGACGGGCACGACCAGGTTCGCGCCGGAGTCGCCGTCGAGCTCGGCGGCCACGGCCGCGAAGGCCTCGGCCAGCGCGACCCAGTCGGCTCGGGTGGTGGCGCGACCGGCGCTCACGCGCAGCGTGCGGCGCGCCTCGTGTTCGGCCAGCCCCATGGCGGCGAGCACGGACGAGGGTTTGCCGGCGGAGGAGGAGCAGGCGGAGCCGACCGCGACCTGGAAGTCGCGCCGGTCGAGCCGGGCCACCCAGCGCGAGGAGACATGCCGCGGCATCTTCAGCGAAACACAGTTCCAGAGGCGTTCGGCGCCCGCGCCGTTGATTTCGACATCGGGCATGAGCGCCGTCATCGCGGCCTCGAATTCGTCGCGCCACGCAAGACGCTCGGCCAGCCTGGGCAGGGCCTCGGCCGCCGCCGATTCCAACGCGGCGGTGAAGGCGGCGATGCCGGCGAGGTCTTCGGTGCCGGCGCGACGGCCGTTCTCCTGCGAGCCGCCGAACTGGCCGTGAAAGTCGCGGTTGCACGCGCGCACCAGCAGCACGCCCACGCCCTTGGGCGCGCCGAACTTGTGTCCGGAGGCGGTGACATAGTCGAGGCAGGCCAGCGAATCGGCGGGCAGGCGGCCCAGCCACTGCGTGGCGTCGCAATGCACCTTGGCGCCGTGCGAGGCCGCCAGGCGCGCCGCCTGCATCCAGGGCTGCAGCACGCCGGTCTCGTTGTTGGCCGCCATCACGGAAACGAAGGTGACTCCGCCGCGGCGCAGCAGGGCCTCGAACGCGGCGAGGTCGAGCCGGCCGCGCGCGTCCACCGGCGCCACGATCAGCCGGTCGCCGAAGTGGCGGCGGGCGGGCTCCATCACGCTGGCGTGCTCGACGGCCGAGACGATGGCGAGCCCGGAGCCGGTCTTGTAGGCCTCGGAGCACAGCACGGCGTTGTTGCCTTCGGTGGCTCCGGAATTGAACACCACGACCTGCTTCTCGTGCTCGTCGAACACGGCGGCCACGCGCGCGCGGCACTCATCCAGCTTGGCGTGGGCGCGGGCGGAGGCCGAGGTGGGCGCCGAAGGGTTCTGCCAGTGCGAATCGGCGGCGTCCAGCCAGGCGGCGCGCGCCTCGGGCGCGAGCGGGGCGGTGGCGTTGTGGTCGAACCAGGGCATCGGCGTCAGTCTCCCGGCCTATTCGGGGATGACGATTTCGCGGCCGATCTTGAGGTCGCGTTCGCTCTTCATCACCGCGCGGTTGGCGTTGAGGATGTCCTTCCAGCGCGCCGGCGTGCCGTAGTATTTGCGGGAGATGGCCGCCAGGTTGTCGCCCTTGGCGATCACATGCGAACGGCGCGTGCCGGCCGGCTTCTTCTCAGTCGCCTTGGCCGTGGCGGCCGAGGGGGCGGGCGCCACCGCGAGGGTGGGGCGCGCGGTGGGCGAGAGCGTCGCGGGAGCGGGCGCCTCGGCCTCGTCGCTTTCGCCGCCGGAGGGAGCCGTGGGCGTGGCGGCGCCGGCGAAGCGCGAGGCGAGCGCGGCGGACACCTTGATCTTGAGCTGGTCGTTCTCGGCGCGCACCAGGCGAAGCTGCTCCTGAAGGCCCGCCACGCGGTCGTCGGCGCTGCCGTCGAGCGCGCTGAACGGCAGCGTCTTAAGGAAGGCCTTTTCGCTGGCGCGGATGCGGTCCTGCACCACCTGCGTGTGGATGGAGGCGGGGCGCTGGGCGAGGAACTGACGGAAATGGAAAATGGCGCGCAGCGGGTCCTTGACCTGGGCGCCCAGGCAGAGGTTGCCGGCCTCCAGGTGCGACTCCGGAGCCTCGCGGCGGGAGAGGATCACCTTGGTGAACAGGTCGAGCGCCTCGCGCTCCTTGCCCTCCTGCGCCAGTCGCCGGCCTTCGCGGAAGTCGGAATCGTCGTTTTCAGCGACCGGTCCGAGCCCGACGACCTTACTGTCCTCGCAGCCGGCCAGGGTGGCCGCGCACAGGAGTGCGGCGATGGCGAAACGGCGGACTGTCGGGGCGGAAAAAGGCATGGCGGGACGGGCGCAGGATGAAAACCGGGGTGGGGGCGCGGGCAAGCCGGAAGCGGGCCGGCCTTTCACAGTCGGCGCAGACGCGCCATGAAGAACCCGTCGCAGTCCCCGTCGACGCCCGGCAGCACGCGCTGCTGACGCTCAAGCTCGAAGACCCCCGGGTGGCGGGCGAGGAAGCGCGCCACCTGCCCCTCGTTCTCCTCCGACAGCAGCGAACAGGTGGCGTACACGACGAGCCCGCCGGCGGGTCTCGCGGCGAACGCGGCGTCGTCGAGGATGCTCGCCTGCAACGCCACGCGCTCGGCCACGCCCTCCGGCGTGAGCCGCCACTTGGTTTCCGGCTGACGGCGCAGCACGCCGGTGCCCGAGCACGGCGCGTCCACCAGCACGGCGTCGGCGCTGCCGGCGAGCTCGCGCCAGGCTTCGGGCGAGACCGCGCGCGTGGCGATGTTCTGGGCGTCAGCGCGGGCGGCGCGGGCGCGCAGCGTGTCGAGCTTTCGCGTGTCGATGTCCATGGCCTGGATGCGCCCGCGTCCCTCCATGAGGTCGCTCAGGTGCAGCGTCTTGCCGCCTTCGCCGGCGCACGCGTCGATCACGCGGCGGGCCGGAGCGCCCAGAAGGAAAGGCGCCACGCGCTGGCTGCCCGCATCCTGCACCTCGAAGTATCCGGAGGCGAAAGCGCGGCTGCCCAGTGCGGCGTGCCGGTCGGCCGCCTCCAGAGCGTCCGGCAGCCCGGGCACGGGGCGCGTGGCGACACCTTCGGCGTCCAGCATCGCGGCGAGCGAGGCCGGGTCGCCCTTGCGGCGGTTCACGCGCAACACGCACGGGGCTTCCTCCAGCAGGGCCGTGCACACCCGGTCGAAGCGGCGACCGAGCGAGGCGCGCAGCCGCTCCGCCAGCCAGTCCGGCAGCGCGTGGGCGAGCGCCCCGCCCTCGGCGCGCGCGGCGTCCAGCCGGCGTTTCGCCACGGCGGGGGCGAAGCGGGGCGGTGTGAACGACGGCACGACGCCTTCCGTCACGCTGAGCGCCGCGTCCAGTCGGGCGAACTCGCCGGGCGCCCACGGCTCGCGCAGGCCTCCGGCGACGCCCGCCACATGGCGCACGAGGCGCCACCGGCGCACCATGGCGTAGGCCCGGCGCACGACCTGCGCCTTCTCCGCCGGCGACAGGCGCGGGTGGTCGCGCAGCGCGCGGCCCGCGGCCATGTCCGTGCGCCCGTCTTCGAGCATCACGGCGCGTACGGCCTGTTCGAGGGCGGCGAGGGCGGCGGGCGACATGTCGCGGGTGTTTCGGGTTTCGGGGGCGGGTTTCAAGCGCGAAGGACGCGCGGACTCGCAAACCGCGCCCCGGTCCCCGGCGCGCTTTCGTGTTGAAAGCGTCGGGGCGCTCGGTCCTTGTCGCGCGCGAAATGCCCCAAGGCGCCGCCATCCGCAACATGTTCGCCGGCATCGCCCGTCGATACGACCTGACCAACCGCATCCTCAGCTTCGGCATGGAGGGCCTGTGGCGGCGTCGCCTGGTGCGCCTGGTGGCCGAGCGCGCCCCGCGCGACATCGCCGACCTGGCGACCGGCAGCGGCGTCATCGCTTACGCGCTGAAGCGTCGCCTGCCGCAGGCGCGCGTGAGCGGCTACGACTTTTGCCGGCCCATGCTCGATGTGGCCGAGGCCAAGCAGGCCGGCGCTCCCGAGGCCGACCGCATCCCGTTCGCCCTCGGCGACTGCCTCGCGCTGCCCCTCGCGGACGCCTCGCTGGACGCGCTCACCATCGGCTACGGCGTGCGCAACTTCGAGGACCGCGCCAAGGGACTCGGCGAGCTGCGCCGCGTGCTGCGCCCCGGCGGCGCGGCGTTCATCCTGGAGTTCACCCAGCCGTCGTGGTGGATGCGCCCCTTCTATTACCTTTACCTGAAAACCTTCCTGCCGCTGGTGGCCTGGGCGACGACCGGCGACCGCAAGGCCTACGAGTACCTGGCGGGCAGCATCGCGAGTTACCCGACCAAGGAGGCCATCTCCGAGGAGCTGCGCGCCGCCGGATTCTCCAAGGTGCGCGCGATCGGGCTCACCGGCAGCATCGTCGCCATCCACATCGCCGAGGCCTGAGATAACCCTTCCCCGGACGCCGCCCGCGGCTCCGTTTCCCCAAACGCGACAAGGCCGCCCGGAGTGATTCCGGACGGCCTTGTTCGTTGCGGGTCTGCGTCGAAATGCCGCGCGGGCCCGGGAGGCGTTACGCCTTCTTTTCGGCGAGCAGCTTGGCGCAGAAGCGCGCGAGACGCTCGACGCCCTTGTCGATGGTCTCGTCGGAGGTGGCGTAGGAGAGGCGGATGTAGCCTTCGGCGCCGAAGGCCGAGCCGGGCACGACCGCCACGAGCTCCTCGTCCAGCAGGCGCGAGGCGAACTCCTGCGAGGGGATGCCGAAGGCCTTGATGTTGGGGAACAGGTAGAACGCGGCCTGCGAACGGAAGCAGCTCAGTCCGGGGATGGCGTTGAGCTTGGCGTGCAGCGCCTTGCGGCGACGGTCGAACGCCACGCTCATCTCGGCCAGCGACGCGGCGGCCTTCTCAGGCTGCGTGTACACGGCGAGCGCGCCCCACTGCGCGAAGGTCGTGGCGTTGGAGCTCATCTGGCTCTGCAGGTCCGACACCACCTTGGCGATCGCCTTGTTTGCGGTCACCAGCGTGCCGAGGCGCCAGCCGGTCATGGAGTAGGTCTTGGCGAAGCCGGACACCGTGATGATCTTCTCGGCGAACTGCGGGCACAGCGTGGCGGGCGAGGAGCTCTTGCAGCCGTCGTACACGAGGTGCTCGTAGATCTCGTCGGACATGACGAGCAGTCCGGCCTGGCAGGCGATCTCCACCAGCACCTTGAGCTCCTCGGGCGAGTAGATGGCGCCGGTCGGGTTGGAGGGCGAGTTGAGCACCAGCAGCTTCGTCTTGGGCGTGATGGCCGACTTCAGCTGTTCGGGCGTGATCTTGAAACCGTTGGTGTCCTCGGCCAACACGAACTTGGTCGTGCCGCCGGCGAGCTTCACCATCTCGGGGTAGCTCACCCAGTAGGGCGCGGGCACGATCACCTCGTCGCCCGGCGAGACGGTCGCCAGGATCGCCAGGTAGCACGACATCTTGCCGCCCGGGGAGACCACCACCTGGCCTTCGCCGATGCCGGCGAAACCGCGCGCCGTGTAGTGCTCGGCGATCGCCTTGCGCAGCGGCGGGATGCCCGGCGTCGGCGCATACTTGGTCTTGCCCTCGGACAGCGCCTTCACGCACGCGTCCTTCACGAACTGCGGCGTGTCGAAGTCGGGTTCGCCGACGCCGAAGCCGCACACATCCTTGCCTTCAGCCGCCAGCTTTTTGGCCTTGGCGTCGACGGCGAGAGTGGGCGAGGGGGCGATGTTACGGGCCCAGACGGAGAGGACGCTGCTCATGATGTGTGGACGGGGGCTGTACTTTGGAGGGTTGTTGGAAGTGACAAAAAGACCCGCGCACCATGATTCGGGCAAACTCCCGGGCGAGGATTTTTTTGCAAAAGGCCCTGGGCCCGCCGGTGCGTTCTTTGGGTCACTTCACGCGAGCGCCGGAAACATACGGGGAATCCCGCGGCTCCGTGGCATCGAGCAAGGCCTGGGCGTCTGCGGTAACGAAGGGCTTGGGAGTCTCTCCCAAAATCCGGCCGTCCTGCGCAATGCAAACGCCTGCGGGCTCGCTAGGAATGCAGTCCGGAGGGGAAGGGTGAGCGCATGAATCGAGTAAAGCGTATGGCAGTCCGACGCACACGACAAACGGCACCGCCACAGCGAAAACCGTCAGGTCGGTTCCGACGGTGAACAGGGTGAGGACCACCTTGCCTGACTTGTCCAGAACCTCGGTGAGCGTAGGGTAGCCGCGCTCATCAAAGGCTACGACAAAGGCGTAGACCTTGTCCGAATCATGGAAAGCAAGCCGGCGAAACCCTTGTGCGGCGGGGTTGATTTCTCCTGCGGCAATGAATTCGGGGGCCTTGTCGAAGTCACCCGGAGGAGTCGTCAGCTTATAGGCGGGCCGCTGTCGCACGCTCAGAGAGGCGAATCTCTCCATGTCTACCTGCACCCGCTCCCCGTCATGATGATGAAGCCCCAAGGTGATGGAACCCTTCACAAAGCGGTAACGGAGAGTCGATGCGTCGCGCGTATCCACCATCAGGAATCCCGGAACGCGACGCTCGCATCCGTCTTCGCCGACTTCTCTCAATTCTCCCTCCAGCAGGATGCGCCTGTCGTCGTGAAACCATGACCGGTTCAGAGTCCCCTCGAACTTTTGAGCCCCGGAGGGATGCACGCCGCCGTCGGCGAGACGGCTGTGCCACATATAATTGGTGAGGCATCCGGAGCTGAACACTCCGGTAGCGCCAAGAATCAAAAGTCGCAGGCCTTTGTTCAGAGCTGGGAATTTCATCGAAAACAGGGGGCGCATGATGACGCGGGATGAAATTTGCCGGTCGGTCGGCCTGTCAAACGCCTTCCGGCCCCCGTCCGCTTCGCGCGCCCTGTTCGGGCTTCACTCCCGCCGCATTCACCCTTTTGAACTCCCGCGACATGGGAAAAAACTTCCTGGCCATCGACTACGGCGAACGCCGCATCGGTCTCGCTTCCGGCGACGACCTCGGCTTCGCCTCGCCTCTGCCCGCCGCCGTGGAACCCACGCCGGCCGAGCGCCTCGAGCATGTGGCGCGCGAGATCAAGGCGCGCCGCATCCACGAGCTCGTCGTGGGCTACCCGCTCAACATGGACGGCACCGAGGGCCCCATGACCGACAAGGTCAACGCCTTCATCGCCATCCTCGAACAGCGCTTCGGTCTGCCCGTGCACCGCGTCGACGAGGGCCTGTCCAGCTCCGAGGCCGAATCCGGCATTTCCACCAAAAAGAAGGGCCACGGCGCCAAGGCCCGCAAGGCCCACCGCGCCACCGGCGAAATCGACTCCCGCGCCGCCGCCGTCATCCTCCAGGACTTCCTCAACGCCCAGGGCTACGGCTCCCTCGGCTCCCCCGACGAATTCCCCGGCGATTTCGAGGACTGAGCAGGGGAGTGTGGCGCCCGTCCGGATTCGGCAGGGCTCCGGCGACTCCGTTTCCAGATTTCAAAATCCCCGAGCCCTCAGGCAGGGGATTCGTTTTCCTCATTAACCTTGTGCAATGCCGTTTCCGGTGGCCGCGGTTTCTTTCTTGGTCGTTCCGGCCGCACAATGGGGGCACCGTCGCTTCCTCCCCGAAACGCCCCTTTTATGATTAGACATAACGCCTATTGTGCGAAATGCCATTCAAGCAGGCATTTCGGGAACACAATAGGCCCAAAGCTAACCGGTTCACATGCCGGTTATGCCCGCCAAATGGTGCGAAAAAGTCAGAGATAACAAGAAACGAAGCCGTCCGTCACGAGGTTCGATTGACACATGAACTGAAGAATGTTCCTCACAGCCCCCCCCAGAAAAGCTACCACCTCAGCGCCCTTCCCAATGTTGTCGGCCCCCCGTATTTTCATCAATAAAGCATTCATCTCGGCCGCTGCTCTCGGTCTGGCTTCCGCCTCCACTCACGCCGCTTCCCTTTACTGGGACGGCACCAATACGACGGTAAACGCCGATGGCGGCACGGGGACTTGGGACACAAGCGCCACGAATTGGGACTCGGCCGGCACCGACGGAACCGACGCGACTTGGAGCAACGCGACCCCCGATTCCGCTGTCTTCGGCGGCACGGCCGGCACGGTCACGCTTGGCACGGGAATCACGGCCGGCGGCATCACTTTCACGACCACCGGCTACACCGTCACGGGGAACACGCTCACCTTGGGCAATGCCACCGTCGGCGTGGACACCGGCTCGGGCGTGAGCGCCACGATTGGCTCCATCCTCGCAGGTACGAATACCGGTCTGGTGAAGACGGGCGCGGGCACGCTGACGCTTTCGGGCGCCAACACCTTCACCGGTAACCTGGCCGTGAACGCCGGCACCGTGGCCGTCACTTCGTCCGGTAATCTCGGCGCCGGCACCGTGTCGATAAACACCGGCGGTACGCTCAACTTCGCGCACGCCTCGGGTATGCAGACCATTTCCCGTGCACTGAGCGGAACGGGTAACTTTGTGAAAGACGGTGCCGGCGTGTTGGTTATCGATGGTGCCAACACTTTTTCAGGCACCTATACGCTGCAGTCCGGCGACACGGTGTTCAACAGTGTCACCGCCGAAAACGGAGCCCCCTCCGTTGTCATCAATGGCGGCCGTCTTCTCTTGGGCTCACCCTTTGCCAACGGCACCGCCACAATCGGCAACCTCTCCGGTACCGGCGGCTCCATTTCCACCGCTTATGGAGCCGCTGTCGGCACCCGCACGCTGTCGGTGAACCAGACGGTGGACGCCACCTTTGCCGGCGCCATGCAGGACGCCTCGGGTGGTCGTGTGCTGGCGTTTACCAAGACCGGCGCAGCCACGCTCACGCTCGCAGGTGCGGGCGCTTTCACCGGGCCCGCGAACATCCTTCAGGGTGCCCTGAAAATCGGCAACAGCACCGCGTTGGGCGCCACCAACTACTCGGTCACCAAGGTGGTCATCGGCTCCGGGGCCACGCTGGATTTGAATGGTTTCGGTGACACGAAATACGGCGTCACGCTTGCCGGTGGTGCGCTGGTGAACACCGGCGCCGCGACTGCGCGCAACCTGATCCAGACCCCCAATCTCCTCCTCTCCGCGAATGCCACGGTCGGGGGCTCGGGCGATTTCGCGATGATCGCCTCCGGATACGGAGCCAATTCTCTGGATCTGGCCGGCTTTACGCTGACAAAAACCGGCACCAATTCCTTGGGCATGGCCAGCACGACCGCCACCGCCGGCACCATCCGCGTCGAAGGCGGCGCCATCGAGATGGGCATTTCCAACGGCGGCACCGGCTTCACCGGCACTTCCACGGCCATTAACTTGGCCGCCACAGGCTCGAAACTGACTGTCACCCGCGCATCGACCATCGGTTCGCTTTCCGGGGCCGTGGGTACGCTTCTGGCGCTCAACAACACGCTCACGATAGGCACGCTCAGCCCCACCAACTTTTTTGGCGGCGACATCACCGGGACCGGGCAATTGGCGCTTGGCGGTTCCGGTAGGTTCACTTTCGACCGAACGACCGACGGCTCCGTTGCGGTCACCATTTCCGGCACCGGCTCGCTCGGCAAATCAGGGACGGGCAAACTCACGCTCACCGGCGCGAACACCTTCTCGGGGGGGACATTCATCACCGAAGGGACGCTTGTTGTCGGCAGCACGGCGGCCTTCGGCTCGGGGGCCGTAATCGTCAATGGCGGCACGCTCAATATGGGCGGACGGGCCCTCTCCAACTCAGTCACCCTCTCCGGCGGATCTCTGGCTGGTGACGGCACTCTCAACGGCGTGCTCACTGCCGCCAACCTGAGCACATCGTCAAATCTCACGCTAGCTGGAGCAAACAACCTCACTGGCACGACCTTAGTCTCCGCCGGCATTCTGACCGTCGCCAATGTTGGCGCACTCGGCACGAGCTCAGTCGCCATCAACGGTGGAACCTTGGACCTCAACGGCAAGGCGGTGAACAACTCCATCACCGTCGCGGGCGGCACACTGCAGGGCGGCATTGGCTACACCGGGACGATTTCCGCCACATCGGGAACATTCCATGCCGGAACAAACTCGGCCAAGATCTACTCCATAAGCTCATCCGGCGCCACTTTCACCGACCTCGACGGCCAGGCCACCTTCAACGGCGGTCTGGTGACCGTGACCGGCACGCATGCTGTAGGCAACTCGCCCGGTGCTCAGACCTTCAACTCCGGCCTTACTTACGCCGACGGCGCCACCGTCGCGATGGAGTTCGACGGCCGCATCGCCTCCTCCGAGATTGGCGGCGTGAACTGGGATACAATTACCGTAATCGGCGGACTCACCATCGGCACGGGCGTGAATTTCACCTGGTTGGCCTATGGCGCAGAAAACCCTGTCGATTACACCGAAACGGCTTGGGATACCTCTTTCTCCAAGACCCTTCTGACCGCCGATGCCATCCTCGGCGACTTTGACTTGCCCGTCGATGAGGTCATTGAAGGCGAAGGCGTCTGGCATCTCTCCCAGGACGACAAAAGCGTAACCGCCACCTGGACCGCCGTCCCCGAGCCGTCGACCTACGGGCTGCTCGGCTCCGCTGCGCTGGCCGCTGCGTCGCTTGTGCGTCGCCGTCGCAAGGTGCAGTAATCGCTTCAAACTGAGAAACTGACGCCGCTCCGAATGGGGGGCGGCGTTTTTCAGCGACTTTCCACGCCGCCCTCCAGCGCGGGATGGACAATTGCCGTCGGCGCGGCAGGAGTGTCGGGGCGCTTTTCGCCACCATGCCCCTACCCGACGACCTCTATGACGAAGAACCCGGCCAGCCCGCGAGCCGGCTTCCGTTCGTCCTGAGCGCCGTGGCCGGAGCCGCCGCCCTCGCCTCCGCCGTCCTGCTGTATCAGGCCGAGGAGGACATGGCCGCCGCCCGCGCCAAGTGGAAGGCCGGAGCTTTCCGCGCCGGCGCCGCCAAAGCCGCGCTGGGCGCCGCCCGGCAAGGCCTGGCCACCGAGGAACAGGTCGAAGCCCTCGCGCGCGAACTGGCCGCCGCCAGACGCGAACACGAAGCCGCCCAGGCCGCCTTGACCGCCGCGCTCGAAGCCGGCGCGCGCACCCTCGCCGGTCTCGACTCGGACACGCCGCGCGTGCCCGACCTGCCCCCGGGTCAGGAATTGGTCGAAAAGTAGTCGGCGCCCCGACTCACCCGGCGTCAGCTCGCCTCCGCCGCTTTATTTCAACGCAGAGACCGCAGGGATTTTGTGGGGAATGGGGGGCTTGCGGCGCGCATCCAGGTTTTGAGCCCTTTGCGTACTTTCGTGGCCAATCCCCTTTGCGCCTTTTGCGCCTTTCGCGTCGCTTGCGTTGAAAATGCCCTCTTTCCCCGTGCGGGCGCGCCGCCCGCGCTCCCGGCACGCCGCCGTCCAATCCGCAATCCGCAATCTACAATCCCTTCTCCCCTTTCCCCCCTTTACACCTCCCCGCCTTTTCCCCTTCCTTCCGCGCCAATGTCCGCCGACCTCACCACCATTTCCGTCGCCGAAGCCTCCCGTCGCCTCGCCGCAGGCGAAACCTCGGCCGTCGCCCTCCTGCGCGCCCATCTCGACAAGATCGCCTCCGGCGACGCCTCCATCCGCGCCTTCCTCGCGATCGACGAGGCCGACGCCCTCGCGCGCGCTGCGGCTTCCGACGCCCGCCGCGCCGCCGGCCGGCCCCTCTCCGCCCTCGACGGCGTGCCCGTGGCCCTCAAGGACAACATCGCCGTGCGCGGCCAGCGCCTCTCCTGCGCCTCCAAGATTCTCGAGAATTTCGTCTCCCCCTACGACGCCACCGTCGTCGCCAAGCTCGACGCCGCCGGCGCCGTGATTTTCGGCCGCCTGAACATGGACGAGTTCGCCATGGGCTCCTCCTGCGAAAACTCGGCCTTCGCCAAGACCACCAACCCCTGGGACACCTCCCGCATCCCCGGCGGTTCCTCCGGCGGCAGCGCCGCCTCCGTGGCCGCCGGCTTCACGCCCGCCGCCCTCGGCTCCGACACCGGCGGCTCCATCCGCCAGCCCGCCGGCCACTGCGGCGTCGTCGGACTCAAGCCCACCTACGGTCGCGTCTCCCGCTACGGCCTCGCCGCCTACGCCTCCTCCCTCGACCAGATCGGGCCCGTCGCCCGCACCGTCGAGGACTGCGCCCTCCTGCTCGAGGTCATCTCCGGCCGCGACGCCCACGACGGCACCTCCCTTTCCAACCCTGTTGAAGCCTACGCCGACGCCGCGCGCGCCAAGGTTTTGCCGAAGGTCGTCGGCCTGCCCGCCGAGTACTTCGCCGAAGGCCTCGACCCCGCCGTGCGCGACGCCGTGCTGGCCGCCGCCGACTGGTACCGCGCCCAGGGCTGCGAAATCCGCCACATCTCGCTGCCCACCGTGGCGCACGCCATCCCGGCCTACTACATCATCGCCACCGCCGAGGCCTCCTCGAACCTCTCCCGCTACGACGGCATCCGCTACACCCGCCGCTCCGAGCGCGCCACCGACGCCGTCGATGTGTTCGCCAAGTCGCGCGGCGAGTTCTTCGGGCCCGAGGTGAAGAAGCGCGTCATCCTCGGCTCCTTCACCCTCTCCGCCGGCTTCTACGACGCCTACTACGGCCGCGCCCAGAAGGTGCGCACCCTCATCCGCGAAGACTTCCGCAAGGCCTTCGCCGACGGCGTCGACGTCATTCTCTCGCCCATCGCGCCCACCCCCGCGTTCAAGCTCGGCGAAAAGACCTCCGACCCGCTCAGCATGTACCTGAGCGACCTGTACACCATCTCCGCCAACCTCGCCGGCCTCCCCGCGCTCTCCCTCCCGTGCGGCTTCGCCGACGCTAACGGCGGCTCAGGAAAAAAGCTCCCCATCGGCCTGCAGCTCACCGGCCGCCCGCTCGGCGAAGCCCCCCTGCTCGCCGCCGCCGCCGCCTACGAGGCCGCCCACCCCTACGCCGGCCAGGTGGCGCCGCTTGTGTGATTGCAAAAGGCACACAGGAGCCGGGGCACACAGGCACAAAGTGAGCACCGGGACCGACTTCGACTTGGCCATCCAAACCGCGTAAGCAGTCCACGCCCCTTTGTGCCATCGGCCTCTGTGCCTTTGCCCCTACCTTAATCTTCCCCTTTCCCATGTCCGCCTCCCCCTCCGGCTACGAAACCGTCATCGGCCTCGAAGTGCACGTGCAGCTCAAGACCGCCTCCAAGGTCTTCGCCCCCGCCCCCTCCGCCTTCGTCAAGGCCGACCCCGCCGCGCCCGCCTGGGCCCCCGGCGCCCTCGAGTTCCGCGCCGACGCCGCCCCCAACACCCGCGTCGACCCCGTCGTGCTCGGCCTGCCCGGCGCACTCCCCGTGCTCAATGTCGCCGCCGTCGAGCAGTCCGCCCGCTTCGCCCTGTTGACCGAGGGCCGCGTGCCCGACGCCTCCAACTGGGTGCGCAAGAACTACTTCTACCCGGACAGCCCCAAGAACTACCAGATCTCCCAGTTCCCCCACGACGCCATCGCCCTCGGCGGACGCGTCGAGATCGAGCTGCCCGGCCCCTCCCGCAACATCATGGGCGAGCACAAGTACATCGCCCTCGACCACGCCCACCTCGAGGAGGATGTCGGCAAACTCACCCACACCTCCTCCGGCTCCCTCGTCGACTACAACCGCGCCGGCACCCCCCTCCTCGAAATCGTCACCGCTCCCGACCTGCGCTCCGCCGACGAGGCCGTCGCCTTCCTCAACGCCCTGCGCATGATGCTCTCCCAGGCCGGCATCTCCGACTGCGACATGGAAAAGGGCCAGATGCGCTGCGATGTGAACGTGTCCATCCGCCCCCGCGGCGACACCAAGCTCTACACGCGCACCGAGATGAAGAACCTCAACTCCGTCTCCTCCGTGAAGGCCGGCATCGAGTACGAGGTCGCCCGCCAGATCCGCGAGGTCGAGGCCGGCCGCACCATCTCCCAGGAGACCCGCGGTTGGAACGCCGACGAAGGCCGCAACTACCTCCTGCGCTCCAAGGAAAACGCCGAGGACTACCGTTACTTCCCCGACCCCGACCTCCTCCCCGTCCGCGTCGCCCCCGAGCGCCTCGCCGAACTCGAAAAATCCCTCCCCGAGCGCCCCTTCGAGCGCCAGCGCCGCTACGCCGAGCAGTGGAGCCTCCCGTACACCGTCACCTCCGTGCTCGTGCCCGACCCCGACCTCGCCTCCTTCTTCGAGGCCGCCGTCGCCGCGCACCCCAAGAACCCCCTCGGCATCGCCAACCTCCTCGTCAACGACCTCCTCGGCGCGTTGGCTGCCGCCAAAATGCAAATTGCAGAAGGCAAAAGGCTAAACGAGCTGACCTCGGACTTCGGCTTCGGTGACTCCACGGAAAACGGAAAACTGAAAACCGAAAACGAGGCGTCCGCTCTCACCTTCGCCAGCTTCACCGCCCGCATCACGCCGAAGCATATCGCTGAACTGGTGGCGCTGATCGACTCCGGCACCCTCTCCAAGCAGCAGGCCAAGGAAGCCGTCCTTCCGGATATGTTGGCCACCGGCCAAACCGCCGACGCCATCGTCGCCGCCAAGGGCCTCGCCCAGTCCAACGACACCGGCGAAATCGAAGCCCTGATCCGCGAAGTCCTCGCCCTGCCCACCTCCGCCAAACCCATCGCCGAGTTCAAGGCCGGCAACGAAAAGGCCCTCAACTCCTTGAAGGGCCCGGTCATGAAGGCCTCCAAGGGCAAAGCCAACCCGGTCGTCGTCGACGAACTCGTCCGAAAACTCATCGCCATCTTGTAAACCTGCATTGCCTTCCATCATCACTTTTTTTCTTCAACCTTCGTCCGCTCCACCATGAAGCCCTCTAAGGGCAATGTAACCCGGTGGAAATGCATAAATTGTTGATGGAATTGAAATTAAAACTTTAGAAGCACTTTTTCTATGAACAATACCCTTTCGCCTTATGAATTTGGCTTGGCTCGCTTGAATGAAATCATCAAAGAGGTGGATTTGTCAAAGATCAGCAATGAGTCTGAGACACGGCTTAACTTGATTGATAGGATATTTTTTGAGTGCCTTGGGTGGAGTCGCCAAGACTGCAGAACTGAATATAGGAGTGAGCGAGACATTCAGGATTACAATTTTTCAATATCACGACCAATGATGATTGTGGAAGCGAAAAAGATTTCTATTTCTTTTAGCTTGCCCGTCGGTGAGCGTGATGGTGTGAGAACGTTGGAGTCTGTCATAAAGAATAACGGAAATGTGCGTGATGCAATAGCGCAAGCTCAATCTTATGCATCTCGTGAAGGGGTTGAGTTTTCAGTTGCAACAAATGGTACGCAATTTGTTGGGTTCTTGTCATTCAGCGAGGGGGTTGATATATGGAAGTCAAATGGCATTGTTTTCACCTCGCTGGATTCTATTTGTGAAAACTTCAAAGACTTCTATCAGTATTTTTCAAAAAGCGGCGTCGAGGCTAGGAGGTTTAATTTGTTGAAATCGAAGCGTGCTAATCCAGCGCCACCTAAATTGTCGGCGCGAATTAAAAATTCGCCCAAGGCTAGAAATTCATTTCAAGCAGAAATTCAAATATTATCCGATTTAATATTTACTGGGGTTTTTGATGTCCCTGAGATTGAAGAGGAGTTTTTGATGAACTGTTATTGTGATTCAGGGGCAATTTCAGAGTACTCACTTCTGAGTAAGCAGATTGTAGAGACTCGCTATCAGTATCTCCGTGATTCGGCTAGCAATGGTGTCGTAAGTGCAACGATAAAATCCAAGGTGGGCGAGGAAAATAATCTCAATCCTGAGTTTATAATAAAGGGGGTTAGTGCCCGTCCAATAATTTTAATCGGTGATGTCGGTGCGGGGAAGACGACTTTTATTCAGAATCTTGCCACGGTGATTGCAAAGGATGAGTTCGAAAAGGCGATATTTATTCGTGTTGATTTAGGGAGCCGTGCTACCCTTACTCAGCACGTAGGTGATACTGTGGTGACGGAGATTGAAAACCAACTCGCTCAGAAGTATGATATTGATATTAATGACTTTTCTTTGATCAAATCCGTGCATTCGTTGAAGATAAAGAATTTTGAGAAGGGGCCGGCATCAATACTTAAAGAGGATGCTCCTGAGAAGTATGCGGAGGCGAAGTATGAATTCATTCAGCAACTCACTAAAGATAAGGTTGAACACCTGAAGGCAGTTTCAAGGCATTTAGTTCGGGGGCAGAAGCGAGATTTTATTATCTTTATCGATAATTGCGATCAACGTGATGCGGAAACGCAGGAAAAGGCATTCCTGTCGGCACAGGAAATTGCTAAAACATGGGATTGCTTGACGTTTTTGGCATTGAGACCTGAGACGTATTACAGGTCGATATTGACGAAGGCTACGCTAAGTGGATACAATAGTAATATTTACACCATTTCCCCACCGAAAGTTAGTGAGGCGATTATTAAGCGCTTGCGCTTTGCTGCAAAAATTGCCTCTGGCGATATCAAGACTGATGTTTTTTCCAGGTACAATATTCAATTGTCAAGAATATGGCACATTCTCCAGGCTACAATTTATTCCATAAATTCGTCGCGCGAGCTGCGCGAGTTGATTGAGAATGTTTCAAACGGAAACACTCGAATGGCATTGGATATGGTTCATCAGTTTCTTTCTAGTGGACATGTTGATACGGTCAAGATTTCCAATAAATGGGAAGAGAAGCACGACTATGTAATACCTACTCATGAATTTTTGCGCGCAATAATCTTCGGGGACTCGAGTTACTATGACCCATCCCACTCCGTGATTGCAAATATTTTTGACATCAATTCGCCTGATTACAAAGAGCATTTTGTTTTGCCTGGCCTTTTGTCGTATGTTTATAAGTATAAGGCGAAGGCTGGCGCTGAAAGCGGCTATGTCGAGAACTCGCAGATTTACTGCCACCTGCTTAAGGCTGGCTATAGTGCTGAGCAAGTGGATTTAGCTTTTTCAAGGGCTTCCAAATATAATCTCATTGAATCTATTTCAAAAGAAACTCAAGGCCGCACGAGAATCACTGCACTTGGTGCTTATCATTGCGAGCGCTTACCCTTTATTTTTGCCTACATTGATGCAATTGTTTTGGATACACCAATCATCGAGGCTGATTATCAGGATGCCATTGTCGATTCTGATGATATCCGTGAACGATTGAGCCGTGCAAAAACATTTGTTGATTACTTGGATCAATGCTGGGATGGTGGCTCTAGTGATATGGTGTTTGATTGGCCCTCTTGCAGCATGTCGTTAAACAAGGAGTTTGAACGCATTGAGTCGGTGTTGAATTCAAAACGCAGATAGCCACTTCTATCTCGCGCCTCATTATCGGTCAGTCCAACTTCGGCGACCGCCGGCAAGGCCCATGGCGCCAACTCGGCGCGGTTGAGGGCGGCGACGCCGTTGTCGCCGACCTGAGGACGCGTCCTGCCGGGCCGGTTGCTTACCCGTAAGGGCGCAGTCTTGCCGCGCCCGCGACGGCATCGACGCCTCCCAGCCGCCGCATCCCCCGGCATTCAGCCGCGGCATCGTTCGGTAAAACCTCCGACTGCCTGTGCCGCCCAACGCGTTCGCGGGCGGAACAAGTTTCCGCCCCTACCTGCCCGAGCTCCGCTCCTCCGCGTGCGCCCGCTGCATTTTCTCACGCCAAGCCGCCAAGCCGCAAAGAAAAGAGCCCCCGATTCATGTCCTCACGCAGTGCAGACGCCGAAGGCGGAGAGCCAGCCGTCGCAGAGCTGCAGAGCGCGCAGAGAGATCCCCCTCCCGCTTCTCCGCTCCTCGGCGTCTCTGCGTGAGACCCCTTGTCTCCCTTGTCGGCTTGGAGCGCACGGGGGCGTGCGCCCGCTGCATTTTCTCACGCCAAGCCGCCAAGGCGCGAAGAAAAGAGACCCCGATTCATGTCCTCACGCAAAGGCACCGGCGGGCGGGGACGCCCGCGCTCCGGCAAGAGCGTCTTCCCGTTCGTGCCGTTTCGTGTCTTTCGTGGACCCCAATTTCTTTTCCGTGCCATCCGTGGTTTCCGTGGCCCAAGATCTCCGCGCCTCCGCGCCTCTGCGTGAGAACCCTTGTCTCCCTTGGCGGCTTGGCGCCTTGGCGTGAGACCCGTAGGAAACCACGGAGTCACAGAGAACACAGAGAAGGTATGCGGGAAGACCGATTTCGAGTTTTTCCACAGATGGACACGGATAAGCACAGATTGGGTTGGGATTCTTTTGAAAAAGAATCTGCGGAAATCTGTGAGAATCTGTGGATGAAAAGCCTCCGCGTGCTCCGTGTCCTCCGTGGTTAATCCCGCCTGACAACGCCCCGCGAAACCGCTTGCCCCGCGTTGCCGGCGTGAGGCACAGTGCCGGCATGAGTTCCGCTCGCGCCCCGAAATACCCGGCCTGCAGCCTGTCCCACGAGGGCCGGTCGTCGTTTTCCTTTTCCAAGGCCTCGACGCCGTTTCACACCCTCAACGCGTGCGTCGCGCACCTGACCGGACGCCTGTTCCCCGGACAAGCCGAAGCCAAGCCCGCCCCGGCCGGCCACGAAGCCGACCTCGACACCCTGGCCGCCGAACTGGCCGCCGGCATGGTCGCTTCCCCCTCGAAACCGCCGGTGCTGACGCTGCGTATCTACCGCGGTGAGCTCGAAGGCGTGTGGCCGGTGGAACTCGCGCCCGACCTCAGTCTGACCAAGCACCTCGACGAGCTGCTCTGGTGGCGTCGCAACGAAGCGGCCGGCGACACGGCGAAGCTTCAGCGCACCGGCGGCCGCAAAGGCTACCATTGCGCCGCGACCGCCCGCCTCGGCTGGGGCGTCTACAACCCGCCCACTTGAGCGCCGGCCCACCGCCACCCCGCCCGCCCCGTCGTCACGCCGGGGCTTTTTTCATGCCCGGATCCGACGCTGCGCCGGAGGGCCGGCGCGGGAGCCGCCTTTTCTCACGCCAAGCCGCCAAGCCGCCAAGAAGCAGCCGCAGCCATTTTACCTCGGAGGACACGGAGATAGTGTGCGGGAGGACAGTTTTCGGTTTTTAGCCACAGATGGACACCGATGAGCACCGATACGGCGGGAGGCTTTTGAAAAAGATCCTGCGGGAATCCGTGGATGAAAACCTCTGCGTTTCTTAGCGGCTTTGCGCCTTGGCGTGAGCCTCAATTTCTCACGCTAAAACCGGCAAAGGTCGCGAAAGGGAATCCGCGCCGAGCCATCTCCGAAAAGAATACTCCTTCACTCTGGCTCTGTGCTCTCCGTGTCTCCGTGGTTAATTCTGCGACTGCCGCTTTTTGCGGCCTTTGCCGGGTTTAGCGTGAGAAATTTAGGTCACGCCAAGCCGCCAAGGCAATTTACCGCAGAGACCGCAGAGAAAGGGCGGAGCGGACCGTTTTCGAGGTTTAGCCACCGATGGACACCGATGAGCACTGATTGGACTGAATGGTGCTTTGATAATCTGTCTGTGGAAATCTGTGAGAATCTGTGGACCAAAAATCTCCGCGGTCTCTGCGTCCTCTGCGGTGAAACCCAGCTTCTCCTCGCGTCTCGAAACCGGAAATTCTCCTCTCGCGCCGACATCGCCCTAGCGACATTTCCCGCAGCCACGAAGCACGACGCATGTCCAACACGCCCCTCAACTTCCGCGCGGCGACGCTCGCCGAGGCGCCGGCCATCGTCGCGTTGGTGGAATCGGCGTACCGCGGCGATTCCGGCCGGCGCGGCTGGACCACCGAGTCCGACCTGTTCGACGGCCCGCGCACCAGCAAGTGGGAGGTCGCGCAGCTCCTGGAGAACCCCGACAGCCGCGTGCTGCTGGCGCACCGTGACGGCGCCTTGGTCGCCTGCGCACACATCCGGAAGAAGAAAAACTCCTGTTACTTCGGCATGTTCGCGGTGAATCCGGAGCTGCAGCGCGCCGGCATCGGCAAACAGCTCATCCACGAGGCGGAGCGCGTCGCGCGCGAGGAGTTCCGGTGCGTCCAGATGGAAATGACCGTGATCTCGGTGCGCGCCGAACTGCTCGCCTGGTACGAACGGCGCGGTTACCGGCGCACGGGCAAACTCCGACCATTCCCCGCCGGCAACGGCTGCCCCGGCTTCGCCAAAAAAACCGAGCTATACTTCGAGCTGCTGGTGAAACGCATCTGAGGCTCCGGAGCAGGCAAGGGATTCACCACGGAGGCACGGAGGACACGGAGAAGGTGTGCGGGAGGACAGTTTTCGGTTTTTAGCCACAGATGGACACGGATAAGCACAGATGCGGCGGATCGGCATCTAGTCTTCCATGCGAAAAGTTTTCTCACGCCAAGGCCGAGAAAGGGCGCGAAAAGCGGCAGTGGCAGGATTAACAACGGAGCCACGGAGAGCACGGAGGGAGGATGCAGGCTGACCGTTTCGGATGATTTACCGCAGAGAACGCAGAGAACGCGGAGTACGGTAAGGGCTGACCGTTTTCGAGTTTTAGCCACAGATGGACACCGATGAGCACAGATGCGGCGGGAGCGGGCGATGATGATCGTTCTGGGCGAATCTGTGGACGAAGCTCCACGCGCTCGGCGTCTCTGCGTGAGAACCATGTCCTCGTTTCCGTGTCCATCCGTGCCTTCCGTGGTTCCTCTCAGCCTGACTTTTTCGCGGCCTTTATCGGCTTTAGCGTGAAGCCCTTGTCCTCGACCTCGGCGGTCCTCTGAGGCCATCGGCGGATACCTTGTCGGCTTGGCGGCGGGCGAGGACGCCCGCGCTCCGGCGGGGGGGGCGTCATCCTTGTCCGTGGCCTTCCGTGGTTTATCTCTGCCTGTCCTTTTCGCGGCCTTTCTCGGCTTTAGCGTGAGGCCATTGGCCTCGTGGTGGCGGGCGAGGACGCCCGCGCTCCGGCCCGCTACTTCGCCTGGCACTCGCGGCAGAGCACGCGGCCGCCGAACTTTTCCTTGTTCTTCGGCAGGCGGCAGAAGAAGGCGACTTTGTCGTCCACGGGCACGCCACAGTCACCGCAGACCGGGCCGGATGATTTCGCCGCCGGTTTGGCCTGCACAGGTGCCGTCGGCGTGGGCGCGACCTGACACGCACGGCACAGGATCTTGCCGCCGAACTTGCCCACATTTTGGGGTAATCGGCAGAACGCGACCACCTTGAACTCCACCCCCACCCCGCATCCCTGACAGCACGGTGCGCCCTCCTCGACGGCTTCCATCGATTTGGACGGAGCGACCGGAGCTGCTTTTGCCGGGACAGGGGTGGGCGCCGGCACTTGGTTGAGGTAACGCGACAGGCCGTAGCGCTCCACAATCTTGTAGGGGTTCACTTCCGCCGGCTGGTGTAAGGCCACGATGGAGTGACCGACCTCCATGAGGGTCTCTTCCGACACCATCTTCATGCCGCCGACAAAAAGTTGGCCAAGGTGCATGTCATTCACCCGATTCACGATCCAGCTTTTGAGCGAGTCGGCCTTCACCACATGTGACCAGTCCTCTTCCGAGCCTTTGGGGAGGGAGATACGCGCTTTGGGTGACGCCAAAATCAGGTTGATGAGTTTGGGTCTGATGGTGACGCCGAGCTTCTTGGGCAGCGGCACCAGCCCGGAGTCGAACGCCTCTTGGAGCACGGCGATATGCTTCTTGTTCTGCTCATGGGGCGAGTCGATGCCGCGAGGCCTCCCCTGGTGGAAGATGGTGAATTCACCGCGCTCGTTGATGGCGAACCCGTCAGCATAGTGCTTCGTCTCAATGACATAACACTCAAGCGCCGGATTGATGAGTAGGTGGTCGATTTGAGTCGTGCGACCATTCACCGCCAGCCGCAGGTCATGGATGATGACCCAGTCGGGACGATTGCCGTAGTGGAACTCGAGCTCGTAGGCAGAGCGATCCTCGCCTTTCGCGCCCGCCAGTCGGATGCGCAGATCCATTTCCAGCTTCTCGCGCACATCTTCGGGGATGCGAGCGTCCTGCGACCACTCGCGCAGCTTTTGTATCTCCACCGACCGGTCGTCCGCTTCTTTCAAAATCATGGCGCGGCACGATTCCGTCCCGCCATGAAAAATCAAGCCGAGCCCGCCGGAACTGGGATTCACCACGGAGTCACGGAGCACAGTGTGCGGGAGGACCGTTTCCGGTTTTAGCCACAGATGGACACGGATGAGCACAGATTACGGAAGAAGCCTTTTGGGGGAACGAATCTGCGGAAATCTGGGCGAATCTGTGGACGGAAACTCCGCGTGCCCGGCGTCTCTGCGTGAGAACCATGTCCTCGTTTCCGTGTCCATCCGTGTCTTCCGTGGCTCCACCCAGGCTGTCCTTTTCGCGGCCTTTCTCGGCTTTAGCGTGAAGCCATTGTCCTCGACCTCGGCGGTCATCTGAGGCCATCGGCGGATACCTTGTCGGCTTGGCGGCGGGCGGGGACGCCCGCGCTCCGGTTCATTTCCTATCCGTGACCTTCCGTGGCCGAACCGATTCAGACTCGACTCCCCCGCCCCGACTCAGCACCCGGTGTGCGCATGTCCGAAGTTCCCTCCCATCCCCTGCGCGCCCAACTCGATGCGCTGGCCAAAGTTTCCCCGAAAAAGGGCGGCGAGACCTGGTCGGCCCGCGACCTGTGGGCGCCGCTGGGCTACGCCAAGTGGGAGAGCTTCACCAAGGTCATCGCGCGCGCCATGGACGCGCGCCGCGAGGCCGGCCTGGACTGCGCCTTCCATTTCCGCGAGCTCACCACGCCCGCCGGCGAAGCCGACTTCCGTCTCACCCGTCTCGCTTGCCACCTGATCACCCTGGCGGGCGACGGTCGCCGAAAGACCATCGCGTTCGCCCGCGAATACTTCGCCGAGCTGCCGGAGGCCAAGCCGGCGCCTCGCGCTGCGGCGAAATCCAAGCCCAAGAAGGCCGTCGCAGCAGCGGCGAAAGTCGCCGCGAAACCGAAGGCTGCGCCGAAAAAGCCAGCAGCGGTCACGCCGCCGGCGCCGTCCGCCAAGGCGGCGGTGAACTCTGGCAGCCGGTTCATCCCGCAGGCCGGCGATCGGTTCCACGGTTCCACGAACGAAAGCCGCAACTCGCGCTGGAATCCCAACTGCGCCGTGTCGCGCGGCTACCACAACCGCGCCGCCTCCAACGGCCGCTGAGATCCGGGCCTCCGGCTATTCACCACGGAGGCACGCGGCACACGGAGAAAGTGTGCGGGAGGACCGTTTTCGGGCCTTGGTCCACAGATGGACACGGATGCGCACAGATTGCGGCGGGGGCAGTCTGTGGAAATCTCTGAGAATCTGTGGATGAAATGCGCTGCAGGCGCCCCTCGTCTCCCTTGGCGTCTTGGCGATTTGGCGTGAGGCTGATTTCTCACGCGAAAGCCGAGAAAAGCCGCGAAAGGGAATCCACGCAGAGCCATCTCTGAAGAGAAAAATCCCACACTTTGCCTCAGTGATCTCCGTGTCTCTGTGGTTGTATCTCAGGCTGCCGGTTTTGCGGCCTTTCTCTGTTTTAGCGTGAGTCCAATCGGTGGCACGAAGGCACGGAGAACGCGTGCGGGGGGACCGTTTTCGGACTTTGGTCCACAGATGGACACGGATGCGCACAGATTGCGGCGGGGGCAGTCTGTGGAAATCTCTGAGAATCTGTGGATGAAATGCGCTGCAGGCGCCCCTCGTCTCCCTTGGCGTCTTGGCGATTTGGCGTGAGGCTGATTTCTCACGCGAAAGCCGAGAAAAGCCGCGAAAGGGAATCCTGGCCGAACCGGCTCCGAAGAGAAAACACCCCCACACTGTCTCTGTGATTTCAGTGCCTCCGTGGTTGAATCTCCGGCTGCCGGTTTTCGCGGCCTTTCTCGGCTTTCGCGTGAGCCCTGATTAAACCACGAACGCCGAGGCAGAAGAATCTCACGCAGAGGCGCCGAGCGCGCAGAGATTCAATTGCTCCAATTCCTCCGCTCCTCTGCGTCTCCGCGTGAAATCCATGGGCTTGCTTGGCGGTTTGGCGTGCCCCCCTTGTCTCTGCGATTTGCCACGGCGGCCCGATTCGGCACCCGCGAAGGCATGAACGCCCTGCTTCGTCCCGTTGTCGCCGTCCGCCTGGGCGCCCTGCTCGGCTTCCTAGCCGTCTCGCTCGGGGCCTTCGGCGCGCACGGGCTCAAGGAGCGACTGACGCAGACCCCGCGCGGCCTCGAGTACTGGGACACCGCCACGCACTATGCGCTGGCGCACGCCGTGGCGCTGATCGCGCTGGGAGCGTTGGCGGAGCGCGCCGCGCGTCCGGTCGCAGCGGGCCGTGCGGCGCTCGCGTGGTTCGCCGGGGTGACGGTGTTTTCGGGCACGCTGATGGCGATGGCCCTCGGCGCGCCCAAGGTGCTCGGCGCGATCACCCCGCTGGGTGGTCTTGCTCTGCTCGCGGGCTGGGCGCTCGCGGGCCTCTCCACGCTACCACCGCGCCGCGGGTAAGGTCGGGCGCCGTGGCAGGCGGAAGCCACGGAGTCACGGAAGTCACAGAGAGAGTGAGCGGGGAGGACCATTTTCCGTTTTGGTCCACAGATGGACACGGATGAGCACAGATTGCGGAGGAGCGGTATCGCGGCGCGTCTCAGCTCAGGACGGATTTTCTCACGCTAAACCCCGCAAAAGACGCGAAAGGGAATCCCTCCCGAGCAGGCTCCGAAGAGAGAACTCCCCCACCCGCTCTCGGTGATCTCCGTGTCTCTGTGGTTTGATGCCTTGCGGCTGGGCGGCTTGGCGTGAGCCGGGCGGTAAACACAGAGTCACGGAGAACACAGGGGACGGATGAGGAAGGACCTTTTTTCGAGTTTTGCCACAGATGGACACCGATGAGCACGGATCCGGCGAGTTCAGGCTGCGGAGCTTTGCGCGAATCTGTGGACGAAACCCTCCGTGGCTTCCGATGAAATCTTGGCCGTGGCGGCGCTCGAGAACGTCAGTGCGCCACAGGACGGGCGCTACAAACAAGCTTCTCGAATCGGCGGCAGGATAGGCTGACCGGATAGAAGACGGTTAAGGTCATCGCGCAGTTTTTGAAGGGCTGTTGAGTCGGAGTACTTGCCGGATGAAAGCAATGCAAGGGCGAGGCGGATCTGTCCGGAGTCGGGTCGCAGGTGATTCAAAGCCTCGCGTAGACGCAGCGGCGTGGTTGAACAGCCGCCTGCCTCCAGATGGATTTCCAGGAGCAACTTGATATCTGCGGGACGTTCCCCTTCCTCTTCGTGGATTTTGCCGATGAGCATGATCGCCACCTCCTTGTGGCCGGACTTGATCAGCGCTTTCGCGCAAGCCGTGGCCATAGGCATGTTGAATGAGCTTGTAGCGGTATTCAGCCGGGTGAGCTCGGTGACCGCAGCTTCCGGAATGCCCGTGCCGAGTCGCGATACGAAGCGCAATCCGTTGAGCACTTTCATCTGATTGGGCGACAATCGTGAGCGGGCGGCGGCGGGGAACGTGTCGATCATCGTCACGGCTTCGTGGTAGCGGCCTTGAGTCAATCGGCACTCGATGCGAAGCATTTCAAAACGGGCGCCTTCGACGGAGTCGCGAAGCCGGGGGTCATCCGCTATCTCATCGCACAGGGCGGCATCGCCATTAGCGGCTGCGTGCTCCATCAATATGATCATCGCCGGCACATCTCCGGCGAAGTCTTTTCTAAAGCTCAGAATCTCGTCGCGGCGGCGAGCAAGGTCTTCGGGGCGGTTAAGCAGATCGATTTGCCTGAGTCGAAGTCGAGGCTGGCAGAAGTTGAATATGAGCCCGACTGCAATGGCACTGCGGGCTGCGTCAGGTCGATTGTGGCCAACGCACAGGTCCACTTTGTTGAGGACCAGCTCGAGGTCATGGGGAGAGCCGGCGATGAGCCGGTCGAGCAGGGCGATGGCATCATCCGTGCGGCCGAGTTCTCCGAGTATCCTGGCGCGAATGAGCCACCCCTCTCGGGTCCCTACCAGCAGGGGGTGAAGGGCGAGCGATTCGGCCTGCGTGAACTCGCCTCGGTTAAAGTGCGCGATCATCGCGCCGCTGAGCAAGAACCCCCGTATTTCCCTCGGCAGGTCTGTGGACTGCAGAAAGCGTGATGAGGTGCGAAGCAGTCGCGTGTACTCCCCGTGCCTCGCGGCGATACGGCAGTATTCTTGCAGAATGGCCCGGTCGTCCGCATGGCGGGCAAGATATCTCTCCAAAAGGTCAAGCGCGTCGCGGTGGCGCTTCAGCGACAAAAACACCTGTGAAGCGAGGGCGACGGCCTGAAGGTTGTCAGGGTCCAGCTTCGCGGCGGCGAAGGTGGAGTCGTACATTTCGGGCCAGCGCTGATCTGTCAGACATTGTTTGGCTTGGGCTAGTTTTTCAGCCGCGAGCGCCACGCGTTTTTCCCGTGGCAGAGAGTCTAAAGAATCGGACGGTGCTGAGTTTTGCCAAGGGGAATGAGGGAAGGCGGAAAAAGGCTGAATAGCTCGAAAT
>CAMFKE010000009.1 GCA_945957395.1 uncultured Opitutia bacterium
ATTTCGAGCTATTCAGCCTTTTTCCGCCTTCCCTCATTCCCCTTGGCAAAACTCACTGGTGTCGATGGTTGAAGTGGTTGCTTTGGTTTCAGGCTTTAAGAGACGGGCGCCAACGGGGGCCCCGGTAATCGCCGTGGGAGCGGCGCCCCGCCGCTCCTCGTGAGACGCCGCCGGCCTTCACGCCGACGCCGTGCAGACCTGCGAAGCCGCATTGAGGGCGGACGGGGGCGCCCGCCCTCCGACCTGGCAGTTTCTTATTTCCGCCCGGTCACTTCAGCGCCACGAGCGCCACGGCGTGCGTGGAGATGCCCAGAGCCGCGCCGATGTCGTCGAGCTTCTCGTTGGTCGTGGCCTTGATGCCCACACAGTCCTCGGGGATGCCGAGGGTCTTCGAGAGGCGCGTCTTCATGGCCGCGATGTGCGGGCCGATCTTCGGTTTCTCCGCGATGATGGCCGCGTCGATGTTCACCAGCCGGTAACCGTGCTTGTCGAGCTCCGCCACGGCCTTCGCCAGGATGATCTGCGAATCGATGCCCTCGATGGACTTGTCGGTGTTCGGGAAGTGGTGGCCGATGTCGCGCAGGCCGACCGAGCCAAGGATGGCGTCGGCGAGGGCGTGCGTGAGCACATCGGCGTCCGAATGGCCGTCCGGGCCGATGTCGGAGGGGATCTCGACGCCGCCGAGGATGCATTTGCGGCCGGCCTTGAGGCGGTGCACATCGAAGCCGAGCCCGACGCGGAAGGGAGGTTTCTGATAAGACATGCGCGAAGGCAAAGGCGGGAAGGCGAAAGAGGAAAGAGGAAAGAGGGAGCAAGACGGACAAGGCGCCGGCGCCTTTAGCCTTTAGTCCCGCGCCATTAGCCTTTTGCCTCAACGGCATGAAACTGGGACTGACCGGCGGCATCGGCTGCGGCAAAAGCACCTTTGGAAAAATGTTGGAGCAGCGCGGCTGGCGCCTGGTGCAGGCCGACCTCGTGGCGCGCGACATCCTCAACTCGCCGGAGGTGGCTGCGCGCGTGGCGGCGATGTTCGGGCCGGGCGTGCTCGGGGCCGACGGGCGCCCGGACCGCGAGGCTCTCGGCAAGATCGTGTTCGCCGACAAGGCGGCGCTCGCGGCGCTGGAGGCGGAGATCCACCCGCGCGTGCACGCGCACTGGCAGGCGCTGCTGGCGCGCGAGCCGCAGGTGCGCCGCGTGGTCGAGATCCCGGTGCTCTTCGAAAAAAGCCTTGAAGGGTTCTTCGATTTGACCGTCTGTGTGCATTGTTCGCTGAACACGCAGTTCGCCCGCCTCGAAAAACGGGGGCTGCCCCGGGAATCGGCCCTCGCCCGCATGCAGGCCCAGCTTCCCACGGAGGAAAAAGTCCGCCGCGCGACGCTCGCCGTGTACAACGAGGGCTCCTTGGACTTTCTCGCCGCCCAGGCCGACCTGCTCACGCGAATCACCGACTCCTGACACCGCCGACCGGCCCTCCGCGACCCACGCCCACCGGCGACGACGCACCCTTTTCGCCAACCTCCCTTCCCCCGATTCCCATGATGGACTCCGCCGCTGAAATTCCCGCCGAAGACGAAGCGCCGAAGCGCAAGAGCGCCGCGCGCAAGCCGCGCGCCGCCAAGCCCGCCGAGGAGTCCGCTCCCGAAACGGCGGCGGATGCCGGCGAGGCGAAGTCCGCCAAGGGTGCCGCGCGCAAGCCGCGCGCCGCCAAGGGCAAGTCGTCCGAAGCCGAGCTGCCCCTCGCCGCCGCGGAGCACAAGGCTCCCGAGGCGCCCGCCCCCGTCCGCGAAGCCGCGCCCGAAGCGCCGGTTCACACGACCCCCGCCGCCGCCAAGCCGGCCGAACCGGCCCCCGCGCCGGTCGAGGCGCCCAAGGCCGAAGCCGCCCGCACGCCCGTTTCCATCAAGGTCGTGGGCGACGAGGTCGAGGCCAAGCCCGGCGAGCCGGTGAAGCGCGACGAGGCCGTGGCCTTCGACCCGAGCGCCATCCTGGCCCGCTTCGCCCCCAAGCCCGGCGAGGTCCCCGGCGCCGGCAAGGAATACGCCTCCACCCGCGGCTACCGCGAGACGCGCGGCGAAATGACGCCCGGCGAGCCCTTCGTGGCCTCCCGCGAATCCGGCGAGGGTCTGCCCACGCCGCCCCCCTTCGCCTCCTTCGCGCCCCGCGCCCCGGCACCCGCCCAAGCTCCGGCCGCCTCCCCGGCTCCGACGGCGGCGCCCACCGAGACACCCGCCGCCCCGGCCGCGCAGGCCGAAGCCGCCGTCGAACCGGAACGCCGGGCGAGCGCCGAAAACGCCGCCCCCGAGGAGCGCCCGCAGGGCGATAACCGCGAGCGTCGCCTCGGCGAACAGCAGGGCCAGCCGAACCGTCAGCCCCAGCAGGGTCAGCCGCAGGGCAACCGCCCGCAGCAGCAGCACCAAGGCGGCAACCAGCAGCAGCGCCAGCATCAGGGACAGGGCGGCAACGACCGCAACGGCCGCCAGCAGCAGCCGCAGCAGGGCGCCCGCCCGGGAGACCGCGGCAACGGCCGCAACCGCCCGCAGGGCAAGGCCTGGCCGGGCCTGGCCGACACCGACACCGCCGAGGACCAGGAACTCGCGCTGGGCGAAGCCTTTAACTACAACAGCCTGAACGACCCCGCCGTGCTCGCCGAGCAGGCCGCGCTCGTCGCGGAGGGCGAACCGTTCGCGTTCAACGAACTCTACGCCGCCCCGGTCAACGAGATCGTGGCCGCCGCCAAGAACCTGGGCATCCGCCTTCACCGCACCCCGCAGCGCCGCGAGCTCGTGGCTCTCGTGCTCGATGAGGTGGGCCGCCGGAAGCGTCCCGTGCGCATCACCGGCACGCTCGAACTGCTCGAGGACGGCAACGGCCTGCTCGTGTACGGCTTCGACAACTACCGCGTGCGCGAGCTCAGCGCCTTCGTGCCCAAGCTGCTCGTCAAGCAGCACGGCCTCCTGCGCGGCCACGAGGTCGAGGCGCTCGCGCTTCCCGCGCGCGCCGGCGAGACCGCCCCGATGGTCGTGAAGGTGCTCACCGTCATGGGCGCCGATTCGGAGGAGGTCATGCGCCGCACGCCCTTCACCGAGCTCACCCCGTACTACCCGACCCGCCGCATCCTTCTGGAAACGGAAAACACGGTCGGCTGGGACAACCTTTCCATGCGTTGCGTGGACCTGCTCTGCCCCATCGGACTGGGTCAGCGCGGCCTCATCGTCGCCCCGCCCCGCACCGGCAAGACCGTCCTGCTTCAGGCCATCACCAACTCCATCGCGCGCAACAACCCGGATGTGCACCTGATGGTGCTGCTCGTGGACGAACGCCCCGAGGAAGTGACCGACTTCCGCCGCCACACCAAGGCCGACGAGGTCGTCAGCTCGACCTTCGACGAGAACGCGGAGAGCCATGTGCACGCCGCCGAGATGGTCATCGAGCGCGCCCGCCGCATGGTCGAGGCCGGCCGCCATGTGGTCATCCTGCTGGACTCCATCACCCGCCTGGCGCGCGCCTACAACACGATGGTGCCCAGCACCGGCAAGATCCTCTCTGGCGGCGTCGAGGCCGGCGCGCTCACGCGCCCCAAGCGCTTCTTCGGTTCCGCCCGCAACATCGAGGGCGGAGGCTCGCTCACCATCCTGGGCACCGCGCTCGTGGACACCGGCTCCAAGATGGACGAGGTCATCTTCGAGGAGTTCAAGGGCACCGGCAACATGGAGCTCGACCTGGACCGCGACCTGGCGAACAAGCGCATCTTCCCCGCCATCAACTTCGAGCGCTCCGGCACGCGCAAGGAGGAGCTGCTCTATCATCCCGAAGAGATGGCCAAGGTCTACGCGCTGCGCCGCGCCATGAAGGGCGTGCCCTCCGTGGAGGCCATGGAGATGCTCATCGGCCGCGTGAAGAAGACCAAGACCAACGCCGAGTTCCTCATGACCCTCAGCCGCTGAGCCCGCACCCCCGCCCCCGAAAGCCCCGGCCCGCAAGGTCCGGGGTTTTTCGCGCTCGCCTCTCGCGACTCGCGCCGCCGAGGTCCGGGCGCAAAGCCCCCCGACGCCCGGGCCGGACGCCGGGCCCAATTTCCTATCAAGCCCGCCGCACTTCGGCATTGCGCGACGCCCCCAAGCCGGTTCCCTCTTACGAGGCGACGAACTCCCCCGGCCTCACGGCCTTACAACTTCGTCATCCGCCCCCACCCCACCAGTCCACCCCACCCTGAGAGCCCGGAGAAGCGTCGTGATTTCCGCCGATGATTTCGTTCTGCAACTGATCCAAGACCGAGGCCTTGTCGACCCCGACACGGCCCGTCTGGCACTCGACCATCTGCGCGCCGAGGATGTGACGGAGAACCTCGAGTCGCACGCCCTGGAGCTGCTCGTCGACAAGGGCTACCTGTCCTGGGATGACATCACCGGCGCGCTCGCCGCCGAGTTCGACATGGAGGTCGTCGACCTCGCCCTCGTGCGCCCCACCGACCAGGCCCTGGCCAAGGTCGGCCGCGAGCTGAGCGAAAAGCACAATGTGCTCGCGCTCGACTTCGACGGCGTGCGCCGACTCACGCTCGCCGTGGGCGACCCGCTCGACACCGAGATGGTGGACGGCCTGTCGCGCCTGCTGAAGGTCGACATCAAGTCCATGCTCGCCACGCCCAAGGCGCTCAAGGAGGCCATCGCCCACCATTACGCCGGCGAGAACGAGGTCGAAAACTCCCTCAGCCAGCAGATCTTCGGCGGCGGCGCCGACGAATCGTCCATCAAGATCGACCTGCCCAACGGCAGCGAAGCGGGCACCAAGGAGGAGGACGCCCCGATCATCCGCTATGTGAACAGCGTGATCACCCAGGCCATCCTGCGCCGCGCCTCCGACATCCACCTGGAGCCCCTCGAAAAGCGCTTCCGCGTCCGCTACCGCATCGACGGCGTGCTGCAGGAGGTGGAAAACCCGCCCAAGCGCCTCCAGGCGTCCATCCTCTCCCGACTGAAGCTCATGGCCGAGGTCTCCCTCGCCGAGAAGCGCATCCCGCAGGACGGTCGCATCCAGGTGAAGGCCAACGGCAAGGACATCGACCTTCGCGTGTCGGTGCTGCCCACCGTGTACGGCGAATCCATCGTCATGCGTATCCTGGACAAGGAGGGCCTGCGTCTGGGCCTTCCCGAACTGGGCTTCTTCTCCGACGACCAGGCCGTCTTCCAGAGCCTCATCACCGCCGCCGACGGCATCTTCCTGGTGACCGGCCCGACCGGCTCCGGCAAGTCCACCACCCTTTACGCCGCGCTCAACTACATCAACCAGCCCGACCGCAAGATCATCACGGTCGAGGACCCGGTCGAGTACCAGATGTTCGGCATCAACCAGGTGCAGGTCCGCCGCGAAATCGGCATGACCTTCTCCGCCGCCCTGCGCGCCATGCTGCGTCAGGCGCCCAACATCATCATGGTGGGTGAAATCCGCGACTTGGAGACGGCCGAAATCGCCATCAACGCCTCGCTCACCGGTCACATGGTGTTCTCCACGCTGCACACCAACGACGCCCCCTCGGCCGTCACGCGTCTCGTGGACATCGGCGTGAAGCCCTTCCTCGTGTCCGCCTCGCTGCGCGGCGTGCTCGCCCAGCGCCTCATCCGCCGCATCTGCCCGAACTGCTCGGCCCCCTACACCCCGACCTCCAAGGAGCTCACCTCGCTGGGCATGACCGAGAGGGACCTCGTGGGCGCCGACTTCCGCAAGGGCGCCGGCTGCTCCAAGTGCGGCGGCACCGGATACAAGGGACGCCGCGGCATCTTCGAGATGTTCGTGGTCTCCGAGGAGATGCAGGAACTCGTCTATCGCGGCGCCTCCCTCGTGGAACTGCGCCACAAGGCGCGCGAACTCGGCATGCGCACCATGCGCGAGGACGGCGTGCGCAAGGTCGCCTCCGGCATGACCACCACCGAAGAGGTCATCGGAGCCACCGTCGCCGTGGAATAAAGCCCGAAAGCATCCCCATAAAAACCCCTTAACCCGATTACCCCGCCATGTCCTACGAAATCAACGATCTGCTCCATCTCATGGTCGACGAAGGCGCATCCGACCTTCACCTGCATGTCGGCCAGCCCCCGTGCCTGCGCATCTCCGGCAACATGACCCCGGTGGACGGCACCCCGCTGCAGCCCGAGGACACCGAGCAGCTGATGATGGCCATCACCCCCGAGGCCAAGCAGGCCAAGCTCAAGACCGAGGGCAGCGCCGACTTCGCCTTCGCCTTCCTGGACAAGGCGCGCTTCCGCGTGAACACCTTCCGCGCCAAGGGCCACTACGGCATGGTGCTGCGCCAGATCCCCAACAAGATTTTCGGCCTTCGCGAAGTCGGACTCCCCGACAAGATCAAGGAGCTGCTCGTCCGCCCCCGCGGCCTCGTCCTCGTCACCGGCCCCACCGGCTCCGGCAAGTCCACCACCCTCGCCTCCATGATCAACTGGATCAACGAGAACGAGGACGGGCACATCCTCACCATCGAGGACCCCATCGAGTACTTCCACGACCACAAGCGCTCCATCGTCACCCAGCGCCAGCTCGGTGAGGACGTCCCCGAGTTCTTCAAGGAGGGCAACGAGGTCTCCTCCGGCTGGGCCATCGCCCTGCGCGCCGCCCTGCGTCAGGACCCCGACGTCATCCTCGTCGGTGAAATGCGCGACCTGGACACCATCCGCGCCGCCGTCTCCGCGGCCGAGACGGGCCACCTGGTGTTCGGCACCCTGCACACCACCGGCGCCGCGCGCACCGTGGACCGCATCGTCGACGCCTTCCCCGCCGGTGAAAAGGACCAGATTCGCACGCAGCTGGCCTCCTCCATCGTGGCCGTCATCTCCCAGGCCCTTTGCCGCAAGATCGGCGGCGGTCGCGTCGCCGCCTACGAGATCATGGTGAACACGGACTCCATCTCCGCGCTCATCCGCGACAACAAGACCTTCCGCATCACCTCCGAAATCCAGACCGGCGGACAGCTGGGCATGATGACGCTCGACGCGCACCTCATGTCGCTGGCCAACCAGAAGGTCATCGCCCCGCAGGAGGCGCTCGCTTACGCGCAGCTGCCCGAAGAGATGCGCAAGAAGTTCCGCGAGCTTGGCGTCGAGTTCTGATAAAACGCCCCCGCCGACCCGAGCCAGCCGCCCCCCGAGAGCAACGCCCGCCCCATCGCACCACGCCCCCATGTTCGAGGACCACAACGACACCCTCCGCGACATCGTCGCCCATGCCGACCTACTGCCGGCGGCCCAGATCGACGAGCTTTGGGAGGCCCACCTCAACACCGGCAAGTCCTTCGCCGACACCCTCGTGGATTCCGGTCTGGCCGACCGCTCCGCGGTCCTCGAGGCCATCGCCAGCCACCTGGGCACCGAGTACATGCCCATCCCGCCGGCGCGCGTGGAGGACACCCTGCTGCGCCTGCTCAAGGCCGACCAGGCCCACAAGTACGGCATCGTCCCGATCGGCGCGGACCCCAACAAGATCCGCTTCCTCGCCAAGGACCCGCTCAACTTCTCCATCGTCGACGAGCTCTCCTTCCTCCTCGGCCGCGACATCGAGCTGATCGTCTCCGACCCGGAGTACATGGAGGCCACGGTCCGCCACTTCTACGGCGACCTCAACAACAGCCTCGACGACATCATCCATGAAATCGAGGGCGTGAAGGGCCTCGACGAGAACGCCACCGACAAGGACATCTCCGGCGCCGCCAGCCAGGCCCCGATCATCCGCTTCGTCGACCGCGTCATGGAGGAGGCCATCAAGGCCAAGGCCTCCGACGTGCACTTCGAACCGTTCGAGGACCAGTTCCGCATCCGCTACCGCATCGACGGCGCGCTCTACGAGATGGCCCCGCCGCCCAAGAGCCTCGCCGGCGCCGTGGTCGCCCGCGTGAAGGTGATGTCCTCGCTCAACATCGCCGAGCGCCGCGTGCCGCAGGACGGCCGCATCAAGACCACCATGGGCGGGCGCCCGGTCGACCTTCGTGTCTCCACCCTGCCCACGCAGTACGGCGAATCCGTCGTCTGCCGTATCCTGGACAAGACGGTCGTGAACCTGGACCTGGAGAACCTCTCCATGCCCGCGGAAATCAAGGACGGCATCCGCGACCTGGTGAACCGCCCCAACGGCATCTTCATCGTCACCGGCCCGACCGGTTCCGGCAAGACCACCACCCTTTACTCCGCCCTGCGCGAGGTCAACACGCCCGACCTGAAGATCCTCACCGCCGAGGACCCCGTCGAATACGAGGTCGAGGGCATCATGCAGGTGCAGATCAACCACCAGGTCGGCCTCACCTTCGCCGGCGCCCTGCGCTCCTTCCTGCGTCAGGACCCGGACACCATCATGGTGGGTGAAATCCGCGACCTGGAGACGGCCCAGATCGCCGTGCAGGCCTCGCTGACCGGCCACGTCGTGCTCTCCACCCTGCACACCAACGACGCCCCCGGCGCCGTGACGCGTATGCTGGACATGGGCCTGGAGCCCTACCTCATCGCGGCCTCGCTGGAAGGCGTGCTCGCCCAGCGCCTGCTGCGCAAGGTGTGCAAGACCTGCCGCACGGCGTACGAGCCCGACCGCCAGATGCTCAACATGCTGCAGGTCGACCCCTTCGCCATCGCCGACAAACAGTTTTACTACGGCAAGGGCTGCCCCGAGTGCAACCGCTCCGGATACAAGGGCCGACAGGGCCTGTTCGAGCTCATCCGCGTCAACGACGCCATGCGCGAGCTCATCACGGAGAAGGCGCCCACCCTGGTCATCAAGCAAAAGGCCGTCGAAAACGGCATGCGCCCCTTGCGCGAAGACGGCCTGCGCTGCATCTTCGACGGCCTCACCACCATCGAGGAAGTGCTCAAGTACACCTAAGGACAGCCCGTGATTCCGTGTCCGGTTTCCCGTTTTCCGTGAAAGCCGCGGGCACACGTGACCGGACTCAGAATCACAGATAACCGAATCCCCGAAAACGCCCCTTACCCCCATGCCCAAGTTCAAGTACACCGCCATCGACAAAGCCGGAAAGCAGACCTCCGGAAAAATCGACGCCACCAACGAGGAGCAGGCCCGCGTCAAGCTGACGAACAAGGGCCTCATGATTTCCCAGATGACCGAGCTCGCCTCGGCTCCGGCGGGCGGCAAGGGATTCTCCCTTAACTTCGGCAAGATCATCGACAACGAAGGCCTCACGGTCTTCACGCGCCAGCTCGCCACGCTGCTGCAGGCCGGCCTTCCCCTGCTCAAGGCCCTGCACATCCTGCGCAACCAGGAGCAGAACCCGCGCTTCAAGCAGGTCATCTCCGAGGTGTGCGACCAGGTCGAATCCGGCAACACCCTCTCCGACGCCTTCGGCCAGCACCCCAAGGTCTTCGACCGCCTCTTCGTCAACATGATCCGCGCCGGCGAGGCCGGCGGCGTGCTCGACACGGTGCTCGACCGTCTGGCGAAGTTCTCGGAAAAGTCGCTGAAGATTCAGAAGAAGGTGAAGTCGGCCATGGTGTACCCGTCGGTGGTCGTGACCGTGGCGCTGGGCATCGTCTACCTGCTCATGGTGAAGGTCGTGCCGTCCTTCCAGCAGATGATCATGGGCCAGAAGGGCATGAGCATGCCCTGGCTCACCGCGCAGGTCATCCGCGCCAGTAACATCCTGACCGAGTACTGGTATGTGCTGCCGCTGGTCATCGCCGCCATCTATGTGGGCATGAAGAGCTGGCTCTCCACCCCCGCCGGCAAGCGCGTGTTCGACACGCTGGTGTTCAAGCTGCCCAAGCTCGGCCCGTTCGTGCGCATCGTGGCCGTTTCCCGTTTCGCCCGCACCTTCGGCACCCTGATGTCCTCGGGCGTGCCCATCCTGCAGGCCGTCACCATCACCAAGGACACCCTTTCCAATGTCGTCATCGCCGGCGCGCTGGAGAAGGTGCACGACCGCGTGAAGGAAGGCGAACCGCTCTCCGTGCCGCTCGAACAGACCGGCGTGTTCCCGCCCATGGTCGTCTCCATGATCCAGGTGGGTGAGGAGACCGGCCAGCTGCCCGAGATGCTCAACCGCGTGGCCGACACCTACGACGAAGAGGTGGACAACACCGTCACCGCGCTGACCTCCATCATCGAGCCGATCCTCATCGTGTTCCTCGCCGTGGTCGTGGGCACCATCGTCATCGCCATGTTCCAGCCGCTCATCGGCCTCATCCAGAACATGTCCGGCGGCCGCTAAACCGACCGCTCCGAAAAAGGCCGACCGGATTTTCCCGGTCGGCCTTTTCGCGTCCTGGCTCCGCGCGCAGACGGGACGCGGCGCACCCCAAAACAGAAAGGCCGCCGGGGCATCCGGCGGCCTTTCCGACCTTTTCGCGCAGCGCGTTCAGTCCTTGGCGGCTTCGCGCAGGGGGCGGTTGAGACGCTCCTTGATGCGGTCGAGGATGCCGTTGACGAAACGCTTGGACTCGGCGGTGGAGAAGAGCTTGGAGAGCTCGATGGCCTCGTTGATGGAGACGATGGGCGGGATGTCCCGGCGGTGCATCAGCTCGTAGATGGCCAGGCGCAGGATGGCCAGGTCCACCTTGGCGATGCGATCGAAAGCCCAGTTCTTCGCGCAGTCGCGGATGATGGTGTCGCTCTCGTCGCGGTGCTCGAGAGCGCCGTGCACGAGCTCCTCGGCGAACGCGTAGTACTCGCGCGGGTGCTCCTGCTCGGAGAAGAACTCGGCCACGGCGGACGTGTTGTCCTTGGGCGCGGAAGTCTCCCACGAATAGAGGAATTGCATGGCCGCGATGCGGTTGGCCCGGCGCTTGTTGGCGGGCTTGTTGGCGTCGCCGGAGGGGGCGGGCGCGGCGGGAGTTTCTTCGGACATGGGGGATGAGATACGGGATGCGAGATGCGAGATGCGAGAAGTAAGTTCGGGCAGGGCGTGGCGCCCCACTCGGTTCTCGGCTCTCGGATCTCGAGTCTCTCGTCTTAAATTCAGTTCTTGTGGAACGGGTTGCGACCGCCCTTGCCGTCGGAGGCGCCGCCGAAGCCGCCGGTGTCGTCGTCATCCTCGTCCTCACCCATGGCCTCGCGCTCCTCGCGGGCGGCCTCCTCGTCGAGGGCGTCGAGGTAGTCGCACAGCTGCACGCGGTGCCAGGCCATCTCCAGCGCCGCGTTGGCGAACTCGGCGCCGCGGTCCATCTCGCCGAACACGCGCGCACGCGCCTGCTCGAGGGAGTTGGCGACGATGATGCCGTTGATCACGGGCACCTCGCTCTGGATGCCGATGCCCTGGAGAGCCACGCCGGTGGAGTGCGCGATGTGCTCGTGGTGGTTGGTCTCGCCGGCGAGCACCACGCCCAGCGCGATGATGCAGTCGTACTCGTCGGTCTGCGCCAGCATATTGGCCACATACGGGATCTCGTTGGCCCCGGGCACGCGCAGCAGCTTGATGGAGCCGTTGGCCACCTTGTTCTTGCGCAGCGTCTCGCGCACGCGCTCGACCAGCTTGTCAACGAGCTCGGCGTTGAAGCGCGAGGCGACGATACCGATGTACAGGTCGGTGCCGTCGACGGTGGGGGCGGAAGGCTTGTCTTGACTCATGGCGATAGGCGAAGGGCTAAAGGCGAAGGGCTAAAGGAAAAAGCGCGACGAAGGCGTTTGTTTTGAAAACGAGCGGCATCCCATCGGGCGGTGCCGACGAAAAAGACGCCCCGCAGCGGAGGCGCCTTTCTCGAAGGGACGCGACGGCTCAGAGCGCCACCTGCTCGACGATCTCGAGGCCGTAGCCGTCGAGGCCCACGACCTTGCGGGGCGTGTTGGTGAGCAGGCGGATGCGGCGCAGGCCGAGTTCGGAAAGGATCTGGGCGCCGATGCCGTAGTCGCGGTCGTCCATCGCGGGGGCCACGACGGACGCGGCGCCGGAGGCCTCGTCGTGGCGGATGGCCACGCCGCCGTCGGGGCGCGAGATGTAGAGGACGACGCCGGCGCCGGAGCGCGCGACGAGTTCGAAGGCCCGGTCGAGCTTGGATTCGGCCGCGGGGGCGCCGGGGCGGAAGAGGTCGGCGAGCAGATTCTGGCGCTGCACGCGCACGAGGGCGGGCGCGTCGGCGTCGGGGGCGCCGAGGGTGAAGGCGTAGTGCAGGCGGTTGTCCAGGAGGCTGCGGAAGATGTGCAGCGTGAAGTCGGCGCCGTTGCGGCGGAAGGTCGAGGCGGACTCGCGCTCCACAAGCTTGTCGGTGCGGTGGCGGTAGCGGATGAGCTGCTCGATGGAGATGAGCTTGAGCCCGTGCAGGCGCTTGAACTCCACGAGCTGAGGCAGGCGCGCCATGGTGCCGTCGTCGTTGAGGATCTCGCAGATCACGCCGGAGGGGTCGTGACCGGCGAGCACCGCGAGGTCCACGGCGGCCTCGGTGTGCCCGGCGCGTTCGAGGACGCCGCCGGACTTGGCGCAGAGGGGGAAGATGTGGCCGGGCTGCACGAGCTCCTCGGAGCGAGTGTCGGGGCTGGCCAGCAGCTTGATGGTGCGGCTGCGGTCGTAGGCGCTGATGCCGGTGGTGATGCCCTCGGCGGCGTCGACCGACACGGTGAAGGCCGTCTTGTGCGATTCGCGGTTGTCCGGGACCATCTGGGCGATGCCCAGACGGCGCAGGCGATGCTCGACCGTGGGCACGCAGATGAGCCCGCGCGCGTAGCGGATCATGAAGTTCACCGTCTCCGGGGTGACGGTGGAGGCGGCCATGACGAGGTCGCCCTCGTTTTCCCGGTTCTCGTCGTCGACGACGATGATGGGCTTGCCGGCGGCGATGTCGGCGATGGCGGCCTCGACGGTGTCAAAGGGGGAAGACATGGGCGAAGATTCAAGTGTCAGGTTTCCAGTTTCAAGCGGATAGGCGGAGGTTTCTTGAAACTGAAAACTTGAAACCTGAAACGCGGCGGCGGGCCAACCGCACGCCCCGGGAAATCGCGCCAACGCTAGTCGATGAGGGCCTCGGCGCGGTCGATGGTCTCCTCGGAGAGGCCCATGCGCAGGCTGAGGAAGTCGCGCAGCTCTTGGGTGAGCGGCGCCCAGAAGGTGCGGTTGAGGTGCGGGCCCTTGAACTCCAGCCGCGTGGCGTGCAACGCCTGACGCGGCAGCGGCAGCATGGCGGCGTGGCGGTCGGACCAGCCGGTCTCGGTGAACTCGAGGTAGAGCGTCTCGTCGGGCCCGTAGAGCTTGTCGCCGACGACGGGGTGCCCGATGCCCTGGGCGTGCACGCGGATCTGGTGCTTGCGCCCGGTGTGCGGGGAGACGCGCGCGAGGGTGTAGCCGCGCCCGGTGGCGAGCGGCTCGAAAAGGGTGACGGCGGTCTGAGCGCCCTCCTTGTTGCCCAGGTACTGCTTCACCTTCACGAGGCCCGATTTGTCGGGGCCCATGGGCGCATCCACGGCGTGCGGTTCAAGCATCTCGCCCTCCAGGATGGCCAGGTAGGTCTTGGTGACCCACCGGCGCTCCATCGCGGTCTGCGCAAGCGAGGCGACCTTGGGGGTCTTGGCGATGAGGTTCACCCCGGAAGTCTCGCGGTCGAGCCGACTCACGAGGTGCACGGAGGACCAGCCGCGCGCCTCGCTCACGGCGCCGACGAGGCACGACCAAGGGCCGTGCTTGGCCGGGTGGCACACGACCCAGCCGGGCTTGTTGAAGCAGATGAAGTCCTCGTCCTCCTCCACGATCCAGGAGGCGAGCTCCTCGGGCGTGATGAGCCGGTCGGGCTTGGCGAAGTCCGCAACGGACAGGGGGGCGGGCGGGATTTCAGACACGGGAAGCTTGGGTTTTAGACCACGAAAGGCACGAAGCACACGAAAGCGGTTACGCGTCGATTGCGCTCAAAAGAACGAAATCCGAGCAACCGAAACGCCGGCTCGTTCGCCGGGCGTTTCGTGTGTTTCGCGTGTTTCGTGGTTTATCTTCAAGGAGAACACTACTGCGCGGCGCGCTCCTCGGCCTGGACGGCCTCCAGAAGCAGGCCGATCTTGAGTTCGATTTCAGGCAACGCCGCCGCCGGCTCGGCGAAGTCGATGTCGTGCACATGCCAGTACTCCACGCGATTCTCCCAGCCCGGGTGCAGCGCCGTGAGCAGGGGGCGATGCTCGAGCTCCTTCAGCGCGATGATGCGCGAGGCGACGGCCAGGTCGGTGTTCGAACACTGCACCGGACGGTCCGCCGTGTGGTGCTCGGGGATGCCGCGCGCGGCGAGGCCCTTGACCGTGTGGGGCGACAGGAAATCCGGAAAATCCTTCACCAGGTGCGTGGCGAGGCCGCGCGAAAAGGCGCGTGCGCGCAACCCGCGCCGCTCGGCGTGGAAGTTGAAAAGGGCCTCGGAGAACCGGCTGCGGTAGTAGTTGCCCGAGCAAAGGAACAGGATGCGCATGCGCGGCACCCTGCGCGGCGCGCCGGGCGTTTCAAGTGTCGGGTTTCCGGTTTCATGCCGGGCACGACGCCTCGCTTGAAACAGAAAACTTGAAACCGGAAACCGCGCGCCCAGCGTTCGCCCCACCATGAACCCAGTACAAGAGGAAGTCCTTGGCATTTTCCGCGAGTCCGGCGCGCTGCTCAGCGGCCACTTCATCCTGCGCTCCGGCCTGCGCAGCGCGCACTTCTTCCAGTGCGCCCAGGTCTGCCAGTACCTCGACAAGGTCACGCGCCTCGTCGAGCTGCTCCTGCCCAAGCTGAAGGAGCACAAGGTCGATGTCGTGCTGGCCCCCGCCATGGGCGGCCTCGTCGTCGGCCAGGAAGTCGCCCGTCAGCTCAACAAGCGCTTCATCTTCGTCGAGAAGGAGAACGACAAGCTGGTGCTGCGCCGCAACTTCAAGATCGCCCCCGGCGAGCGCGTGCTCGTCGTCGAGGATGTCGTGACCCGCGGCGGGCGCATGCAGGAGGCCATCGACATCGTGAAGGCCTGCGGAGGCGTGCCCGTGCTCGCCGCCGCGCTCGTCGACCGCTCCGAGGGCAAGACCAAGTTCGAATGCCCGTTCGTGTCGCTGCTCGAGCTGAGCTTCCCCACCTACTCTCCCGACGCCCTCCCGCCCGAGCTGGCCAAGCTCCCCGCCATCAAGCCCGGCAGCTAGGCGATTCATCCGCCCGCCCGGCTCCGCCGGAAACGAGAAAAGCCGCCACGCCTTCCCGGCGCGGCGGCTTTCGCTTTTGGCCCCCCGTCAGTTCTTGCGGTAGGTGACGAAGTTGCGCGAGTCCTCGTCCAGCCTCAGCTCGACGACCCAGGCGCGGCCGCCGGTGTGCCGGCGCACCATCTCGTCGAAAACGCCGAACACATGGGCGGCGAGCCCCTCGGCCGAGGCGCACGGCAGGATGTAGGGTTTGAACAAATACGGGAACGCCGCGAGAAGCTTGTCCTTCTCCGGGTCGCTCTCCGCGAACACGCAGGCGTGGTCGAGGTTCTCGTCCAGCCAGCGCTTCAGGTACTTGAGTTCGCCGAAATCCACCACGAACCCGTTGGCGTCGAGTTTCTCGCAGGCGAAGGTGACGGTGAAATCCCAGTTGTGCCCGTGGATGAGCGCGCAATGCCCGCCGTGGCGCGGCTGGCGGTGCGCGAACGGCACATCCCGGTAGGTCTTGGAGCAGGTCAGCATGGTCTTCTTTGTTGGCGCCCGAGGCGCGTGTCGCCCGGCACCCATGGGGCAACGCCGACTCTTGGCAAGCGCCGGAGACTTCCGGGGCCGGCGCGCGAACCCCCGGCCGTCGGCGTAAGAGCGCGGTGAATCCGGCGCCAAGGCGCGCCCCGGCACGCCCGGGAATTCGCCGCGCGGCGCATTTCCGGAAACACTGACAGGTCTATGTCGAACACGATTACCTTCATTGCCGCCGGATCCCTGGCCTTGGGCTGCGTCCTCCTCGCAACGGGTTGCAGCTCCCCTGAAACGACCGAAAACATCAGGGAAGTCGCCCGCTGCGATCGCCGATGGACCGGCGTGGCGGTCACCCCGGACAACCGGATTTTCGTCAACTTCCCCAGATGGGCGAAGCAACACACCTTCAGCGTCGCCGAGCTGCATCCCGACGGCTCGCTGACGCCCTTCCCCTCCCCGGAAATGAACGCCTGGGCCCCTGGCGAGGCGCCCGCCGACAAATTCGTCTGCGTGCAGAGCGTGGTGGCCCGCGCGGACGGAACCCTGTGGGTGCTCGACCCGGCCAATCCCCAATTCCAAGGCGTCGTGCCCGGCGGACCCAAGCTGATGCAGTTCGACGCGAGCACCCGCAAGCTGCTGCGCACCTACCGCTTCGACGCGGCGGCGGCCCCCGCCAACAGCTACCTCAACGATGTCCGGTTCCACCCCGGCCGCCCACTCGCCTTCCTTTCCGAATCCGGCACCGGCGCGCTGCTCGTGCTGGACCTCGACTCCGGCAAGGTGCTTCGCCGGTTCGACTCGCACCCGTCCCTGAAGGCCGAGGACATCACGCTGAAAATCGGCGGCCGCCCGTGGCTGCAGGCGGGCAAACGGCCCGTCGTACACGCCGACGGCATAGCCGTCGACCCGGTCGGAACCCATGTGTACTATCAGGCGCTTACCGGCCGCACGCTCTACCGCGTGCCCGCCGCCGCCCTCGCCGACCCCGCAGTTTCCGACGAGGAACTCGGCCGCATGGTGGAGCGCCTCGGCGAATCCGGAGCCTCCGACGGCTTGGAATTCGCCCCCGACGGAACCCTGTACCTCTCGTCGCTGGAATTCGACGCCGTGCGCGAATGGAAAGGCATGCCCGTCGTCGTGGCGACCTCCCCCGACCTTTCCTGGCCGGACAGCTTCGCCATCGGCGCGGACGGCTCGGTCTATGTGACCTCGGCTCGCATCCACGAAGGCGACGCCCCCGCCGCCCCGTTCCGACTCTTCCGCATCAGCCCGAAAACCCGCTGAGCCGGCCCCTGACTTCACCCAAGAACCAAAACCAATACCACCATGACTTATCCTCGCGCATTCTCCCACATCGGATTGTCCGTTCCCGACCTCGACCGGGCCGTCAAATTCTACACCGAAGTCATGGGTTGGTATGTGCTCATGCCGCCCACCACCATCACCGAGGACGACTCCGCCATCGGCGTCATGTGCCGCGATGTCTTCGGCCCCGGCTGGAAGTCCTTCCGCATCGCGCACCTGTCGACGCCCGACAAGGTGGGCGTCGAAATCTTCCAGTTCGAGGGAGCGTACACGCCCAAGGACAATTTCGACTACCGCCGCTCAGGCGTCTTCCACTTCTGCGTGCAGGACCCGGATGTGGAGGGCCTCGTGAAGCGCATCGTCGAAAACGGCGGCAAGCAGCGCATGCCCGTTCGCGAATACTACCCGGGTGAAAAGCCGTACCGCATGGTCTACGCCGAGGACCCCTTCGGCAACATCCTCGAGATCTACAGCCACAGCTACGAACTCACCTACTCCGCCGGCGCCTACAAATAACCCCCCGAAGCGTCCCGTCCATTCGCCCGAATAATTCCAGCCAGGAGAAAACCGCCATGACACCCCGCCTTATCGCCTTTGCCGGAAGCACGCGTGAAGGCTCCTACAACCGGACCATCCTCGAATACGCCGTCCAAGGGGCGAGAGATGCGGGTGCGCAGGTGACAGTCATCGACCTGCGCGAGTACTCGCTCCCCGTATACAATGCGGAATCTGAGGCCGCCACGGGAATCCCCGAAGCCGCGCTGCGCCTGCAGGACTTGTTCGCGAAAGCGCACGGGGTCCTCATCGCGTCGCCTGAATACAACGGATTCTTCCCCGCCCTGCTCAAGACGACGCTCGACTGGGTGAGCAGACCGCGCGCGGACGGCTCGCATGGCCTCGAATGCCTGCGAGGCAAGGTCGCGGGTGTCATGGCGGCATCCCCGGGCCCGCTGGGCGGCGTGCGCTCCCTGCCCATGCTGCGGCTCCAGCTGGAGTTGCTGGGCATGATGGTGGTCCCGCGACAGGTCGGCGTGGGCTCCGTGCACACGCAGCTTAAGGACGGGCGGTTGTCCGAAGAGAAAACGGTGCAATCGCTTCGGCTTATCGGAGCGGATGTGACGACGGCGGCCGCCAAGCTTCATGGGTAAATGCGCCCCGCCGCCAAATTCCGGGGCATGAAAAAGGCACGGGAGCTTTCGCTTCCGTGCCTTTTCTTTTTCAAGGACGACGACGATTATTCGCGGTAGCCCTTGGGGTTCTGTTCCTGCCAGCGCCAGGAGTCGGCGATCATGTCCTGCAGGTCGTACTTGGCCTTCCACTTCAGGACCTTCTCGGCGTAGGCGGGGTTGCCGACCACATTGGCCACATCGCCCGGGCGGCGGGGGCCGACCACGGCGGGGATGGCCTTGCCGGAGACCTTGCGGAAGGTCTCGACCACTTCCTTCACGGAGTAGCCGCGACCGGTTCCGACATTCGGGTTGATCACGCAGGGTTCGTTCCAGATGGCCTTCAATGCGGCCACATGGGCGTCGGCGAGGTCGAGCACATGGATGTAGTCGCGCACGCCGGAGCCGTCCGGAGTGGGCCAGTCGCCACCGAAGATGGTGACCTTTTCGCGCATGCCGACGGCCACCTGGGCGACGAAGGGCACGAGGTTGTTCGGGGTGCCGACGGGGTCTTCGCCGATGCGGCCGGACTTGTGGGCGCCGACGGGGTTGAAGTAACGCAGGCTGGCGAGGTGCCACTTCTCGGCGCGGGCGGTGTCGGCGAGAATCTGCTCCATCATGGCCTTGGTCTGGCCGTAGGGGTTGGTGGCCTTGATGGGCTCGTCTTCGGTGACGGGCACCTTGAGCGGGTCGCCGTACACGGTGGCGGAGGACGAGAACACGATGCGCTTCACGCCGTGCTTCTTCATCGCCTTGGCCAGCTCGATGGAGCCGTTGATGTTGTTTTCGTAGTAGCGCAGCGGCTGCGCCACGGATTCGCCGACGGCCTTGAGCGCGGCGAAGTGGATGACGGCGTCAAACGGGCCGTACTTGGTGAAGGCTTCGTCGACGGCCTTGGCGTCGCACAGGTCGGCCTTGACGAAGGGAATCTTCTTGCCGGCGAGTTCCTCGGTGCGGGCGAGGGCGACGGGGCTGGAGTTGCAGAAGTTGTCGAGGATGACGACTTCGTAGCCGGAAGCCAGAAGGGCGAGAGTGGTGTGGGAGCCGATGTAGCCGGCGCCGCCGGTGACGAGTACGCGCATGGTGGTATAGCGGTGGTTTAAAAAACGGAGTGGAAGCCACCTTGGTGCCCCATGCCGCCCGTGCGCGCAAGCGCGATGTCGGCCTGCGCCGCCCCGATATTAGCGGAGCTGGCGGAGTGCCGGGCATTCGCGAATGCCCGTCGTCGGGCGCGAATCACGCGGCCATATCGGAGGAAACCTCCAAGGGCTGGGGCCGTTCGATCCGCCCGCCCTTCGAAATCTCAAACAAACGCTCCTCTTCAACATGCCAGGAGTCGACGAGGAGGTAGACATCGCGCGTCTTGGAATAACCGACGAAATCAAATCCCATGTAGGCGCGGTCATACGGCTTGCCGCCAAAATCACCGGGGGAACGGGCGGCACCGAAGAGTTCGAAATCCATATAGGAGGAATCTCGTCCCAGCTTCAGAAGTAGGTGCGACTTGGTCATTCGGGGTGGTCAGTGGAGGTGCGGGCTTGAAAACCGCAGGCGTTCACGCGTCGCCCCAGGATTCTCAAACCCGGCCCCGCAAAAGGGCTTAAGCAAACGGTGACATGTGTCGCCCAAACCGCAACAGGGGTATTACCACCGGATTGCCCTTTACCTAAGCGTAACGAATGCAGCGCCATCACTGCATCAGAAACGCTAACGCCAAAGCACCCGGCGGGCATGAAGGCCGGAACGAGCGGGGCGGCGAACCTCGACCTTCATTCCGAACTCAGGCCGGCCATGCCCCCCGGTCACTGATGACGGCCCGCCAGGCTTTCGATTTTCTGGCGGGCGGTCTCGACCTCCCGCAACGCGCGCACGATGGCCTCGGCGCGCGACTTCAGGTCGGCTTCGCGCCGGAACAGGTCGATTTCACGCGACTCCAGCTCTTCATTGAGCCGCATGGCCTCCTGCCGCAACTCATCCCGTTCCTTGCCCGTGCGCTCGACATGCTCAGCCACCTCCCGCTCGCGTTCGGCCAACGCCTGCTCGCGACGGACCACCTCGGCCTCTCGCTCGGCCAGGTTGCGCTCGATGTCCTGCAGACTCTTGGCGAGCATCGCGGCGAGCGACCCCGCCTCCGCGGGAGCAGAGGCTCCTGCGGAAACATTGGTCGCGGCGGGCGGCTGCGGCGGCAACGCCGGCTTGGCCGGGGCTTTTGTGACCGGAGGCGGCAACGGGGCGCGCGGCGAAACAAAGTGCATCGAGCCGCTCGCAGCAGGTACCGGCTCAGGCTCCTCCACCGGCTCCGATTTCTCGTCGGCCTTGGCGGGCGTCTCGACAAAACCTTCAGGGGGCGCGGACAGCGGCGCCAGCGACACGGGCAGCGCGGTGACCGGGAGCCCCTTGGGCAAGGCGTAGGGAGGGCATTGCGCGCACGGCACGATGTAGCGCGCGGAAAGTCCGGCGGGACCGTTCGCCAAGGCCTGCTTCAGGTCGTGCAGGGCGGCGCCGGGCCCGACCTCCAGGATCACGACATAACGCTCCTGCTCGTCGCAAAACAGGACCAGCAAATGATTGCCGGGATTGTCGCACTGAGCGCGCAAAAGCGCGTGGCCCCTGCGTTCGACGGCGGACAAAAAGCCTTCGCGCTCGATGACGCGCAGGTTCCTCGGAAGCTGTAAGGGCGCTTTCATGAAGCTTTTCTACAAATGCCACCCGGGGATTCCAAGCCTCGGTTCATGGCTTTTTTTAAAACCAACAAAACCCGACCGTTTCGCCCCGAAATCACGCCGGCGGAGACGCCGCGGCCCCGCAGCCGGACAACTCAGGAAGCCACCATAAGAAAGGCTTTGCCGTTGAATAAGCCCCACGGGAGGGCCAGCATCGCCACGCTTTTCCGCTATCCTCGAAAATGGACGCCCCCACTTATATCATCGGCCACAAAAACCCCGACGCCGACGCCATCTGCTCCGCCATCGCCTATGCGGCCTTCAAGGACGCCCTGGGCATCCCCGGGCACATCCCCGCCCGCTGCGGCAACTCCAACGCCCGCATCGACGCCATCCTCGACCGCTTCGGCGTCCCCCTGCCCATGTTTCTGGGCGATGTCACGCCGCGCGCGCGCGACATCATGCGACGCGACATCTTCTCGGTCAAAACCTCCGGCACTTGCTCCGAGGCGCTGGAGATATTCGACACGCACAATGTCCGCATGCTGCCGGTCATAGGCGACGACGCCAGGCTCGCCGGACAGGTCAGCATCTTCGATTTGGGCGACTATTTCATCCCGCGAGCCTCCTCCCCCAAGAAGCTGCGCCATGTGCACGCCTCGGTCGCCGACATCGTGCGCGCCATCAACGGCCTGCCGCTCACCGGGTGCGACAACGACGAGATCGCGGAACTCTATGTGCGCGTGGGCGCCATGGATGTTAACACCTTCGACAAAACCCCCACCGCCCGCGGCATCCCGCCCGCGCAGACGGTCATCGTGGTGGGCGACCGCGCCGATGTGCAGCGGCGCGCCATCGAGATGGGCGTGCGCATGATCGTGGTCACCGGCGGCCTCCCGGTCACCGACGACATCCTCGGTTTCGCCGCCGAGCGCGGCGTGGCGGTCGCCGGGTGCCCGATGGACAGCGCGACCACCGCTTGGGTGATCCGTGCGGCCGCCCGCATCGACACTCTCATCGCCAAAGTCGACCTGACCTTTTCGCCCACCGAAAAGCTGTCCGGACTGAGACGCCGCCTGGCCAACGAGCCGGACCTCGTGAACTGCGTGGTCGACGAGGAGAACCGCGTGCTCGGAGTGTTCACCAAGTCCGACCTGCTCAACCCGGTGAAAACACGGCTCGTGCTGGTCGACCACAACGAGCTTTCGCAGGCCGTGGACGGGGCGGGCGAGGTGAACATCAGCGAGGTGGTCGACCACCACAGGCTGGGCAACCCGCCCACGCATTCACCCATCCTTTTCATCAACAGGCCCGTCGGCTCCACCTGCACCATCGTGGCCGACTTCTACCGCATGCACGGGCTTCGCCCCTCGCCCGCCATCGCCGGCATCATGATGTCCGGACTCATCTCCGACACGCTGCTGCTGCGCAGCCCCACCACCACGGACACGGACGCCGAGTTGCTCGACTGGCTCTCCGGCATCGCCGGAGTGAAGCCCGCGGAACTCTCCGAGGTGATTTTCAACGCCGGCAGCGTGCTGCTCTCCGGCACCCCCGCCGGCGCCGTCCGCAGCGACTGCAAACACTACGAGGAATGCGGCCGCACCTTCTCCGTCTCGCAGATCGAGGAACTCGGATTCGATGTGTTCTTCGAGAAATCCGACGCCCTGCTGGCGGCGCTGGAGGCCTACCGCGCCGAACACGCCCTGCATTTTTCGGCCCTGCTGGTCACCGACATCAACACCCAGAACTCGCTGCTCCTCGTCAAGGGAGCGCGCGATGTGCTCGACTCCATCTCCTACGCCTCGCGCGAACCCGAGATTTTCGACCTGCCCGGCATCGTCTCGCGCAAAAAGCAGCTCATCCCCTACCTTTCGGGAATCCTCGCGCCGAAGGGCCGCTGACGCCCGCGGGCATCTCCCGTCTCGCGTTTTCCGAATCCCCGGACACTTCGCATCACTCCAACCCTAACAATCGCGCCCCACATGCCCTCCCTCAACGCCGCCCAAAAGCAGCAGGTCGCCACCTGGGTGAACGAAGGCCTCTCACTTTCCGATGTGCAGAAGCGCCTCTCTTCCGAATTCGGCATCTCCATGACTTACATGGATGTGCGCTTCCTCGTCGACGACCTCGACCTCACGCTCGCCGACAAGACGCCCCCCGAGCCCCCGGCTGCGCCCGCCGCCGACGCGCCCGAGCAGGGCAACACCGCCCCGACTCCGGCGCCCGCCGACCCCGCCGCGCCCGCCGCGGGCTCCGTCAAGGTGACGGTGGACCCCATCCAGCGCCCCGGCGTGCTGGTGGGCGGCTCGGTCAGCTTCTCCGACGGGCAGACCGCCCAATGGATGATGGACGAATCCGGCCGACTCGGCTTCGTGCCGCCCTTCCCCGGATACAAGCCGGCGCCCGCCGATGTGCAGCAGTTCCAGACCGCCCTCGACGCGGAACTGCGCAAACTGGGATTCTGAAACACCCCCATTCCTCTCGACGGCGCGGGTAACCCCGGGCCGTTTTTTTGCGCCCGGTGCAAAATGCCTCGTCACCTCGCGCTCCAGCGAACAAGAAAATGGGGCGGCGCCGGACGCCCTATCGGCGAAACACCCCGCTCGCCGCTCGCAACCCCGACCACCCCATGAAATCCATCATCATCGCCGTGATCGTCCTCGCCCTGTGCGCCTACGGCTTCCACTCCCGCCTCACCGACGGCGAAGCCAAAATAGCCGCCGCCGAATCGCGCACCAAACGCGCCAACGACGAGAAAGCCTCGCTCGAACGCGATATCGCCGCCGTCGAAGCGAAAATCACGACCGCCCGGGCCACCCTCGAATCGCTCAAAAAATCCCTCGCCGAGACCGCCCGGACGGCGCCCGAAAAGGCCCTGACCGAAGCCTTGGCGCCCCTGCAGAAGGAGCTTGAGGCGAAGACGGCGGAACTTTCCGCCGAGCTCGAAAAGGCCGCCGCCGCCGGCAAGCCGCCCGAGGAACTCGCCGCCAGCCTCAAGGAGGCCCGGCTGAAAATGGACGAGCTGCAGGCCAAGATGGCGAAGCTCACCGCCGAATTGCCCGCACTCCTCAAGTACAAGGCGGCCGAGGAAGCCGCCGCGCTCAAGACCCCGACGAGCAAAACCCGCATCAACCGACTCTAACTCCCCGGGAGCCCAAGACCATGAGCGACAACCAGCCCGACGCCCCCAAACCCGACTCCCCCAAGCCGACCCTGCGCATGCGCAAGGACGACGCCCCGCCCGCGTTCCAACCCGTCGAGACCCCCGACCGGCCGGCGCCCGTCATCTCCCATTACAAGCCCGTCAAGCCCGCCTCTTCCGCCTTCAACATCCTTCCCCTGCTCGCCCCCCTGCTGGTGACCGCGGCGATAGGCGGCCTCGCCTACTTCGGCTACACCAAGGTGTCCGAACAGAACGCGCGCATCACCCAAGCCCAGACGGCCGCCACCGAGGCGGAAGCCGCGCGCGAATCCACCCGCCGCATGCTCTCCGACAAGGAGTCGGCCGGCCGCGAAGTCGAACGGGCCTGCGCCGCAACCGAACGCGACATCGAAAGCGAAAAGGTGAAGGCCGTGAACGAGGCGCCAGGACGCGCCGAGGCCGAACTCCGCCCCAAGATCGACGAAGTCATCCGCAAGATCGACGCCGCCAAAAACGGCATGGCCGAAGCCGACCGCACCGCGGAAAGCCAGGCGCGCGAAGCGGTCTACACCGCACAGCGACAGGTCGCCGAGCTCGAGCCCAAGGTGGCCGAGCTCGAAAGGCAGGTCGCCGACCTCAAGACCTGGCTCAACGCCAACAACAAGACACTGCATCCGAAGTTCTGATACGAAACACGGAAATAACGACGAAGCCCCGCCAACCGGCGGGGCTTCCGTGTTATCAGCACCCGGCGATGCGGGACGCCGACAGGCTAACCCGCGGCGGGCTGCGCGGCGCGCAGTTCCTTCTCCGTCTTGAGGCGCAACTGGCCGCAGGCGGCGTCGATGTCGTGGCCCTTCTCCCGGCGAAGCGTGGCGGAGACGCGGCGGTCCTTGAGCTCCTTGAGGAACCGGTCCTGGCGCGTGATGCTGGGGCGCTCCCACGGGAGGCCCTCGACCTTGTTGTACGGGATGAGGTTCACATGCGCATGCAGGTCGTTGGCGATGCCGGCGAGCGCGCGCGCCTGGTCGAGCGAGTCGTTCACGTCCTTGATGAGGATGAACTCGAGCGTGAGCATGCGCCCGTGCTTCTTGGCGAACTCCTTGCAGGCCGGGAGCAGCTTCTCGAGCGGGTAGGCCCGGTTCACCGGCATGATCTGCTCGCGCACCTCGTTGGTCGCGCCGTGCAGGGAGATGGCGAGACGGAAGCCCAGCGGCTCGTCGGCGAGCTTGAGGATTTTGGGCACCACGCCGGAAGTGGAGATGGTCACGCGGCGCGCGCCGAAGTTCAGGCCCCAGTCGGCGTTGAGCGTGCGCAGGGCGTCCATGAGCGCCTCGTAGTTGGCCATGGGTTCGCCCATGCCCATCACCACGATGTTGTCGAACGACGCCAGCCCCGCGGCCGCCTTGTCCGGGGCGTGCTCGTCCTCAAGCCGGCACACATGCAGGATCTGCGCGACGATCTCGCCGGCGCTGAGGTTGCGCTTGAGGCCCTCGAGCCCGGAGGCGCAGAACTTGCACCCCATGGCGCAGCCGACCTGCGTGGAGATGCAGATGGTCTTGCGCGAGTGATCCAGGCCCACGCCCTCCTGCGGCGCGCGGATGATGACGGTCTCGATGAGCGAACCGTCGCGCAGGCGCTGGAGCAGCTTGCTCGTCACATCGTTGGAGCGCTTGTTCAGGATGAGCTCGTTGGCCGAGAAATCGAAGGTCTCGCCCAGCCACGCGCGCAGCTTGGCGGACAGGTTCGTCATCACCTCCGGCGATGCGGCGCGGCGCTTGTACACCCACTCCAGAATCTGACCCGCGCGGAAGGCGGATTCGCCGATCAGCGCGAGGCGCGCGACGAGCGATTCCTTGGTTTCGCCGTGGATGGGCGGTTTCTCGGGGGTGAAGGTGGCCATGGGTTCGCGCGCGAATGAGGCGCGCCCGAACGAAAAGGCAAGCGCCGCAGCCCGAAGACTTCGGCGCCGACAGGTTCTCCCTCAGCAAATTCGCGCTCGTCGGGAGCGCGCCAAACCCAGGCCGGTCCATTTGAGAATTTTGCGTCTTTTTGCGCCCAGCCGCCCCCTCCAAACCGCCTGAAATGTTGCCGCCGGGGCCGCACTCTGAAATCCTGGACGACATGGAAATCGTCCCCATCGAGCTGAAGATTCTCGTCCCGACCCCCAACGGCACCGCCATCTTCGTGGGCAACGACGAGAAGGTCTTTGTCATCTATGTGGATAACGCCGCCGGAACGACGCTGGCCGACACGCTCGCGGGCGTGGACAAGGAGCGCCCGATGACGCACGACCTCATCGGCCACATCTTCACCGGCTTCGGCGTCGGCGTGGAACGCGTGGTGATCAACCACGCCGACAACGGCATCTTCCACGCCAGACTCATCCTCTCCATGCGCAACGAAATCGGCACGAAGCTCGTGGAGCTCGACGCGCGCCCTTCGGACGCCTTCATCCTGGCCGTCCGTGACAAGAAGCCCCTGTTCGTGACCCGTGAGGTCTTCGAGGCGCTCGAGGACATGAGCGAGGTCCTGCGCAAAATCACGGAGCAGCAGAAGCCCTGACGGGCCGCGCCGCTGTCGGAAAATGAAAACGCCGCCGGAGCATCTCCGGCGGCGTTTTCGTTTCCCTCGGCTGTTCGTCTCAGACGAGCGACTTCAGGCGGGTGTCCACCTTGGTGAAAACCTGCTCGGGCGAGAGTCCGTTCTCGGCGCGCAGGCCGGCCACGGAGTTGCCGTGGTGGATGAACTTGTCGGGCCAGCCGATGCGCACCACCGGCGTGGTGACTCCGGCGTCGGCCAGCGCCTCGACCACGGCGGAGCCGAAACCGCCGACGACGGTGTGGTCCTCCAGAGTCACGATGAGCTTGGCGGACTTGGCCTGGGCGGCGAGCAGGGCGGTGTCGAGCGGCTTGGCGAAGCGGGCGTTCACCACGCCGACCTTCAGGCCCGGGTGCGCGGCCTCGAGCTCGGCGGCGAGCTTGCGGGCGTCTTCACACCAGGTGCCGAGCGCCCAAAGCTGGACCTCCGCGCCGGGCTTGAGCACCTCGGCCTTGCCGATCTCCAGCAGGGCGGGCTCGGCCTTGATGGTCGCGCCGACGGCGGCGCCGCGCGGGTAACGCACAAAGGCGGGTCCGTTGTGCTGCACGGCGGTGTGCACCATGTCGGCGAGCTCGTCCTCGTCCTTCGGCTGCATCACGACGGTGCGCGGCAGGCAACGCAGGTAGGCGATGTCGAAGAGACCGTGGTGCGTGGCGCCGTCGTTGGGCGAAAGCCCGGCTCGGTCCATGCAGAAGGTGACATCCAGATTCTGGAGACACACGTCGTGCATGATCATGTCGAACGCGCGCTGCAGGAAGGTGGAGTAGATGGCGACGACGGGCTTCAAGCCCTTGGTGGCCATGCCGGCCGCGAAGATGACGGCGTGCTCCTCGGCGATGCCGACATCGAAGTACTGGCCGGGCAGCTTGTCGCGCATCACGGACAGCGAGGTGCCCGAGGGCATGGCGCCGGTGATGCCGACGATGCGCGGGTCCTTGCGGGCGTACTTCTCAAGCGACTTGCCGAACACATCCTGCCAGTTGGGCGGCGTGCCGGGCTTCACGGGGCTCTTGGCCTCGCCGGTCTCGATGACGAAAGGCGAGCAGCCGTGGAACTTCTCGGGGTTCTTCAGAGCGACCTCGCAGCCCTTGCCCTTGATGGTGCGCACATGCAGCAGCACCGGGCCTTCCTGATTCTTGCAGAACTCCAGGTAGCGCGTGAGCAGCTCGAGATTGTGGCCGTCCACCGGACCGATGTAGCGCACGCCGAACTTCTCAAAGAGAGAGGCCTGGCCGGTGACGAAGTCCTTCGTCTCCTGCTTGATGCGCGAACCGATGCGGATGAGGTGCTCGCCGCCGGGCACGCCCTTGAGGAACTGCTCCAGGTCGTGATTGGCCCGATTGTACATCGGGTTGGTGATGAGTTGGCTGAGGTAATCCGGGATGGCGCCCACGTTCTTGTCGATGGAGCGCTCATTATCATTGAGGATGATGATGAGCCGCTTGCAGGACGTGGCGATGTTGTTGAGCGCCTCCATGGTGACGCCGCAGGTGAGCGCGGCGTCGCCGATGAGGGCGACCACATGCTCCTTGCCGCCGCGCAGATCGCGCGCGGCCGCCATGCCCACGGCGGCCGAAAGCGCGGTGCCGGCGTGGCCGGCGCCGAAGGCGTCGTGCTCGCTCTCGTCGCGCTTCAGGAAGCCGTTGAGGCCGCCCGTCAGGCGGATTTTGTCGAACTCGGGGCCGTTGCGGCCGGTGAGCAGCTTGTGCACATAGCCCTGGTGGGCCACGTCGAAGGTGAAGCTGTCCTCCGGCGTGGTGAACACCCGGTGCAGGGCGAGGGTCAGTTCGACCACGCCGAGATTGGGGCCGATGTGGCCGCCGTTGTCAGCGCAGGCGCGGATGATGCGCTCGCGGATTTCCTCAGCGAGAGCGGGAAGCTGCTCGGCGGGGAGCCGCTTCACGTCGGCGGGACCCTTGATGGTGTCGAGAATGGCCATGGACTGCTTTAAAACAGGAGTGCGTGCGTTGTGGGGATGCGGACGGGGCGAACAAGGTAAATCATTACCCGCCTTTTGAAGACTCGTCGGCCGGGGCGACCGCGCCGCCGGACTTCAGCTGCTCCAAACGCAATTCGGCGTCGGACAGAAATTCCCGACACGATTTCAGGTGCCGCATGCCGTCCTCATACCGCGCGACGAGCTCGGCCAGAGGCACCTCACCGGATTCCAGCGCGTTCACGACCTCCTCCAGTCGGGCGAGTTCGCTTTCAAAGGTGGACTTGGCCCCGGCTCGGGCCCGCTTTTCGCTCATCATGCGAGCTTCGAATGATTCCAAATTTCCGGCGCACAAGCGGAATCCTTTGGGGTCACAACCCGACTCACGATCATTCCGGCTTCCGTGCAAACGGCTCGCGCCGAACACCCCTCGGGGGCGAAAAACAAAGAGGCCGTCCGGGGTTACCGGACGGCCATTCTTTTAAATGGTGCTCGAGGGGGGACTTGAACCCCCACGCCTCGCGGCACATGCACCTCAAGCATGCGTGTCTGCCATTTCACCACCCGAGCAGGGCCTCGTTGCCGTTTCCGGCGGCGAGGTCAGCGAAACTGCATATACGCCCCTTTTCGTCGAGGTTTTTTTTCAGGATTTTAAAAAAATGTTTCCGGGCCGTGCTTGCAGCGCGGGGCAAAGCCGCCGAACTTCCCCGCCCTCACCGTTTTACGGCTACTATGACCGCTTCCGTCGACCCCGTCGATCCCGCCAAGAACCCCGACGCCCTCAGCGCCGACGCCTTGCGCTCCCTCAATTTCGGCCCCGCATGGGCCTCAGGCAAGGCCGAGCAGCCCAAGCCGCAGACGCGCCCCGATCGCGACGACGATCGCGGCCCGCGCCGCGACTTCGGCGGCGCCGAACGCCGCGACCGCCGCGGCTTCGACCGCCCGCGTCGCGAGTTCCCCGCCGGCACGACCCCGGGCGACGCCCCGCAGGCCGCCCCCTCCGGCGACCGCGCCCCGCGCGGCGAACCCCGCCGCTTCGACGGCCCCCGGCCCGAAGGCCGCCGTGACTTCTCCGGCGCCCCCGGCCCGCGCCGCGACTTCCAGGGTGACCGCGGACCCCGTCGCGATGGCGGCGAGCGCGGCCCGCGCCCCGAAGGCCGCCGCGAGTTTTCCGGCGACCGCGGCCCGCGCCGTGAGGGCGGCGACCGCCGCCATGAAGGCCACCATCGCGGCGAACCGCGCCAGCAGTTCCGCCCCGTGGTCGAGGTCGACATCTACCCGGAAGAGAAGCCCTTCGGCGTGCTGCTCAAGGCCGTGAAGGCCTCCTGCCGCACCTACGAGCTCTTCGAAATCGCCAAGACCATCCTGGAGAAGAATGAGCGCTTCGTGGTCTCCGTGCGTCCGCTCGACGCCGAGAAGAACCCCGAGGCCCGCCTCTGGCAGTCCGTCCCGGACCAGCTTCCCTTCCTCAGCGAGGCCGACGCCGTCGCCCACGCCCTGAAGACGCACGCCGACGCCTTCTTCACCACCGAGACCGTTGAGGTCGAGCCCCCCAAGGGCGCCTTCACCGCCATCGCCCGCTGCGGCTTCACCGGCGAGTTCCTCGCCCCGCCCAACTACCACGGCTACCAGAAGACCCTGCGCGAGCACTTCGCCGGCAAGATCGGCGAACAGCACATGTCTTTCGAGCGCTTCCTCTCGCGCGTGGAGACCGTGAAGGACGAGGCCGCCGTGGCCGCCTGGCTCGAATCGAAGAAGAAGATCGTGCGCTTCGCGCTGAAGGAGCGCGCCGAAGGCGAGCCCGAGCACTTCGAGAGCCTCGAGGCCGTGAAGGCCCACCTGCTCGCCACCCGCAAGGACAAGCTCGTGAAGGCGCTGCCCTTCGTGCGCTTCTCCGGCAAGGACATCGCCAAGCTCCCCTCCGGCGGCATCCGCGCCGGCATCGAGCACGAGATCACCTTCCAGCGTAAGTTCCCGCTGGATACCGCCAACGCCATCCGCGGCCGCCTGCGCAAGGCCGGCTTCTCCCTCTACAAGCGCGGCGCCAAGGGCGTCACCTACCTGTGCGGGGTGAAGCGCAAGTTCCGCACGCCCTCCACCCCGCCCTTCTCCGACGACATCCAGCGCGTGTTCGACCACATCGAGCGCACGCAGGACATCGCCAACAACAAGTACGCGCACCTCTCCGAGCTCCCCGAGAAGCTCCTGGGCATCAAGCCCGCCGAGGCCCCCGCGCCCGCTCCGGCCGACGAAGGCGCGGAAGCCGCCCCCGAGGCGCCCGCTCCCGCCGCCCCGGCGCACACGCCCGAGGAGAGCGCCAAGCTCTCCCTGCTCGCGCAGAACATCCGCTGGCTGGTCACCGAAGGCTATGTCACCGAGTTCTCCGACGGCCGCCTCTTCGCGCTGCCCGTGATGAGCGAGGCGCAGGCAAAGGCCGCCGCCGCCGAGGAGGAGTCGAACAACAGGCCCGCGAAGCCCGCCGGCGAGGCACCCGCCGCGGAAATCCCGTTCGAGGCCCCCGAAGAGCCCGAAGCGTAAGCGGTTTCCTCCTACGCCAAAACGCCCCGCTCCGGATTTCCGGCGCGGGGCGTTCCATTTGCGAACCGGGCGGCGCCCCGACCTTATGCCAAACGCGGCCTCAGGCCGGTCACGCGGCGCGAGTCGTCCACATTGCGCACGGCCATCGCGTAGGCGGCGGGGTCGCCGACCAGGAACACCTTTTTGCGGCCGCGTGTGAGCGCCGTGTAGACGAGGTTGCGCCGCAGCATCACGAAGTGCGACTTGAGCACCGGGATGACCACGACGGGGAATTCGCTGCCCTGCGACTTGTGCACGGTGATCGCATACGCGAGCTGCACCTCGTTCATGTCGGCGCGGTCGTACTCCGCCGGCGTGCCGTCGAAATCCGCCGCCAGCGCGCCGGCCTCGGGGTTCACGGAGGTCACGCGCCCCAGGTCGCCGTTGAACACGCCCTTGTCGTAGTTGTTTCGCGACTGGATGACCTTGTCGCCCTCCTCGAAGCGCAGACCGTCGTGCCCGGGCACGCCGCGCGCGCCCGACGGCTTCAGCGACGCCTGCAGCGCGGCGTTGAACGCGCGGATGCCGGCGGCGCCCTTGTGCATGGGCGCGAGCACCTGGATGTCGCCGAACGCGTCCACGCCGAACTTGCGCGGGATGTGCGTGCGGCACAGGTCGGTCACCGCGCGCACACACGCCTCCGGCTCCGGCGCATGGATGAAGAAAAGGTCCTTCTCGGGGTCGATGTCGCCGGGGTTTTCCAACGGCGTGGGCATGGCGGCCTTGCCCTGCAGAATGTCGTGCGCGGTGAGCACGATGGCGCTGCGCCGCCCCTGGCGGAACACCGCGGTCAGCTCGGTGACCGCCACGCGCTTCGAGGCGATGAGGTCGCGCAGCACATCGCCGGCGCCGACCGACGGCAGCTGGTTCACGTCGCCCACGAGCACGAGCCGCGTGTGCGCGTGGACCGCGCGCAGCAGCGCGGCGGCCAGCCGATTATCGAGCATCGAGGCCTCGTCCACCACCAGCAGGTCGGCGTTCAGCGGGTTGTTCGCGCCGTGCGTGAAGCCGCCCTTCTCCGGGTCGAACTTCAGCAACCGGTGCAGCGTACTCGCGAAGTGGCCGGACGCCTCGCTCATGCGGCGCGCCGCGCGTCCGGTGGGCGCGGCGAGCACGACGCGCGCCTTCTTCGCCAACGCGATGGCGACGAGAGCGCGCAGGATGGTCGTCTTGCCGGTGCCGGGGCCGCCGGTGATGACGGAAAACTTTTCGGCGAGCGCCATGCGCAGCGCCTCGGACTGAGCCGGAGCGAACGCGAAACCCGCCTTGTCCTGCGCCCACGCCACTGCGGCGTCCACCTTCACCGGCGCCATGGACGCCGGGTGCGACAGGATGCGCTCCACCGAGTCCACGATGGCGCGCTCGGCGTTCTCGTGCGCGGTGAGCTGCACGAGGCGTCCCGCATCCGTGTCGAGGGCGACAATCGAGCGGCTCGCGAGCATGGCGTCGAGCCGGGCGCGCACGATGTCCTGCGACACCTCGAGAGTCTGAGCGGCGCGCGCGATGAAGGCCTCCTCGGGAAACGCGGTGTGCCCCTCCTCCTCGCACTCGCCGAGCACGAACTCGATGCCGGCATCCACGCGCACCGGACCCTCGGTGGGAAGACCCAGGTTGCGCGCGATCTTGTCGGCGGTGCGGAAGCCCACGCCGTCGATCTCGCGCGCCACGCGGTACGGGTCGCTGCGCAGCAGTTCGCCGGCGAGCGGGCCGTAGTGGCGGATGAGGCGCAGGCACACGGCGTTGCCCACGCCGTAGGTCTGCAGAAAAATCATCACCTCGCGCAGGGTGACCTGCTCCTCCCACGCCTGCTTGATCTTCTTCGCGCGGCCGGGGCCGATGCCCTCCACCTCGCGCAGACGCCCCGACTGCTCCGAAATGACCTTGAGCGTCTCGGCGCCGAACTTCGCCACGATCTTTTCCGCATAGGTCTTGCCGATGCCGGGTACGAGGCCGCTGCCGAGGTATTTGCGGATGCCATACACCGACGACGGCAGCTTCGACCGGAATCCGGAAATCTTAAACTGGTCGCCGTACTTGGCGTTGCGCGTCCAAACGCCCGTCAGTTCGAGCGTCTCGCCGCACTGCACGCCCGGCAGACCGCCGGTCACCGTGACCACCGCGCCGCCTTCCTCCGGGCGCAACTCGCCGATGGTGTAATGGTTCTCCTCGTTGAAAAAGACGATGCGCTCCAACACGCCGGTCAGGCGGTCGCTCGGCGCAGGGACTTTCTCGGCAAAACTCACGCCACGCATATCAACCGACGCCCGGCGTCAATCAACGCGAATGCGCGAGCGCGACGACACGCCGAGGCTACGGCGAACCCCCGTCGCCGGGAGCGCGATTGCGCAAGCCGCGAATCCACCGTCATGCCGGCACGCGCAAGCGCGCGCCCTACGGCGTAAGCCAGCCCCCCCCCGTCGGATTGAGCGCGGCGCAGCGCGCCGGCCTACATCCAGGCGGAGAGGTGCAGGAGGTTCTTATCGGCGTCGGTCGGGTGCTCGGCCACATAGACGGCCAGGCGGAAGGCGGCGAGACGGTCGGCCGGGGTATCGGGGCGCCGCTTTCGGATCTCGGCGAAGAGGGTCTCGGGCGAACGCCCGGCGATCTGGTAGGGCTGGCTGAAGCCGAGGTCGAGCAGGTCGCGCGCGGCCTCCACGGGCAGGCGCGGGATGCGCATGAAGGCGCTCGAGAGCGCCTCCTGGTCGGCCTTCTTTTTCTTGGGCTGCCCGTCGAGGAAATCCATGGCGGGCGGCGTAGCCGCCCGAAGGCATATTGCAAAAGGCAAAATGCAAAAGTGGCCGCAACCGGGCCCTGCGGGCCCTATGCAAAAAGCAGATTGAAAAAGGCAAAAGTTGGGCTGACCTGCGGCCGGCCCGGCAGATGACCTATCCGAAAAGGTTCCTCACGCGCCGAGCGCTGCGAGGCCACTTCTGCCTTTTGCCTTGGCGGCGAAGCGGCCCCTACTCCTTCACCACATAGGGCAGCACAAGGGCTCGCAGGCGCGGGGGCACGACGACCTCGAGACGCACGCCGTCGTCGAGGAACTTTTCCTCGTGAATGACGCCCTCCTTGTGGAGGCGGCCGATGAGGTCGTAGTGGTCGTGCGGGATGAGCAGCGAAAACTCCTCGTCGCGCGAGGCCACGAGTTTGTCGATGTACGCGAGAAGCGCGTCGAGGCCGGAGCCGGAGTGGACGCTCACAAGGTGCGCGTCGGGGTGCAGTTCCTTGGCGTAGCGCAGGACGAGCGGGTCCTGCACGAGGTCGGTCTTGTTGAAGACCGGGATGATGTGCCGCTTACCGGCGCCGATTTCGCCGAGCACCTCCTCGGTGGTGCGCAGGTGCGATTCGTACTCGGGCGACGAGATGTCGACGATGTGCAGGAGGTAGTCGGCCTGCACGGCCTCCTCCAGCGTGGCCTTGAAGGCCTCGACGAGCTTGTGCGGCAGCCGGCGCACGAAGCCGACGGTGTCGGTGAGGAGCACCTTGCGGCCGGAGGGGAGCGCGAGCTGGCGCGTGGTGGGGTCGAGCGTGGCGAAGAGTTGGTCCTTCGCGTAAACCTGGGCGCCCGTGAGCCGGTTGAGGAGGGAGGACTTGCCGGCGTTGGTGTAGCCGACGATGGCCACCGTGGGCACGGGCACGCGCCGGCGCTGTTTGCGCTGCGTGGCGCGCTGCGACACGACGGCGTCGAGCTCGGCGCGCACGCGGGAAATCTTTTCGCGCAGCAGTCGGCTATCCATCTCGATCTGCTTCTCGCCGGCGTCGCGCTGCATGACGCCGCCGCCGCGCTGGCGGTCGAGGTGGCTCCAGAGGCGCTTCAGTCGCGGGAGCTGGTGCTGCAACCGGGCGAGCTCCACCTGGAGGACGGCCTCCTTGGTGGTCGCGCGGGAGGCGAAGATGTCGAGGATGACCTCCTGCCGGTCGATGGCGCGCAGGGCGGAGTCCTTCTCCCAATTGCGCTGCTGGGCGGGGGAAAGCTCGTCGTCGAAGATGACCAGGTTGCAGCCCATGCCCTTGGCCATGGCGGCGATCTCCTCCATCTTGCCGGAGCCGACGAGGTAGCGCGGGTTCACCTCGCGCAGGTTGGCGATGATCTCGCCGCCGACCTCGACGCCGAGGGTGCCGACCAGCTCGTGGAGTTCCTCCAACATGGCTTCGGCGAACTCCTGCGGTTCATCGGGGCGGCGCAGGCCCACGAGGAATGCGCGCGGCGCGACGGATTTGTCGGTTTCGACGGAGGACCAGTAATCACCCATGGGAAAAGTCGGGAGTCAGAGTGCAGAATGCAAAATGGCGACCCTTGGCTTCGGCATTTTTTCAAAACGCGAAGCGGGCCGCCATTTTTCACGCTGCAAACAGCGCCTTGGACTCAGATGAGGCCGAGCTCCATCTTGCCGTCCTCGGAGATCATGGCCTGGGTCCAGGGCGGGTCCCACACGATGGAAACATCGGCGTAGTGGACGCCGGGCACGGCGAGCACGCGATTGCGCGCGTCCTCGGCGATGGTGGGGCCCATGCCGCAACCGGGAGCGGTGAGGGTCATGGCGATGTCCACCTTGAACTGGTCGGCGCGGTCCTCGATGGGGGAAACGGTGAGGGAGTAGACGAGGCCGAGGTCCACGATGTTCACGGGGATCTCGGGGTCGAAGACGGTCTTGAGGCTGGCCCAGATGGCGTCCTGGTCGGGAGCGCCGGTGTGCCCGGGGTGTTCGGCTGCGCCGCGCGAGCCGCGCTCGTCGGTGGAACCGGCGGAGGAGGCGGTCTCGGAGGGAGGCTGCTCGCCGAGAGCGTCGGCGTCGGCGCCCTGGATGCGGAACATGCCGTAGTCGCACACCACGGTGAAATTGCCGCCGAGGCGGTGCGTGATGTTGACCTTGGTGCCGGCCGGCAGGGCGACGCTGTCGCCGGCGGGGATGACGGTCGCCTTGACCTCGCGCGTGAGCGTGCGGTCGTTGGAGTCGGGCTCTCCGGAGCGGTAGTTGAACATGAGGTCGTGGAGGTAAGCGGGAACGGGGTCGTGGCAAACCGGAACGCAGGCGCAGTTTCAGGTTTCATGTTTTGGGCCGCAAGCAGAGGCGCGGGAGGGCCGGAAACTGAAAACCTGAAACTTGAAACACCCCGCGGTGCCGGATCCTCACTTGGACTTCATCGCGTGCACGCCGTCCCAACCGGCGGGCGGAGGCGCGGCGAGGTATTCGGCGCAACGCGCGGCGAGAATTTCGGAAGGGCAGTGCTCCACGCCGGGGTCGCGACCGGGGAGCAGGGGCTCCAGCGGCATGGCGGCCTCGAAGCGTTCGCGCGCGGCGGCGAAATCCCGGCGCCAATAGAGGGCGAGCCCCTCCTCGTAGAGCCGCACGCACTCGCGCACGCCCGGCGCGGCCTCGTCGTCAAAGCAGACGGCCTCATAAAGGGCGACCGGGGCGGAACGCCCTTTCACGCGCCAAAGGTCGAGCTTGCGAAACAGGATGGGGCGGCCGGCGGAGCGGCGCGCGGCCTCGACGGTCTCGCCGGTCACGAGGGTGTAGACGCCGGCGGACTTGGCGCCGGACTCGCAACGCGCGGCGAGGTTCACGGTGTCGCCCATCATGGTGTAGTTGAAGCGCTTGGCGGAGCCCATGTTGCCCACCGTGGCCGGGCCTGTGTTGAGGCCGATGCGCATGCGCATGGCGTGAATCCGCACGGGCCACCTGGCACCCTGAGCCTTCCACCGCTCGCGCAGCTCGCCGAGGCGTTTCTGCATGCGCAGCGCGCAGGCGACGGCGCGGTGGGCGTGGTCGTCCAGGGGGACCGGGGCGCCGAACATGGCGACGATGGCGTCGCCGATGTACTTGTCCAAGGTGCCCTCGTCGGCCTCCAGAATCTCGGTCATCGCGCCGAGGTACTCGTTCATGATCTCCACGAGCTGCTCCGGCGTGAGCACCTCGGAGAAGGAGGAGAAGCTCTGGATGTCGGAGAAAAACGCGGTGAGGGAAACCTGCTCGCCGCCGAGCCTGGGCTCCTCTCCGGCGGCGACCATCCTGTCGACGATGGCCGGGGCCAGGTAGGCGCCGAACATGCCCTTGATGCGGGCCTTCTCGTACTGCGCGTGAATGAAATCCAGCAGCACGAAGACCGCTGACAACCCGAGCCCGTAGAGGACCGGCAGCAGCGGCAGGAACAGGTTGGCGCGGCCGAAAAGAAGCACCGCCGCGGCCAGATAGGCCAGGGGCACTCCGAACATGAGCGCCAGCCGCAGGGTCGAACGATGGTAGCGAGCCGGCGCTCCGACGGCGAAGGCGAAGACCAGGAACGCGCCGGCGAGGGCGAGCACCCACGGCCCCTCCAGCGGCCGGCGCAGCCACGAACCGTCCAGGAGATTGCGCAGGCAGTTGGCCTGGACCTCGACCCCCAGCATGCGACCAACGGGCGTGGGGAAACTGTCCTTGTAATGAACCTCCGAATACGGACCGACGATGACGGGCCGCCCCCGGAAACGCCCCCCACCGCGAAGCGCCCCGCTCCACCGATCGGGCGTGAAAAGGTCCTGCACCGGAGTCATGGGGAAGGTGCGGTCCTTGCCGGCGAAATTGATGATGCGCATGCGGTTGTCGTCGGGCACCGCGACGCCGAGCTTGGACGCGGCGCGCGCGACGAGCGACATGTCGGAGAACGAGGGGAAGCCAGCAGACAGGGAGGGCTTGGCCAGGGTCAGGCAGTCCTCGCGGAACGCCATGTGGGAGATGCCCCCGTCGGGATCAGGCCAGACGGTGACGAAGCCCAGCACGGACTCCGGACGCTCCTCGGGCAAAAGCGGCTCGTACGGGTCGCGCAACTCCACGACGCTCTCGGCGCGACCGGGGGCCGTCGCGCGCTCGACGAACTTGTAGTCGAAGCCGATGACCACCTTGTCCCGATGCCTGCGAATCGCTTCGGCAAACGCCCTGTCGCCGGACTCCGAGGGGCCGGGCCCGTCGAAGAAAAAGTCGAACACGACGACCGAGGCGCCGGCCTCCACGAGCCGGTCGAGCACGGCGGCGTACACCGCGCGGTCATACGCGAGGCCCTTGGGTTCCGACAGGAGTCGCAGAGCGGGCGAAGACTCCAACAGGCCGGCATAGTTCCCGGCCTTCATGGAGTGGTCGAAGCCGACGATTTCGACGCCGAGCTCGCGCGGGTCGTCTCCGCGGGTCTTGAACAGCCAGTGAAGCCAGTCGCCCACCTCGATGCCCTCGTGAACGGGGACATTCCTCTCGTTCTGCCGAAACTCGCCTTCGACAAAGGCGCCGAAAGCCAGGAGCGTCAGCAGAACGAAAAGCGCCCGACGCCGGCGGGCGTACAGGCGCATGAGGGAGGCGGTGAACGAAACGCCGGCCATGAAAGCGGCCTCAGAAGGTGAGCGAGACGAGGGCGCCCGCCCCGGCGTTGTAGTTGGCGTAATCGGAGGCCTCGTCGGATTCGCGGAACTCGCAGGAGCCGAACACGCGCGCGGAGAGGTTCCTGTTGAAGAAGTAGGCGGCGGTCAGCGAGAGCGTGTGCAGGAAGTCATCGCGCCCGTTGGAAGGCCGGATGATGGAACCGCCCTCGGTGAAGTCCGAATACTGGAAGCGATACGCCGGGCGCAGCAGGAAGCTCGTGCCGAACACATGCGTGTACGCGAAGGTCGCGCCGAGGTCGTAGCGGTCGTAGCGGTCGCCCTCAACGGAGAGACCGGCGACGGACCTGGGCGTGCTCGTGAAGCGGTAGTCGGCGTCGAAGTCGGCGGAGATGAAATCGCGCTCGGAGAGTGTGAAGCGGTAGCCGCCGTGAAGGGCGGGGACCCACTCGGAATAGGTGGAAGAATAGTCGGCGAACGCGAAGTAGGCGGAGTAGCGAGCGGAGACGCCCGCGAACCATCCGCCGTGAGTCCACTCGGCCTCGAGGTGGCCCGTGTGCGTGTCGAAATCCAGACGGTCGAGCTTCACGCCGGCGGAATTGGCGATGTCGTGGTTCGTACGGCCCGAAAGCCAGCCGTACTTGAAAGTCTGATACCGGTAGCCGCCGGAGACGGCGAGCTTGCCGTCGGCGAACGAGAAGGGCCCGGCGTTCACGCCGGCCTCGGCGGTGAACACGGAGACATCCGACCAGGTGGCGGTCTCGTCGAGCGCGGCGTTGCTGGTGTAGTAGTTCTGAAGGTCGGCCGCGGCGAAAAACCAGTCATGCGGAGGACGCTCCATCAAAAGCATCTGCGGGCCCACATCCTCAAGCTCGCCCTCGTAGAGCGAGGGCACTCGGGCGGTCGAGCCCACCGCCTCCACCGCCGAAGCGCCACGCTCGGCCTCCAGCCGGCGCCTGAAATCGGCGTCGGAGGCGGAGGCGGCGCGGTCGGCGGCGGACTGGGCGTGAAGGGCGCCGCAGGCGAAGGACGCCAGCGCGAGTACGGAAAGGAGGCGGGGAGTCATGTCTACCAAAGGCATTGTGTGTTTCTGACGGATACGGGTCGGACGGGTCAGTTGAACTTGCCCGCCGCATTGGAGGCGCCGACGGCCTGAATGTGCACGGGCGCCTCGGCGGAGGTCGCCGTGCCGGCGGCGCCGGACAGGGGTGCGCCCTGCAGGGTGATGGCGCCGCCCTGCACCCACACATGCGAGTTGATGCCATCGGCCGTCATGAGGCTCACCACGCCGCCCGCGGCGCCGGCGTCGCGCACATTCACGTTGTTCACGAAGTTCACGGCGCCCAGCACCGAGGAGCCGACATTGAGCACGCCGTCGCGCGAATTGAGCCGCACCTGCACCCGGTCGGGGAAGGTCAGGTTTTGCAGGTTGATGGTGTTGGCCTCCATCAGGAGGCCGACATTGCCCGCCGTGGGCGACATGACGAAGTTCACGCCGTCGATGTCGATGCGATCCAGAGGCGGAATGGTGGGCGAGCCGATGACGGAGGCGATGAAGATATCGGAAGCCACGAGCCGCCCGCCGTCGATGCGCACGGCGGTGGAGCCGACGATGCGGATCTCGCCGCTGGCGGCGTACTCGCCCGCGGCCACCGGCACATCGCCATCGCGGTCGTGATTGACCGTAGGAAGTTCGGCGCGCAGGGCGCTGCGCAACTCGACCGACGACAGTCGCACGGTGGCGGCCTCCAGGCGAATCCCCTCAAAGCCGTCGAAAGCATGGGCGCGGTACGAGCCGCCGGTCAGCGCCAGGTTTGCTCCGGGGGAGGCGGCGCCGAGAACGAGGGAACCGGGACGAAGGTCCGTGGACACAAGGGCGCCACCGGTGTCGAAGACCTGAATGTGCGTGCCGGCGCTGACGAGCGTGCCCGCGCCGGAAAGGAGGATGTCCCCGCCGGTGGCGTAAACTTTGAGGTCGCCGGAGCGATGGTCCAGAGTGAGGCCGTCGGCCGTGATGCCCGAGAAGGAAACGAGGGTGAGCGAGCCGGGCGCGTCGGGATTGTAAGCGGGATCCCAGACGACGGAGGAAGCCGGGCCGAAAGCGAAGCGGGCGGCCCGTATTTCCAAAGTGTTCAGCAGCTCAAGGCCGGTCAGCGTGAGCGAGCCGGAGAGGGCGAACTCGCCCGTGGCCACGACATCGGCGCGGGCGAGCGGAGCGACATCCGCAGAGTAAGCGCCGACCGGCCCCAGGTTGAGCGTGGTGGCTCCGCTGAAAACAATGTTGCGCGCGAGCAGTCCCGACACGGCGAGCGAGGCCGGGGAGCCGTCGGGCAGCACGGGATCGGCCGCCAGCCCGAAATCGGCGGCAGTCAAGGTGACTCCCGGCAACATCTTGTGGCTGTTCGGGAGCTCCAGCGGGAAACGGGTCACCGCGAAGCTGTCGAGGTCGTGGGTCTTGGCGTAATCGACCTTGCTCCCGCGGAAATCGGCCACGCCGGGCTTGAGCACATGCAAGGGCGCCGTGACGTCGCCGATGTTCTGCTCGGGCACCCACAGCAGGTTGTCGGTACCGACGGCGAAAATGTCCGTCCCGTTGATCATCACGCCCGACGCGTTGAAGCTGCCGGCCTGCGCCGTCGCGCCGGTGGCGGTGTTCACGGAAAGCCCCGTATCCACCACGATGGTCACCGGGTTGGCCTGCGGGAAAATCACATTGGTCAAATCCACCCGACCGGCGCTCAGATGAACTTCGGCCGCGGAAACGGTGACGCCGTCGAGGGCGATGGTTTGGACGAGCGGGGCTCCGCCCAGGGAAATGCTGCCTGCGGCGGTGAGACTTCCCCCGGTCCACACGAGGCTGTCGACCGCCTGCATCGATATCTGAGCGGCGTTGAGGGTCACGCCTCGCGCGTTCAGCGCGGAACCGCGCAGCAGGGCGACGCCTCCGGCGGCCAAAGCCGAATCCGAAAGCGTCAGGGCGCCTCCGGCGGTAAGCGAGAGGTCCTGCGCGGCGCTCAGGTTGACCGCATCGGCGGTAATCGCGGTGGCGGCGGTCCATTCGAGCGCCCCGGCGGTGGACTCCATTACGGTCTCCGAAAGCGTCACGAAACCCGACGCGGCGTTCACCGACACCGAGCCGGCGGACACGGAGACGGCACCGGACACGGTGACGCCCGCTGGGCCGACCAGCGAGAGCACGCCGGCTCCCGCATCCCATTCGCCGCCCAAGGCGAGAATGGTCTGCGTGGGACGATCGTACGAACCGCCCTCGCCGACCAGGGTCACCGTCCCCGTGGCGCCGGCGAAGCCGCTCCCGGAGGTGATGAAGCTGTTGCGCAACTCGACATCGCCGGCGGAGGCGGTGAAGGAGGCGCGGCCCGGAGTGGTCACAGTCGTGCCGGTGGAAAGCGACACGGCGGCGCCGGTCATGACGACCGAGTTGAGCGAAGAGCCGTTGAGCGTGGTCGAGGCCACGGTGACGGCCCCGCCGGAGTTCAGCTCCAGATGGGCGCCGTCGAGCGTGGAAGCGGTGACCGTCACGGACTGCGAGCCGTCCACGGTGATATTTCCCGGCGCCGTGATGGTGACGCCCGAAAGGGTAACTGCGCCCGACGGGGCCTGCAGCAGGGCCTCACCGGCGAGCGGGGGAGTCGACCCGCCCGCCGCAACCGCGCCGCCGGTCATGGAAAGGCCTCCCGTGGTGGCTTCGAGGAGGAGCGAGCCGGAAGGATTGGAAAGCGACACATCGGTGAGCGAGACGCCCGAAAAGCCGACAAAGCTGGCCTCGGTCGGCGCGGTGGTCGCGGTCGAAGCATCCAGCGTCGTGACGACGGTCGAGCCGGAGGCGATGTTGAGAGAATCCCCGGCGACACGCAGCGCGGTGATGCCCGCGCCGGTCCGGAAATCCATGGAGCCGAAGGAAATGGCGTTGAGGCCGATGACATCGGTGCGCCCCGAGGGATCGCCGGACAGGTAGGACAGATCGAACACGCCGCCGGTCACGGTCAGATTTCCGGCCAGCACGCCGCGCACGGATAGGGGCGCTGAGGCGCTCAACGAGGCGGGCGCCAGATCGACCGGGATGACCACCGGCGTCCTGAAAATGAAAGAGCCGGGCACGGGCGTCGTTCCCGGCTGGACCAGAGAAAGCCCGGCCGCGGTCGAAAGCGGATCGGGCACCGCGGGCGAGGTCGGTCCGGAAACCAGGTTGGAAGCCGTGGCGAACTGGTCGGCGGCCTGCCTGATGACGGAGGAATCCACGACCAGGAAATCGGTCTCACCGGCGGCGCCGACGATTGCCAGCCCGGTGGGGACCAGATCGCCATCCTCCACCTGCTGCCGCTGCACCCTCGCGGCCTGGCGAATCTTATCGCGCGAAGGCAACTCGGAGCGGAACCCGCCGATCAGTCCGGATTCCGACCGGAGGGCGCCCAAGTCGAAATTGAGCACCGGGCCGGGCTCGCCGCCGCCCTCCTCGGATGAGGGCCGGACAAAGGTCATCTGGCCGGCCGTGAGCGTCAGCGTGCGCCCGTCGGAAAAGCCGACCGTGGCCACGCCCTCCAGGATGAGCAGTTTGAAGCCGCCGTCGGCGGTGGCCGCCACGATGATCGTGGTGCCCACGACCGATGCCGTCGCCGAGTTGGTCACGATGGTCCCTCCGCCCTTGCCGGTGGGCGAATGGAAGAGCACCGATCCGCTCTCCAGGTTGATCGTGCGGCTCGACTTGTCGAAATGGAACACGGAGCTGGACCCCACCCGCGTGATGGTCCCGTCCGGCGCGGTGAGCTGCGCGCGCGACTTGCGTCCGGTCCGCACCAGGTCGGGCGCAAGCAGTCGGTCGTTGGCGGCGGCCTTGACGGCCTTGCGGGACTCCGGAGAGACGACCTGCACCTCGTTGACCACCTCGGTGAACACGGCCTCGGCGAACGGCGTCGGAGACTCCCCGGCCTGCGCGGCGTGACCCGCGCAAAGCGCGGCGCAGGAAATCAGAAAGGGAAGTCGTAGGGGGCGATGCATCATCGGAAATATCCTCAGGTCGGGGGCTAGCGGTCCCCCCGGCTCGTTCAACCGAGAAAACTTAAAAAAACCTCGCAGACGGGAAGAATTTCACCCCGACAAAACCCGGCTCAAAAATCAGCCCGGACAGGCCGCTTTCGCCCATTCGATGCGGCCGGACGGCGCACCCCTTGCGCCGCAACGACTTACCTTCCGGCACGCGTGAAACAGGTTCGCCGCGCCTTACTCCACCGCCTCTTCGACCCTGGAATAGGCGCGCGCGATGGCGTCCCAATTGAAGCGGACCACCTCGTGCCGCTGACGGTGCCGCTTCCTCAATTCCACATGGCCCCCCGGCAGCAGATGGCACTCGTCGTACCAGGCCGCGAAGCTGTGGCACAACACTCCGGCCGAGGTGCAAACCCGCCAGCCGGCCACCGTGCGCAAAACATAGGCCGGGGCATGCTCGCACACGGGCTTTGCCTGCGGCGGTGCGGAGCGAAGCCGGCGAACCAGGCCGACGAAGCCGGGCGGCAGAGAAAACCTTGAACGACCCTCAGGGCTGCTTCCCGTGAGTTTGGAAAACAGGCTGTTTTTCGGACGGCGATGCGGGTGCGCTCCCATGTTCAATAATCTCACCAAGGAAAACACCCGGAAGTCCAAAAATGGCAAACACCCACCGACGAACATTATTCACCCCGGCCATCGGCGGGCATACACGGGCGACTATCGGTGCCGCCCGTGACGGACAATGTCCCAAAGCAGGTAGAGAGTGAACCCGAAGGCGATGCCATACCCGACGATGCCCACCCCGGAGGGGAACGCCCAGACATCGCCGCCTTTTTGCACAAGCAGGGAGGACCCCACCAGCAAAGCCGCCACAATGATGGCGAACACCAGTCGGTTCACACCCGTGTTGATCGTATCCCGAAAGTCCTCGAGCCCCTTGTGCTCCACCACGAGCCCCGCCGCGCCCGATTCGATGCGCCGCAACAGTCTCGCCAGCAGCACGGGGGCGTCCGCCAGAGCGTTGCCCCCGGCGGCGACATCGCGCAGGAGCTCGCGCCCCCACCGGACCGGGTTGAGCCGTTCGCGCCCAAGCCGCCGGAGGAATTCGCGCGCGTGGGTGGCGATGTCGAACGAAGGGTCGAGCGCGCGGCAGGAGTTCTCCAGGGTCAGCACGGCCTTCGCCAGCAGCGTGTAGTCGCGCGCCAGACGCAGCCCGTTCGCCCCGAATACGCGCAAAAGGTCGAGCATAAGCCGCCCCACCCCGCCGGATACGGTCGAGAAGTCGCGATGGCGCCGCAGCACCCCCGCCACCTCGGCCTCCAGCCGTGTGGCATCCACCCGCGCCGCGAGCGCCGAGGGGTCGCTCAAAACCACGGCCACCAGCCGCTCGGCATCCTGCGCGTCGACCGCCGAAAAAATGGCCGCCAGAAAACGACGCATGCGGCGGGTGAGCTGGCCGGCGAGACCCCAGTCGAGAAACGCCAGACGCCCGTCCGGAGTCACGCGCAAGTTCCCGGGATGCGGGTCGGCGTGGAAAAAGCCGGATACGAGAATCTGCTGAAAGACCGCCTCGCCCCCGGCCTTGGCGAGACGCTTGCCGACCTGCTCGGGAACCGCGGATGAACCGGGCGCCAGGCCTTCGATCCATTCCGACACCAACACCGCCTCCGACGACAACGCGGCGTGCACGCGCGGCGCGAACACCAAACCGCCCCGGGTTAGAGAATTGAACTCCTCGGCGTTACGCGCCTCGTTCCTGAAATCCAATTCGCGTAGAAGACCCGCCCCGGCTTCGGCGACCACGCTCGGCAGATCGTAGGGGCGCAGGTCGGGGATGTTCTCGTGCGCCGCCTCGGCGAGCCACAGAAGGATGTCCAGGTCCGCGCGCACCGCCCGCGTGATGCCGGGGCGGCGCACTTTCACGGCCACGGCCGAGCCATCCTCGAGTTGCGCGCGATAAACCTGCCCGAGCGAGCCGCAGGCGACCGGCTCGGTGTCGAAGCCCTTGAAATGCGTCTCGGGCGCGCCGGGCAGCTCGGCCGCCAGCACCGGCGCCATGACCTGCCAGGCGGCGGGCTTCACCGACTCGCGAAGTTTGCGCAACTCCGCCACCAAGGGCTCGGGCAAAGTCCCCTCGCGCGTGGCGGCAAGCTGCCCGAGCTTGACGAAGGTGGGGCCGAGATCTTCCAGCACCAGTCGCACGCGCACCCACAGCGAACGGCCGGGGTCGCTCCCTTCTGGCTCCGGCGTGAGCCTCGCGATCCACCGCCGCTCGCCGTCCACCTTCGAGGCGACATCCCAGAAGCCATGCCGAACCAGCGTGCGCAGGATATCCCTGGCGCGCGCCGCATTCTTTATCCATTGGACGGAGGGCATGGGGAGCGGGGAAAGAGATAGGATTGAAGAGGAATGGTCCGGGCAGGTGAGCGCCCCCGGCCCCTTTCAACCGCCGCTCTTCAATCTCCCGGCGCAAGGCGGGCTATGCGCCGCCCACGCCGGCGTCGCGCTCATCGGCGTCGAGCCGCTTTTCCAAAGAGGCCACGCGGGCCTCCAGCGACTCGATGCGGGAACGCGTGGCGACATTCGCCGCGGAGAGGAGCTCCTCCATGCGCCCGGCGAGCGCGTCGCGAGTCTCGTCCCAACGGGAATGCCCGGCGTGCACAAGCTTGTCGCTGAAGAGGCGCGCCTCGTCGGGGGTGATTTTGCCCTTTTCCACCCACTCGCGCAACGCGTGGTCGACGGCGTCCTTGGTGATCACGGCGGCTCCGAGGCCGGCGTACAGCGTGCGTTTAACGGTCTCAATCATGGCGGCATGGGGTTCAGGGTTTTACGGAGAACACGGTGCCGCCCAGGCGGCTCACCGTGAGTTTGGAGGAAGAGGTGCCCAAGGAGGCGCCGGCGCCCGAGACGCTGTCGCCCTCGCCGGCGGCGACCTCCTTGCCGGTGAAAAGGTCGCGGAAGCGCTTGAAGAAAGCGACGAGCTCGGCGCGGTCGCGCACGAGGTACTCGACGGTATGAGCGTGCGTGGCGAACGGGTACGCCTTGGCGGGACGCTGCGGCAGATAGGCCTGCGCCGTGTTCAGCTTCTCCTGCGCCTTCACGATTTGCGACGGCAGCACGGCCGCCGCCGGAGCCTCCGCCCCGCGCACTGCGTTGGACGCGCCCCGGGCGCCGTTGAGTGCCTCCGCGGCGTCGTCGGAGGAAAGGGGCCGCAAGGAATAAAGGCGAAGCTGCTGCGAGGAGTTCGCCATGTCCACGACCACCTCGGTGACGATGAAAGCCTCGGTCGAATACTCCTGAAGGGAAACCGAGACCACATGGTCGGCCCGGCCGTAAAACTGGCGCTCCTGATCGAGCTCGATGCCGAAGACGCCCCGGTTGGGGACCCTGTCGGGCTGCACATTCACGGCCCTCGCGGCGGGGGCCGGGGCGAGCGCTCCGAGAAGCGCGGCGCAGACAATGACGGCTGGGAATCTCAGGCTCATGGCGTTTGCATTTTGACCGAACGGAGCGATGAAGCCAGACCAAAGCCATGCTTCGCTGCGATGACATGACCGTGCGCGCCGGCCCCGACGGGCCCGTCATCCTCAACGCCGCGAGCGCGCGCTTCGCACCGGGCCGGCTGCACGCGGTGATCGGCCCCTCCGGGTGCGGCAAGACGACGATGATGAAGGCCATGCTCGGGCTCATCCCCGCCTCCGGCTCGGCCGGCTTCGACGGCGAGCCGCTCAACGAGAACACGGGCATCGCGGGCCGGGTGGGATTCGCCCCCCAGTTCACCACGGCGCACCCGCAGCTCACCGTGGACGAGGCGCTTTCTTTCCAGCTGCGCCTCGCCGTCGCCGACCGGCGCGAACGCGCCCGCCGGCTGGAAAGCGTCCTTGAAACGACAGGCCTGGCCGCTCACCGCGAAAAGCGGGTGGGCTCGCTCTCGGGCGGGCAGCTGCGCCGGCTCTCCCTCGCCCTCGAACTCACGCTGGACCCTCCGGCGTTGGTGTGCGACGAGGTGACCTCCGGCCTCGACCCCAACTCCGAGGCGGCGATTTTGCGAATGCTCTGCGAGCTCTGCCACGGCGAGGGGCGCACGGTCGTCTGCATCATCCACAACCTCGCGGCGCTGGACGCCTTCGACTCGGTGACGGTGGTGTACAAAGGGCACGTCGTCTTCCGCGGCACGCTGCCCGCCCTGCTCGAGCACTTCGGCATACCGGACGCCCTCAAGCTGTACGCCACACTGGAAGAACAACCGGTCGGGCACTGGCTCGCCCGACTCGCCGACAACCCCCAACCCGAGGACGCCTCCCCGGCCCCGGCGGGCCAACGGGCGGACGCAGCGACGCGAAACGCCCGCCCGGGCGCGGCGGCCCAGCTCGCCACGCTGCTCGCCCGACGGTCACTTCTGATGGTGCGCGACCACGGCTACCTTTCGCTGACGCTGGCCATCACCTTCGGGTTCCCGGTCATGGTCGTGATTTTCGCGCTCCAAGGGCTGCCCGAGGTGCCGCTGCTGCCACTGGAGCGGCTCGCCGGGTCCGTGGCGCAGATGGAGAGCGCCCTGCGCGTGCAGATCGAGCGCGCCAACATCGCCTCGCTGGGCAGCGGGCTGATCATGTTCCAAGTCATCCTGCTCACCCTGATGGGCGCGAACAACGGGGGCCGCGAAATCGCCGCGGAGCGCGCGCTGTACGAGAAGGAGCGGCTGACCGGGCTGCGCCCCGGCGCCTACGCGCTGAGCAAACTCCTGTTCACGGGGGGGCTGGCGGTGATGCAGGGCGTGTGGATGGCCGCCTTCGTCAAGGTGATCTGCGGCTTCCCCGGCCCCTGGCTCGACCAGTGCTCGGTGATGGCGGCGTGCGCCCTGGCCATGACCTGGGTGTGCCTCGGCTTCTCCGCGCTGCTCGCCTCCCCCGAGAAGGCCTCCCTGCTTTCCATCTACCTCGTCGGCTTCCAACTGCCGCTCTCCGGCGTCGTGCTCGCCCTGCCCGCCTCGCTCGAATGGGTGTGCCGCCCCTTCGTCAACGCCTACTGGAGCTGGTCGGGAACCATGCGCTCCCTCGACGGACACCGGCTCTACGACGCCTACCGCGAGACCGCCTCGCCCGACCTGATCATCGCGGCGCCGAGCGTGGCGCTCGTCGCGCTCGCCATCCATGCGACCGCCGGGGCGGTGATGACCGGAGTCGGCTGCCGCAAGCGGCGCCCCCTCTGAGTGAAAGGACGACCTCCGGAAAACAAAAAGGCCGCCCGGCGAAGGGCGGCCTTTTTTCGTATCCGAAAACCGGCGACGGCTTAGAAGCCGCGGTAGTCGGGGGAGCCGATGATGACGCCTTCGCGCGAGCCGCGGTTCTTGAGGGCGGCCAGCTCGGCCTGAAGCTTGGCGATCTGGGCGTTGGCCTTGTCGAGCTCGGCGGAGGTGGCGGCGCCGGAAGCCTTGGCTTCGGCGAGGGCGGACTGGGTCTTGGCGAGCTCGGCCTTCACGGTTTCGAGTTCGGCGGCCAGCTTCTTGTACTCGGTGTTGTCCTTGAGCTGGGCGATCTGGGCCTTGAGCTCCTCGGCGGCGGCGCGCTGCTCGGTGAGCTTGCGCTCGAACTCGGCGGCGTTGGATTCGGCGCGCTTGGCCTTGGCGGCGGCACCGGCGGAGGCGGCGAGCGCCTTGTCCAGGGCGGCCTGCAGCTCGGCGATCTTGGCGGCGGAGGCGGAGCCGGCCTCCTTGGCTTCGGCGGCTTCCTTCTGGGCGGCGGCCAGCTTGGCGGTGAGGGCCTTCACCTGGTCGGAGGACTTGGCGGCATCGGCCTTGGCGGCTTCCAGGGCGGACTTGGCCTCGGCGGCGTCCTTTTGCGCGGCGGCGGCGTCGGAGGAGGCCTTGGTGGCCTTGTCGGCGCTGGAGGAGCTTTCGCTCCAGAAGAACACGGCGACAGCGAGGAGGACTGCGACGATGACGCCGAGGATGATGGACAGCTTGTTCATGGACGAATTCAGGTTGGTTTAAACGCCGGGGTTAGAAACAGTTGAACTGTCACTGGTCAAGAGCCGACCCGAAATCCGGCGCCCCAGGAAATTTTCACCTTTCCAACAGAAACGACGCCGGCAAAAATCCGCGCCTCCCTTTTTATATCCATGAGCAAGCCCGTCCTCCTCATCATTCGCGACGGTTGGGGTGAAAACCACAACGCCGCCGAAGACCAATACAACGCCCTGAAGCAGGCCAACATCCCGGTGGCCCGCCGCATCAGCAAGGAATGCCCGCGCACCGAGATCCTCGCGCACGGCCTCGATGTGGGTCTGCCCGTGGGCATCATGGGCAACTCCGAAGTCGGCCACCAGAACATCGGCGCTGGCCGCATCGTGGACCAGGAGATCGTCCGCATCGACAAGGGCATCGAAGCCCCCGAGTTCAAGCAGAACCCCGCCTGGCGCGGCGCAGTCGAGTCGGTGAAGAAGACCGGCGGCACCCTGCACTTCTTCGGCCTCGCCTCCGACGCCGGCGTGCACTCCACCCTGCCCCACCTCTACGCGCTCCTGCGCACCGCCAAGGCCGAAGGCATCACCAAGGTCCTCGTCCACGCCTTCATGGACGGCCGTGACGCGCCCCCCACCTCGGGCGTCGGCTTCATCAAGCAGATGGAGGCCGAAATCGCCAAGATCGGCGTGGGAGCCATCGCCTCCGTCGCCGGCCGCTTCTGGGCCATGGACCGCGACAACCGCTGGGAACGCGTCGAGAAGGCCTACAAGGCCCTCACCGGCGGCGAAGCCCTCGAGGCCGCCTCCGCCGAGGCCGCCGTGCAGGCCTACTACGACAAGCCGCTCTCCGCCAACCAGACCGGCGACGAGTTCGTGCTGCCCACCCGCGTGGTGAAGAACGGCAAGCCCGTCGGCATCATCCAGGACGGCGACGCCGTGGTGTTCTTCAACTTCCGCGGCGACCGCCCCCGCGAGATCACCCGCGCCTTCATCGACCCGGCCTTCGCCGGCTTCCCGCGCGCCAAGAAGCTCGACCTCTTCTACGTCTGCATGACCGAGTACGAAAAGGGCCTGTGCCCCAACGTGCTCTTCCGCAAGCCCGCCAAGATGGTGAACATCCTCGGCGAATGGGTCGCCAAGCAGGGCATCAAGCAGTTCCGCACCGCCGAGACCGAGAAGTTCCCGCATGTGACCTTCTTCTTCAACGACTACCGCGAAGAACCCTTCGCCGGCGAAGAGCGCGGCCTGGCGCCCAGCCCGAAGGACGTGGCCACCTACGACCTCAAGCCCGAGATGGCCGCCGCCCAGGTGACCGAGCTCGCCAAGAAGGCCATCCTCTCCGGCGAATACGGCCTCATCGTCGTCAACTACGCCAACCCCGACATGGTCGGCCACACCGGCAACATCCCCGCCGTCGTGAAGGCCTGCGAAGCCGTCGACGTCGGCGTGGGCGAGCTGCTCAAGGCCATCGACCAGGTGAGCGGCAAGGCCCTCGTGACCGCCGACCACGGCAACTGCGACCTGCTCTGGGAAGTCGCGGAAAACTGCGCGCACACCCGCCACACCCTCAACCCCGTGGAAGTCGTCATCTACGGCGAAGGCACCAAGTCCGCCAAACTGCGCCCCACCGGCCGTCTGGCCGACATCGCGCCCACCGTGCTCGACCTCATGGGCCTGCCCAAGCCGGCCGAAATGACCGGCGAGTCGCTCATCGCCTCCTGCGGCAGCAACTGCGGCTGCAAGAAGTAAGCAACCGCCTCAGGCGATTGCCCCCAAGGCCGCTCCGGGAAACCGGGGCGGCTTTTTCGCGCCGCACGCGGGCCCCGGGGCGAAATTTTTGGGAGACGGTCGCCGGCTGCGAAAACCGACCGACCCCAGCGCGGACAAGGGAAACGCCGGCGCAGTCAGAAGCGCAGCTGAAGGCGAAACATGCCGCGCTAATGTAATCTTGCCGAGCCGGACAGTCACAGTACCCCCGTATGCGACAACCCACCCCTCCATGGAATCCGACTCCCTAGTCCTGCTATCGCGAATACAATTCGCCCTCACCGTATCGTTCCACTACATCTACCCGCCCCTGAGCATCGGCCTGGGCGTGCTGCTGGTGTTCATGGAAGGCATGTGGCTGAAGACCGGCGACGCCATCTACCACCAGCTTTCGCGCTTCTGGACCAAGGTCTTCGCGCTGACCTTCGCCTTCGGCGTGGCCACCGGCATCGTGATGGAGTTCGAATTCGGCACGAACTGGGCGGCGTACTCGCGCTTCGTGGGCGATGTGTTCGGCAGCCCGCTCGCGGCCGAAGGCATCTTCGCGTTCTTCCTCGAATCCGGCTTCCTCGCCGTGCTGCTCTTCGGCTGGGACAAGGTGAGCCGCAAGCTGCACTTCTTCTCGACCCTCATGGTCTGCCTCGGCGCGCACTTCAGCGCCGTGTGGATCGTGGTGGCCAACTCCTGGATGCAGACCCCGGCCGGATACCACCTGGTGGGCGAAGGCATCAACAAGCGCGCCGAGATCACCGACTTCTGGGCCATGGTGTTCAACCCCTCCTCGGTCGACCGCATCCTGCATGTGCTCTGCGGCGCCTGGCAGGCCGGCGCCTTCCTCGTGGCCGGCGTGAGCGCCTGGTACCTGCTGAAGAAGCAGCATCAGCGCTTCGCGCGCACCGGACTGAAGCTCGCTCTCATCATCGCGCTGTTCTCCTCCCTCTTCCAACTGCACAGCGGCCACAGCAGCGCCAAGCTCGTGGCTGAGCACCAGCCCGAGAAGTTCGCCGCCATGGAAGGCCACTTCCGCAGCGGCCCCGCCGGCCTCGTGCCCTTCGGCTATGTCGACGTGGCCAACGAGCGCGTCATCGGCCCCGAACTTCCCGGCATGATCAGCTGGATGCTGCACGGCGACACCAAGGCCCCGGTGATGGGACTCGACCAGGTGCCCAAGGAGGACCGCGCGCCGATTCAGATGACCTTCCAGTTCTACCACATCATGGTGGGCATCGGCATGGGCCTCATCGCCATGTCCATCCTGGGCTGCTTCTACTACTGGCGCGGCACCATCGAGCAGAAGCCCTGGCTGCTCTGGGGCCTCGTGCTCGCCGCCCTCGGCCCGCAGATCGCCAACCAGGCCGGCTGGTTCGCCGCCGAGATCGGCCGTCAGCCGTGGATCGTGTGGAAGCTGATGCGCACCTCCGAAGGCGTGTCGGCCGTGGTGAAGGCCGAGGTCGTGCTGGCCTCCCTCATCCTCTTCACCCTGGTCTACACCCTGCTCTTCGCCGTGTTCATCTTCCTCTTCCGCGAGAAGATCGTGCACGGTCCCGACGAGGCCGACCTCACCCCCACCGGCAAGCTCGCCCAAGCCTAACCTCAGCCCGCAACCACCATGCTTTTTGAAGGTCTTGACCTGCCCACCGTCTGGTTCGCCCTCGTCGCCGTGCTCTTCACCGGCTACGCGCTGCTGGACGGATTCGACCTCGGCGTCGGCGCCATCCACCTGAGCGCGCGCACCGACGAGGAACGCCGCGTGCACCTCAACGCCATCGGCCCCGTGTGGGACGGCAACGAGGTGTGGCTGCTCACCGGCGGCGGAGCGCTCTTCGCGGCGTTCCCCTCGGTGTACGCCACGGTGTTTTCCGGCTTCTACCTCGCGCTGATCCTGGTGCTCATGGCGCTGATCTTCCGCGCCGTCTCCATCGAGGTGCGCAGCAAGCACGCCTCCCCCGTCTGGCGCTCCGCCTGGGACATCGCGTTCTCCGTGGGCTCCGGCCTGGCGGCGCTGCTGTTCGGCGTGGCCATGGGCAACCTCCTGCGGGGCATCCCGCTGGACGCCAGCCGCGAGTACGCCGGAAGCTTCTTCGACCTGCTCAACCCGTTTTCGCTGATCCTGGGCGTGATCGCCCTGGGGCACAGCGCCCTGCACGGCGCGCTCTTCGCCGCGCTGAAGACGGAGGGCGAACACCGCACGCGCCTGAGCGCGCTGGCCGCCAAGCTGAGCCTGCCGGTGCTGGGCGCCTACATCGCCTTCGCCGTCGCCACGCCCTTCCTGGCGCCGCACCTGAGCGACCGCGTGCGCGAGCACCCCGCGCTGGCCGCGCTTCCGCTGATCACCTTCGCCGCGCTGGCCGCCATCCGCGGCAGCCTGAACAAGGAAAAGCGCGGGCGCGCCTTCGGCCTCTCGTGCGTGGCCATGGCCTCCACCATGGTGCTGTTCGCCCTGCTGATGTTCCCCGCCCTGGTGCGCAACAGCGCCGACCCGGCGGCCAGCATGACGGCCGCCAACGCCTGCTCGTCGCCCAAGACGCTCAACAACATGCTGATCATCGCCCTCATCGGCATGCCCCTGGTCATCGGCTACACGGTGTTCATCTACCGCATCTTCCACGGCAAGGTGACGCTCAACAAGACCAGCTACTAAGGGACGCCTCGCGCGAACCTAACAAAGAAGGCCGGCCGGGGGATTTCCCCGCCGGCCTTTTTGTTCGGGAACCCCTCGCCTGCGGGGTTGTCTCGCCACAGCGTCGCCCCATCCTGCCGCGCTTCCGATGACCCTCGCCGACATACTCACCTGGACATTCGTCGTCTTCGCCGCCGTCGCCTTCGGCTTCGTCGTGCGCAACTACGCCAAGGGCCTCGCCGGATCGCCCCGCGAACTGTGGCTGCTTTACGGCTACAAGTTTTCCGAGCTGCTCGGGTACAAGCTGGTGTCGCTGTCCGTGGTGCTGTGGCTCTCGCACGACTGCGGCCTCAGCGATGTGAAAGCCGGCAGCCTCTACTCCGGCTACTCGATCCTGGCTTCGGCCATGGGCATCGCCGTCGGCGCGCTCATCGACACGGCGGGCATCCGCAAGGTGATGCTCGCGTCCATCGGCCTGCTGCTGTTCTCGCGCTTCTCGATGATCTGGGTGACCTCGCCCGCGCTGGCGTTCATCCTCGGCCTGGCCCCCATGGCGCTGGGCTTCGCCATGGTGTCGCCGCTGACCTCCGTGGCCATCAAGCGCTACACCAACACCGCCGGCGCCGCCTACGGCTTCTCGCTGTTCTATGTGCTGATGAACCTCGGGTTCACCTTCGGCAACTCCCTCTACGACAAGGCCACCGAGGCCTTCGCCCTGCGCGACGCCGCCGGGAAGAACATCGACCAGAGCTACGGCATGGTCATCGCCGGCCACCATTTCTCCACCTACCAACTGCTCTTCGCCGGCGCCTGCTGCGCGACCCTGGTGAGCCTGCTTCTCACCCTGCCCATCCGCGACGGCGTCGAACGCGACGACGACGGCGTCAAAGTCACTCCGCCCAAGCCCGCCGGAAGCGCCCTCAAGTCCATCCGCGACACGGCGGCGGGCACCTGGGATACCATCCGCGGCGTGGCGGGCGAGCGCTTCTTCTGGGTGTTCCTGTGCATGATCGGCATCCTGTTGTTCGTGAAGTCGGTCTTCGTTCAGTGGGATCTGATCCTGCCGAAGTACTGCCCGCGCGTCATGGGTGAAGGTGCCAAGGTGGGCGCCATCAACAATGTGAACACGGTGCTCATCCTGTTCTTCGTGCCGGTGGTCACCCTGCTGACCGCGCGCATGAAGTCGTACACGCTCATGCTCGTGGGTTCGGCCATCTCCACCCTGGCCTGCTTCATCACCGCCCTCCCCGCGGAGGTCTTCGCCCCGCTGACCCAGACCACGCTGGGCGAAATGGTCTTCATCAACTGGCTCGGGCTGGCCAAGGACGCCGCCGACCTGGCGGCAAACCCGCCCTCGCCCTTCTACTGGGCGCTCATCCTTTCCTTCATCGTGTTCACCGCCGGCGAGGCGATCTGGTCCCCCAGGTTCTATCAGTTCACCGCTGAAATCGCCCCCAAGGGCAAGGAGGCCACCTACCTTTCGCTTTCCATCCTGCCCACCTTCGCCTCCAAGTTCTTCGTGGGGCCGCTCTCCGGATTCCTCCTGGCCACCTACGCCCCGGTGGATGCGCAAAACCGGCCGCTCCCGCACGACAACCATTACATGATCTGGGTTTGGATCGGCCTCAGCGCCGCGATCACCCCCATCGGCCTCCTCATCAGCCGTCGCTGGTTCCACACCGAGACCGTGCGCGCCCAGGCGAACGCCAACTGACGCCCGTCCCGATATCTCCGCCAATGGAGGCGGAGGTATGGGCGCGGCGCATACGGCGCTCCAGGATTCGTGATAACCCAATCCGGTTATTTTCCGGACCTTGACCGGGGTTAAAAAAGCGAAGACAAGAGCGCCCCCCGCACATTCCGCAGGGGATATTTCCCATAACCCACCCCAAACCCCACGCACCCCATGTCTCTCGCCCTTGGCGGACACCTTGCGGAGGCCGCCGCCGCCGCCTCCCGCGTATCCCTGCACCCGCTCGATTACTCGATCATGGCGCTCTACTGCCTGTTCGTCATCGGCATCGGATTCGCCCTCAAGAAACAGATGAAGAGCTCCGCCGACTTCTTCCTCTCCGGTCGCTCCATTCCGGCGTGGGTGACCGGCCTGGCCTTCATCTCCGCCAACCTCGGCGCGCTCGAAGTCATGGGCATGGCCGCCCAGGGCGCCAAGTACGGCATGCTCACCACGCACTTCTACTGGCTGGGCGCCATCCCCGCCATGGTGTTCCTGGCCATCTTCATGATGCCGTTCTACTACGGCTCGAAGGCCCGCTCCGCCCCCGAATACCTGAAACTGCGCTTCGACGAGAAGACCCGCTGCCTCAACTCCATCAGCTTCGCGCTCATGACGCTGCTGGGCTCCGGCATCTCCATGCATGTGCTGGCCGACACGCTCCGCCAGCTCCTCGGCTGGCAGTATGACACCAGCCTGTGGGTGTCGTCCGTCGTGGTGCTCGCCTATGTGCTCAAGGGCGGCCTCACCTCGGCCATCTACACCGAAGTGCTCCAGTTCTTCCTCATCATCTTCGGCTTCGCCCCCGTGGTCATCCTCGGCCTCAAGGAAATCGGCGGCTTCTCCGGCCTGACCGAAGGCCTCAAGCAGGTGGGCGCCCGGTCCGCCGAACTCGGCCTGGCCGACAAGAACCTGGGCGAAGGCGCCTGGCTTTCCATCTGGAGCAACATGGGCTCCACCGACACCAACCCGATGGGCATCGAGTGGGCCGGCATGGTCTTCGGCCTGGGCTTCGTGCTCTCCTTCGGCTACTGGTGCACCAACTTCCTCGTCGTCCAGCGCGCCATGGCCGCCGACTCGATGAAGTCCGCCCGCCGCACCCCCATCATCGCCGCCATGCCGAAGATGGTCTTCCCCCTCCTCGTCATCGTCCCCGGCCTCATCGCCATCGTGCTGCACTCGCAGTCCGACAAGTTCAAGTACGAGATCCCCGGCAAGGAAGTGAAGCTCGAGGCCGCCGCCTGGCCCAAGGTCGCCACCGCCCTCAAGGAGGCCGCCGCCATCGAAGGCAAGGACGCCATCGAAACCCGCAAGGCGCAGACCGCCGTCCTCAACAAGGCCGTCGGCGCCACGCTCGACGAGGTGAAGGTCGCCAAGATCGTCGCCGCCGCCAAGGAAACCGGCCTGCCCGAAGCCGCCGACAAGCAGGAGGTCGTCCTGACCTCCATCCGCAACGCCGGTGAGCGCGACTACAACAACGTCATCTCCTCGCTCGTCTTCAAGTACTGCCCGACCGGTCTGCTCGGACTGGCCCTCACCGCCCTGATGGCGTCCTTCATGTCCGGCATGGCCGGCAACGTGACCGCCTTCAACACCGTGTGGACCTACGACATCTACCAGTCCTACTTCGGCAAGAACAAGTCCGACGAGCACTACATGTGGATGGGCCGCGTGGCCACCACCGTGGGCATCGTGCTCTCCATCGCCCTGGCCTATGTCGCCAAGCAGTTCAACAATGTCATGGACATGGCGCAGCTCGTGTTCGGCTTCGTGAACGCCCCGATCTTCGCCACCTTCCTCATGGGCATGTTCTGGAAGCGCGCCACCGGCCACGGCGCCTTCGTCGGCCTGCTCTGCGGCACCATGACCTCCGCCCTCTTCCACGGCTGCACCCTCGTGTCCGGCGGCACCCCCGGCGTGAAGGGCGGCTGGCTCGCCGCCATCGCCGGCAAGGAGCCCGTGCGCTTCGCCTCCGAGATGGCCCAGAACTTCTGGCTCGCCTCGTTCGCCTTCAGCGTCGGCCTCATCGTCACCATCGTCGTCTCCCTCGCCACCAAGCAGAAGAAGACCGACGAGGAGCTCACCGGCCTGGTGTACTCGCTCACCCCCAAGCAGAAGACCGCCGACGAAGCCTGGATCATGCGCCCCGCCGTCGCCGGCCCCATCCTCCTGCTCGTCGCCGCCGCGCTCAACCTGTACTTCTGGTAACCCCGCGCGAAGCGCGGAGAGGAAAGATGAAAGTTTGAAGAGGAAAGCCACGCGCCACCTTCCACCTTTCATCGTCCGCCTCCCACCTCGCCCCCAACACCTCCCACCTCCTTTATCCCCATGGATATCCGCAATCCCATCGGTCTCATGTTCCTCATCCTCGGCCTGCTCATGGCCGGCTGGGGCCTGATCACCAACGACAACGCCGAGATGTACGCCAAGTCCGCCGGCACCAACATCAACCTCTGGTGGGGCCTTTTGATGGCCGCCTTCGGCGCCTTCATGCTCGGCCTCGCCATCTGCGCCGCCAGGAAAAAGGCCGCCGCCTCCGGCGACAAATCCTGCGGCTCCGGCTGCGGCTGCTCCAAGTGAGCCGCCTCGCGGCGTTCCGGGATTCCGGTTTCAAGCTTTCCGCCGGCCACCGCCGGCCGCTTGAAACTTGAAACAGGAAACCTGAAACCGGCCTCGCCCATAAGACGCCCCGCCTCCTCCCGAGCGCGGGGCTTTTTTGCGCCCGGTGAGCCGAAAACACCATTGCTCGCCACCTCCCCCACCGTACGGTCGCCCCCGCCATTTTTTCTATGAACACCCCCGCTGAAACCCCCAACGCCGCCATTCGCCGCTATACCACGCTCCTGCTGGGTATCGCGGGCATGGGCGGTCTCCTCTACGGTATCGACATCGGCATCATCTCGCCGGCGCTGACCTACCTCGAAAAAACCATCAGCCTCTCCGAGCAGCAGCTGTCACTCATCGTGGCCGCCGTGCTCGCCGGCTCCGCAGTGTCGTCCGTCGTGGCCGGCGCCCTCGCCGACCTCTTCGGCCGCAAGCCGATGATGATCATCTCGGCCATCATGTTCGTGCTGTCCGTCGCCATCATCTACGTCTCGAACAGCTTCGTTCCGCTCCTGCTCGGCCGCCTGCTTCAGGGCGCCTCCGGCGGCTTCATCGCCGTGGTGGTCCCCCTCTACCTCGCCGAGTGCCTTCCCGCCTCCTCGCGCGGCCGCGGCACCTCGCTCTTCCAGCTCTTCCTCACCATCGGCATCGTGCTCGCCGCCGTCGCCGGCGGATTCTATGTGAAGCAAGCCGAATCGGCCATCGAAGCCGCCGCCGGCAACAAGGAGGCCATCTTCGCCGCCGCCGACCACGCCTGGCGCTCCATGTTCCTCTTCGTCATGTGGCCCGGCCTCGTCTTCCTCGCCGGCACCTTCGTCCTCGCCGAATCGCCCCGCTGGCTCTTCGGCAAGGGCAAGTCCGACGCCGCCAAGGCCGCCCTGCTCAAGTCGCGCACCGAGGCTGAAGCCGAAATCGAACTGAAGGAAATGGCCGAGCACACCGACAAGGCCAACGCCAAGACCGACACCGGCGCCTCCGCCCACGGTTCGATTCTCCAGCGCAAGTACATCATCCCGTTCGTGCTCGCCTGCGTCATCCTCGGCTGCAACCAGGCCACCGGCATCAACTCCGTGCTGCAGTTCCTCGGCGTCATCTTCCAGAAGGCCGGCCTCTCCGCCTCCTTCGCCGCCGACGCCGACATCGGCGTGAAACTGCTCAATGTCTTCGCCACCCTCATCGGCGTGGCGCTCGTGGACAAGATGGGCCGCAAGTTCCTGCTCAAGACCGGCACCGCCGTCATCATCACCGCGCTGTGCCTGGGAGCCGGCATCTTCTACTCCTTCGAATCCAAGCGCGTCGACAAGGACGCCGTGGTCACCGCCGCCATCAAGGACGGCGCCATCACCCTGCCGGTGACGGAGGAAACCCTCGGCGCCGCCGTGGAAGGCCGCCCGATGGAACTCGCCGTGCTGTACAAGCAGGGCGACAAGGAAGGCGTCATCTCCGCCTTCTCCAACCAGCTCGACAAGGAGGGCAAGCTCGTCCCCCTGACCATCGAAGCCGCCAAGGACAAGGAAACCGGCGCCATCATCCCGCTGGAAATCAAGCGCGCCAAGTACGGCCCCGTGCCGACCGTGCAGACCGGCTACGCCATGATCGGCGCCCTGATGCTGTTCATCATCGGCTTCGCCATGGGACCCGGCGTGTGCGTGTGGCTCGCCCTCTCCGAGCTGATGCCCACCCGCATCCGCTCCATGGGCATGGGCGTCGCGCTCGTGATCAACCAGGGCGTGGCCACCGGCATCGCCGCGTTCTTCCTGCCCATCGTCGGCAACTTCGGCTACTCCGCCATGTTCCTGTTCTGGGCCTCCTGCACCCTCGTCTACTTCATCACCGCCGCGTTCTTCCTGCCCGAAACCAAGGGCAAGACGCTCGAGGAGATCGAGGACCACTTCGAAGGCAAAAAGAAGCACGCGTAAGCGCACTTCCCCCGAAGCACCTTCGGGAAAACAAAGCCCCGGCGCCGCAAGGCCCGGGGCTTTCTTCATCCCCGGGAGCGCCAAGGCTAAAGGCGAAAGTGGAGCCGACCCGCTTCCTGAACGCTTAAAAAAGTCCTTCACTCGCTGAGCGCAGCGAAGCCACTTTTGCCTTTTGCAATATGCCTTTTGCCTTGGGCGTGGGCCTATCCGACCAAGCCCTTCAGGTACTCGGCGATCTCCGCCGCCAGTTTGGGACCGATGCCCTCCACCCGCGCGATGCGCTCCACCGACGCGCGACGTAGGGATTGAAGTGAACCGAACTCGGCCATCAGCAGCTCGCGCCGTTTCGGGCCCAGCCCGGGCACCTCGTCGAGCACCGACTCGCGGATCTTCTTCGAGCGCAGGTCGGCGTTGAAGGTGTTGGAGAAACGGTGCGCCTCGTCGCGGATGCGCTGCAGCAGACGCAGGGCCGGGTCGTGCTTGGGCAACACCAGCGGCGGACGCCCGTCGGGGAAGATGATGTGCTCGTCGCGCTTCGCCAGCCCGACCATCGGCGGCGGCGTGGCGCCCAGCGCCTCGATCGCCTCGCGCGCCGCGCGCACCTGGCCCAACCCGCCGTCGATGACGAGCAGACGCGGAAACTCCGCGCCCTCCTCCATCAGCCGGCGGTAGCGCCGCGAGACCACCTCGGCCATGGCTCGGAAGTCGTCGTTGCCCGTGAAACTCTGTATCCGGAACTTGCGATACTCCGCCTTGTCGGGGCGCCCGTCGCGGAAGAACGGCATGGCCGCCACGCAGAAGGTGCCGGAGATGTGCGAGATGTCGAAGCACTCCATGGTGCGCGGCGGCTCGTCCAGCCCCAGCGCCGCCTGAAGCGCCCGCACGGCGTCCTTGTCCTCGCGCTCCGGCAGCGCGTCGCCCCGGTCGAACCGGCGCGCCTTCTCCGCCACCACCTCGATGGCCGCGATGGTGTCGCGCAGGTACGCGGCGCGCTCGAAGTCATGAGCCGCGGCCGCCTTCGCCATCTCCTCGCGCAGCGCGGCCACGCCCTGCTTCACGCGCCCGTCGAGCCACTCGCACGCCGACTCCACGCGGGCGTGGTACTCCGCCTCCGTCACCTCGTTCGGGTGCCCGGCGATCTCCGCGCGCGCATCGTCGTACAGTTTCCACCGGCCGTCCTCCAACCGCACCGGACGCGCGTCGCCGGCGAGCACGCCGAACCGTCGCTTCATCTCGTGCAACACGCGGCGCACCTCCGGCGCATGCGGGAACGGGCCGTAGTAAAGCGCGGCGTCCGGCAACCTCTCGCGCACCACGCGAAAGCGCGGCAGGGGCGCCGCGATGTCCACGCGCACGCGCATGAACTGTTTGTCGTCGCGGAAGAGGACATTGTACTTCGGGCGCCGGTCCTTGATCAGGCGTCCCTCCAGAAGCAGCGCCTCCGTCTCGTTGCGCACCTCGTGAAACTCGAAGTCGCGGATGAGCGACACCATGGCCGCCACCTTCGCGTCGTGCCTCGCCCCGCTCCGGAAGTACGACGACACCCGGTTTTTCAGGTCCTTGGCCTTGCCCACATAGATGACGAGCCCCGCGGCGTCCTTCATCAGATAGACCCCCGGCCGGTGCGGCAGACGACGCACCTTCTCTTTTAGGCTCAAATCCTCTTGTGGCGGTTGCATTTCAGTCAGGTTACGACAACGGGTTTGCCCTTATTCTTCACACCCCATGCAAACGCAAGGCATGACGACGCGCAAGCCGGCCGCCCGGGCCGCCACCCCTCCCCGGGATAACTTCGCCCCTGCCGACAAGGCCTCGCTCGCCGCCGCCGTGCTCGACCACCTGCGGCTCGCCGGCAAGACCCTCGCCGTCGCCGAGTCCTGCACCGGCGGACTCCTCGCCGCCGCACTCACCGACATCCCCGGCGCCTCCAAGGTCTTCGCCGGCGGCGCCGTCACCTATTCCAACGAAATCAAGTGTGAGCTCCTCGGCATCCCCGAGTGCCTCGTCGCCCAGCATGGCGCCGTGAGCGCCGAGGTCGCCGCCGCCATGGCCGCCGGCGTGGCCGAAAAATTCGGCACCGACTACGGCCTGGCCACCACCGGCTTCGCCGGCCCCGACGGCGGCACTCCGGCCGACCCCGTGGGCACCGTCTACATCGGCTACCATTCACCCGGCGGCCTGTGGGCCTGCCGCGTTCACATCGACGGCGACCGCGCCGCGGTGCGCGAACGCGCCGTGCTCCACGCACTCGACTGGATGCGCCGCAAACTCAAGAAATACGCCGTCGAGGACATCCGCATCGGCGACCTCCACTGCGACTGAGCGACCAAAGTAAGAAAGAAAAACGATGAACTAAGAAGTGGCCGAGCCGATGGCTCGGCGCGTGGGTAACCTTTTTCGAATCGATCAATATTCGGACCAACCTCAGGACGGCCTCACTTCGCACATCTTCGTTTTTCGTTCTTACTTTCATTCGGAGTCACTCCCTCCGAAACCCTGCAAAATAACTGACCAAGGAACCGCCGGCTCCGGCCGCGGTAATGATGCACCATGGAAAACACCGCCCCCGCGTCCCCCGAGCGAATACAGTGGCTGGACACCGTCCGCGTGCTCGCCTGCTTCCTCGTCATCCTCTGCCATTGCACCGACCCGGCCGTACCCGGCGAAGGCGTGAACACCGGCGACACGGCGGGCATGCTCATCATCACCTTCGTGCGCGCCTGCGTGCCGCTGTTCGTGATGATTTCTGGAGCGCTGCTGCTGCCGATGCGCGGCACGCCGGCGGAATTTTTCAAGAAAAGGTTCACCCGCATCCTGTGGCCCTTCGCGATCTGGGGCGTCCTGCTCGCCCTGCTCCCCCTGCCCGGCCCCGCGCCGGCCTGGGCGCCCGGCAACGCGCTCAAGGATCTCGTCGCGTCGGGCGGCCTGCATCCGACGCTCTACAATGTGGTGATGCTGCCGTTCAACTTCACCGACACGAACATCCACTTCTGGTTCCTCTACATCATCATCGGGCTGTACCTGTTCACGCCCGTCATTTCCCCCTGGATACGCCAGGCGTCCGACAAGGCGCTCGCGGCGTTCCTCGGCGTGTGGGCGTTCACGCTGTTCCTGCCGTACATCAGCAACTGGCCCGGCCACGCGATTTTCCCGCAGCTTCACGGCCAGTGCGACTGGAACAAGCACGACATGACGCACTACTTCGGCGGCTACCTCGGCTACTTCGTGCTCGGCCACGCCATGACCCGCATGCGGGCCCTGCGCCCGTCTCTTGAGCTCGGCGCCGGCGTCGCGCTGTTCCTCGCCGGCTGGGCGCTCACCCACATCGGCTTCATCTCCACGGTGGTGCACCGCGGCGCGCAGAAGGAACTCGAGTTCTTCATCGAATTCCTCTCGCCCAATGTGGCGATGATGACGATCGGCACATTCATGGCCTGCCGTGCTATCACGCTGCCCGGCTGGCTCCAAAAGCCGATGGCGCGACTCTCGGCGCTGAGCTTCGGCATCTTCCTCGTGCACTACTGGGTGATCACCTGGGTGCGCGACGGGCTGCTCAAGGAGCAACTGCACCAGATGCCCGTCGGCGCCGGCATCGCGCTCACGGCCGTCAGCACGGTCGTCATCAGCACGCTCATCGCCCTCGCCCTGTCCAAGCTGCCCGGGAAAAAGTGGCTGCTCGGGTAGCAGACCCGGACCAAGCCTGCCCCCAAAAAAGCCAAGGGCCCGCATCGAAAGACGCGGGCCCTTGCCGTATCCGGGAATGCGTGACGCATCACGCCACCGGAGTTACTTTTCCAGCACCGCGATGTTCTCGATGTGGCGAGTCTGCGGGAAGAGGTCGAACGGCTGCACCTTCACGAGGCGGTAGCCGGCGGCCAGCAGGTACTTCAAATCGCGCGCCTGGGTGTCCGGTCCGCACGACACATACACGAGGCGCTTCGGACCGAACGCCACGAGCTGGGCGAGGAACACCTCGTCGCAGCCCTTGCGGGGCGGGTCGATGATCACGGCGGTCTCCGCCGGCGCGAAGTCGGCCTTCGAGAAGATGTGCTCGGCGCTGTCGGCCACGAACGCGCAGTTGGCGAGCCCGTTCAGGCGCGCGTTCTCGGTGGCCTTCGCCACGGCGTCGGCGTTCACCTCGATGCCCAGCACCTTCTCGAACCGCTTCGCGGCGGACAGCGCGAAGAGTCCGGAGCCGCAGTAGGTGTCCACCAGGAACCGGATGCCGGGCGCGGCGGCGTGATCAACCGCGTAGCCCACGAACTTTTCGAGAATGAACGGGTTGTTCTGGAAAAAGTCGCCGGCGAGGAAGCGTAGCGTGAGCGGCCCGACCTTCTCGGACACCACCTTCTTGTGGTCGGTCACCACGCCCTCGACCGTGTGGCGCAGCAGCAGCGTCGCGCCGTTCTTATACCGCGCGCGCTCGGCCGAGGCCTTGGCGCGCACCCCGGGCAGCGCGGCGTTGATGGCGTCGGTGGCGATCGGGCAGTGCGGCACATCGACGATCTTGTGCGCGTTGTCCACCTGCAGGAAGCCGATGGGCATGGCGTCCTGCGGCCCGCGCGGGCGCTGGAAGTGCGGGGTGATCTTGCTGCGGTAGCCCCACTCGCGCGGCGAGCCGACGGCGAGGTCCACAGGGGCGTCCTGGATGCCGCCGATACGCGCGAGCAGGTCGCCGATTTGCGCGGTTTTGAGGCGAAGCTGCGCCGGGTAGTTGAGGTTCTGGTACTGGCAGCCGCCGCACTTGCCGAACAGCGGGCACTTGGGCTCCACGCGGTCGGGCGACGGGCGCACGATGCGCACCAGGTCGCCGCGCGAGAAATTGGCGGCGTTGTGCCAGATGCGCGCGACCACGCGCTCGCCCGGCAGGCAGTGCGGCACCATCACCACCCACCCGTCCACGCGGCCCAGGCCGTCGCCGAGGTTCGTGACCGTGGCGACCTCGACCTCCACCTCCTGGTGGTAGGCGAACGGCGTCGGGTTGAACTTCTTCGGCACGCGGCGCGCGCCGGCCTCCGGGTGGGCGGTCTCTTCTTGGGCGGTCATTTCCCGCATGGGATGACGGGCGAAAAACGGTTTGTCCACGAAATGCACGAAACGGCGCGTACGGCGCCATGCTGCGCCCCCCCCCCTGAAAGCGCCCGAGCAATTTCCGTGTTTTACGCGGGCGAAAACCTGCCTTTATCGCCGCTCACATGAAGCCCACCGAAGTCATCCGCAGCCGACAAAACCCGCGCGTGCAGGCGCTTGCGCGACTGCGCGAGCGCGGCGAACGCGACGCGACCGGCCGGTTCCTCATCGAGGGTACGCGCGAGCTGGAACGCGCGATGAAGGCGGGCGTGAAGCCCGACGCGGTGTATTTCTGCCCGGGCCTGTACAAGCGGCCCGAGGGCGCGAAAGCCGTGCTGGCCGAAGCCGCCAAGGGCGGAACGGAACTGGTGGAACTGGGCGAGGAGGCCTTTGACAAGATCGGCTACCGCGAGGGCGCCGACGGACTCGTGGGCGTGGCGAAAACCTGGACGCCCACCCTGGACAAGCTGCCGGCCGCCAAGGGCGCGCCACTGTACCTCGTGGTCGAGGCGGTGGAAAAGCCCGGCAACCTCGGCGCGCTCCTGCGCACCGCCGACGCAGCCGGCTGCACGGCCGTGCTGGTGTGCGACCCGGTCACCGACCTGTTCAACCCCAATGTCATCCGCAGCTCGCAGGGAGCGGCGTTCTCCATGCCCGTGGCCGTGGCCGACAGCGCGACGACCGCAAAGTGGCTGCGCGAACGCGGCGTGGCCGTGCTCGCCACGACGCCGGCGGGCAAGGACATGCACTGGGCTCCGGATTACCGGAAACCCTCGGCGCTGCTGCTGGGCAGCGAAAAGGACGGCCTGAGCGACTTCTGGCTCAAGAACGCCGACCGGCTCATCGGCATCCCCCAACTGGGCCAGGCCGATTCGCTCAATGTCGGCATGGCCGCGGCCATCTGCCTGTTCGAGGCCGTCCGGCAACGGCTGGCCTCCCCGCAAGGGTAGCCCCGGTGCGCTTTTTGACCAAAGCCGTCCCTTGCTCCCTCCAAGAACACGCGGACGATTCCTCAAAAAAAATGCGCCGCCCATAAACGGACGGAGGCCGCCCTCTACGCTATAGGCATATCACGCACAACTCCCACACCGATGAAACTCCCGCCCGCCCTGACCGCCCTCGTCCTCGCCTGCGCCCTCGCCCCCTTCGCCGCCGCCGACACCGACGGCGCCAAGAAGGAGACGACCGTGGAGTTCCCCTTCGACGCCAAGCCGCTTGAGCGGGTCAACACCGGCGGACGCGTCGTCAGCTACGCCGACATGCTCGACAAGGTCACACCGGCCGTGGTCAGCATCAACACCGCCCAAGTCGTCCAGCAGATGCCTCGCGGACGCAACGACATGGACGAACTGCTCCGCCGATTCTGGGGACTCCCCTCCGCAGGAAACGGCGACGACGACGACACGCCCCAGTCGCGCAACGGGCGCCCCGTCGAGCGCAAGATCCCGCTCGGCCTGGGTTCCGGCACCATCGTGCACGCCGACGGCTACATCCTCACCAACCGCCATGTGATCAGCAAACCCGACGGCTCCGTCGCCGACGAGATCACCGTGAAACTCCAGGACAAGCGCGAGTTCACCGCCAAGGTCGTCGGGGCCGACCCCAAGACCGACATCGCCGTCATCAAGATCGAGGGCAAAAACCTGCCCGTGGCCCGCATGACCGGCAGCGATTCGCTGCGCGTGGGCGACGTGGTCTTCGCCGTGGGCAACCCCATGGGCGTGGGCATGACCGTCACCTCCGGCATCGTCTCCGCCGTGGGCCGCAGCGACCTGGGCATCCTCGGACGCCAGGGCGGCATTGAAAACTTCATCCAGACCGACGCCTCCATCAACCCGGGCAACTCCGGCGGCCCCCTGGTGGACGCCGAGGGTCGCCTCGTGGGGGTCAACACCGCCATCGTCTCGCGCACCGGCGGCAACATCGGCATCGGTTTCGCCGTGCCCTCCGTCATCGCCCGCGATGTCATCGCCTCGCTGGCCAACACCGGCAAGGTCTCCCGCGGCTACTTCGGCCTGTCCGCCCAGGACATCGACCGCGACACGGCCGAGGCGCTCAACCTGAGCAACCAAAAGGGAGCCCTCGTGAACAACGTGGCCGAGGACTCGCCCGCCGCCAAGGCCGGCCTGCGCGACGGCGACATCATCACGCGCATCGACGGACGCGAAGTCGACTCCTGGAACGCCCTGCGTCCGGCCATCGCCCAGCTCAAGCCCGGGGCCGAAGCCAAGGTCGAGGTGCTGCGTGACGGGAAGAAGGAAACGATCGTCGTGAAGGTGGGCGACCGCGAATCGGCCGAGCTGGTGGCCGTCGAAAACATGCCGCTTCCCGGCGTGCAGGCGACCGCGCTCAAGCAGGAACACCGCCGCCGCTTCGGCATCCCCGACAACATCTCCGGCGTGCTCGTCACCGAGGTCCAGCCCGACTCGCCGCTGGCGGGACGGCTCGCCGCCGGCGTGGTCATCCTGAATGTCAACCGCGAGCCGATCAAGGAACCGAAGGACATCCAAAGGAAGCTCAAGAAGGGCCGGCCGAACGCCATGCAGCTGTACTACAACGGCGGATACAGCTACCTCGTCGTACGCCCCTGAACCGACGCCTCCGGCGCACGAATCTCCGCGTTCACAACGGGCCGCGCGCCCCGCATCGGGAAACCGGGCGGGGCGCAGCCTTTTAAAACAGCCTTCTCACCCCGCCTGAAACCTGAAACCTGCGGACCGACACCTTTCCGCCCATGGCCGCCTTCGTCCTCATCCGCCTGCTGCGCCGAGGCCCCTTCACCCCGGGCCTGGCCGCCGCGCTCGCCACAGGCGTGGCGCTACATGTGGCCGGAATGGCGCTGATAGGATTCACTTGGCGGCTCCCCGCACCGCCGCCCGAGCCCGGCATCTTCGTGCGCGCCGAACGCGGAGACTCGGTCATGAACGAGCAGGCCGCCCTGCTGGACCAAAGCCCGTACTTCCTGCCCACCGCACTGAATTACGCCTCCGAGATCACTCACCCGGACCTCTCCGCCGGCGACGCTCCGCCGCTCCCCGAGCCCGCCCGCCCCAGAGATGAACTTCCCGGCGCCCAGCTTCTTCGCACGCCGCGACACGCCTCGCTTCGCACCCCGGCCTCCGCCACGCCCGAGCAGCGACTGCCGACCTCCGCCGGCGACACCTTCCTCGCCTTCGGAAGATCCCCCGCCGACACAGGAGCGCTGAAGCCCTCCGCTCCTCGCGCCGTGCTGCGCGACGAGGCCACCGGCAAAATACTTGCGGAAGCGCCCCTCACCGCGCCCCCGGCGAAGGAGCTCCCCGCCCCCGCCACCCTGCTCCGCCCCGCCGTATTTTTCGTCGCCAGCGACGACTACGGCGTGACCGCACCGGTGCTGCGTGAAAGCTGCGGCGACGACGCTCACGACACGCGCCTGGCGAAGTCGCTGGTTGAACTGATGGCCCAAAACCCGCCTCCCGCGGGGCGGCTTATCGTCACCGTCTCCCCTTAAGCCTCATCGGCGAAAAAATTTCAAAATCTCGCTTGACGACGGGACCGCGATTTCCAGTTTGCGGGCCTCTCTTCGGAAACGATTCAAAACTTCCGAAGTTCTTGATGGTTCTTCGCCCCGGTAGCTCAGCTGGTAGAGCGCGTCCTTGGTAAGGACGAGGTCGGCGGTTCAAATCCGCTCTGGGGCTCCATCAAAAAACTTTCCAAAACAAACAAAAACAAAACCACCCCCAACCATGGCCAAGGAACAGTTCGTTCGTACCAAGCCGCACGTGAACGTCGGCACCATCGGTCACATCGACCACGGCAAAACCACCACCACCGCCTCGATCCTCGCCGTCCAGGCCTCCAAGGGTCTCGCCGTGGTGAAGTCGTACAAGGACATCGCCAAGGGTGGTACCGTCCGTGACGAAACCAAGACCGTCACCATCGCCGCCTCGCACGTGGAATACGAGTCCGACAAGCGTCACTACGCCCACGTCGACTGCCCCGGCCACGCCGACTTCGTCAAGAACATGATCACCGGTGCCGCTCAGATGGACGGCGCCATCCTCGTGGTCTCCGCCGCTGACGGACCCATGCCCCAGACCAAGGAGCACATCCTCCTCGCCAAGCAGGTCGGCGTGCCGAAGGTTCTCGTGTGGCTCAACAAGGTCGACCTCCTCGACGACCCGGATCTCCTCGAGCTCGTGGAAATGGAAATCCGCGACCTCCTCAACAAGTACGGCTACGATGGCGACAACGCTCCCATCATCCGTGGCTCCGCCACCGCCGCCATGGCGCTCAAGCCCGAAGGTATCGAAGCCATCACCAAGCTGATGGAAGCCCTCGACACCTACATCCCCGAGCCCGTCCGCGAGCTCGACAAGCCCTTCATGATGTCCGTTGAAGACGTCTTCACCATCACCGGCCGCGGCACCGTGGCTACCGGCCGTATCGAACGCGGCATGGTGAAGGTCGGCGAAGAAGTCGAAGTCGTCGGCCTCGGCGACACCATCAAGACCACCGTGACTGGCGTCGAAATGTTCCGCAAGGAAATGACCCAGGGCCAGGCCGGTGACAACGTCGGTCTCCTCCTCCGCGGCGTCGACAAGAACCAGATCCAGCGCGGCCACGTGCTCGCCAAGACCGGTTCCATCAAGCCCCACACCAAGGGCGAAGCCGAAATCTACGTCCTCACCAAGGAAGAAGGCGGCCGTCACACTCCGTTCTTCACCAACTACCGTCCCCAGTTCTTCTTCGGCACCGCCGACGTGACCGGCGTCTGCTTCCTGCCCGCCGGCCGCGAAATGGTGATGCCCGGTGACAACCTCACCATCACCATCGAACTCGGCAAGCCCATCGCCATGGAAGCCGGCCAGAAGTTCGCCATCCGTGAAGGCGGTCGCACCATCGGTGCCGGCCGTATCACGAAGGTGATCGCCTAAGCACGGACGCCTCGAGGCCAACCCTCGCGCGTTCCGATAATGCCGGGGGCCGTACCATTCGGCTCCCGGCATTTTCAATCTCCCCGTCGCAAGACACCTTTTACAGGGGTGTAGTTTCAATGGTAAAACAGCGGTCTCCAAAACCGCCTTTACAGGTTCGAATCCTGTCGCCCCTGCCATTCTTTCATGACCAACCTTCCCGGAAAAGTCCGACAGCTTTGGAACGAAACCGTTTCTGAAGTCTGGACGAAGTCCACCTGGCCCACCCCCAAGGAATTGGCCGAATCCACGCTCGTCGTGATCGTCGCCATCGCTCTCCTTGGGGCCTTCGTCTTTGTCGCCGACTTTTCCCTGCACGGTCTGGTCCAGTTCTGCTCCGACCTCGTCGCCCGTCTCTAAGAACGGGCCTTTTCGCCATGTCCGACTCCCTCTCCGATTACCGCTGGTACGCCGTCCAGACCCTCTCCAACATGGAGAACAAGGTCACCAAGTACCTGACCAAATTCATCGAAGTGGAAGAGATGGGCGAATTCATCGACCAGGTCCTCATGCCCACCGAGAAAGTCTCGGAGGTCAAAGGCGGAAAAAAGAAGGAAATCGTTCGCAAACTGTACCCCAACTACCTCTTCCTCCGGATGAAGATGTACGACGCCGACGGCAAGGTGCTGCAAAAGCCTTGGTACTTCGTGCGTAATGTGCAGGGCGTCATCGGCTTCATCGGCGGTGACAACCCGGTCCCCCTCAAGCAGGTGGAGATCGAGCGCATCCTGGAACAGGTGAAGGCCGCCGAAGGCAAGGCGGTGCCTAAGGTGCAGTTCAATGTGAACGAAGAGGTGAAGATCAACGACGGCCCGTTCATGAATCTCACGGGACGCATCGACTCGGTTGACATCGAGCGCGGCAAACTCCAAGTCTCCGTCTCCATCTTCGGCCGCTTCACGCCTGTGGAACTCGAGTTCTGGCAGGTGGAACGCACGGCCCCCTCCAACTGACACCTTTAAAACAAAACAAAAACAATGGCCAAGAAAGTCGTCGGCGAAATCCGCCTCCAGCTCCCCGCAGGTGCTGCCAATCCCGCCCCCCCCGTCGGCCCCGCGCTCGGCGCCAAGGGTGTGAACATCATGGCGTTCTGTAAGGAGTTCAACGCCCGCACCAAGGACCAGGCCGGTCTCATCCTGCCCGTGATCATCACGGTCTATCAGGACAAGTCCTTCACCTTCATCCTCAAGTCCCCGCCCGCCGCCGTCCTCCTCAAGAAGGCGGCCAAGATCGAATCCGGCTCGGGCGTTCCCAACAAGACCAAGGTCGGCAAGGTCACCCAGAAGCAGCTCCTCGAAATCGTGGAGATGAAGAAGAAGGACCTCAACGCCGCCAACCCCGAGCAGGCCGCCAAGATGATTGCCGGCACCGCTCGCTCGATGGGCATCGAAGTCGTCGGCTAAGGCCGGAGATTTCTCCCCTTCGAAAAACGAAAAGCCGCCCGGAAAACCGGGCGGCTTTTTCGCGCTCCCATCCCTCGATGCGCAGCCGATAGCAGGGTTTTCGGTCCGAGCTCGACGCAAGCGATTGACGAACGGGAGCGCCACCACAGTTTGCCGGGCCGAATGAATTCTCCCGGATTTTCAGGCGAGGCGCGCTCAACGAGCTTTGAGCGCAAGGTAATCATCGGCGCTCTCATCGCCATCGCCGCGACTTATCTCATCCTCTTCGCGTCCGCGATCCTCTACGACGCATGCGTCGAGCCCGAGTACAGGGCAGTTGCACGGTTCCAATTGCTCAGATTTCGCCTGGGGACATCAGGATTAAATGCGGGGGTGAATTCGAGCAATCCACCTGTGGATGCTCAGGACTTCGACATAAAGATCACCGAAATGAGCAGCAGCACAATCATCCGCCGCGTGATTCATCGGCTCACACCGGCAGAACGATGTGAAGCACTCACTCCATACTGGGAGGGAAACATCTTTACCGGCCCTCTCTCGGAGGAGGAGGTGCTTGGGAATTGCCGCCGCATTGTCCCTGATTGCGTATCGTTCACCGCCGCCGTCGAATTCAACCACCCAAACAAAGCACTCGCCCACAGAATCGCGGGCTACTTTGTCGAAGAAATCCAACGCTCCCACGACGAGTCGGTCGCAGAAGCCATTAATCCGCAGATTGAGCGCATAAAAATTCACATCGACCAACTCCTCATGGAAATCAAGGTACTCCAGAAGCAAATGGCATTCACGCCAGACGCTGCTGCGATCGAAATTGAAAAGGCAATCCGCGGCAAGGAGGCGGCTTATGACCAGATACTCGCCACATACATACTTAAGGCCAAACAGACCGCGCTCGTCAGCCCAGCCATTAGGCTCCTTGACGCCCCAAGCGTCAGCGACCGCCCGGTGAACAAGAATCTGCCGCTTGTGCTGGTGATCGCGACCGGGGCGGCCACCGCCATATCCGCCCTCATCACTCTCGTCGCAGGAATCGCTCTGTTTCTGCGTCGGGCGGCGAATCCACCGACCGGGAACGGGCGCCCTTAAGGTTTTTTGAAAAATCCCGCTTGCCATCTGGTGCGCAGACTTCTTCTTCCGCCCTCCCTTACCGCAGCACTCCGCAGCGGGAGACTAATCCAACCCTAGTCGTTACCAACACCATGGCTGTCAAGCCCAGCAAGCGCTACCGCGCCGCCGCCGCCGTTGCCGACCTCACCAAGGCCTATTCCGTCAAGGAAGCCGCCGAAGTGGTCGCCAAGTTCCCGGCCGCCAAGTTCAACGAGACCGTCGAGGTCTACGCCCGCCTGAACGTCGACCCGAAGCAGTCCGACCAGATGGTTCGCGGCACCGTTTCCCTCCCCAACGGCTCCGGCAAGACCATCCGCGTGATTGTCTTCACCGAGAACCCCGCCGCCGCCCTTGAAGCCGGCGCCGATGCCGCCGGCCTCAACGACCTTATCGACAAGGTCTCCGGCGGCTGGATGGACTTCGATGTGGCCATCTCCACCGTCTCCGCCATGAAGGACGTCCGCAAGGTCGCCCGCGTGCTCGGTCCCCGCGGCCTCATGCCCAACCCGAAGTCGGGTACCGTCACCGACGACGTGGCCAAGACCATCAAGGAAGTGAAGGCCGGTCGCGTCGAGTTCAAGATGGATAAGACCGCCAACATCGCGATCATCGTCGGCAAGAAGTCCTTCACCGCCGAGCAGCTCCAGCAGAACGCCGAAGCCGCCATCGCCGCCCTCGTGAAGGCCAAGCCCGACGCCCTCCGCGGCGTGCAGTTCATCAAGTCGCTGACCCTGGCCTCCACCATGAGCCCCGGCGTCAAGGTCGACATCAAGCCCTACGCCGCCCTCTAAGCGGCAGCGCATCCACAAAGCCCTTACGCACACCACCATGCGCGAAGAAAAGAAATTCCTCGTCGAAGAAGTCGCCGGCCACCTGGCCAAGTCGAGCTACATCATGCTCGCCGACTTCACCAAGGTGACCGTCGAAGACGCCGCCATCATCCGTAACGAACTCCGCCCCCTCGGCGCCGAGTATCACGTGGTGAAGAACAGCATCTTCAACATCGCCGCCAAGCAGGCCAACCTGCCCGACTTCACCAAGCACCTCACCGGCCACACCGCCATCATCACCGGCGGCGACGACGCCCCCGGCGTCGCCAAGGTCCTCGTGAAGTTCTTCAAGGACAAGCAGAAGCTCGACGTCAAGGTCGGCGCCATGGACGGCAAGGTCCTCACTCGCGAAGAGATCGAGACCCTGTCCAAGCTGCCCAACCTCGCCGGCATCCGCGCCCAGCTGCTCTCGCTCCTGCAGACCCCCGCGTCGCAGTTCGCCCGCCTCCTCGTCGCCAAGAACGAGAAGGAAGAAGGCAAGGCCGCCTAACCCATTTCCCGGCCGCGCGTCGCGGCCGGGGATACACACAACCAACGAACCCCGTTGGGAGGCCCTGGCGCCTCTTAAATGACGCGCGTCGCGTCGCCAACACTTCAAGGAAACAAATACCATGTCCGTCACCAAGGAACAAGTCGTCGAGTGGCTCTCCGCTCAGTCCGTCCTCGAAATCGCCGCCCTCGTTAAGGATCTCGAGGCCAAGTGGGGCGTCTCCGCCGCCGCTCCCGTCGCCGTCGTCGCCGCCGGCGCCGCCCCCGCCGCTCCCGTTGAAGAGCAGACCCACTTCGACGTGATCCTCCAGGAAAAGGGCGCCAACGCCATCAACGTGATTAAGGAAGTCCGCGCCATCACCGGCCTGGGCCTCAAGGAAGCCAAGGACCTCGTGGAAGGCGCTCCCAAGACCGTCAAGGAGCAGGCCCCCAAGGCCGAAGCCGAAGAGATCAAGAAGAAGCTCGAAGCCGCCGGCGCCAAGGTCGTCATCAAGTAAGACGACTTTCGCACAAGCGAATCAGCCTTTTGCCGACGACCCCGAAACGGGTCGTCGGTTCTTTTTTGTCCTATCGCCACATGCCGGCCAGCCCTCCCTATTCGATGCGCCTTCCAAAACCGAGCCCTCTCGGCCAAGCAAAGCCAGGCTAATGACGTTCGCGAAATAAGAGATGATGTTTTTTACAATTCAGACAACCAAAACACTCATTTACAAAACATTTACTTTGATTTTCGCCTTTACCGGCCTCCGGAAAGGGGGCTTTCTCCGCCCTCTTTTTCCACACTTATGTCCGAGCGCCAAAACTTCGGCAAGCTGCGGGAGGTCATGCCCCCTCCCAACCTGATTGAAACTCAGGTAGATTCCTATCTGGAGTTCCTTCAGAAGGATTCGCCCGCCGACAAGCGGAAGAACAACGGCCTGGAGGCCGTTTTCCGGGAAATCTTCCCGATTGAAAGCTACGACGGTCGCACGAACCTCGAGTATGTTTCCTACGGCCTCGTCGGCCCGAAGAACACCGAGATGGAGTGCATCCGCGAAGGCACCACCTTCTCCGTGTCCCTCAACCTGCGCCTGCGCCTGCGCGAGGAGGACAACATCAAGGACGAGGACATCTACATGGGCGAGCTGCCCATGGTCACCGACCGCGGCTCCTTCATCATCAACGGCGCCGAGCGCGTCATTGTTTCCCAACTACACCGCTCCCCGGGCATCTGCTTCGAGGAGACCCCGCACACCTCGGGCAAGATGCTGCACGCGTTCCGCATCATCCCCGATCGCGGCACCTGGCTGGAAGTCCAGTTCGACCAGAACGACCTCCTCTACGTCTACCTCGACCGCCGCCGCCGCCGCCGCAAGTTCCTCATCACCACCCTGCTGCGCGCCTTCGGCTACGGCTCCGACGCCGACATCCTCAACCTCTTCTACAAGCTTGAGGACATCAAGCTGAAGAAGGCCCTCGACCTCGAGGACGTCTCCAAGCTCGTCCTCGTCGAGGACATCGTGGACGCCGAGAAGGGCATCGTCATCGCGCGCGCCTTCGAGCCGCTCACCAAGACCATCCTTCGCGCCATCGAGAAGATCGGCCTGGGTGCCATCCGCGTCATCGACACCTCGGTGGACGACGGCGCCATCATCCGTTCCCTCAAGAAGGACCCGACCCGCAACGAGGAGGAGGCCCTCAAGGACATCTACAAGAAGCTGCGTCCGGGCGAGCCCCCCACGGTGGCCAACGCCAAGACCCTCCTGAAGCGCCTCTTCCACGATCCGAAGCGCTACGACCTCGGCCGCGTGGGCCGCTACAAGGTCAACCAGAAGCTCGGCCTCAAGACCGACATCGAGACGCGCACCGTCCAGTCCGAGGACATCGTCAAGGCCACCGAATACCTGTGCAAGCTCAAGGCCGGCCAGGGTGGCATCATCGACGACATCGACCACCTCGGCAGCCGCCGCATCCGCACCGTCGGCGAGCTCGTGGCCAACCAGTGCCGCCTCGGCCTGGCCCGCACCGAGCGCCTCGTGCGCGAGCGCATGTCCCTCTACGATCAGAGCGTCGACTCCGTCACGCCCTCCAAGCTGATCAACCCGAAGGCGATGAGCACCGTGATCCGCGACTTCTTCGCGCGCTCGCAGCTCTCGCAGTTCATGGACCAGATCAACCCGCTCGCCGAGATCACGCACAAGCGTCGCCTCTCGGCCCTCGGCCCCGGCGGTCTCAACCGCGACCGCGCCGGCTTCGAGGTGCGCGACGTGCATCCCTCGCACTACGGCCGCATCTGCCCCATTGAGACGCCTGAAGGCCCGAACATCGGCCTGATCAACTCGCTCTCCACCTACGCCAAGATCAACGAGTTCGGCTTCCTCGAGGCGCCCTACCGCAAGGTCGTCAACGGCAAGGTCACCGACAAGGTCGAGTACATGACCGCCGACCAGGAGGAGAAGTTCAAGGTCGCCCAGGCCAACTCCGAAGTCGACGACAAGAACAACCTCGTCGGCCGCGTAACCGCCCGTTTCCGCGACGAAGTTCTCGAACTCGCGCCGACCGACGTGGACTACATGGACGTGTCGCCCAAGCAGGTCGTGTCCATCGCCGCCGGACTCATCCCGTTCCTCGAGCATGACGACGCCAACCGCGCGCTCATGGGTGCCAACATGCAGCGCCAGGGCGTGCCGCTCCTCCAGCCGGAATCCCCGCTCGTGGGCACCGGCATCGAAGGCCGCATCGCCATCGACTCGAAGGCCGTTGTGACCGCCGACGCCGACGGCATCGTCGCCTCGGTCGAAGCCAAGCGCATCGTCGTCACCAAGGACGGCAAGCTGCCGCAGGGCCTCGACAAGAAGTCGAAGAGCGACCCGAAGAAGGACCTCTACATCTACGACCTGCGCAAGTTCCTGCGCTCCAACGCCGCCACCTGCTTCGTGCAGAAGCCCATCGTCAAGAAGGGCCAGAAGGTCAAGGCCGGCCAGGTCATCGCCGACGGCGCCTCCACCGACAAGGGCGAGATCTCCATCGGCCGCAACATCCTCGTGGCCTACATGCCGTGGAACGGCTATAACTTCGAGGACGCCATCCTGCTCTCCGAGCGTCTCCTCAAGGACGACGTCTACACCTCCATCCACATCGAGGAGTTCGAGTGCACCGCCCGCGACACCAAGCTCGGGCCGGAAGAAATCACCCGCGACATCCCCAACGCCGGCGAAGAGGCCCTCAAGAACCTCAACCGCGACGGCGTCATCCGCGTGGGCGCCGAAGTGAAGCCCGGCGACATCCTCGTGGGCAAGATCACGCCCAAGAGCGAGACCGAGCTGGCCCCCGAAGAGAAGCTGCTGCGCGCCATCTTCGGCGAAAAGGCCGCCGACGTTAAGGACACCTCGCTCGTCGTGCCCTCCGGCATCTACGGCATCGTGATGGACGTGAAGGTATCCAGCCGCATCGACAAGGACGGCGAGACCAAGCTCTCCCCCTCCGACCAGCGCCGCGGCCTGAAGAAGGTCAACGAGGAGTTCAAGGTCGAGTCCGACAAGCTCCGCGAGGACCTCACCGAGTCGCTCTCCAACATCCTCCTGGGTGAAAAGATTCCGCTCGACGTCATCAACGGCGAGACCGGCGAAATCATCATCCCGGCCAACCGCAAGATCACCAAGACCCTCCTGCGCAAGCTCGCCTCGGTCTCCAAGAACATCCAGATCGACCCGTCCCCGGTTCGCATCAAGATCATGGAGATCGTCGAGAACTACCAGCGTCGCTTCGAGGACCTCGAGAACGAGCGCAACCGCAAGGTCGAAGGCATCGAAGCCGGCGAAGACGAGGGCGGCGCCCTCAAGTACGTCAAGGTCTACGTCGCCGCCAAGCGCAAGATCCAGGTCGGTGACAAGATGGCCGGTCGCCACGGTAACAAGGGCGTCGTCGCCCGCATCGTGCCCGTGGAAGACATGCCGTACCTCCCGGACGGCCAGCCCATCGACATCTGCCTCAACCCCCTCGGCGTGCCTTCCCGCATGAACGTGGGCCAGGTGCTTGAAGCGCACCTCGGTTGGGCCTGCAAAAAGCTCGGACTCAAGATCGCCACGCCGATCTTCGACGGCATCCCCGAAACCAAGATCCGCGAGTACCTCCGCCAGGCCGGCCTGCCCGAAACGGGCAAGACCCTCCTCTACGACGGTCGCACCGGCGAACCCTTCGACCAGGACGTCGTCGTCGGCTACACCTACATGCTGAAGCTGAACCACCTCGTCGCGGACAAGATCCACGCCCGCGCCGTCGGCCCGTACAGCCTCATCACCCAGCAGCCTCTCGGCGGCAAGGCCCAGTACGGCGGCCAGCGTCTCGGCGAAATGGAAGTGTGGGCCCTCGAAGCGTACGGCGCCGCCTACACGCTGCAGGAGCTCCTCACCGTCAAGTCCGACGACGTCACCGGTCGTACCAAGATCTACGAACAGCTCGTGAAGGGCGACAACTCCCTCACCGCCGGCACCCCGCAGTCCTTCAACGTTCTCATGAAGGAAATGCAGGCCCTGTGCCTTGATGTTCAGCTCCGCAACGCCGAAGGCTTCAAGGTCTCCCCGCCCTCCGTCGTCGAAAACGCCTAATCTTCAACCGCCATAGCATCCCTTCCGATGATCAACGCGGAATCTTCCGACAACATGTTCGCTCCCGACAAGGAGCAGAACTTCGACTCAGTCTCCATCTGCATCGCCTCCCCCGACACGATCCGTTCGTGGTCCAAGGGCGAGGTCAAGAACCCGGAGACCATCAACTACCGCACCTTCAAGCCCGAACAGGGCGGCCTCTTCTGCCAGAAGATCTTCGGCCCCGTTCGCGACTACGAGTGCTCCTGCGGCAAGTACAAGCGCATCAAGTTCAAGGGCGTCACCTGCGACCGCTGCGGCGTCGAGGTCACCATCGCCCGCGTGCGCCGCGAGCGCATGGGCCACATCGAACTGGCCGTGCCGGTCTCCCACATCTGGTTCCTCAAGAGCATGCCCAGCCGACTCGGCCTGCTGCTCGACATGACCGCCCGCCAGCTCGAGTCCGTCATCTACTACGAGAAGTACCTCGTCGTCGACCCGGGCCGCACCCCGCTTGAACTCAAGCAGGTGATGACCGAGCAGGAGTACACCCAGGCCCTCACCGAATACGGTGACGACGCCTTCGTGGCCAAGATGGGCGCCGAAGCCCTTCGCGACTGCCTCGCCAAGATCGATCTGGCCCAGACCATCATCGACCTGCAGGAGCAGATGCAGACCACCCGCTCCAAACAGATCAAGAAGAAGCTGGCCCGCCGCCTCAAGGTCATCCAGGGCTTCATCGAATCGGGCAACAAGCCCGAGTGGATGGTCATGGAGACCCTCCCGGTCATCCCGCCGGACCTGCGCCCCCTCGTCCCCCTTGAAGGCGGCCGCTTCGCCACCTCCGACCTGAACGACCTCTACCGCCGCGTCATCAACCGCAACAACCGCCTCCGCAGCCTGTTGCAGCTGAAGACCCCCGACGTCATCATCAACAACGAGAAGCGCATGCTGCAGGAAGCTGTGGACGCACTTTTCGACAACGGCCGCCACGGCCGCCCCGTCACCGGCGCCGGCAACCGCCCCCTGAAGTCCCTCTCGGACATGCTCAAGGGCAAGCAGGGCCGCTTCCGTCAGAACCTTCTCGGCAAGCGCGTCGACTACTCCGGCCGTTCCGTCATCGTCATCGGCCCGGACCTCAAGCTCAACCAGTGCGGCCTGCCCAAGAAGATGGCGCTCGTCCTGTTCGAGCCCTTCATCATCCGCCGCCTCAAGGAGCTCGGCTTCGTGCACACCGTGCGCGGCGCCCGCAAGATGATCGAGAAGAAGTCCCCCGAAGTCTGGGACATCCTCGAGGAAGTCACCAAGGGCCACCCGGTTCTCCTGAACCGCGCTCCGACCCTGCACCGCCTGTCCATCCAGGCCTTCGAGCCCGTCCTCATCGAGGGCGACGCCATCCGCCTGCACCCCCTCGTGTGTACCGCTTACAATGCGGACTTCGACGGTGACCAGATGGCCGTGCACGTGCCCCTGTCCTCCGAAGCCATCATGGAGTGCAAGCTCCTCATGATGTCCTCGAACAACATCTTCTCGCCCTCCTCGGGCAAGCCGATCCTCACCCCCTCGCAGGACATCGTCCTGGGCGCGTACTACCTCACCTACGAGCCGGCCGCCAAGCCCGCCAAGGGCGTGCATGTGCCGCTCTTCGCCTCCGTCCAGGAGGCCGAGTACGCCTACGCCGAAGGCGCCGTCCACTTCCACTCCTGGGTCGACTTCGTCAACCCGGACTTCGGCAAGAAGACCACCTACGGCAAGCCGGACACCAAGACGATCCGCACCACCGTCGGCCGCGTCATCTTCTCCAAGATCTGGCCGCAGGAGATGGGCTTCGTGAACTTCTCCGTGAAGAAGGGCCAGCTCGGCGACCTCATCCTTAACACCTACAAGCTCGTCGGCAAGGAGGGCTGCGTGCCCGTGCTCGACGCGCTCAAGGAAACCGGCTTCCGCACCGCCACCAAGGCGTCGATCTCCATCGGCATCGCCGACATGATCTTCCCGCAGACCAAGCAGGAGATCATCAAGCGCTCCCGCGCCAAGGTCGACGAAGTCGAAGGCCAGTTCAAGAAGGGCATCATCACCACCGGCGAACGCTACAACAAGATCGTCGACGTGTGGTCCTCCACCACCGACGAAATCGCCAAGTCGGTGTTCAAGACCCTCGAGACCTCCGCCAAGCCCGCCCCCAAGGCCACCGACGCCGACCCGCGCAGCGAAGGCCGCTGGGTCATCAACCCCGTGCACGTGATGATGGACTCCGGCGCCCGCGGTAACAAGCAGCAGGTCCGCCAGCTCTGCGGCGCACGCGGCCTGATGGCCAAGCCCAACGGCGAAATCATCGAACGCCCGATTCTCTCCTCCTTCCGCGACGGCCTCTCCGTTCTGGAATACTTCATCTCGACGCACGGCGCCCGTAAGGGCCTCGCCGACACCGCGCTGAAGACCGCCGACGCCGGTTACATGACCCGCAAGCTCTGCGACGTGGCCATGGACGCCATCGTCACCGAGATTGACGACGGCAACCGCGACGGCGTCGTGAAGACCGCCATCTACGACGGCGACGAGGAAATCGTGAAGCTCTCCGAGCGTATCGTCGGCCGCTGCTCCAGCGCCGATGTGCGCAACCCGCTCAACCCCGACGAGATCCTCGTCAAGGCCGGCGACCTCATCACCGAAGACTGCGCGCTCAAGATCGAAGCCTGCGGCGTCGAGCGCGTGCGCGTCATGTCCCCGCTCACCCACATGCGGGTGAACAGCATCCCGGCCAAGGCCTACGGCGTCGACCCCTCGACCGGTCGACTCGTCGAGCGCGGCACCTCCGTGGGCATCATCGCCGCCCAGTCCATCGGCGAGCCCGGCACCCAGCTCACCATGCGCACCTTCCACATCGGTGGTGTGGCCAACCAGGTGCTCAAGACCCCGGAAATCCGCGTGCGTAACGCCGGCGTGGTCAAGTTCATCGGCATCCGCTCCGTCGCCATCAGCGACGACCTCGTGGTGGTCCTCAACAAGACCGGCTCCGTGAACATCGTCGACGAAGCCGACGAGTCCAAGGTCCTCGAGGAATACAACATCGTCGTGGGCTCCGTGCTCTCCGTCAAGGACGGCGCCGCCATCGGCAAGGGCGACATGCTCGCCCGCTGGGACTCGCACAACATCCCGATTCTCGCCGAAAAGCCCGGTGTCATCGCCTTCCGCGACATGATCCCCGGCGTGACCGTCAAGCGCGAGTTCGACGAGTCCACCGGCCGCGTCACCACCGTCGTCATCGAGCACAAGGAGGACCTCAACCCGACCATCGTCATCACCGACGCCAAGGGCAACGCCCTCTCCGAGCACGCCATCCCGACCGGCGCCCAGATCGTCGTCACCGAAGGCGACGCCGCCTCCCCCGGCGGCCTGCTCGCCAAGACGCCCCGCCAGGCGTCCAAGACGCAGGACATCACCGGCGGTCTTCCGCGCATCGCCGAGCTCTTCGAAGCCCGTCGCCCGAAGGAAGCCGCCGAGATGGCCAAGATCGAAGGCGTCGTCTCGTTCGAAGGCACCGTGCGCGCCAAGAAGAAGGTCGCCGTCACCGACTCCGAAGGCAACCGCGAGGAGCACCTGATTCCTCACGGCAAGCACATCATCGTGCACCCGGGCGACCATGTCCGCAAGGGCCAGAACCTCACCGAAGGCGCCGCAGACCCCCACGAAATCCTCGAAATCCTCGGCTCCACCGCCGTGCAGGACTACCTGCTCACCGAGATTCAGAAGGTCTACCGCGTCCAGGGCGTGACGATTAACGACAAGCACATCGAGATCATCATCGCCCGCATGCTCCGCAAGGTCCGCATCACCGACCCCGGTGACAGCGAGCACTTCTGGGGCGAGCAGGTCGACTCCAACATCGTGCGCCGTGACAATGAGCGGATCGAACAGGCAGGCGGTAAGCCCGCCGAGTTCGAGCCGATCCTCTTGGGTATCACCAAGGCCTCGCTCGAAACCGAGTCGTTCATCTCCGCAGCCTCCTTCCAGGAGACCACGCGCGTCCTCACCGACGCCTCGACACTTGCGAAGTCCGACTCCCTCACCGGCTTCAAGGAGAACGTCATCATGGGTCACCTGATTCCCGCCGGCACCGGCCTACCGGCCTACCGCCGCCTGCGAATCAACACTCTGGTCGACGCCCCGTTGGCCTCCGACGAGGAGGAAACGGAGTCCGGCGACCAAGCCTGATTACCGGTCAAGCTCAAGCCCCTCGGAGAAATCCGGGGGGCTTTATGCTTGCCCATCACTCCAAAAGAGATTCCCCCATAACCGACCTACCCCCGCAACTCTCATGCTTAACAAAACCATTCTCGTTGCCGCACTCTCCGCACTGCCCTTCGGTGCATCCACGTTCGCCGGCTCCCCTCTCATCTCCCTCACTGAAGATGGCTCTGCGGCGATTTTCTTCGTCGCCGACGCTTCAGCCACGTACAGCGACAACATCTACTACCAGAAGAACAAGACGGATGATGTCATCTTCACCGTGGCGCCCGGCTTCGAGCTCGTCGCCGGCGGTGACGGCAACACCAAGTTCAGCGTCGTCTTCAAGGAGGCGTTCAACGCCTACCTGGACAACGACCAGCTCAACACCCAGCTGGCCAACGTCGACGCCAAGCTCACCTACGACACGGGTTCGCCCCTGAAGGCCACCCTCACCGGCGGATTCCACCAGACGGCTCAGCCCAACAACCAGGTCGCGGGCATCATTCAGAACGACATCGTCACCACGGACACGTTCTATGCCGGACTGAACGCCGAGCTCCAGGCGACCGAAAAGTCCACCCTCGTCACCGGCGCCAGGTATAACGGCGTGCGCTACACCAATTACGGCGACCTGTTCAACGACACGGACTCTTTCTCCATCCCGGTCTCCTGGTACTACTCCGTCACCGAGAAGCTTCAGGCTGGTTTCACTTACCAGTACACCTACACTGACATCGCCGGCAGCGCGTTCAGCCCCAGCGGAGACCAGCAGATTCACTTCGGCGGTCTTACCGCGCGCGGCGAAGTGACGGACAAACTCAAGCTCGAAGCCAACGCCGGCATCGGCTACTCCGAGCTTAGCCGAGACAACGGCTTCGGTGGCCAGGACGACACGACCTTCAACTTCTCGCTGACCTCCACCTACGCCGCCACGGAAAAAGTGACCCTCTCGCTGACCGGAGCCCGCGAATTCTCCGTCGGCGCACTTGGCCAGCAGCTCACCACCACGCGCGGCGTGTTTGGCGTGAACTACGCCTTCGCCGAAGACTGGTCCGCCAACGCCAACACCGGCTACGCCGTTCAGGAATTCAATCCGGGCAAGGATAACATCTTCTCCGCCGGCGCCGGCTTGGCGTACACGCCGAACAAGTACTGGAAGATTTCCGCCAACTACTCCTACATGTACGATGATTCGACCCGCGTCGCGAACTTCGACAACCACATGTTCAGCCTCTCCGCGTCCCTGAAGTATTGATTTTTCATCACTCGCGCGATTGCACTCTTGAGGAAGGTGACACACTCACCTTCCTCTTTTTTTCCATGAAAATCCCCCTTCCACTCATCCTCCTGAGCGGATTCTGTCTGCTCTCCTCCGGATGCACCGACACCGGTGACACGATGATGCCGACGCACGATGCGGCAGCCGTGCAGGCTGGCCCCAAAACAGGCCAGCCCTCGGACAATTACACCCTAAGGCCGACCGACCTTCTCAGGGTTTCGCTTTACCAAGAGCCTGACTTCAATGCGGACGCCCAAGTCGACCAAGACGGCGATGTGATTCTCCCCTTGATCGGCAAAGTCCATGTCGCAGGCAAGACCCTCACCGAAACGCAGGTGCTCATCACCGAGAAGCTCAAGCGATTCTTCAAGGAACCCAGCCTTACGCTCCTCATCCTCAAGTATGCGGAACGCAAGGTCTACATCGACGGTATGGTTGGTCGTGCGGGCCCGGTGCTCTTCCCCCCTGAGGAGAAGCTGACACTCAGCAAGGCGATTTCCATTGCCGGCGGCATCCTGCCGCGCGGCGAGCGCTCCGACGTGAAGCTCACCAGGATGATCGACGGAAAGGAAAAGACCATAACCGTCGACATGTCTGAGATCAATGCGGGCCGCTCGCCTGACATCGAACTCCAGGAAAACGACCGCATCTACGTCCGCGACAGCCGCATCTGATCCATGTCCAACGAAACACCCCCAGAATCGGCGCATCCCCAGCCTGCGCTGCCGCCGCGAGCCGCGGCCCCCGCTCCTGAACCGCAACCGGGGCAGCCCGGGCCGGGCTACGGCCCGCAGGGTTATCACGCATACTACGGGCTGCACCCCAACCCGTATTATCAATACGGATACGATGGCGAGCAGCCCTCCATCGGCCAGCGAACACTGCGCGACTACATCATGATTGTTCGCGAGCGCGTCTGGTATTTGGTGCTCGCCATATTCATCTTCACCACGGGCGCGCTCCTCTACACGAGCAGCATCGAGCCGGAATACAAGGCCACGGCACGCTTCCAAGTCTACCGCAGCCGCGCCAACGTGACCGGCAACATCGGCGGAACCAACACCGATGAAAAGGACCGGCTGCTAGACGATCGCGACTTCAACACGAAGCTCGCCTCAATGCGAAGCACCGCGATCATTCAGCGCGTCGCCAAGCGACTCACCCAGGAGCAACGCAACGAGGCGCTCGCCCCATATCAGAAGGGCAACATCTTCTCGGGACCTCTCAGCCCCGAGGAGGTCATCGGCAAGTGCCGCAACATCCAGCCCGAACGACAGTCCTTCATGGCCGTCGTCGAATACACCCACCCCAACAAGGATTTGGCCAAGAAAATGGCTGAATACTTCGTGGAGGAGATTCAGCGCGCAACGGACGAGGAAACCTCGCAGATCGTCGACCCGCTGGTCGAACGACTTAAGATTCAAAACGATCAGATTCAGAACGAGATTCAGGACCTTAAAAAACGCCGCACCAACTTCATCGAACGCGAGAAGCTCCTCACGCTCACCCGAGACATGTCCACGGGACAGAGCGAGCTGAGCCAGCTTTCGGCTGCCCGTGAGTCGGACAAGCGTGCCTTCGAGGAGATTCGCGCGAATCGCGACCAGTTGCTGGCGGCGAAAGCCGCGGGCCAGTCCACGGCATCCATCCCCTTCATCGCCAAAGACGAGCGCGTGCTGGGAATGAGCCAGGAAATCGCCAGACTCGAAATTTCCCTGAGCGCAGCCCTCAAGGTTTACACCGACGAGCACCCGAAAGTCATACAGATTCGCAGCCAGATCGCCCAGGCGCGCATCGAGCTGGCTAAGGCGGCGACCGAGGCCGAGGCAAAGCTTGAATCGACCTTCAAGACCGCTGCGGTGAATTTCGAGAACAGCGTGAAACGCTTCGAAGCCAAGGAGTCTGAAATCACCTCCCAGGGCAAGGCTCGCAGCGAGCTGGACTCTCTCGACAAGGAGATCTCCGGCAAGGAGGCCATGTTCGACAGGATGAACACCAACTACGAGTTCGAGAAAGCCAAGCAGTCCGGCCTCGCCAGCAATCCGATCCGTCTTGTCGACCCTGCGTCCGTCGCCGACCGACCAGTCAATAAAAACGCCTATCTGGCGCTGGCCCTCGGAGTCTTCAGCGGTTCCGCCATCGGCCTCGCCATCGTGTTCCTCCTTGCCTCGCTTGACGACCGCGTCAAATCGGCAGCCGATATCGAACAATTCGTGGGAATCCCCCTCATGGGCGTGATTCCCAAAATCACCAAGCTGGACAACTTCAAGCGCGCCCGAACCGTCGCCACAAACGCCGACCGGGCCACCACCGAGGCCTTCCACGCCATCTACTCGGCGCTGAAGATTCATGACCAGGCGCGCAAGGCTCGCGCCATGCTCGTCACCTCCACCACCCCCTCCGAAGGCAAGTCGTTCTTCACGACAAACCTCGCCATGACCTACGCCATGCACGGCGAGAAGGTCATCGTGGTGGACGCCGACCTTCGCCTGCCCAATGTCGGCAAGTCGCTTCAGCTTCAGGGCGATGCGGGCATCACCCAATACCAGGCGGGCATGATCGACCTCGACGAGGCCATTCGCCGTGACATCGTCCCCAACATGGACGTGCTCCCGGTCGGCACCTCCTGCAAGAACCCCACCCAGGTGCTCAACAGCAAGAAATTCGCCGCAATGATCGAGGAGCTCAAGGGACGCTACGACCGCGTCTTCATCGACTCCCCTCCCGTTGGCGCCGTTTCCGACGCGCTTAACCTCATGCCGCAGGTGGACGGAGCCCTCTATGTGGTGAAGTTCAACACAGTGAAGCGCAAGAGCATCAAAGGCAACCTGCGCCGTCTCAAGGAATCCAAGGTGCCCGTGTTCGGAGCCGTGCTAAACCAAATCGGCCTGCACGTGGCGAACTACTACACCTCCACCTACGACAAGGCGTACAACAAGTACTACCACGACACCGACCCCAACGCCGTCGAGGTCAAGGTCTCCTAGCACCCCCAAGCCTTCGCCTCACGGCGAAGGCTTGTTGCTTCTATCGTGTACGAAGCGCTTCTATCAAAGCTGCGAAAGCTGCCGCCGCCGGACAGCGAATCTCGACGACTCAGCGTGTCGCTGCGTGAATCGGAAAACCCCGTGGCCGTCGCGCTATCGGCGGGCGCCGACTCCACCGCAGCGCTACTCTGGGCACTGGGCAATTTCGCGACGGAAAGAATCATCGCCCTGCACTACCACCACAACCTGCGCGGGCCGGACGCCGACGCAGACTGCGAACACGCCCGCAGACTGGCCGAGTCACTCGGCGTCGGATTCCTGACGGAAAAGCGACCCGCAGGTCGCCCTGCCAACGAGTCCTCGCTTCGCGACGACCGCATCCGATTCCTAATGGCAGCGGCAAGGGCCGCCGGGGCGGCGGCCGTCATTCAAGGGCATCATGCGGACGATGTGGCGGAATCACTCCTCATGCGATTGGGACGCGGCTCGGGCACAGCCGGGCTCTCTGCACCTCGTCCCGTATCGGCGCTTCCCGACGGGACTCCGATCCTACGCCCGCTTCTCGCGCTGAAAAAAGCCGAACTGGAGAACCTCGTGCGCTCTGCGCGCATCGCATGGCGGCACGACGCCTCGAACGACGACCCGTCGGCCGCCACGCGAAACCGAATCCGTCACGGCGTCACCAAGCCATGGGCGGAAGCCATCCCCGGCGACGCCATCGCCGGCGCTGCGCGCACACGCATGCTGCTTCAAGAGGATGACGATGCGCTGAACGCATGGGCGGAAACCCTCCTGACAAACACTCCGGGCGCGGGCACCAACGCCGAGGGCACCATCCGACTACCCCGCCCCACCCCGCCCCGGGCGGTAATGCGCAGGGTGATACACATGATCTCCATTCGCCCTGCCACCGGAACGCGCATAGCCGCACCTGCAATGGATGCCATGCTTGATGCGATTGAAGAGGATCGCCCGCACAGAACAACGCTCTCACCCGAATTCGCGCTGCGATACCGGCACGGCATCCTGACCCTCTCCCGAAACCGGACGGAAAGCCTGCCGCGAGCCGAGGCGTCCTTACCTGTTCCCGGCGCTGCATTCTGGCCCGACGGCGCGTCGCTCACAGCGGACTACCCCATAGGCGCCGAACACACGGTCGCCGACAATTCGCTGTGCGTGCTGATTCGCCCATCGGAACAAGCCACGCTCCGCTGCACGCCCAGGCTGAGCGGCGACAGGTACCGCCCGCTCGGCGCTCCGGGCACGCAAAAATTGCATGACGCCATGATCAACCGAAAGATCCCCTCAGCCGCGCGAAACTCGCTTCCCGTCGTTCGCGACGACCATGGCATACTCTGGTGTCCGGGCCTGCTCCCTTCCGAACTCGCGCGCCTTTCGGAATCCGATTTGCGGCCTCTTCGGTTGACTTGGAATCCCCCCGCCGCAGCTTATGCGGCTTTGCCCGTCACATGAGCCGCGCTCCCGACAAAAAGCCTTCCAAGCCTGACCGCCCGAACACCCCGGAACGATTCAATGTCAAATTGCTCCTGATATGGTTGGCGATTGTGGCCGTCATCGGCGCGCTGCTCACCTTCTCGCCTCCGCCCAAGAGCCACATCCAATCCAAGGAGATTGGACAGGTCATGCGCGACATCGATGCCGGAAAAGTCAGCCGCATCACCATCATCCCCGATACGGCGTCCGGAAGCGACCGCATGTACATCGTCAGGGGCGAACTCCTGGACGACCCAAAATCCGCAGCCGCAGACGGCAAAAAGCCCGAACCCATCAGGTTTGAATCCTCGGGCGTGCTTAGCGACGCCGCCATCGACAAGATTCAGCAGAAACTGCCCGATACGGCATTCCGCAGGGCGAACACGAATTTCGAGCTCATCCTCCTTCAACTCCTCCCGACCATCATCATCGGAGGACTCGTCATCTTCTTCATCTACCGGCTGATGAAGTCGGCGAATAAGAACGCCCTGTCTTTCGCCAAAAGCCGCGCCAAGCTCCTGGGCAAAGACAAGGAGCGCGCCACCTTCAACGACGTCGCGGGCTGCGATGAGGCGAAAGAGGATGTTCGGGAAATCATCGAATACCTCCGCGACCCGAAAAAATTCCAGGAAATCGGCGGGCGCATCCCCAAGGGAGTGCTGCTGGTCGGACCTCCGGGCACCGGCAAGACCCTCCTCGCTCGCGCTGTCGCAGGCGAGGCCGAAGTCCCCTTCTTCTCCATCTCGGGCTCCGACTTCGTCGAAATGTTCGTAGGCGTGGGCGCCGCCCGCGTGCGCGACATGTTCGAACAGGCCCGCAAAAGCGCTCCCGCCATCCTCTTCATCGACGAAATCGACGCCGTCGGCCGCCAACGCGGCGCGGGCCTCGGCGGTGGCCACGATGAGCGCGAGCAGACCCTGAACTCACTCCTCGTCGAGATGGACGGCATCGAGGGCCACGAGGGCATCATCGTGGTGGCCGCAACCAACAGAGCCGATGTCCTCGACGCCGCCCTGCTGCGCCCGGGTCGCTTCGACCGCCATGTCTATGTCGACTTGCCCGACATCCACGGCCGCGAAGAGATTCTCCAGGTTCACGCCAAGAAGGTGAAGCTCGCCCCCTCCGTCGACCTCAAGCACATCGCGCGTGTCACCTCGGGCTGCTCCGGCGCCCAGCTGGCCAATCTCCTCAACGAAGCCGCGCTTCTCGCCGCCCGGCAGAACAAGAAGGCCATCGACACCGTCGACATCGAGCAGGCCAACGACAAGATTTCCTTCGGTGCCGAACGCAGGCGCCTCATGGACGATGAAGACCGCCGGACCACCGCCTTCCACGAGGCCGGCCACGCCATCGTGCAGGCGCTTCTCGACGACGCGCAACTCAAGCTGCACAAGGTGACCATCATCCCCCGCGGACGAGCCCTGGGCATGGCCATGTTCAAGCCCGGCAAGGACATTCTCGGTCAAACCCGCAAGCAGCTGATCAACCGCATTTGCACGGCGATGGCCGGACGCATCGGCGAGGAGGTCATCACCGGCGACTTCTCCAACGGCGCCGCCTCGGACATCAAGCAGGCGACGGCCATCGCCCGTCACATGGTTTGCGATTGGGGCATGAGCTCCCTTGGCCCGGTCGCCCTGGGCGAAAGCCAGGAACACATCTTCCTCGCCCGCGAAATCAGCCGGTCACAAGGCTACAGCGAGGAAACCGCGCGCCGGGTGGACTCCGAAATCCACAGGATCATAGACGAGCAATACAAGCGCGCCGCTGAGATCCTTTCGGCCAACGCCTCGGCCCATCGCAAGGTGGCCGAAGCCCTCCTGGAATACGAGACGCTCGACGCCGTGCATGTGCATGAGCTGCTGCAGTTCGGCGAAATCAGAACGCCCGTGGAGTACCGGCCGCTGACCAAGCGCGAACGGGACGAGGATAAACTCGCCGCAACCGCCACGGAAGTCACAGCCGAATCTGCATCGATCGCCCCCGCCTCGGCCTCCTGAGACGTACTGAAAACCAAGAAAGCCGCCCGTTCAGGGCGGCTTTCTTGGTTTTCAGCGCAGCGCGAGATCCGGCCCCATCAGCCGACAGGCCAGCCGAGTTCCTTCATCCGCGCCGACACGCGAGCGCGGACATCGCCCTGCAGCTCGAGCGTAGCCCCCTCGGCTGCCCCGCCGCAACCGAGCGAGCCCTTGAGCGCCTTGAGCAACTCCTCGCGCGCGGGCTCGTTGATACGCTCGACTCCCGGACCGAACAGGACCGTGACCGTCTTGCCCGAACGGCCCGACTTCTCGATGCGCAGATGCACCTTGCCGTGCTTTGCAGGCCTCGCCGGCGCTCCGCCGCCGGCATCAGGCCTAGGAGGCGCATCGGGCAAGCCCGACATGTTCAGCGCACCGAAGGCGCTCTGTGAAAGGTTTTGTCCCCCGGAAGTGTCCCGTTTCGTCATGGAATGAAAGGTCGCTGCGTATCCGAAAAGCCATTGCACCATGCGAAGGGCGCCCGGTGGGGCGCCCGATGGCGGACGGACGGCGGGCATGCACCATGAGCTCCATGGACGGGGGGGGCAAGCGCAGCGTGCGATGCACCGATAAATGCGCTTGCTCAGGAGAAATGGCGCGGCACAAATCCCGGGCCGCTGGACGGATAGCTCAGTTGGTCAGAGCATCTCGCTTACACCGAGAGGGTCGTGGGTTCGAGCCCCTCTCCGTCCACCAGTGACTTTCACTCCACCCTCAACCGCGCACAGCCATGAAACGACACACCCTCTCCGCCCTCGTCGAAAACAAGTTCGGCGTACTGGCTCGCGTGGCCGGCATGCTCAGCGGACGCGGATTCAACATCGAGACGCTCAATGTCGGCCCCACGCACGACCCCAAGTTCTCCCGCATCACCGCCACCGTCGTGGCCGATGGCGAGGCGCTGGAACGCTGTGTGCGGCAGCTCGACAAGCTCATCAATGTCATCTCCGTCGAGGACTTCTCCAAGGCCGACCAGTTCGTCGCGCGCGAGCTCCTTGTCCTGAAGGTGAAGGCCGACAAGAACACCCGCTCCGAGATCATCGAAATAGCGGACATCTTCCGCGCCAAGATCATCGATGTGGCGCACGACTCGCTCATCATCGAGTTCACCGGCAACGAAACCAAGGCCACCGCGTTCCTCGACCTGCTGGCCCCCTTCGGCATCCTCGAGTCCGCCCGAACCGGCCAGGTCGCGCTGCGACGCGGAGCCCGCGTTGCCAAGTAAGAGCGCGCGCCCACCCATTTCTTAACCACACAAGAAACCACACCCATGCCCGCCAAAGTTTACACCGAAAAGGACGCCGACCTGTCCGTCCTCAAAGGCAAGACCCTCGCCGTCCTCGGCTTCGGCTCCCAAGGCCACGCCCACGCGCGCAACCTGAAGGACAGCGGCTTCACCGTGCTCGTCGGCCTCTACAAGGGCTCCAAGTCCGCCGATGTCGCCAAGAAGCTCGGCTTCGAGGTCGTCGAAACCGGCGAAGCCGTGAAGCGCGCCGACGTGTTCCTCGTCGCCCTGCCGGACATGAAGCAGGCCGATGTGTGGGAAAAGGACATCGCCCCCAACCTCTCGAAGGGCAAGACCGCCCTCTTCATCCACGGTCTCGCCATCCACTTCGGCCTCATCACCGCGCCCAAGGGCGTGGATGTCGGCCTGATCGCCCCGAAGGGCCCCGGACACACCGTGCGTTCGCAGTTCGTCGCCGGCCAGGGCGTCCCCGCCCTCATCGGCGTCGCCCCCGGCTCCTCGAAGAACACCAAGAAGGTCGCCCTCGCCTGGGCTCGCGGCATCGGTTCCGCCAAGGCCGGCGTGATCGAGACCACCTTCAAGGAAGAGACCGAGACCGACCTCTTCGGCGAGCAGGCCGTGCTCTGCGGCGGCGCGTCCGCCCTCGTCCAGGCCGGCTTCGAAGTCCTCGTGGAAGCCGGCTACCAGCCCGAAATGGCCTACTTCGAGTGCCTGCATGAGCTCAAGCTCATCGTCGACCTCATGGTCCAGAAGGGCATCTCCGGCATGCGCTTCTCCATCTCCGAAACCGCCAAGTACGGCGACATCACCCGCGGCCCGCGCGTGATCACGCCCGCCACCAAGCGCGAGATGAAGAAGATCCTGAAGGAGATCCAGACCGGCAAGTTCACCAAGGAATGGGTCAAGGAATACAAGGGCGGTCTCAAGAACTACAACAAGCTGCTCGCCGCCGGCGAAAAGCACCAGATCGAGAAGACCGGCGAGCGCCTCCGCTCGCTCATGCCCTGGGTCCCCAAGGCCAACATCAAGGGCAAGGCCGCCGAGTTCGAAGCCAACTCCAAGTAAACGGAGAACGGATACTCATCCGTGTCCAAAGGCGCGCCCCGGCAAAGGGCGCGCCTTTTACTTCCACGCCCCTCCCGATTCGCAAAAAAATCCGCGCCACGCGCGAGCTCCCGTGTTCCACTCGGAGCACGCCCAACTAGAACCGCCCCATGCCCTCCCGCATCACCGTCGTCACCCGAGGAAGCCCCCTGGCCCGCCGCCAGACCGAACTGACGATCGAACGGCTCGCCGCGCTCATGCCCGGCACCGAGTTCGTCACCGAGATCATCGTGACGACCGGAGATCGGCGCTCGGAGTGGTCGCTGGAAAAACAGGGGGGCAAGGGGCTCTTCACCTCGGAACTCGAGGCCGCGCTGCGCGAGGGGCGCGGCGACATCGCCGTGCACAGCGCGAAGGACCTCCCGACGGACATGCCCGAGGGGCTGGCCATCGCCGGCTACCTCGCGCGCGAAGACGCCGCCGACATGCTCGTCCGCCGGGCGGACGCGCCGACGCCACGCGTCATCGCCACTGGAAGCCCGCGCCGCAGGGCGCAGGCTCGCATCCACTTTCCGGATGCAGAGTTCACCGAACTTCGCGGCAATGTGGACACCCGGTTGAAAAAAATCGCCGCCGGCGACGCCGACGCGTCATTCCTCGCGGCCGCCGGACTCAACCGTCTCGGCATCCGCGGCTGGCCGGGCCTCGTCTTCGAAAGGTTCGGGCTCGACCGCATGGTGCCGGCCGCCGGCCAGGCGGCCGTCGCGATCCAGACGCGCGCCGCCGACGCCGCGATGTTCGCGCCGATGCTCGACGCCGAATGCGCCCGGGCGGCGACCATCGAGCGCCGATTCCTCGCCCGACTGGGCGAAGGCTGCCATACCGCATTCGCCGCCCACTGGGAGAACGGGCGCATCCACCTCTTCCGCGACGACTTCGGCCGGCACACCCTGAGCTTCCCCCCATGCCTCAGCGAAGCCGAGCTCGACGGCGCCGTGGACGCGGCGCTGCGCCGGATTCTTTAAACCGAAAAAGGCGTGCATTAAGCGGCCTTACGGTCGCCCTGCCCCGGCGAGTGCAGGCGCTCGGAGACCGGGGCGTGAAGCAAACGAAAGCCTGTGGCGGCTGCGTCGATTTCTTATGACCTCGCGCAAATGCCGCCTTGCATTCGCATAAGGCAGGTTAATCGTCGCCGTCGCATGCACATCGAGAACTTCAAAATCTTCTCGGACCTGGTGGACAGCCAGAGCTTCTCCAAAGCGGCGAAGATGAACGGCATCACGCAGTCCGCCGTGAGCCAGCAACTTCGAGCCATGGAGCGTCATTTCAACACGCTTATCCTGGATCGCAGCCAGAAGCAGTTCCGGCTGACGCGCGAAGGCGAGAAGCTGCATGAATCGGCCAAGGAAATCCTGCATCTGTATCAGAAGATGCAAAGCGAGCTGCAGGAGCTGAAGAAGGTCATTAGCGGAACGATTCACATCTCGACCATCTACTCCATCGGCCTTCACGAGCTCCCCCCGTTCGTGAAGCGATTCCTTAAGGAGTACCCCACGGTGAATGTCCGCGTCGAGTACCGCCGTTCCAATCTCGTCGTGGAGGATGTGCTGCACAACGCCGTCGACCTGGGAATCGTCGCCTACCCCACGAAGACGCGCCAGCTGGAGGTCATTCCCTTTGGCGAGGACCAGCTCGTCATCATCGTGAGCCCGCGCCACCCGCTGGCGACGAAGTCCGAGCTCGAGACCTCGGACCTGTTCGGGCATCGCTTCATCGCCTTCGATCAGGACATCCCCACGCGCCGGGCGACCGACCAAGTCTTCCGCGACCTGAAGCTGGACATGGAGCCGGCCATGGAATTCGACAATGTCGAGACCGTGAAGCGCGCGGTGGAAGTCGACGCGGGATTCGCCCTCGTTCCGGAAGCCACGGTTCAGCAGGAAATCAAGCTTGGCTCGCTCATCGCGCTCCGCCTGAAGGGACGCAGGATAAGCCGCCCGCTGGCCATCGTGCACCGCAAGGGGCGCGTCTCCACGCCTGCCATGAAAAAGTTCATCCAAATGCTCACGGACGGAGCTCCCGGTTCGGGCAAGGCGGCCCAGGCGGTCGACTCCCCCGAAATCTGAAATCAATCCGCCCGGACACGGGAGGAAAACAAAGAGCGAAGAAGCGGCACAGCCCTTCTTCGCTCTTTGCTATTAATTAAAGCCTTCGATCAGGGCGCGCCCACGCCATGACCTCCCCACGGCCTCTTGGCCCGGATGAGTTCGGCGACCGCCTCCGGCACCTCGTGCTCCCAGCCGGGTTCGTCGTCATGGATTCGAGCGAGCAGCGTGCGCGGGCGGCAATTGAGCGCCGCGGGATCGTATTCGCAAAGCGAACGCACGAGGCCGTTTTCCAAAAGGTGCGCATACAGGTGCCTCACGGCCGCCCGCATGGGCACATTCTCCGCCGTGACCACCGACTCGGCGTCGCCTTCGGCGCTGTCCTCAAAGAGAGAACGCCCGCCCTCGAGCGAAGCGGCGAGGCGGCGCAGCTGCACGCGACGCATCGGATAGACATACATGCGCACCTTGTCTTTGAAGAGGCGCCCGCAGGCCTCCAACACGCCGCCATCGAGGTGCGTGTAGTAACCGTCGGAGAAGATGTCCACCAGGTTGTTGATGCCGGCGACAATCGCCACGGGCTCCTTCGTGTACCGTCGGAAGTAGGCGGGGATGCGATAGAACTCGCGGTAATTGGAGACCAGCGCCGGGAATCCTGCGGCGGCGATAAGATCGATGCGCGCCAGAAGATCGGCGTAATCCAGACGGGACGCCTGCGCGCCCGTAGGTATGGAAATCTCAAACAGCTTGAGCAGGGAGGCGGAGGCCGACTCGTCGTCGGCCACGAATCGGGCGGCGGCCCGCTCCATCATGTCGACGCTCACCGTGGTGACGGGCCGGAACAGACCGCGCTCCACGAGCACGGACTTCTTGTAGAACATCTCACCGGGCACCTGCACGGAACCGTCGGAGCCGAAGGCCGTGGCGTTGGTCAGCCCGGATTCCACCAGTTTCAGCGAGCATACGCGGTTGTCGTACCCGGAGAACTCGGGGCCCGAAACATGCAGGAAGTCCACCTCCACGCGCGCCGCCCCCACATTGTCCACCAGGGCGCGGATGAACGCATCCTGGGAATCGCGCTGGAAGTATGCGGCGTAGATGAGGTTCACCCCGACGATGCCCACGGCGTCCTGCTGCAGCCCGGCCTCCTTGTCCCACAGGCGCACATGAATGTGAATCTCGTTGGGCGCGCTGCGCGGGCCCGCTTGGAATCGCAGACCCATCCAGGCATGGCCGTCTCCGCCCGACTTGAAGCTCGTGGTCGCCACGGTGTTCGCAAAGACAAAGAAAGCCGAGCTGTCACCGCGATCGGCGCCAAGCCGCTTCACCAAAAGATCGTACTCGAAGGCGAGCATCTGCGACAGGCGCTCGCGAGACACATAACGGGACGCCTTTCCGTACACGTCGTCGGAAATCTTCATGTCGTAGGCCGACATGGACTTGGCCACCGTCCCCGACGCACCTCCGGCCTTGAAGAAGTTGCGCACCACCTCCTGCCCTGCGCCGATCTCGGCGAATGTGCCGTAGATACCCTGGCGAAGGTTGAGCGTAAGCGCCTTGCGGTTCGTCGTCAGCAGCGCGGAACCGGCGTCCTGGGGCGTGTCGGGAGATGTCGTCATTGCCGTCTGATTATGCCCGTCGCCGACGGCGGCAAGGCGCAACCCGTGCGCCTACGGCGGGTATCAGAACCGACGCGCCAAACACTCCGTCGGACTTCTCCCAAACCCGGTCGCCCGCAGCACGGGGCTCGCAAAGTGGCGTTTGCCCATTGCGTGCCGGCGCAACCCGCATTCCCTGCGCTCGTCCAACTTTCCGCATCATGCTCAAGTTCCTCAAGGCCGTAGGCGCCGTGGTCGTCGGCAATCTGGTGACCGCCGCCATCGCGCTCGCCCTGCTTCTCTTCTGCCTCATCGCGATCGTCGCTGCGTTCAAACCGGAGAGCGCCGAGACGCGCGCCGCACGGCACGGAGTGCCGAACAAGGCGGTGCTCGTCGTCGACCTGAACCTCAACATCACCGACACCCCGTCATCTCGCTCCGCCGCCGAAATCATCGGCGACGCCCTCTCCGGCGAAGCGCAGCCTTCGATCGGCTTGCTCGACCTCACGCAAGCCATCGACCGCGCAGCCAGGGACAAGCGGGTGTCCACCCTCCTCCTTCGCGGCTCACTTTCGCCGTCGGGCTACGGTTCCGGGTACCCGGCGCTCGCCGAGATTCGCCGAGCCCTCGCCCGCTTCCGCGCCTCCGGCAAGCCGGTCATCGCCCACCTGGAGTCGCCCACCCTGCGCGACTACTACCTCGCCTCGGCGGCCAACACAGTGGCCGTTCACCCCTTCTCGGAACTCGGCGTCCAGGGCCTCTCGGCGAACAACGCCTACCTCGGCGCCGCACTTAAAAAATACGGCGTCGGCGTCCAGACCACCAAAGTCGGCACCTACAAGTCGGCCGTCGAGCCCTTCACCTCCGACCGCATGAGCGACGCCGACCGCGCGCAAACCGCGACCCTTCTGAACAGCCTTTGGTCAGCCCTCACCGACGACATCGCGGCGGCCCGCAAGCTCGACCCGAGCGAGCTCCGCAAGCTCGCCGATTCACGCGGCATCCTGCCCGCCGACGAGGCGGTGGAACTCAAGCTCGCCGACAAAACCGCCTACCTCGACGAGATCATCGACGAGCTGCGCGAGACCGGCGCCGCGGACGACGACACCGGCAGTTTCGCCCAGATTAACGCCATCGATTACATCAAGCTGCTCCCCAAGGCGCCCACGCTTGAAAACACGGACGACAAAATCGTCGTGCTCTACGCCGAGGGCGAGATTGTGGACGGCCCCGGCAAGTCCGCCGACTCCTTCGGCGGCGAGTGGCTGGCGAGCGAGCTGCGCCAACTGCGTCGCGACGGGACGATCAAGGCTCTCGTCCTGCGCGTAAACAGCCCCGGAGGCTCCGCCTTCGCTTCGGAAGTCGCGCGCCGCGAAATTTCCCTGCTGAGAGAATCCGGCTGCCCCGTGGTGGTTTCCATGGGTTCCCTGGCCGCCAGCGGGGGCTACTGGATTTCGGCCGGAGCCGACCGCATTTTCGCCGAGAAGACCACCATCACCGGATCCATAGGCGTCTTCGGACTCATGTTTGATGTGCGCGACCTCGCCGCCGGATTCGGCGTCAAATTCGACGGCGTTCGCACCTCCCGCTACGCCGACATCGAAACCCTCTCTCGCCCGAAAACCGAGGAGGAGCTCGCCCTGCTTCAGAAATTCACCGACCGCATCTACGGAGAATTCATCGGCCTTGTGGCCGACGGGCGCAAGCTTCCCGAAGCCGAAGTGGAGCGCATCGCCCAAGGTCGCGTCTGGTCAGGCTCCGACGCCCTCAAGCTGCGCCTCGTCGACGAGCTCGGCGGGCTCGACGCCGCCATCGCTCACGCCCGCAGCGTCGCAAAACTCGACGCCGGCGCCCCGGTCGTCCAAGTCCCCGGGCATCGCGAACCCGCCGAGGCCCTTGCCGACCTTTTCTCCGGCGACGGGCGGCGCGCCCCCGTTGCCTTCTCGCGCGCGCCTTCCGCGCGCCTGATGAAGGCGACGCAGGAGGGGCTTCGCCGCCTTTCGACCTTCAACGATCGCCGGCATGTGTATGCAAGAATTCCCTACCTTCTTGAGGTGAACTGACATCGGCCCTGAAAACGAAACACCCCGCCGGAAACGGCGGGGTGTTTCGCATTCACGGACTCACTTCGTCTTCACCGAAGGAAAATTCAATTTCTCTCCCGCAGACGCGCCCGCCTCGCGGGCCTTGAGGTAATCGGCGACGGCGGCGGGCATCGCCTTGTTCAAATCCTTGATGCGTGTCGCACCGGACGGGTGAGTGGACAGAAACTCGTAGGGCTGTGCGCCGCCGGCGCTCATTTTTTCCCAAAAATGAACCGCGCCGCGAGGATCGTAACCCGCACGAGAGGAAAGACTGAGCCCGAGCAAGTCCGCCTCGCTCTCATGCGAGCGGCTGTAGGGCAGAATCGCCCCGTACTGGGCGGTCACCCCGTAGCCGGTCATGATGGCGGCGCGGTAGGCCTCGTTCTTCACATACTTGTTGGAGAGGGACCCGGTCACCGCCGCGCCGCCCTGAACAAGCAGCTCCTGCGACACACGCTCATTGCCGTGGCGGCAAATCACATGCGACACCTCGTGCCCCATGACCACCGCCACATCATCGTCGCTGCTCATCAACGGGAAAATACCCGTGTTGAACGCCACCTTGCCGCCGGGCATCGCGAAGGCGTTGGCGGCGCCGTCCTGTATGACGATAAACTCCCACTGCTCGTAGGGCGGGAGCGAACCGTCCACCTTGCGCGCCTCGGCCACGATGCGTTTGCCGACGCGCTTCAGACAGGCGTTCATCGCGGCGTCATTCGACACCTTCTGCTTCTTGATTTCAGCGAACTGCTGGGCCGCAGCGGCATCGAGTTCCGATTCATTCACGAGATTGAGCTGGCTTCGGCCGGTGCCGGGCACGGTGCGACACCCGCCCAGAAAACCGATTCCACCGAGCAAGACCGAAAAAGAAAGGAAGGAAGAGAGGAGACGGTGAGTCTTCGTCATGGGTGAGGTGATAGCTTGGCGCGCACAGTGCCCCGCGCGCACCGCCGCGCCAGCCGAAAACCGCCCCGTCTCGGGCTCCCGCATTTCCACACGGACCGCCGAAAATTCCCTTTCCGGAACACGCTCCGGCGCCAAGCTGCGCGGCGTGAAAATCGAAGTCCTCGTCAACTCCTGGCCCGGCTACCGCCTCCTCGACTCCGGCAACCGCCGCAAGCTCGAGCGCTTCGGCGAAGTCACCATCATCCGCAGCGAACCCAAGGCGTGGTGGAAACCCGCCCTGCCCGATAGCGAATGGAAAAAGGCCGCGGCCGTCCACGAGGACGAAGGTCGCGAGGGCAAATGGCGATTCAAGGGCGCCAAGCCGGCCGACTGGGAACTCAAGTTCGCCGACCGCATGAAGTTCCGGATCAAGTTCATGGACAACTCCAAGCAGATCGGCCTGTTCCCTGAGCAGTCTCCGCACTGGAAGTACCTGCTTGAGAATCCGCCCGCGCCCGTGAACGGCGAGAAGCCCCGTGCGCTCAACCTTTTTGGATACACCGGCGCCGCCTCCCTCGCGCTCGCCGCAGCCGGATGGCAGGTCGCCCATGTCGACGCCTCCAAGCCCGCGGTGGCCTGGGGCAGAATGAACCAGGAACTCTCCGGCGCCAAGGACGCGCCCATCCGCTGGATTCTCGAGGACGCCGTGAAGTTCGTGCAGCGCGAGATCCGTCGGGGCGCCAAATATGAGGCCATCCTTCTCGACCCGCCCGCCTTCGGACGCGGGCCCGACGGCGAACTTTGGAAAATCGAACGCGACCTGCCCCCGCTGCTCGACGCCTGCCGCCAACTCCTCTCCGACAAGGCGTCCCTCGTCATCCTCACCGTCTACACCATCGACGCCTCCTCTATCCTCTGCCAGAACCTGCTGGCGGAAATGACCCGAGGACTCGGCGGCAAGGTGAGCATCGGGGAGCTCGCGATGAAGGACGAGGCCGGCGACCGGCTCCTCCCTCTCTCCCTCTGGGGCCGCTGGACCCGCGGCTAAGCGCAGGCGACCGCAGCGAAGACGAGGACGGCACAAACCATGCTCATCACCTTTGAGGGCTCCGAGGGAGCCGGAAAATCGACTCAGATCCGGTTGCTGGCCGACACGCTGCGCGCCCGCGGGCGCACCGTCGTCCTCACGCGGGAACCGGGCGGCACCGACTTCGGCGAAGAGGTCCGCAACATCCTCAAGCACGCCCCGTACGGGGACAGACTCACCGACGAGGCCGAACTGCTGCTCTTTATCGCCGCGCGCGCCCAGATCGTCCGAGAAGTAATCCGCCCCGCCTTGAAACGCGGAGACGTGGTGCTGTGCGACCGGTTCACCGACTCCACGGTGGCATACCAGGGAGCCGGCCGAGGGATGCCTGAAGATTTCATCCGCTCGCTCAACACCTTCGCCACGGGCGGAATTTCCCCCGACAGGACCTACCTTCTCGACCTGCCGGCGGAAGTGGGCCTCGCTCGCGCCCGACGCCGCGCCGAAGCCGGCGCCCCTGCCGACCGCATGGAGGGCATGCAGCGCGAGTTCTACGACCGGGTTGCAGACTGCTACCGCAGACTCGCCGCCGAAGCCCCCGAGCGTATCCGGACTTTGGACGCAACACTCCCGCCAGAAGCCGTCTTCAGCCACATCATCGCCGACAGCATCTTTCGCTGAACAACACCATGCCCGAACTACCCGAGGCCCTTGCGCAAAGCCCCGCCGTCACCGCGCTCAGCCGCGCGCTCGACGCCGGACGCCTGCCGCATGGCATCCTGCTGGCCGGCGAAGATCTCGCGTCGCTGCGCACCGTGGCCGTCGCCCTCGCCTCGCGTCTTCTCGAGAGCGATGCGCCCGAGGCGCATCCTGATTTCCACGAACTGCGCCCCTCGAACAAGATGCGCCGTATCGGCATTGACGATACGCGCGACCTGATTCGCGAGATTCAGATTTCCTCCTTCGCAGGCCGCAAGGTGGGCGTGATCACCGAGGCCGACCGCATGGCCGCAGAGGCGACCAACGCCTTCCTCAAGACGCTGGAGGAGCCGCCGGCCGGCACCACGCTGCTGCTGTTGACGACCAAGCCCAACGCCATCCTCGACACCATCCGGAGCCGCTGCCTGCTCTTCAAGGTCCCCTCGGCCGGAGTCGGCGAAGACCCCGCGCTAAGTGCGATCGAAGGCTGGCTGGACGGGTTCGCAGAGTGGCATGCCGGACTGAAACTCGCCGCAGGGGAAAAGCCCGACGCCACACGCGTGTCACACTGGTTCCTCGGCGTCTACGGACTCGTCGCCACTTTCGAAACCACGCTCGAGGCCATCGCCGAAGCGGCTTGGAAAAAGGTCAAGGGCACGCTCCCTGAGTCCATCGAGGAGGAGCAGCTCGTGGCGCTGGAGACCAGTGTGCAAAAAAATCTGCGCGGCAGGTTCTTCGCCGGACTCGCCGAGCGACTCAGGCTCGCCGCGCGAGCAAAACCCGGCGACGACGCCTCCCGGCGACTCGCCACGGCGCTCGCCGAGGTCGAGCGATACGCCGGTCTGCTGGAGGTTAACCTCAGCGACGCGGCCGCCATGGAATCGCTGATGCTGAGGCTTCTCGTCATCGAGACGGCCCGCGAATGAGCAAAACAAAGGCGCGCCCCGCAGAGGGACGCGCCTTTTTCATCGGAACCGGCGACTTCAGGCCGAAGTCGAGTCGAGCCGGGCGACCAGCGCCTTGATTCGGGAGAAGCCGGAGTCTGCGACCTTGCGCACAACGCCACCCGCGCCCCCCGTCAGGAGAAGCCCGTCCGCCTCGGCCTCGACGCGGGCCACGCCCGAATCGAGCGCGGGCGAACCGATTTTCGCGACCAGTGTGCCCTGATAAAGCGTCTTCTCCTCGCCGGGAGCCAGCGGGAGAATCGTGGGATTACCCATAAGCAACGGATGCTTGTCGCAGTAATCCAGCCCGTAGCCCCACGCGCTCACCGCGCTCTCGACGCCGACGGCGAGCTCATGATCCGCGCCGCCTTCATAGCGGGCGAACGGTGGGAAGTTACGACCGCCATACTGGAGCCAGAGGTGGTTGAAGTGGAAGGTGAACTCGTCCTTCGGCGTGACGGCCGGGCCGCGGAAGAAGGTCAGGTAGACGGCGTTCTGACGCGGATTGACCACCGACATCCAGCCGAGTTTGGCCGACGGGGGGATGCGCCCGGTGATGAAGTCGGTGGTGCCCACAGGCCCGGGAACGAGGGAGAGGTCCACCGTCGAGCCGTCTCGAGCCGGCGCGGCTTTCAGCGAATCGAACTCGCGACCGAGCGCCAGACGCTCGGTCTGGGCCGGGTCGTGGGAGACGGGAGGCGTGGCCCAGCGGTCTGCGCAGGCGGAGATGCGGCAGCCCTGCTCGATGAAGGGCTGGCCGGTCGTGTTGTGCCAGGCGCCACCGAACATGAACGTATCCGAACGATGGTTACGGATTTTCATGACCTGGTAATGCGTGTCGTCACCGGCGAGAATGATGTCGTACTTGCGGTAGGTCAGTCCCGCGGTGGCATCGCCCTTGGCGCCACCCATCTCGCTCAACAGCCAGGCCGAGGATTCATCGGCGCCATGCGCCACGACCTTCCACTCGCCCTGGGCGGTGTGGCCGCAACCCGGAATCTCGTAGCCACGATCCTTGGAAGCCCACCCGAAGGTGGGGAAACAGGGGAAATTGCCCGCGAGATCGTGAGCGAGGCGACCGCCCCAGACCTTGGCGTGCTTCGTCTCGTCATAGCCGCAGGAGGAGCCTCGGAATTTGGGCACGAAGTGGGTGTTGATGCGGCCGGCCTCGTGCGAGAAGCTCAGTTCGGGCGTCATCCCGGCGAAGTCTTCGACTACGACGCGGATGCGTCCGTTGTCGAGGACGGTGGCGGCGCGGCCTGCGATGTCCGTAATGCGGCGGGAAAGTGGGGGCATGGTGATTCGGGTCTCGTGATGGTTGAAAAAGGCGAATGCGCTGTCGGGCGAGGCGGCGGGCGTGGTGAAGTTTTCTCTCCCGGACACGCGGCATGCCCTTAAAAACAAGACGCCCATCACGCATTCGGCGTGAAGGGCGTCTCAGTCAGGAACAAAGAGGGTTTATTCCCACTCGATGGTCGCGGGGGGCTTGGAGGACACGTCGTAAACCACGCGATTGGCGCCCTTCACCTCGTTGATGATGCGAGAGGAGGCGCGCTGAAGCAGGTCGTAAGGCAGCTTGGCCCAATCGGCGGTCATGGCGTCCGTGGACTCCACGGCGCGCATGGCGATGACATGGTCGTAGGTGCGCTCGTCACCCATGACGCCCACGGTGCGAACGGGAAGGAACACGCAGAAGGCCTGCCAGACCTTGTCGTACCAGCCGGACTTGCGCAGCTCGTCGATGAAGATGGCGTCCGCTTCGCGCAGCACACGGAGGTGGTCGCGGGTGATTTCGCCGCAGCAACGCACCGCGAGGCCGGGCCCGGGGAAGGGATGACGCCAGAGCACGTCGTGAGGAAGGCCGATTTCCTTTCCGAGAGCACGCACCTCGTCCTTGAACAGCTCGCGAAGCGGCTCAAGCAGCTTGAGCTTCATGTGCTCGGGCAGACCGCCGACATTGTGGTGGGTCTTGATGGTCGCGGCGGGCGAGCCGTCGATGGAGACGGACTCGATGACGTCCGGGTACAGGGTGCCCTGGGCGAGGAACTCGACCTTGGCGTCACCGGTACGCACGGACTTGAGGGCCTCCTCGAAGACGGCGACGAACTCGCGGCCGATGATCTTGCGCTTGCGCTCGGGGTCGGTGACGCCGGCGAGGTGATGCAGGAACTGCTCCGAAGCGTCGACCACGCGCAGGTCCATGTGGAAGTTGTCGCGGAAGAGCTTTTCGACGTCGCCGCGCTCGTTCTTGCGCAGCAGGCCGTTGTCCACGAACACGCAGGTGAGCTGGTCGCCGATGGCCTTGTGAATGAGGGCTGCGGCCACGGAGCTATCCACGCCGCCGGAGAGGCCGAGGATGACATGCGCGTCGCCGACGGTCTCGCGAATCTTGGCGATGCACTCCTTGGCGTAATCGCCCATGTTCCAGTCGCCCTTGCAGCCGCAGACGCCGTAGAGGAAGTTCTTAAGAATCTCCACGCCGCGCTCGGAGTGGTTCACTTCCGGGTGGAACTGAATGCCGTAAAAGTTCCTGGAGACATTCTCGACGATCGCGTTGTCGGCGTTGTCGGAGGAGGCGACGGAGACGAAGCCGGCGGGAAGCTTGGTGACCTTGTCGCCATGGGAGTTCCAAATCCGCAGGGAATCGGGAAGACCCTTGAGAAGCTTCGACTCGGAGGTGCGGTTGAGCGTGCCCAGGCCGTACTCGCGCTTGTCTGAGCCGGAAACCTCGCCGCCGAGCATGGCGCCCATGAGCTGAACGCCGTAGCAGATGCCCAGCACGGGCACGCCGAGCTCGAAGATGGCGGGATCCGGACGCGGGGAATTGGGAGCCTTCACGGAGGCGGGACCGCCCGAAAGGATGATTCCCGTGACGCCCATGGCCTTAAGGTCCGCGGCGGAGGTGCGGTAGGGGAAGATCTTGGAGTGCACCTTGCACTCGCGAATACGGCGGGCGATGACCTGCGTGTACTGCGAGCCGAAGTCGAGGATGGCGACGATTTGGGACATGCGGTGAAGCTTGGGAAAGAGGGTGAAGGAGAGGGATGCCCGGCCCGGACACAATCGGGAATCACGGGGGACCTGGAACTTTTTTCAAAAGGGAAAGCGGGCCTCAGAAGCGCAGGCGCAGATTGGAGTGCCCGCACTTGGGGCAAACGCCGGTCTCGCGGCGGCGGGGGCGCGTGTAGAGCGTCCCGCACTTGACGCAGTGGAACACCGTGCGATGCCGCCGGCTGTCGTGCAGCAGCGCGTCCACGCGATCATACAGTATCCAGACTGCAAATACAAGGCCGAGTCCGACAGTTAATATGACGGCGGCGACTACGTCGGGGGTCGGCATGGCCGGCAAGGTGAAGGGAGGGGTGGAACGGGTGGCGCCTTCGCAGGATGCCGCAGAAGGCCGCGAACGAAAGGCGAAACGCCCCGGTGGGAAAAAGAGAAGACGCGCCGCCCGGAGGGCGGCGCGTCGTACAGGGTCGCAGCCTTGCGCTTACGCGGCGGCTTCGGCCTTGGGAGCCTTGGCCTTCTTGGCGGCGGGCTTCTTGGCGGTCTTCTTGTAGCCTTCGTCGTTGCCGGCAACCAGCTCGATGAGCGCGGTTTCGGCGGCGTCACCGACGCGCTGACCGAGCTTGTAGATGCGGGTGTAACCGCCGTTGCGCTTGAGGAACTCGGTGGCGCGCTCGTTGAAGAGCGTCTTCACGGCGTCCTCGTCACGCACGCGGGCGACGGCGAGACGGCGGAAGTGCACCTTGGCGGCCTTATCCTCGGTGAGGGCGGCCTTCTTGGCGAGGGTGATGACCTTCTCGGCGAAGGGGCGCAGGGCGCGGGCCTTGGAGAGGGTGGTGCGGATGCGGCCGTGGGTGAAGAGGGCCGTGGCGAGCGCGGCCACGAGGGCGGCGCGGTGCTCCTTCTTCACACCCAGGGTGTGGCGATGGTTAAGGTGACGCATGTCTTTACTTTATGTGATGGGTTTACGGATACCCGGACTTCAGGCGGCGCGGCCGTCGAGCAGGCGCTCGTCGATCTTCATTCCCAGGGAGAGGCCGAGCTGCTCGAGCTTGGCCTTGATCTCGTTCAGCGACTTCTTGCCGAAGTTGCGGTACTTGAGCATCTCCTGCTCGGACTTCATCGCGAGTTCGCCGACGGTGGTGATGTTCGCGTTGTTCAGGCAGTTCGCGGCGCGCACGGAGAGCTCGATCTCGTTGACGCTCATGTTGAGCAGCTTGCGGAGACGGTTCTGCTCTTCGCTGACCTCGCGGCCCTCGGTCTCGAACTCGACCTTTTCGTCGGAGACGGCGTCGAAGACATCGAGGTGATGGCGGAGGATGGCGGCCGATTCCTTGAGGGCTTCGTCGGGCGTGATGCGGCCGTCGGTGAAGATCTCGAGGATGAGCTTGTCGTAGTCGGTCATCTGGCCGACGCGGGTGTTTTCAACCGCGTACTTGACGAGCGTGACGGGCGAGAAGAGCGAGTCGATGGCGATGACGCCGATCGGCTGGTCTTCACGCTTGTTGTCGTCGGCGGGGCACCAGGAACGGCCGACCTTGACCTCGAGCTCGGCGAAGAAGCGGCGCTTCTTGTCGAGCGTGCAGATCACCTGATCGGGATTGACCAGGGAGAGATCGGGGGCGAGCTGGATGTCCTTGGCGGTGACGACGCCATCGCGGTCCACATCGATGGAGACCTTGAAGGTGTCGCGCTTGCCGGCCTTGAAGAGGACCTTCTTAAGGTTGAGGACGATGTCGGTGACATCCTCCACCACGCCGTCGACGGACTGGAACTCGTGCTGCACGCCGTCGATGCGGACGGAGCTGATGGCCGCTCCTTCGATGGAACCGAGGAGAACACGGCGAAGGGCGTTACCAATGGTGTACCCGTAGCCGGTCTCGAAGGGCTCGGCCACGAACTTGGCGTAAGTGGCGGTGGAGACGGCTTCGTCCTTCTTGAGGTGCTTGGGCAGTTCGAATTTTCCGAGGCGTTTCGGCATGGTGATCGGCTGAAGTCGTGGGTTGGGGGTCCGCTGTATCCGTCAGAGGGATTAGCGGCTGTAGAACTCGACGATGAGCTGGACGTTGATGTCCGCGGGCATCTCCTCCTTGGCGGGCTGACGGGTAACGGCGCCCTTGAGGGAGTCGTTGGCCATCGAGAGCCAGGCGGGGACGGAACGGTACTGGTTTTCCTCCACGCCGCGGGTGGCGAGCTGCTTGGAGGAGGTGCGTTCGCGCACTTCGATTTCGTCGCCGGGCTTGACGGTGTAAGAGGCGATGTTGACGCACTTGCCGTTCACCTTGACGTGGCCGTGGCCGACGAACTGGCGGGCGGCGGCGCGGGAACGGGCGAGGCCGAGGCGGTAGACGGTGTTGTCGAGGCGGGTCTCGAGGAGGCGGAGGAAGTTCTCGCCGGCGATGCCGCCGAGGGCCTTGGCGCGCTCGAAGGTGATGCGGAACTGACGCTCGTTGAGGCCGTACATGAAGCGGAGCTTCTGCTTTTCGATGAGGCCGGTGCCGTACTCGGAGAGCTTGCGGCGGCTCGTCGGGCCGTGCTGGCCGGGGATGTAGGGCTTGCGCTCCTCGGCCTTGCAGGTCGGGAGGATGTTCTGGCCGAAGCGTCGGTTGATCTTGGCCGTGGGTCCGGTATAGCGGGACATGTGTCTTTGCTTGCGTTTGGCGTTGGGTTGAAAACCGCCCGGAGTGCCATACCCGGGCGGCTAAAGTGTATCCGTAAAGAAACTACCGACGCTTAGACGCGGCGGCGCTTCGGGGGACGGCAGCCGTTGTGGGGCACCGGGGTGGCGTCAACGATGTTGGACACGTTGAGGCCGAGGTTCTGGAGGGCGCGGATCGCGGAGTCGCGACCCATGCCGGGGCCCTTGACGCGGACGGAGACGTCCTTGAGGCCGTGCGAGAGGGCGACCTTGCCGGCTTCGGTGCAGACGACCTGGGCGGCGTAGGCGGTGGACTTGCGGGAGCCCTTGAAGGCGTGCTTGCCGGCGGAACCCCAGGAAATCACGTTACCGTTAAGATCGGTGAAGGTGACCTTGGTGTTATTGAAGGTGGCGAGGATGTGGCAGACGCCGGAAGTGATGTTCTTGGCGCCCTTGGCCTTGCGGACCTTGATTTCGCCAACTTCTTCGCCGAGGAGGTCCTTGGCGGTGATCTCCTTCTTGACGGGAGCCTCGGGGGCGGCGGGAGCCGCAGCGTCGGCGACGGCGGCGGCGGGGGCGGCGGCGAGAACCTTCTCGTCGGCGGCCTTGGCCTTCTTGGGGGCGGCGGCCTTGGGGGCCGGGGTCTTCTGTTCGCTCATCTTAAGCTAAAAGGCTAAGTGGTTGTGGAGACTTAGGCGCCCTTCTTGGCGGCGCCGATGGTCTTACGCACGCCCTTGCGGGTGCGAGCGTTGGTGCGGGTGCGCTGGCCGCGGACTGGCAGTCCGCGGAAGTGGCGAAGACCACGGTAGCACTTGATGGCCTGGAGGCGCTTGAGGTTGGAGCCGATTTCGCGACGAAGGTCGCCTTCGCACTTGTAACCACGCTCAACGATGTAGTTAACGATCTTGTTGAGCTGCTCTTCGTTCAGCTTGTCCGAACGCATGGCGGGATCGAGGCCGAGGGCCTTCACGATCTCGGTGGCGCGGGTCGGACCGATGCCGTAGATGTAGCGCAGCGCGTATTCGACGCGCTTGTTGTTCGGGATATCAACGCCGAGTAGACGAGGCATGGGCGGGTTTCTCTTTAGGACTAGGTTTTAGGAAAGTGTGGAAAAGCGGCGCACTGTGGGCCGTCCGGACGAAAAGAAAAGATTTTTTTATAGCTGTGAACAAGTCGCGGCTGGATCAGCCGGCCTTGGTAAGGATCTCAGGGTCTCCGTCGGTGATGAGCACGGTGTGCTCATAGTGGGCGGAGGCCCTTCGGTCGCGGGTGACATAGGTCCATCCGTCTCCGGAATCGACCACGTCGTGGGTGCCAAGATTGATCATGGGCTCGATGGCGAGCGTCATGCCCGGCTTGAGAAGGTTTTTGACCTCCTTGCCGTAGTTGGGAATCTGAGGCTCCTCGTGAAGGCCGCGGCCTACGCCGTGACCGACGAACTTGCGCACGATGCCAAAACGGTGCTTCGACACATGCTTTTCGACGGCCTGCGAAATATCGCACACGCGGTTTCCCGCGCGCGCCTTTTCGATGGCGAGGTAGAGCGATTCCTCCGTGACCTCGCAGAGCTTGCGAATCTCGGCGGCGACGGGCTCGACCAGGACGGTGCGGGCGTTGTCGCCGACGAAGCCATCGACACGCACGGTGACATCGACGGAGACGATGTCTCCGGGACGAATCACGCGCTTGAGGGAGGGGATGCCATGGACAACCTCCTCGTTCACGGAGATGCAGGTGTACCCGGGGAAGCGAAGTCGACCGACCTGGTAGTTGTAACAGGCGGAGACTGCGCCAAGCTCGTCCATGAAACCTTTGGCAGCCTGGTCGAGCTCGTAGGTGGAGACACCGGGAGCGACCAGAGCGCAGACGCGATCGAGAATCACGGCGGCCACGCGACATGCTTTGCGCATGGCGAGTATCTCGTCGGGAGTCTTGATGGGGATCATGGGAAGCCTTTTGGGCGTTCAAAGAACGGAAAGTTCGGGAACAGCACCTCAGTTGGAGGCGTGCGGCATCATGTTGTAGATGCCTGCGGCGGACCCGAGCAGGAAGATGACGATGCAGGCGTAACCGACGGCGCCGATGGCGGGAGCGTCGCCGAAATCGACGACCTTGCGGGCGGGGGCCGCCAGCATGGCGATTCCACCGATACGGCCCTTCTTGAGGAAGCCCTCGTAGTGGCGCTGAAGAAGCATGGTTTCCACCTGGCGCATGGTGTCGAGCACCACGCCGACGGTGATCAGACCGCCGGTACCGCCAAGGAAGGAGGCCAGTCGGGGATAGAAACCGAGCTTGACGATGAAGAAGTCAGGCATGAGCGCGATGACCAGCAGCGCCACTGCGCCGACGAAGGTGAGACGCGACATCACGAAGTCGAGGAACTTGGCGGTCTGCTCGCCGGGGCGGATGCCGGGGATGTAGCCGTTGGCCTTCTTGAGCTCATCGGCGATCTGGACCGGCTTGAACATCATGGACACCCAGAAGTAGGAGAATCCGAAGATGAGCATGCCGTAGAGGGTGTAGAAAACGGTGCCGGCAAGGCCTCCGTTCTGCATGGCGTAGCCGTGGTCGAGGAAGCGCTCAACCTCCAGGAGCGGGCTCAGCGACGGGTGCTGGGCGCCAAGGAACTTCAGCACCATCGGCGGGAACATGGTGATCGCGCCGGCGAAAATCACGGGCATGACGCCCGCATAGGTGAGCTTGATGGGGAAATAGGAAGCCTGACCGCCGTAAATTTTGCGACCGATGATTCGCTTGGCGTACTGGATAGGAATCTTGCGAACAGCCTGGGTGATGGCGACCATGGCGGAGGTCACGAGGGCGAACAGCACGAACATGCCCAAGGCGTGCTCCCAGCCGTAACGCTCACCGGCTTCGCCAACCTTGCCTGAGCCCATCATGCTGGCGAATCCGCGCAGAGCGGCGGGGATGTCGGCGAGAATGCCGATGGTGATGAGCATCGAGGTGCCGTTACCGATTCCGCGGGCGGTGATCTGCTCACCGAGCCACAGGACGATCATGGAACCGCAAACGAGAAGCAGAGTGCCGAGGCCGATGAAGAGGGCCTTGCTCTCCATGACAACCAGGGCGCCAAGCTCCTGAGCGGCGGCCTGGTCGAGGCCGAACACCGAGGCGGCCTTCTCGGGGACGCACATGGCCGAAAGCATGAGCGCGCCCTGGATGACAGCGATGGCGATGGTCAGGTAGCGCGAGTACTGGGCGACCTTCTGGCGGCCGACTTCGCCCTCCTGCTGCAGCTTGGCGATGGAAGGCACGACGGCCCCCATGAGCTGCATGATGATGGACGCACTGATGTAGGGCATGACGCCCAGTGCGAAGACGGCGCCCTTCAGCATGGCGCCGCCGGTGAACAGGTTATACATCGCGACAGCGCCGCCGCCGTTGCTGGAGCTCAGCTTCTCGAAGTAGGCCTGCAGCACGGAAGTGTCCAATCCCGGCAGGGGAATGTTGGCACCGACACGGGCTATGAAGAGCAGACCGATGGAGACGATGATACGGTTCCGGAGTTCCGGAACTTTCCAGCAATTGGCGAAAGCCTTGAGCATCGCGAAGTAGTTCAAAAAAAGGGGAAAGACCAACCGGCGCCGCGCGGTCCCTCAGGGAGGAGGAGGATTTTAACCCTCCCCTTCCCTGCGGGAATCCGGCGCGAACGCCAGTCGGTCAATGGAAGCGGTAAGCGTTACGCTTACTTGGCTTCGCAGGAGCCGGCCGAGCAGGAGAGCTCGACGGCCTTGCCGCCGGCGGCCTCGATCTTGGCCTTGGCGGTGGCGGAGAACTTGTGGGCCTTGACGGTGACGGCGCGCTTGATTTCGCCGACGCCGAGGACCTTCACGAGCAGGTCGGAAGCGCGCACGAGACCAGCCTTCACGAGGCAGTCGCGGCACACTTCGTTGCCCTGGATGGCGTCGAAGTCGCCAACGTTGACCACGGCGAACTCGACGCGGTTGACGTTGTTGAAGCCGCGGTGGGGCAGCTTGCGGTAGAGAGGCATCTGACCGCCTTCGAAGCCGGGACGAACGCCGCCGCCGGAGCGGGCCTTCATACCCTTGTGGCCGCGACCGGAGGTCTTGCCGTGGCCGGATCCGCGGCCGCAGCCGAGGCGCTTGTGGCGGTGCGTGGAGCCCGCGATTTCAGGAAGAGTGTGGAGCTTCATGGTGTGTTACCCTTTGCTATTCTGCCAGGGATGATCTTAGGCGCGAACGGCCTTGATCTGTTCGAGGGTGCGCAGCTTGGACAGACCGTCCAGGGTGGCCTTGACCACCGCGGCATGGTTGTTCGAGCCGAGCGACTTGGTGAGCACGTCCTTGACGCCGGCCGCCTCGAGGACGGCGCGCACACCACCGCCGGCGATGAGGCCGGTACCGGGGGAAGCGGGCTTGAGGAGCACCTTGCCGCCGTCGAATTCGCCGAGGACTTCGTGCGGGATGGTGTTGTTGCGCAGGTTGACCGGCTTGAGAGCGCGGCGGGAGCGGTCGGTGCCCTTCTTGATGGCATCCGGCACTTCCTTGGCCTTGCCGTAGCCGAGGCCGACGCGGCCCTTGCCGTCACCGACCACCACGAGGGCGGCGAAGGTGAAGCGACGGCCGCCCTTGACGGTCTTGGCGCAGCGGTTCACGTGCACGACCTTCTCGATAAACTCGGAAGGAGCCTCCTCCTGCTTGCGACGGTTGTCGCGGCGGGGGCCGCGGTTGCCACCGGGGCCGCTGTCACGGCCGCGACGGGGACGCTCGTTGCCCTGGGGGGCGGCGCCGGTGTTGGCGCCGGCTTCGGGAGCGGCGGGGGCGGAAGAATTGGTTTCGTTGGACATTGCCTGAACTCCTTAGAACGAGAGACCGGATTGACGGGCGGCTTCGGCGAAAGCCTTGACGGTGCCGTGGAAGCGGCGACCACCGCGGTCGAAGACGACGGCGGAGATGCCGGCGGCCTTGGCGCGGTCGGCGAAGAGCTTGCCCAGGGCGGTGGCGCCGGCGACGTTGGGACGGACGCCCTTTTCGCGGACTTCCTTCTGGGTGGTGGCGGCGGCGGCGAGAGTCTTGCCGGAAGCGTCGTCGATGGCCTGCGCGTAGATGTGCAGGTTGGTGAACTTGACGCTCAGGCGGGGACGCTCGGCGGTGCCGATGACCAGCTTGCGGATGCGCATGCGGCGCTTGGCGAGCAGGGTCTGCTTCTTGTGAAGCTTGGTGGCGGGTTTCATGAAACTGAAAGCCAGTTGAAGGTGAATGAGAGGAGCAGAAGAACGCGATTACGCGGTCTTCTTGCCTTCCTTGCGGCGGACATACTGACCATCCAGACGCACGCCCTTGCCCTTGTAGGGCTCGACGGGGTAGAACTGGTAGATCTGGGCGGCCACCTGGCCGACGACCTGGGCGTCCGGACCGGACACTTCGATCTTCGTGCCTTCGTTGATCACGACCTTGATGCCGGCCGGAATCTTGACGAAGACGGGGTGCGAGTAGCCCAGAGCGAGGTCGATGATGTCGCCCTTGACGGCGGCCTTGAAGCCGACGCCTTCGATGGTGAGCTTCTTGGTGTAGCCTTCGGTCACGCCTTTAACCATCTTGTTGATGATGGCGCGGGCGGTGCCGTGCATGGCACCTGCGAAGCGGCTTTCAGCCTTGGGGGTGACGGTCACCGAGGCGCCGTCAACCTTCACTTCGACAACCGGGTCGAAGGCCTTGGACAGCTTGCCCTTGGGGCCTTCAACGTTGACGGTCTGACCGGAGGTCGAGACCTTGACGCCCGCGGGGATGGCCACGGGGAGTTTGCCGATACGAGACATTGTGTAACTCTTTCGTGCTATGCTGTTAATGAAACAGCAGCGTTACCAGACCTGGGCGAGGAGCTCGCCGCCGATCTTCTCCTGACGGGCTTCGCGATCGCTCTTGATGCCCTTGGAGGTGGTGAGGATGGAGATGCCCATGCCGCCGATCACCTTGGGGAGATCGGTGTAGCCGGCGTACACGCGGCGGCCCGGGGAGGACACGCGCTTGATGCCGGAGATGGCGGAGGTGCGGTTGGTGTACTTGAGGGTCACTTCGAGAACGGGCAGGCCGTTCTTTTCACCCTTCTTGAAGTCGGCGATGTAGCCGTTCTTCTTGAGGATGGCGGCGACGCCTTCGCGGACGTTGGACCACTGGGTGGTCACGGTCGCCAGTTCGGCGCGGGCGCCGTTGCGAAGGATGGTGAGGAAGTCGCCCAGCGGGTCGTGGGAAGCCATGACTTAAAGTCTCTTTTGAGAGGTTTAGTATCGTGGGGCCCTGATTACCAGGAGGCCTTCACGACGCCCGGGAGCTGGCCGTTGAGGGCGAGTTCGCGGAACTGGATACGGGAGACGCCGAACTTGCCGATGAAGGCGCGCGGGCGGCCGGTGATGCTGCAGCGATTCTTGAGGCGAACCTTCGACGAGTTGCGGGGCATCTTGTCGAGTTTGCGCTGGGCGGCGTAGAACTCCTCGTCCGTGGTCTTCGGGGAGGAGAGGATGGCCTTGAGCTCGGCGCGCTTGGCGGCGAACTTCTGGACGGTGGCTTCGCGCTTCTTCTGGCGCACGACGACGGAAGTCTTGGACATGTGTGTGTCGCTCCGAGGTTAGTTCTTGGCGGCGGCTTCGGCCTGCGCGGCGGCAGACTTGCGGAAGGGCATACCCATGAGACGGATGAGCTCGCGAGCTTCATCGTCGGAGTGGGCGGTCGTCACAATCGTGATGTCCATGCCGATGTTGGCCTTCTGGGAACCGTCACCCTGGGTTTCAGGGAAGATGGTGTGGTCGGTGATGCCGAGGGAGTAGTTGCCCTGGCCGTCGAGCTTGTTGCCGACGCCGCGGAAGTCGCGGATCATGGGCAGAGCGATGGCGGTGAGGCGGTACAGGAACTCGTACATCTTGGCGCCGCGCAGGGTCGTCATGACGCCCAGGGGCATGCCTTCGCGGACCTTGAAGTTCGAAATCGACTTCTTGGCCTTGGTCACGACGGGCTTTTGGCCGGTGATCTTGGTGATTTCCTTGAGGACTTCGGCCTGATGATTCTTGTCGGCGTCAGCCTTGAAGGCGGAGTTGATCACGATCTTGGTGATCACGGGGACCTGGTGGATGTTCTCGTAACCGCGGCTCTTCTTGAGCTCGGGGACGACATTCTCCAGGTAGTGCTGCTTGAGGACCGGCTTGTAGGGCATGTCTATGGTGGTGTGTGGCGATCCGGCTAGGCGTCTACTCTGACCCGATAATCGGGTATCGGAGCCGCCCCCCGGACCTTTTGTTTAAGGCGTCCGCCGCTTACTTGGCGGACTTCTTGGCGCGGGCGTCGAACTCGGTGGCGAGGACGACGTTGGAGCGATGGATGGGGGCTTCCTTCTCGATGATGCCGCCTTCGGAAGTCTGGGACTTCTTGGTGTGGCGCTTCACGAGATTGAGGCCTTCGACGACGACGCGGTCGGTTTCGCGCAGGACGCGGACGATCTTGCCGCGCTTGCCCTTTTCGGAGCCTGCGATGACGACGACTTCGGCGTCCTTCTTGATGGAAGACTTGCTCATGGTTGAAATCTCAGAGGACCTCGGGGGCGAGGGAGATGATCTTCATGAAGGCCTTCGTGCGCAGTTCGCGAGCGATGGGGCCGAAGATGCGGGTGCCCTTGGGGTTGCCGTTGGCGTCGAGGATGACGACGGCGTTGGAGTCGAAGCGAAGACGGGAGCCGTCGGCGCGCAGGATCGGGTGCTTGGTGCGCACGATCACGGCCTTGACGACGGAGCCCTTCTTCACGGAGGCGTCGGGGGTGGAGTCCTTGACGGAGCAGACAATGATGTCGCCCACGCCGGCGGTGTCGGTCAGCTGACCGAGGCGGCGAATCATCTGGACCTGCTTGGCGCCGGTATTGTCGGCGACATCAAGCTTGGAGAGCATCTGGACCATGGTGTATGGTATCCTTTTTTGCGGTTAATGGATCGGAGCTCAGGCGTTGACCTGGCCCACGATCTTGGCGGCCTCGACGACGCGGACGACGCGCCAGCGCTTCAGCTTGGAAAGCGGGCGGGTTTCCGAAATCTCGACCTTGTCGCCGATCTTGGCTTCGTTCTTTTCGTCATGGGCGTGAAGCACGGTCTTGCGCTTCACTTCCTTGCCGTAGACCGGGTGGGGGGTCTTGTAGAAGTAGGTGACCTTGACGGACTTGTCGCCCATCTTGGAGGTGACTTCGCCAACGAGGCTCTTACGAGCGGTTTCGCGGGTAGCGGTGGACATGTTTTGGGGACTCCAGGTTGGCGGAGATTAGGCCTTGGCGGCGCCGGCCTTTTCGGCGGCGACGGTGAGAAGGCGGGCGTTCTCGCGGCGCAGGGCGCGGATGCGAGCGGTGTTTTCCACCTGGCCGGCGACCTTCTTCAGGCGCAGCTGAAGGAGCTCCTCGCGGTTGGCGACGACCTTCTTGGCGATCTCGGCGGAGCCGAGGGAGCGCACTTCGGAGGCGGCGGAAGCGGATTTCTTTTTAGCGTTCATTTTATGCGGACGCGTTGGGATGGTGCGGATTGCCGAAAAAGCAATCAATAAGTTTCAAGAGCTTCACGGGACACGAAGCGGCAGCGGACGGGCAGCTTGGTGTCGGCGAGGCGCATGGCTTCCTTGGCGGCCGAGAGGGGCACGCCGGAAACTTCGAAGAGCATCGTGCCGGGCTTGATGACGGCGACGTAGAACTCGACGCCGCCCTTACCGGAACCCATGCGGACTTCCGCGGGCTTCTTGGTCACGGGCTTGTGGGGGAAGACGCGCATCCACATCTTGCCCTTGCGCTTGAGGGCGCGGGAGATGGCGACACGGGCGGCCTCGAGCTGGGCGGCGGTCATCGGGTAGCGGTCCAGGGACTGGATGCCGAAATCACCGAAGGCGAGGCTGTTGCAGGAGTTGGCGTTGCCGCGGATACGGCCCTTGTGGACCTTGCGGTACTTGGTGCGGGAAGGCTGGATATTGGCCATGACGGTATGGTCTGTTGGCGGTTATTCCGTAGTGTTAATCCGAATACGGATTAGAACTCGGACTCCTTGGTGCAGATCCAGCACTTCACGCCGAGCTTGCCGGCCATCGTCTTGGCTTCAGCGAAGCCGTAGTCGATGTTTTCGCGCAGGGTGTGCAGGGGCACGCGACCGACGCGAGCGGACTCGACGCGGGCGATTTCGGCGCCGCCGAGACGGCCGCCAAGGCGGAGACGGATGCCATCGGCGCCGGCGCCCATGGTGACCTGGACGGCCTTCTTCATGGCGCGGCGGAACGAGACGCGGCGCTCCATCTGGAGGGCGATGTTCTCGGCGACGAGCTGGGCGACGAGGTCGGGGCGCTTGACTTCCTGGATGTCCAGGATGACTTCGCGGCCGACGAGCTTCTGGATGTCCTCGCGAAGCTTGTCGAGTTCGCCGCCCTTGCGGCCGATCACCACGCCGGGACGGGCGGTGAAGATCTTGATGCGGATGCGGTTGCCGGCGCGCTCGATGAAGATGCGGGGAACGGCGGCCTGGCGGAGCTTGTCCTTGAGGAACTCGCGGATCTTGAAGTCCTCGGCGACATAGGTCGGGAGGGTCTTGTCATCGGCGTACCAGCGCGATTCCCAATTACGGCGAACAGCGAGACGGAAGCCAATCGGATTAACTTTCTGGCCCATGGCGCGTTACTTCTGAAGGTTGGTGGATTCGGCGAGCACGATCTTGATGTGGCTCGTGCCCTTGTGGATCGGGTGCGCGCTGCCGCGGGCGGCGGGCATGAAGCGCTTGATCACCATGCCCTGGTCGACCGTGGCGGAGGCCACGACGAGGGTCTTGGAGGAGAGGTTGTGGTTGTTCTCCGCGTTGGCGATGGCGCTGGCGAGGGTCTTGGCCACAAGACGCGCGGACTTGCGCGGGATGTAGCGAAGCAGGTCGAGCGCCTGAGTGGCGGGGAGACCCTGGATCTGGCGGGTGACTTCGCGCACCTTGGTGGGCGACATCCGCGCGGATCGGGTGAGAGCTTGGACTTGCATGTCGGGAATCAGTTAAGGGACTACAGTTTTCACTTTGGCCGAGTCGCCGGCCTTGACGGTTTCGTCGGGTGTCAGGTCTAGGATGAGGGCAGCCGCACTGTCCTGTGTCGCCTCGGCGACGACCAAGGAGGCGATGGCCTTACCTTGGCGGCTGAGGATGAGATTCATCCCGGGTCTGACGCCCGCGGCGTAGCCGGCGTTGAGTATGACCAGGTCGGCGTGGGTGCCCGTCCGAACCCGGAGCACCTCCCCCGCCCCGCGCCCGTCGGTGACGGGCGCGAAGTCGGGGGAAGGGTTCCGGTCCTCCGCCGTCGTGCAACCTGCCGCGAGAGCGGCGAGAAGAAGCAGGGCGGCGGAAAGACGGGCGAACACGATTACGCGGTCTTCTTGGTCGGCGTGGTGTGCTGCTTGAACGTGCGGGTGGGAGCGAACTCGCCCAGCTTGTGACCGACCATGTTTTCGGTCACATAGACGGGGACGAAGGTCTTGCCGTTATGCACGTTGAGGTTGAGCCCGATGAAGTCGGGGGTGATGGTCGAACGGCGGGACCAGGTGTTGATGGGCTTGCGGCTGTTCGCCTTGGCGGCGACGACCACTTTGTCCATCAGCGAGCTGTCGACGTAGAAACCTTTTTTAACGGAACGGGCCATGGTGGCGGGGTCTTTTTAAAGTTAGGCTTTCTTGGTCTTCTTGCCGTTACGACGAACGATGATCTGGTCGTTCGAAGCCTTGGCCTTCGCGCGGGTCGGGAAGCCCTTGGCGAGCTGACCCCACGGCGAACGCGGGTGCTGACGACCGCCGCCGCCCTTGGACTTGCCCTGACCACCGCCGTTGGGGTGGTCGACGGGGTTCATCACCATACCGCGAACGCGGGGGCGCTTGCCGAGCCAGCGGTTGCGGCCGGCCTTGCCGAGGGACTGGTTGTGGTGGTCGAGGTTCGACACGATGCCGACGGTGGCGCGGCACTCGGCGTTGAGGTAACGCTGCTCGCCGGAGGGCATCTTGATGATGGCGCGGTCGCCTTCGAGGCCCAGGAGCTGGGCGTAGATGCCGGCGGAGCGGGCGATCTGGGCGCCTGCGCCGGGGGCCATCTCGATGGCGTGGATGAAGGTCGCGGGGGCGATGTTCTTCAGCGGGAGGGACTGGCCGACATCAAACTTGTCGACGGTCTTGTTGGTGGAGACGACGGTGTCGCCGACCTTGAGGCCGTCCGGAGCCAGAATGTAGCTCTTCTCGCCGTCCTGATACTGGATCAGGGCGATGTGGGCGGAGCGATTCGGATCGTACTCGAGGGTGAGCACGGTGGCGGGGATGTCGATGCGGGCGCGACGGAAGTCGATCTGGCGATAGAGCTTCTTATGGCCTCCGCCGCGACGGCGGGAGGTGACGCGGCCGTTGTTGTTACGGCCCTTGGCGCAATGACGGAAGCCGGTCAGCGACTTCTCGGGGTTATTCTCGGCGAGGTGCGTCTGCGAGTTGCGAACGAGCAGGCGCTGGCCGGGAGTGAGGGGACGGATGGACTTGAGAGCCATGACGATGTTTCCTGTTCAGGGTGTGTCGTGTTAGGCGAGCTCGATCTTCTGGCCCTTCGCGAGGGTCACGATGGCCTTCTTGACATCCGAGCGGCGGTAGTGAAGGCCGCGCTGCATGCGCGAGGCCTTGATCTTGCCCTTGGTGTTGAGGACGTTGACCTTGGCGACGGTGACCTTGTACTGGGCCTCGATGGCGGCCTTGACATCCGTGCGCTCGACGCCGGGGAAGATTTCGAACACGTACTTGCCGGCTTCGGCGAGGAGGGCGTTCTTCTCGGTGAAGATGGGCTGCTTGATGACGCTGTATGCGGGTTTGCTCATGTTATGGGGTCTCCCGATTAGGCGTTGGCGCGGGCGACGACCTTGGCGAGAGCCTGCTCGGTGAAGAGCACGCTCTGGAACTTGACGAGGTCGAGGGCGTTGAGGGTGAGGGCGTCCGTGAGCGAGATGCGCTCGATGTTGCGAGCGGCCAGGACGGTGTTGTCGGCCCAGGCGGCGTCGACGAGGAGGATCTTGCCTTCGGGCTGGATCTTCTCGAGGACGGCGGCGACCTGCTTGGTCTTGGGAGCCGAAACGGTGAAGCTTTCGATCACCTTGACGCCGCCTTCGTTGGCGAGGTCGAAGAGAGCGCGGCCGAGGGCCAGCTTCTTGGCGGAGACGGTGATGGTCTTGGACCAGTCGCGGGGACGGGGGCCGAAGACGACGCCGCCCTTGTAGAGCTGGGGAGCGCGCTTGTCGCCGTGACGGGCGCCGCCGGAACCCTTCTGGGGGCCCTGCTTCTTGCCGGAGCCGGCGACTTCGCCGTAATCCTTGGTCTTGGAAGTACCCTGGCGCTTGTTGGCCTGGTACGCGATGACGGTCTGCTTGAGCAGCGCGACGCCCTTGTCACCTTCGAAGGTGGGGAGGGCGAATTCCTTCTCAACGAAGGAGGTGCCGTCGGCCTTGTAAACCTTGAGTTTCATGTGCTGTGTCTCCTCTCGGATTACTTGGACTTCACGGCGTGACGCACGATGACGAGGTCACCGGTGGCGCCAGGGAAGCTACCCTTGATGAGGATGAGATTCTGAGCCTCGTCGATCTTGACGACCTTGAGGTTCTGCATGGTGCGACGCACCTGGCCCATGTGACCGGGCATACGCTTGCCCTTGAACACGTGACCGGGGGTCTGACGCATGCCGATCGAGCCGACGCGGCGGTGCATCATGTGACCGTGCGTCTCGGGCTGGCCGGACATGTTGTGGCGCTTCATGACGCCCTGGAAGCCACGGCCCTTGGTGGTGCCGATGACGTCGACGAACTGACCGGCGGCGAACTTGGCCACGGTGAGCACATCGCCGACCTTCAGGGAGGGGGCGCTTTCAAAACGGATTTCTCCGAGTTCGGAGTGCGGGGCGACGCCGGCCTTCTTGAGGTGGCCGAGTTCGGGCGCGGTGAGGCGCTGCTCCTTCTGGGGAGCGAACGCGATCTGGACGGCGTTGTAGCCATCCGATTCGACGGTCTTAACCTGGGTGATGGGGCAGGGACCGGCCTGCACCACGGTGACGGGAACAAGGTTGTTGTTCTCGTCGTAGATCTGGGTCATCCCGATCTTTTTGCCGATGAGTTCGAGCTTCATTTGTACGATTAAGAGGCAGGTGTTTTCTCGTTGGGCGCAGCGGACCTGCTTTAGAGGGGTAAACAACGGCGTGACAACTTTGTCACAAATCATTTACCCTGAACTGCCGCTGCCGAGGTGTTTTGGTTGTTGGAGACTCCTTTAGACGTTGATGGAGATATCAACGCCGGCCGGGAGGTTGAGCTTCTTCAGCTCGTCGACGGTCTGAGCGGTGGGCTCGAGAATGTCGATGAGACGCTTGTGGGTGCGGATCTCAAACTGGTCCATGGACTTCTTGTCCACGTGCGGGGAGCGGTTCACGGTGAAGCGCTCGATGTCGGTGGGAAGGGGCACGGGACCGGAAACGCGGGCGCCGGAGCGCTTGGCGGTTTCGACGATTTCCGAGGCGGACTGGTCGACGATGCGGTAGTCGAAGCCCTTGAGTTTGATGCGGATCCGGGGACGGGACATGGTGTGAAAGAACGGAAGTGAGTGGAGAAGAGTGGTGTGCTGATGCGAAAGCCAAACACGCCGTCAAGGCGCGTTTGGCTTTCGCGTCAATTTTTCGTTTAGGTGCGGGCGGGAGCGCGGGAGGCGGTCTCGACCACTTCCTTGAGCACGGAGGCGGGAACCTGTTCGAAGTTGGAGGGCTCCATCGTGTAGGAGGCGCGGCCCTTGGAGAGCGAGCGCACGTCGGTGGCGTAGCCGAACATTTCCTTCAGCGGGACGTTGGCGTTGATGAAGCACACGCCCTGCTTGGTTTCCATGTTCTGGATCTGGCCGCGACGACGGTTCAAGTCGCCCATGATGTCGCCCTGGTACTCTTCGGGAGTGACCACTTCGACCTTCATGATGGGCTCGAGCAGAATCGGACGGCACTCCTTCATGGCTTCCTTGAAGGCGAAGATACCCGCCATCTTGAAGGCCATTTCGTTGGAGTCCACTTCGTGGAAGGAGCCGAAGACGATGCGCGCCTTGAAGTCGATCACCGGGTAGCCGGCCACCGTGCCGTTGTTACCGGCTTCGACGATGCCCGCGATGGTGGGCTTGATGTACTCCTTGGGGATGACGCCGCCGACGATCTCGTCCACGACTTCCACGCCCTTGCCGGGGTTGGGTTCGAGGATGATTTCGGCGTGGCCGTACTGGCCGCGGCCGCCGGACTGGCGGACGAACTTGCCGACGCCGCGAGCTTCCTTCGTGATGGACTCACGGTAGGAGATCTGGGGCTTGCCGGACTTGGCCTCCACCTTGAACTCGCGCTTGAGGCGGTCCACGATGATTTCCAGGTGAAGCTCGCCCATGCCCGAGATGAGGGTCTGGCCGGTCTCCTGGTTGGTGGAGAGGCGGAAGGTCGGGTCTTCGGCGGCGAGGCGCTGGAGACCAGTGGCCATGCGCTCCTGGTCGCCCTTCGAGGCGGGCTCGATGGACATGGAGATCACGGGATCGGGGAAGGACGGCGGCTCGAGGGCGATGTCCTCGGACTCGTCGGTGAGGGTGTCACCGGTGACGATGTCCTTCGGGCCGATGAGGGCGCAAATGTCGCCGGAGTAGGCGCACTCGATTTCCTCGCGGTCCATGGCGCGCAGAAGCACGATGCGCGAGATGCGCTCGGTGCGGCGGTTGCGGGGATTGTAGAGGGCGTCGCCCTTCTTGAGGGTGCCGCGGTACACGCGGTAGAAGACGAGCTGGCCGACATAGGGGTCGGACCACAGCTTGAAGCAAAGACCGCAGGTCTTGCCATTGTCGTCAGCGGTGACTTCGGTGGGCTGGTCCTTCTCGCCGCCGATGTAGGCCTTCATGGCCGGCACGTCGATGGGGGAAGGCAGGAAGTTCACGACGGAGTCGAGAAGCATCTGCACGCCCTTGTTCTTGAAGGCGGAGCCGGGGATCACGCCGATGAAGTTCATCGACAGGGTGGCCTTGCGGATACCCACGCGGATTTCGTCCACGGAAATCTCTTCGCCACCGAGGTACTTCTCGGCGAGCATGTCATCGAAGTCGCAGAGGGCTTCGATGAGGTTGTCGCGCCACTTCTTGGCGTCGTCGGCGAGGTCGGCCGGGATGGCGATCTCGTCATACTTCATGCCCTTCGGATCCTTCTCGTCGTACATGTAGGCGACGTTCTTGATCAGGTCGATGAGGCCCTTGAAGGCTTCGCCCTGACCAATGGGGATGAAGAGCGGGTGCGCGTTGCCCTTCAGCTTGTTGCGGATGTCCGAAACGGCGTTGAAGAAATTGGCGCCCATGCGGTCCATCTTGTTCACGAAGGCAAGACGGGGCACATGGTACTTGTTCATCTGGCGCCAGACGGTTTCCGACTGGGGCTGGACGCCGGCGACGGCGCAGAACACGGCGACGGCGCCGTCGAGCACGCGAAGGGAGCGCTCCACCTCGACGGTGAAGTCCACGTGACCGGGCGTGTCGATGATGTTGATGCGGTGGTCGATGTTGGCGAAGGGGCCTTCCTTCGTCTTCCAACCGGCGGAAACGGCGGCGGCGGTGATGGTGATGCCACGCTCACGCTCCTGTTCCATCCAGTCGGTGGTGGCGCCACCTTCGTGCACTTCACCCATCTTGTGCACCACGCCGGTGTAGAAGAGGATGCGTTCGGAAGTGGTGGTCTTGCCGGCGTCGATGTGCGCGGCGATGCCAATGTTTCGCGTGTACTCGAGGGGGAACTTGCGGTCCTTCGAATTTGCGGCGGAGAGCTGTGCCATGAGCGTGCTTCTGCTTTTGGGTTCTTACCTAGGGAGGGGCTTAGTTGCCCCAGCGCAGATGGGCGAAGGCGCGGTTGGCCTGAGCCATCTTGTGCGTCTCTTCGCGCTTCTTCACCACGTTGCCGGTGTTGTTGTAGGCGTCGATGATCTCGGAGGCGAGAGCCTCGGTCATCGGCTGACCCTTGCGACCGCGGGCGGAGGCGACGAGCCAGCGGAAGGCCATCGAGGTCTGACGCTCGTGGGACACTTCCATGGGAACCTGATAGGTGGCGCCACCGACGCGGCGGGACTTCACTTCAATCTTGGGGCGGCAGTTTTCCAGGGCGCCGAGGAGGAGCTCGACGGGATCGCCCTTTTCCAGCTTCTCGGAGACGCGCTCGATGGCGCCGTAAACGATCGACTCGGCCACGGACTTCTTGCCGCGGTTCATGACGACGTTGATGAGCTGGGAAACCAGCGGGGTGCCGTAACGAGCATCCGGCTGGTGGGTGCGCTTGGTGGCGCGGCGACGACGGGACATGTTTTAAAGAAAGAACGAGGTTAAAACTTACTTCTTACCGGCGGGAGCCTTGCCGGCCTTCGGGCGCTTCACGCCGTACTTGGAGCGGGAACGACGGCGCTTTTCGACGCCGGCGCAGTCGAGGGGACCGCGGACGATGTGGTAACGCACACCGGGAAGGTCCTTCACACGGCCGCCGCGCACGAGCACGACGGAGTGTTCCTGGAGCTTGTGGCCTTCGTCAGGGATGTAGGAGATGACTTCCTGGCCGTTGGTGAGGCGCACCTTGGCGCACTTACGCTGGGCGGAGTTGGGCTTCTTGGGGGTGCGGATCATCACCTGCGTGCAGACGCCACGCTTGAAAGGCGAGTTGTCGAGCGCGGGCGACTTGGACTTGGTCTTGGGCTGCACCCGGGGCTTCCGGACGAGTTGATTGATGGTGGGCATGGGCCTTGAAAACTAGTTGAAGAGGGGGCGGAGTTACCGGCCGGCCCGGTACGCGCAAGTAAATTTCCCAAAATTTTTTCTCGCCAAAGTTATTCACACCCCGCTCTGGCGTCACTTCGGGCGCCCCGGGAGCGAAGTCCCGGCTCGCGTGCAGCCCTTGCCGGCGCTTGCCTGTCATGCCCCATGAAGCACTCTCCCGCCAAGTCCGCGCTCGTCATTCTCACCCATGGATTCGAGGAGCTCGAAACCGTGGCGCCGGCGGACCTTCTGCGCAGAGCGGGGGCCGAAGTCGTCCTCGCCACGACCGATCCCCGGCCGGAGCCCGTTTGCGGTCGGTGCGGCATGAGCCTCCTCCCCGACTCCACACTGGACGCCGTGGCGGGACGGCATTTCGACATGCTTGTCATACCCGGCGGCCCGGGAGTGAAGCAGCTGCGCCGCGACCCGCGCATCGCCGCCCTCGCGAAGGAGTTTCTCGCGCGTGGAAAGCCCGTGGCCGCCATCTGCGCCGCACCGCTCGTCCTCGGCGATGCCGGGCTGCTCGCGGGCAGAACCTTCACCGCCCACTTCTCCGCCCGCGCCGAGCTCCCGGGGGCAGGCGACGAGCCGGTGGTTGTCGACGGCGACATCGTGACCTCCCGCGGCGCGGGAACCGCCCTGCCCTTCGGACTGGCCCTGGTGCGCATTCTCTTCGGCCCGGATTGCGAGCGGGAGATTCGCGAGCAGATCATGGCCTAGGGAACCGCTTAAACGAAAACTGCGCATCCGGATTCCGGATGCGCAATTTTTCTTTCCCCGACGGGCTTTGGCTTGAGACTCTCAGCGGGCCGAGCGGGTCGGCTTCGAATAGACCACCCCGGCCGCATCCACGAACAGCAGGTCGTTCGTGCGCGAATCACGCCCCACCCAGCGCAGCGAACCCTCGGCGTATACGGTGTCATTCAGGGAGTACACGCGGTCGTTCAGCGTCAGGCGCAGGGCGGCGATGGCCGTGACCGTGGCGGACTTAAGCCACGCCTCCGTCTCCGGCTTTCGCGACAACGCGACAACCGCCTCGGTGGCGCTCGGCGTCGCGGGCGCGGCGGCGGCAGAGGGCTCGACCGGCTTCACGGGCGCGGCAGCCTTGACCGGCGCCACGGGTGCCGAAACAACCGGGGCGACAGGCTTCTTCGCCACGGGCTCGACCGGTTTGGCGGGCGCCGTGGCCACCGGCTTCGCAGGGGCGGGCGCACCGGTAGAGGATTCACCGAAAAGGAAATAGGCGACGACCCCGACAACCAGCGCGACCGCCACGCCGCCCACCAGAAGCAGCGGGCGCAGCGACGGCTTCGCCGCGGCGGCCTTGGGCTTCTCAACAGGCTCGCCCGATTCGGAGGCCGCAGCGGGCGCGGCCATTTTCAACTTCTGCACGGCGGGAACGGCGTCAGACGCGGCCGCCACTGATTCCGGCTGCCGAACCGGAAGCGAAGTGATCTGAGGAAGCGGCGGAATCGCCGCCGCAGCTGTCGCCACGGGGGAGGGAGACGACTCGTCAGAGGAAACGGCAGCGCCCTTTGCGGACTTCACCTCCAACGGCTTGAAAGACTTTGCCTCAGCCTGCTCCGGCGCAGGGGCGGCGGCGGCGGAGGCGGCGTTTTCAGCCGACGGTGCGCTCTTGGGAACGGAAAGAACCTTGAACGGCTTCAGCGAAGGGCCCGATGAGGCGGCGGAGGGCGACAGCGAAGGTGCCGGCGTGGCGGCGGCCGAAGGTGTCTCGGCCTCGGCGGAAGCCTGCGCCTCGCGTGTAACGGGCGCGACGGGAGCCGGAACCGGCGCGGGCCGGTTGACCGGCTCGGCTCCGGAGGCCGAAGCGGGCTTGGCCTCGCCCGTCTTGGCCACCTTAAGCGTGGTAAGCTTGAGGGTCTTGAAACCCTTTTCCTCTGAATTATCGCTCATGAATCAAGGCGCTCAGTTGCGGCTTTTTTCGTAGCGGACGCCATTGGCATCCCTGAACACCACGCCCCCGTCCTCGATCGACTCGATAACGATAAGGGGATTGGCGTTCATGGTTTCGCCGACCTTGCGAATCACTCCGTCGATGACGCAGCGCCCGGTGTTTTTCCGAGTCAGCGACACCTGCATGAGACTTACCAAAGTCGCGACCGCCGGATTCTTCGCCGGCTCAGCGGGAGCGACCGGGACGACGGGAACCACGGGCGCGACGGGCGCCGCGGGAACCACGGGCGCGACGGGCGGCGCCACAGGCGCCTCGGCGGGCGTGGGCGCAACGGCTGCGGGAGCGGCAGGCACAGGAGCAACCTCAGCCGAGGGGGCGACGGGGGCGGATTTGGCATCGGGCGACTCGGCCGGCGCCTTTGCGGCAACCGGAGCGACATCCGGAGCTTTCGCCACCACGGCGGGCCGGCCGGCGGGGGCCGCAGCGGGCGAATCCCCCTCCAGCACACCCGAGAAATACACGCCGGCACCCGCCGCCGCCAGGACAAGGAGCAACAGCAGCAGCCCGCGCCCCGCCCCGCCCGAAGCGCCGCCACGGGCGACCCCGGAAACATCGGGACTGTTCACGGCGGGGGCGTCCTTACCCTGCCGGTCCATCTGCGCCTTCTTCAGCGCGTCGTTGATCAAACTCATGCAGCCGAAAAAAGATTACGGATTGAGCCAGCGCCAATGTTTTTATCTTTCCCTTCGAGCGCCCCCTCGGGCATCCACGGAACTTTCCCTCTTTTTGACATGCGCACCGCCAAGCAGCCAGGACCGCCCCCCTCCCCCTCCGCGCAACCCGGCTGGGTCAAAATCGCCTTCGCCGTCGAGTTCCTGATGATTCTCGTGCTTGTCCCGCTGCTGCTCGACCAGGCCGCCGACGCCCGGGGCGACCTCGCCGCCAAGCAGCGCGAATTCAAGGAAAAGAGCGACGCCGTGGCCTCGCTGCGTCGCGAGAACGAAAACACCGTCGAGTTTCTCACCAAATTCCAGAACGACGCCGAATTCCGCGACCGCGTGGTGAGACAGCACTTGGGCTACGCCGCCCCGGGCGAAATCATCATCCGCCCCGACCCGCCGCCCAGGACCGACTCGGCCCAAGGCGCCAAGTGAGGCGACCGCCCCCCCGCTCACACCCTCGAAGCACAGCAGCGCGCCTAACCATGGCGCGCTTTTTTATCAGCCGGGGCCCCCAAGTCGGCCCGACCTGCGAAAAGGCGCCCGGCGACGCGCCTTTAGCCTTTCGCCCGTGCGCGTTAGCCTTCTATTCGTGCCCATCATGGCCAAGAAAACCGCCTCCGCCTCCAAGCCCGCCAAACCCGCCTCCGCCCCGAAGAAGACCGCCCAGGCCACCTGGGGCGGCCGCTTCTCCGAAGGCACCGCCGAGCTCATGCTGCGCTTCTCCGAAAGCGTCTCCTTCGACAAGCGTCTCGCCCCCTTCGACATCCAAGGCTCCAAGGCGCAGTCCGCCATGCTCGCCAAGGTCGGCATCATCACCGCCAGGGAGCGCGACGAAATCCACGCGGGGCTCGACCAGATCCTGAAGGAGATCGAGGCGGGCAAGTTCGAGTGGAAGATCGAGCTCGAGGACGTGCACATGAACATCGAGCACGCCCTCAAGCAGCGCGTGCCCGCCGCCGCCAAGCTGCACACCGCCCGCTCCCGCAACGACCAGGTCGCCACCGACATGCGCCTGTTCTTCCGCGACGCCGCCATCCGTATCCACGCCGCCCTTACCGCGCTCATCGCCGAGATCGTCGAGCAGGCCGAGAAGTCCCAGGAGGTCTACATCCCCGGATACACCCACCTCCAGCGCGCGCAACCCGTGTCCGTCGCGCACCACCTGCTCGCCTACGCCGAGATGTTCGGCCGCGACCGCGAGCGCTTCGCCATCTTCCACGACGGCGCCAACATCTCCCCGTTGGGCTCCGGCGCCATCGCCGGCACCACGCTGCCCATCGACCGCGAATTCTCCGCCAAGCACATGGGCTTCGTCGACGAGAAGGGCGCCGCCCGCGTGACGCAGAACTCAATGGACGCCGTGGCCGACCGCGACCTCTTCATCGAGTTCGCCTCCGCCTGCGCGCTCGTCGGCACGCACTTCTCCCGCGTCGGCGAAGACCTCATCCTGTGGAGCTCCTCCGAGTTCGGATTCGCCGTCATGCCCGACGCGTTCACCACCGGCTCCTCGCTCATGCCGCAAAAGAAGAACCCGGATTCGCTCGAGCTCCTGCGCGGTAAGGCCGCCCGACTCCAGGGCAACCTCAACACCCTCTTCACCCTCGCGAAGGGCCTGCCGCTCACCTACAACCGCGACCTGCAGGAGGACAAGCCGCCGGTCTTCGACTCCCTCGACACCACCCTCATCTGCCTGGATGTCCTGCGCGAGACCCTCGCCGGCATGAAGCTGCGCCCCGAGCGTTGCGCCGCCGCCGTGGCCGACCCCCTCCTGCTCGCCACCGACCTGGCCGACTACCTCGTGCGCCAGGGCGTGCCCTTCCGCGACGCCCACCACCTCGTCGGCGCCGCCGTCGCGCTGGCTGAGAAGACCGGCACCCCGCTCAACAAGCTCCCGCACGCCGAGATGCAAAAGATCTCCCCCTCGTACAAGGCCGACTGGGTCAGCGTCTTCGACCTGCCCACCGCCATGCGCTCGCGCGAGCGCACCGGCATGCCCGGCCCCAAGCAGGTCAAAGCCCAGATCGCCCGCTGGAAAAAGGAACTGGCGAAGTAAGCGACACCATCGTCGCCCCGTCGAAATGTTGCCGTTCATCCTCATCGCCAGTTGCGTCTGCGTCATCATTGTCGGCGGGTTCTATTTTCATGGCAGATACTCCACTCCATCCGGGGAATCTGAGCTGGAAGCCGGCCTCGCCTTGATGAAGAAGCAACAAATCCAAGCAGGCGTTGCAGAAATCAAAAAATCGGCAGACTTGGGACACCCCAGGGGCCAATCGATTTACGCGGAATGCCTCAGAGACGGTGTAGGCACTCAAAAAAACGCGGAGCAAGCCCTGCTTTGGTACCAAAAATCAGCAAAGCAGGGATACCCCGGGGCAATGCGAAACCTAGGAGCAATGCACTTCAAAGGAATCGGCACATCCAAAAACCTCGATAGTGCAATCCACTGGAACAAGCTAGCTGCAGAAGCAGGAGACTCCGCGGGATACCACAATTTGGGCGAATGCTACTCCGCCCAAGGCAAACACGCGGAAGCCACGCGAGCATATGCACAAGCAGCCCAAAAAGGCGTTGCGCCAAGTCAATTTGCCTACGGCAAGGCCCTCCAATTCGGCATCGGCATTCCCCCCAATGAGCTTGTCGCGATGAAATGGTACGACCTTGCCTCCAAACAGAAGGACACGGAGGCGACATTTGCCATGGGTAGCCTCTACTACTCAGGCGGTCCCGACATCCGCAACAAAAGCAAGGCCGCCTACTACTTCGGGCTAGCTTCACTTGGTGGCCATATCACGGCACGATTCAATCTTGCCGTCATGTACGCCAAAGGTGACGGAATCCCGCAGAACTTTGAGGCGGCAAGAGAAGCGTTTGAATCATTGGCTTCAAAAGATCATGTGAACGCCGCGTTCTGGATGGGGCGTCTTTTCCATGGGACATTCGGCCACCCGCAGAACTTTGAACAGGCGGGGGCTTGGTACACCAAAGCGGCGAAAGCAGGACACCCGTCCGCCAACACCGGTCTCGGCGTGCTCATTGGAGCCGGACAAGGATTCAAGGAAGACCCCGTCGAAGGATTCGCACGACTCCTCGTGGCTGAAAAACTAGGTGATACGCAAGCCACCGACTTCATGAGGGACTTGATTCCGACAGTGGCGAGTCGCATGGGTGAAGCGGAAGCTCGAGCCAAACTGATTTTAATCGAGATTAACCCCACGCCAAAATCCTGACCCATGCTCGACCTCACCTCTCTGGAATCCGCAATCGCCTCGCTGCGCCGCAGTCTGGATGAGACGCTGAGGGTGATGCCCACCGTCTCGCCGGTGTTGCAGGAGACCTTGCGCGCGGGGGTCATCCAGCATTTCGAAGTCGCGTATGAGCAGTGCCGGAAGGCGATGAAGCGCTGGCTCGAAAACAATGTGAGCCCGGAGGATGTGGACCGCGCCAGCCGCCGAGGGCTGTTCCGCCTCGCCGCCGAAAAGCGCCTCATCGACAGCGTGGACCTGTGGATGACCTTCCATGAAGGCCGAAACAAGACCTCGCACACCTACGACCTCGCCACCGCCAAAGAGGTGTTTGAGCGCGCCGTCGCCTTCGCCGCCGAATCCGAAAAGTTCCTGGCTACGCTGAGCCGGCACAATGATTGACCTACCCGCCGACCAGCTCGCCCTCGTCAGGACGCTCTTGGAAAAACACTTTCCGGAGTGCGAGGTGCGCGTGTTCGGCTCCCGCGTGACCGGCCGCGCCAAGCCCTACTCCGACCTCGACCTCGCACTCGTCGGGCCCGTGCGGCTCGATTCCGCCAAGCTCGCAGCGCTGCGCGAGGACTTCGAGGAATCCACGCTACCCATCCGCGTGGACGTGCTCGATTGGCACGCCATCGCACCGCACTTCCAAAAGATCGTCGCCGCGCACCACGAAGTGCTCGCGTACCCGGCGAAATAACCCGTGTGCCGACAACAGTCCCGCGCAGCCCGCCTCAGTGCGGGGCGAGGTGCTGTGTCAACGACGGCCTCCGCTCACCCTTCGTATCCGTATTCAAACCACATGGCGATGAAGGCCTCGGTGAGGGACGGACGCAGGGCGGGCGGGATCCGGGCGATGGCGGAGGCGCAGCAGCTCAGGTATCCAAGCTTGTGCGCGAAGGGCGATACGCGCCCGGCGACCTCAAGACGGTTCTGGAACTCGGCGGCGGCGGCGCACCAGTCGGCGGCCGAGTAGTCGGATTCGTCGGACTCCGCGAGCAGCGAGGCGAAGCTCGAGGCGCGCTCGGAAGGCTCGCCGAGGAAGCGCAGGAGCGCCGCCCGCCGCGAGGTGTCGCCGCCGGCGAACTTTCCAAAGGTCGCTTCGCCTCCGAGCCCGGAAACGGGAGGGTTCAGCCTCGGTGCGAGCGCGCCGACTTTGACGCCGGAAACGCCCTCGCCGCATTCGCCCCCCAGCAAATCGCCGTCGACCACCCAAAAGATGGCGGCCTGGTCGAACTGTCGCCCGAGGTCGCGCGCCCGGGCGGCGTCGCAGTCGACGCCCCACCCCGGCTCCGCATGGTCGCCGGAATCCGAACGGCCGGTCACGCGCCACCGGCGCAGGCCGAGCCGGTCGATCTCGGCCGCTAGCGCAGTGTCGGCGCAGGCGTCTTCAAGAAAGGGGCGCACGGTGCCGGTGCGAGCATGCGCCGTGACAATCGCCCAACGACGGGGGAAGCCGTCGGGCGGAATGTCGGCGTCGAACACGGTGCTGAAGCAGGCGGGGTGAAGCATGGAGGGGGCGATGAAACCCGGCGTCGGCGCGACGGCGAAACACTTCGCTTGATTTGCCCCGGGCGCGCCCGTCGAAAAACGAAACGCCGCGGCGCCGAAGGGCGGGCCTGTGCGAATGCGGGGAACGCCAAGGCCGGGCCGACGCGCGCCGTAGGGCGATTCGTTTTGTTCAAACCTGCCGTCACTTCGCATCAGTCGCGCCCAATCCGAGTCGAATTTTCGACATAAAAAACGCCGCCGCACCCTGAGGCGCCGGCGGCGTTTTTCAGCGAAGCCCGAAGGCCTCAATACGCCTTGGCGAAGACGACGCGCTGCTTGGAGGGCTCGCCGGTGAAGGGGCAGATGCCGGGCGTCTTGTCGCCGTCCAGCGGGATGCAGCGGATGGTGACCTTGAGGTCCTCCTTGAGCATCTTTTCGACCTCGGGGGAACCGTTCCAGTGGGCCATGGCGAAGCCGCCGTGGATCTCGTTCTCCTTCTTGGCGGTGAAGAAGGCGTAGAACTCCTCCTTGGTGTCGATCACCTTGGTGTTCGCCTCGCGGAACGCCTTGGCGCGCGCGAGCAGGTTGTCCTGAATCGATTGCAGGCGGTCGGCGATGCCGGAGACGAACTCGGCGCGGGCGATGCCGGCCTTTTCACCGGTGTCGCGGCGGGCGACGAACACGGCGTTGTTGGCGATGTCCTTCGGGCCGACCTCGACGCGCAGGGGCACGCCCTTCTTGATCCAGCCCCACGACTTGGTGCCGCCGGGCAGGTCGCGGTCGTCGATGGTGGCGATGACGGGGCGTCCGTCGAACTTCTGAGCGGCGAGTTCCTTTTGCAGGCTCTTGCAGTAGGCGAGCACCTCGGCGCGAGCGGCGTCGTCGCGGTAGATGGGAAGGATGACCACATGCTGGGGCGCGAGCTTGGGCGGGACGATCATGCCGTCGTCGTCGGCGTGGGTCATGATCATGCCGCCGATGAGGCGGGTGGAGACGCCCCACGAGGTGGTGTAGGCGTGCTGAAGCTCGCCCTGCTCGTTCTGGAATTTGATGTCGCAGGACTTGGAGAAGTTCTGGCCGAGGTGGTGCGAGGTGCCGGCCTGGAGGGCCTTGCGGTCCTGCATCATGGCTTCGATGCAGAAGGTCTCGTCGGCGCCGGGGAAGCGCTCGGAGGCGGTCTTGATGCCCTTGATGACGGGCATGGCCATGGCGTTCTCGGCGAAGTCGGCGTAGATGTTGAGCATCTTGACGGTCTCCTCCATGGCCTCCTCGGTGGTGGCGTGGACGGTGTGGCCTTCCTGCCAGAGGAACTCGGCGGTGCGCAGGAAGAGGCGGGTGCGCATCTCCCAGCGCACGACATTCGCCCACTGGTTGATGAGCAGGGGCAGGTCGCGGTAGGACTGGACCCACTTGGAGAAGGTGGCGCCGATGATGGTCTCGGAGGTGGGGCGCACGATGAGCGCCTCCTCCAGCTCGCCGGCGGGCACGAGCTTGCCGTCAGGGCCGGCCTCGAGGCGCGAGTGGGTGACGACGGCGCACTCCTTGGCGAAGCCGTCGACATGCTGGGCCTCCTTCTCGATGAAGCTCTTCGGGATGAAGAGGGGGAAGTAGGCGTTCTGGTGGCCGGTGGCCTTGAATTCGGCGTCGAGGGTGCGCTGGATGTTTTCCCAAAGCGAGTAGCCCCAGGGCTTGATCACCATGCAGCCGCGCACGGGGCTGTTTTCCGCCAGGTCGGCGGCCTTGATGACCTGCTGGTACCACTCGGGGTAATCCTCGGCGCGGGTCGGGGAGATGGCGGTCTTGGGCGCCTTGGCGGGCGCGGCGGCGGGCTTGTTGCTCATTGTTGTGCGCGCGGGTTTACCGATGCCGCGCGCCCCGGAAAGCTGAAATAACGAAACCGCGAGCCCGGGTCGGGCTCGCGGCTTCGAGAACGCAAAAACGCGACGCGGAGGAATCAGCGGCGGGGCCCGACGGGCGCGGGCCAGGCCAGGCCGTCGCGCACGGCGACGCGGGCGCGCTCGAGCGTCTCGGAGAAGCCCCTGTCGCCTTCGCCCTCCTTGACCTGGATCGCCGAGAGCGTGCGGGAGGCGGCCTCCTTGTCGCCGTTGGCATATTCGGCCTGGGCGAGAATCAGTTGCACGATGGCGGGCGGGTTCTTGGTTTGGGCCGAACGGGCGCACTCCAGAGCCAGGGCGTTGTCGCGAACGGTGCCGGAGTTGAGCAGCGCGGTGGCGATGCGGAAGCGCGACAGGGGGGACTCGCGGGAAGCGTCCATGGCCAGCTTGTAGTGGCTCAGCGCGGTGGCGGAATCGCCCCGCTCGGAATGGACAAGGCCGCGCAGCAGATGCGGGTCGGCGGGGTCGGTCCCGGCGAGCACGGCGGAGGAGGCGTCGATTTTGGCAAGCGCCGCGTCGAAGGACTTTTCGCGGATGAGCCGGTTGATCTCGTTGCGCGCCATGCGGAAGGCGGCGAGCTTGGCGCGCTCGGCCTTGTCCTGGGACTCGGCCTTGGCCACCTCGGCGGCGCCGTCAAACTTGCCGGCGATCATCGCGGCCACGGTCTCCTCGGTGAGGCGTGCCGGATGCCCGTACCAGAGCAGCTTGCCTTCGCGCACCACAAAGGCGTGAGGGATACCGCGCGCGCCGACGGCTTCGAGCCAGTCCTTGGCGATGGCGCCGGACTTGCCGTCGAAAGCGACGCGGTAGGCCATGCCGTCGCCCTTGCGCTCGACGAAGGCGGCGGCCTTGGACTCGGCGTTTTCCATGACATTGGCGCCGATGACCACGAGGCCCTTGTCCTTGAACTTGTTATGCAGCTCGTTGACATGCGGAATGACCGCCACGCAGGGACCGCACCAGGTGGCCCAGCACTCGATGAGGTACACCTTGTCCTTCTCGAAGGCGGTCACCGGCTCGCCCTTCAGCCACTTCAGCGGCTTCAGCGCGGGGGCCTCGGCGCCGATGACGAGCCGCGCCGGCGCGGGGGCCTCGGCGGCCTTTTCAACAGGCTTGGCGGCCACGGGCGCCGCGGAGGCCTCAGCGACGGCGGGCTTGGCGACCTCAGCGGGTTGCGGCGCCGCCGGAGTCTCGGCAAACGCGAAAAGGGGGGCCAGCGAGAGAGGGAGAAGCAAGAGACGATTCATGCCTAAGAGAGCGTCACCAAACGGCGGGTTGTCAGACTTTTTCTGCGGCCACGAACGCCCCGGGGGGCGCATTCGCTTTTGCCGCTTTCCCGCCGGCATGCGGCGTGCATATTTTTGGGCATGCTCGACACCTCCGCCGCACGCCCGACCGTACTCGTCATCGATGACGACCGCGACCTGCGCTACTCGCTTCGCCGCGTCCTGACGGCCGCCCACTACACGGTGGTGGAAGCCGAAAGCGGCGAACAGGGGCTCGAGGTCGCCAAGGCGGAGCGTCCGGCGGTGATTTTGCTGGATAACCGCATGGGGGGCATGTCCGGCGTCGAAACGCTGCGTCGCATGCGCACCGCCTACCCGGCCGCCATGGTCGTGCTCATGACCGCCTTCGGCACCACGCAGACCGCGATCGAGGCCATGAAGTTCGGCGCCTTCGACTACATCCAGAAGCCCTTCGACCCCAAAAAGATTCTGGCGCTCGTGGAAAAGGCCGCCCGCGCCCGCGCCGACCTGGACGAGGCGGGACGCTCGGCCGCCGCCTCGATCGTCAGCGCGGACGACCTGCGCGAGGGCATCGTGGGCAACGCCGAGAGCATGCAGGCGGTTTTCAAAACCATCGGTCAGGTGGCGGCCAGCGATGTGACCGTGCTCATCACCGGCGAAAGCGGCACGGGCAAGGAACTGGTCGCCCGCAGCATGCACCGGCACAGCCTGCGCTCCAAGCGCGAGTTCGTCGCCGTGAACTGCGCCGCCATCCCGGAAAACCTTATCGAGAGCGAACTGTTCGGCCACGAAAAGGGCGCCTTCACCGGCGCGGCCGCCCAGAAGCTCGGCAAGTTCGAACTGTGCGACGGCGGCACGCTTTTCCTGGATGAGATCGGCGACATGTCCCCGGCCACCCAGACGCGCGTGCTTCGCGCCATCCAGCAGGGCGAAATCCAGCGCGTCGGCGGCACTCAGACCATCAAGATCGATGTGCGCGTTATCGCGGCGACCAACAAGGACCTGGAAAAGATGGTCACGGAGAAAAGCTTCCGGGAAGACCTCTACTACCGACTCAATGTCGTGCGCATCCGGATGCCCTCGCTGCGCGAGCGCAAGGAGGACATCCCGCTGCTCGTCGACTTCATGCTGCGCCGACTGGGCGCCGAACGCAAAATCGCCGCCCGCCAGGTCTCTCCCGAGGCGATGGACATACTGTGCCGGCACGACTGGCCGGGCAATGTGCGCGAGCTGGAAAACGCCATCCACCGCGCCGGCGTGATCGCCGGCGACGAGGCGGTCCTGGCTAAGGATCTTCCGGCTGAAATCATCGCGGCCGTGCAAGCGCCCAAGGCAGCCTCCCCCGCCCCCGTGGAAGCGCGCCCCGAGCAACGCGGGAGCGATGCCCTTGCCCCGGCTGCCGACGCCTCGGCCAAACTCGATGAGCTGCTCGACTCCCTGTACAAAGCCCTTCGGGCGGAGCACTCGGAGCATCTTCTGGAGCGCCTTGAAATGGAAATCATCCGCCGCTGCATCGCCGAGACCGGAGGCAACCAGCTCAGGGCCTCGGGCATTCTGGGTATCAACCGCTCCACACTCAAAAAGCGCGTGGAACAAATGCCTCGGACGGCACCCGCCGCGCCACCTCGCTAGCCCACCGCCCCCCAATTGTCTTCCCGCTGTGAATGATGGCGAGCCGGCTGCGCACCCCGGGCGGGAGGGTTGCGGGCCGAGGCAGCGCCGCTTTAATCGGGCGCATCATGCGGGACGATGCGCCATCCGATATTTCCAACGGCCGGGGGCGCGCGGTGAGAGCGACACTGGTGGGACTCGGGATACCAACCGTATTCTACTTCCTCCACCTCGCTCGATTTCATCGCGACGGCCTCGCTAGGCTGGAGCAAAGCCACTTCGCCGCCTTGGCGCTGGCCCTGCTCATCGGCCTTACTTGGAGCCGGATTTATCTCTACAGGAATCGCTGGATGGACAGGCCCGGAACCGTCGCCTTCCTTTGCGCGTTCCTTCTCCCGCTTTCGGTCAAACTATCCGCCGACTTCCTCATCGTTAACAGCCTCTTCGACGAAGCCTTCTGGGTGTGCCTGGCCCTTTGCCCCGTCGCCGGCGCTGTCGCGGCCGACAACGCCATAAAAGTCGCCAATAGGATCCGGACAGCCGAGAGCCGACTCCGACGGCTGGCGGGCGCGGCATCCGACGGCCTATGGGAAGCCGACCTGGCCAAGGACTCCGTCTATTGGAGCGAAAGCTTCAGGCGCAACTTCGGCTATGAGAGCCCCCCGCCCGGCACCACCATGGCGTGGTTTCGCGAACGCATCCACCCCGACGACCGCGCGAAGGCTCTAAGTTCGTTCGAATCCGCCCTTCATTCCCCCAAAACAGCCGCCTGGACCGCCACCTTTCGTTTTTTGAAGGGCGAAGGCTTCTATGTCTGGGTTAACTCCAAAGGTCGCATCGACCGAAGCCCGGATGGCAACCCGCTCTTCGCCTACGGCGGAGTGAGTGACATCTCCGATCGCATCGCCAAGGAGCGACTGCTCGAGTCGCTCACGCATGAGCTGGAGGACAGGGTTCGTGAACTCTCGGCAGCCGAACTTCGCACCATGCGCCTTGCTCGCGCCGGCGCAGACGGTCTATGGACCCTCGACTATCTCTCCGGCGAACGCACATGGGATTCAGCCTTTATCACCTCTTTCCGCTTCCCGCCGGCGACCGTTCCGCCGACCACCACATGGTGGGTGAACCGGATTCATCCGGATGACCGGACCGAAATACAAAAGTCGTTTGCGGAGGCAGAGAGAGACCCTACGGCGGACGCTTGGCAAAAGGTCTACAGACTGCGACGGGGCGACGACACCTATGCGTGGGTAATGGATACGGGAGTTTTCGAGCGCGACGCCACCGGGAAAGTGCTCAAGGCGCTCGGGGGCATCGTCGACATAAGCGACCGTATAAAACTCGAAGATGAACTTCGTGCGGGCGTCGAACGCCGGACGCGCGACCTCGCTGCACTCACACGCTCGGTTACGCACGACTTAAAGTCCCCTCTCACCAGCATCTTGGGGTACGGAGACCTTATTGAGGCATCCGGCTCGATTACGGACGAAAAATCTCGAGAGCGTCTGCGCCACATGATGCGAGCAGGCGAACGCATGCTGTTCATGATCAACGACATCCTCGAACAGTCCAAAGGCGGCGAGGCCTCCGTTCAACTCGAGCCGGTGGCCCTTTATCGGCTTGTGGAAGATCTGCGCGACGAGTTCGCGGCCCGATTCGAACGACTTGGCGGATCCCTTTTCCTGCCCGCGGAACCACTCCCCGAGGTACTCTCCGCTTACGCACCGCTTTATCGCATGCTCCAAAACCTCGTTGGTAACGCCATCAAGTACCGCCGAGTCGATGTCGCACCGGAGGTTCGCGTGCAGCTACAACTCGAAGGCAATTGGCTCATCATGAGCGTCAGCGACAACGGCGTGGGCATTAAAAAGGATAACCTCGCCTCACTTTTCGACTTCGGGACGCGCTTCGATGAGAGCAAAGCCGAAGGACACGGCATTGGGCTGTACAACGTGCAGTCCATCGCGCGCAGGCTCGGCGGCGATGTCTGCGTAACTTCGACTCTCGGCCAAGGCTCCACCTTTACTGTCAAGGTGCCGGGCCGATTAGCCGCACCGCCCTCGACGAATTAGGGGGGACTCCGATTTTTCATACAAGGTCCGTACTGCGCGGCAGTGCCGGCCACTCACGACAGTTGCGTCGCGACCCGGGACAACCCTAACCTAGTCTTGAAAAACACCGGACAGCATGAATGGTTCACTCCCTAAAAGAGAGTGCTTAAAAAAAACCATGACCCCGCCGCTTCAGTCCAATTCTTGCCGTTATTTCGTGAGTGCGGGTAGCGCGATTGTCGTAGTCCATATTTTCGGAGCGGCATCATACCTCAATTGCAGAGCGTTCGGGCGTTTCATGGAAATACAGTCCAAGGGCCGCGCCTTTCAGCGAAAACTCTGCGTGAACATGGCAGGCTGCACCGCGTTGGACAGCACTGTCGCCGGACTCCTGGCGAAATGCGCCTACGATGCGGTCGAAGGCCACGAATGGGGCAAGGTCGGAATAATCAGGGCCTCTTCGCGAACACGCGAAGTCCTGCTCAACCTCGGCCTTGGCCAAGTATTGGAGTTCATGGACGACCTTCCCCCCGGAACCGTCCCCAATATGGAGGAAATATCCCGATATGTGCAGCAATCCGGGGCTTGCGCTCCACAGGACATATTCCTCGCGCATGAAGCTCTGATTGCCTTGGATGAGTCGAATGTCGAAAAATTCGCCGATGTGATCAATTCACTGAGGGACGACCTTGAAAACAAGCCCTCGAAAATTGATTTGAGCCGCACGATTATCACCGAAACGGACCCCACCAAGAATCGCATCAAGTTTGATACGAAGAAACCCTCCGGCCCCGTCTGAAGTCCGGTTGAGTGTTTAACAGGGTGACTTGGCATCATCGCCAAGGCCGCCGGCGGCCGAGGTCGGCGAGGTCGTCATCCGGTGCGGAGTCGGCCGAGAGGTGGGCCCCCCGGGGGGGCGGGCAAACAAAAAGCCCCTGATCGGCTTTGGGCCAATCAGGGGCATAAACCCGGCGACA
>CAMFKE010000010.1 GCA_945957395.1 uncultured Opitutia bacterium
CACCGCACTCATCGGGAGGAGGGCGCAAAGTGCATTTCCGCCCCCATCCGTCGAGGGAGATTAATCAAAAGTTATTAACAGGCCCTCCGGCCCGCACAGATCAAGGGCGGAGGGCGATTTCGAGACACCCCGGAATATGGAAACGGCCAAGCCGCGTCGAGGTTGCGCGCCGAAAAAGAACCCGCCGGAGCCCTTGCGTCCCCCTCGGGCTTCCCTTTTGTGCGACGCCGAAATGAACGACTACCTGCTCTCCAACGAGGAACGCGACTGGGCCGGACTGCTGGCCAAGTGGAACTGGCTGCTGCCCGACAGCTTCGGCGTCTGGATGGCCAACGCCTTTGGCGATCTCATCATCGAGACCGAGGAGGGCATGATCGCGCTGCTGGACATCAACGGCGGCTCGCTGATCCCGCTGGCCGACTCCCGCGAGGATTTCGTCGCGAAGCTGGCCAACCCCGAGAACGCCGCGGCCTGGCTGTACATGCCCCTGGTCGACGCTCTGCACGCCGGCGGCAAGGTGCTTACACCCGGCACCTGCTACGCCTTCACGCGCCCGCCCCTGCTCGGCGGCGACTACGCCCCCGAAAATGTGCATATCGCCGATTACGCCGAGCACCTCGCTTTCACCGGCGACTTCTGCGAGCAGTTGCAGGGCCTGTCGGAAGGCGACGAGGTGGAGCTCAAGGTGCGCGGCGAGGACTTCGCGGGCTGCGGCAAGGAAAACTGCTGCGGCGGCCACCACCACAAGCACGACGATCATCACCATCATGACGGCGAGCGCTGCCGCGACGAGCACGGCCACCACTACCAAGGCTGCGACGGACACGGCGGTTGCGGCGGCAAAGGCGGCTGCGGCCACCACCACTAAGTGTCATTAATGAACAAGGTGGCCGCGACCCTTCTCCTTGCAGGACTCTGCCTGTACGGAGGCTCCTACGGTTTCTTTCGGATGAACCACCAAATCATTCACAGAACTGCATCCTCTTGCGGCCGAAACACCCTTCACGCCGTCGATGGCGGAGACGCGGCACTGATAGGAGCGGCCGTCAACGGAACCATCGCCGCCTTTTACTCGCCCCTGCGTTGGCTCGAAGAGGCCTACTGGCACATCAAAGATCCCGTGTGGCGCCCCTGATGGAGGCCCATCGAAACAAAGAAAGCCGGGGCGGCCTGCCCCGGCTTTCTTTGTCTAAATCGGCGAACCGGCCCCTCACGCCTTGCGGCGCAGCAGACGGGAAAGCGCCGCGAGCACGAGCATGGCCGAGGCCAGCGCGACGGCCCGCATGCCGAGGCCCGCACGGCGCGTGTCCTCCATCTTCACCGACAGCTCCAGCGGAGCGGGCTCGTTGTGCATGGCCTTAGTGAACACCAGCTCCGTCGATTTCTCAGGCAGCAGCGTGCGAATGCCCTCCGGCGAAACCGCCCCCGCCTGCTGAAGCCCGGCAAGGCGTTCGGCCAGACGGCGCAACGCGCCCGTGTCGCCATCGGCGTTGAAGGCGCGCAGCCGCTCGGCCTCCTCGGCGGTGAAGTTCACCGACTTGTTCGCAAGCACCTCCGCGGCCTGAGGCGCCTGCTGCGTGGGCGAGAAGCTGCCGTAGTCCTGCGCCACCTGGGCGCGACGACGGTTCAGGCCGAACTCGATCTGCTCGGCGCGCAGGTTGCCGTACTGCACACGGGCGTCCTCATTGAGCGCCGCATCGGACTTCGACAGGCTCTGCGCCAGCGACAGCGCGTTCTTCGCCTGCACCTGATTGCCCTCGGCCCGGTACTTGTTGCCCAGCTTGATCAACTCGTCGGCGTCCTTTTTGGCGGCCGCCTGACGCGCGACATTCGCCCGGCCATAGGCCTCGGCGTCATAGCCGCGAACGAGGGGCTGCGCCTCCGGGCCGGACTCCATATCCTCCCGCCGCACAAGCGACCCGCTCCAGCCGGCCGGGCGCATGCCGTCCGGCAGGCTCACGCGCCAGATCACATTCTCCAAGGGCAACTGCTCGAACGCCGGCACCTTGAGCGCGCTCCCGGCGGCGCCGTCGTAAACCAGTTCGACCGTTGCGGGCGCATCGGCGGCCGGGTTCGGCTCGACCGGGATGATGAGCGACTTGCCGTCCAGTGACGGCGCAACGGCGCGGTTGTTCACGAACACCTGCCAAAGCGCGGCGCCTTCGGGCAGCGTGAAGCGCAGCGAGCGCTTGTCGGACAACGAGAGCTCAAGTCGGCATGCGGAGAGCGAACGGCCGTCGGCGGCGAGCGTGGAACGCACCTCGGCGGACTTCACGCGCACCGGCAGCAGCTTGGCGGGGTCGTGCGTCGCCACATCCACCGGCAGGGCGAACTCCGGCTCGACGACGCGAAGCGTGCTCGCGGCCTCGTCCATGCCCTGACGCAACGCGGCGGGCACGCTCGCCCACTCCGCCGAACGCAAGGCCTCCGGCATGGCGCCGGGCCGCAGGCTCAGGCGCCCACCCGTGCGCAGGGAAATCCAGCCGCGCCGGATGCCGGCGTCCACGGGGCCGGCCGCCTTCATGAGCGCGGCCTTGCCGGGCTCCACGCCGGCGCGGCGGAAGGAGGCGTCGAAGACGACCTTGCCGATGACCCGACGGCGCAGTTTCACCTCCCAGATTCCCTGGCTGCCCGCCACGGGCGCCGCATCCGCGACGAGAGCGCCCGTGAAGCGCACGCCCTCGGCGTCGTCCGGCAGGCGCACACGCAGCGCTCGCACCGCGGCGCTTTCGATGGTGTAGTCAAAGCGGACGGCGCCTCGCACACGCCCGTCGAGCACGGTCATGTCCTGAAGCCAGTCGCACTTGATCCACGGCGCGGCGTTCTCGACATCGAAGGCGAGCGCGTATCCGGACTGCAATAACCGGAAGGCCAGCGCCCCTTTGCCCGCCGAGACGCCGGGATTCACCTGGGTGACCCCGGATCGCTCGGCCGGATGCAGCCGCAGCCCCTCCTCGGGCACGACCAGCAGTTCGCCGTCCGTGCGCGACGCCTCGGTCAACGCAAGCCTGGGCGGCGACCAGCGCGACTTGCCCGCAGTGCCCGGGCCGGACAGCGCGATGGCGAACTTTTGCTCGCCCAAAGTACGACCGCGCAGGTGCATCACGATGACGCGCTTCGCGCCCTCGCGCATCTCCGTCCAATGGGACAGCGCGGGGCCGCCCACGGATTCCACATCGAAACCCTCGGGCGCCACGAAACTCAATTTGAACAGGCCGGCGCGCAGGATGTCGGCCGTGACGACCGCATTGAGCGTCACGCGGTCCTCGCCCACCGAGACGGTCTGCTGCGACTTCACGCGCACCTCCGCCTCCACGGCGGCCAGCCGCACGCTCACCGACGCCGCGCCATCGCCATGGCGGAAGGCGCGACGCACGACCGTCTTGCCGCCGGCGAGTTCAGGGCTGACGGGGAAGTCGTCGGTGTTCACGGGAGAAAGTCCCTCCGGCGTCACGGCCTCGAAGCGCACATCGTCGCCCGAGGCGAGCCCCACTAGGCCCACGCGCCCGGCGGCGCCGCGCACGACGAGCGGCGCAAGCTTCACTTCGGCCGGCAGCGCGCCGGTGGCGGCCTGCGTGCCGACGGAAAACTCGAAGGGGGTGCCGCGGGCGGATTCGGCGGCCACATGCAGAAGCGCCGACTCCGGGTCGTAGCGCCAGGTGCCGACAGCGTCGCCGGCCACGCCGGAGACGGTGAGCCCGCGGGGGATCTCGACCACGAGCTCCTTCACCACGCCCTGAGCCGGACGGATGCGCACACTGTGGCGCCCCTCGAGCACGCCCGGGGCGGGCGAGAAGAGGTTCGCGACCTCGGCGTAGAACACGAGCTTCTCGGCGCGGGCGTCGCGCGTCTTGGGCGTCCAGCGCAGGGTGCGGCAGGCGTTCGGCGAATACACGAGCGTCGCGGCGGAGGAGCCCCCGGGAGATTCGGGCAACACGGACACGGCCGAATCGCCGGCGAAAATCAGGTCGGGCTTTGCACACTCCACGCGCACCGAGTCGGCGGCGGCGCGACCGGTGGGAAGCAGGAACTGCGAATCCTCGGTCTTGAGCGCGAAACCGTAGGAGAACGGAACGGAGAAGGTCCCGGCACGGTCCAGCACCACCTGCACGACGGTCAGCTCGCCGGCCTTGCGGTGCGCGAGACGCACGCCCTCCGGCGGCTTGCAATCCGTGAGCACGGCGGGCCCTGCAAGCAGGTCGAACCGGTCGCCCGCGCGCCCGCTCACCACCATCACGCCCGAGGATTCCAGGCGACCCTCGAGCAGTTTCACGGTCTGGCGCACCGAGTCCGCCGGCGTCGCCAAGGACTCGAAAACCTCCGGCGGCGGCACAAGGGACTGCCGCTGCATCATATCGGGCGAGAGCTGATACGACTTGGCGTCCGCGCGGTCGGGGAAGATCGGCAACGCGGCCAGCGCGAGCGTGGCGGCCGTGGCGGCCGAGGAGGCGCCGGCGCGACGCGAGGCCAGGGCCGGCACGACGATGCCGAAGAAGGTGAACGCCGAGGCGCCGCCGAGGAACAACGGAAGGCCTCCGGGCATGAACAGCGGAGCAGCCAGGATGGCGCCCCACCCCGCCGCACGCAGGTTCGGACGACGGCGCAGCGCGCCGCCCACGAGGAGCACGCCACCCAACGCCAGAGCGCCCAGACCGAAGGCGCTCGGGGCGAAGCCCGTGTCGGGCATGTTCGCCAGCCTGAGCAGCGGAGCGCGCCCCGAGTCCAGAATGGAGGCCGAGAACCTCAGGGCGCCTGCATTCGCCGCGCATCCGGCGAGTTCCGCCGAGCACACCGCGAGACCAGCGGCGGCCACCGCGATGGCCGAGAGACCGCCCGCCCGCCAGGCGCGCGAATCACGGGCGCGCCCCGTGCGCAGGGCGCCGATGCCGAAACCGGCGAACGCCGACACGGCGAACGCGGCGAGCACGCCGCCGGGTGTGCGCAGATGCTCGAAGAGTTCGGAAATGCCGTCGCGCGAGGCGGGCCCCGAGATCTGCGACATATCCCCGCCCGTGGCGACCAGCGAGCGGCCCGCGTCCGGCGTGAACGCCCACGCCGTGCTCACCACCGGCGCCAGAGGCGCAGGGGCGGCGGGGGTGACGAGCAGCCCCGAGCCGCCGTTCTGGGCGACGCGCAGATCCACGGTCGTCACCGCGTCGGGGCCTTCGGAAGGCGGCAGCGGCACCAGCGTGTCCTCGCCCTCGGTGACCGGCACGACCTCGCGGCCGTTCACGCTCGCCGTCCAAAGACGCAGCGACGCGGGCACCTTCAAGCGCAGGTGCGGGGTGCCGCGCGACTTCACCAGGTAGCGGCAGGTGGTCACGCAACCGCCGTCACGCGCCACCTTCGTCTCCAACGACGCCAGGTCGACGACCTGGGAGAGCGTGCCGGCGACGCCGCGCGGAGTAAGCGAGAGGCGCAGCGCGTATTCGCCGCCCGAATACTGGTAGGCGGCCAGAAGCGGCGCGTCGGCGATCATGCGGTACTCCGGCGGAATCTCCCCGGGCTCGATGGCGGAAAGGTTCTTGGACACCTCGCCTGCGGTCACGCCGAAGGGCTGCTCGGATGTCACCAGGATGTGCCCTTGCTCGCTCTGCGCGCCCAGCGGGCGGATGCCGGAAAGGTCGGGCTCGCCACCGCGCGACGCGAGGGGCAGTTCGCAGGAGGCCATGAGCGTGAACGCGCCGGAGACGCCGCGACGCAGCGACACCTCGGCCGTGTCGCCCTCGGTCTTCCAACCCAGGATGTCGCCGCCGGCGAACTCCAGGTTGGTCGCGCCCTTGGGCACCTTGAAGCGCAGCGTCTGAAGCGGGGCGCCCACGATGACATAATTGACGAGCGTGCTCTCGGCGACGGAGCCCTCGCGCACCGAGTACTGGTGGAGGACATCGGTCTGCACGGCCACATCGAGCCTGGCCACCTTCAGCGCGGCCGACCAGCCGGACTCGCGCACGCGCCAGGCGTGCTGCAGGCCCTCGCGCCGCGACGGGAAGAAGGCGGTGGCGATTTCGGAAAGGCCGGAGGAGGCGCCGGGAGTGAGGCGCAACCCGGGCTCGGCGCACACGCCGATGAACCCGCGCACCGATTTCGCACCGGGAAACTCAAGGGCGGGCAGCGTCCACTCGGCGAGCTCGCCGGAACGCTCGCGTTCCAGGCGCAGCTTCACCAGCACGCGACCCGACACCGGCTTGGCGAACGACAGGCGAAGCTCGCCGGGAGCGCCGGGCTTGCCGGGCGCAAGGTTGTGATCGGCCAGATCGGGCGCGGTGGCAGCGGCCACCACGAACCCGGCGGGCACGCGCAGCACGAGCTCGCGCAGGGGCGCCTCGCGCACCTCCACATCCAGCTCGGCGTCGAGCAGGAAGTCGCGTTCGCCGAGCGTGCACACGGCAACCTGCGAGACGGCGATCTCCGGCAGGATGTTGTCCGCATGCACCGTGTAGGCGGCGTCGCCGGAGGAGATGCGGTAAACGAAGGTCTGGGAGGACTCCGAGCGCCTCGGCTGCGGGAACGCCGTCGGCGCGACCTGCGTGAGGGAGCGCGTGGGCGCGACCTCCAGCCGCACGGCGCCGGAGTTCACCACGCGCAGCAGACCGCCGTGGCGCACGGCGTCACGCGGCGTGATGACCAACGGCGCGAACGACGCGGGGAACGCGGCCAGCGCGTTCTGCGTGGCGACGGAGAGCGCGTAGTCGCCGGTGCGCGGGCGGGCCAACCGCACAACCAGGCGTCGTGCGGAGGTGGAAGGGGGAAGGTTGGAGGTGGCAGGTGAGGCGGAGGCGGAACCGTTTTCGACGGACCAGCCGAGGATGTCGTCGCCGGTGACGCGCAGGACTTCGCCCTCGCCGGCGAGGTCGAACACCAGCGTATCCAGTTTACCCTGAAGCACTTTGCAGGCGTAGCGCGAGGTGCGGTTGAGCAGGCCGGCGCCGACGGTGACCTCGGTGGTCTCCTCGGTGGAGAAGAAGAGTCGCGCGTCGGCCTCGGCCTTGGACGGAGCGCGCCAGTCGAGCCGCAGAGCGCCGCCCGGAGGCAGGTGCCCGGCGTACGCGGGGCCGTCGGCGAGCGGGATCTGACCGTCGGCCTCGAACTTCGTGCCGGCCTCCAGGCCGGAGAGCGAATACGGCGCGACCTTGGCCGCGGGCACCGCGAAGTCCACGCTGCGGCGGTCGCCGCGCACGGTCACGCGCGCATCGAACGCGAGCTTCACGGGGAACTCGCCGGCCTTGTCGAACACGAGGCGGTAAACGGGCCGGCCTGCCTCGTCCTGCGCGAGGCGCACGCGGAAGCCGGCATCGGCGGGGATCTCGCGCAGCGCGGCGCCGCCGGTGAGGATGTCGCAGGTCGCGCCGACCTCGCGCACACGCGCCACCGCGGCGAGTTCGAACCCGGCGTGGTCGCCGGAGAGCGCGCCCAAGAGGCGGAAGTTCACGAGCGCCACCGGGTCGGCGGCCTCGGACGACGGTCCGGACTCGAGGATGAGCTTCGCAGCGCCGCGGGCGCGGTAAAGGAGCTGGCGCGGGTTCTCGGAAGTCAGCGCGACGAGCCCTTCCACGGCCTTCGCGCGCAGCGTGACCCCTTCTGCGGCGTTCACCTGCAAGGCGAGTTCGGCCGACACGGCGTTCGCCGGCACGATGAGCAGCGGCGCGAAATCGGCGCGCGGTTCGGACCGCTCCGTCTTCGCCGCCACCTCGACGACGAGCGATTCGCCGGGTTTCAGGCCCGGCTTCGGGCGCAGGTCAAGGTAGCGGCGGCCGGTGGCGTCGCGTCGCACCGCCCACTCCTGCAGTTTCTCGCCCGTCACCAGCGAGACCTCGCCGGCGCCGAGGAGTTCAAGGGAGAAAACCTCGGGCTCGCCCTGCACCACGCGCGCCTCGACGCGAGCGGTGATGAGCGCGGCGTCGGCCACGACGACCACCGACTCGCCCACGGCGGCCCCGTGGAAGAACGGGGGCTTCTCCGGCTTCTTGCCGTCGGGCGCGATGGAGGCGGTGAGGCTGATGGTGGAGTTGGCCGGAGGTGTCGGCTCGGCCAGAGCGGCGCCGGTGAAGCCGGCGAGGGCCACGGCGAGAAGGGAGCGGGAGATTTGCGGGGACATGGGGATCGAGAGTTGGGATTTTTAGAATTTAACCACAGAGGTCACGGAGGTCACAGAGGAGGCGCAGAGGATTCGGGGGAACCCGAGATGAACGACACGGGGCATCTTCGGAATAATCCCGCTCAAAACTCTGTGTCCTCGGTGAACTCTGTGGTGATAAAGCGAATACGGGGTGCTCACTTGCCGCCCGCGAGGCGGTCGGCGAGCAGGCGCAGGGTGGCCAGCGGCGCGTCGCCCGGACGGGAGGCGGCCAGGCGCGCCACCTGCTTGCGAAGCTCGGCGCGGTCGGTGCCGGCGGCGTTGGGGTTGTCGGCGTAGCACTCGGCCACGAAGGCCGCGCAGGCGGCGAGCCGCACGCCCTCGGGCGCGTCGGCGAAGGCTGGGGCGCCGGAGTTGGGCACGCCCCACTCGCGTTCGCGGTAATCCTGCGTGCCGGGCACGCGGTGGCGCACGCGCACCGTGCCGATGTCGCCGGCGCCGTCGGGCTTGATCTCGAGCGAGTACACAGCGGTGCCGGACTCGGCGGCCGCGAGCTCCGCGGCGTCCACGGTGTTGTCGCGGAAGTCCTGCTTGCGCAGGCGGTGCTTCTCGTAGCCGAGGAGGCGCCAGGAGGCGACGCGGGCGGGGTTGAACTCGACCTGCACCTTCACATCGTTGGCGAACGGACGCAGCGCGCCGGCGAGCTTGGCGCCGAGTTCGGAGCGCGCCTCGTCGGCGTTGTTGAGGTAGGCGTAGCGGCCGTCGCCCTTGCGCGAGAGGTTCTCGAGCATGACATCGTTGTAGCCGTCGAAGCCGATGCCGAAGCAATCGAGCGCGCGGCCCTGGCGCCGGTTGGCCTCCACCACGGCGGCGAGCCGGGCGGGGTCGGCGTCGCCGAGGTTGGCGGCGCCGTCGGTGAGCAGGAGCACGCGGGCGGAGGCCCCTGAGCGCACCTGACGCGCGAGCTGGGCGTAGGCCTCGTTCAAAGCGTTCTCCAGGTTGGTGCCGCCCTCGGCGGGCACGCCGGTTTTCGCCAGCTCGCGCAGCGGGGCCGGATTCGAGCCGTCCATGCGGTCGATGATCAGCCGCGTGGAGCGCGAGAAACCGAGGACGGAGACCTTGTCGCCGGCGCGCAGGTTGTCAGCGAGCGCGTTGAGCGCGGCGGCGACGGTGTCGCGGCGGTCGGCGCGCTCCATGGAGCCGGAGGCGTCGAGGAGGACGATCAGGTGCAGCGGCGAACCGGCGGCGCGGCCTTCGGCGGCGGTGCGCAGGGAGAGGCGCAGGAGCGTGCGGTTGTGCGCGAACGGGTGGCGCGACTGCTCCTGGCGCAGCGACACGGCCTCCTGGGCGAGCGGCGCGGGGTCGCGGAAGCGCTGGGCGTTCACGAACTCCTCGGTGCGGATGCCGGAAGGATCCGGATACGCGCCGCGTCGGGCGGCTTCGCCGGCGAGGCGGAAGGACACATCGCTCACATTGAGCGAGAAGGTGCTCCAGGCGTTTTCGGCGGTGAGCGTCTCGGTCTGCACAACCGGCTCGGCGGGTTTGGCATCCTTCGACTCGGCGCGCATTTCGGACGCCGCGGCTTCGTCGGACGCGGTGTCGGAGCGATTGGCGGCGACCTGATTGGAGACAATGCCGTCGCCCACGGCGGCCCGTCCGGTGGAACGCGCGCCGAAGGTGCTGACGTAGCTCTTGCCGCCGCCCTTGCCGATGCCGACCCCTGTGCCTTCGCCGCCTCCGGTGCCGCCGCCGGCGCTTTTCGCGAGGCCGCCGGCGGAGAGGCCGGAGGCAAACGCGGCAGGCGCCGTGGCGGGCGCGGCGGGCAAGGCCATGTCGGCGCTCTCACTCTTGGAAACGATGCGATCGCGAGACATGCCGACCGCCGGGGAGGCGGGCATGTAGGCTTCGGCGCTGCGCCGGTCGTCACCGGCACCGTCGGCTTCGGAGGCGGCCGCCAAGGCGGCATTGGCCGGGGCGGGCGCCTTGGAACGCAGCTTGTGTTCAAACATCTTGGCCTTCTCACCGGATGCGCCGCCTCCCACGCCACCGGGTGCGGAATCGAAGAGCGTCTTTTCGTTTGTGAGCGCTCGCCCGGGTGCCATGGCGGAAACCTCACTCGGACCGGCGGCGACGGACATTTCCGGCTCCGCAACGCTATCGTGGTCGGCGGCGGCGCCTCCGGCTCCGGTGGCGAAGACATCGGGGGCCTGCATGCGCGGGGCGCGTTCGGCGTAGCGCACCTTCTTAATCGAAACTCCGGGGATGACCAGGGCGGCGAGAATCAGCAGGACGGCCAGGAGCGCCGCGTACTTGGGCGCGGCGGACAGCGCCGTGCGGAAAAATGCGACGACATTGGTGTGGCGCGGAAACGGCTGCGGCGCCGCCTCCTCGGCGAACGCGACCGGGCGGCGCAGTTTCTCCAGGAGGGCGGCGCGGCGGTCCGGGTCGAGGCGCAGCTCCGGCGCGGAGTCGGGGCGCGAGGCGTCGGGGAGCATTCCGAGAAGGGCGGCGGTGCGGTCGCGGTAGGCGCGCAGGTCGGGCCGGCGGGAAAGGAGTTCCTCCACGGCTTCGCGTTCGAAGGGCGAGGCCTCGCCGAGCAGCACGGCGAGCACGCGCGCCTCGTCGGAGGACAGGGCGTCGTGCGGGAAATCGCGGTCGGGGGGAGTGTGTGGTTGGTCGGGGTTCATGACCGGACAGGAAAGTTTTCGGGGTGCAGTTTGGATGGCTCGCCCTCACGGGCTGCTCGGTTCCTCAGTTCGGCGAGCGGGACGGCGCCGAAGGATTTCCCGATTTCAGCGTTTCAAAATCACGCGCCTTGGATGCGGAGCATGGCGGCGGAAAGCCGCTTGAGGGTGTGGTGCAGGCGGTAGCCGACATTGCCGACGGAGAGCCCGGTGCGCGCGGCGATGCCGGCGTAGTCGAGCCCGTCGTCGAACTTCAGCCGGACGAGCTCGCGGTCGCGCGGCGGCAGGTCGGCGAGGCACAGGCGCAGCGCGCCCAGCGACTCGGCGCGCTCGTCGCGCCGGTGGGCGGGCTCGTCGGCCGGGGTTTCCGCCAGGGCGTCCACCGGGGCGGTCGGCTTGCGCCGGCGCAGGTGGTCGAGGGCGAGACGGCGCACCACGGTGACCAGCCAGGCGCGCGGCTCGGCGACCTCCGAAAAACGCGGGTGCAGGCGCAGGAAGGCGTCCTGCACGATGTCCTGGGCGGCGGCGAAGTCGCCGGTCACGCCGTGGGCGAGGCGAAGGAGACGGGATTCCTCGGCGACAAAGAGTTGCTCCAGCGAAGACCCGGCGACGCCGGAGGCCGGCGGCGGCGAGGTCGGGAGGGTGTCCGTGGTGGGGGGCATGGAAGCGGGGGAATCCGGGGGCAGATCGGGCGAGGCGCGTGCATGGAGTAAGACGCGCGGGGGCGGCGAATCCTTGGGGCCTTTTTTCAGAAAAGGAGATTTTTCGGGTAAGGGGGGTGTGAAGGAATTGCAGAAGGCAGAAGGCAAAATGCGGAAGTGGGGCCGACCTTCGGCCGGCCCGGCAGGTGACCGGATTCAAAAACGGTTCCGCACGCGCCGAGCGCAGCGAGGCCACTTCGGCCTTCTGCATTTTGCCTTCTGCATTCGCCCGGCCCCACTTCTGCATTCTGCATTTTGCCTTCTGCATTCGCCCGGCCCCACTTCTGCATTCCGCCTTCTGCATTTTGCCTTGGCCGCCGTTGGCGGCCCGGTGACCTTGGCGGCATGCAAAAGAGCACGCACGCGAGGGACATCGAGATCATGGCGCCGGCCGGGTCGTACGCCATGGCCTCGGCCGCCATCCGGGCGGGCGCCAAGTCGGTGTATTTCGGCGTGGGCCCGCTGAACATGCGCTCGCACGCCACCGGACTGACCGAGGCCGACCTGCCGCGCCTGGCGCGCCTGTGCCGTTGGTGCGGCGTGCAGAGCTACCTGACGCTCAACACCATCGTGTACGACGAGGACATGCCGGCCATGCGCCGCATGTGCGACCTGGCGAAGTCGGCCGGCGTTTCGGCCGTCATCGCCACCGACCTCGCCGCCATCGGGTACGCGCGCTCCATCGGGCTGGAGGTGCACATGTCGGTGCAGGCGAACATCGCCAACCTCGAGTCGGTGCGCTTCTTCGCCGCCTTCGCCGATGTGGTGGTGCTGGCGCGCGAGCTCACGCTGGAGCAGATCCGCGCCATCTGCGAGGGCGTGCGCGAGCAGGGCATCCGGGGCCCGTCGGGCGAGCTCGTGCGCATCGAGGTCTTCGTACACGGCGCCCTGTGCATCGCCGTTTCCGGCAAGTGCGGCATGAGCCTCGCCCTCAAGGGCCAGTCCGGCAACCGCGGCGCGTGCACGCAGCCCTGCCGCCGCCGTTACCGCGTGACCGACGACGAGACGGGCGACGAGCTCGTCATCGACAACGAGTATGTGATGTCGCCGCGCGACATCTGCCTGATCGAGCACTTGGACAAACTTGTCGGTGCGGGCGTATCGGTGCTGAAAATCGAGGGGCGCGGGCGCAACGCCGACTATGTGTCGACCGTCGCCGGCGTGTACCACGAGGCGCTCGCCGCGCTGGACGCCGGCGAGTACACGCCCGAGCGCAAGGCCGCCTGGCTGGCGCGGCTGCAGACCGTGTACAACCGCAAGTTCTGGAGCGGCGGCTACATCTGCGGCAAGCCGGTCGACGAGTGGAGCGAGAGCGCGGATTCGCAGGCCACGCTGCGCCGGCGCCACATCGGCACGGTGGTGAACGCCTACCACCGGCTCAATGTCATCGAGTTCCGCCTGTTCCTGCCCCGCCTCGCGGTGGGCGACCTCATCCTGGTCGAAGGCCCCACGACCGGCGCCCTGCGCCACACGGTCGAGGCCCTGCGCGTGAACGGCGAACCGGCCGAGGTCGCCTCGCAGGGCGACACCGTCACACTCTCCCTGCCGGCCAAGGCACGGCGCGCGGACAAGGTGTACCTGCTGGAAGAGCAGAAGGCATAAGCCGAAACGCAGAAGGCGGAATGCAGAATGCAGAAGTGGGGCCGCCCTTCGGCCGGCCCGGCAGCTGACCGGATTCGAAAACGGTCCCGCACGCGCCGAGCCACCGGCGAGGCCACCTCCCACCTCCCACCTCGCACCTTCCACCTTCAATCTTCACCCTTCCGCCTTGGACTCGCTTGCCGGCGGAGTCGGGCGCAATTCAGGTGTTGAACCGGGTCGGGCGCCGTCCACGCTGTGGCGCTTTCCGACCCGTTTTCCCCCAAAACTTTTCCGACCATGTTCCGCAACGACGACGAAGAAGAATGCCCGAAGAAGCCCGAGGCCGCGGCGTCGCCGCTGGGCGCGCAGATCCAGAAGAAGTTTTTGGAGCAGCGTAAGATCTTCCTGTGGGGCGGCGTGGACAGCGACACGGCGCGCGACATCGTGGAGAAGCTGCTGTACCTGGAGGCGACCGATCCCGGCAAGGACATCACCTTCTACATCAACACGCCCGGCGGCAGCATCACCGACGGCATGGCCATCTACGACACCATCAAGCTCATCAGCTCGCCGGTGAAGGTGGTGGTCACGGGCATGGCCGCCTCCATGGGCTCCATCCTGCTCTCGGCGCCGAAGAAGGGTAACCGTTTCCTGTACCCGTCGTCGCGCGTGATGATCCACCAGCCGCTCATCATGGGCCGCATCGTCGCCCCGGCCGTGGACATCCACATCCAGGCGCAGGAGATGGAACGCCTGCGCAACGAGCTCAACGGCATCCTTGCCGCCGCCTCCGGCCAGCCGCTGGCGAAGGTGGAGAAGGACACCGACCGCGACTTCTACCTGAACGCCGAGGAGGCCATCGCGTACGGCCTTGCCGACGCCATCGTGGACAAACTCTGATAGGATTCAGGGTTCAGATTTCAGGGTTCAGCCGGGCAGGACGGGTAAACGCCGACTCCCGGCCTTTTTTTGGCACAAGCGACCTCAACGCCACAGCAAGGACCACGAAAAGCGCCAAACACACGAAACACCCCGCCCCAATCCGGCATCGGGCAGACGCCCTCTTGTGCCCACGGGGAAGCCGGCGAACCGCCTCACCGGGAGACTTTCGTGTGTTTCGTGACTTTCGTGGTTAAAAAACCGGGGCAAGCTCAGCCGGGGCGCCCCTGATTCCTGAAATCACCGCCCACCCCCTTTTCTCCGATGGGACTGCACGACCGCGACTACATGCGACCGGACGACACAAGCGCGTTGGAGCGCCTGCGCCGGGCTTTCGCGCGGGCGACGGCGGTGCACTGGGCGGCGGGCGTGCTGGTCGCGGCGGGCGTGGTGCAGTTCGCACTCACCCTGGCGGGCCAATCCGGGGCGGTGCGCGACTACGCGGGGCTGTCCATCCGCGGGCTGCAAAGCCTGCGCGTGTGGGAGTTCGCCACTTACGCGCTGGTGCACAGCGACTTCTGGCACCTGCTCTTCAACGCGCTGGGTCTGTGGTTCCTCGGGCGCGGCGTGTGCGAGGAGCACGGCTCGCGCAAGTTTTGGAAAATCCTGGGCGGCGGCGTGCTCGCCGGGGCGCTGCTGTGGGCGCTCATCTGGTCGCTTCCCGTGGCGCACGGGGCGGAGCTGATCGGCGCCTACCGCACGCAGGCCACCCTGGTGGGCGCGTCGGCCGGCGTGTTCGCCGTGATGGCCTACTACATGGCGGACAAACTGCGCGAAGAGTTCCGCCTGCTCATCTTCCTCATCATCCCGGTCACCCTCGAGGGCTACTGGATCCTCGGCATCACCGCAGCGCTCTCGCTAGGCGGCCTGTTCCTCACGGAAATCCCCGTGGCCACCGGCTACTGGCGCGCCCTGCTCAACGACCCCATGAGCCACTCCGCGCACCTGGGCGGCCTCGCCCTGGGCTTCCTCTGGCGCCTCGCCGAAATCCGCCTGCCCGCCCTCCGCGCCGCCAAACAGCGCGCCGCGTTCGCCGTGCTCGATAAGGACGCCGCAGCCGTGCCGCGCAGCAGCCGCGACCGGCGCTTCCCCGGCAAGCGCCCCGCCCCCGCCGCCGCCGCCACCCCCGAACCGGCCGACCTGCGCGCCGAGGTGGACCGCATCCTGGACAAGATCAACGCCAGCGGCTTCGGCTCCCTCTCCGCGCAGGAGCGCGCCACACTCGAACGCGCCCGCGAGATTCTGCGACGCTAGCCCCGAACCGGCGTTCACCCGGGTGCGCCGCCGCCACGCCGCCCCCGCGCCTCGGCCTGACAGACGGAAAACCGCCCCCTCGACGCTCTTTTTACACCCACGGCCATCCGGGACTTCCTCACGGAACACCGAACCACGGAACCACCGCCCCCCCCTTTCCTCCCCATGTCGCTCCCCCGCTCCCTCCGACTCCTGCCGGTCGCCGCGCTGCTCGCGCCCTTCGCCCAAGGCGCTCCCGCGGCGCCCGCCGCCGAGTTCGTCACCACCCCGGAGATGAAGCGCGAGACCATGGCCACCGTCTGGTGCCTGGAAAACCAGCACCTGCTGCGCCGGCGCATCGCCGACATCGGCATGGACGAACTCGTCAACGACTACGCCGCCAAGCTCGACCCCACCCGCAGCCTCTTCCTTGCCGAAGATGTGAAGAAGTCGCGCGACCGCCACGCCGTCATGCTCGATGTCTGGCTGGAAAACGGCAACCTCACCGTCGCCTTCGACCTTTATAAGCAATTCCTCGCCCGCCTCGACAAACGCGTGGCCTGGATCAACGCGCGCCTCGACAAGCCCTTCGACTTCAAGGCCGACGAAACCTTCTTCACCGACCGCTCCAAGGCCGGCTGGCCCAAGGACGAAGCCGAGGCCGACTCCCTCTGGGAAAAGCGCCTCAAGTACGACCTGCTCCTGGAACTGCTCGGCGACCGCCTCCCGGGCGACGGCGAATCCGACGAGGACGGCGAAGCCAAGTCCACCGAGATCAAGCCGCCCCCGGCCTCCATCACCCCGGAGAAGCTCACCGCCGCCACCGCCAAGCTCAAGAAGCGCTACGCGCGCATGCGCCACTACCTCGCCCTCGAACCCGGCGAGGTCGAGGAGCTCTTCCTCAACGCCCTCGCCAACCGCTACGACCCCCACAGCAGCTTCTTCTCCAAGCAGACCCTGGAGGAGTTCGACATCGCCATGCGCAACGCGCTCTGCGGCGTCGGCGCCCTCCTCGGCGACGAGGACGGCTACTGCACCGTCAAGGAGATCCTCCCCGGCGGCCCCCTAGAAAAGAACGGCAAGGTCAAGCCCGGCGACCGCATCGTCGCGCTCAGCGACGGCGACGACGAGCCCGAGGACATCGTGGGCATGCGCCTGAACAAGGTCGTGCAGCGCATGCGCGGCAAGATCGGCACCGGCATCAACCTGGTCATCGAGCCCGCCGCCGACCGCGCCGCGCGCTACACGCTCAAGCTCAAGCGCGACGAGATCAAGCTCACCACCCAGCTCGCCGCCGCGCGCGTGTTCGAGGTGCCCGGCCCCGCCGGCGCCACCCTGCCCGTGGGCGTCATCGAACTGCCCGCCTTCTACGGCAAGACCGAGGGCGACGGCGAGGCCTACTCCACCACCGAGAATGTCGAGGAGCTCATCAACAAGCTCAAGAAACACGGCGTTCGCAGCCTCGTCATCGACCTGCGCACCAACGGCGGCGGACTGCTCAACGAGGCCGTGGACCTCGCCGGCCTCTTCATCTCCAAGGGCCCCGTGCTCCAGGTGAAGGACACCACCGGCAACATGGTCCACCTCGACGACAAGGACCCCAAGGTCACCTGGGACGGCCCCCTCGTCGTGCTCGTCTCCAAACTCTCCGCCTCCGCCTCCGAGATCTTCGCCGGCGCCCTGCAGGACCACCGTCGCGCCGTCATCGTGGGCGACAGCCGCACGCACGGCAAAGGCTCCGTGCAGGCCGTCATCCAGTACCAGAAGCTCGACCCGCGCCTGAAGGCCGCCGCCAAGGTGACCATCCAGAAATGGTACCTCCCGGGCGGCAACTCCATCCAGGTCAAGGGCGTCGCCTCCGACATCGTCGTGCCCTCCGTCTACAGCGTGCTGCCCGTCGCCGAATCCGACCTGGAGCGCCCGCTCCCCTGGGACAGCATCCCCGGCGCCATGGAAAACGCCGACCTGGGCGACACCTCCGCCGTCAAGGTCACCATCTCCGAGGACCTCGTGAAACGCCTGCGCGACTCCAGCGCGCGCCGCCAGAGCGAGCTGCCCGAGTTCCTCACGCTCAGCCGCTCCATCGCCTGGACCGGCGACCGCATGCAGCGCAAGGAGCAGTCCCTCAACTTCGTCGAACGCCGCCGCACCCGCCTCGACGACCTCGCCTTCCGCGAGACCATCAAGAGCGACCTCAAGCGCCTCGAGTCCGAAGCCGGCTACAAGACCGTCTCCGTCAAACTCGACGCCGCCGAAAAGCAGGAGCAGGGCGAAGCCGGCGCGACCAAGGCCGCCAAGTCGGCGCGCGAAAAGCGCAACCGCCTCAACGCCTCCGCCTCCGACGCCGACTGGCCCGACTTCGATGTGCAGCTGCGCGAATCCCTCCGCATCGCCGCAGACCTCGCCGCCGCATCGCGCCCCCCTGAACCCGCCGCCAAGGTCGCCCACCAGTAACGCCCGGCGCTTTCGTTTCGCCCCGGCCCGCGCCCTCCGCGCGCCCGGGGCTTTTTCGCGTCCCGGCGTAACCGGCGGACGCAAGGCCCGGCGCTTTCGCGTGCCGATGCGCCGGCAAAAGCGGTCGCGGCGCCCCCAACGCACCTTGGCGGCTGACAGGAGTCCCGACCGGACGGCCCGCTAGAAGCCGCGGCCGAAGGAGTCGCTGAAGAGCAACACGCTGCGGTAGTCGCGCACTCCGCAGAAGGACTCGGCGGCGAACTCGCCGGCGGGAGAGAAGCCCAGGCGCGCGTGGAAGGCCAGCGAGGCCTCGTTCACCTTGGGGCGCAGCACCACGAACGCCGACAGCGTGTCGGCGCCGCCCAGGCGCGCGACCTCCTCGTACAGCGAACGGCCCACGCCGCAGCCGGCGAAGGCGGGGTTCACCGCCACATTGTCGACATGCCAGTGGCCGGGAGCCAGGCAGGCGGGGCGCACCTCGGGGCGCTCCCAGCACATGCGGTCGAAGCACTCGATGGACCGGTTGGCTTGGATGAACCCGGCCACCTCGCCCTCCTCGCTTTCCGCAATAAGGCAGAGCTTTTCGCGCCCTTTCACATAGGAAAGGATGTCTCCGGCCTCGCCGTGATCGAGGAGGAAGCCCTTGGCGGACTCGCCGTCGAACCAACATTCATGCAGACGAATCACCTTCGGGATATCTTCTTCCCGCGCCGCACGCACCGTACAGATTGTGGATATTGTCATGAAGCCCCATGAAAGAGGCTGGGCTCCTGTTGTGCATTTTCGGCGCTGTCCGGCAAGCGCCGCCTTCGCCGGCGAAACGGATAAGGCGCAAGGGCGTCAGCACCAAAGGCATACGCAGCGCGTCTCAGTGCGGTTTGCCCGCCCCCGCGAACCGCATTCAATTCCCGTTGATTCCCCATGAACCCTCGGCGCCGAATCACGCCCCGGCCCGGCAGATGAGCGCGGCGAAAACCACCCATCCCAAGATTCCCATGTCGCAGACTGACCAAACCGCGTCGGGCGCGCCGGAGGGCCCGAGGCACTGAACACCCCGGGAGGTATCTCATGAATGCTCATAACTGCGTGCTTTTGACCGGCGCCACCGGCTATGTGGGCGGGCGACTCCTGCCCCTGCTCGCCGCCTCGGGCCACCGGGTGCGCTGCCTGGTGCGCCACCCCGAGCGACTCCTCGGCCGCGTGCCGCCCAAGGTCGAGGTCGTCGGCGGCGATGTGTTCGACGCCGATTCGCTCGCCGCGGCGATGGAAGGCGTCGAGTGCGCCTACTACCTCGTGCACTCCCTCGGCGCCTCCGGCGATTTCGAGGAACAGGACCGGCGCGCCGCCGACCTCTTCGCCTCCGCCGCGAGCGCGGCCGGCGTGCGACGCATCATCTACCTGGGCGGCCTCGGCGCGGACACGCCGGAGCTTTCCCCGCACCTGCGCAGCCGCCACGAGGTGGGCGAGCGCCTGCGCGCCCACGGTGTGCCGGTCATCGAACTGCGCGCGTCCATCATCATCGGCTCGGGCAGCCTCTCCTTCGAGATGATCCGCGCGCTGGTCGAACGGTTGCCCGTCATGATCACGCCGCGCTGGGTGCGGGTGACCGCCCAGCCCATCGCCATCGGCGATGTGCTCGAATACCTGCTCGGCGCCCTCGCCCTGCCCGCCGACACCCCCGGCCAAATCATCGAGATCGGCGGCGCCGACCGCGTCTCCTACGGCGACCTGATGAACGAGTACGCGCGCCGGCGCGGGCTGCACCGCCTCATGATCCCCGTGCCCTTGCTCACGCCTCGACTCTCCAGCCTGTGGCTGGGCCTGGTCACCCCGGTTTACGCGCGGGTGGGCCGCAAACTCATCGACAGCCTGCGCCACTCCACCGTGGTGAGCGACGACACGGCCCAACGCCTGTTCGCCGTGCGCCCCGTGGGCGTGAGCGAGGCGATCGCGAGCGCCCTGCGCAACGAGGACGCCGAATACGCGCGCACCCACTGGTCGGGCGCGCTGTCCTCGACCGGACGCCACGCGCACTGGGGCGGCCTGCGCGTGGGCAGCCGTCTGGTGGACTCGCGCCGGAGGTTCGTGGAGGCCACGCCCGAGGCGGTGTACGCCGCCGTGGAACGCATCGGCGGCAAGACCGGCTGGTACTACGCCGACTGGCTCTGGACCTGCCGCGGCTGGATCGACCTGCTGGCCGGCGGCGCCGGCATGCGGCGCGGACGGCGAGACCCGTACCGGCTTTGCGAAGGCGACGCGCTCGACTGCTGGCGCGTGAGCGCCGTGGAACGCCCCACCCTGCTGCGCCTCACCGCGGAAATGAAGCTGCCCGGAGAGGCCCGGTTGGAGTTCGAGGTGCTTCCCGCGCCCGGCGGAGCCGAGCTCGTGCAGACCGCCACCTTCGCGCCCCTCGGGCTCGCCGGTCTGCTCTACTGGTACGGCATCTGGCCCCTGCACCAGTTCGTGTTCGAAGGCATGCTGCGCGGCATCACCCGCGCCGCGACCAAAGACGAAGTCGGCTGATGCGCCCCCGCGCCTCGTGGCAGGCGCCTGCCGTGGCCCCGGACGGAACCCGGGCGCGCGCACCGGGTCACAAGCGGAGCATCCCACCCCGAACCGACATGGCATCCCTGCTCCGCGGACTATTTCTCCCCCTTGCGCTCGCAGCCGCACACCCGCTGCCGGCGGCGCCGGAGACCCGCCCCGCGAAGGCCGCCCCGCTGACGGCGGAAAACTTCCGCGCGTCGCTGAAGCCGATGGGCTTCGCTCTGCACGAGCCCGGCTGGCATGTCTGGTGCAACGCTCCCGTGCGCGCCGACGACGGCACCGTGCACCTCTTCGTGTCGCGCTGGCCGGTGAAGGACGGCTTTGAGCCCGGCTGGTTCACCACCTGCGAGATCGCGCACTACCGCGCCGCGCGCCCCGAGGGCCCGTACACCTATGCGAACACCGTGCTCAAGGGCGACGGCCGCGACGGATCCTGGCGCCGGGCGGGCACGCACAATGTCACCGTGGTGCGGCTGCCCGACAAGCGCTACGCCATGCTCTTCATCGCCAACGCCGGCGGCCGCCGCGTGTACGGGGACCCGTCGCAGTTTCCGGCGAACCAGAAGATCGGGCTCATGCTAGCCGACAGCCCGGACGGCCCCTGGCGTTTCGCGGGTCGGGACGGGCTGATCCTCGACCTCCCCGCCGACCCCGCCGTGTGGTCGCACGGGAGCACCGTGGGCGTGAACAACCCGACGCTGCTGCCGATGCCCGACGGGCGATTTTTCCTGTACTACAAGGCGCTGTCGAAGCGGCACGGCGGGGTGCGCCGCATGGGGCTGGCCATAGCCGACCGGGTCGAGGGCCCCTACCGGTTCGAGCCGGAGCCGCTCACCTCGAACGAGGGCACCATCGAGGACGGCTTCGCTTTCCGGCTCGGCGGCGAGGTCGCCCTGCTGGTCACCGACTGCCACGGCGCGGGCTTCGGCGGCGGCCTGATCTACCGCTCGCCCGACGGCCGAAAATTCTCGCCGCATCCGGTGCGCGCCTACGAACCGCTTTCGCATTACCTCAAGCCGTGGAGCAAGCCGAAGCACCTCTACTTCCAATGGGTCCTTCAGCGCCCGGCGCTGCTGCTCGACGCGGAGGGCCGGCCCACGCACCTGTTCACACCCTCCGGCACCGCGCCGCAGGGCGGCCGTGAAACGGCGTCCTTCCTCTTCGAAATCCGCCCGGAGTGAGCCGCGCGCTCCGGCCTTACGGCAGGCGCAGGCGGCGGGTCTCTTCGCGCTGGGTGCGAGGGTTCTGCACGAGGAGCGTGATTTCGCCGCCGGAGGCGAGGGCCGAGGCGTACGCGGCGCGGGCGGATTCCAGGCCTTTTATGCGCACGCCGTTGATGGCGAGCAACGCCTCGCCGGACTTGAGTCCGAAGGCGGCGGCCGGGGAATCGGCGGGCACCTCGAGCAGGTACAGACCGTTCTCGTCGTTGAGCCCGGCGGCGCTGCGCAGGCCGAGGTCGATTTCCGAAACGCGGGCGCCCCACAGGTCGCCGGTGAGGGTGGTTTTCATGCCGGAAAGGGGGTGCTTTTGAAGGTACTCGGCGCGAGCGGCGGCGGCCTCGCGGGCGAACGCCGGCACGCGCGTGCCGAACTCGAACGGGAAGGCCTTGAAACCGAGCGCGAACGCGGGCGAATCCGGGCGCAGGCGGAAGTCGCCGCGCGCGGCGTCCGTGAACCTCGGGTCGGCGCACACGCTGGCCTTGTCGGTGCCGGCCTTGCGCGCGGCGGCGAGGTCCTGCAACCCGCTGCCGCCGTGCTGACGGAAGCGCGCGGCGTCGGTGGCGGTGGAGGCGGCGAACAGGTTGCGGTCCACCACGCCGCCGCCGGCCGCGAGGTTCGCGCCGATGTTGGCGTAGCCGGGGGCGCCGAAGACATTCGAGGTCACGCTGTCCTCACATTCCCGATACCAGACATGCGGGTGCAGCGTGTCGCCCACCACGAGGTTGTTTCGCACCGTGCGGAAGAAACCCTCGCGCAGCTTGATGCCTCCGGCGGTGACGAGGTTGTTCTCGATCACATAGTGCGACGAGCCGTCGTCGAGGTCGATGCCCCAGCCGTGGCGGCAGTCGAACCGGTTGCCGCGCAACAGGTTGGGCTTCATGGCATCGAGCTTCACGAGCGACTTCACCAGCTTGAGCTTCTCGCCCTTCACCTCGCTCCAGGTGCCGTCGAGCTGCCAGAAGCGGTCGCGTCCCCAGGAGTTGAAGGTGCCGTGGTCGTGCGTCTCGCGCACGGTGTCCCACGCGTCGTTGCCCTCGACGCGGTGGCCGCCCCAGGTGCCGTCGTTGATGTTCACGGCGGCGCGCGGGATGCGATGCATGGTGTTGCGCTCCACGACGATGCCGGAGGCCATGGAGATGTGCACGCCGGCGACCTGCTTCTCCCAGAGACCGAGGTCGTGCATGTAACAATCGGATACACGGCAGTTTTGCGGAAAATCGTCGCCGGCGGGGCCGGGCGCGCGGTCGACCTTGTCGGAGCGCGAAGGTTCGCCGTACCGGAAGCGCGGGCTGCGCACCGAGGCGGGCGAACCGACGAAGTACACGCCGCCGGCGCCGGTGTCGCGGATATGGCAGCGCTCTACGGCCCCGCCGGCGTTGCGATTCGAGAACAGCACGGCGTTGCCGCCCAGGCCGGCGAAGTCGCAGTCGGCGACGGTCGCGCCGTAGGTGTTTTCCAGGAGCACGGCGGCCTTGCGCGCCAGGCACCAGTCGCCCAGCAGAAGAGGCTCCTTCGTGTCCATGAAGGTGCGCGCGGTGCCGGTGACACGCAGGCCGCGCAGCACGACATGGCGCACCGGCTTTTTCGCCTCGCCGCGCAGCGAGAACGCCACGGCGGCGCCGTCGACGGACCAGCCCTCGGCGGGCGGCTTCGCGCCGTCGGAGGATTTGAAATGAACAAAGCCGTCGCGCACCGCCCACTCGCCGGGCGCGTCGACCTCCTCCACCGGGCCCTCCACCATGCCGGCGCCGGGCTTCGCCTCGCGGTTCAACTGCCAGCCGCCGTCGAGCGAACCGTTCGCCGCGACGCGGTAGTGCACGCTGCCCCATTCGTTCTTGGTGACGGCGTGGAACCACACGGCCGACGGGCTTTTCCAACGGCCTTGGCGCGAGCCGGGCAGGCCGGACTCCGAGCCCTGGAAGCGCGCGTCGGGCGAATCGGCGTTCGGGTACCGGGCGAGCGTTTGGCGCACGCCGTCGAGGTAGAGCTGGCCGAATTCGGCGGGCAGGTCGGCGGGGAGTTTCGCCGCCCACACGCCGGGCATGCCGGACACCGGCGACCAGTCGAGCGCGCCCACCGGGTAGCCGGCGTGCACCACCGTGTTCGCCGCGGCGGCGCGGATAATCGTGGGGGCGTTCGGCGCGCCGCTCAGCGCCGGCGCGATTTCCAGAGTTTTCCCACGCAGGTAATGCACCCCGGCGGAAAGCGTGATGACGACAGGTTCCGCGGGGTTGGCCCGGCGCGCCGACTCCGCCCGCGCCAGCGCGGCGGCCGGCGTGGCAAGCGGCTGGCTCGCCGTGCCCATGGCGGAATCCGACCCGTTCGGCGCGACATGCCATTCCGCCGCGGAGAGGGCGGCTGCGGAACAGATGAGCGTAAACGCGAGGCGAGCGGGAATCATCATGAGGCTATGCCATAGCGTGTCGCCGCGCCCGCTCAACCCAAGGAATGCCTCAAAACAGGTCCTTGCGCCCAACCTCCCCTGCCGGATTCTGCGCGTATGAATTGTTTAAAAAAGGTAACACGCACCCGGCAGATTTGTTTCCCGGCACCCACCTCATAGGCTGCGACCAATCACCCCCCATATTGCCATGCTCGATTCGAAAGATTACGATACGGACTCGCTGTCGCTGGACATCTCGGACGACTTCATCAACGACGCCGTCTCCGTCGCCCGCCTGATCTCCATTTACGGGAATGAGTACCTGGAGGAGATCGACACGCTCTGGAACTCAAGAGGGACGGAATACATCGTCCTTTTCGCCGATGATGAGGAAACGGAGTATGCGATCCTTCCCGTAGGCTTAGCCCACCCCACAAAATCTCTCTCGGAGGCGCTCCGTCTCAACCACGGGAAATTTCACGCCGTCTGCCATTGCGCGGCGCGCCAAGGGGAAAAAACATCCCCCCTCAGGCTTTCAGCAAGCGGCTGGCACCATATCGCAATGACCTTCCCCTCGGAGGCCAGGGCGCTCGAAGAACTCATCAACAAGGCCGCCAACTCTGAAGCGGCGCTCATGGCGGTGCTGACACATGTGGCCGCGATGTCCAACGAGCTTCATAAACAGATGAACAGAGTATGCCGACAGGAAAGCGAACTGCGCCAGAGTCAGGAGGAGGAAAAGGCGGAATTGCATCACCTTGAGGAACTTGTGGCCCGCTACGGCAAATGGGAAACACTGACCGAACAGGAAACCCTTCTGGAACAAAGGGAACGCTACGTGAAGGAAGCGGAAGAGCGGCTTATCCGCACCGCTCATGAGCTGGAAATCCGGCAAGCGGAGATTCGTCAGGAAATGGCCAACTTGGAGTACCGCAGAACGCGTGAAAAAGAAACCCTTCAACCCCAATAACTCAACCACCGCCTCCCATGCCTACCGAATCCCCATTTGCACACCAGATTAGGCGCCCCGCCAGACACAAAAGCAGCGCCATACCCCCGCCACCGGCCCCGCCCGCTTCACCTCAACCCCACATCACCCCGGAAGCCAATCACCTGAGAGAGGCGCATCTTCCGCCTCCTCCGCCGGGACACTTCGAAGAAAAGGCGACATGGCGGTCCTTGATGGTGTTCCTAAAGACCTTCGCCCTCACAACCTCGTTTCTCATCATGGCCGTAGGGGCTTGGAAACTGCTTCTGACTCGCTGACCCGCCACCTGCAAGCGCCCCGCCGCCAGGACGCGATGGCGTGAGCGAAAAAGGCCGCACGGATTTCTCCGTGCGGCCTTTTGTTTCGGGAAACCCGAAGGTCGGCTTAGAGGCCGAACTTCTTGAGCTTGCCGCCGAAGACGGCGTCTTCGCCCAGCATTTCCTCGATGCGGAGGAGCTGGTTGTACTTGGCGATACGGTCGGAACGGCTGGCGGAGCCGGTCTTGATCTGACCGCAGTTCGTCGCGACGGCGATGTCGGCGATGGTGGAGTCCTCGGTTTCGCCGGAGCGGTGCGAGAGGATGGAGGTGTAGCCGGCTTCCTTGGCCATTTCCACGGCGTCGAAGGTCTCGGTGAGGGAGCCGATCTGGTTCACCTTCACGAGGATCGAGTTGGCGGTGCCGGTCTCGATGCCCTTCTTGAGGAACTCGGTGTTGGTCACGAACAGGTCGTCGCCGACGATCTGGACCTTGTCACCGAGAGCGTCGGTGAGCTTCTTCCAGGTCTTCCAGTCGGATTCGCCCATGCCGTCCTCGATGGAGACGATCGGGTACTTCTTGCAGAGTTCCTTGTAGAACTCGACCATCTGGTCGCCCGTGAGGACTTCCTTGGTGGACTTCTTGAAGGTGTACTTGCCGGACTTCGGGTCGTGGAACTCGGAGGCGGCCACGTCGAGGGCGATGTAGATGTCCTTGCCGAGCTTGTAGCCGGCGTTCTTCACCGCGAGGGCGATGATGTCGAGGGCCGCGTTGGCGGACTCGAGCTTGGGGGCGAAGCCGCCTTCGTCACCGACGGAGGTGGCGAGGCCCTTGAGCTTGAGCTCCTTCTTGAGGGCGTGGAAGACTTCGGTGCCGTAGCGGAGGGCTTCACGGAAGGTGGGAGCGCCGGCGGGGACGATCATGAACTCCTGGAAGTCGATCGGGGCGTCCGAGTGGGCGCCGCCGTTCATGATGTTCATCAGGGGCACGGGCAGGACCTTGGCGTTCGGGCCGCCGAGGTACTTGAAGAGGGGCTGCTCGAGGGCGTTGGCCGCGGCGTGGGCGGTGGCCATGGAGACGCCCAGGATGGCGTTGGCGCCGAGCTTGGACTTGGTCTTGGTGCCGTCGAGGGCGATCATGGCCTTGTCGATGCCGGTCTGGTCGCAGGCGTCGAAGCCGGTGAGCTCGGGGGCGATCACCTCGTTCACATTGGCGACGGCCTTGAGCACGCCCTTGCCGAGGTAGCGCTTCTTGGGGTCGATGCCCTTTTCGAACTCCTTCGCGGGCACGTCGGCGTCGCGCAGCTCATGGGCTTCGTGTTCGCCGGTGGAGGCGCCGGAGGGGACGGCGGCGCGGCCGAGGGCGCCGGAGGCGAGTTCGACTTCGACTTCGACGGTCGGGTTGCCGCGAGAGTCGAGGATTTCGCGGGCGCGGATGTCAACGATGGTGGTCATGGTTGTGGGAGAAAACTAGTGGTTGAACCGGATTGGGTGGCCGGGCGGGGGCAATCCCCCCGGTGGCGGATTATGGCGTGTCCATGGCTCGGGGAACTGTCAACGGATTTACGAATCCCAAAAATGTTCCAGTTTGCCGATGCGTACTCGGTTGCAAAACTTATAGCCCGCCTCCAGCAAACCACCCCTTCGAATTATCATGCACCACCATCCCAAGAACCGTCTGTCCTACATCCTGGCCGTGACCGCCGCCGTTTGCGCCGCGGGTTGCGGAGGCTGCCAGCAGGAGCAGCCCGTGAGCGTGCCCCCGCTCGGCGGCGAAAACGCCACCCCGCCCGCGGCCGCTCCCGTGAGCTCCCCCGAGGCCACCCCGGTGGAAGCCCCGAAAACGCCCGCGGCGGACAAGCCGGTCGAGGCCGCGCCCGCCAAGGCTGCGGAAACGGCGCCCGCCAAGGCTCCTGAAGCCGCTCCCGCCGAAGCCCCGGCCAAGCCGGCGGACAAGGCGCCCGAGAAGGTCGAGCCGAAGACGGCCGAAGCCGTGAAGGAGGAAGCCGCGCCGAAGCCCGCCACCGGGACCAAGCCCGCCGAGGCCGCCAAGAACACGAACGACCTGGCTCGCCAGGATTTCAAGGCCAACGGAGCCGCCGCCCCGGATGTCGCCAAGGACCTTGCCAAGCAGCTCGCCGCCTTTGAAATCCCCGCCCACTACGGCACCAACCACGGCGAGCTCATCGTCATGGTGGAAGCGCCCATCAACGAATCCGATGTCCCGGTGGACACCCAGGAGGTGCGCAACCAGATTCGCGCCGTTCTGACCGAATCGAATTCCAAGCTGAAGCCCGCGGTGACGCTGCAGGGCACGAAGCGCGCGACAGCCAGGATCCGCGCCATCCACCTGGGCTTCGAACCGGAAAGCCGCGCGCTGGGACTGATTCCCACGACCAACCCCAACGACGCGCCCGACATCATGGTCAACACGACCGTCACCAAGGAAGGCGAGCAGATCAAGCTCACCGTCTACGCCAAGGAAACGCGCAACGGCAAGCCGGTGTGGGTCGGCAGCAAGTACCTGAACTCGCCCTCCGTGGTCGTCGCCCCGGTGAAGCCCGCCGAGGAAGCCAAGCCGGCGCCCGAAGCCAAGGCGTCCGAGGCCAAGACGGCCGACACCGAAGCCAAGGCCCCTGAAGCCAAGGCCGACGAAGGCTCCATGTAAGGCCGCGAAGCCTTGAGCAACAAAGAGCCCCTTGCGCCGCTATGGCGTAAGGGGCTTTTTCATGCCGCACGCCGGCGCCTTTCGGCCCGACGGATCGCGTCCGGCGCGAGGCGATCAGTTGATATCGCCCAGGTAGACGGAGGGGGGCACGATGTCGCCGCCGCTGACCAGCGTCTTGAGCATGGCGGGGAAAAGGCGGAAACGGGACAGCTCGCCCAAGGGCAGCCAGGCCAGGCCCACCTGTCGGTTGTCGCGCGCCGTGGCGCTGCCGGCTCCGGGCTCGCCGCACAGGGTGCAGCGGAAAACGGATTCGACCTGATGGAAGTGCGCGTGACGCCGGGCGAACCCGTGGTTCTTGCCCACATACTCGCGGATGTACAGCAGCGGGCCCACCTCGACCTCCGCCCCGATCTCCTCCAGGCACTCGCGCCTCACCGCCTCCACCAGCGTCTCGCCATGCTGCTGCCCGCCTCCGGGCAAAACATGGAAATCGCCTTCGCGGTCGCGCAACACCACGGTCAGCAGGGCGCCGTCGCGCACGATCACGGCGCGCGCGGCGCACCGGATGACGCCCGGCGGGTGCGGGGCGTGCCGGGGTCCGCCGTCGAGGCGGCGGCGCGGGTCGGGCCGTTGTTGAAATCGGTTCACGCGAGCAGGGATGGGGGCGCGTGACGACCCGCGCCAGAGCAAAATGCCGCCGGGCGCGCGGACGCGAGGCGGCAGGCGGGCAAAACGGCTACGAAAGCGCCTCCTCGAAGACGGCCTTCATGGCCTCGAAAGGCTCGGCGCCCACGGCGATGCGAATGAGTTCGGGGTCGAGTCCGCCGTCGAGCAGCTCCTTGCGCCCCTCGGCGTTGCTCACGAGCTCGTAGCGCGAGAGGTACATGAAGGGCACGACGATGGTGAAGGTGACGCCGAAGCTCGGGCCCTTCGGGCACCGGATGCGGTCGTAGAAACGGGCCACGGGGCCGTGCAGTTCGATGGAGAAGAGCGAACCGGGCCGGCGCGGGCCGCGAGCGATTTGCGCGTAGTGCGCGGCGGTCTTCTCCGAATACGCCCAGTGCACGCGGCGCACGGCCGGGTGCGTCGAGAGCCACGCCACCAGCTTCTCGCAGTTGGCGTTGATGGCGTCGGAGACCTTTCCCATGTCGCCGATCTGCGCGGCGAGCCGCGCGAGGTCGCGCGCATACGGCGCCTCGCGGTGGCGCGCCAGGCGAGAACGCAGCGCGTCGGCGTGGGGCGACGCCGGATTCACGGCCACGGCGCCGACCATCACATCGCCGACATTGCCGGCGTATTTCGTGAGGCTGGCGACCACCAGGTCGGCGTACGGCAGCACATCCACATTCACCGGACCGACCGAGGACGGGTCGAGCAGGCGCACCACGCCGTGCTTCAGGCACAGCGCGGAAAGCCACCCGGCGTCCACGGTGTGGATGAGCGGGTTGGTGGGCAGTTCCGAGATGACGGCCGCGATGCGGTCGCCGTTCTCGGCGAAGAATTTCTCGATGGCCGCCTTGTCGAAGACATCGGCGAAGAACACATGGCGCTCATCCGGCGCCAGGAACTTCTTCAGGATCTCCGGCGTGTCCACATACAGCCAGCCGAGCTGCACCCAGATCGTGCGGCCGCGCGCGCGCTGCATCTCCCGCGCGGCGACAAACGCCGTATGCATGGCGTTCATACCGGCGCGGCACAGCGCGATGTCCGCGCCAGCGGCGGGCGCGAAACACGGGGCGAGCGCCTCGCGCACGCGCGCCTCGGCGTCGCCGGCGTAAGCCGCCTCGGGCTCCGCGCAAGCGAGGACGCCGGAGGCGAGCAGGATGTCCTCGGCCTGGCGCGAGCTGATCTGCACGCCGGTGTGCTGCAGGTACTTGCCCGCGCGCGACACGACCTCCGCCGGCTCGGTCGCCCCGAGGCTGACCAGGAACCAGTCGCCGCCCGGCGCGGCGTCCACGCGCGCGTCGCGGGCGCCGGAGAAGGCCACGGTGTCGTCGGCCGCGCGGCGCGAGCACACGGGGAACAGCGCGCGACCGGCGAGCCCGAGGGCCTTCGCGAGGTCGAGCGCGGCGCGCTCGACGTACGGGTGGCGCTTGAAACGCGGGTATCCGGTTTTCACCTGCGCGTGGGTCTCGCGGCGGGCCTCCTCGTAGCCGATGAGGTCGTCCATGGTCGGCAGGCTCACGACCACCGCGTGAGTGCAGTCCGGCACGCGCGCCCCGAGCGGGTGATGCTTCAGTTGCGAAGAAAGCTTTCCGATTTTCACCACAGAGTTCACAGAGGACACAGAGTTTGGGAGAGGGGGCTCAGAGGCTGCGGCGGATGATGCCGTCCTTGAGCGATGCCGTGTGGAAGTTGATAAGAAGTCCGGTTTTCTTGTTCGCCAAACGGAGATACGAGAGGAGTTGGGCTTCGTGTACGGGCAGGAGCTTTTCCACGGCTTTAAGTTCAAGGATGACCGCATCCTCGACCAACAGGTCGATTTTGTAGCCGGCATCGAGTTCGATGCCGTCGTAAACGACGGAAACAGGAAGCTGACGGGCGACTTTGAATCCGGCTTTCTTGAGTTCGTGTTCGAGGCAGACCTCGTAGGCGCTTTCCAGCAACCCCGGCCCGAGCGCAGAGTGGACATGCATGGCGCAACCGATGATGCGGTGAGTCACTTGATCAGACTCGGCCATGCTCTGTGTCCTCCGTGAACTCTGTGGTGAAAAACGAACGAGGCGCGCTCAGACCTCGTTCTGCAGAATCTGCTCGAGGGTCTGGCGGCGGCGGATCACCCGGTAGGCGGCGCCGTCGGAGGCGAGGAGCACCTCGGGGGCCTCGGGGAAGCTGTTGTAGTTCTTCGAGCTCATCGCGGCGCAGTAGGCGCCGGCGCCTTCCATCACGAGCAGGTCGCCGGGGGCGGCTTCGGTGAGCGTGCGCGGCGCGATGCCTTCGGGGTCGCCGGGCGCGCAGGTCACGAGGTCGCCGGATTCGCAGCAGTGGCCGACCACCACATAGTCGCGCGTGGCGCCCGTGGGCTTCTGCGGGACCACCACGGTGGCGTGCTGGGAGCCGTACAGCGAGGGGCGCAGCACCTCGGTCATGCCGGAGTCGATCTTGAGGAAGACGCGGCCGGCGGCGCCGGTGTCCACCACATCGGTGACGGTGGTGAGCACCGCGCCGGTGTTGGCCACGAGGAAGGTGCCGGGCTCGATTTCGAGCTTCAGCTTGCGACCGGTCTCGGCGGCGAACTGGACGAAGGCGTCGCGGATGGGCGCGCCGCACTTCTGCAGGTCCGTGCCCTTCTCGGCGGCCACGCGGGCCACCTTGAAGCCGCCGCCCAGGTCGAGCGTGGTGACTTCGGGGAACTTCTTCACGAGCTCGAGCGAGAGCAGCGAGGTCTTCTGCCAGACCACGGGGTCGCTGCCGGAGCCGATGTGCGTGTGGATGCGCACGATGCGCAGGCCGTGCTTCTTCGCGATGGCGGCGACCTCGCCGGCGTATTCATGCCAGATGCCGAAAGAGGAGTCGGGGCCGCCCACATTGGTCTTGCCGTTGGCGCCGGAGCCCGCTCCGGGATTGAAACGCACGCCCACCTCGGTGCCGGGGAATTTTTCGCCGTAGCGTTCGAGCTGGCGCAGCGAGCAGGCGTTGATGAGCACGCCCTGCTTCACCAGGTCGGGGAAGAACTCCGGCAGCTCCTGCGTGGACAGCGAGATGGACGCGGCGGGCACGCCGGCCCTCATCGCGCGCAGCGCCTCGAAGCCCGAGGAGGCGTCGAAGTGCAAACCCATGGAGGAGAAGAGCTTGAGAACCGCGGCGTTCGGGCACGCCTTCATGGCGAAGCGCACGGTCAGCCCGTAGGCGTTGGGGAAGGCCAGCGCGGCGGCGGCCTGCGCGCGCAGCGCGGCCTCCGAGTACACATAGGCGGGCGTGCCGATTTCAGCCGCGATGCGGCGGGCGGTCTCGGGCGTGAGGAAGCGGAGCTGTTCCATGGATGGCGGCGTCGGACGGCTTGTTAAAAGAGTGTCTGCTCATGGCTTTGTGCGCGGAGGAACTCCTCGGACAACCCGGAAACACTAGGGCGGCGAGGAATCTGTCCCTTGTCCTAGCTGCTTCGGGGTGGTTCTTTTTTCTCCCCATGCCGCCAAAGCCTTATGTAAAGTGAGATTTGGCGTTTTGGTAAAAACCCATGGACATATGGGCCCTATTTCTCATGCACTCAGTCGCCATTTCCAAAAAAGCCCCATACTCATTTGCGGAAAAACAATTCCCCGGGACCTATCCTTTAATCTAAACACCCGTTTATGCCCTACGCCCTTCCCAGTAATGTTGTTCGCGGTTACGCTTTTCGAGAAGCGTACAGGATGGGCCTTTCGCCTTATCGCCGACTCCTGCTGGCCGCCACCTGCGTGCTCGGAGCCGGGGCGAAGGATTTGAAGGCTGCCGTTTTTTATTGGGACGGCGCCAACAGCAGTGCGAACGCGGATGGCGGATCGGGCACTTGGAACACCTCGCTGACCAACTGGGACAATGCAGCCACAGGCGGGGCTTCCGTCGTGTGGGCCAATGTCACTTCCTCGGACGCGGTGTTTGGAGGGGTCGCCGGGACCGTGACGGTAGGGACTGTCACGGCCAATGACCTGACATTCAATACCACCGGCTACGTGTTGAGCGGAGGAACCATCACGCTGAATCGGCCCAATACATCGGATAATCCCAACATCACGATAGCCGCCGGGGTGACCACTACCGTGGCTTCCACTCTAGCGGGTACTCGCACCATCACCAAGGACGGCACCGGCAAGCTTGTCCTCTCCGGAGCCAATACGTTTTCCGGCGCCCTGACCATTTCGCAAGGTGTCGTGAACATCCGCAATGCCACGGCGCTGGGTACGACCGGGGGGGCGACCACGGTGAGCGCCGGAGCAGCTCTGGAAATCCAAGATGGCGTCAGTGTTGGCGGCGAGGCGCTCACGCTGAACGGTTCTGGCGTGGGCGGTGCGGGAGCCTTGCGCAACATCTCCGGGTCCAACTCGATTTCAGGGGCCATCACCCTGGGATCGGCTACGACTGTCGCATCGGATTCAGGTCTGCTAACCCTTTCAGGCAACATAGGCGGAGCCGCTCAAAACCTCACGGTGTCGGCGGTTGGTGACGTGACGTTATCCGGAGCCCTTGGAACGGGTGCGGGCACGCTAACCAAGAACGGAGCGGGTACGCTCACCCTCTCCGGCTCTTCGGCGAACACCTTCACGGGGCAGACGACCCTAAGCGAAGGACGCTTGGTTTTGAGCAAGACGGCCGGCGTGAATGCCCTGGCCGGAGCTGTCAGTGTCGCCGGCGGCACCCTTGCCCTCGGTGCGTCCAACCAGATTGCCGCCACAGCGGTGACGGTCAATTCCGGCACTTTCGACATAGCTTCATATTCTGACACCGTGGGGGCGGTGACCCTCGCCGGCGGCGCCATCACCGGCACCACCGGCGTGCTGACCGGTTCGTCCTATGCCGTCCAATCGGGCAGCGTATCCGCGATTTTGGGTGGCACGGGCACGTTGACGAAGACCACGGGAGGCACGGTCACGCTCTCGGGGGCAAACAGCTACACGGGAATCACCACGGTTTCCGCAGGCGTGCTGAATATTCGCAGCGCCACCGCGTTGGGAACCACTGCGGGGGGAACGACTGTGGCCGCCGGAGCCGCCCTTGAAATCCAAGGCGGCATCAGCGTGGGTGCCGAGGCTATGACGCTCAACGGCACCGGCGTGGCAGGAAACGGCGCGCTGCGCAATGTCTCCGGGCTGAACACGATTTCGGGGGCCATCACCCTTGGGTCCGCCACCCTCATCCGGTCCGACTCGGGCCTTCTTACGCTTACGGGAAACATCACCGGCACCAACACCAATCTGACCTTCGATGGGGCGGGGGATGTGCTGTTGAAAACCGGCACGGTCAATCCGGGCACTGCCACAATTCTCAAGACCGGCACCGGGACGCTGACGCTCCAAGGTTCGACGGGAGCGACCGGCACGGCCTTTGAGGCCCGTGAAGGCCTTGCGGTCTTTGATTATTCACTCTCGAACACCACCCGTGTGGGCAATACCGCGACGCTCACCTTCTCGGGGGGCACCGTCGGCGTCATAGGCGGTTCCGGCCCTGACAACCTTCTCTCAACGACCTTTACCCGAGGCGCCTCCAAGCTCGTCCGGCTGCCGGGGGACACCGGCACATCTTCCATCCGGCTAAACGCGTTGACCCGCAGCGTCGGGGCCACTTTTGATGTGAATGGAGCCGCGTTGGCCGACACGGATACGGTCAATACCAATGGGCTTATCGGTGGCTGGTTCACCTTGGCCGGAAAGGACTTCGCGTCCAATTCAGTGAGCGTGGACGGCCCCTTGGTCACCCCGACTTATGTGAACGATACTTGGGCTGCGGGTAACAACACCAACGTGACGACGGGTGGCGTGATTTCCGCCGGCACGACCAACTCGCTGCGTTTCAACGCTGCCGGCGCCACCACGCTCACGCTTTCGGGAGCCGGCACAATTCAATCGGGCGGACTGCTTGTGACTTCCGGTGTCGGCTCCTATGACACGACCCTCACCGGGGGGACGCTGCGTGGTTCGGCTTCGGGAGATCTCGTAGTGCATCAGTACAACACTTCCGGGGACCTCGTGATTGCTTCCGCCATCGTGGATAATGGGGGCGCGACGGCGCTGACCAAGGCGGGCTCGGGCAACTTGGTGTTGTCCGGAGCGAACACCTTCACCGGGCGCATCTACCTCAACGAAGGTGATTTGAAGGTGACGTCGTTGGCCGATGGCGGATCCCCCTCGTCCCTTGGCGCTTCTTCGAAGTCGGCGTCGAATCTCTTGCTAGGAAATGAAGCCACATTTTCGTATGCGGGAGCGGCCTCCGGCTCCACGGACCGCTCCTTCACGGCGGCGGGATCGTATGTCACCATTGCGTCCAATGGGGTCGGCACCCTCTCGTTTACAGACTCCGTATCGGTCGCTTTCGACACGCCGAATGTGGATCGCACCATAGCCCTCGCGGGCACCAACGCCGGGGACAACATCTTCACGCTCACGCTGGGCGACAATGGAACGGCGCAGACCTCGCTGATTAAAAACGGCATCGGCAAGTGGGTGCTGTCCGGACTGAACGGCTACACCGGACAGACCACGGTGAACGCAGGCACGCTCCTGCAGAACGGCTCCGCCGCAGGCAGCGCCCACACGGTGAACGCTTCGGGCACGCTCGGAGGAACGGGCACGGTGGGGGCCGTTGCACTCAATTCCGGCGGTTTCATCGCCCCGGGTATGAGCGGCGCCATAGGCACCCTGCAAGTGAACGGCGACCTGACATGGAATGGCGGAGCGACCATGCTTTTCGACCTGGGAGCGGCCGGCGCGTCGGACCGGATCAACATCGGCGGGTCCCTCGTCAGGGGGGCGGCTGGAGGATACGGATTCGACTTTGGCGGCACCGGGCAACAGGGCGTTTACACGCTGGTTTCGGGCACCGGCGCTTCGGATTTCACAGCGGACCAGTTCTTCTTCCAGAACCTGGCGCCGGGTCTGTCCGGGTTCTTCTCCTTTGCCGGAAACAACCTGATTTTCACAGCCATTCCCGAACCGCGCGACTATGCGCTCAGCGCCGGCGCACTGGCTGCCTTGGCGGCCGGCGTGAGACGCCGGCGGCTAAAAAAGTCCGTGCATCAAGCCTCCTGATTCGCCCGGAAGAAAACTTCCGGAAGCATGGGGGCATAACAAGAACGCCGCCATCCCTCGGGACGGCGGCGTTTTTGTTTTCGGGGCAACCCCCGGGCTTACTCGGGCTTGGCGGAGAAGCGCAGGCCGGGGAATTCGCGCACGGCGGCGAGGGGCTCGCCGGGGTTCTGCTGCACGGGCACGAAGGTGAACATCCACCGGCGCTGGTTCTTCACATGGGGCGACTTGACCAGCACCTCGTTCCAGCCCTGACGCAGCTTGATGGGCGTGGGGGAGCGGAAGTGGTAGTTTTCGTCGATGAAGGACTCGGTTGAGTGGTAGTTGGCCTTGCGGTTGGGCACGGCCCACTTGGGAGGCTCGATTTTTTCACCGTTCACGATGAACTCGGCCTTCGAGTAGTGCCACTCGCCGGGCTTGTTCATGCCGGCATGGAAGTTCGAGAGTTCCCACCACTGGGCGCTGATCCAGAAGGGCACGGTCTGCGCCTTGGGCGAGTGGATGTAGGTGCGCGCGAAGTAGGTGGACTCTTTCACGACCTGCCTGCCCCAGGTGGGGTTGGCGAAGGTGGGCTGGTCCGTGTAGTGGCGGAACACGACGGTGGCGCCGGTGCGCTGCTCGTCGCTCCAGGCGTAGGGCTTGCCGTTGATGGAAACGGATTCGCTCTTGTCGCCGGGCTTCACGCCGAAGTCGCCCTCGGGCTTGCCGCCATGCGGGATGGGGCCGAGCAGGCGCCACGCGATGTCGGACTGCCGCACATACGGGAACTCCTTGCCGCGGAAGAACAGGTCGCGGTGCGCGAGGAACCGGTTCTCAAACTCGCGGAACTTTTCCAGCTCCGGATGCCCTTGCGGGGGCAGGTTCGAGTAAAACTCGATCCAGTCCTTGTCGCGCGGGTCGCTCCAGAGGGCTTCCGAGTAGACGACCACACCGGGGAAATGCGGGGTCTGCGCGAAGTGGGCGCGCGAGTCGGTCATGGCCATGTCCGGCCACGAGCACAGGATGCCGCCGAGGCCCTTGGCGTTCTTGTGCGGGCAGTTTTTGCGGAAGTGCAGGGTGGCCACCATCTCGAACGGGTCGAAGTGGTTGAGGTAGTTTTCCTGCGAATCGATGTATTCCCCGCCCTTGGAGGGGGGGCGCTTGCGGTTCTGCCAGGTCTGCTGAATGGCGGTCGGGTCGCCATTCTGGCCGGGAGACCAGCGGATGGCGCGCCGTCCGCATTCGCGCACGGTGGCGAAGTAGGTGTTGAGCGTGCCCTTGGACACGCGCTCATGCCCCTTGGCCTCGTCGGTGCCGATGTGGATGTAGGGCATCACATCCGCGGGGGCGAGCGAGGCGAGCTCGCGTATGAGGTCGCAGAGGATGGCGGTCACCTTCGGATCCTCCATTTTCTCCACGCCGAAGGCGCGGCGGAAGCTCGCGGTGTGCCCCGGCATGTCGAGTTCGGGGATGACCGTGATGTGGCGCACGCGGCAGTACTCGACGAACTCCTTGAACTCGGCCTGCGTATAGAACTTGCCCGGCATGCGGTCGAACGAGGCGGGGTCGTTGACCTTCGGGTACTTCTTGCTCTCCAGTCGCCAGCCGTGGTTGTCGGTGAAGTGCCAGTGGTACACATTCATTTTGTACCGGGCGAGCGTGTCGGCCATCTCCTTGAGCATGGACAACGGCATGTAGTTGCGGCCGGTATCGTTCATGGTGCCGCGGATCGGGAAGGCGGGCCAGTCGCGGATATCGGCGTGCGCGACATGCGCGCCGTCGGTGCGGCGGGTCACGAGCTGCGCGAGGGTCTGCAGGCCGTAGAAGAGGCCGGCCGCGCTCTTGGCCTCGATGGTGGCGCCATCGGACGAGGTGCGCAGGCGGTAGCCCTCGGGCTTGTCGGCGAACCAGGGGTCGTTCGAAAGCGCGAAGCGCAGAGCGTACCCGGACGCGCCGAGGGTCACGCCGCGCGCGGCGAATTCCTCAGTGGCGGCGGTGCGGAAGTGCGCGGCGCGCGCGGCGTCCATGGCCGAGGCCGGCAGGCTGAGCGAGACGGCGGTGAGCTTGGTGGCGCCGTCGCGCCACGAGATTTCGCGGGGCGCGGGGATGAGCGGGGCGCGCGCGCGCTTGAACGCGGCAAGCGTGGGCGCGTCGTCGGGCAGCAGCGCTTCGGCTGAATCGGCAAACGCGGGCGCAGTCAGGGGAAGGATCGCCGCGAGTGCGGCGAAACGAAGGACCGGGAGCATGGGGCTCGGAGAACCTTGGGGTTGCTCTGTGGAGGGCTCTCAGCGCACTTCGGCGGCCACGGACTCGAGCAGGATGCCGGGGCCGGGCTTGTCGCCGGCGGCGATGAAGTGCAGGTAGCTGAGGCCGTTGGGGGCCGGGTTCTTCAGCTTGAGTGTTCCGGCCGGCTTGCCGTCGAGCGTGAGGCGGCAGGTCGTGCCCTCGGCGGTGGTGCCGGTCCATTCAACAACCAGGGCGTAGTCGGTGTCGGGCTTGAGCTTCACGCCGCCGAGGCTCTCGCCGGGGGCGAGCTTCACGGTGTACATGGAGAAGTCCGGAGCCGTGCGATCGCAGGCGGCGAACAGGCGGTCCATCAGGCTGAAGTGAGCTCCGGCCGAGCCGGCGGGGAGGCGGAATTTCACCGTCGCCTTGCCCGCCTGCCCGGCGGGGAAGTTCCAGGCCGCGCCGCCGGCGCGGTAATCCGCTCCGGACTTCTCGTTCACCAGCGTGGAGTCGTCCTGGAAGCCGATGTCGAGCACGCGCACCCCGGATTTGGTCGGGTGGTTCACGACGGTGGCGGCGGGCTTGCGGTTGTACGAGCAGTGGCCCTTGGGAATGGGCACGAAGGTGTGGCAAAGCCAGTCGCCGGCGCCCTGCGAGAAGTCGCCCTTGCGGTCCTTTTCCAGGAGCCAGCGGTTGTCCATGATCACCAGTCGGCGGTGGTTCTTATGCTGGCCGTAGGCGATAAGCGTGCGGTCCTTGTCCAGCGTGACGAACTCGGCCTGGTGGTTGCCGCGGTCCTGCGGGCCGCCCCAGGTGGCGTAGTCGGGGCGCGCGCGGTGCTCGTCGAGGCCGACCTCGCGGAAGCCGCGCCAGGTCTTGCCTTCGTCGTCGGAGACGGCGGCGTGCAGGGTGTCGCGGTTGTTGAAGGCGTCCTCGCCCTTGCCGGTGGCCGTGGAAAGCTCGGGGAGCGCCATCTGGTTGGTCCACAACACGAGCAGGCGCCCGTCGGCGAGGCGGCCGAGGGTGGGCATGGTGAGGGTGCCGGCGAAGCGGGAGGGCTCGGCCTTGGACCAGGTCTCGCCGCGGTCCTTGGAGAAGGATTCGTAGTAGTAATCCTGGGAGGTGCGCACGAGCGCCCAGAGGGTGCCGTTTTTGAGCTCCACCACGGTGGCCTCGACGCCGCCGTTCTGCCAACGCAGGCCCTTGTGGATGCCGCCGACCTCATGCGGGGGCGACTTGATCTCGGTCTTGGACTTGCGCCACGAGAGCCCGCCGTCGTCGGAGAGCCACATGGAGGTGGAACCGCCGTGCGAGGGGAGCACGATGCGCTTGCCGCCGTCGATGAACAGCGGGGTGCGCATGATGCCGGGAATGGTGAGCAGGTCGCCGCGGCTCTTGGCCCAGGCGTCGGAGGTCTTGCCGTCCTTGGTCACGGCCACCCACTTGCCGTCGAGCCCGCCCTTGGAGAGGAACACATGGTCCTTGATGGGCTGGACGCGGATGAACTCGTTGGTGAGGGGATTGCGGGCTAAAGCGGGAGACTCCTTGGGAATGCCGCCGTAGTTGGGCGGGTAGCCGGGTCCGGCCTTCTCGTACTTCCAGGTCTCGCCGTTGTCGCGGCTGACAAGGAAGCCGGGGCCCTTGCGGACGCCGTCGTAATGGCGGATTTCCGTGGCGCTCACGCGCACCAGGCCGCGTCCGGCGTCGGCGGGAGGCGTGGCGACCACGCGGGGAGGCGCATAATCGGCGGCGTGGGCGGCGGCGGCGAGCAGGAGGGAGGTGAGGAAAAGGGGTCGCATAGGGAAATCTGGGTTGAGCGATTGTTGAAAGAATCCGCCTCGAACCCGAGAAGAAAGCCGAGGTAACCCCGCTGCACCGGTTTCCGGGCCCCCGGTTCCCTTCCGACATCAGGACAAGTTTTTTCACAGGCCGCTGCACCGGAACCCTGCCGTCGATGGCGGCGTTCATCCGGGCAGCTGCGGCAAAAACGCCCGCGCCCCTCGCCCCCGATTACAAGCCCGCCCATGCGCCTTTCTCCCCGCCTTCTGATAGCTTGCGCCTTCGTCGCCTCGACCGCGCCCGCCGCACCTTCCTCCGGGCCGACGCAAGGGCCCGCCGTCACCGTATTCCGCTCCGGCGACGCTCTCGCCAACTCCTACCGCATCCCGGCACTCGTGGCGCCGTCCGAAGGGAGGCTTTTCGCCGTCTGCGAAGCGCGCAAAAGGAGCTGGGTGGACAAGAGCCCCACCGCCCTGGCGGTGAGCCTGAGCCGGGATGCGGGAAACACCTGGAGCGCACCGAGTGTACTGGTGGACGCCGGCCAGGCGGCGGCCATGGACCCGCTCCCCATCACCGACGGCAGATCCGGGCGCATCGTGCTGCTCTACACCGTCTGGCCGGCCACCGTGCAGGAGCGCCGCTCAAACGGTCCCGACCTTTGGCAGATCGATTCCCCCGACGGCGGAGAAACCTGGTCCAAACCTCGCAAGCTCAACGGCTCCGACGGTTTCCCAAAGTGCAAAATCCTCGGCTGCGGCCCGGGCTCGGGCCTCGTGATGACCGGCGGCCCCTCGCGCGGCCGTCTTATAGCTCCCGTGCGGCTGCTCGACGCCGGCAACACCGCGCTGTTCAGCGACGATGCCGGCAAGACTTGGCGACTCGGCACCCCTTCTTCGGAGAGCGGAGAATGCCAGATTGCGGAGTGCGCCGACGGCGTGCTGATGATGAATGTGCGCACCCCGGGCCTCACCCGCAGGCGCACCCTCAGCCGCGACGGCGGAGCCACCTGGTCCGACGCCGCTGACGCCGCCGGGCTGAGCAACCCCAAGGGAGGCTGCCAGGCGTCCGTACTGCGCCTCCGCGAGCCGAACCTGATGCTATTCAGCGGGCCCGGCGCCGTGGGCGAACGCACCGGCCTGGAGGTCAAAGTCAGCGCCGACGAGGGCGCCACCTGGTCCGCGCCGCTCCCCGTATACGCGAAAGCCTCCGGATACTCATGCCTGGCCCCGGTGGGCTCCACGGAAGTGGGCCTGATCTACGAGGCGGGCCCTGAGTCGACCTTCTCTCGCCTGAGGAACAGGCCGCCCGGATGGATGACCCTCGATTTCGTGAAAATCCCGCTTCCGCAGCTCAAGGCCCACGCTCGCGTGCCCTCCGAACCTGCTCCGAAGCGGCCCTGACGCCGCACCCGCTTCAGACCGGGCCGCACGCGCGGCGCGCCTTGCGGGCGAGCTCGCCGGGGCGCGCGGAAGTCACGCGCGCATAGGCCTTCACAAAGCCGCGGTACGAGTCGAAGCCGACGGAGGAGGCGACCGATTCGGTCTTTTCGCCGGAGGCGAGCAGGGCCTTGGCGGCGTCGATGCGCACCTCCAGGAACCGGCGGGCCACCCCGGTGCCCAGCGAGCGCACGAAGGCGCGCTCCAGCGTGGCCTTGGAGACGCCCAGGCGCGCGGCGAGCTCGCCCACCGGGGGCGGGTGCGCCACGCTCTCGCGCATCAGTTTCAGCGCGCGCTCGCACAGGGGGTCGCCGCCCGATTCGCCGTCGGTGGAGGCGCGCTCCACCAGGCCGGCCGGAGGGAAACTGCGCACGGCGCCGGGGGCGACCCGACCCCGGATAAAGTCGTCGAGAAGGCCGGTCGCGGCGTAGGACCAGGCGTGGTAGTCGATGGCGACGGACGATATGGGCACGCTCGCCACGCGGCTGACCAGCTCGCGGTTGCCGAACCCCAGCACATACACCTCGCCCGGCACGCGCAGCCCGGCCTCCTGCGCCGCCTCCAGCGCCAGCCGCGCCCACTCGTCCACCGAACCGAACACCGCCACCGGCCCCGGCAGCGACCTGAGCCGCCCGGCCAGATCCGCGCGCGAGGCGGCGTCGAACCCGGCGTCGTGGCGTTCGCAAGGCCTGGCGTCGCCCTTGAGCGCGGCGCGGAAGGATTCCCAACGCGCGTCGTGGTTCCACCAGCGGGAGGCCACGAAAAGGAAGCTGCGCGCGGGCAGCCGGCGCAGGCGGGAGGCGGCCAGGCGCGCTATGGCGTCGCAGTCCTCGGGGCAGCGGGCCCAGCCGGTGTTTTCGGGGTAGGCCAGGGAAAGTTCGACCACCGGACCCGGGCGTTCGCGCAGGAAGCGGCGCACGGGGTGCTCCGGGGAGGGCGGCAGCATGCCCACGACCCCGGCGAAATCGCGGCCGGCGAGGCGCGCGGCGGAATCGGCGTTGAGCAGTTCGGCGTCGTAGCCGTGTTCCAGGCAGTACTTGAGGGCCCCTTCGTGGAGGGACTCCAGGTACCAATGAAACGCCAGCAGGAGCAGGGGGCGGGGGGGCATGAGGGGCGGGGCGCCTCCCGATACAGCGAAACGCGCCGGTTGTTCAATCCCATCGGCACGGGTGATTCAATTCGTCCGGCAATGAGCCGAGCGGCCCCATGGATAGTGTTCTGTTCCGGGTCAACGCGGCCAGATTGCCGAACCGGTAAACAAATAACCCCACGCCCCATCCACCGTATGAAATCCCGACTGCTTCCGCTGCTCGCCCTCGCCCTCTCCGCCGCCCCGGCGCAGGCGGCGATCTCCCTGTTCGCCGAATACCACCTCGGCGAAACCGGCTCGTTCTTGTCGAATCTGCCCCAGGATTCCTCGGGCAACGGCCGAAACTTCACCTCCATCAACGGGGGCGCCGCCGTGACCTCGTCACTCACCCCGGCGGCCCTCGCCGGCCTGAACGGCGTCGCCGGCACCTCCACGGCCTACTTGGACACCACCTCGACGACCGCGAACACCGAAATCTGGACCGGCGCCGATTACACAGCCTCCCTCGGCTCCGATTACGCCTTCGGCATCTTCGCCCAGGTCGCGACTGCGCCCACCGGCCAGAACCGCAATGTCTTCAGCCTGGGAAGCAACAACGGCGCGCTCTCCATTTCCTGTGAAACGAACGGTCAATGGCGCGCCAGCCGCATCAACCAAGCCTATATTGGCACCGGTCAGGCCATCACGGCGAACCAGTGGGTTCACCTCGCCATCATCCGCACCGGGGGCGCCTCCTCCTTCTACGCCGACGGCATACTCCTCGGCACGACCGACGCCACCGCGCCGACCAACACCGGAGGACTGCGGCTGAGCGGCCTCGGCAGCACAGCCTTCGACGGCAAAATGGACGAGGCGCGCATCGTCACCTTCGCCGCCGGCGAAAGCACCGCCAACATCCTCGCCGCCCTGCAAACCGGCGCCGGAGTAAGCGCCGTGCCCGAGCCCTCCGCCTACGGCCTGCTCGGTGCCGGCGCCCTCGGGGCGGCCGCCCTCGCCCGCCGACGCTCCCGCCGAAGCCGCGCCGAGTAAGACGGCGCCGTCTCGCCAATCACGCCTCAAAAGAAAAGCCCCCGGTCGCCCCGCCGGGGGCCTTTTCATGCCCGCCGAGAGCGCGTCAGCCGGAACCCGGGGCGCGCGGGACTGTCCCTTGGCCCCGAACCCACTCCCTTTCCCGATGTCACCCGCCCCCCGATTCCTGGCGTGCCTCGCCGCGCTGATGCCCGTCCTGCTGCAAGCCAGCTACTACGACCTCACACGCAACACCAAGGAGGCCCAGGAGGTCGTCACCTACGATGTGCGCTACCCGTACTGGACGAAATCCATCTACGCGGCCACCTACCCCGGCCACAGCCGTTCCAAGGAGGGCTGGATCGCCCCCTACTACGGCGGCATCGTCAGCGACAAGGACGGCCCCACCCAGCTCATCCAGTTCGCCTCCTGGCAGATGGGCGGCAAGGGCGCCCCCGGCACCGGCATCGACTTCGTGCACGCCGGCCGCCACATGAGCTGGGAGCGCTCCACCTGGGAGGGCAGCTCCGGCGGCATCAAGGGCAAGTGGCCCAACGACGAGTTCAAGCCCGGCCAGTGGTACCGCTTCGTCCACCGAGTGTGGACCCCCGCCGCGTCCACCCCGCACCTGGGCTACGCCGGCATCTGGATGAAGAGCCTGGAGACCGGCGAGTGGCACCACCTGGCCACCTTCAAGTTCCCCGCCGAACTCACCGGGTTCAACAACATGGGCGGCTTCAACGAGTTCATCACCGACGGCGCCTCCGAGACCAACGCCGTCGAGTTCCGCAACAGCTACGCCAAACGCTCCGGCAAGTGGGTGTCCGAGGCCGAGTTCTCCGCCATCAACCACAAGGAGGACACCATCAGGCTCATCCCCTCCGAGGACCGCCGCTCCATCACCCTGGAGACCACCCGCACCCCCAAGGACCCGGCCACCAAGCGCCACACCGTCATCCCGACCGTGCGCCAGAAGGCCACCCTCGCCCAGCCCGAGACCCCCGACTTCTTCGACGCCCCCAAGCTCGTCTCACCCTCCGCCGAAGGCTTCGGCCGACGCCTCCTCGTCAGCTGGAAACACGACCCCAAGGCCGCCCCCCAGCTCGGCTACTCCGTCGAACTGCTCGACGGCGACAAGGTCGTCGCCTCCGCGACCGAAAACGACCCGCTCGCGCGCCAGGCCGTGCTGGAGGTGCCCGGTCGCATCGACGGCATCCCCTCCGTGCGCATCCGGCTCACCGACATCTTCGGCGGCGCCACCGCGCCGGCATCAATCCCCGTGACTCTCGCCAAGCCGCTTCCCGCGCGCAACCTGGCCTCCTCCGCCGCCCCCGGCCTGAGCTACCGCTACTACGAATCCGCCAAGCCCGACGACTGGCGCACCCTGCCCGACTTCGACAAGCTCACCCCGGCGCGCCAGGGCGTCGTCGCCACGCCCGAGCTCAGCCCGCGCCTCAAGCGCACCGGCTACGCCTTCGATTTCTCCGGCTACCTGCGCGTGCCCGAGGACGGCTTGTACACCTTCAACCTCGTCGCCGCCTGCGGCGCCAAGCTCATCATCGACGACACCACCGTCATCGACGCCGACGGCTACCACTCCATCTCCAACACCGCCGGCGCCGTGGCGCTGCGCGCCGGCTACCACAAGATCCGCCTGCCCTACTACCAGGGCGCGCGCCAGTTCCTCCAGGCCGACGACTTCCTCCAGCTCACCTGGTCCGGCCCGCGCTTCGAAAACGCCCCCGTCGGCGTCGACGCCCTGCGCCGCGAGACCTCCTCCGGCGAGCCGGTGGCGAACCTCACCGCGCGCCCCGCGGGCGCCGGCGGCATCAACCTGGAGCTCTCCACCAAGGTCAGCCGCGGCAAGAGCAAGGTCGAGCGCGTCGAGTACTACGCCACCAACGCCGAATTCGACTACTTCTCCGCCCAGGGCGCTCGCAGCCTCGAATACCTCCTGGCCGAAAACACCGACCCGGCCGCCCCCACCCCGGCCGTCCTCTGGGGCGGCAAAAACCGCTCCCTGCGAGCCCGCCTCGTCTACTCCGGCAACCGCACCGTGGACAGCGCCCCGGTCGTCCTGCCCGACGCCCCCCCGCCGCCCTCCGGCAAGGACGCGCTCAAGCTCTCGGCGCTGGAGCACCACCTGTACCCGCCCGCCTTCAGCGAGGACAAGGGCGTCATCACCCTCGCCGGCGAATCCATGAACCTGCTCACACGCCCGGTCACCGGCGATTGCACGATCGTCGCGCGACTCGTCGACATCACCCCCGACAAGGCGCAGGCCGACGGCACCACGCCCCAGGACGCCTCCAACTGGTACTCCGGCATCATCCTGCGCAACAATGTCAACGAGCGCCCGGGCGAACCCCTCGGCGGCGCCGACATCCCGTTCAGCGCCGTCATGGGCACGAGCAACCGGCAGACGCGCCACTGCGACAGCACCATGATCAACGGCGCCGGCAACCAGCCCTCCGGCAATGTCGGCGGCGACCACCGCTGGTTCAAGATCGAGCGCAAGGGCGTCGAGTTCACCACCTCCATCTCCAAGGACGGCAAGGAGTGGAAGGTCATCAAGACGGTGAGCCTGCCCAAGGCCACCGAGACCATGGAGGCCGGCTTCGTCCACTACGCCATCCCCTGCGCCACCCCGCGCGTGCACTGGGCCAAGTTCGACAACTTCTCCATCACCCCGGCGAAATGACGCCGACGGCCCCTCCGGCCCTTCTCACGCCGCCCTTTCCCCGGGGCGGCGTTTTTTCTTGGCCGGGCCGACCCGCGCCTCGCGGGCGCGCTTCAGCCCCGGGTGCCGGCGGTCTCGCGACGCGCCGCGCGGATCACCTCGTCGGGCGTGCGATGCAGGTCGCCGACCAGGCCCATTCGGGCGAGCGTCCACACGACCCACTTGGTGGGGTCGAACTGCCACCAGCGGGCGCCGTTGCGGTAGTCGCGCTGGAACGCGTGATGGAAATTGTGGTAGCCCTCGCCGAAGGTGAACAGCGCGCACAGCGTGTTGTCGCGCGCGGAGTGGCTGCGCGAGTACGGGCGCGAGCCCACGGTGTGGCTGAGCCGGTGAAGCAGGAAGGCGCACAGGCGCATCACGGTCACCCGCAGCACGCCGGCCACCAGCAGCATGGCCCACGCCATGTCCGCCCCGCCCAGCGCGTACCCGAGCGCGAACGGCGCCCCCAGACTCACCAGCGCGCCCAGCAGGTGCGCATGCCGATGCTGCGCCATCACCAGCGCGTCCGCCCGCAGGTCGTCCACATTCTCGAACGGCTCCACCGGCTTGAGCTTGAGCAGCCCCGGGCTCACCAGCGTGGCGAGCAGCCCGCGCGAGGCGTCGTGCGCCCCGGCGTCCGCATCGGCCTCGTCGTGGTGCCGGCGGTGCTCGCCGCTCCACTCCAGACACGAGTTCTCAAAGGCGCCGGCGCCGAACACCAGGGTGAACGCGCGCACCGGCCACGCCGCGCAAAACGCTCGATGGGCGAAAAGCCGGTGGTAACCCAGCGTGATGCTCAGCCCGGTCAGGAAATAAAAGGCGACGAACGCGCCCCACACGGCCGTCCACGAGATGGCCGGATTATCCCGCTGCGTCCACAGGAACGCCGGCACGACGGCCAGGGAGATCACGGTGAACGAAACCAGACAGGCCGAGGCCACCCGGTCGATTCTCTCGACCGGAAAACGGCGCAGGCTCGGGGTTTCATCCATGGGCTCGGGTTCTCTCTCCCCCGGGCGACCCGCCCGGAAGACGCCGGCAACATCCGAGAATGCGCTTTTCGCGCAAACGAAAAAGGGCGGCCGGGATTTCCCCGCCGCCCCGTTTCCCGGTCCGGCTCACGCCTCGCCGAACAGCAGCGACACATTCGCGCCGCCGAAACCGGAGCTGTTGCTCAGCGCCGTGCGCAGGGCGCGCGACTCGGTGGTGCGCGGCAGGTTCAGGCCCTCCGCGTCCGGGTCCGGATTCTTCAGGTGCGCGTTGCCGGGCACGAAGCCCTCTTTCAGCGCCAGGCAGCAGATGGCCGCCTCCAGCGCGCTGGCCATGGAAAGGCCGTGGCCGGTGAGCCCCTTGGTGCTCGACACCGCCGGCGTCCCGCCGGCGCCGAACACCGACTTGATGGCGCGAATCTCCGACTTGTCCCCGATGGGAGTCGAAGTGGCGTGCGCGTTGATGTAGTCCACCTGCGCGGCCGAGATTCCGGCGGACTTCAGGCAGCGGCGCATGGCGTCGGCCAGACCCAGCCCGTCGGGGTGCGAGATCGCCGGGCTGTACCCGTCGGACGCCTGCCCCCAAGCGAGGAACTTCGCGTAAACTCTCGCGCCGCGCGCGAGCGCGGCCTCTTCGGATTCCAGCACGAGCGTGACGGCGCCGCCGGTGGCGGTGAACCCGCTGCGGCGCGTGTCGAACGGGCACGACGCCAGCTCCGGGTCGGCCGTCGTGCTCAGCGCGCGCATGCCGGCGAACGGCAGAATGGATTCCAGGTCGCCGTCCTCGGCGCCCACCACGACCATGCGGTCCTGCCGGCCCAGCGCGATTTCGTCGAACGCGTAGCCGAGGGCGTGCCCGGACGAGGCGCAGGCCGACACGAAGCCCGCCGACGCGCCGCGCACCTTGTAGGCCGCCACGAGGTTGAAGGAGAGCGTGCCGGCGATGGAGCTCACGATACCCATGGGCGAGCAACGCATCACGCCGTGGCTCATCATGCGCCCCAGGTGATGGTGCAGCATGGACGCCGACCCGGACGAGGCCGTGAACATGCCGGTCTCGGGGTTGGAAATGTCGCCGGCGCCGAGCCCGGCATCGGCCAGCGCCTGGGACACGGAGCAGTAGGCGTACAGGCCGTGCGGCGCGAGGCCGCGCAGCACATCGCGCTTCACCGTGTACCCGGAGGGAAAGGTCCAGTCCTCGGGGTCGAACGACGCCGTGTCGAACCCGCGCACCGCCCCGGTCAGCTTCACCGGAATGTTGTCCCCGGAAAACGGCGCGTACGGCGCGAGCCCGTGGCGCAGCTCGCGCACCGAGGCTGCGGCCTCGGCCGCGCTGTTGCCGATGCTCGAGATGAAACCGAGACCGGTGACGACGACAGAACGCATGGTGACGCTGAAAGGGGGAAAACGGGAAAGGGGACGGGGCGGGGAAACGGAAAAAAACGACGGCGGGAACGCGAGGAAGGAATCCCTCGCGCGCTCCGGCCCGTCGGGCCTTTTCCGCCCCCAGGGCGGCTTACGCGACCGGCTCCGCGGCGGGAGCGGCTTCGGCGACGGGGACCTCGGGGGCGTAGTCGAAGGTGAGCGCGATCTCCTCGGCGAACGAGGCCTTCTCGCCGTTCACCGAGATGACGCCCTCGAACACCGCGACCGGGTGCTTGATGCGCTTCACCTTCACGGCGAGCGTGAGCACGTCGCCGGGCTTGCAGATGCGCGAGCAGCGCACGCCGTCGGCCGAGGTGAAGTAAATGGTCTCGGGGTTCACCTCGCGCTCGATGCCGGGGTGCTTGCCCTTCAGCAGGAACAGCACGCCGAGCTGGCCCAGCGCCTCCAGCTGGATGGACGCCGGGAACACCGGGCGACCCTTGAAGTGGCCTTCCAGGAAGAACTCCTGGCCGGCGATCTTGTACACACCCTTGGCCTCGCCGCGGCGCAGCTCGGCCTCCTGCACGAACAGGAACGGCGGCTGCTGCGGCATCACCGCCACGATGTCGGCGATGTCCACGCGCACCGGCTTCTCGGGCGGCGGCAGCCCGCGCGCCTTGGCGTCCACATACACGCGGATGTCGCCGATGGTGCGCAGGTCGCGCAGATCCTCGTTCTCGATCTTCATCGAGAGCGTCTCCTCCACCAGCATCACCACCTCGACCATCGTGAGCGAATCCACGCCGAGGTCGTCCATCAGGCGCAGGTGGTCGCATTCACCCTGCAGCTTCGGCCGCTGCTCGGGCTCCAGGAAGCGCGCCAGGATGCCGATGACCACCGCGCCCACGAGCGACGCGTCCCCCGTGCGACGGAACGCGACGGCCGCCTCCACGCACTCGGGTGAGCAGCGCTTCAGCGATTCGCGAATCTGGGCTTCGTCTTCAGGGGTTAGGCAGCGGGGGGTCTCGGCGGCGGACATGTTGCGCGACAAAAAGGAAACACGCGCCGTCAGCGGCAACCCCATTTTCCTCAGGCGACCGGTGAAACTCCGTAAAACCCACCCGGGTTTCCCCTCCGGCCGACCACCACTGGCAAAAACCCCAAACCACCCCTACCTCGCGACCGCACCCACCGGGCGCTCGATCCGCGCGGTGTGCCGCACCGCGCCGGAAGCGTCCACATAGTCCACGCGCAGCCGCTCGGCGTCCACCGACACGCGGGCGAAACCGGGGGCGATGTCGGCGTAGCGCGTGCCGGCGGTCGCGCCGGTCGGGCGCGAGGCGTCGGCGGCGTTGCCCACGATGAAGTTATGCAGGCCGTCGCGCTCGATATGCTGCGCGTCGTGTTCGTGCCCGCACAGGTACACGGCCACCCCGTGGCGGCGCATGAGCGGCGGCAGGATCTGCGCCAGCTCCGTCTCCTTCGCCTCGCGCCGCACGCCGCCGGTCCACAGCGGGTGGTGACCCACCAGGATCTTCCAATCCGCCTTCGACGCGGCGAGCTCGCGCTCCAGCCACGCCAACTGCGCACCGGTGTCCTGCGCGGCCACATCGGAGTGCTTGGCGTTGTGCAACCCCGGCGCGAACGGACTCGTGTCCAGCACGAAGAGCTGGACCGTCACGCCCGCGGGCGACTTCTCCGAGAAAGTGAAATAGCGCGCCGGCATGCGCCAGCGGGAGGACTTCTTCGAGTAGTCGATCTGCGCCTGCACGCTGCCCCGGTAGTCGTGGTTGCCCAGCGCATGCCACCACGGCACCTGCAGCGACGGCGCCGAGTACACATCCTCGAAAGTCTGCTTCCAGCGCGGGTCGTCCGTCGACTTCACGCCGGCCGGGTAGAAGTTGTCCCCCACCCCTACCACGAACGACACCGGACGCGCCGCCGCGAACTCGCCCATCGCGCGCGCCACGACCACCTGGGTCACCGTCTTCACCCGGTTCTCCTCATCCTCGCCCGGCCGCGCGTCGGGACGCTTCCCGATGCCCACCCAGCCCCAATCGCCCATCACCAGAAACTTCAACGCCCCGCGCTCCGCCTCCGGCGTCGGCAGCGCCTCGGGCGTGCCGGCCTTCGCCAGCCCCGACACCAGCGCGGGCGCCGCCACCGGCACCGGCGCCTCCGACCTCGCGCACACGGTCAACGGCGCCAGCGCGGCGGCCGCCAACACGGCGAGCAACGGGGTTTTCAGGCTCAGGAAATCACGACGGCGGTTCGGAGTCATGGCGCGCACCGTACGCAAGAGCGCCCCCCGCGAAAGCGGAAACGCACCGCCCGGCCGGCGCACGCCCTCGCGCCCCATGCCCGGCAGGAGCGCGGGCGTCCCCGCCCGCATTCGGCTCGGCTAGAGCGCGGCGATGGCGCCGCGCCCACGAACCAGGCGCTTACTTTGACTTGCCCGGGGCATGCCCGACACCAGCGTTCACGGCACATTTCCCGCCCCTATCCGATATGCGAAATCACCCCCGACGGGCCGCGCTGACTGCGGCCTTCGCGTTCCTCGCCATCATCCCGGCCATCGCCGTCCCGCCCGCACCCGCGCCCGAGAAACCGGCCGTCGCAGCGCCCGCAGCGGCGGAAAAGCCGGCGGAGAATTTCCCCATCACGCTCCAAGGCTTCTTCGGCACGGACGCCAACGCCGAGGCCAGCCTGCGCCTGCGTGATTCCGAAAAATCAAGCTGGGTAAAACCCGGCGACTCCTTCGGCGGCTGGAAACTTGAAAGCGTCTCCACCCGCACCGGCACCGCCATCCTCACCGCCGGCACCCGCCGCGTCGCCCTCCGCCTCGCCGGCGAATCCGGCGCCACGCCCGCGGCCACGAGGCGCAGGTACACCAGCAGCAATGATAGTATCGTCCTTAGGCGCAACGCGGCCGTCTATCGGAAACACCCGGAGGTCGGCGTCGCCTTTCAGGCGCAAATCGAGCACACCATGGAACTGCTCGCCCAAGCCCGCCCCGATCTCGTCGACCCAAAAACGGGCAAGATCAACACTGCAGCCCCCGCCGTCATACGCGAACTCGACACCCCGGAGGTACGTCAATTCTTCTGGGAGCAATGGCGACAGTTCGTCACCGAAAGCACCGAGCCGGGCATCGTTGCCACCCGCGAAGGCCAACTGGCCTACATCGACGCCCAAGAGCGAGTGAAGCGCCGCGACGACGACGGCGCCGATCTGCCGGCCGCCACACCCGAGGAACGCGAACAAAACAAGGCGCAGGCCCACAACCTGCGGGTCCTGGAGGAAGCCGACCGCCTCTATCTCAGCCGGGGCGGCAACCCCGACACCTCCGAATACGACCAGATGCAGCGGGAAAACGAAGCGCGCCAAAAGGCCGAAGAGGAAGCCGAGGCGAAGCCTACCGCCGAAGCGGCCAAGTGAAGCCCGGCCGGAGCGCGGGCGTCCCCGCCCGCCCTTTTATCACCTCGCCCGAGGTGGCCGATGGCGCCGCGCCCACGGCAACAACGCCACAATCCCCTTCGTCTTTCGTCCCCGGCCTCGCGTCCTCTCGCTTGCCTTTTGCGCCCGGGGCCTTGGCTTCCTCGGCCATCGTGCGCGTCCTCATCATAAAGCCCTCGTCGCTCGGCGACATCATCCACGGCCTGGTGGCCGCCGCCTCGCTGCGCGAGCAGGTGCCGGGCGTGCGCATCGACTGGGTGGCGCGCGAGGTGTTCGCACCCATCGTGCGCGCCGCGTCGCCGGTGGACCGCACCTTCGTGTTCGAGCGCAAGGGCGGCGTGCGCGGCTTCCTGCGCCTCGTGCGCGAGCTGCGCGCGACCGAGTACGACCTGGTGCTGGACCTGCAGGGGCTCGCCCGCTCCGCCCTGCTCGCGCGCATGATCCGCGCCAAGCGCCGCATCGGCCGCGCCGACTCCCGCGAGGGCGCGTCGCTGTTCGTTTGGGAAAAGGCCCCGTTGCCGCCGCCCCCGGCGCACGCCGTGGACATCCTGCTGGGCTTTTTGAAGAAAATCGGGCTGCGCGCCGAGCCCCTCGGCAAGCTCTCGTTCCCCGGCGCCAAGCTGCCGGAAGCCGTCGCCGCGCTGCCCAAGCGGCGCGCGATTGTGCTGTTCCCGGACAGCCGGAGGCCCGAGAAGGAGTGGCCGCATTTCCAAAAGCTCACCGCGCTGCTGCTGGCGAGCTCGCCCGAGGCGCTCGTCGTGTGGGCGGGCAACTCCAAGCTCGCGCCCGACCCGGCGTGGCCCGCCGAGCAGTTCCTGAACCTGTCCGGCAAAACCACGCTGCCCGAAGCGGTCGCGCTCATCGAGCACGCCGCCGCCTGCGTGTGCAACGACAGCGGCCCCATGCACATCGCCGCCGCCGTGGGCACGCCCGTCGTCGCCCTTTTCGGGCCCACCGACCCCGCGCTCTACGGGCCCTTCCCGCTCTCGCGCCCCACGCACCGCGTGCTGTGCGCGCCCGATGCGAACCTCGAAAAGCTTTCGCCCGAAACCGTGGCCACCGAGTGCCTCCGGCTCATTGCGGATTGCCGATTGCGAATTGTGGATTGAGCGAGCGTCGCGCGCGCCTCCGTCGTCCTTCGTCCGCTGCCCCAATCCGCAACCCGCGATCCGCAATCCGCAATTCGCAATTCGCCATGTCCCTCCGCTCCGACTACGACAAACTCGTCTGTGAACTGCGCAGGCTCAACGAGCTCGCGAGCATCGGTCAGATTCTCGGCTGGGACGAGGAGGTGAACCTGCCGCCCGAATCCGGCGCCATGCGCGCCGCCCAACACGGCGCCCTCGCGGCGGTCGTGCACCGCGACGCCACCGCGCCCGCCCTGGGCGAGCTCATCGCCGGCTTGCGCGCCGAGCGCGAACGGCTGGAGCCGGCCGAGCGCGCGGTCGTGGATTGGGCGCACCGCGACTTCCATGAGGCCACCGCGCTGCCCGCCGAACTGGTGGAGCGCCGCGCGCGCCTGGGCAGCGAATCCTGCCACGCCTGGCGCCACGCCCGCGCCGAGCGCGACTTCTCCAAGTTCGCGCCGTGGCTGGAGAAGCAGGTGGACATGAACCGCGAGGTCGCGACCCACCTGGGCAAGGGCGACCGCGTCTACGATTATTGCATCGACCGCCACGACCCCGGCCTGGACGCCGCGTTCGTCACCGAGGCGTTCTCGAAGCTGCGCGCCGGGCTCATCCCGCTTTCCCAAGAAATCCTGGCCAAGGCCCGCCCGGCCGCGCCGGCGGACGAGCGCCGCCCGGTCCTCCCCGACGCCGCGCAACTGGCGTTCTGCCGCGAGGTGACCGGCGCGCTGGGCTTCGACTACTCGCGCGGGCGCATCGACAGCTCCACGCACCCGTTCTGCTCCGGCGACGCGCACGACTGCCGCCTCACCACGCGCTTCGCCGCCGACAACCCGCCCGACGCCCTGCTCTCCGCCATCCACGAGGCCGGCCACGGCATGTACGCGCAGGGCCTCCCCGCCGACCACACCGGCGACGCCCTCGGGCGCGACGCCGGCATGGCCGTGCACGAATCGCAAAGCCGCCTTTGGGAAAACCAGGTCGCGCGCTCCGGCGCCTTCTGGCGCTGGTGCACGCCCGTGCTGCGCCGCCATTTCCCCGAGTGGCTGCCGCACGAGACCGCCGAAGGGCACACGCGGCGCATGAACGCCGTGGCGCCCACGCTCATCCGGGTGGACGCCGACGAGGCCACCTACAACCAGCACATCCTGCTGCGCTTCGAACTGGAGCGCCGACTCTTCGACGGCTCCCTGCGCGTGCGCGAACTGCCCGAAGCCTGGGCCGAACAGGCCCGCACGCTGCTCGGGCGCACGCCGGCGCACGACGCCGAGGGCGTGCTGCAGGACATCCACTGGTCGTGGGGAGAATTCGGATACTTCCCCAGCTACACGCTCGGCAACATGATGGCCGCCGCCCTCTGGGACGCCTACCGCGCGGGCCGCCCCGGCTGGGAGGATGACTTCGCGCGCGGCGAGTTCGCGCCGCTGCTGGCGTTCCTGCGCGAGCGCGTGCACCGCCACGGGCGCACCCTCGGCGCGCGCGAACTGTGCCGCGCCGCCACCGGCGCGGACCTGGCGCCGGACGCGCTGCTGCGCCACCTGCGCGAGCGCTACCTGTAAACCGGGCGCGCGGTCGGCCCGGCCTGAACGCGCCGGGGATGCGCGACGGTCGCCAAGGCGCGAAAGAAAACGGCCGCGAGCGGTGAAGCTCGCGGCCGGTTTGTCATCTCGGGCAAGTCGCGGCTCAGAAGCCGACGATGCCGGATTCGGCCCAGCGGTGCTCGCCCTTGATGACCTGCTGGGTGAGCTCGTAGCCGTGCTCGTCGGCGTTGCGGCAGACGCCGCGGAAGTTCTCGTCGATGCGCAGGGAGGCCTGGGCCACGAAGTCGTCGACCATGAAGAGCACCTTGTCCTCGGCTTCGCCTTCCTTGATGAGCTTCTGCGCGTACACGCAGGAGGCGGAGATGGCGAAGAGGTCGGAGCCGATGTCGGCGAGACGGGCGAGGAGCACCTGGCGCTTCTCGAGCTTGGGGCCGAACTTCACCATCTGGTGGAACAGGGTGCGGGCCAGCTTGCGGCTCTGCGACTCCACGCGGTTCATGTGCTTGCGCAGGCGCGGGTGCATGTCGGCGGGCGCGCCGCGACCGGGGATCCACTGCGAGGGGTACCAGACCGAGTAGAACTTGGCGGCGCCCAGGGCGCTCTTGATGCGCTCGCTCCAGGGGCGCTCGGTGTTGAGCACGATGCCGGCGACCTTCAGGTGCGGGTCCAGCGCCTCGCGCATGATGAACAGGCGCATGATCTCCGAGGAGCCCTCGAAGATGGTGGCGACGCGGTTGTCGCGCATCATGCGCTCGACCGGCCAGAGCTTCTCGCCGCGCTCCTTGAGCGAGCTGATGTTCTCATAGCCGCGCCCGCCGCGCACCTGCATGAGGTCGTCCAGCGCCGCCCAGGCCTTTTCGGTGCCCCACATCTTGCAGATGGAGGATTCCAGGCGCACATCGGCCTTCTTGTCGCGGTCCACGATGCGGCAGGTGGCGATGAGCATGGCCTCCATGGCGAAGGCGTGCGCGGCGATCTTGCGGATCTTCTCCGCGACGGCCGCGTGCTGCCCGATGGGCACGCCCCACTGGATGCGCTCGGCGCCCCATTCGCGCACGATGGCGAGGGCGTCCTTGGTGGCGCCAAGGGAGGAGGCGGGGATGGAGAGGCGGCCGGCGTTGAGCGTGGAGAGGGCGACCTTCAGGCCGCGGCCTTCGCCGCCGACGATGTTGGCCTTGGGCACGCGCACATTGGTGAGGCGCACGACGCCGTTGTACAGGGCGCTCAGGCCCATGAAGCGGCTGCGGTGCACGACCTCGAGACCGGGCGAGTTGGCCTCGACGACGAAGGTGGTGATCTGCGTGCGGGGCTTGCCGTCGACCATCTTGGGCGGCGTCTGCGCGGCGACGATGAGCAGGCCGGCGCGCGTGACATTGGAGCACCAGAGCTTCTCGCCGTTGATGATGAAGTCGTCGCCGTCGGGCACGGCCGAGGTCTTCATGCGCGCGGGGTCGGAACCGACGCCGGGTTCGGTGAGCGCGAAGGCGGAGATCTCGCCGCCGGCGACGCGGGGCAGGAACTTCTTCTTCTGCTCCTCGGTGCCGAAGAGGAGGACGGGCTGGGCCACGCCGATCGACTGGTGCACGGAGAGGTGCGCGAAGGTGTTGCCGCAATGGCTGGCGATGAGGGCGCAGGCGCGGCAGTAGGTGGTCTGAGAGAAGCCCAGGCCGCCGTAGACCTTGGGCACCTTGATGCCGTAGGCGCCCATCTTGGCGAAGCCCGCCATGACCGAGTCCGGAATCTCGCCGGTGCGGTCGATCTCGTCGGCGTCGACATGCGCCTTCAGGTAGGCGGCCAGCTCGGCGAGGAACTTGTCGGCGCGAGCCTTCTCCTCGGCGTCCACCTCGGTGATCGGGTAGAGCTTTTCCGGGCGGAACTTGCCCATGAAAAGGTTGGCGACGAAGCTGATGTCGTCATGCGACTCGCGTGCGGCCTCCGTGACCTGGAGGGCGGCGCGCTGGCCTTCGTTCATCTTGGACATGTCGATGACGGAGCGTCCGTCGTCGTTTTTTTTGCCGTTGGTTTCTGCCATGGTAAAGGGGGTGCGGATGTGCGCGCAGTGGACTGCCCGCGGGAAGCGGGTTTGCCAAAAAGAAAAATGAATCGGCACGGCCTTGCGACAGGGCCGCCCGGGGCGCGAAACCGGCCGCGGGCGAAGTGCGCGCGGCCGGTGTTTCCCGGGAGGAGTTTTGCGGAAAGAAGCGGGCGTGGGCGCCCGCGCTCCGGCTTAGTTGGGGAAGGTGCGGGGGAAGGCGGCGGGGCGCTTCTCGATGAAGGCGCCCATGCCCTCCTTGCGGTCGGCGGTGCCGAAGGCCTTGCCGAAGAGCTCGCGCTCCACGGCCTCGGCCTGCTCGTCGGAGAGGAACTGGCCGGCGAGCATGGCGCGCTTGCAGTACTCGATGGCGGTGGGGCCCTTGGAGGTCACCTTGCGCGCGAGCTTCTTGGCCTCGTCGAGCAGGGAGGCCACCGGGTGCACGGCGTTCACGAGGCCGACGCGGTAGGCTTCGGCGGCGTTGATGGGCTCGCCGGTGAGGATCATCTCGAAGGCCTTGGTGCGGCCCACGATGCGCTGCAGACGGCGGCTGCCGCCCCAGCCGGGGATGACGCCGATGTTGATCTCGGGCTGACCGAACACGGCGGTCTCGGCGCACACGCGCATGTCCGCGGCCAGGCCGATTTCGCAACCGCCGCCGAAGGCGAAGCCGTTCACGGCCATCATCGTGAGGAAGCGGGAGCGCTCCAGCTTGTTGGCGGTGGTCTGGCCGGCTTCGGCGAAGTCGGTGCCCTCCTTGACGCCGTAGTTGATCATGTCGGCGATGTTGGCGCCGGCGGAGAAGAACTTGTCGCGGCCGGTGATGATCAGGCCGAGCACGGAGGCGTCGGCGTTGAGCGTATCCAAAATCCCCTGCAGCTCCTTGTGCATGGGCACGGTGAAGACGTTGGCCTTGCCGTGGTTGAGGGTGAGGATGGCGAGCTCGGCGTCGCGCTCGAGGGTGAAGAAGGTGTAGGAGGACATGGGGGAACGGGGCGGGGCGTTTGATGATTAGGCAGCAGGAAGAAGGGAGAAGGAAGCAGGGGCGTGAGGGACCGTTTTCGAGATCGGTTCGGTACGCCCTGCATCCTCCTGCCTGCTTCCTGCTTCCCTGCTTATTTGGCGTAGGTGAAGAAGCCTTCGCCGGACTTGCGGCCGAGCTTGCCGGCCTTCACGAGGGCCTCGAGGGCGGGCGCGGGCTTGAACTTCACGGGGTCGATTTCCTGAAGGGTCTGCATGATGGCCAGGCAGACGTCCAACCCGACGAGGTCGCCCAGGGCGAGGGGGCCGATGGGGTGCGCGGCGCCGGACTTCATGGCGATGTCGATGTCGGCGGCGGAGGCGACGCCTTCACCGTAGATGCAGGCCGCCTCGTTGATCACGGGGATCAGGATGCGGTTGACGATGAAGCCGGGGGACTCCTTCACGACCACGGGCTCCTTGCCGATGGACTCGACGAAGGCGCGGGCCTTGGCGAACACGGCCGGATCGCACTTCGGGGTCTGCACGAGCTCGACGAGCTTGAGCACGGTGGGCGGGTTGAAGAAGTGCATGCCCAGCACGCGCTCGGGCTTCTTGTACTTCTCGGCGAAGGTGGAGATCTTCAGCGCCGAGGTGTTCGACACGATGACGGCGTCGTCGCCGGCGTTCTTGGAGATGAGCTCGAAGACCTTGCCCTTCACGGCCGGGTTCTCGGACACGGCCTCGATGACGAGGGAGCAATCGCCGATGGCGGCGTAATCCGTGGCGGTGGTGAGACGCGCGAGGACGGCGGAGACCTCCTCGGCGAGACGACCCTTTTCCTTGGCCTTCTCGAGGTTCTTCTCGATGGCGGAGCGGCCCTTGGCGAGGGCGGCGTCGGCGATGTCGACCATGACGACCCGGCGGCCGGCCATGAGGGCTACGGAGACAATGCCGGAACCCATGGTGCCGGCGCCGAGGACGGCGATTTTGGGGAAGTCCATTGTGAGATGACAGTTGAGAGGTGAGAGTTGAGAGAGGCGAAATTCAGAGCGAAGAACGCAGAAGGAAGAAATGAGGGGCTGCGCCCCTGGCACCGAAACCGTTTTCGAGAAGGTCTCCATCCGCCACGCGAAGCGCGGCCATTTCTTCGCTCTTCGTTCTCAGTTCTTAGTTTTCTTAGCGCTCGATGAGGATGGCGATGCCCTGGCCGCCGCCGATGCACAGCGAGGCGACGCCGAGCTTGGCGTTGCGCGCCTCCATGGCGTGCAGGAGGGAGACGGTGATGCGCGCGCCGGAAGCGCCGATGGGGTGTCCGAGGGCGATGGCGCCGCCGTTCACATTCACGATGTCGGGGTTGATGCCCAGTTCGCGCACCACGGCCACGGCCTGCGCGGCGAAGGCTTCGTTGAGCTCCCACAGCTGCACGTCGGCGATGGCGACGCCGGCGCGCTTGAGGCAGGAGCGCACGGCCTCGACGGGGCCCATGCCCATGATGGCGGGGTTGAGGCCGGAGAGGCCGAAGGCGCGGATCTTGGCGCGCGAGGCGAGCTTCTCGCGCTTCACGAACTCGTCGGAGGCGAGCACCAGGGCGGCGGCGCCGTCGTTGATGCCGGAGGCGTTGCCGGCGGTCACGGAGCCGGCCTTGTCGAAGGCGGGCTTGAGCGCGGCGAGCTTGGCGGCGTCGGTGGCGCGCGGGTGCTCGTCGGTGGCGAAGGCGACCTCGGCCTTGCCCTGCTTGACGGTGACGGGGACGATCTCCTTGGCGAAGGCGCCGGCGGCGATGGCCTTGGCGGCGAGCTCCTGCGACTTGAGGGCGAACGCGTCCTGGTCCTCGCGCGAGACGCCGAACTGCTTGGCGACGTTCTCGGCGGTGATGCCCATGTGGAAGTTGTTGGTGGCGCACCAGAGGCCGTCGTTGATCATGGAGTCCACGAGCTCGGCGTTGCCCATGCGCTTGCCCATGCGGGTGTCGCGCGAGACATACGGGCTGCGGGTCATGTTCTCGGTGCCGCCCACGACGACGCAGTCGGCGAAGCCGGAGCCGATGGACTGGGCGCCGAGCTGGATAGACTTGATGCCGGAGCCGCACACGAGGTTGATCGTGGTGGCGGGCGTCTCGACCGGCAGGCCGGCCTTGAGGGTGACCTGTCGCGCGACATTCTGGCCGAGGCCGGCGGAGAGCACGTTGCCGAGAATGACCTCGCTCACCTTGTCACCGGCGACGCCGGCATCGGCGAGGGCCTGCTTCACGGCGACGGCGCCGAGGTCGACGGCCGGGGTGTTGGAGAAGGAACCGCAGAAGGTGCCCACGGCGGTGCGTCGGGCGGCGAGGATGTGAACGGGGGACGACATGAAAGTGGGGAGTGGAGAGTTGTTAGTTGATTGAGGGAACAAAGGGGCGGAGGGACAAAGGCACAGAGGGCGGTGGACTGCTTACGCCTTTTCAAAAAAGGTCGGGTGCGCCCTTTGCTCCTCTGTGCCTGTGTGCCTTGATGCCCTGACCTCAGAGCAGCCCGGCGGCCTTGGCTTCCGCGGTGAGGGACTCGCGGAAGTTCGGGTGGGCGATGGCGATGAGGGCGGCGGCGCGCCGGCGCAGCGACTTGCCGCGCAGCTCGGCGACGCCGAACTCGGTGACCACATAGTGGACGTCGTTGCGGCTCGTGGTGACGGCGGAGCCGGCGTCGAGGCGCAGGGAGATCTTGGAGACCGTGCCGCCCTTGGCGGTGGCGGGCATGGCGATGATGGACTTGCCGCCCTTGGAGCGGCTCGCGGCGCGCACGAAGTCGACCTGGCCGCCGGGACCGGAGTACTGGCGGGGGCCGACGGAGTCGGCGGCGACCTGGCCCATGAGGTCCACCTGGAGGGCGGAGTTGATGGAGATCAGGTTGTCCACCTGGCCGGCGACGCACGGGTCGTTGGTGTAGTCGACCGGGTGCATGTTCACCATGGGGTTGTTGTTGACGAACGAATACAACTCCTTGGAGCCCAGGAGGAAGGTCGCGGTGAGCTTGCCCGGGGCGAGGTTGTTGTACTTGTTGGTGATCACGCCGGCGCGCACCAGGTGCACGACGCCGTCGGAGAACATCTCGGTGTGGATGCCGAGGTCCTTCTTGTGGCCGAGGAACTTCAGCGCGGCGTCCGGGATGGCGCCGATGCCCAGCTGCAGGTTGGCGCGATCCGGCACGAGGGAGGCGACATGCTCGCCGATCTTCTCCTCGACGGGGCCGATCTTGGGCAGGGGGATCTCCAGGAGCGGCTTGTCGATCTCGACGAAGGCGGTGATCTCGGAGATGTGGATGGTGGCGGGGCGGGTGAACGGCATCTGCGCGTTCACCTCGGCCAGCACCAGCTTGGCGGCCTTGCAGGCGGCGACATTGTAGTCGGCGGAGACGCCGAAGCTGCAGTAGCCGTTCTCGTCGGGGGGCGAGACCTGGATCATCGCGACATCCACGGGCAGGATGCCGTCGCGGAAGAGGCGGGGGATCTCGGAGAAGTAGCAGGGCGTGTAGTCGGCCAGGCCGGTGGCGATGGCGTCGCGGGAGCCGCCGCCGGCGAAGAGGGAGTTGTGGCGGACATGGCCGGCGTACTCGGGCTTGCAGTACCAGGATTCGCCGATGGCGATCATGTGCACGACCTCGACGCCGGTGAGCGACTTGGCGCGCTCCTTGAGGGCGGCGAGCAGCACGGTGGGCTCGCCGGCGGCGTGGCCGGTGGTGAGGCGCTGGCCGGATGCGATTTTCGCGACGACCTCGGCGGCGGACATGCGGCGGGCGTTGTAAAGGGAGCGCCAGTCGGAGGAGGACATGGGAGAGGTGGGAAAAAGGGGAAAGGGAGAATGAAAAACGAAGAAGTGAGGGGCTGCGCCCCTGCGTCCTACCGCAGTCGAAAACGGTCTGCACGCGCCCGCCCGACGGGCCACTTCTTCGTTCTTCGTTTTAACTTCTTCGTTCGGGCTTACTCCTTGATCTGCGCGAGGTTCTTCGCGAGGGCCTGCTTGCTCTTCAGGTTGGCCAGGCGGCCGATCATGATGCGCTGGGCCTGGGGCGAACCGGCGCCGTGCATGGACTCGGTGAGGTAACCCACGGCGGCGCGGCCGAGCGTGAGGTTCTCGATGAGGCGCAGGAGCTTCATGCGGTTCTCAACCGTCACGCCCGGGGCGGCGGCGAGGTACTTCTTCAGGTACTCGGCGGTCTCGGGGTTGTACAGGTCGTGCGCGGAAGGCAGGGTGACCATCAGGCCGCCCGCGATGTCCTGGAGGAGGCGGGAGAGCTCGTAGGGGAAGCGGGTGACGTTCTGCTTGCAGATGTTGGCGAGCATGATGTCGATGAGGTAGTTGCCAGCGGGCATCTGCTTGCCTTCGGCACAGGCGGCGAGGCCGCAGCCCATGATGGTCTCGTTGAGGTGGATCATCTCGACGATCTTGTCCTTGATGTGCGAGGCCTTGGCGGCGCCGTTGTACTCGGCGGCGGTCTGGGCGGCGCCGATGAGCACGTCGCCCACGCCCACCTTACAGCAGTAGCTGGAGCGGTGGTAGCCGGCGAAGCGCTCGACGAGGGTGCCGGCGAGCTCGTATTCGCCGTCCATGTACACGTTCTCGTTGGGGATGAAGACGTCCTCGAAGATGACGAGGGCTTCCTGACCGCCGAAGCAGGAGGCGCCGGAGTCGATCTGGCCGGCGGGGGAGGTGTCCATCTTGCGCTCGTCGCAGGACTGGCGGCCGTAGATGTAGACGATGTTCGGGTGGTCGACGGGCACGGAGCAGCACACGGCGTAGTCCTTGTCCTCGGCGCGCATGGTGCAGGTGGGCATGAGCAGGTGCTCGTGCGAGTTCACCGCGCCGGTCTGGTGGGCCTTGGCGCCGCGGATGACGATGCCGTCCGGGCGGCGCTCGACGACGCGCACATACATGTCGGGGTCGGCCTGCTCGGAGGGGGACTTGGAGCGGTCGCCCTTCACGTCGGTCATGCAGCCGTCGACGATGAGGTCGTTCTCCTGCACATACTCGACGAACTTGCGGAAGCGCTCGTGGTACTTGGTGCCGAACTTGGCGTCGGTGTCGAAGGTGGTGGCGAAGACGGCGTTCATGGCGTCCATGCCGACGCAACGCTGGAAGCAGGTGCCGCACTTGCCGCCGAGCATGCGCTGCATCTTGACCTTCTTGACGAGGTCGGCCGGGGAGGCGTGCAGGTGCGAGAAGCGGTTGATGGTCTTGCCCGTGAGGGTGGACGTGGTGGTCATCAGCTCCTTCTGCTCCGCGTCGTGCGCCATGTCATAGGTGAGCGCGAGCGTGTTGATGGAGGGGGCGATGATGGGGTGATTGACGACGTCCTCGACGCGCTTGCCGTTGAGGTAGACGCGCAGGGGCTTGCGCTTGGCGAGGGAGGCGCGGTACTCGGCGCCGGTCATGAGCTTGGACATGGTGAAAAAGTTTTTAGAGGGTTCGTTGGCGAAGTTGGATCGGGCCCTGGAGGGCGATGCCGACTGTGGGAAAACTCCCCGCAGGGTCAATCAAGCGGTTAGGCATATTAATTCAGGCGCAGCGCCTCAATAAGCCCAACTACTCAAGGGCGCCCCCGGGGGAATCCGGGGGCGGGGGGTTACCAGGCGGACTTGTAGATGTCGCGAATCTCGTCGCGGGAGAGGGCGACGTAGTTGTTCACGAGGAGGCGCTGCTGGGTGGCGATCACGAGGTCGGAGAAGGCCTCGATTTCGGCCTCGGTCATGCCGTACTCGCGAAGCTTCTTGGGCGGCAGGAGCAGATCGAGCATCTTGGTGAGCTTGGTCCAGGGGTTGCCGGAGGGGCCCAGGCCGAAGGCGCGGTGGAGCACGAAGGTGAGGTCGTGGATGCGGCCGTCGGGCTGCTTGGCGAGGTAGGCGTTGAAGACCGGCATGAGCAGGCGGGTGTTGGCCTCGCCGTGCGGCACGTGGTGGACGCCGCCGACCGGGTAGGAGAGAGCGTGCACGGCGCCCACACCGGTGTTGCCGAAGGCCACGCCGGCGTAGTGCGAGCCGAGGAGCAGGTCCTGGGCGATCGCGGGCATGGCGGCCTTGCGACCTTCCATGAGGAAGGTGGCGAAGGAGCGCACGATGAGGCGGATGGCCTCGCGGGCGAACATGCGGGTGTACTCGTGCGAACGCGGCGAGACGTAGGACTCCATGGCGTGCACCAGGGCGTCGATGGCGGCCGGGAGCATGACGGCTTCCGGCAGGCCGGCGACGAGCTCGGGCACGAGCACGGCGGTGTCGGCGAAGAGCTGGGGGACGGCCAGGCCCATCTTGGTGCCCTTGGAGGGGATGCCGGCGATGGTGATCATGGTGGCCTCGGAGCCGGTGCCGCAGGTGGTGGGCACGAGCACGAGCTGGCGCTCCTTGATGATGTCGACGGACTTCTCAAAGAGCTGCAGGGCGGTGCCGTTCTGCTTGAGGGCCAGGAGCTTGGCGATGTCGAGGATGGAGCCGCCGCCCACGCCGATGACGCGCTTGCAGTTGGGCATCTTGCGGAAGTCGGCCATGATCTTGTCGATCATCTCGTCGGTGGGCTCGCCCATGCCGTAGTCCTCGAAGCACAGGATGGTGCACTTCACGCCGGCGGGCAGGAAGCGGGTGTCGCGCAGGAACTTGGCGGTGAGGAGGCAGTCCTCGGGGCCGAACTTGGTCTCGGTCACGAACTCGGCGAAGGTGTCGAAGAGCTGGACGGAGGGCTGAAGGGAGAAGGTTTTCATGGAAAGAGAAAGGAGGTGGAAGGTGGGAGGTCGGATGCGGGAGGGATCGGGAAGGAAAGCCGAAGGCGGTGTCGGACGCGGGCCGGCCGTAGGTCGGCCCCACTTATGCATTTTGCCTTTTGCACTTTGCCTTAGCCGCCGGGGGCGGCGGGTCCCGGAACAAAGCCGCCGCCCCGGTGAGGGCGGCGGCGTCGGGTGAGCGCTTAGGCCCAGATTTCCGCGTCGGTGGGGATCTTCTTGCCCTTGATGACGCTGCCCACGCGGGAGACGTTCATCAGGTGCTTGTAGTCCAGGTTCTCCGAGATGGAGTTGCCGCCCCACGAGCCGCAGCCGAGGGTGGTGGTGGGCGCGAAGCCGTTGTCCAGGGCGCCGCCGGCGGTGGTGGAGCAGGGCTGGCTGACGACCAGGCGGCTGATGGGCAGCTCGGTGCCGGCGTAGGCGATGTGCGCGTCGTTCTCGGAGTGGATGCCGGCGGAGTGGCCGGCGCCTTCCACGATGAGGTTGGCCTTGGCGGCGGCGACGGCCTCCTCGAAGGTCTTGTAGGGGAGGATGGCGACGACCGGGCAGAGCTTTTCCTTGGCCAGGATGTCCTTGGTGCCGGCACCCTTGGCGCGCAGCAGGATGATGCGGGTGGATTCGGCGATGCCGGAGACGCCGGCGAGGTCGGCGATTTCCTTACAGGGCTTGCCGACCACGTCCTTGCCAAGCATGCCGCCGGGGAAGACGACGTCGCGGAACTTCTGGATCTTGGCCTCGTCGGCGGTGTACCAGACCTTGCCGGTGGCTTCGAAGAGCTTGATGGCTTCGTCGTACTGCTCCTCGGGGACGAGGATGAACTGCTCGTGCGAGCAGATGATGCCGTTGTCGAAGGAGGCGCCGCGAACGATCTTCTCGATGGCGTCCTTGAGGTTCACGCCGCGGTCGATGACCACGGGCACATTGCCGGCGCCCACGCCGTAGGAGGGCTTGCCCGAGGAGTAGGCGGACTTCACCATGGCGCCGCCGCCGGTGGCGACGACCACATCGACGGTCTTCATCAGGTCCTGGGTGGTCTGCACGGAGCCGTTCTTGACGACCTGGATGAGGCCGTCGGGGCCGCCGTGGGCCTTGACGATCTTCATGAAGGCGTCGGTGAGGTGCTCGGCGCACTTCTGGGCCTTCGGGTGGGGGGCGAAGATGACGGCGTTGCCGCACTTGAGGGCGAACATGCCGTTGCACATCGGGGTCACCACCGGGTTGGTGATGGGGGTCACGGCGCCGACGACGCCGACGGGCTTGGCCACGAAGAGCATGGCGTTCTCCTTGTCCTCGCCGATGATGCCGCGGGACTTCTTGCCCTTCAGGCTGTTCCAGATGGCGCGGGACTTGCCCTTCTTCTTGAGAATCTTGTCCTCGTACACGCCGATGCCGGTCTCTTCGCAGGCCATCTTGGAGAGCATTTCGGCGTTGTCGTAGACATACTTGCCGATTTCGCGGACGATGGCGTCCACCTTCTCCTGAGAGAAGGACTCGAAGGCGGCCTGGGCCTTGCGGGCCTTGGCGACGAGATCCTGAACCTGGGCATCGATGCCGGTGGTGGCGGGGGCGTGGTGACTCATGGGATTTGGTGTAAGGGAAGTGGGCTAAAGGTGCGCTCGGCGGCTCGGATTTGTTTACGAGCCCGGTTGTTCCGTTCGCACGGGCTTTGGCGTACCCCATGCCTTTTCGGGTAACTCCCTTCCCCGCAAGCCGCCGTTGCGCGCCGCCGCCACCCCCACCACCCCTGAAAACATCCCCCCGGACACCGCCCAACCCGCTCCGGAACTGCCTTGGGCGCCCATCAATGACCGCGCCAAGGCCCCTCCCCCGCCCTTTCGATTGCAGCGCGCCTACCAAGGCCCATTTAAAAAACTTATCACGAAACAGGCCCGCATAAGAGCCCTTCGCCGCAAAGGCGACGCGACCGCGGGCGCCGGCGGCGGTTCTCGCCTCTTCAGAACAGGAAATGGCGGCCATCCGGCCGCGCTCCCCAGAGGCGCCGGAGCCGCCGGCCCCGCAGAATCGCCGGCGAAAAACCATGCAGCCTTGCGCATGGTGCTCTCGCGACTCCGCCTTTGCCTTCCGCCGCAGGATGCCTCCCTATTCCGCCCACCATGAAACACCCATTCGCCTCCGCCGCGCTGCTCGCCGCGCTCGCCTTCGCCCCCCTCGGCGCCCTCGCCGCCGAAGCCCCCGCCCCCGCCCTCGGCGCCTCCGCCGAGAGCGAGTCGCGCGCCGTGCTGGCCAATGACAAGCTCGCGCTCACCGTGCTGCTCGACGGCAACCGCGTGCTCGGCGTGAAGCTCGCCGACAAGGTGAACGGCCGCACCGTCGACCTGGGTTCGAAGCTCTTCACCATCACCGCCGAGGAGACCGACGACGAGTACGGCAAGCCCAAGCTCGCCACCCGCGACAGCGCCCACTGGCTCGCCTCCGCCCCCCGCCTCACCGCCCTGCCGGCGCAGCCCGGCGCTCGTCGCCTCGCCGATCGCTCGGCCGCCACCGTGCTGGAAATCCCGTTCGCCTGGGACGGCGTGGGCAACGAGGTCGTCTGGCGCGCCGAACTGCGCGAAGGAGCCAATTACCTGCGACAGACCCTCGTGTTCACGCCCCACATGGGCAACGGCGAGGTCCGCGAGGTGCGCCTCCTCGACTTCGCCGCCGACAACGCGCGCGTCCAGGGCACCGTGCAGGGCGCCCCGGTCACCGTCGGCGACACACTCTTCTGCGGCGTCGAGCACCCGATGGCCGAAAACACCGTGAAGGACGGCCGCGTGTCGGGCGTGCTCAAGCGCAAGACCAAGGTCGCCAACCACAAAAACCTCACCGTCTCCGCCATCCTCGGCGTCGCCTCGCCCGGCCAGCTGCGCCGCACCTTCCAGCTCGGCTACATCAACGCCGAACGCGCCCGCCCCTACGCCCCGCTGCTCAACTACAACACCTGGTATGACATCGGCTATTTCGACAAGTACGACGAGAAGGCCGCCCTCGACACCGTGCGCCTCTTCGGCGAGGAGCTCGTCAAGAAGCGCGGCGTGAAGCTCGACAGCTTCCTCTTCGACGACGGCTGGGACGACAACGCCACCCTCTGGCAATTCCACAAGGGCCTGCCCAACGAGTTCCGCGAGGTGCGCAAGCTCGCCGAATCCTACGGCGCCGGCCCCGGCGTGTGGTTCTCCCCCTGGGGCGGCTACGGCCAGCCCAAGGACGACCGCATCGCCGCCGCCAACAAGGGCCGCCAGCCCGGCAAGCTCTACGAGACCAACGACACCGGCTTCGCCCTGTCGGGGAAAAACTACTACAGGCTCTTCCGCGACATGTGCCTGCGCATGATCCGCGACAACGGCATCAACCACTTCAAGTTCGACGGCACCGGCGACGCCGGAAAGGTGCAGCCCGGCAGCGACTTCGGCAGCGACTTCGAGGCCGTCATCGCGCTCATCGAGGACCTGCGCAAGGAACGCGCCGACCTCTACATCAACCTCACCACCGGCACCTGGGCCTCGCCCTTCTGGTTCGGCACCGCCGACTCCATCTGGCGCGGCAACTACGACCACGAGTTCATCGGCGTGGGCACGAACCGCCAGAAGTGGATCACCTTCCGCGACGCCAACATCTACGCCAACAATGTGGCCATCTCGCCGCTGTTCCCGATCAACTCGCTCATGACGCACGGCGTCATCTACGCCAAGCGCGCCCGCTGGCTGAACACCGACCCGGCCAACGACCTGCCCGCCGAAATCTGGTCCGGCTTCGCCTACGGCACGCAGATGCAGGAGATGTATGTCACGCCCTCCCTGCTCACGCAGGAAAACTGGGACACCCTCGCCGCCGCCGCCAAGTGGGCGCGCGCCAACGCCGACACCCTCGTGGACACGCACTGGATCGGCGGCGACCCCGCCAAGCTCGAAGTCTACGGCTGGGCCTCCTGGTCGCCCGCCAAGGGCATCGTGTGCCTGCGCAACCCCTCCGACCGCGAGCAGAGCTTCTCCGCCGACCCGGCCTCGCTCTTCGAACTGCCCGCCGGCGCCGCCGCCAAGTACAGGCTGGTCTCGCCCAAGGGCGACAAGGCCCCCGGCGACGCCACGCTGGAAGCCGGCCGCAGCACGACCTTCACGCTCAAGCCCTTCGAGGTCGTCGTCTTCGAGGCGCAGCCCGCGAAGTAAGCCGCCACGCGCCCTCCCCGCAAAGCCCGCGAGCCCGCGCTCGCGGGCTTTTTTGCACCTCCCGTAGGGCGCGCGCTTGCGCGTGCCGCGCACTCGTCGTCACTCCGGCACGCGCAAGCGCGCGCCCTGCGAAACCGGACATCACCGCGAGACGGAGCCGGACAGCGCCGCGCCCGAGCGCAATGTGGCCGCATGCCCGCCGCCCCCGACCCCAAGCTCCTCGCCCGGCTGCGCGCGCCGCTCGACGAGCGCGCCGCGCTGTCGCTGGAGCGCACGCTCGTCCCGCGCGCGCCGGAGGCGCCGTGGGTGTGCCTGGCCGACAACGACTACATGGGCCTCGCGCACGACCCGCAGGTGGTGGCCGCCGGCAAGGCCGCGCTCGACCGGTGGGGCGCCTCGTCGAGCGCGTCGCCGTTGATCACCGGATACACGGCGGAGCACGCTGCACTGGAGCGCGAACTGGGCGACTGGTGCGGGTTCGGCCACGCGCTCGTGTGGAACACCGGCTTCGCCGCCAACGCCGCCGTGCTGGGCACGCTGCCCAAGCCGGGCGACCTCGTGCTCGCCGACCGGCTCATCCACGCGAGCATGATCTCGGGCCTGCTCGCCTCCGGCGCGCGACTTCAACGCTACCCGCACCTCGACCTCGCGAAACTCGAGGAGCTGCTCAAAAAGCACAGCGGCCACGAGGGCGTCGTCTGGGTGGTCACCGAGTCGGTGTTCTCCATGGACGGCGACTACCCGGATTTGAAAAAGCTGGCGGCGCTGAAGGCCGAACACGGCTTCACGCTCGTGGTGGACGAGGCGCACGCCACCGGCTGGCACGGCCCCACCGGCGCCGGCCTGCTGGAGCGCGAGGGCGTCGCCGCCTACGCCGACATCGTGGTGGGCACGCTCGGCAAGGGCCTCGGCGCGTTCGGCGCGTACACACTTTTCCATGACGAAATCTTCCGGCGGCACCTGCTGAACTTCGCCCCGGAGTTCGTCTACTCGACCTATCTGCCGCCCGCCTGCGCCGCGTCCGCGCGCGCCGCCGTGCGCTGCGTGAAGGCGCTGCACGCCGCCGGGCTCGACACCGGCGCGCTCTCGCGGCGCTGGCGCGACGCCATCCGCACGGTCGTGCCGGGCACGCCCGAGGGCGACTCGCCCATCGTGCCCATCCCGCTCGGTGACGCCGCGCGCACGCTGCGCGCCGCGCAGAGGCTTCAGGAATCCGGGTGGAAGGTCGGCGCGGTGCGCCCGCCCACGGTGCCCGAAGGCGGCGCCCGCCTGCGCGTGTCGCTACGCCTCGGACTCGACGAAAACGCCCCGGCGGAATTCGCCGAGGCGCTGCGCTCGGCCCTCGCCGAGTAGTTTCCCCGAAGGGGGGGGGGGGGAAATCAAAAGGTCAGTGCGCGGCCGGCGGCTCCACCGCGGGAGCCAGTAAAAGCTCGCCCACCTCGACGCCGCCCGTCGCGCGCCCGGCGGGGCGGGAGGTCACGGCGAACCCGTTGCCGCCGGCGGCGGGCTCGACCACCCACAGCGCCTTCGACACGGGGTCGGCCGCGTCGCCCCGGAGGGTGGCGGCGAGGAACGCGTAGTCGTTCACCTCGGGCGTGCCGCGCGCGAGGAGCACGGAGCGCATCATCGCGGCGCCGGCATTCGTGCCGGAAACGCCGAACGACCAGGCCTCGGTGGCGCCGAGGCGGCCGAAGAAGTTGCGCTTGTCCTGAAGCGTCACCTCGTAGCGCGCAGGCGCCTTGGCTCCGTAGGCGGGGGCGGCCTTGTCGTTCGCGATGAAGGTGAGCGTGGACGCCACGACGCGGAAGCTTTTGCCGTCGATGAGACGGGCCGCCCACAGCGCGCCGCCCTGCGCCGGCATGGGATGCACCTCGCCCACGACCACGCCGCACTTGGCCGAGCCCAGCCGCAGCGTCTTGCCGGCGAACGACGGGGCGCCCTCGACCGGCAGCTTGCCCTCGGCCGTCTCGAACGCCTCGCGCAGCGCGAGGCTCAGACCCGGGTCGGCCGCCAGCGTGGCGCGCGCCGGCAGAAACACGCCGGCGAGGGCGAGCCGGTCGTAGCCGGCGGCGGCGGCGGCGGCGAGCAGGGGGGCGGGCGTCGCGCGGATGGCGTCCGGCAGCGGCGCCAGCGCGCAGGCGGCGGTGACGCTCGAGCCCTTCAGGCGCTCGGCCGCCTTCACGCGCAGCGCGTTGAGCGACTTATCGCTCTCCGCCAGCTTGGCGTTGGCGTCCTGGGCGACCTTGTCGGCCTTGGCCTTGCGCATCTCGGGCGTCTCGCTCTGGAACCCTTTGAACTCCACGCGGGGGGCCTGCGCCATGGACTTCGCCTTTTCCAAATCGCGCATCGCGGAGGCGCGCACCCCCATCGCCCGCTTCCACTCCACCAACTCGGCGCGGTCCAGTTGCGCGACGACATCGTCGTCGGCGATGGCGGGAACCGCGGGCGCCTTTTCCTGGGCCGAAGCCGGGGTGATGGAAAGCGGGGCGAGCGCAAGGAGCGCGGCCGCGGATAGTCGCTGCAGAAGGCGGGTCGGGGTCATGGGGAGGGGGGAAGATCGGACGCAAAAAAACCCGCCGGGGAGCGGCGGGCAACGGTTTTGGGAGAGGTCGGGGGACGCCGGGGCGGCCGGTTCCCGGACCACCCGAAGGACGGGCGCGATCAGGCCTCGTCGAACTTGCGGGCGAAGAGCGCCTCCATGTCCGTGAGCATCTGCTCGGCGCCGGGGCCGGTCACGACGAACTTGAGCTTAGCGCCGTTGCCGGCGGCCAGCATCATGAGGCCCATGATGGACTTGCCGTTCACCGACTCGTCGTCCTTCTCGACCTGCAGGTCGGCCTCGGCGAACTTGTTCGCGATGCGCACGATCATGGCCGCCGGACGGGCGTGGATACCCATCTTGTTCTGGACGGTGAGGATGCGCGACAGCGGGGCGGAGTTTTCCATGGGACTAGGGCGTGTCGGCCGGGTGTCGGCCTGTCCTAAGGTTATTTCCCCTCGCCGCCCGGTCGGTCAAGGGTTTTCACATTGTTAAAACAAAACCGGCGGATCGCCGCGCTCGTCAGCGGGGGCGCCTCGGTCAAAAACCGGACGCAGTCTTGTCACCGCTTCCATTCGGTGCCCATCTCTGTCGCTCTTTTGTCACGCCCGGCGACCCGCGCGCCCCCTCGACACCTTTTCTAAAGAAACCTCAACCGACCCATCCGACCGTGAGCAAACTCCCTCTCGCCCATCCCGAGGCGATCCGCATCGAGTCCCTTTCCAAGGAAGACTTCTCGAAGCACCCGATCAACGCCCGCCTGACCGCCGAGGAGAAAATCCACCTCTTCCGCCAGATGGTTCGCATCCGCCACTTCGAGCAGCGCTCCATCCGCGTCTACCAGCAGGGCAAGATCGGCGGCTTCCTCCACCTCTATGTCGGCCAGGAGGCCGTCGCCACCGGCATCATCTCCCTCATGGGCCCGGACGACCACATCGTGGGCGGCTACCGCGACCACGGCTACGCCCTGCTCGTGGGCATGGGCATGAACGAGTGCATGGCCGAACTCACCGGCAAGGTGACTGGTTGCTCCAAGGGCAAGGGCGGCTCCATGCACTACTTCGCCCCCGACAAGAACTACTGGGGCGGCCACGGCATCGTCGGCGGCCAGGCCCCCCTGGGCACCGGCGTCGCCTACGCCATGAAGTACCAGGGCAAGAAGGGCTCCTGTTTCACCCACATGGGCGACGGCACCGTCAACCAGGGCGCCGTGCACGAGGCCTACAACCTCGCCGCCCTCTGGGACCTGCCCTGCATCTTCGTCATCGAGAACAACGGCTACTCCATGGGCACCTCCCAGGCCCGCTCCTCCGCCCACCCGGGCTGCCTCGCCCAGCGCGCCGAAGGCTACAACATGGCCTGGGACGTGGTCGACGGCCACGACCTCTACGCCGTGCGAGCCGCCGCCTACGAGGCGCTCAAGCGCGCCCACGACGAATCCAAGCCGACCATCCTGGAAATCTTCACCTACCGCTACTTCGGCCACTCCATGTCCGACCCGGACAAGACCTACCGCGACAAGGAAGAGGTGAAGGAGTACCGCGAAAAGAAGGACCCCATCATCCTTTGGGAAAAGCGCCTGAAGGACGAGGGCGTGCTCACCGACGAGCTCGTCGAGAAGATCCACGCCGAAGCCATGGCCGAGGCCGACGAGGCCGCCAAGTTCGCCGACGCCTCGCCCTTCCCGCCCGAGTCCGACATCTTCACCGACATCTACTGGGAAGAGGACAACCGCTCCGAGAAGACCAATTCGCAGGGCACCATCATCTTCGGCCGGGATGATGCGTGACCACACCGGGTTTCCGGTGTTCGGTTTTCAGTTTTCAGCATCCGGAATGCGGATGCCGATTTCGAAAACCCGGCCTGAAGCCCCACTGAAAACAGAAAACTGAAAACAGAAAACTTTCCTGCCATGGCTGTCATGTCCTACCGCGAGGCACTCCGCCTCGCCTTCCGCGAAGAAATGCGCCGCGACCCCAATGTCGTCCTCATGGGCGAAGAGGTCGCCCACTTCAACGGCGCCTACAAGGTGACCGAGGGCCTCCTCGCCGAGTTCGGCGAGAAGCGCGTCGTCGACACCCCCATCTCCGAAGCCGGCTTCATCGGCCTGGGCATCGGCGCCTCCATGCTCGGCATCCGCCCCGTCATGGAACTCATGTTCTGGTCCTTCTCCTATGTGGCGTTCGACCAAATCATGAACAACGCCGCCAACATCCGCTACATGTCCGGCGGCAAGATCAGCTGCCCCATCGTCATCCGCGGTCCCGCCAACGGCGGCACCAACGTGGGCGCCACCCACTCGCACACGCCCGAGGCCATCCTCGCCGCCCACCCCGGCATCAAGGTCGTCTGCCCCGCCACCCCCGCCGACGCCAAGGGCCTCATGAAGGCCGCCATCCGTGACAACGACCCGGTCTATGTCATGGAAAACACCATCCTGTACAACGACCGCGGCGAGGTGCCCGAGGATCCCGATTTCGTGATCCCGCTGGGCAAGGCCGACATCAAGCGCGCCGGCAAGGACCTCACCATCGTGGCGCACGGCCGCATGGTCATCATGGCCCTCAAGGCCGCCGAAAAGCTCAAGGCCGAGCACGGCGTGGAGGCCGAGGTCGTCGACCTGCGCTCCATCCGCCCGCTCGACGAGGAGACCATCCTCGCCTCGGTGAAGAAGACCAACCGCGTGCTGCTCGTGGAGGAGAACAAGCCCTTCTGCGGCGTCGACGCCCAGGTCGCCTACCTCATCCAGCGCAAGGCCTTCGACTACCTCGACGCCCCCGTGCACCGCGTGTCCTCCTTCGACGCCCCGCAGATCTACTGCAAGAAGCTCGAAGACCTCCAGATCCCCAATGTCGACCGCGTCTTCGCCGAAGCGAAGAAGGTGCTCAACATCAAGTGATCCCGGGAACGCTCCCCCCGAGCGACAAAGCCGCCGCCACCCCCTCCGGGTGCGGCGGCTTTCCTTTTCCCCGCCCGCTCCAAAATCGGGTGCAACCGCCCGGCGACTCCGGCGTTACAGCGCGCACCGGCTTTGCGCATCGACTCCCCCTCAAATCCCCTGCAACACACGGGAACCCCGGGGCGCCGCCTCAGTTTAGAGCCAATTTACCCCACATCCCCCCCTTTCCCTGCCAAAACCGGACAAATCCAGGCCCCCGCTACGCTTTCCGCCACCCCCCGGTTTCGCCCGCCCCCCTCCGCATGCCCACCCCGCCCACGAACCCCTCTCCCGACCCGGACGGGCCCCGTCGCGACCTCTTCTTCGCCGAGCTCCTGCCCGCACTCGACGGCGAATCCGCCGCCGACACCGAGGCGCGCGTGCGGCTCGAACTGGAAACCTCCGCGCCGCTCCCGGTCGACAAGCTCGCCTACGGCTGGGTGCGACTCGCCTCCCGCGAACCACTCTTTTACGCGGCCCCCCGCGAACGCCTCCCCGCGCACGACCCCTTCGCCGCCCCCGGCGCCGTCCTGCCCCCGCGCGACAGCGTCCTGCTCCCCGACGGCGTCTCCGAAGCCGACTTCGCCGGCGCCCAGCGCGACCTGTACGCCGACCTGCGCGCGCGCCCCGAGCTTTTCCGCCTGCGCGAACGCGCCGTCGCCGACCGGCTGCTCTCGCGCGTCACCCCCTTCCTCAAGTACGGCGCGCTCGTCGCCCTCGTGCTGCTGCTCGCCGCCGGCGCCCTGGCCGCCACCCGCGCCGTGCGCGAGGCGCGCCTCGCCGCCGAGGCCCCCGCGCTCAAGTCCGCCCGCGACCGGCTTTCGCTGCTCATGACACTGGACCGGTTCGAGTCCCCCGCGCGCAGCGTGTTCGACGCGCTCGCCCTGGTGAACCCGCACCGCCCCGAGACCGTCGCCTTCACCCGCGTCGCCTTCGCCGACAACCGCGAGCTCACCCTGGAAGGGCGCTCCACCGACGCCGCCGCGGTCAACCGCATGGCGGACGCCCTGCGCGCCGGCGGCCTCTTCGCCTCCGCCGACATCCAGAAGCTGGAGGCCTCCGGAGGTCGCACCACCTTCCGCCTGCGCCTCATCCACTCCCACTGGCCCAAGTTCGCCGACGCCCCGACCGAAGTCGCCCCCGCTCCGGCCGCACCCGCCCCCACGCCCGCGTCATGAAACGCCTACCCGCCCCCCTGACCCGGCTGACCGGCTCGCTCTCCGGCCGCATCCGCTCCGCCACCCCCCGCGAGCGAACCCTGCTCGCCGCGCTCTCCGCCGTGGCCGTGCTGCTGCTGCTCTCCGCAGGCATCCGCCTCACCCGCTCCGAACTCGCCCTGCGCCGCGAGCTCGCCGAGCGCGTCGAATCCGGCGAACGCATCCTGGCCTCCGCCTCCGCCACCGAGCCGGCGCTCAACGAGAAGACCGCGCGCCTCGCCGCCAAGCGCCGCACCGCCTCCGACATGCTCGCCGCCATCGACTCGCTCGCCCGCGAAAGCGGCCTCAACGCCGAGGCCGCCAACCCGCGCCCCGAGCGCGCCGGCAAGCTCACCATCCACCGCGTGCGCCTCAGCCTGCGCGCCCCCTCCCTTCAGAAGCTCATGGACTTCGACGACCGCCTGCGCCTGCGCGGCGACGGCCTCGTGGTCGAGCGCGTCACCGTCGAATCGCGCACCAACGGCGTGGAACTCTCCGCCGTCTACGAGATCGCCTCCTGCCAGGCTTCAGAAGCCGAGGAAACCAAACCCAAGGCCTGACCCCGCCCCGCCTCCGCCACCTCCCGCCCGACTCTCAACCGGCCCGCCCCACTCGCCCCCCATGTCCCGCCGCTCTTTCGCCCTCAGCGCCCTCGCCGCCCTCGCCGGCGCCCCCCTCCTCCTCGCCCAGCAGGCCCCCGCCGCCCCGGCCCCCTCGCCGGCGCCCGCCGCGAACGCCCCGCGCGACACCGACGGCGTCGGCCGGCTCACCTTCGTCGACGACCTGCCCGCCCAGCTCATCGCCCTGCTGGAGAAGCTCACCGGCCGCAGCGCCCTGCGCTCCGGCGACCTGCCCGGCCCGAAGATCACCTACTCCTCCGGACGCGACCTGACCCGGCGCGAAGCCATCACCGCCATCGAGAGCCTGCTGGCCATCAACGGCATCGCCGTCATCCCCCACGGCGACGCCTTCCTCAAGATCGTCCCGGCCGCCGCCAACAAGGCCGCCAACGCCGAGGCCCCGCCCCTTTACCTCGACTCGGTCGCCGACCTGCCCCCCAGCGAGCGCTTCGTCGCCCGACTGTTCACCCTGCGCAACGCGCCCTATGTGATGTTCGACGCGGCCGTGCAGTCCATGGTCAACAAGCAGCGCGGCGGCACCGCCGTGCCCATGCCGGCCGCCAACTCCGTGCTCGTCACCGATTCGCTCGCCAACATCCAGCGCATCGAGGCCGTCCTGGCCAAGGCCGACAGCGCCAGCAAGGTCGTCTTCGTGCCGCTCAAGCACACCCGCGCCGCCGAGGTGGTCAAACAGCTCAAGGCCCTCCAGGCCTCCGGCCTCAAGACCGGCTTCGCCGGCGAGGTGGGCTTCGAGGCCGGCGACGCCGTCAACCAGGTGATGGCCGTGACCAACCCCTCCAACGAGGCGCGCATCCGCGAGATCATCGCCGGCATCGACACCGAGAACGCCCCCGTCACCCGCTCCGAGCTGCTTCCCCTTCGCCACGCCGAGGCCGCCGATGTCGTGCAGCTCGTGCAAAGCCTCGCCTCCGGCACCTCCGGCGCCATCGGCCAGAACGCCGCCAACGCCGCCAACGCCGGCCGCACCAACACGCGCTCCACGCGCGGCGCCCAGGTGAGCTCCTCGCGCACCACCTCCTCCAACGGCCAGGTCTACATTTCCCAAAACTACAACTACGACCCGTCCAAGAAGGGCGCCACCGACGACGACGCCTCCTTCAGCCCCTACTTCACCGCCGTCGCCGACACGCGCTCCAACGCCCTCGTCGTCTACGGCACCGACCGCGACCTGCGCCAGGTCAAGGACCTCATCGCCAAGGCCGATGTGCAGTTGCCCCAGGTGCGCCTCGAGGTCGTCATCGTCGAGGTCACCCTCGGCGCAGGCCAGGCCTCCGGCTTCGAGACCCTCGGGCTGGGCCTCTACACCGGCACGCAGGGCGTGCCCGACGGGCGCCACAACGGCGACTACAACTTCAACGCCGCCATGCCGGGCCTGCCCAACCAGGCCGGCTCGGGCAAGCCGCCCTTCTCCCTCACCGGCTCCCTCAAGGACTTCTCCTTGGAGATGATCTTCAACAAGTCCCGCGAGGACGCCCGCGTGAAGCTGCTCTCCTCCCCGGTCATCGTCACCTCGCACAACAAGCCCGCCCTCATCAAGGTCGGCCAGCGCCAGCCCATCATCACCGGCACCACCAACTCGACCGTCACCGCCGGCACCACCACCTCCCAGATCGACTACCAGGACATCGGCCTGCAGGTGGACATCACGCCGCGCATCGGCGCCAACGGGGTGGTCGAGATGAATGTGCGCCAGAAGAACGAGAGCATCATCGGCAACACCACCATCGACGGCAACCAGCAGCCCATCATCGGCAACCGCGAGGCCGAATCCTACCTCACCGCCGCCAGCGGCGAGACCGTCGTGCTCGCCGGCCTCCAGTCGTTCAACGAGACCAAGACGAAGGGCAAGGTGTGGCTGCTCGGCGACATCCCCTGGCTGGGCGAGTGGCTCTTCCACCCCGAGACCTCGCTCATGCAGAAGACCGAGCTCATCGTCTTCCTCAAGCCCCAGGTGCTCAACCCCGCCGACACCGTGCCCGCCTCCGACACGCCCGGCCTGCGCCCCGGCTCGCTCACCAAGGACTCCGCCCTGGGCCGCATCAACTCCGGCTCCTTCTCCGAAGTCACCGCCCCGGGCACCGTCTTCGAAAAGGAGGAGGCCGAGCGCAAGGCCGCCGCCGGCAAGAAGCCCGAGAAGACCGAGCTGCGCGGCATGCACGACTGATCCGCAGGCCTAAGAACGAAGCACCGCACCACACGCGCCACCATGCCCCCTCGCCCCCACTCCGTTCCGCGTTGCGCGTTCCGACTTCCGCGTCTCCTCGCCGCACTGTCATTGGCCGGCGGATGCGCCTTCGCCGCCGATGCGACGCCCCCGGCGGCACCCGCCACGGTCGAGTACCGCCGCGCCTCCCTCGCCGAACGCCCTCCCTTCGCCAAGGCCGAGCGCGGCGCCGTCAAACCCTCCTCCGGCGGCCCCCTCGACCTGCGCGGATTCTTCGGCTCCGGCGACAGCCTCGAGGTCAGCCTCTCCCGCCCCGACGGCAAGGAATCCGCCTGGTGCAAGGTCGGCGACAAATCCGCCAAGTGGGTCGTCGACGCCGCCGACCCCGACGCCGGCACCGCCACCGTCCACTTCGACGGCATGCTCCTCCAGCTCAAGCTCGCCCGCCCCGAGCCGCCCTCCTTCACCGTCACCCCGGCCGCCGACACCGAGAAGCCCGCCAAGGCCGACCGCCCTGCCTCGCGCCGGCTCAGCGAGGCCGGACGCACCGCCATGCGCGCCGCCATGCGCGAGGGCTTCGAGCGCGCCCGCAAGGAGCACCCCGAATACTTCGACGGCACCAAGCTCACCCCGGAGCAATCCAAGGAGCGCGACGACTACATCCGCGCCGGCATGGCCCGCGTGCGCGAATCCGTCGCCAAGGTCTCCCCGGAGGACGCCGCCCAGATTGAAAACATGCCCATGCCGGGCATGCGCCCCCGTCGCAGCGCCTCCAACACGCCGCCCTCCGACACCCCGGAGAGCGACGACACCATCACCCACTGATCAGGACCGCCCGCCATGCCCGCCGACTCCCCCGACGCCCCCGGCCTGCGTTCCCTTTTCCCCACCCTCTCCGAGAACGACGCCCTCGAGGTGCTCGCCTCTCCCCGCGGCCTTCGCTGCTCGCGCCTCGCCGACATCACCGGCGACGCCCCCGCCGATGTCGCCCGCCGCCTCGCCGCCTCCTGCGGCCTGCCCTTCGCCGACACCTGGTCGCCCGCCGCCAACCCCGGCGCCTTCGCCCCGCCCTCGGTCCTGCACGAATTCGCCGGCATGCCCGAAGCCGCCGACGCCCCCGCCGGCACGCTCCCGCTCGTCACCGCCTGGCCCCCCTCCCCGCGCGACTCCCGCTGGCTGCGCTCCCTTTGCGGGCTCTCCCCCTCCTGGCGCATGGCCGCCCCCGATTCCGTCGAGGCCGCCCTGCGCGCCGGCTTCGGCGTGGGCGCCGGCAGCCTCGACGCCGCCGAAGCCTCCCTCGCCGAAGACGCCGTGCGCGACGAAGCCGAGGACGAGGCCGCCGCCGTCATCCGCTTCGTGCGCGATGTCATCGCGCGCGGCGCCGCCGACCGCGCGACCGACATCCATTTCGAACCGGGCGAAGGCACGCTCAACATCCGCTACCGCATCGACGGCGCCCTCGTGCCCGTGCCCGTCCCCGCCAACCTCGTCCGCTTCCAGTCCGCCCTGCTCTCGCGCCTGAAGCTCATGGCCAAGCTCGACATCGCCGAGCGCCGCCGCCCGCAGGACGGCCGCATCGCCTTCTCCGCCGACGGCGCCACCTGGGACATCCGCGTATCCACTTTGCCCACACTCCACGGCGAGAGCGTCAGCCTTCGTCTCCTCGCCGCCAACGCCGAGCCCCCCGGCATCGGCGACCTGGGCTTCCTGCCCGACGACGAGCGCGCGCTCAACGCCGTGCTCGCCCGCCCCCACGGCATCATCCTCGTCACCGGCCCCACCGGCTCCGGCAAATCCACCACGCTCAACGCCTGCCTGCGCCGCGTGCGCTCCCCCGAGCTGCGCCTCATGACCGTCGAGGACCCCGTCGAGTACCGCGTCACCGGCGTCAACCAGACCCAGGTTCAGCCCGAGATCGGCCTCAACTTCGCCAGCGTCCTGCGCAGCGTGCTGCGCCAGGACCCGGATGTCATCATGGTCGGCGAAATCCGCGACCGCGAGACGGCCGACATCGCCATCCGCGCCGCGCTCACCGGCCACCTCGTCATGAGCACGCTGCACACGAACGACGCCGCCGGCGCCGTCACGCGTCTCACCGACATGGGCGTGGAGCCCTTCCTCATCGCCTCGGCGTTGGAGATGGTCATCGCGCAGCGCCTCGTGCGCCGCCTTTGCACGCACTGCAGCGCGCCGCTGGATTACACGCCCGAGTGGCTCTCCTCCCGGCTCGCCGCGCTGGAGATCGACCCGGCCGAGGCGGCCGCCCGCCCCGTGCTGCGCCGCCCCGTCGGCTGCGAACACTGCCGCGGCATCGGCTACAAGGGTCGCCTCGCCATCGTCGAGCTGCTCCCCGTCACCGACTCCGTTCACCCGCTCATCGTCGAGCGCCGCCCGGCCTCCGACATCCGCGAGGCCGCCCTGCGCGACGGCATGCGCACGCTCCAGCGCTGCGGCTGGGAACAGGCCAAACGCGGACTCACCACCCTCGACGAGGTCCTCACCTACGCCGAGAAAAGCGTCTGATCAGGAGGTTTCAGGTTCAGGGTTCAGCCCCCTGAAACCTGAAATCTGAACCCTGAAATCCTTCTCCGCCCATGCCCCGCTTCTCCTACGACGCCCTCGACGCCGACGGCCGCCCCTCCAAGGGCGAGCTGGACGCCGCCGACCGCCGCGCCGCGGCCCGCCGGCTCGCCGCGCAGGGGCTGCGCGTCTCCCGCCTGACGGAATCCGGCAAGGCCGCCTCGTCCGTCTCCGAGGGCGGCGAGGACCACCCCGACCTCCACCGCGCGCGCCCGCTGGGCGTGCACCCGGTGGCCTCCGCGTTCGTCGCCGGATTCGCCGAGCTGCACGAGGGCGGCATGCCCGTGGGCGACGCCGTCAAGCTGATGGCCTCGCGCGTGACCGAGCCCGCCCTGCGCGCGCTCACCCGCGGGCTCTGGCGCGACCTCTCCGAGGGCATGCCGCTCTCGCAGGCCATGGCCAGGCGCCCCGTGCTCTTCGACGAATCCACCGTGCACCTCGTGGCGGCGGGCGAGGCGACGGGCAACCTCGTGCCGGTGCTCACCCGCGTGCGCGCCTCCTTCGAGGCCCGCGAGGCCCTGCGCGCCAAGGTCCTCGGCGCCCTCGCCTACCCGCTGCTGCTCGCCGGCGCGGCCACGCTGGTGCTGGGCATCTTCGTCTTCGCCCTCATGCCGGTGATGGAGACGCTCATGGGCCAGCTCGGCGGCAAGTTCCCCTGGTATGTGCAGGGGCTCATGCTCGCCGCCTCCGTCTTCGTCAAAGGCCTGCCCGTCTTCCTCATCCTCGGCGCCTTCGTCGCGCTGCGCCTTCGCAAGGCCCGCGTCGACCCCGCCGCTCGCCGCTCGCAGGACGCGCTCGCCCTGCGCATACCGCTCGTCGGGCGCGCCATCGTGCACGCCGAGGCCGCCCGGCTCGCCGAACTCCTCTCCACGCTGCTGGGCTCCGGCGTGAACGCCGCGCAGGCCCTGAAGCTCGCCGAGAAGCCCATCGGCAACGACGAGCTGCGCTCGCGCTATGTCGTCGCGCGCCGCCGCGTGCACGACGGCGCCGCCATATCGCTCGCCCTGCGCGACACCGGCATCTTCGAACCCGAGGATCTCGACCTGGCCTCCGTGGGCGAGAACGCCGGGGCGCTCCCGCGCTCCTTCGCGTCCGTCGCGACGCGCCGCTCGAAGGCGTTCGACGCCGCGCTCTCGCGTATCGTGAAAACCCTTACGGCCGTGTTCTTCTCGGTCGTCGTGACGCTGGTGGGCTTCTGCCTCGTCTCCATCATCACCACCAGCCTCTCCGTCAGCAAAAACGTCAGCGTGCGCCGATAGTCGCGCGCCCCTATCCACAGCCAACCCCGCATACGCCTATGAAACGCCCCGTCCGCCGCGCCGCGCGCGCCTTCACCCTCATGGAGATCCTCGTGGTCATCGCCCTCATCGCGGGCATCGCCACGCTCGTCATGACCAACATCGGCGGCATCTTCGGCAGCGCCTCCGCGGACCTCGAGAAGACCAAGGTCCGCGAGGGCTTCGAGACGCCCCTGTTCTCCTACCGCATGAATGTCGGCACCTACCCGTCCACCGAGGAGGGCCTCAAGGCCCTGCTCGTCGCCCCGGACGGCAAGGCCGACCGCTGGAAGGGCCCCTACGTCAAGGGCGAGAAGTCGCTCGTCGACGGCTTCGGCAAACCCTACGGCTACCGCTTCCCGGGCACGCACAACCCCTCCGGCTACGACCTGTGGTCCAACGGCCCCGACCAGCAGGAAGGCACCGCCGACGACATCGGCAACTGGGAGCCCGCCAAGTAAGTGAACGGCGGACTCGTCCGCCTCGGGAACGCAAAAGGCAGAGTGCAAAATGCAAAAATCGCACCGTCGCACGCGCGCGCCGTCGCCTTACGCCGGCCGTAGGACCGCGCACCCGGCATCCTTCCGCCTTTTGCGTTCCGCATTCACCTTGATGGAGGTGCTCGTCGTGCTCGCGCTCATCGCGCTCGTCGGCTCGCTCTCCCTTCTCGATTTCGGCTCGCTCCTCGACCGCGCCGCCACGCCCTCCCCGCTCGAGACCCTCACCGCCGCCGTCGACGCCGCGCGCTCGGGCGCCCTCAACGCGGGCGCCCCGACCAGGCTCCTCTACGACGCCCAATCCGGTTCGCTGCGCCTGCACACCGGCGCCGCCTCGCGCGACTTCGCCTTCGCCACGCCCGCAGGAGTGACCTTCACCCTACCCGCCGACGCCGCCGAGGGCGCCGAGCGACCGCTTGAAGCGCTCGTGTTCCACCCCTCCGGTTGCGCGCTGCCCGCCGCCATCGAGCTCACCGTGGGCGCCGAGCGCTCCAGCTACCGGCTGGAGCCGTTCTCCGGCGCCCTGACACGGGAGGAAAGCCGATGAAACGCGGAAATCGGAACGCGGAAATCGGAATGCGGAGCGCACGGATGCGCGCCGGATTCATCTCCCTGCCGAAGCGCCCCACGCCCGGTTCCTTATTCCGCATTCCCTCGCCCGCGTTCCGCGTTTCCGTGCGCCCCGCTTTCACGCTGCTGGAGGTGCTCGCGGCCACCGCCATTTTCGGCATCGCCACCGCCGGCCTCTTCATGGCGTTCGCCCCCACCCACGAGGCGCTCTTCAGGCTTTCCAACATCGCCTCCGACGACGGCGACCTCGAGATCGCCAAGGCCTTCGCCGCCGACGCGCCCGACCGCGACACGCTCCTGCGCGGGCTGGACACCACGCTGCCCGACGGGCGCACCCTGCGCTGGCGCGCCGAAATCACGCCCACCGACACCGAGGCGCTCTTCCGCGTGTTCCTCACAGCCGAACGCGACGGGGCTCCCCCGCTGACCGCCGATTACCTGCATTTCGAACCGCGCTGGCTCCTGCCCACCGACGAGAAACCGCGCTGGCTGACACACTCGGCAAGCTCCCCCTCGGCGCCTCCGGGCGGCGGCGGCACCCCGGGCAAACCGCCCCCCGGCGGCAAGCCCGGCTCGGGCCAGGCTTCGGGAGAAAAGCCTTCCGGCGGGAAACCCGGAGGCGACCGCCCCTCGTCCGGTCGGCCGCAAAACACCAAACCCGGCGGCGGCCCGTCCGCCCCCCCGCGAGGCGCGACACGGTGAGAACGCCCATTTCTCGCCTCCCGCTGCGCCGGCGCGCCTTCACCCTGCTGGAGACGCTCATGGCCACGGCCCTTTTCGCCGCTCTCATCGCCGGCGCCACGGTCGTCCTTTTCCAAGTCTCCGCCGCCTGGGCCACCCAGGCCGAAGACCCGGTGCTCGACCGCCACGCCGAAAACCTCGAGCGCTTCCTGCGCCGCACCCTCACGGAGGCCCAAGGCGCGGTGACCGAGCCGACCGCCGAGCAGATATCCGAAGAGCACGCCCTGCTCTCGGTGCGGATGCCCGAAAACCTTCCCTGGCACGAGATCCTTGGCGTCGCCGGCGGCGATGTGACCGGACGCCTCGCCTTCCGCGACGGCGCCCTGATCCTCCACTGGCAGACCGCCACCGAGCGACGCCTGGCGCTCGCCGAGCCGCACCGCATGGTGCTCTCGCCCTGGGTCGTCTCCGCGCGCATCTTCCTGCACGACGCCGTGAACAACCAATGGACCGAGTACGCGCCGAGCGAGCCCGTCGCGGGCCAACCCGGCTTCAACGCCTCGCGCGGCCTGCGCGTGCTGCGCGTCGAGCTCGACCGGGGCGGCCACCGACGCGTATTGCAAATCCTGATACGAAGGAGCGGCTCATGAACGCCATGACAGTCCGGAACGCGGAACTCGGCACGCGGAACTCGGGTCGGCCCTCCGCAGCCTTTGCCCAAATCGTTTGCCCGGGCACCCCATGGTCCCGCAGACCAATCCGCACTCCACAATCCGCACTCCGCAATCGCCGCGGCGTCGCCCTGCTCTTCACGCTCGGATTCGTCGCGCTGCTCGCGATGCTCGTGACCGGCCTCATGGCCACCCTGCGCACCCGCCTCGTCGAGGGCGAGATGCGCGCCCAGCGCTCCTCGCTTCGCCTCGACGCCGAATCGGCGCTGGCCGTGGTGCGCGCGCGCCTCGCGGTGTTCGAAAGCGACGCCTCCGGCATCTACCTCAACGGCGCCGACCTGGAGCTCCTCGAGGCCGACCCCCTCGCGGGATGGGCGCCCGCCGACGGCGCCACGGTGACGGTGCGCCTGAGCGACGCCTCCGCCCTCGTCTCGCTCAACTCCGCCCGCCCGCGCGAGCTCACCGCCCTCTTCGAGGACCTCGGCATCTCCTCCGACCGCGCCGCGTCCCTCGCCGACTGCCTCGCCGACTGGACCGACGCCAACGACACCGCGCGCCTCAACGGCGCCGAGGCCGAGGCCTACGGCGTCCCCGGCAAACCGGCGAACCGGCCGCTGCGCTCCTTCGCCGAGCTGCGCCAGGTGAAAGGTTTCGATGAACTCTTCTTCGCACCGGACGGCACGCTCAACGCCACCGGTCGCGAGCTGGCCGCGGTGAGCACATTCCTGGGCGCCAACGCCCGCCCCAACATCAACACCGCCGAAGAACCTATCCTGCGCGCTCTCGCCGCGCGCACGGGCGCCGACCCCGCGACCATCCTGGCCCTGCGCACGCCGCTGGACTACCCGAACGACCGCACCCACCTCGGCGTCCTCAAAAACGCCGGCGACCTCGCGCAAATCGGCTCCCCCGAAGGCCTTGCCGAACGCATCGCCTTCGCCTCCTCCGCCCTGCGCGCGACCATCACGGTCAGCAAGGGAGACCTGCGCTACACACTCGACGCCCTGCTCGCTCCCGGCGGCTCCGACTCCGCTCCCGTAGCCGTCTCGGCGCGCGCGGACGAAGGGCTGCTCTGCGAGGACCCGCCGGAGGCCGCTGTCGTCTCGACCGACGCCGAGTAAGGCGTCGCCGGCACGGCGTGCCCGAAGGCCGCTCCGCACCGAGCGCACACCCAGTGGTCGGGCTCCGGGTCCTCCTCCGGTTCCGGACACCCGCCCTCCTCCTCCGCCAGCTTCTTCTGCAAGCCCATGAAGCCCGCCAACCCCGCGATGCACAGCGCGCCGAAACCGGCGCAAAAATACGCGAGGGTCGGCTCGATGAGCGCCGCGATCATCGTGGCGCCCGCGAACAGCGCGAAACAGATGCCCACGGGCACCATGACGCCGTAGTCCTCGCCCTGCGGGCGTCGCGACGCCTCCTGCGACTCATCCAAGGCGTAGAAGGGGTGGACTCGGTCGCAACGGCAACGGGGACAGTTCATACGATGGGTCTCGGCGGCGGGCAAAGTGAGGGCAGCCAACAGGTCCGAATCACCATTTCAACACCCTTGCTGCGGCGCAGCGCCGAAATCGTAACAAGCTCTCGACGACAGGTTTATCCACGGAACTCTCGGATCGCGCCGGCGGTGTTTTCGGGGAAAGGTGGCGGGGTGTCGAGCGCCGCGAGCGAGGGGGATAAAAGCGAAACCCGCTCCGGGTCGGAGCGGGTTTCAAGGTGGTAGTACTACTAGGATTTGAACCTAGACAAAGGGTGTCAGAAACCCTTGTGCTGCCATTACACCATAGTACCAAAAAGACTTTTCAGGGCGCCGCAGGTGGAGCCGGCAGTCGGATTCGAACCGACGACCTTCCGCTTACAAGGCGGATGCACTACCAACTGTGCTATGCCGGCAGACAACTGCGGGCCGTGAAAGGTTTGTCAAGGGACTTTCCCGAAATTTGTCCCCACATCAAGCGCCGAAGTGAGGGAAACGGGAACAGCGGGAGCGATACCTTTCGATGAAGGGGCCGCCCACCCTTGGCCCGCGATCCGCGTTTCCTCAGGAGCGCTTGCGCTGCATGGCGGCCTTGATGAAGGCGGCGAACAGCGGGTGCGCGGCGGTGGGCTTGGACTTGAACTCGGGGTGGTACTGCACGCCCACGAACCACGGGTGATCCGGGATTTCGGCGATCTCGACGAGGTCGCTCTGCGGGTTGATACCGCCGATGCGCAGGCCGGCCTTCACCAGGGTGTCGCGGTACTTGTTGTTGAACTCGAAGCGGTGGCGGTGGCGCTCGGTGATGAGCGGCTTGCCGTAGGCGGCGCGGGAGAGCGAACCCTCGGTCAGCGCGCACTCGTAGGAGCCGAGACGCATGGTGCCGCCCTTGGCCGTCACGGTGCGCTGGGCCTCCATGATGTCGATGACCGGGTGCGGGGTCTGCGGGTCCATCTCCGTGGAGTTGGCGCCTTCGAGGCCGGCGACGTTGCGCGCGAACTCGATGACGACCACCTGCATGCCCAGGCACAGTCCGTAGTAGGGAATCTTGTTTTCGCGGGCGTACTTCACGGCCGCGATTTTGCCTTCCACGCCGCGGTCGCCGAAGCCGCCGGGCACGCAGATGCCGTCGAGCCCCTTCAGCACCGCCTCGGCGCCGCGGGTCTCGATTTCCTCGGCGTCCAGACGCACGATTTCCACACCGCAGTCGTTGGCGATGCCGCCGTGCGTGAGGGATTCGTAGACGGACTTGTAGGCGTCCTGCAGGTCGATGTACTTGCCGACCACGCCGATGCGCACGCGGGAGGCGGGGAACTTCAATTTGCGCACCACATCCTGCCACACGGCGAGGTTGCGAGGCTTCACCTTGGATTCCAGGCGCAGGTGGCGCACGGCGAGCTCGTCAATCTCCTCACCGGCGAGGGCCAGGGGCAGCTCGTAAATGGTCTCGGCGTCGCGGCACTCGATGACGGCCTGCGGGGGCACGTTGCAGTACAGCGAAAGCTTCTGCTTCATCTCGCCGGTCACCGGGTACTCGGTGCGGCACACAAGGATGTCGGGCTGGATGCCGATCTCGCGCAGCTTGGCCACGGACTGCTGGGCGGGCTTGGTCTTGAGCTCGCCGGCGGCCTTGATGAACGGGATGAGCACGCAGTGCACGAAGAGCACGTTGTCACGGCCCACCTCGAGCTGGAACTGACGCAGCGCCTCGAGGAACGGCAGACCCTCGATGTCGCCGGTGGTGCCGCCGATTTCGGTGATGAGCACATCCACGCCCTCGCCGCCCTTGCGGATGCGGTCCTTGATCTCGTCCGTCACATGCGGGATGACCTGCACGGTCTTGCCCAGGTAGTCGCCGCGGCGCTCCTTGCGGATCACATTCTCGTACACCTGCCCGGAGGACAGCGAGTTGGCGCGGGAAAGCGCGCCGGAGGTGAAGCGCTCGTAGTGGCCGAGGTCCAGGTCGGTCTCCGCGCCGTCGTCGAGCACATACACTTCGCCGTGCTGGAAGGGCGACATCGTGCCCGGGTCCACGTTCAGGTACGGGTCGAACTTCTGGATGCGCACGGACAGGCCGCGCAGCTCCAGGAGCGCGCCGAGCGAGGCGGCCGCGAGGCCTTTGCCGAGCGAGGACACGACGCCGCCGGTGACGAAGATGTATTTCATGGGAGAGGAGAAAAAGGAAAGGTGCAGGGAGCTCAGGCCGGGCAAGGCCATGAAAAGCAAACACCCGGCGCACGCCGCAAGCGGGGCGTCGGGTGGTTACGGGGGCCTCATTGCACCGCCGGCCGCCCGGGTGGCAAGGGCGGATTTTCCCCGGCGCGAAAGCCCGCTTGCACGCTCACGCGGCGGGCGATATTCCCGCCGCCCATGATTCGAAAAATCGCCCTGTTCGGCGCACTGGCGCCCGTGGCCGTGCTGACCTTCGCCCCCTCCGGACAAAGCCGGCCGACGAAGCCGCCAACCGAGGCCGCACCTCCCGCCGCTCCCGCCACGCCGCTGGCAAGCCTTGTGCGCGCGTCCAACGCCATGGGCTTCGCTCGTCTGCGCGCATCGAAGGGCGACACGGCGTTCTCTCCGGCCGGTGTGACGCATGCGCTCGCACCCGTCGCGCCGGGCACACAGGGCTACACGCGCGCGGAACTTCTACGCGGATTCGGGCTGCCCGAGGACGACGATCAAGTGGCCTCGGCCCTCACCGAATACCTGGGCGACGCCAACAAGGACGAAGAGGTTTTCAGTTCGCACACCGGCTTCCTGCTCAACGGCGACTTCCCGCCCACGGCCCGGTTCAAGTCAGCACTCACGGCGCTGCCGGCGTGCGAACTGCTCACGACCGAGGCGACGCCGGGTTACTTTTTCGGTCTCTTCGGCGGCAGCGACGGATTCAGGAGCGGAGAGGAGGCCATCGCGGCATGGCTCAAGAAGCATTCGCGCATGAGCCTTTCCTTGGACGAGGCGCGCGCCCTAATGCCGCACAAGATAGCCAAGGACGACACCTGGGTGTTCACCGCCATCAACGCAAACTACTTCAAGGGCCGCTGGAAAATCCGCTTCGACAAGGAGCGCACCTGGCAGGAGGATTTCTTCTCGGAGGCGGCGCCCGGAAAGGTCGCGATGATGAACGAAACCTCCACCGAGTTCATTGCCGGCGACATGGACTGGCTGCCCGGATACGGGGCCGACAAGCCCAAACACCCGATGCCGACCGCCGAAGGGCCTATCAGCTGGCGTACCCAACTGGAATACGAGGAGTCCTTGAACGCCTGGCCGCGCCACCAGTACCTGCGCATGCGCTTCGACGACGGCAAGCGCTCCATGATTATCCTGCTGCCGCGCTGGGACAGACAATCCGGCCAGTCGCCCGACGACGCCCTCGCGGCACTGGAAAAGCAGCTCACCGGCGACGCCCTCTCGAACACGCTGGAGCGCATCCGCACGGACGGCGTGCCCGCCAACGTCCAAGTGAAGTTGCCGAAGTTCACCCTGCGCGCCCAGCACAAGCTGCTTTCCCGCGAAAGCGGGGCACCCCAGGGCACCGCCCCGTTCACGATGCAGGCGCTGACGAACCCGCTCATCAGCGACTTCTCGCCGATGTCCGCAGCCGTCGCGGGCGAGTGGATCAAGGGCAAAAATGTCGTGCTCGGCGAAGTCACGCAGATCTGCGAAGTCGAGGTGAACGAGGACGGCGCCAAGGCCGCCTCGGTGACGACCGCACACGGCATATCAGTCGGCTGCTGCGCCATGGGCTTCGAACAGACGGCCTACGAATTCACGGCCGACCACCCGTTCCTGTTCATCATCCAGGACGACAAAACCGGCGCCGCCCTCTTCGTCGGCCGCGTGACCCAGCCCGTCGCGAACGCGGCCCAATAGCGGCATCCCGCGCTCCGAAATCGTCGGACAAAGTGCCGGCGGGAGGGGGCGAAATCCGGCAGCGTGGCGGGAAAATTTCGAGGCATGAACTCTTTCAAGGAAACCGCGCCGGTGGCGGCGGAGGGCTTCGGGCTCGCCGCGGTGGCCGGCTATGTGAACGTGGCCGTGCTCGGTTTCTTCGCCTTCGACCCGCAACCCGGGCACGCCTCGGCGCTGGCGAACGCGCAGGTGCCGGTCAGCCACATGACGGGCGCCTTCTCGCGACTGGGCATCGACCTGGCGCGCGGCAAGTGGGCGGATCTCATACCCGTGAGCTCCATCGTGATCGGCTTTTTCCTGGGCGCGCTCATCACCGGCACGGTGATCGGCAACCTGCGCCTGCACCACGCGCGACGCTACGGGCTCATCCTCATCGGCGAGGGCTTCGTGCTGCTCGCGGCCGGCGCGCTGTGGAGCCGCGGCGACTGGCCCGCGCTCACGCTGTGCGCGCTGGCGTGCGGACTGCAGAACGCGATGACCGGCTTCTACCGGGGCATGATGCTGCGCACCACGCATGTCACCGGGCTGGTGACCGACATCGCCACGGAGCTGGGCGTGATGATCCGCGGACACCACATCCGCGTGTGGCGCATGCTGCTCCAGGCGAGCATCCTCGCCGGATACTTCCTGGGCGGATGGGCCGGCGCGGCGGCCTTCCTGACCATGGAGAAACACCGCGCGGGCTCGGCGTTCACCCTGAACCTCCCCTACCTCGTCAAGCCCGGCGCACTCGCGATACAACTCGACGCGGCGGCGTTCACACTGCTCATCCCGGCGCTCGTGTGCCTGGTCGCGGGCCTCTCCTATGTCCGCTGGCTTAACCGCAAATTCGGCACCTACGCCGCGCTCGGCGACCCGCTCGGCCCGGACTACGCCATGCCCACCCGCCCGGTTGACGAGAAATCGAGGGAGGACGGCGGCCTCGTCCAGCCGGTCATCGACGCGACCGCCCGCGCCCGCGTGGCGCTGCGCGCCCTTTCCCGCCGCACCACCGGCGCCTCGCGCGACGCCAAGGATGCCGACGCGGCGCCGAAGCGCTGACCCCGGGAAACGGCGAAGCCGCGCCGGAAAACTCCGACGCGGCCCCGTTGCGTAATGAAAATTCGGATGCCGGACCCCGTTCCGCGTCCGGCGTTCCGAGTTCGACTAGTCTCCGCCGGCGCGCTTCTTGCCGGTGGACTTGAAGAAGTCCTTCACCTTGGCCACCGCGTAGTCGCGATTGAGCTGGGCGATGAAGTCCAGCGTGATGCCCTTCGGGCAGGCGGCCTGGCACTCGCCGTAGTTGGTGCAGGAACCGAAGCCGGCGTCGTCCATGGTCTTCACCATGGCCAGCGTGCGGCGGTCCTTCTCGGCCTTGCCCTGCGGCAGGCTGTTGAGCTGCGACACCTTGGCGCCGACGAAGAGCATGGCGGAGGCGTTCTTGCAGGAGGCCACGCAGGCGCCGCAGCCGATGCACTCGGCGGCGTCCATCGCGCGATCGGCCACATCCTTCGGGATGGGGATGATGTTGGCGTCGATGGCGGAGCCGGTGCGGATCGAGATGAAGCCGCCGGACTGGATGATCTTGTCGAAGGCGGTGCGGTCCACGACCAGGTCCTTGATGACCGGGAAGGGACGGGCGCGCCAGGGCTCGATGGTGATGGTCTCACCGTCCTTGAAGTTGCGCATGTGCAACTGGCAGGTGGTGACGCCGGGCAGCGGGCCGTGCGGCATGCCGTTGATGGTCATGGAGCACATGCCGCAGATGCCTTCGCGGCAGTCGTGGTCGAAGGCGACGGGCTCGCCGCCGTTCTTGATGATCTGCTCGTTGAGGATGTCCATCATCTCGAGGAAGGAGGAGTCCTCGGAGATGTCGGTGACTTTGTATTCCTCGAACTTGCCGGTGGTGCCGGTCTGGCGCCAGACGCGCAGCGTGAGGGAGAGGTTTTTGCCGCTCATGTCGTGAGTGTGCTGAAAGGTTGTGTGGTGGTTTCGCTCTTACTTGTAGGAACGCGTCGCGAGCTTGACCTCTTCGTAAACGAGGGGCTCGACATGACGGACGGGCTCTTCTTCGGCGCCCTTGTATTCCCAGACGGCGACATGGAAGAACTTGTCGTCGTCGCGCTTGGCTTCGCCCTTCTCGACGCCTTCGAGAATCTGGTGCTCCTCGCGGAAGTGGCCGCCGCAGGACTCCTCGCGCACGAGGGCGTCGCGGCACATGAGCTCGCCGAACTCGAGGAAGTCGGCCACGCGGCCGGCGCGCTCGAGCTCGGGGTTGAGACCGTCGGCGGTGCCGACGACCTTGAGGTCGCTCCAGAACTGCTTGCGCAGCTCCTGGATGAGGCCGATGGCCTTGATGAGACCCTCCTTGGTGCGGGCCATGCCGCAGTATTCCCACATGATGCGGCCGAGCTTGTGGTGGATCTCGCGCGGCGTGGTCTTGCCGTTGATGGACATGAGGCGCTTGTTGAACGCCACCACGTCGGCGCGCACGGTGTCGAAGGCGCCGGCGGCCTTGTCGAGGGCGACGCCGCCCGGGGTCATGCCGGCCTTCTGCGAGGCGAGGTAGTTGGGAACCGTGTACGGGAGGACGAAGTAGCCGTCGGCGAGGCCCTGCATGAGGGCGGAGGCGCCGAGGCGGTTCGCGCCGTGGTCGGAGAAGTTGGCTTCGCCGGCGCAGAAGAGGCCGGGGATGTTCGTCTGCAGGTCGTAGTCCACCCAGAGACCGCCCATGGTGTAGTGGACGGCGGGGTAGATGCGCATCGGGGTCTTGTACGGGTTCTCACCCGTGATGCACTGGTACATGTCGAAGAGGTTGCCGTAGCGCTCGGCGATGGCGGCTTCGCCGAGGCGAAGCACGGCCTGCTCGTCGGTCTCGCCGGCGACCTTGCCCTTTTCGCGCAGGGCGATCTTGCCGTAGCGCTGGATGGCCGCGGCGAAGTCGAGGTAGACGCCGAGTCGCTTGCCGCCGACCTCGGGGCCGACGCCGCGACCTTCGTCGCAGGCTTCCTTGGCGGCGCGGGACGAGATGTCGCGCGGGGCGAGGTTGCCGAAGGACGGGTACTTGCGCTCCAGGTAGTAGTCGCGGTCCTCCTCCTTGATGTCGGAGGGAGCCTTGGTGCAGTCCTCCTTCTTCTTGGGAGCCCACACGCGTCCGTCGTTGCGGAGCGACTCGGACATGAGGGTGAGCTTGGACTGCTGGTCGCCGTGGGCGGGAATGCAGGTCGGGTGGATCTGCGTGTAGCAGGGGTTGGCGAAACCGGCGCCGCGCTTGTAGGCGCGGAAGGCGGCGGTCACATTGCAACCGATGGCGTTGGTGGAGAGGTAGAAGACGTTGCCGTAGCCGCCGGTGCACAGGATCACGGCGTCGGCGCGGTAGGTCTCCACGGCGCCGGTGATCATGTTGCGCGCGACGATGCCCTTGGCGTGGCCGTCGACGATGACGAGGTCGAGCATCTCGTGGCGGTTGTACATCTTCACCTGGCCCAGGCCGATCTGGCGCGACAGCGCGGAGTAGGCGCCGAGGAGGAGCTGCTGGCCGGTCTGGCCGCGGGCGTAGAAGGTGCGGGACACCTGGGAGCCGCCGAAGGAGCGGTTCGCGAGGGTGCCTCCGTATTCGCGGGCGAAGGGCACGCCCTGCGCGACGCACTGGTCGATGATGCCGCCGGAGACCTCGGCGAGGCGGTACACGTTGGCCTCGCGGGCGCGGAAGTCGCCGCCCTTGATCGTGTCGTAGAAGAGGCGTTTGATGGAGTCGCCGTCGTTCTGGTAGTTCTTCGACGAGTTGATGCCGCCCTGGGCGGCGATGGAGTGGGCGCGGCGGGGGCTGTCCTGGTAGCAGAAGCACTGGACATTGTAGCCCTGCTCGCCGAAGGAGGCGGCGGCGGAGGCGCCGGCGAGGCCGGAGCCCACGACGATGATGGAGTACTTGCGGCGGTTGGCGGGGTTGACCAGCTTGTAGTCGAACTTGGCCTTGGTCCACTTGTCCTTGAGCGGGCCGGCGGGAATCTTGGGATCGAGCTTCATGACGAAGGGTCTCTGAGGTTGTATCCGTTAAAAAGTTACTTGGAGGCGGGGGCCTCGATCGTGCAGGAGGCGGCCGGCTGGCAGCCCTTGCAGCACTTCACGCCGTCCTTGGTGATGACTCCGGCGAGCACGGCGGCGGGGATGGCGATGAATCCGGCGGCGACGACGACGGCCAGGCCCTTGGCCAGCAGGTCGAGGCGGGGGCGCCACTTCTCGTTGCGCAAGCCGACGGACTGGAACATCGAGGAGGTGCCGTGCGCGAGGTGCGCGAACAGCAGGATCATGCCCACGATGTAGAAGATGGAGACGGCGGGATGCGAGAAGCCGTCCACGACCATCGCGTGAACATTGAACACCTCGCGGGCTTCGGCGCCGCTGCCGAGCGTGGCGGCGAACTTGCCGCCCTTGTCATAGTCGGCGGCGACGATGCCGGTGAAGGCGGCGCGCACGGTGAAGTGCAGGAGGTGGAAGACGATGAAGGCCAGCAGCACGACGCCGGAGAGCGGCATGTAGAGGTTGCCGAGGAAGCCGAACTTGGAGGCGGGCGAGGCGTTGCGCGAGGTCTTGAACTCGTACTGCTCGGGGCGCGCGGCGCGGTTTTCCTTGGCCAGCATGATGCCGACGCGGATGTGCACCAGGACGCACAGGGCGAGGAAGCCGCGGATGCTCCACAGCGCGGCGGGCGGCATCGAGTGCAGCAGCTCCGCGTAGCGGTTGATCTTATCGGGCGCGCAGAACATCTGCAGGTTTCCGACAAGGTGTCCGACGGCGAAGCCGACGAGCACGAGGCCGGTGATGGCCATCAGGTATTTTTTGACGAGTGAGGGCATGCGACAGCAGCTCATGGTGTTTGTTCGGGAAAGGATTCTGGGCACCCGGGCCGCTGAAATCGGCTCGGGCATGCGGGCTTATGGTGCGCATTTCCTCCCCGGCTACGCCTAAGGTCGCAATTGAGTCTCAACAGGGCGCTATTAGCGCACCTGCGCCGCATCATTAGTCACACGCGCCCGGCTTCCCTGGCAAAATTTCCCAAGCCGCTTACAACTCGCGGTCACCCCGAGCGCGAGCCAGGGCGAGCCGGAGCCGGCGCAACGCCGCGACCTCCCGCGACTTTCGCAACTCGTGCTCCCAAAGGCGCAACACGCGCCAGCCGCGCCGCTTCAGCTCGCGCGTCACCTCGCGGTCGCGTTCCCGGTTGCGCGAGATCTTGGAGCGCCAGAAGTCACGGTTGGTGGCGGGCACGGAGCCGTGCTCGGGGCAGCCGTGCCAGAAGCAGCCGTCGACAAAGACCGCCAGCCGCAGCTTGGGGAAAACGAAATCGGGCGCCCCGAACACCTTGGCGTGTCGGCGCCACCCCGTGATCTTATGGGCGCGCAGCATCTCGACGAGCCGCAGCTCCGTCGCCTTGTTGCCCTTGCCGCGCACGCGCGACATGACCTCGGATCGCTTCTCGGGGCTGAAAATGTCGGCGGCCATGCTCCGCATATGCGCACAGGCGAACGCCCCCGGAAAGGGAAAACTCCCTCACGCCGTGTCCCGCGACACGCGACCTTGCGCAGCGGCGAAACATCGGGGAGCAATGTCGGCATGCCCGGACACGCCCGCCTCGTGCGCCTCCATCATCCCTCGCTCGGGGACGCCGTGGGCGCGCTCGACGAGCACGGCCGATGGCTCGCCCTGATTCCCGGCCCGGAGGCCTTGCCTCGCGTGGAGGGCCTTCTGCGAAAATCCGGCCGCGCCGCGACCGACTCCGACAGCGAAACCGCCGACGAGGCGCGACTTACACTGGCGCGATGGTTCGCCACCGGCGACGCCCCCGAGACCGCGCCCGACGGCACTCCCTTTCAACGCCGCGTCTGGCTCGCCTTGCGCGACATCCCGCGAGGCGAAACGCGCTCCTACGCAGAGATCGCCCGGCGGGTCGGCTGCCGCAGCGCGCGCGCCGTCGGCGGAGCGGTGGGCGCCAACCCCGTCTGCCTGTTCATCCCCTGCCACCGCGTGCTCGCCTCCGACGGCTCCCTCGGCGGCTTCGCCTGGGGCCTCGGGCTCAAGCGCACCCTGCTTCGCGCGGAGGGCGCGCCGCCCGCGAACGGCCCGTGACTCTGCTTGACCCCGCCGAGACATTCGCTCACTCGGCCGCATGAAAAAAATTACATGGGCGGGGTTGATTCTATCGCTGGCGTGCGCGACCGCACCGGCGGCGACGAACAAGGCCGATGTCGCCGGCGACGCGATGCCGCAGGAGCCGGGAGCGCACAAGCGCGTGCCGTGCCCGGACAACCCCAAGCTGACCGTCGATGTGTATGTGCCGAAAGCTTACGCCGAAAAGCCGGCCGCGCGGCTCCCGGTCCTGTTCATCTCCTCCCCGAGCCGCAACCCCGGTTTCCGCGGGCTGGAATCGTGGGCGGAGGCGCAAGAGGTCGTGCTCGTGGGCATCAACGAATCCAAGAACGGCGACTGGGCGCCCATCATCGCCGCGCAGGAGGCGGCGTGGAACGCGCTCAAGCCCATGCGCATACACCCGTGCCTGCGCTTCGCCACCGGGTTCTCGGGCGGCGGCTGCGCCTCCGCCGAGTTCGCGAAGCGCCACCCCAAGGATTTCGCCGGCGTGGTGCTGCAATGCCACTCCGGCTTCGACGCCAAGACCCCCGGGCACATCGCCGCGGGCTTCATCGGCGGCATCAAGGACACCACGCATCCCGACTCCGCCGTGCGCGGCGCCGCGGCGGAGGCCCGACGCTCCGGCCACTATGTGCAGGAGGAGCACCCCGACCGCGGACACGCCTGGGCGCCCACACCGATGGTGGCGCGCATGCTGACCAACCAGCTCACCGTCGCGCGCCTCACGCACCCGGGCATTCCGGAAAAAGAGCGCAAGGCCGCGCTGGAGGAGATCGGCAAGACCCTGACCGCCCTGCGCGAAAACCCCGCCGACGAGGCCGGCCGCGCGAAACTGGACGCCCTGCTCGACCCCGAGGAACTCAAGTCCAAGCCCTTCCGCGCCCCGGCCCTCGAACTCTGGTGCGCCGCCCGACTTCACTCGCTGGAGGCGCTCACCGGGCGCGAGGCGATGCGCGCCTGCACCGAACCGACGACCGACGCCCGCTTCGCCGAATGCCGCGGCAAGCCCCGCGCCGCCTTCGACGCCTTCCGCAAGAAACTGGAAGCCGACCCCGAGCTCAAAGGCGAATTCGCGGCGTGGAGGGAGTACGAGCGCCTGCGTGACGCGCTGGCCAAGGCCGCCCGCGCCAACGCCAAGCCCAAGGAGCTCGCCGCGCTGCGCGACAAGCTCGCGGCCCTGGCGAAGAAGTCCCCCGGCACCCTGGCCGCCGAACGCTGCGCCGAAACGGCGGGCGCCTGACCGAGCCACTGATTTGCTCAAAAACCGACGACCATCCTTAGCCGTCGAAACACGAAACGCCCCCGCACGGATACCTCCGGCGGGGGCGTCGCGTTTCAGAAACTTCCGCCATCAGCGCTCTGCGGCGGGCGGCGTCACTTGAATCACCTTATTTGCCAACTCCTTATCGACAGGGGAAGCGGCCGGTGGCGGCGGCGAGTTCAATTCGATCCGCCCGTCATCGGTCAGCCGCATCGCATCCTCATTCAATAGCTGCAAACGACCAGGCGCACCAGGCGGCCCGTGCCTCACTCCTATTGCGCCAGGGTCGGAAGCCAGAGCAGGCCCCGGAAGAACAACGTCCCGCATCGGTTTGTAATAAACTCCTTCGACACTTGGAAACCGGCCGAAAGAAAAGTCGGCCGAATCAAAATTCCGCGCAGGTGTCTTAACCAACTCGGGGAACCAGAGAAAGCGGCCAAACTCGAAATACGCAAAGCGCTCATCACTGCCTCGATACTCAATCGGCATCAATACGCTGTTAGGCAGAGCATAAACCCGGGTCTTCTTTTGAAACTCGGCGGGCGAAACCTCCGTGTAACAGCAGCTGAAATTAGAGCAGCCGCAGAGACTGAGGGAGCACGCCACAAGCGCGGCGGAAATAAGGCAGACGGGATTCGACATAGGAGCGTGCATGTGAGCTCAAGCCATTGCGCGCAAGCCGGCGCTCACCGGCGGGCGAGGTAGCGGGTGACCTCGGCGAGCGGGCGGCAATTGAGGATGTGGCGCGGCTCGAGCCTGCCCTTGCGCGCGGCGTCCACGCCGGCGGCGATGAACTGCAGGCCTGAGGTGTCGTGCGCGTCGGGGTTGATGGAGGTGAGCAGCCCGCGCTCGGCGGCGCGTATCCAGAGGCGCCAGTCCATGTCGAGGCGCAGCGGGTTGGCGTTGAGCTCGATGATCTTGCCGTTGGCCAAGGCGGCGTCGATGACCTTGGCGGCGTTCACCCTGTAGGGCTCGCGACGCAGCAGAAGGCGCCCCGTCAGGTGGCCGAGCATGGTGACGCCCGGGTGCTCAAGGGCGCGGATGATGCGCGCGGTCATCTCGTCCTCCTCGAGGGTGAAGGCGTTGTGCACGGAGGCCACGGCGTAATCGAGCCGCGCCAGCATCTCGTCGGGAAAGTCGAGGGAGCCGTCCTTGAGGATGTCGACCTCGGAGCCGGCGAAGACATGGCAGCGGAAGCGCCCCGACGCATTCAGTTTCCGGATATCGTCGATCTGGCGCGAAAGGCGGGCCTCGTCGAGGCCGTTGGCCTGGAAGGAGGACTTGGAGTGGTCGGCGATGCCTAGGTATTCCCAGCCGAGCGCCTCGGCCGCGGCCACCATCTCCTCCAGCGTGTTCTTGCCGTCGGAGGCGGTGGTGTGGTTGTGGAAGGCGCCCCGGATGTCCTTCACCGTCACGAGCTTCGGGAGTTTGCCCGACTCGGCCAGCTCGAGTTCGCCCATGCCTTCGCGCAATTCCGGCGGAATCCAGGGAAGGCCCAGAGCGGCGAAAAGGCCCTCCTCGCTCGTCACGGGAGCGGGCGCCGCGACCTCCGGACGCACCGGCGAGAGCCCCCACTCGCTCAGCGAAAGGCCGCGTTCGAGCGCGCGGCGGCGCATGGCGACATTGTGCTCCTTGGACCCGGTGAAGTGATGCAGCGCGTACGCGAACTGGGCGGCGGGCACGACGCGCAGGTCGGCCTGCAGCCCGCTCTCGAAGCGCACGCTGGACTTCGTCTCGCCCTTGGCGGTCACCTCGCGCACGCCGGGCTGCGCGCAGAACCAGTCCATGACGGGCCCCGGCTCGGCGGTGGCCACGAGGAAGTCGAGGTCGCCCACGGTCTCCATGCGCCGGCGAAGGCTGCCGGCCGCCTCGGCGTGCGTGACGCCGGGTACCTTTCGCAGGCCGTCGAGGATGGGCATCGCCACGGCGAGGGCGGCCGGGCGCAGGTGGCGTTTCGCGTAGGCGGCGCGGTTGGCGATGCCGGAGAGAATCTTCTCCTGAGTCTTCGCGCCGAAACCTTTGATTTCGGCGACGCGGCCGTCCTCGCAGGCTTTCTTGAGGCCCGCGATGGTGTCCACGCCGAGCTCGGCGTGAAGGGCCTTCACCTTCTTCGGCCCGAGGCCGGGGATATCCAGCATCTCGATGAGGCCGGCGGGGATGCTCGCGCGCAGTTCGTCGAGCATGGCGCAGCGTCCCGTCTCGCGGATCTCGAGGATGCGCTCGGCGAGGTCCTTGCCGATGCCGCGCACCTCGGTCAGCCGGCCGTCGGCGATGAGCGTGCCGAGGTCCTCGGGCATGGTCTCGAGCGTGCGGGCGGCGTTCTGGTAGGCGCGGACCTTGAACGGGTTGTCGCCGCGCAGTTCCAGCAGCGTGGCGAGCGTGTCGAACACCTCGGCGATATCGGCTTTGTCCATGCGGGGCACTCAACGCACAAGCGCGCCCGCGTAAAGCGCGGACCCCGGACGGACTCCGGGCGCGAAAAAGGCCCGGCCCGGGTCGCCCCGGAGCCGGACCTTTCGCGGACCGCAAGCGGCGCCGGTTAGGCGATGATGCCCAGGGGCTGCATCGTCTTCCAGAGGCCGCGGGTGAAGTCGGGGATGTTCACGGGGCAGGAGCCGGTGCCGACGGAGCGCGCGGAGAGCTCGAGGATGGAGCTCCAGGAGGCGGCGTCGTAGGCGGTGCTGTCGGGCGTGGTGCCGTTCTTGATGCACTCCAGGTGGCGGTACATCATCACGAAGTCCATGCCGCCGTGGCCGGCGCCCTTGGAGGCTTCCTTGAGGCGGTTGATGAGGGGGTGCGTGAACATTTCGCGCATCTTCTTCATGTCGGCGTCCTCCAGCCAGGAGTGCGAACCGTGCGGCACGGCCAGGCCGTACTTCTTGCCGTCATCGAGGGCGAGGCGCGCGGGGTAGTCGAAGAAGGTGCCGCCGGTGCCGGAGAGGGCGTTGATGCGGCTGTAGGGGCGCGGCGAGATCACGTCGTGCTGGAGCATGATGGAGCGACCCAGCTCGGTCTTGATGATCGTGGTGTTCATGTCGCCGCAGATGTACTTCTCCTCGTTATGGATGCCTCCGTTGGGATTGTTCTTCTTGCGGTAGGCGGACAGGCCGGCTTCGGGCGAGGAGACCGACACGAGGAACTTGAACTGGTCGCCGCGGTTGACGCCGAGGTACTGGGCGACGGGGCCCAGGCCGTGCGTGGGGTAAAGGTTGCCGTCGAGGCGGTGGTGGTAGGCGCGGCGCCAGTCGCCCTCGGTGCCGAGCTGGTAGAGCATCCAGCGCAGGTCGTGGATGTAGGCGCACTCCGCGTGGGTGAGCTCGCCGAAGACGCCGTTGCGGGCCATGTTCAGCACGAACAGCTCGTTCTCGCCGTAGCAGCAGTTCTCCAGCATCACGCAGTGGCGCTGCGTGCGCTCGGAGGTGTCCACGAGGCGCCAGCAGTCGTCCACCGTGACGGCGGCGGAAACCTCGACGAAGGCGTGCTTGCCGGCCTCCATGGCGCCCACGGCCATGGGGACGTGCCATTCCCACGGGGTGGCGATGATGACGACATCGATGTCGTCGCGCTTAACCAGCTCCTCCCAGGAGTCTTCGGCGCCGCCGTAAACGGCGGGGGACTTGCCGGTGGCCTTCATCACGATGTCGGCGGCCATCTCGGCGCGCTCCTTGCGCAGGTCGCACACGGCGGTCACCTCGACGAGCTTGGTGTGCAGGGCGTCGCGCATCAGCGAGGTGCCGCGGCCTCCGGGGTGGCCGCCGCCGAGGATGGCGACGCGCACCTTTTCCAGGGGCTTGGTGGTCAGGTCATGCACGGGCTTCTGACCGGCCGGACGCGGGCGCGTGGCGCCGATGTCGAGCTTGTCGGACTGGGCGGAGGAGGAGACGCCGTATTTGCCGGCCTGCGCGGAGGCGGCGCCGAAAAGGCCCATGCCGAGTCCGGCGATGGCGGTGTTACGAAGGAAGTCGCGACGGGAGGTGCTCATAAGGAGGTGGATGTGACGGGGTTGGGATCAGGGCCTCGGCCTTTGCACGACCGGACCGGCTGTGTCGCCTCAATGCCCTGTCGCGACGGGAAATCCAATCCTGATTTATCGGCGGGCGTACTGCGTTAAGCATGGCGCGCTTTTCGCTTAACATTCAAAAAACAGGGGCCACGGTGGGCCGACGCAGCCGAAAAAGCCCCCATGACCGACCACGCCACGCCCAGCGCCAAGCAGACCGCCGAGACCGACGCGCTCGACGCACGGCATTCGTGGCACCCGTTCACGCAGATGCGCGAGTACCTGGCGAACCCGCGCGTGCACATCGTGCGCGGCGAGGGCTGCAGCCTCGTCGACTCGGAGGGCCGCGAGTACCTCGACGGCACGGCCTCGCTCTGGACAAATGTGCACGGACACAACCACCCGGAGCTCAACGCCGCCATCATCGATCAACTCGGGCGCGTCGCGCACACGACGCTGCTGGGGTTCAACCACCCGCCCGCCGCCGCGCTCGCGGAGAAGCTGGCCGGGCTCACCGGCGGCGCCCTCCCCCGCTCCTTCTACACCGACAACGGCTCCTGCGCCGTCGAGGTGGCGCTGAAACTTTCCTTGCAGTACCGGCAGCTCGCCGGCGAGGCGCAGCGCACGGGCATCATCGCCATGGAGAACGCCTACCACGGCGACACCTTCGGCACCATGTCGGTGGGCGACAACGGCGTGTTCCACGGCCGGTTCAAGCCGTGGTTCTTCGCCTGCGACCGATTCCCCGCCCCCGACTACTGCGAGTTCGACGGGCGCGTGGTGCGCGACCGCTCCGCCGACTCTCTCGCCGCGCTGGAGCGCCTGCTTACGCAAAAGGGAGCGAGCACCTCGTGCCTCATCCTGGAGCCCGGCATCCAGGGCGCCGCCGGCATGCTGCTGCAGCCGCCGGGCTTCGTGAAGGCCGTGGCGCAACTCTGCCGCCGGCACGGCGTGCACCTCATCCTCGACGAGGTGTTCACGGGCTTCGGTCGCACGGGCGACCTGCTGGTGTGCCATCGCGAAGGCGTGACGCCCGACATCCTCGTGCTGGCCAAGGGGCTCACGGCAGGGTACCTGCCGCTGGCCGCCACGCTCTGCACCGAGGCGATCTACGAAAAATTCCTCGGCGCGCAGGACGAGTGGCGCGCCCTGTACCACGGGCACACCTTCACCGGCAACCCGCTCGCCTGCGCCGTCGCCCTCAAGTCGCTCGAACTGCTGCGCCCCCTCGTCGAGTCCGGAGAACTGCGCCGCAAGGCCGCGCTGTTCGGCAAGCTCGTGGCGGAGCACTTTGAAAACCACCCGTGCGTATCTGAAATCCGCCAACGCGGGTTCGTCGCCGCGATCGCCCTGAAGCCGGCGCGCCCGGGCGAAACCTGGGCGGTCAACGACCGCACCGGCTACCGCGTGAGCCTCGCCGCGCGAAAGCACGGGCTGCTCATCCGTCCGCTCGGCGACACCGTCCTGCTCGTGCCGCCCCCGGCCATGTCCGACGACGAGCTGCGCCGCCTCTGCGCCGGCACGCTCGCGGCGATGAACGAGGTGCTCTCCTGAAAACCGCCGCCCCGTTTGCCTCCCCGCCCCTCTTCAATCTTTCATCCTCCCACTTCGCCATGCCGTACACCCTCGAACAAGTCCGCGCCATCTACGAGCTGCCGCTCACCACGCTCATCTTCAAGGCGCAGGAGGTGCACCAGAAGCACCAGGACCCCGCCGGCGTGCAGCTGTGCACGCTCAAGTCGATCAAGACCGGCGCGTGCCCGGAAGACTGCGCGTACTGCCCTCAGTCCTCGCGCAACAACACCTTCGTGGAGGCCGAGGCGCTCATGGAAACCGACGCCATCCTGAAGGACGCCCGCGCGGCGGCCGCCTCCGGCGCCACGCGCTTCTGCATGGGCGCCGCCTGGCGCCAGGTGCGCGACGGACGGCAGTTCGACTCCGTGCTGGCCACCGTGCGCGGCGTGAAGGCGCTGAACCTGGAGGTGTGCTGCACCCTGGGCATGCTCAACGCCGACCAGGCGAAGAAGCTCAAGGACGCCGGCTGCGACGTGTATAACCACAACCTGGATACCTCGCGCGAGCACTACTCCAAGATCATCACCACGCGCACCTACGACGACCGCCTGCAGACCCTCGCCAATGTGCGCGAGGCCGGGTTGGAAGTCTGCTCCGGAGGCATCCTCGGCCTGGGCGAGACCGTGGACGACCGCCTCAAGATGCTCCGAGAGTTCGCCAACATGACGCCGCCGCCGGACTCCGTGCCCATCAACGCGCTCGTCGCCGTGAAGGGCACGCCGTTGGAGAACAACAAGTTCGTGGACACCTTCGAGTTCGTGCGCGCCATCGCCACCGCGCGCATCCTCATGCCCAAGTCCATCGTGCGCCTGTCCGCCGGACGCACCCAGATGAGCGACGAGACGCAGGCCCTCTGCTACCTCGCCGGCGCCAACTCCATCTTCCTGGGCGACAAGCTTCTCACCACCGAGAACCCCGACAAGAACGACGACCTGGACCTGCTCAACCGCCTGGGTCTGCACCCGATGCACCCGGACGACGCGCGCCGCATCCACCGCGAATCCGGCGAGGCGCCGGTGTTCGACCCGGCCACCGTGGCGCCCGCGCAGACGGGCTCCGGCAAGGTGAAGATCAAGTACGCCTCGGACGAGGAGATCGCCGAGCACGCCCACGAGCTCAACGACCAGGGCACCTGGGCGCGCCCCTGCACCTCCGGCTGCGACCACCACTAAGCGGGCCGCCGGCATTGCCGGCGCTGTTTCAGGTTTTCCGTTTCAGGTTTGAAGCGGCCTGAGCCTGAAACCTGACACCTCCAACCTGACACCTTTCAGTGAAGACCCTTCTCATCCTCGCCAACGACACCGGCGCCGGCAAAACCCGCGTCACCGGCGCGCTGGCCGGCATGTTCGCCGCCTACGGTCACGCCGTGCAAATCGTGAAACTGGTGGAGACCGGCGTCGCCGCCGGCGAAACCGGCGACGCCGAAACGGCCGCCACGCTGGCGCGCGAGACCGCCGCGCTCTTCGGGCAGCCCGCGCGCGTGACGGCGCACACGCTGTTTTCCTTCACCCAGCCGCTCACGCCCACGGTGGCGGCCTCGCGCGACCGCAAGCCGTTCAGCAAAACCCTGCTGCGCGAGGCGCTGGAAGCGCTGCCGGCGCAAGGAGCGGATTTCCGCATCCTGGAAACGGCCGGAGGTCTGGCCGTGCCGGTGGACGCCGACGGCTCCGACTGGACCGACTTCGCGCTCGAGATCGCTCCGGACGCCGCGGTGGTGGTGCTGGAGGACCGGCTCGGGGCCATCAACCAGGCGCGCCTGACGGCCGCCTATGTGAAGGCCAAGGGCGTCGCCAGGGCCGGCTTCTGGCTGAACGCCGCCAAGCCCGTCGCCGACGATCTGCGCGCCATCAACCGCACGCACCTGGCGCCCACAGGGCTGCCCATCCTCGCCGACACCGCGCACGGGGACACCGCTCCGCGCCTGCCGGCGGGCTCGCCGCTCACCGCGCTTTTCACGGCCTGACGCGACGACCGACCCCGCCAGGGAACCGGGCGGCGGGCTTTCAATAGAAGAGCGCCACCGCCGTGATGTTGTCGGGGCCGCCGCGACCGTTGCCCAACTCCACGATGCGCGAAACGAGCGCCTTGGGGTTGGGTGCGGCCGGTATGGCGGCGGCGATCTCGGCGAACTTCTGCGTCTTGGTGACGCCGTCGGAGTAGAGCAGAAAACAGGAGGAAGGCGGGGTGGCGAAGCTCCCGCGCTCCACCAGGAGTTCCACCGGCTGCCCGATGCACTGGGTGAGCGTGTGGTGGTAGGCCGCCGGGATGGAGTCGGCGACGCCGGGCCCCTGCGCGTCCAGCATCTCCTGCGCTAGCGTGTGATCGCGCGTGAGGCGGCTCCAATTCCCCGCGGGAGGGAAGAAGCACAGGCCGCTGTCGCCCACATGGCCCAGGCTGAGCCGACCGGGAAGCGCGCGCACGGCGGTGAGCGTGGTGCCGATGCCGGTGCCCGGAGCGACGCGACCGCCCTCGGCCTGAACGATCCGGTTGACGCGGGTGAACACCGCCTGCCAGTCCGGATCGGCGTCGCGCGGCAACGCGCGCACTTCGAGCAGAAGCGCCTCGAGCGCCACGCGCGAGGCGAGCTCGCCGCGAGGCAGGCCGCCGAGTCCGTCGGCCACGGCGAAGAGCCCGAGCTCGGGGGCGCACAGGAAGCCATCCTCGTTCATTTCGCGCACCCGACCGCGATCGGTGATGCCGGCGGAGGCGACAGGGAGGTTGGCAAGCATGTCGGGTTTCCTAAACGGTCGGCGCGGGGCGTGTAAAGATTGCGTGGCGGCCGAAGGGCGAATGGGCGACGGCGCCCGGGCGATCACTCGTCGAGGGAAAGGCGGAAGATGAGCACGGTGTTGCCCGGCACGCACACGCTGACCGAGTGCGGGCGACCGTTCCACGGCTCGGGCTTCGAGACCACCCCGCCGAGATTGCCCACGCCGGAGCCTCCGTATTCCGCGGCGTCGGAGTTGAGCACCTCCCGCCAGCGGCCCGGGAACGGCACGCCCACCCGATAGGCTTCGCGCATCAGCGGCGTGAAACCGGCGACCACCAGCCACCAGGTGCGCGCCGCGGCGTCGCGGCGCAGGAAGGTGAGCACGCTGTTGTCACCGTCGTCGGCGTTCACCCACTCGAAGCCCTCCGGGCGCTGCTCGGCCTCGGCGATGGCCGGGTCGGCGAGGTAGAGCCGGTTCAGGTCGGCGACGAGCTTCTGCACGCCGGAATGGTCGGCGTACTGAAGCAGATGCCAGTCCAGCGAACGGTCGTAGGCCCACTCCGAGGTCTGGCCGAACTCGCCGCCCATGAAGAGGGTCTTCTTGCCCGGCCACGCCCACATGTAGGCGTAGAGGGCGCGCAGGTTGCGCGACTTGCCCGGGGAGTCCCACTGGGGGAGTTTGTTGAAGAGCGAGGACTTGCCGTGCACGACCTCGTCGTGGCTGAGCGCGAGCACGAAGCTCTCCGTGTACTGGTACAGCGAGGCGAAGGTGATCCTGGAGTGGTGCCACTTCCGGTAGATCGGGTCCTTCTTCATGTAATCCAGGGTGTCGTGCATCCAGCCCATGTTCCACTTGAAGTCGAAGCCCAGTCCGCCGTGCGCGACCGGCGCGGTGACTCCGGGAAACGCCGTGGCCTCCTCGGCGATCGTGATGACGCCGGGGAAGCGCGCGTGCGCCACCTCGTTCACCCGGCGAAGGAACTCGATGGCGCCGTAATTCTCGCGACCGCCGTCGCGATTGGCCACCCACTCGCCGTCCTTGCGCGCATAGTCGAGGTAGAGCATGGACGAGACGGCGTCGACGCGCAGTCCGTCGACATGGTACCGGTCGAGCCAGACCAGGGCCGAGGCGACGAGGAAGCCGCGCACCTCATGCCGTTCGTAGTTAAAGATGAGCGTGCCCCACTCGGTGTGAGCGCCCTGACGCGGGTCCTCGTGCTCGTAAAGGTGGGTGCCGTCGAAGCCCGCGAGCGCGAACGCGTCGCGGGGGAAATGGGCCGGCACCCAGTCGACGAGCACGCCGATGCCGCGCCGGTGGAGCGTGTCCACGAGGCGCATGAAGTCCTTCGGATCGCCGTAGCGGTGCGTGGGCGCGAAGAATCCGGTGACCTGATAGCCCCAGGAGCCGGCGAAAGGATGCTCGGCCGGCGGCATGAGCTCGACATGCGTGAAGCCCATCGTGGCGCAGTAGTCGGCCAGTTCGTGCCCCAGCTCGACATAGGTGAGCGGACGCCCGCCGTCCTCCTCGCGGCGGCGCCACGACCCCGGATGCACCTCGTAAACGGAGACGGGGCGGCGGCGCCAGTCGGAGCTCGCGCGGTTCGCCATCCACTCGGCGTCACCCCATTCGTATCCGGAAAGGTCCGACACGATGGCGGCGTTGTGCGGGGGGGACTCGAAGGCGGCCCCGTAGGGGTCCGTCTTGAGGTAGGGCGTGTCGTCCTTGGGGCCCACCAGTTCGAACTTGTACTTGGAGCCCACGCCCAGACCGGGGATGAAAATCTCCCACACACCGGAGGAGCCCAGCGGGCGCATCATGTGGTAGCGCCCGTCCCAGGCGTTGAAATCGCCGACCACGGAAACGCGCCGCGCCGCGGGCGCCCACACCGCGAAACTCACGCCGGAGACCTTGCCCAGACGGCGCAGGCGCGCGCCCATCTTCTCATAGACCCGCTCGTCGGTGCCCTCGTTGAAAAGGTGCAGGTCGTGATCGGAAATGGTCGGCAGGAAGCAGTACGGGTCGTGCGTCTCCAGCGTGTCGCCGTTGTAGCGCTCGATGCGCAGCCGGTAGCCGAACGGCTTGCGACCGGGCAGGAACACCTCGTACAGGCCCGACTCGTGCAGCTGCGCCATCGGCACCGGCGCGGCGCCCGGGCCCGCATCGTCCACCACGGCCACCGTGGCGGCGTCGCGCAGGTAGGCGCGGACGACGACGCCGGAGCGCCCGTCGCGCGAAGCGGCGTGCATGCCGAGCACATCGTGGGGGCGGTTGTGACGCGCGCCGACAAGGGCGCGCAGATCGGGCGAGGAAAGCAGCATCGGGGTCTGAAAGGGGAAGGGGTAATCGGAAATCGAGGACGACGGAGCGCCGTCGGCGGGAGTGCGCAAAGTGCCGCCGGCCTTGCGTCGAGACAAGGGCAAAGCCCGGAGAACAAACGGGGCAACACCGCCGTTTTCCGCCTTGTCGGCGAGGATGCGGGCCCCAAGCTGCGCCCTCGTGTACACCCGATGGTTGCTTGCGGCGGCTTGCCTCGCCGTCACCGGACCGGCTTTCGCCCAGGAAGCCGCGCCGGCGGCGCCGACCCCGGCCCGCGCGGCACCGGAGCCGAACCAGCCCGCCTTCTCCGGCGCGCTCTCGGTATCGGGCGACAAGCGCACGATCGTCGCCATCCCCGACGAATACGGCAACCCCACCCTCTTCATGCCCGGCGCCCAACTCGAGGCGCAACGCATCATCTACGACAAGCAGGACCGCAAGGCCACCGCCGAGGGCGAAGTGAAGGTGGACCTCTCCCGTCGCGAGGGCTTCGCCGGCCTGCGCGCGGTCGCCGACGGCGCCGAATATCGCGCCGACCTGCGCCGGCTCGACACCGGATATGTGCGCCTAGGACATCCCCCGGTCTATGTCGAAGCCGGCAAGGTGACCGTCGAGACCGCCACCGCGAAAGTGGACACCTCGCGCGCCTCGCTCGACCGCGTGCGACTCTACTACAACGAACCGGATTTGGGCGTCATCTCCGCCTCGGCGACCAAGGTCAGCTACGACACCGCCTCGGACACGCTTTCCGCGAAGGAAGTGACCTTCCGCATCGGCCCCGTACCCGTGTTCTACCTGCCGTCCTATACGCAGGAGGGCCTGGACATACCGCCCATCGATCCGGAAATAATCGCCGGCAGCACGAACCGCTACGGCCCCTTCCTGCAGACCACCACCTTCTACACGGCCTCCAAACGCTGGCAGCCCGGCCTTCTCCTGGACGGATACGGCAAGGCCGGCGTGCTCGCGGGCCCGGCCTTCCGCTACGACACGCTCAAGCCGGCCTCCGGCGAGACGACCTCGTACAACGCGATGAAGGGCGACCTTCGCGTGGGCTTCATCTCGGATCACTCGGACCGCGGCACCGACCAGTTCGGCAACGCCATCCCCGAGTTCCGCCACTTCGTCGAATGGCAGCACAAGCAGACCATCGCCGACACCGTCGAGATCACCAACTCCCTGCACTGGTGGAGCGACCCTCTCGCCACACGCGACCTGCGCCGGCGTCTTTTTAACGAGAATCAGCAGCCGGACAACTTCCTGGAGATCGTCTACCCGGACCGTGATTTCTATGCGTCGGCCTTTGTGCGCCACGCCCCCAACGAGTTTCAGGATGTGAACCAGCGCCTCCCGGAGGTGCGCTTCGACCTTAACCCGCGCGAAATTTCCGACACGCGCATCTATCAGCGCGGGCACATCTCCATCGCCTACCTTCGCGAGGAGGCCTCCGACGAACTCACCGCCCTGCCCGGCACGTTCGACGACACGCTGGCAACCCCGCGCATCGACGCTTACTACGGTCTCACCCGGCCCGTCACGCCCGACCCGGCGTTCGCCATCACCCCCGTGGCCGGCGTACGCTCCACCACCTGGTTCGACGCGATCAACGGCGACCCGACCTACTCGCGACTCGCCGGCCAGGTGGGCTTCGACGCCCAGGCCGTGGCCAACGGCAAGTGGGATTACGACAACACCGTCTGGGAAATCCGCGGCCTGCGACACCTGTTGCGCCCGCTCGTCCAGTACCGCTATCTCCCCGGAGCCACCGAGGGCGCCTCGCGCATCCCGCAAATCGACCGCTGGAGCTTCCTCACCGCCCCACCCCCCATCGACCTTCAGCAGCGCCGCGACACGGACGAACTGCATGAGACGCAGATTCTGCGACTCGGCCTGGAAAACCTTTTCCAGACTCGCGACACCGAGTACGGATCTCGCGACCTTCTCGGCCTCGACATCTATCAGGACATTCGGGAAACCGACCGCCCCGGCGAACGCACACTCTCGGACACTTACATACGCCAGAAATTCACCCCCGCCTACTGGCTGGAGTTCGAAATGTATGAGCGCATCAGCCCCTATACCGGCAAGCTCAACGAACTCTCCACGCAGACCACCATCACCGACGGAGACCGTTGGAAACTGCGATTCGGCACGCAACACGTCTCCGATGTGGCCCGGATCGACCAGCTTCTCCTCGGCTGGGAATACCGCATCGACAGCCAATACGCCCTGAGGACCCTTTGGCGTTTCGACGCCGACTCCGGCACGCTGGCCGAGCAAAGCTACGGCGTCGTCCAGCAACTCGGCCACTCATGGCAGCTGGAATACAGCATCGGCCACAGCCGCAATGCGCGCACCGACTCCGGCACCCGATTCAGCGTGCACCTGCGCCTCAACACCTTCTAGCGGACAGCAGGAAGCGCCGCCATGCCCTCCGCGACCGAAACGCCCCCTGACGAGCTCTCGGGCGACGCCCTCGCCGGGCGCACCGACCACCCGATACGCCTGCCCGTGTTCGAGGGACCGCTCGACCTGCTGCTCTACCTGATCCGCAAGAACGAGATCGACATCCACGACATCCCCATCGGCACGGTGATGCGCCAGTACCTGGAGGTGCTGCGCGGCTATGAACGGATGAACCTCGATGTGGCCGGCGAGTTCTTCGTCATGGCGGCCACCCTCATGTACATCAAAAGCCGCATGCTGCTGCCCCCCGAGAAGGTGGCCGCCGGCGAGACCGGAGACGAGGAGGCCGCGGAGCAGGAGGAAAACCTCGACCCGCGCTGGCAGCTGGTCCGCCAACTCATCCAGTACAAGCGCATCAAGGAATCGGCGGGATATCTGCACGCGCTCATCGAGGCGCGCCAGGGATTCGCGCAGCGCGTCGTGCCCCCGCCCTCGCAGGAAAGCGACGAGCGCCCGGTCGCCGGCGCCGACCGCATCGAGATCTGGAACACCTTCAACGAAATCCTGCGGCGGCTCTCCCAACGCGCCATGCCCGGCGAGATTCACGCCGAGAGCGTGACCATCACGACGCGCATGGAGGACATCCTCTCGCGCCTCTCGCGCGAACCCTCCTTCACCTTCACCTCGCTGCTTCCCGAGCGGCCCACCATCCCCTTCCTCGTCGCCACCTTCCTCGCCTGCCTCGAGCTCGCCCGCCTCGGCAAGCTGATGCTCGATCAGACCGGCAACTTCGACGACATCCTCTGCCGCGAACGCCCGGCCGACGACCCCCTCTTTCTCCACAGCGACGCGCCCGCCGACGCCGAGTCGGCCCCGCCATCCGAGCCCACCGAGGAGCCCCACGAGGAAGCGGAGTTCATGGACGACGAGGATGACGACGACTTCGAGGAAGACGACGAGAGTCTCGAGGAGGACCACGAGGCTCCGCCGGTGAAGGACGACCCGACCTCGCCCGAAGAAAGCCGTCCGCTCTGAGCCGGGGTTGAGCGCCCACCCGCGCCTGAACTGCGACGGAATCGTCTTTTTCGCTTGGACACGCGAACGCTTGTGCGCCACCTTGCCGCCCACATCTCGACACCCCCACCCCCGATGAGCACCGAGCCCACCCCGCCTCCGCCCCCGCCCGCCTCGAAGCCCCAGCTTCCCCCCGCCTCCAAGCCCACCCTGCCGCAGGCCCCCAAGCTTTCGCTCGCCGCCAACAAAAGCGCCGCCTCCTTCACGCCCGAGCCCTCCGCCGACCCGTTCGCCACGGAAACGGCCCGTCCGCAACCCGCGGCCCCCACGGCCGCCTCGCTGCCCCGTCCGCCCGCCATCGGCGGTGCCTCCGCCCCCTCGGCGACCAAGGCGCCCATCCCCGCGGCAAACGCCCCCGGCACCGTCCACGCGCCCCTCATCCCGCTGGATGAGGACGCCCCCAAGTGGACCGGCATCGCCGGCGGACTCGCCGCCGCCGTGGCCGTGGCGGCCTGCGTGCTCAGCTTCCTCGAAATCAAGCCCACGCTCTGAGTCTTCGACCAACAACACTCGAACAACCCACCGGAACATACAGCCATGGCCTCCAACCGCATCATCAATCTCGACGCCGCCGGCTTCGAGAAAGTCGTCAAGTCCGCCTCCGTCCCCGTCGTCGTCGACTTCTGGGCCCCCTGGTGCGGCCCGTGCAAGGCCATCGCCCCCGTGCTCGACCAGATCGCCGACGAACTCGGCGACGCCGTCGTCATCACCAAGGTGAATGTGGACGACAACGGTGACCTCGCCCAGCAGTTCGGCGTGCAGAACATCCCCACCCTGCTCTTCTTCAAGAACGGCACGCTGGTGGACAAGGTGATCGGCTCGCGCCCGAAGGCCGACCTCGTGACCGTCATCAAGAAGCACGCGTAAGCGATCCGCTCGAACGTCCGGATCCGGAAAAGGCGCGCGCCCGAAAAGGCGTGCGCCTTTTGCTTTTCACGCCCCGGATGTGCCGCGACGCGCCGCCGCTCGCATCCGCCGAAGGCCCGGCGACCGGGCCACCTCCGGCCGCATAGGCACGGAGCCGAACGGCACCGAAGCGGCTCTCTCAAAACAACTTGCAACCCGGCGCCCAGGCGCGCCTGCGCAGCCCGCACGACGCACCGGGGAGCGATTACTATTTTGGCACGCCATCGTAATTATTGAGGGCTTGCAGAGTAGGCCCATGACCCCAGCTTGCGCCGCCGATGCTTCGCCGCCTCTTCAAGTTCAAGAAGGAGACGCCTCCGCCGGAACCGGTTCCGACGGAGCGCGAAGCGCATACCAAGCCCTCCGAGCCCAAGGAAAAGCCGTGGATCGGCGTCGACCTGGACGGAACGCTCGCCCGCGCCACCCCGTGGAAGGGCATGACGCACATCGGCGAGCCCGTGCCACTCATGGTGCGCCGCGTGCAAGAGTGGACGAGCAAGGGCCTCACCGTGAAGATTGTCACGGCGCGCGCCCCGCACCCCGAGGCCGTCGAGGCCATCCGCCTCTGGCTTGTCAAACACGGCATGCCCGAGCTCGAGGTCACCGACCGCAAGGACTTCGGCATGATCGAGCTGTGGGACGACCGCGCCATCCAGGTGGTGCGCAACACCGGCAAACCCTTCCTGAGCCCCTCCCTCTTCGGACGCCCCAAGGCGCCAATCCTTTCGGACGAGGCTCCCGACGCGACCTTCTACCTCCTGCGCGCCGAACAGCCGCCGGAAACGCCCAAAGGCTGAAACTTCCCCCGCCCAAACTCATTTTCCCATAACCCAATAAAACATGAAACCCACGATTCTTATAACGCTCGCCACCACGCTCCTGTGCGCCGCCGGCTGCACCTCCGAGCCCGACGCCGTCACCATGGAAGTGACACGCGTCGCCTGCACCCACACGGGCGTGCTTTCCTATGATGTCACCATTCGCAACGACAGCGACGCGCCCATCACACTGGCGGATTGGGACGCCGCGCACCCGGAAAACAACTTCATCCTAAAGGCCGACACGCGCACCGTGCGCTCCGACCAGGTGGAGGCGGCGACCCCCGCCCGACCCCTGACGCTGCGCCCCGCCCAGGCCGTCCGCGTCCCCTGCTCCCTTCGCGTCAAGGCCGCCCGCGGCCTTCACCACGCCGATGTGACGGTGAAATCCCAGCCGACCCTGCACGCTCAGTTCAGCTTCGAACTCATGCAGGACACCGACCTGGCCCAGCCCGCTCGCAAGCCCCTCCTCTGAGACACGCAGAATATCGACCTGAAAAAGGCCCGGAGTCGCAGCCGCGACACCGGGCCTTTCTCTTATCCGCGCACGGCGATCACGCCCGCGCTTCGGCCAAACGGGAAAGAAGCTCGCGCGCGGCGACGGCGGGTTCCGCCGCGGCCATGACGGAGGACGACACCGCCACACCGAGCGCTCCGGTGGCGAGAACGGCGGGGATGTCGTCGGCCACCACGCCGCCGATGACGACGCAGGGCAGCGGCGCGAGCCGGTCGACGAGCCGCCGCAGATCCCCGGGGGCGAGCACGGGCGCCAGCTTTTGCTTGGTCGTGGTGAACCGCCAGGGCCCCACGCCCGCATAGTCGGCGACGCGCTCGCGCAGCACCTTCTCCGCATCCTCCGGGAAATTCACGGTGACGCCGACAAGGCGCGCCTCGCCGAGCAGCCTGCGGGCCTCGACCGGCGACATGTCCTCGCGCCCCAGGTGCACGCCGTCGGCGCCGCAGGCGAGCGCCAATTCGGGCGAGTCGTTGACGATGCAAACGGCGCCGTGCCGGCGGCACTCCGCCACCACCTCGCGCGCCTCGCGCAGCCGGGCTTCGCCCGAAAGCGCCTTGGTTCTGAACTGAATCCAGCGCGCACCGCCCGCGCAGGCCGCCGCGGCCTGCTCTGCATGCGAGCGGCCGGGCAGGTCGAGCGTGAGAACCTGGAGCGGTGAGATGCTTTTCATGGAGGAAACCAGCGCGCGGCAAATCGCCAAAGGTCCGCCGGGAGCCCGACGCTTAGTCGACCAGCTTCACGAAGGTGCGCTTGCCGGCCTGCACCACGGTCGAGGTGATCGGGCGCACGAAGCGCAGCGCCGGATCAGTCACCTTCTCGTCATTCACCTTCACCGCGCCCTGCTGGAACAGACGGCGGATTTCGGCCTTCGACGGAAACAGTCCGGTGGCGGCGAGCAGGTCGGTCAGCGTGGCCTCGTTGGCCTCCGGCACCAGCCTGTCCCAGGTGAACTCGGGAATGTCGTCGCGCACCTGCTTCTTGGAAAACACGGCCTCGAACTGAGCGCGCTCATGCGTGGCCACATCCAGCGAGTGGAAGAGCGCGGTGAGCGACACGGCGAGCTGCTTCTTCGCCTCCATCGGGTGGATCTTCTTGCGCTCGAGAATCTCGGCCTCGGGAAGCTCCAGAAGGAACTTGTAGTAGGCCCACATGGTCTCGTCCGGGATGGACATGATCTTGCCGAACATGTCCTTGGGGTTGTCGTTGAAGGCGATGTAGTTGCCGAGGGACTTCGACATCTTCTTCTCGCCGTCGAGACCGACGAGCAGGGGCATCGTGATGACCGCCTGTTCCGGCTTGCCGGCGTCCTTCTGGAAAACGCGGCCCACCAGGTTGTTGAAAAGCTGATCGCTGCCGCCCAGTTCCAGGTCGCTGTCGATCATCACGGAATCGTAGCCCTGGAGAAGCGGGTAGAGGAACTCGACGACCGAGATGGGCGTCTGCGAGGCGTAGCGCTTCGCGAAATCGTCGCGCTCCAGCAGGCGAGCCACGGTCATGTGGCGGGCCAGGTGCAGGCAGTCCATGAAGCTCATGCGCGCGAACCACTCGCTGTTGCGACGCACCTCGGTCTTGTCCTTGTCCAGGATGCGGAAGGCCTGCTCCAGGTAGGTGGAGGCGTTGTTCTCGATCTCCGCCTCGGTGAGCACGGGGCGCGTCTCGGAGCGGCCGGAGGGGTCGCCGATGCGCGTGGTGTAGTCGCCGATGATGAGCACCGCCTGATGGCCCATGTCCTGAAACTGGCGCAGCTTGTTGAGGCACACCATGTGGCCGAAGGTCAGGTCCGGGCGCGTCGGATCCACGCCCAGCTTGACGCGCAGACGCTTGCCCGACTTCAGCCGCTCGAGGATGTCCGCGGCGCCGTGGAAGGTGTCGGTACGCTCGCGCATGAGCGCGACCTGCTGTTCGGGAGAAAGGGGGGGCATGGACATGGTCACGCTGGGAAAGTTGAGCCGTTCAGGATTCAGGTTTCAGGCGGCAGGGGGAAACAAAAAATCACAGGATGCCGCCAACGCCCGCAGCCGGCGTTGAAAAAGAACAGAACCCCGAGGCGCGCGAGCTGTGTATGCGGCGCGCGGGCGCCGTCTGCGCCACGCCCCATGCCTCAACACCCCAAGGTCTTCCTCGGTTTCGACTACTATGTTCCCGCCGTCCACCGGGGCGTCGTTCGCGCCGCGCGCGAACTCGGATGGCACCTGCAGACCAACGCCCATGACCGGCGCGTCCCGCTCGACCGGCGATTCGACGGACTCATCCTCCAATTCGGAAGCGACCCCGCGCTCGACGCCCTCGCGCTCGCCCACCCGGGCCGCGTCGTGGACATCACGCGCCGGCGACCGGACACGCGCCTGCACCGCGTTTACCAAGACCCTGCCGCCGCCGGCGAACTCGCGGCGGAATTCCTGCTGAAACAGGGGCACGGCGACTTCGCCGTGCTGGAGGGCGGGCACTGGGCGGACCCCGCGAGGTGCGACGCCTTCGTCGCCGCAATCAGGGCGGCGGGACGCCCTTGCCGCCGCTGGAAGCGGCCGCGGCACGCGGAGGCCGGAAACGACACCGACGCGCTCGCCGAACTCCTGAGAGAGAAGCTGAACGCGCACGCGGGGCCGCTCGCCGTGTTCTGCATGCACGACGCGCACGCCGCACTCCTTCTGCGCGTCGCTCACGAGCTTGGCGTGACCGTGCCCGGCAAACTCTGCGTGCTGGGGTGCGACGACGAGGAACTCTTGTGCGAGGCCACCCGCCCTCCGCTCTCCAGCATCAACCTGAATTTCGAAACCGTCGGCCACCGGGCCGCGCTGAGGCTCGACGCGCTCATGCGCGGCGACTGCTCAGCGCCGCGGGAGACGGGGGTGCCGCCCTCGGGCGTGACCGAACGCCTGAGCACCGGCGCCCTGCGCTCGGACAACCCGCGCGTGCGCGCGGCCTTGGAGCTGATCGAGCGCGCGGGCGACGCCACGCCGCAGGTGGAGTCGCTCGCCCGCGCCGCCGGGGTGAACCGTCGCACACTGGAACGCGCGTTTCGGGAAACGCTTGGGTGCAGCCCGCTGGAGGTCATCATCCGGCACCGCGTGGAGCGCGCCGCACGCCTGATGCGCGAACACCCGTCCATGAGCGGCCCTCGGGTTGCCGAGCGACTGGGCTACCGCTCCCTCGCCCACTTCTACCGGCAATTCTCGCAGGTGAAAGGCGTGCCGGTCGACGAGTTCCGCCGCCGACACTCCGCGGCGGGGCTTGGCGAACCGTCCGCCTCTCGCCGTCACTTGTAGAGCATGAAGGGCTTGCTCGACTCGCGGAAAGCCGCGGCCTGGGCGGACCAACGGGCGACGAACGCCTTCACATCCGCCTTGGCGCCCTTGGTGCGCAGCTCGTTGAACCAGGCGCGCGAGCCCACATGCTTGTTGAACAGCAGGGCCTGGTTGGCCGACGCGGCCCGGTACGGGTTGCCGCGGCTCCACGCGCACGCGAGACGCATCATGTGGAAACTGATCTCCGTGGGGCGGCTGTTATGCCAGTCCTTCACGCCGAGGTACACGCCCTGCCCGCCGTCCATCATCATGCGCGGCGCGGGGTCCAGGCCGGGCACGCGGCAGCGGTTGAACTCGCGCGCGATGTCGGCCGCCTTGCGGTTCGGGTAGCCGACCCAGCGGAACGGATACAGGGGGCCGTAGCCGTGGTAAAAGTCGCCCAGCTGGCAGCCCAGCCCGGTCATGGCGTAGCCCATGGCGGCGTCGGCCGTGGGGATCTTGGGGGAAGTGGGAACCCAGCGAAGGCCCGTATCCGCCCAAAGCATACCGCGGCGCCAGCCCTTCATGGGCATGACCTTCAGTCGGCCCTTGGCGCGGGCGGCGGGACTGAGCGTCAGCCAGCCGGGAGAGCGCACCGCCATGAGGGCGAGCTCGCCGATGGTGAGCCCGTGGACATAGGGAACCGGATACATGCCCACATAGCTCTCGAACTCGCGGTCCAGCCCCGGTCCGTCCGCCAGAAGGCCGCCCAGCGGGTTGGGACGGTCGAGCACCACGACCTGAACGCCGGCCTCGAAGCAGGCCTCGATGACGAGGCGCATGCAGCTCACATAGGTGTAGGAGCGGCAGCCGACATCCTGCAGGTCGATGAGCATGGCGTCCAACCCCTCGAGCATGTCGGGCGTCGGCCGGCGCGTCTTCCCGTACAGGGAGAACACAGGCAGCCCCGTGCGCCGGTCGATGGTGTTTTGCACGGGGATCTCGGCCTTCTCGGTGCCGTAGATACCGTGTTCGGGCCCGAACAGTTTCACGAGCCTGACGCCCTGAGACTTGGCCCGGATAAGCACATCCATCGTGCGCTCCCCGCGCCGGTTCACCCCCGCCGGGTGCGTGACGAGGCCGACGCGCTTGCCCTTGATGTCCGAGAAGCCGCGCTCCTCCAACACATCGATGCCGAGCGACACGCGGCCGCCGGCAAGCGACTGCGCCAGCGCCGACGGGGCGAGCGCGGCGAGCGCGGCGCCCACGGCGAAGGTCTTCAAAAAGTCGCGGCGGTCCATGGGCGAGCACACAAAGAGTGAATGGTGAATGGTGAAGAGTGAAAATAGCCGGAACGCAGCTTGCCGGGCGACGCAGGTCCGAGCTCGAACGGGAAATCTCCTGAACACTCATTTCGCCATTCACTCTTCACCATTCGCACTTTGTCTGCCTCGCATGTCCCCCCTTGAGAACAACCCGAAACTCATGACACTCCCGCGCGCCATCGCCCGGCGCGCCGAACTGAAGGCGGCCGGCAAGCGGCTCGTGCTGACCAACGGGTGCTTCGACCTGCTGCACTGCGGCCACCTCTACTACCTGCGCGAGGCCGCATCCCTGGGCGACGAGCTCTGGATCGGACTCAACGGTGAGGCCAGCGTGCGCGCCCTCAAGGGCCCCACCCGCCCCGTGCAAAGCGACCTTGAGCGCGCCTACGCGCTGGGAGCGCTGCCCTTTGTCCACGGTCTTTTCACCTTCGAGACCCCCCGCCTCGACGGCGAAATCCGCGCCCTGCGCCCGGATGTGTACGCCAAGGCCGGCGACTACACCCTCGACAAGCTCGACCCCGGCGAGCGTGCGGCGCTGGAGGAAAGCGGGACGCAAATCAGCTTCCTGCCATTCCTTCCCGGCTACAGCACAACCGGGCTGATCGCCAAGATCTGCGCCGCGGCGAAAGCCGGGGCGCTCTGAGGCGAGCCGGCCCGGCGGCCGGCCCGTCCTGCGCGCCTTAGGCATGGAACAAGTCGCACGGGTTTCTTTTTCCTGCCCGACTTTTCCGCCCATGCCCCCGCGCCTTTCGCTTTTCATCGCCCTCGCAGCCGCCCTGCCGGCAGCTTCCGCCGCCCCCCTGCCCCCGGTCCCCGAGTCCCCGCAGTCGGACATCGTCTACACGCTGCATGATCAAAAGATCGCCGACCCGTACCGCTGGCTGGAAGGCAGCGCCGCACCCGAACTCGGCCATCCCGACCCGGCGCTTGACCGGCGCGTGCGCGAGTGGTCCCTCGCGCAGAACGCTCGCACCCAGGCCTTTTTCGACGCGCAGCCCGGCCGCGCGGCCCTCGACGCCAGACTGCGCTCCCTCTTCCGTCCGGACTCCGTCAGCGTCCCGCTGATCCGCGGTTCGCGCGAATTCGTATCGCGACGCAGCGGCGACGACAGCAACGCCGTGCTCTTCGTGAGAGACACGCCCACCGGCGCCGAACGCGAGCTACTCAACCTCAACCGGACGCACCCCGACGGGCGCACCTCGCTCGCCCGCACGACGCCCAGCCTCGAGGGCGAGCTCGTCGCGTTCGCCACCTTCAAGTCGGGCGATGAAAACACCACGCTTCGCGTGCTCAACGCCGCCGACGGAACCCTGCTGCCGGACATCATCACAGGCAAAGCGGCTGTGGCCGGCTGGCTTCCGGGTGGTCGCGCCTTCATCTACTCCAAGCTTAGGGACATCCGTAATCCGCACTCGCGGGAAATCCGCCTGCATCGCCTCGGCGAGGACCCGTCGCGCGACCGGCTCATCTGCGCCCAGCACGAATCCGGCCCGTTCGCCACCACCGGAGGCCCCTTCGCCGAACTCGACTCCGAGGGACGCTGGCTCATCCTCGGCTACCACAAGGGATGGGGCGTCAACGACCTGCGCGTGTGCGACTTCCCCCACTGGCTGGCCACGGGCGAACTGCGCGGCCCCGTCATCGCCGAGAACGCCCATGCGGCCTACTCCGGCGTGATCCGCGGAGACACTCTCTTCCTTCGCACCACCGAGGGCGCCCTGAACGGCCGCCTGTTCAAGATCAACCTGCGCGACGCCTCGCGCGACAAGTGGAGCGAGATCATCCCGCCGCAGCCGGACCGCTCGATCGCCAATGTCTCGCTGGCGAAGGACTTCATCGCCGTCTCCTGGAACGAAAACGCCCTCACGCGCCTTGAACTGCGCGATTTCGAGGGCGCCATCGTGCGCGACCTGCCGCAGCCCGGCGTGGGCGTGGCCTGGCTCACCACGGACGAAAAATCCAACATCGCCCACCTCTCCTTCAGCAGCCTCAACGAGCCGCAGTCGACCTACCGGGTCGACCTCACGAGCGGGGAGCGAAGCCTCTACTTCCGCCCCGCCCAGCCCGTCTCCCCCGCGGACTACGAGGTGAAACAGCTCTTCTACAAGTCCAAGGACGGCACGCGCGTGCCGCTTTTCGTGGCGCACAAGAAGGGCATTCGCCTCGACGGCGCCCGACCCACCATCCTCTGGGGCTACGGAGGCTTCTCGGTTTCCCAGCGACCCTGGTTCAACTCCGCCATCATCCCCTGGCTCGACGCCGGCGGCGTCTACGCCGTCGCGGGACTGCGCGGCGGCAGCGAGTACGGCGAGGCCTGGCACAGGGACGGCATGCTCGAGAAAAAGCAGAACGTCTTCGACGACTTCATCGCCGCAGCCGAATTCCTCATCGCCGAAAAGTACACCTCGCCGGCGCATCTGGGCGTCAAGGGCGGCTCCAACGGGGGCCTGCTCACGGGCGCCGTGCTGACCCAGCGACCCGACCTCTTCTCGGCCGTCAATGTGGGCGTGCCCCTGTTGGACATGCTGCGCTATCAGCACTTCCTCATGGCCCGCGTCTGGGTGCCCGAATACGGCGACCCGGCCCGCGAGGCCGATTTCCGCTGGCTCAGCGCGTACTCGCCTTATCACAACATCCGCCGGGGCGTGAAGTACCCGGCCACGCTCATCGAGGCCGGTGAAAACGACACGCGCGTGCACCCGCTGCACGCCCGCAAGATGGCCGCCCGCCTGCAGGCCGAGACGGCCGGCGACCCGCTCACGCGCCCCATCCTGCTGCGCGTCGACTTCGACTCCGGACACGGCGCCGGCAAGTCCTTCGACATGCGCGTGCGCGACACGGCGGACAACCTGCTGTTCTTCGCGCGCCATCTCGGCCTGCGATTCCCCGAGGAAACCAAGGGCAAGAGCTAAGCCGCGCCGCGCGCCCGGCGCCAAAAGCAGGAAAGCCGCCCCGTCCGGGGCGGCTTTCCTATTGTATCCGTTCTGCGCACACAGGGTGCGCGGAAAGGGCGGATTACTTCGCGGTCTTGGCTTCGGCCTCGGCCTTCTGCTTGGCGAACTCCTCTTCGGTGACGGCCATGTACAGCTTGGCCTCCTCGATCTCCATGACGTAGTTGCGCACGAGGCTGAAGCCGTAGGTCTTGGTCATCTCCTCGTTGTTCTTCAGAAGGGTGTCCTCGGACTTCTTGAACTCCTCCTCCAGCTTCTTCTTGGCCTCGGCCTCCTTGGTCTGGTCGATGGCGGCCTTGAGCTGCACGAGGCGGCTGCGCTGGGCCTGAACGAGCTGCACATTCTGGCGGAAGATGTTGTTCTCGGCGACACCGGCGATGGTCGCGATGTGGGCGAAGCGTCCGTTCTCGTTCTTGAGGAAGTTGTCCTCCTTGAAGTCCGGCTTCGTCTTGGCTTCGTCGTATTCCTTGTCGGACACGGGCGTGTAAAGGCGGGTCTTGCCCACTTCGACGAGGTACTGGCGCAGGATGGAGAAGCCGTAGGTCTTCGCCATGAGCGTGTTGTTCTGCTCCAGCGACTTGTTGGTCTCGTCGAGCACCTTCTTGAGGGCCTCCTTCTCGACCAGCGTAAGGGCTTCCTCGATACGCTGCTGCAGGCGCTTCACCTGCGCGAGCTGGTTCTGAACGACGGTGACGTTCTGCTGGAACTGGCGGTTCGCCTCCACCGTCTTGATGGAGCAGACAAGGACGTGCTTGCGACCGTTGGCCTCCAGGGACTCGAAGGCGGTGGGCTTGGTGTCGGCGGACGCGGGCTGACTGGCGGTGGTCATGGATTTATCGGGGGTGGAGGGGGATTGAGGGACGGTTACAGTTTTGGCGGCCTCCGGCTCGCCGGCGAAAGCCAGCGGCGCCACGGCGGCGAGGGAAAGGAGAAGTGCGTTGCGCATGGGGAGAAGTGGGGGGAAAACGAGTTAGGCTAGGCCCGGGGGATTCCAAGAAAGAAACCTAGCGTGCGGGACCGGCAAGCGCCCGGTCCAAAAGTGATTCGAGGTCCGTCTCGGCCAGACGACGCTGGAACGATTCGTCCTCAATGAGAGCCAGCACGCGTGGGTGAGACAGCAGCCCCACGGCGTCATGACGGCGCACCATCTCACGCAGCTCGGAGTCGCTGGCCAAGGGATAAAAGGACGGATGCGCAGCGATGGCCCGCACCGAGTCGTCAGCCTGCAGGCGTCGAAAGGCCTTCGGATCCCGAAGCACACGCAGAGCCTTGTCCAAAATCCGCCGGGGACGCTCCGGCACCAGATCAAAACGGGCAAGCGGCTCGGTCCCGGGCCACGCCGCCAACGCCGACTTCACCCGAACCGGCCATCTCAGCAGAGCCGGTGCGCGTCCGCGGGCGGAGGCCCAAGCCTCGCCCATACCCGCCAACGCCAGAACAAAAGCCAGCGCGACGCCGAACCAGGCGATGCCGACCCAGCAGCCAACAATCGCCCCGGACACAGGACTCTCGGGCTCGCCGGAGGCCCCCTTGGACCGGCCGCGCCACCAGGCCCAGCCGAACACGGCAAGCCAGACCAGACTGCCCAGCAGCAGCGTTCCGGCTGCCTCGCGGAGCAGCCAGGGAAATTGCGTTCCGTCGAACAGCAGTCGGCCGAAGGCGGCGCCTCCGGCCGAACAGACGACGAGGGAGGCCACCAGCGCCAACACCGACGCGAGCGCCCGCACGGGCCCCTGTCGCATGCCGCGAGCGGCGGCGACCGTCATCGAAACGGTCAGCAAAAGCGCCACGCCTCCAAGGATGCAGGCATCCCCGAAGGACAGCTCGGCTGCGACGATCTCACCCAAGAGACTCTCCTCAGGCGGAAGCCATCACCTTGCGAATGAGTGCCTCGCGCGCCTCGATGCTCTCGGTCAGCTGGATTTGCACGAGAGCGCGCCGCAGGTTGTGCCCCGGGTAGCGCGTCTTGAAGTACACATCGCCGGCGAGGTAATCGGCGAAGAAACGAATGCCGAGTTCCAGCGGGATGAGGTGAATCGCGTCGAAAAGGTAATGTTTGTCGGCGTCGGTGAGGAAGTCGCCGGCCATGGCGAGATACCCCTTGTGCAGGGCCGCGAAAAGGTCCGTGTCGAACACCACGGACTGCAGCTCGGCGGTCTCCTCCCCGGCCGGGTTGCAGCCGGAGCGCATGCAGTCACCCACATCATAATGGATGAGACCGGGCTGAACCGTGTCCAAATCGACGATACAGGTGCCCTTGCCCGTATCATCGTCGATCATCACATTGCCCACCTTCGGGTCGCCGTGGATGGGACGGGTGATCAGCTCGCCGCGCATCGAGGCGTTCTCCAGCACATGGCAGAACGCCCGGCGCTTCTCGATGAAGCGCAGGCACCGCTGCGCCTCGGGCGAGGCGGCCAGACGGGCCTTGCCGTCCGCGGTGGCCAGCGCCGCGTCCATTTTCGCCAGATAGCCCGGGGTGACATGGAAACCCGGAAGCGCGTAGGCGAGGCGCTCGGCGGGCAGGTCGCTGATCATGCGATGGAAGTGACCCAGCACATAGCCGGCCTCGCGCGCATGCTCGAGGTTGCGGACCTTCTCGTAGCTGTTGGCGCTGGCGATGTGCGTGATGGCGCGCCACAGGTCGCCCGAGGCGTCGGTCACAAAATCCGCGCCCTCCAGCGTCTCGATGATTTTGGGAAGCTGCCAGATGCGGTCGGCGGCGTCGGCGCCGGCCTCGATCTTCCTGTGGCAGTGGTCGGTGATCACGCGCATGTTGCGCATGATGATCTCCGGCTCGGGGAAGATGGCTTTGCGGATGCGCTGCAGGATGAAGCGCTGCTCGGAAAAGGCCGTTCGGAAGACGACCATATAGGTGTCGTTCACATTTCCCGTGCCGTGCGGGCGCAGGATGGCGAGTCGGCCTGGAACATTGAATCGACGGGCGATGTCTTCGACGAGCATGGGGCGGGCAAAGCATGATTTATCCGCCTCGCCGGCGATTCCAAAGCTCCCCGGATTCGGTTAAAAAATCGTTTCCGAAAACGGCTTGCCAAGGCGGGGCCCCCGCCTAGCTATCGTCGCCTTCTCGCCCCAGTAGCTCAGTTGGTAGAGCAGCGGTATCGTAAACCGCAGGTCGTCGGTTCGAATCCGACCTTGGGCTCCATATTTTTCGGCCCGCGCCAGGACAACACCGGCGCGGGCCTTCTTATTTCCCCGAGCCTGCCCCGGTGGTTTGCCCGACCGGCATTTTACGATAGCCTTGAAAGACCGTAAACCCTAGGACCAAACCCTTCCATGAGCCAGACCAAGCACGCCCACGAAACCAAGCCGGCCGCCCACGCCCCCTCCCGCGTGTACGACCGCGCCTTCCGCGCGAGCGAGGCCTACAAGGCGACCCTGCCCGACATGCAGAACACGGACGCCAGCCAGATCCAGGGCGCCAATGTCCCCATCCTGCAGGTGGGCATATCGAACTTCCGCCTCCCCCTGCTTTTCCTGACGAAAGACGGGGGCAAGATTCAGCTGGAAACCTCCGTTTCCGGCACCGTTTCGCTCTCGGCCGACCACAAGGGCATCAACATGTCGCGCATCATGCGCGTCTTCTACGAGTTCCAAGACCGCGTGTTCACGCCCGAGGTGGTCGAGGAGATCCTGCGCAGGTACAAGCAGGACCTGGGCTCCAGCCGCGCCCGACTGCGCTTGGAGTTCAACTACCCCATGATCAAGCCCAGCCTGCGCTCCGGGCTCAAGGGCTGGCAGTACTACCGCTGCTGTTACGAAGGCACGATCGACGACCTCGACCGCGTGCGCAAATTCATCCACTTCGACTTCGTCTACTCGTCCGCCTGCCCCTGCTCCGGCGAACTCGCCGAGCACGCCCGCACGATGCGCGATGTGTTCACCATCCCCCACTCGCAGCGCTCCAAGGCCCGTGTCGTCGCGGAAATCGCCGAAGCCTCCCACCTCACCATCGAGGAGATCCAGGAACTCTGCCTCAACGCGCTTCAGACCGAGACCCAGGTGATGGTCAAGCGCGAGGACGAACAGGCCTTCGCCGAGCTCAACGGCGCCTACATGAAGTTCGTCGAGGACGCCGCACGCCTCGTCTACGAGTCGCTCGATTCAGACAGCAGGATTCGCGACTTCCAGGTGGCCTGCGCACACCTGGAGTCCCTGCACTCCCATGACGCCGTGGCCGTGATCAACAAGGGACTCCCCGGCGGTCTCTCCGCGGACTTCTCCGAGTTCAAGAACCTCATCTGCTAAACCGCCGAAGGTTCCACGGACCGTTGAAAAAGCGCTCTCACAGGGGGGCGCTTTTTCGTTTGCGAGGCGCGACCCGCCGCCCAACTTCGCACGCCGAGGTGGGCGTAGCTCAGTTGGATAGAGCAGATGCCTTCTAAGCATCAGGTCGCGCGTTCGACTCGCGCCGCCCACACCATAAATTGCACGGAGTGCGCGCGGGCCTAGCGCGTCTCCAGGCGCAAGGCGCCGCGCGAATCCACCCCGTCTTTGCCACGCACGGTGACACGAATGACGCAGGAGTTGTTCGTGGTCGCATCGGACGGGAGCTTGATGCGATAGGAATTTCGCGAAGACGGCCTGCCGGCCAGGCCGCTGTGCGCATCAGTGGCGACTTCGCGTCCGTCGGCGACGAGCGTGACCTTCTTGATTTCCAGCGCGTGCGAGCCCGAGCTGTAGGCGAAGTTCACGCCGGTCATCCTGCGGGCCTGTTCGCTTGATAGGGGGTACTCGATGTCCTTCCAGTCCGTGCCGATGCCGGACGGCGTCCACTCACCCAAGGTTTCCACCTTGGGGGGCGTGACGGCGGGGAGCTTCTCGGCGAGGATTTCGGCGACCGCCGAGCGGGCGGCGCCGACCGGGTCGGCGAAGGGCGTCATGCGGCTGATGCCGACGCTCTCCACCCACTTCTTCTCAAAGGCGCCCCGGTCGAAGTTCGTGCCGGCCTTGAGCGCGGCGAACTGGCCGGCCACGCGGGGCGCGTAGAAGTCGCGCACGAGGCCGCTCCAGACGCGGCAGGAGTAGTCGTTGATGGGCGGGCCCCAGAGGGTGACGATGCGGCGCGCGTTGTGCTCGCGGGCATCCTGCTCGGCCTTCGAGCCCGGGTGGGCGCGGGCGAAGCCGAGCCAGGTGGTGAGGTTGAGCGTCGGGTGCGATTCGAGCAGGCGGTCGAGCGTGCCGAGCAGCTTGAGCGCGCGGGCGACGGCGCGGTCGCGCAGGGCGTCGTCACCGGCGTCATGGGCGGCGTAGGCGATGCGGATCCACTCGTCGGCGCGCATACCCAGTGCGAGCGCGGCGAATTCCACGGCGTCGACGCGGTAGGCGGCCACATTCTTCAGGGATTCGCCCTGGGCGAGGAAGTCGTTCGCGGCCTCGATGAAGGAGCGGTCGATCTTGATGCTGCCGGTCCGGCGGGCGACCTGCCAGTTGAAGCCCGGGTGGTCGATCAGTCCGGCGTCGCAGGTCTTGCGCAGGGTGGCCCAGGAGCGCAGCACGCCCTCGGGCGCGGCGCCGTATCGGGCTTTCGCATACGCGGGCAGCCAGGTGTCGAGATCGATCGGCTTCTCGGTCCAGCAGGCGTCAGCGACGATCTCGTGAAGGAGCTCGTTGGACTCGATGCCTTCGCCGGCGATGCCGGCACCGACGAGGCGGCCTCGGTTCTCCGACGCGTACGCCTTGGCATAGCCGGTGGCGTAGAAGTCCCACACGCCGGTGAACATGGTCTTGCCGCCCATGTTGGGGATGACGCTGATGACCCAGGGCTTGTTGTAGAAGCCCTGGTGGAAATCGTAGTTCATCCCGTTGCGCCAGAAGTTCGCGTTGTAGTCGGCGGCGAGGTCCAGCAGCAGCATGTTGTCGTCGGGCACGCGGCTGAGCAGGGCCTTCAGGTTCTCCCGGCTCCAGATGTGGCGCTGGTAGCCGAACATCCAGCCCTGCATGACCCAGGTGACCTCGGGGTCGCCATCGATGACGCTGCGGCCGATCTTTTCGCCGTACTCGGCGAGCAGTTCGGTCTTCGGGCGCCCATCATTGGGCAGCTCCATCTCGTTGAAACTGTCGGAGAGGCGGAACTTCGATTTGCCGAATTCACGCGTCCACTCCTCGTTGAAGAGCGCCGCGATTTTCGCGAACGCCGGGTGCTCGGGCGAGAGGAAGTTCGCCTGCTTGTGGCTGGGGAAGCCACCCCACGCGGTGGTGTGCAGCTTCGCGTCGGGGAAGACGCGGGTGATGGACTTGGGCACGAAGCCGGCGAAGGCCGGGGTGATGGGCGTGATGCCGAGCACCTTCATGCGGTCGAGGATGCGGTGCTGGAGCGCGAGCTGATCGGCTTGCCAGGAGGGCGTGAGCGGGCCGTCGTGCGAGGCGATGTTGCCCATGCGCGCCCACGGCAGGTGGGCAGGGCCGCAGGAGTTCGCGTCGATTTCGCCCTGCGTGAGGCCGATCTTTTTCCAGACGCGCTCCTCGATGGCCTCCTGCCCGACGAGGGTCAGCGGAAGGTTCATGCCGTGCAGCGCCATCCAGTCGAGTTCGCGCTCCCAGCGCTGCCAAGTCCAGTAGGGCGTGGAGTAGCCGTAGGTCACGACATTGAAGTAATAGCGGAACTTCACCGGCGAAGCGCGGCGCACGGCGGCGCAATCCGGCCAGTTTTTGGCGGTGTCGATGCGCGTGGCGCTCCAGGAAACCTCCCCGAGGCCGTGATCCTTCAGGTATTCGTAGGCGCCGCGCGTCATGCCCACGACGCTCGTGCCGCGCACGGTGACGCGCCCGCCCTTCGCCTCGTACTCAAAGGTATCAGTCGCCGAGCCCTCCGCCGCCAGCGGCGCGAAGGTGAACCGCGCGGCGGCCTCGACGCCGAAGGCGCGAGTGATCACTCCCGAGGCGGCCTGAGCCGCATTGACCGGCGCGGTCGCGTTGGCAACCGGCGCAGGGTTCGCCGCAGGGAGCCCGACGGGAGAAAGCGCGACCAGGGCGAGTGCGGCGAGCAGAGGGTGAGTCGGAATTTTCATGGGGCTGCACAATCATACCGGCAGCGGCCCTTTCCTGACAGAGCGGCATTCGTCCACAAACAACCACCCATGCCCTTGCGCTTTCCGACCGCCCACATGAAGGTTTCCGCTACACCCGAAAAAAACGCCATGCGCCCGCCCCGCACCACCACACCCACTCGGGAGATTATCGACATCAAAGGGCTCTCCTTGGGCTGCGCCGCAGGTCGGAGCATCCTCGAGAATCTCGATTGGACGGTGAAGGCCGGTGAACACTGGGTGATTCTCGGCCCCAATGGTTCCGGGAAAACCACGCTCCTGGGCGCCATCACCGGCTACCTGCACGAATCCACCGGAATCCCCGCAGGCAGACTGTGCGTTCTCGACCACGAATACGGCCGCGCCGACTGGCGCGAGTTGCGTAAAAGCGTCGGCATCGTGGGATCCGGCCTGCGCCAACTCATTCCCGACGACCACACCGCTCTCGGCGTCGTCGCCACGGGCAGGCAGGCCCTTCTTCAAATCTGGCACGAACTGCCGGCCGCGCATCTGCGCGAGGCTCGCCGCATGCTCAGGCTCACCGAGTGCGCGACGCTGGAAGACCGGGCGTGGGCGGTCCTTTCTCAAGGGGAGCGTCAGCGCGTGCTCATCGCGCGCGCCCTGATGGCGAAACCCAGGATTCTCATCCTTGATGAGCCCTGCGCCGGGCTCGACCCCGTCGCCCGCGAAAACTTCCTCGGATTTGTCTCCCGCATCGCGGCCGCGCCGACCGCCCCCGCGCTGATCCTGGTCACGCACCATGTGGAGGAGATTCTGCCGTGCTTCACACACGCACTGTGCCTTCGCGCCGGCCGCGTCGTCGCCGCAGGCTCAAAAAGCTCCGTCATGAAGACATCGACGATGCGCGACACCTTCGGACACGCCGTCACCCTCTCGGCCCGGGCGGGGCGTTATGCGTTGAAAGTGAAGGCCGACTCCGGCGTCGCGGCGTAAGCGGATTGCGAGGTTCGGGCTACTTCGACTTCCCGTCCTCGCTCCTGCCGACGAATCCCGGATGAATCCGGAGAAACCCGGCTCTGTCCTCGCGCAACAAAGCCTCCAGCGTCTCAGGCAGTCGCTCGCGCACCTCGACCCCGTCGTGCCAGATCATCACCGGGCTGAACGGACCTCCCGCCCTAGCCTTGAGCGCGACCTGGTCCGGCGTGATGGAGCGCCGGCCCATCACCTCGGAGGTGGGCCACGCGACGGCGGGATACACCACGAAAGCCAGCTCCGAACAAACGATGCGCCGGTCGCTCTCCACATTGAAGGCAAAGTCGTAGTCTTTGCCCAACTGGGCGAACGCTCGCAGCACCCCGTCTCGCACGGCGGATTCGGGCATCGGCGCCGGTCGCATGACCAGCAAATCGTCGATATTGAGGAACTGTTCGAAGGTGTTGATTTCGACTCCAGGCCGCAAGGCCTCCACAACGGAAGCCCCGGCGCGTATGCGCTCATGGTAGGGCCTTACCAAGGGATCCTCCCAAACGCCAAGTCGCTTCAACTCGGTCTCCGTCCCGACCCAAACCGCCACATGGCCGTAGTGCCCGGGAATCGTTTTATCCGTCAGGCGAAACGGCGTCTTCTCCAGCAGCACATCCAGCGGCCTAAGACCGCGCTCAATCCGGCTTCTCTCGGTCAAGGAAAGCGACTGGAGCCACCCCTTGCGCGTCGCCACCAGCCCCACGGTATTGCCCACCACCAGACTGGCCGTCGATTCCGCGGAACCTCCGAAGTTCACGAGATGATCGGTCACGAAGGTGACGGCGGCATGCCCGCCAGTGCGCCAGTCCTCCAACACTCGCCTCGCCAGATTCTTGGTGAAAAACGCATACCCGGGACTGCGAACGATCATCTCGTCCAGGAATGCCTCGTCGGCGGAGCGATCGGCGGCCATCGCCCCCTCCGCTCGGTGCCAGACCACGGCACGCGCGAGCCGTTGGCGGTTCAGCGGGTTGAGATAATGGCGAACCGCGGAATCCAGTTCGCCCTCAACCTCCGGATGATCCGTCTTCAAAAGCCTGCGCGCCTTGGTCTGCGTAAACCAAGGATGGACGCCCTGGACATAGTCGTCGTGCTGAGAAAGCGCCGCCAGCAGCACAAGTTTCGCCTGCGCCCGGTCCAAAGGCTTATGGGCCAGGCTCGGCCCCATGCGTTCCCACGCCTCATCGCCTTGGCAATCGATCAGCGCCTGCCACCGGCGACGCTGTCGCACGTAGGCCTCAGCATACCCGTAAAGACGCAGCATGTCCGCGCTCGTCAGCACGCCGCCCGTCAAACGGGAACCGACCTCGTCGCGAAGCTTGCGCGATCCTTCGCGCCAGCGCGCTGACCGCTCGCTCAACTTCTTCAGCTGCGACATATCCTCGGACATCGCCTCCCGGTCCGCAGGCAACCCTGCCGCCCGCGCCTCGGTGCCGAGGTGAACGAGGAGCGCACAAAGAAGAAACGGTATGCACCGGCGAATCATGATGCCACCCAGCCTTCGCGCCCGCCCTCGCTCGCGCAACACCAAGAAACGGGCGACTCAGCGCGCCATCGTGTAGGCGGCCTGCATGCCGGGCAGGATGGGCTGGCGGGCCTCCTCGGTGTCGCCGGTGGACTGGTTGAAGCGCATCGAGAAGAGCTTGGTGACGCCGCGCTCCTGCATGGTCACGCCGTAGATGGTGTCGGCGGCGGACACGGTGCGCTTGTTGTGCGTCACCACGAGGAACTGGGAGAACTTGGTGAACTCGCGCACGATGTCGGTGAAGCGGCCCACGTTCGCGTCGTCCAGCGGGGCGTCGAGCTCGTCGAGCACGCAGAAGGGCGAGGGTTTCACCATGTAGATGGCGAAGAGCAGGCCCACCGCGGTCATGGTCTTCTGCCCGCCGGAGAGCAGCGTGAGGCTGCGCAGCTTTGTGCCGGGCGGACGCGCGGTGATCTCGATGCCGGAGTCCAGGGGGTCCTCGGCGGCGATGAGCTGCAGGTCGGCCTCGCCGCCGTTGAACAGACGCTCGAAGGTGAATTTGAAGTTCTTGCGGATCTGCTCGAAGGTGTCGGCGAACAGCTGCTGCGAGGTCTTGTTGATCTCGTCGATGGCGCGCGTGAGCTCGTTTTTCGCGGCCCACAGGTCGTCCGACTGGGTCTTCAGGAAGTTGTGGCGCTCGCGCAGCTCGGCGTACTCCTCGATGGCCACGAGGTTCACCGCTCCCATCGAGTTGATGCGCTCGCGCAGCTCCGTGATCTCGCGGCACAGGGGCGGCCAGTCGGTGTTGTCCATCGCGGCGAAATCCGCCTCGGCCGGCTCGGTACGCTCTCGGCGCACGCGCGGCTTGCCCGTGTCGTCGTCGTCCTCGAGGTCGTCGAGCTTCACCTTCGTCTCGAACTCCTCGTCGGCGTTCCACAACTGGCGCTTCCAGTCGACCATGGAGGCGTCGAGCTGATACTCGCCACGCACCTTCTCGGCGATGAACTGGCACTGCGAAGTCTCCTCGGCCAGCTTCACCTCAAGCCCTTTCAGGCGCGTCTCGTTCTCTCGCAGGGTCATGCGGTCGTCGCCCATGGAGCCGTCGAGCGTCTCGATGCGCGATTCGGTCTCCGCCAACACGCGCCGGTCCTCCTCGATGGAGGCCACGGCGGCGGCGATGGTCTCGTCGAGCGCGACGGCGCGCTCGCGGTTGCGCGAGGCCTGCTCGGTGAAATCGGTGATCTGCGCCTGCATCGCCGCGATCTCCTCATGGCGGCGGTCGCGACGCTGGCAGACCTCGTCGAGCATGCGGCGGGCCTCGGCCAGCGCGCTGTCGATGACCTGCAGTTTCTGACGCTTCTCCGCGAGTTCGAAGCGGACCTCGCCGAGCGCGTCGCGGCGCATGTCGGACTCGGAGCGCAGCGCGGTGATGCGGTGCTCCAACTCGCCGATGGAAACACGGCGCGACTCGATGTCGGCCTCCTTTTCCTCAAGCCCGGCGCGCGCCTTTTCCATGCGCTCGACAGCCTGGCCCTGCGTGGATTCCAAATCCTCGAGCTCGCGGCGACGGCGCGACTCCTGCTCCTCGTTCGCCGTGAGCGCTGCCCGCGCGGCGCGCTCCTCGGCGCCGAGTGCGGAAACCTCCTGCTCCAGTTCGCTCACGCGACGGCGGCGACTCTCGACCTCGGACTCGCACTCGTCCATGCGCGCCTGAAGCTCCATGGCGGACACATTGAGCCCGGTGAGCTGCTCGTTCTCGGAGGACACGGTCTCTCGCAGACGGGAGATCTCCGCCTCGCGCTGGAAGAAACCGGTCGCGGTCTGAGCGCCGCCCTTGGGGGCCTTCTTGCCCCCGTAAATGAGTCCGCGCCGGTCGACGAGTTCGCCGGAGTTGGTCGCGACGATGAGGAAGTCGAACGCGGGGTTGTCCCGCCAGAAGGCGAGGAACCGGGGCAGGTCGTCGCACAGGTAGCAACCGGCGAAAAGGTTGTCCACGAGCGCGTTCCATGCGTCGCCACGCGGCATGACCACGCGCCGCGCAGGGCGCAGCCACTCGGTCGCGCCTTCGCCGTGGCGCACGGGGGCGGGCGCGGGGGCCAGGAAGCCGGCACGGCCGAGGTTGCGCTCAGTCAGTTCGCCGACGATGCCGGGGATGCGCACGGCGTCCTCGACCACGATGGCCTCCGACGCGCCGGAGAGAAGGTGCTCAAGCGCGGGAGCCCAGGCCTCCTCCGTCACGCTCATCACGGCGTTCAAGGCGTGCGTCGAGCCGGTCGGTGCGGAGGCGAGCTCCCCCTTCAGCACGGCCTTGGCGCCTTCGGAGAAGCCTTCGAACTTGGCGTGCAGCTGCTCCAGCATGTTCAGCTGGGCGTTGCGACGCGTCACCTGGCGATCCAGTTCCTGGATACGCTGCTGCAACTGACGAAACTCGACGGCGAGCCGTTTGCCCTCCTCCTGCGAAAGGGAGACATCCTGGCGGGCCACCGCCACTTCGGCGCGGCGCGATTCCACGACCATCTCGGTCTCGGCCAGACGCTGCTCCAGCCCCATGCGCTGCTCGCCCAGGCTGTGCACGGTGTTGGCCAGGTCGGCGTGCCGGGATTGGTAGCTCTTCAGGTCGACCTCAAAGGTGGTGACGGCGGAACGGTGGCGGGTGAGTTCGCCCTCCACCATCAGCAGTTCCTGGCGCTGCTGACGCAGCGACGACTCGGCCTCGGCCACGGCGCGCAGGGATTCGTCGAGCTCACGCTGGCGCACGCGGCAGGACTCCTCGGCGCTCTCGGTGTCGCCCGCGTGCATGGCCTTCGCCCCGGATTCGCCATCGAGCCGGGCTTGCAACTCCGCCTCGCGCGCGGCGAGAGAGGCGAGCTCGGACTCCACCTGCCCCTGACGCTCGCGCAGATCCTGCGAGCGCACTTCGGCGAAGCGCGCCTGGTTTTCCGCGTTCTCCTTTTCCGAACGCAGGTTGAAGGCCACCTGCTGCGCCTCCTGCAGTTTCTCATGCAGACGCACCCGGTCGGCCTTGGCCGACGACAAAACGCCTTCACGCTCGCGCAGAGCGGACTGCGAGGCGCCCACGAGCGCCTGCAGCGAAATGGTGCTGGCCTCCAGCGCGACGACGGCCTCGCGACGCTTCGTGTATTGAAACCCTTGCCACGCCAGGTCGAGGTGCGTCAGGCGGTGCTTCAGCCGCTTGTAACGGAGCGCCTTGGACGCCTGGCGCTTGAGCGTACCCATCTGGCGCGACACCTCCTCCACGACGTCCGTGACGCGCGCGAGGTTCTGATCCACCAGCTTCAGCTTATCCAAAGCTTCCTTACGCTGCGCCTTGTAGCGCGTGATGCCGGCGGCCTCCTCGAAAAGCTGGCGGCGTTCGGCGGGATTCACCGAGAGCACGCGGTCGATCTGGCCCTGCATCATGAACGAGTAGGACTCGCGCCCCACGCCCGTATCCATGAACAGCCGCTGGATGTCCTTCAGCCGGCAGGGTTTGCCGTTGAGGAAATAGTCACCGCCCCCCTCGCGCGAGATGCGGCGCGTGATCTCCACCTCGTTGAAGGCGGTGCCGAGTTCCTTTTCGCAGTCCGTGAAGGTGAGCGTCACCTCGCACAGCGGCAGCGGCTTGCGCTTGTCCGTGCCTTGGAAAATCACGTCGGCCATCTTACCCGAGCGCATGGCCTTCGCCGACTGTTCGCCGAGCACCCAACGGATCGCCTCGGCGATGTTGGACTTGCCGCAGCCATTGGGCCCCACGATCGCTGTCACGCCGGGACGCAGGTCGACCTTCGTCCTGTCGGCGAAGCTCTTGAATCCGTTGATGACGACTTCCTTAAGGTACATCTTGAGGGGTAAAACCGCCCGCAGAGTGAGCCTGCAAGCAGCTTGGGCAAGGGGAAGCCATGCGAGTTGTTCACACAGTCACGGCTGAACAGGACTGGTCCCTGCAGCCCGATACGGTCCAGGCCGTGATACGCGGATGTGGCAGATACGACTGAAACCTGTCATGCGGAGCCTATGGCCCAAGTCCAATATCGGCGCGGATGTCGCCCGTGCTGGGGGCGGCTAGAAGAGGAAACAAAAAGCCCCTGATCGGCTTTGGGCCAATCAGGGGCATAAACCCGGCGACA
>CAMFKE010000011.1 GCA_945957395.1 uncultured Opitutia bacterium
GTGGAAGGTGGAAGGTGGAAGGTGGAAGGTGGAAGGTGGAAGGTGGAAGGTGGGGCAGGGGCTGCGGGCCGTGAATGCGCCGGTGGAGCGGGATTTTTCCGATGCCTTGGTGCGTTCCGACCGCGACCAGCCGCCCGGTCGCATTTCCCTTCCACCTGCCACACCTCCCACCTCCCACCTTAAATCTCCAATCTCCGACCTCCAACCCGGCACCTTGTCCGCTCCTTTTGCCTTGGCCCGCTCCGGCGATTCCCCCTTTTTGCCCGCCATGTCACATTTTGACCTGCTCAAGACCGACTCCGCCACGGGCGCCCGCCTCGGCCTTCTCCGGACCCGTCACGGCGAGATTCGCACGCCCGTGTTCATGCCCGTGGGCACCCAGGGCACGGTCAAGGCGCTCACGCCCGATCAGGTGAAGGACACCGGAGCGCAGATCATCCTAGGCAACACCTACCACCTCAACCTGCGCCCCGGCCCCGAGGTCGTGCGCGCCATGGGCGGCCTGCACAAGTTCATGCGCTGGGACGGCCCCATCCTCACCGACTCCGGCGGCTTCCAGGTGTTCTCCCTCGCCAAGATCCGTAAGGTCACCGACGAGGGCATCGCCTTCCAGTCCCACCTCGACGGCTCCCCGGTCAACCTCAACCCCAAGTCGTGCCTGGACATCCAGGACGCCCTGGGCTCCGACATCGCCATGGTGCTCGACGAGTGCCCGCCCTGGCCCTGCGACCGCAAGGAGTGCGAGAGCGCCGTGAAGCGCACCATTCGCTGGGCCAAGGAGTTCCTCAACCACGCGCACGCCACCGGCTTCCTCGCGCGCGGCCACCACGCCTTCGCCATCGTGCAGGGCTCCACCTACGACGATCTGCGCGTCGCCTGCGCCAAGGCGCTCGTGGAGATGGACTTCCCCGGCTACGCCATCGGCGGCGTGAGCGTGGGCGAGCCCGAGCACGAGATGCTCAAGCAGGTCGGCTGCGTCACCCCGCACCTGCCCGTGCACAAGCCGCGCTATGTCATGGGCGTGGGCACCCCGCCCCAGCTGCTCAAGATGATCGCCCTGGGCGCCGACATGTTCGACTGCGTCATGCCCACGCGCCTCGCGCGCCACGGCTCCGCCTTCACCCCGGACGGCGTGATCAACATCAAGAACGAGCGCTTCAAGTTCGACGAGGCCCCGCTCGTCGCCGGCCTGGACAACTACACCTGCAAGAACTTCTCGCGCGCCTACCTGCGCCACCTGTTCCTCGCGCAGGAGCAGCTGTCCGCCACGCTCCTGAGCATCCACAACATCCACTTCTTCCAGGATCTCATGGAACAGGCCCGCGCCCACATCGCCGCCGGCGACTACGCCGAATGGTCCGCCGCCTGGATCGCCCGCTACGAGGCCGGCGACAAGTCCGCCGCCGATTCCGCCGAGTAAGCCGAATCGGCCCGGCGGCTCCTTGCCGCCAAGACGCCAAAAGGCGCAGAGGTATCCCGATTTGGGGTCCCTGCGCCTTTTTTCGTGCTCAACCCGCCAACCGCGCCGGCGCCGGGCACAAGAAAACCCGTCTCTTTCGAGACGGGTTCAAATGGGGTGGAAGACGGGATTTGAACCCGCGGCCCCTGGTACCACAAACCAGTGCTCTAACCACTGAGCTACATCCACCGTTGTCAGTCACCTTGCGGAAACTGGTCGCGGATGAAGGCGTTCGGCCTGCCGGTGTCAATCGGGATTTTTAAAAAAGCGTCACAAGCGCGCGCGTCGCCCGGGCCGGGCGAGGGCGCTCGCGCAGCGGACGCGAAAAGGCCGCGAGGGGAAGTCCCCGCGCGGCCTTGCTCGTCGTGTGCCGGCCGGTGAGACCCGGCGTGCGTCACACCCACTTCTGGTCGTGCCAGGCGAGGGCGCGGGCGCAGTCGCGGGCGAAGAAGGGGCCGCGGTAGACGAGGCCGGAGTAGAGCTGCACGAGCACGGCGCCTTCGTCGAGGAAGCGGCCGGCGTCGGCGACGCGGCAGATGCCGCCGGAGCCGATGACGGGGATTTTGCCGTCGGAGGCCTTCACGAGGTACTTCACCACGCCGAGGGATTTCTCCAGGAGAGGTTTGCCGGAGAGGCCGCCCTGGTTGTGCAGTTCGGGCATGGAGGCGGGTCGGTCCAGCGTGGTGTTCGTGGCGATGATGCCGTCGAACCCGGATTCGGCGACCACGGCGAGGATCTCGTCCATCTGGCCGAAGGTGAGGTCCGGGGCGATCTTGAGCAGGAACGGCACGGGCTTTTCGCCGAGCTTGGCGGCGCGCTCGCGGTTGGCCTTCATGAGCTCGTTGAGGAGGGTGACCAGGTGGTCCTTGTCCTGAAGCTGGCGCAGGCCCGGGGTGTTCGGGCTGGAGATGTTCACCACCATGTAGTCGGCGAACTCGGCGAGCTTGGCGAAGCTGTACAGGTAGTCGGCGGGGGCGTCGGCCAGCTCGGTCTTCTTGGACTTGCCGATGTTGACGCCCAGGGGCGCGGTGCGCGTGCCCTTCTTCGGGCCCTTGGCGAGCTTCTCGGCAGCGGCGTCGGCGCCGATGTTGGGGAAGCCGTAGCGGTTCACGACCGCCTCATACTGCGGGTAGCGGAAGACGCGCAGGCCCTCGTTGCCGGGCTGGGCGTGCTGCGTGATGGTGCCGATCTCGGTGTGGCCGAAGCCGAGCGCGCCGCACACGGGCCACACATCGGCGTGCTTGTCGAAGCCGGCCGCCAGACCCACGCGGTTGGGGAACTTCAACCCGAACGCCTCCACCGGCGCGGCGCCGGGCACGATCATGTTGCGGCGCTCCATCAGGCGCGGAATCGGTCCGAGCTTGGACAGCAGTTTCAGGCCGGTCAGGGCGCGGTTGTGGGCGACTTCCGGATCGAGGCGGAAAAGGCAGGGCCGCGCGAGGTATTCGTAGAGGTAGTCCATGAGTTTCTTTCTTCGCGTGTATGAGGCTTGCGGTGTGCTGCAATGCGTAAAAAACCGCGCCTGTTTTCCCGCGCCGGCTCGTCACTTGACAAGGCCGGGTCGTTCCTCACACGCAACGCCCGAACTTTTTATCACAGCCCTCTCTCATGCCCAAAAACTCCCCCAAGCTCACCTGGTGCAACATCCGCTTCGGCGAAGACTCCAACTGGTGGGTCAAAGAGATTTCCGACACCATCCACTGGGATGCCGACGGGCTCAGCATCGTGGACCCCCGCCAGATGGGCCACATCCTCGACCAGCTCGACCCGCTGCGCGAGTACGGCCTGAACACCGACCTCGTCGACAACGCCTTCATCCCCTTCCAGATCAAGGAGAAGAACAAGGACGGCTCGGTGAAGGTGGTGCGCGTGAACGAGACCTTCTCGGAATCCGACGAGGTGCTCTTCGGCCTGCCCGATGTGGTGGACGAGGAGAAGGGCCCCTACGCCGACTTCATCGACCACATCACCAAGCTGCGCGTGAAGTTCCTCAACGACAACATCGAGTTCGAGCAGAAGCTCACCGTCGAGGAGCTCGAAGAGCATGTGCGCGAGAACCAGAACCAGTCCTTCATGGAGGGCAAGGCCCTCCATGTGTTCACCGAGGTCTGCGACATCCTCGAATTCGTCCCCGAGGGCTATGAACTCGCCGACGACGAGGACGCCAAGAAGTCCAAGGTCTCCGACGACGAGGAGTCCGAGAATGTCGAGTTCGTCCCCGATGTCCCCGGCATCGAGGAGGACGAGAAGATCGAGGAGGACGACACCATGAAGTGGGACGAGGAGGAGGAGGAAGAGGAAGAGGAGGAAGAGAAGGCCCGTCCCGACGACAGCGCCTACGACCTCAACGCCTTCAACGACGACGGCTCCGACGACGACGAGGACGACGACGACAAGCCGGCCAAGAAGAAGGGCGCCGCCAAGCCCGAGAAGGCCGCCAAGCCCGCTCCCGCCAAGAAGGCCGCCCCCGTTCCCAAGAAGGCCGCGCCCGCTCCCAAGAGCGCCGCTCCGGCCAAGAAAAAGAAGTAAGCCCTCGCGCTTCCACGCGACGCCCCGGTTTCCGCAAGGAGCCGGGGCGTTGTCGTTTTTTGCGGGCATCGCGCGCGGGGGGGGCGCCCAAGCCGAGCCGGATAGGGGCGGTCGAGGGCGCATCCCCCCTGCGCGCTGCGCGCCGATTACACGCGAGGCAGCAGCGATTCCACCGGGGCGTGCAGGATGTCCGCGGGCGGCACGCCGCGGGCGAGCAGTTCGCGCAGCGCGAGCCCGGCGGTGCGCTTGGCGAGCCTGCGCCCTTGCGCGTCGCACACCAGGGGCGCGTGCGCCCAGGCGGGCGGTGGCGCGCCCAGGGCGCGGTACACGAGCAGCTGGCGCGCGGTGGACTTGAGCAGGTCGCGTCCGCGCACCACCTCGGTCACGCCCATGGCGAGGTCGTCGGCCACGACGGCCAGCTCGTACGCCGGCACGCCGTCGCGGCGCCACACCACGAAGTCGCCGAAATCGCGGCCCGCCTCGAAGGCCTGCGCGCCGCACAGGGCGTCGTCGAAGCGCAGCGTCTCGCCGTCCGGTACGCGCAGTCGCCAGTTCCAGTCACCCGGCTCGGGAAAATCGCTTCCGAAGCCCGGGGCGGGCCTCCACTCGGGAGGGAAGATCGGTTCGGCGTCCTCCTCCGCATGCGGGGCGCCGAGCGCGGCGGCGACATCCTTGCGCGAGCGCCGGCATGGGTAGATGGCGCCGGCGTCGCGCAGTCGGCGCCAGCATTCGAGGAAGATCGGCGTGCGCCGGCTTTGCTCATACGGGGCGTGCGGGCCGCCCAGGTCCGGACCTTCGTCCCAGTCCAGCCCGAGTGCGCGCAGGTCGGCCATCGCGGCGAGCGCGTACTCGGGTTTGCAGCGCAGGAAGTCGATGTCCTCGATGCGGAAGATGAGCGTGCCGCCGGCGGCGCGGGCGCGCTCGTGGGCGAGGGCGAAGGTGCGCGCGTGGCCGAGGTGGAGAAACCCGGTGGGCGTGGGCGCGATGCGTCCGGCGTAGGGCATGGAGCCGTGTTTCCGTTTTCAGTTTTCGGCGGCCGGTTGCGCGATCACCGAAACCGCAGCCGGCGAAAGCCTTCGCTCACAGCGGGCAGCCGGTGGCGACGAACTCCACGGGCAGGCCGAAGCGCTCGCCGAGCTCCTTGGCCAGGGCGTGCACGCCGAACACCTCGGTCGCGTAGTGGCCGCACATATACAGGTTGAACCCAGCCTCCTGCGCCTCGTTGAAGTGCTCCTGGCGCAGCTCGCCGGTGATGAGCGTGTCGCAGCCCTGCGCCTTCAGGTGGTCCAGCGCCGAGCGGCCGCTGCCCGTGAGGATGGCCACCTTGCCGGGCACCTCCGCTCCGCACTCGATGGCCCGGAACGCCTTGGGGAACAGGGTGCGCAGCCGCGCCGACAGCTCGGTGCGGTGCAGCGCCCCGGTGTCGCACAGCGCGGCGATGGGCGTGCCCTCGTAGGGCAGGAACCACTTCGACACCGTCATTCCCAGCTTGCGCGCCAGCAGCGCGTTGTTGCCGATCTCCGGGTGCGCGTCCAGCGGCAGGTGGCTGCCGTACACGGCGATGTCGTTTTGGATAAGCGCGGCGTACTTCTCGTAGACCGGCCCGGTCACGGGCTCCTGCGGCTTCCAGAACAGCCCGTGGTGCACGACGAGGAAGTCGATGCCGCGTTCGGCGGCCATGCGGAAGGGCACCAGCCCGGCGTCCACCGCCGCGCCTATCTTCGTCACCTTGCCCGAGTTCTGGAACTGCAGGCCGTTGCGCGAGCCGGGGAAGTCCTTCACGGCGGCGATGCGGGTGCGCTCGTCGCAGTACGCGACGACCTCGGCGAGAGTGGCGGAGTGTTTCATGCCCGGCATGCAAAGTGCGCGCCGCGCGGTGAGAAGCGTGAAATGGGCCCTCGGTCGGGGCGCCGAAAAGAAGTTGCCGCTTGCTTGGGGCGCAAAAGCGCAATCCTGAGCGGCCTCATGTCCGTTCACGCCTCCGCCTCCCCCGCCTCCTCCGTCGCCCGCCCGCTGCCGCTCAACGCCGCAGGCCTGCCCGTGAGCAAGCCCGAGGTGCTCGCCCCCGCCGGAGGCTGGGACTGCGCCCGCGCGGCCGTGGAGAACGGCGCCGACGCCATCTTCTTCGGCGTGGGCCGCTTCAACGCCCGCGTGCGCGCCAACAACTTCACGGAGTCCGACCTGCCCGAGCTCATGGCGTTCCTGCACTCGCGCGGCGTGAAGGGCTATGTCACTTTCAACACGCTCATCTTCGGCGACGAGCTCGCCGAGGCCGAGCGCTCCCTGCGCGACATCATCGCCTCCGGCGTGGACGCGGCGATCGTGCAGGATGTGGGCATCTGCCGGCTCATCCGCCGCATCTCGCCCGATTTCCCCATCCATGCGTCGACGCAGATGACCGTCACCGGCTCGGCCGGCGTGGAGTTCGCGCGCGAGCTGGGCGCGGAGCTGGCGGTGCTGAGCCGCGAGGTGAGCGTGACCGAGATGCGCTCCATGCAGGAGGAACTGCTCAAATCCGGGCGCGCCATCCGACTGGAAACCTTCGTGCACGGCGCGCTGTGCGTGGCGTACTCCGGCCAGTGCCTCACCTCCGAGGCCCTCGGCGGACGCTCCGCCAACCGCGGCGAGTGCGCGCAGGCCTGCCGCCTTCCCTACGAACTCATTTCCGACGGCGCCAAGGTGGAGCTGGGCGACCGCAAATACCTGCTGTCGCCGCGCGACCTCGCCGGCATCGAGGTCGTTCCCGAGCTCATCCTCAACGGCGTCTCCTCGCTCAAGATCGAGGGCCGGCTCAAGACGCCCGAGTATGTGGCGGCCATATCGCGCGCCTACCGCGACGCCGTGGACCGCTGCTACGCCGCCATCGCCTCCGGCGTGACCGATTCGGCGAAGCTCGCCGAGGTCGCGCGCGGCGTGCGCGGCAAGTGGGAGTACGACCTGGAGATGTCGTTCTCGCGCGGCCTGTTCACCGGGTGGCTGCAAGGCATCGACAACCGCCGCCTCGTGCACGCGCGCTTCGGCAAGAAGCGCGGCGTCTTCCTCGGCGAGGTGCTGCGCTCGCGTCCCAACGGCGTGGAGCTGCGCCTGGCCGGCCCGCTCAAGCCCGGCGACGGCGTGGTGTTCGACGACGGCCGCCCCGAGGCGGGCGAGCAGGGCGGCTTCGTGCACGGCGTGGAGAGCGGCCCCGGCGGCGTGTCCTTCGTGCGCTTCGCCCGCGAGGCCGTCGACTTCCGACGCGTCGCGCCAGGACAGAAACTTTGGAAGACCTCCGACCCCGCGCTCACCGCCGAGCTGCGCGCCACCTTCGCCGGCGACAAGCCTCGCTTCCGCCGCCCCGTGGAGTGGCGCGTGTGGGCCGCTCCCGGCAGCCCGCTGCGCGCCGAGTTGCGCGACGGCGAGGGGCATGTCGTGGCGGGCGAATCCTCCGCGCCCTGCGAAATCGCCCAGCAGCGCCCCATGACGCGCGAGACGCTCGCCGACCAGTTCGGCCGCCTGGGCGGCACCCCGTTCGACCTCGGCTCGCTGCACGCCGACATCGAGGGCTCGCCCATGCTCCCGGTCAGCGAGCTCAACCGCCTTCGCCGCGACATGGTCGCGCGTCTGGAGGCGCTGCGCGCAGCGCCCAAGCGCTGGACGCTCGCCGCGGAGGCCGCGCCCGAGTCGGCGCCCCTGTGGCGCATCGACGGCCCCCGCGCCGTGTCGAGCGCCGGCCGCGTGGCCTCGCCCGAGATCATCCCCGTGGTGCGCAAGCCCGAGCAGATGGACGCCGCGCTGCGCTGGGGCGCCGACACCGTTTACTGCGAGTTCGAGGACCCCAAGAAGTACCGTGACGCCGTGAAGAGCGTGCGCGCGCACTCCGAGGTGTCCGGGCGCAAGGTCGAGGTGTGGGTGATGCCGCCGCGCCTGTTCAAGCAGGGCGAGGAGTGGATGGTGAAGCAGGTGCTCTCGTGCGAGGCCGACGGCTACCTGGCCCGCTGCCACGAGCACCTGCGCGAGTTCGAAAAACTCGGTCTGCGCCGCCGCGGCGACTTCTCCCTGAACGTGGCCAACCCGCTCGCCGCCGAGTATTTGAAAAAGCGATACGGGCTGGAGCGCCTCACCGCCGGCTACGACCTCAACGCCGCCCAGCTCGACGCCCTCCTGGAAGGCGCCCCGGCCGACTGGTTCGAGGTCACGCTGCACCAGCACATGCCCATGTTCCATATGGAGCACTGCGTGTTCTGCTCGTTCCTCTCCAACGGCAAGGATTACCGCGACTGCGGCCGCCCCTGCGAGAAGCACGAGGTGCGCCTGCGCGACCGCGTGGGCATGGAGCACATCCTTCTGGCCGACGCCGGCTGCCGCAACACCCTCTACAACGCCCGCGCCCAGACGGGCGCCGAGGTGGCCGAGGCGCTGCTGGCGCGCGGCGTGCGCCACTTCCGCGTGGAGTTCGTGGACGAGTCGCCCGACACCCTGCTCACCACGCTCAACCGCTACCGCGCCCTGCTCGCCGGCGAGATTTCCGGCGCCCAACTCTGGCGCGAACTGAAGCTGGATAACAGGCTGGGCGTCACCCGCGGCACGACCGTCGAGAAGCTGCGCCCGCCGGGCACCAAGGGCTTCTGATCCACCGCCGGATGAACGAAGAGCGGCCGCCCTGTCCGGGCGGCCGCTCTTTTCACATCCCGCGGTGCGCGAGCGCCGGTATCACTTGGCCGGATACACGAGGTGGCCGCGCGTGAGCGTGTCGTCGCCGATCTGCTGGCGGCGCACATCGCGAAGGCGGATGACATCCTTCAGGTGCGGGCGCGCGGGGCCGGCGGCGAGGGGCTTGGCGGCGTCGTCGGCGAGCAGGGTGGGGGCGCAGAAGTGGTAGAGGTAGTCGGCGATGCCCTCGCCGATCATGGCGCCGGAGAGCAGGCCTCCGGGCTCGAAGAGCACGCCGGTGATGCCCTCCTTGGCGCAGCGCTTGCGCAGGGCCGCGAGGAAGCCGCCCTCGTCCTTGTCCGGAATCACCCAGACCTGGGCGCCGATCTCCTCGTACCAGAGGGGCGACTCATCGAAGGCGCGCTCGCCGAGCACGACGACGGTGCGGTGTTTGTTCTCGTCGCTGAAGATGTTGAGGTCGCCGCGGCCCATGAGCGAACCGGAGCGGTCCAGGATGAGCCGTATCGGGCAGTGGTCGCCCTCGGGCAGGCGCGCGTTGAGCCTGGGGTTGTCGGCCTTCACGGTGCCCGAGCCGGCGGCGACGGCGGGGAAGAGCCGGCGCAGGCGCATCACCTCGGCGCGCGAGTCCTCGCCGGTGATCCACTTGGATTCGCCCGTGCGCGTGGCGGTGCGCCCGTCGAGGGTCGTGGCGATCTTGACGGCGAAGAAGGGCGCGCCGGTGACGATGTTGTGGTTGAAGATGATGTTGAGGTCGGCGCAGTCGTCGGCGAGCACGCCGTCGATGACCTCGATGCCGGCCTCGCGCAGGATTTGCAGGCCGTGTCCGGCGTGGGCGGGGTTGGGGTCGGTGGCGCCGACCACCACGCGACGCAGTCCGGCGGCCTTGATGGCCTCGGTGCAGGGCGGTGTGCGCCCGTGCGTGCAGCAGGGCTCCAGGGTCACATAGAGCGTCGCGCCGGGCTTGGGGGCGCGTCCCAGCGCTGCGAGTGCGGCGGGTTCGGCGTGCGGTTCGCCGGCGCGGGTGTGCCAGCCTTCGGCCACGATGACGCCGTCCTCGACGATGACGGCGCCGACCATGGGGTTGGGATGCGTGTCGCCCCAGGCGCGCCGGGCGAGCTCGAGGGCGCGGCGCATGAAGGGTTCGTGGGGGGCGAAATCCGGGTTGATCATGGGGTGCGCGTTCTAAGAGGGCGCGGGGCGGCAAGGCCACCGCGTATTTCCTTCGGCGCCGTGAAAACGGGGGGCGACGCCGCGAAATAAAAAACGCCGCCCGGCGAGGGGCGGCGCAGTGTCCATTTTGCATTTTGCCTTCTGCAATTTGCATTCGCCCGAAGGGCGTCCGCAGGCTCAGGCCTCGAGGAGCTTCCAGCAGTACCACTTCTGGCGCGGCATGTGGAAGGGGCCCTTCCACATGTTGCCCTTGAGCTCGGTGGTCGGGTTGCCGGCGCGGTCGAGGTAGCCGTACCATTCGCCGTGCTCCTTGTCGGGGAAGTGCTTGTAGGTCCACTCGTGCACCTGGCGGTGCATCTCGGCGTACTTCTTGTCGCCGGTCATCGTGTAGGCGAGGAGCGTGGCGATGACGGCCTCGTTGTGGGGCCACCAGAACTTCATGAAGTGCCAGTATTCCTGGATGGGCTTGCCGTACACGTCGGCGAAGTAGAGCAGGCCGCCGAACTGCTTGTCCCAGCCGCGTTCCCACATCCAGTCGAGGATGGTCAGGCCGAGCTTCTTCCAGGCCTCGTTGCCGGTGTGCTTGGCTTCGTGCAGGATGAACCAGGCGGCCTCGATGGAGTGGCCGGGGTTGAGCAGGCGGCCGTCGAAGTGGTCGATGATCTCGCCGTTGGGGCCCACGCACTCCATGACGACCTTCAGCTCGGGCTTCACGAAGTACTTCTCGATCTCGGCGATCATGCCGGCGATGAGCTGGGTGCAGGTCTTGCCGTCCACGGTGATGTCGCCGAGGTTGGCGCGCATTTCCTGGGCGGTGACGATGCCGATCATGAGCGAGCCGATGCCGCGCGCGGGGCGCTCGCTCTTGGCGGGGATCATGCCGGGCTTGAACGAGTAGTTCAGGTAGGTCTCGAAGGCTTTGATGCCCAGGTCGCGGTACTCGGGCTTGCCGGTGGCCTTGTGCGTGGCGGCGAAGGCGATGGCGGCGAAGGACTCGGAGTACACGTAGCGGCGCATGCGCAGCGGCTTGCCCTCGCGCGTGACCGTGAAGTACAGCTTGCCGTTGGGCGCGTAGCACTTGGTGCGCAGGAATTCGCAGCAGGAGACGGCGGCTTCCAGGTACTCGGGACGCTTCTCGGGCGTCGTGTTGTACATGGTCGCGAACATCCAGCCGGCGCGGCCCTGGAACCACACCGACTTGTCGGTGTCGAGGATCTCGCCCTTGCGGCCCAGCGCGGTCATGATGCCGCCGTGTTCGCGGTCGAGGCCGTTCTTCAGCCAGAAGGGCAGGATTTCGCCGACGAGGCGGTCGCGGTACTCGCCGAGGAGCTCGGCGCGGCGTTGGGTTGTGAGGTATTCGGACATGGTGTTGACGGGAAGTTTGTCGAGGGTGCCGGCGGGGGCTCGGCGAGTCGCGAACGAATGATGCCCTTCGTGAAAAAAGCGACAACGCGCGCACCGGTCAGGTGGCTTGTCCTGTTGCGCCGCCGGGCTTGGCTGCCGGGGGAATCCACCTGCGGGCAAGGGTTTGAGCCCTGGTGAGCGCGCGTGGTTTTCAAGGCCGGTGCGGGTTGCGCGACGCCCCGGGGGAATTTCCGCAATCGCGGGTTGCCGGTGCCCGGGGTGTGCGTGATATGCGACGACACTTTTTCGTTAACCCCAACGACATACTCGCCCCATGCCTCAAGCCCCCGCCAAGCTATCCATCGAAGACAAGGTGTACGAACTGCCGGTCATCATCGGCACCGAGAATGAAAAGGCCGTCGACATCCGCAACCTGCGCGCCCAGTCCGGCTTCATCGCCTACGACGATGGTTATGCCAATACCGGCGCGTGCGAAAGCGCCGTCACCTACATCGACGGCGACGCGGGCATCCTGCGCTACCGCGGCTACCCCATCGAGGAGCTCGCCGAGAAGTCCTACTTCATCGAGACGGCCTTCCTGGTGATCTACGGCCGACTGCCCGGGGCGAGCGAGCTGACCTCGTTCCGCAGCAAGATTCTGGGCAGCGCTCTCATCCACGAGGGCATGCGCTCGCACTTCGCGGGCTTCCCCGCCACGGCGCACCCGATGGCGGTGCTCTCCTCGATGCTCAACACGCTCGGTTGCTACTATCCGGAGATGGTGACCAACGACCGCGAGAACGACCTGGCGCACCTGGACACGGCCGCGACCATGCTGCTCTCGAAGGTGCGCACGCTCACCGCCATGGCCTTCCGCGTGCGCAACGGTCTGCCCATCGTCTACCCGAAGCCGGCCTACAATTACTCCGAGAACTTCCTGCACATGATGTTCTCGCAGCCCTACGCCGACTACCCGGTGCATCCGGACGTGGCCAAGGCGCTCGACCTCATCTTCCTGCTTCACGCCGATCACGAGCAGAACTGCTCCACCTCGACCGTGCGCATGGTCGCCTCCGGCGGCGCCAACCTCTTCGCCTCCGCCTCCGCCGGCGTGTGCGCGCTGTGGGGCCCCCTCCACGGCGGCGCCAACCAGGCGGTCATCGAGATGCTCGAGAAGATCCACGCCGACGGCGACGACGGAACGCGCTTCATCCAGGCCTGCCACGAGGGCAAGGGCAAGCTGATGGGCTTCGGCCACCGCGTGTACAAGAACTACGACCCGCGCGCCAAGATCATCAAGGCGCAGTGCGACAAGGTGCTCGCCGCCCTCGGCCGCAAGGACCCGCTGCTGGACATCGCGCGCAAGCTCGAGGAGCGCGCCCTCAGCGACGACTACTTCAAGTCGCGCAACCTGTACCCGAATGTGGACTTCTACTCGGGCATCATCCTGCGCGCCATCGGCATCCCGACCGACATGTTCACGGTCATCTTCGCCATCGGCCGCATGCCGGGCTGGATCGCCCAGTGGAAGGAGATCGCCGAAAATCCGAAGCAGAAGATCCATCGCCCGCGCCAGATCTACACCGGCGAGACCCTGCGCAAGTATGTGCCCATCGCCCAGCGATAGGCTCGCGCGTCTTCCCTGAGCGCCAACGCACAGACGCCGTCCGGTTCCGGGCGGCGCCTTTTTTTCTCCCCGCCAACGCGCTCCTCGGGAAAAACACGCGCCGTCGACACCGTGAGGACGATGCGGATTGCGGTGCGCCGGCCGGGCGCGTTTTAAAGTGAGCCATCGCCCCGTGCGCGCGCGTCGTCGCGCACGCCCCAACAATGTCCAATTCCACCATCCTGCAGGACCTCGCGGTCGTCGTCGTGACGGCCGCCGGAGCCGCCTTGCTCGCCCCCCGGCTGCGTCTCCCGGCGCTCCCGGCCTACCTGCTCGCGGGCATCGCGCTGGGCCGGATGAACGCCGGGGCGGGCAAGCCGCTGCTGGGCGATGTGGACGCGGTGTCGGCTTTGAGCAACCTGGGCGTGACCTTCCTGATGTTCGCCATCGGTCTGGAGTTCGACTTCCGCAAGGCGCGTCCGATTTTCGTGCCCGCGTTGCTGGCGAATCTGGCGGAGTTCATCGCCATGTTCGCGCTGGGCGGCGCCGCCGCCGCACTGCTGGGGTTCACCCGCACCGAGGGGATTTTCCTGGGCGGTCTGCTGGGCGTGTCGTCCACCATGGTCACGCTCGCCGCGTTGCAGGACAAGGGGCACCTGGACCGCAACTACGGCCGGCTCACGGTGGGCGTGCTGGTGCTGGAGGATGTGGTGGCGGTGGTGCTGCTCGTGCTGCTTTCCGGACTGGGCGCCACGCAGGGCGGCTTCGGCCACGGCTCGGGCGCGCCGGTCACGGTGTGGCAGACCATCCTTTACCTGGGCGCCTTCGTGACCGCCCTGCTCACACTCGGGCGCCTCGGCTCGTTGCGCTGGCTGCCCTCGCTGAAGCTTGACGAGAAGCCGGAACTGCTCGCCCCCATGGTGGGCGGCGTGGTGTTGGGCGTGGGCCTGCTCGCCGAACGCTTTTCGTTCTCGCCGGCTCTGGGGGCGTTCGTCATCGGCGCGTCGCTGGCGGAGACCAAAATGGCCGCCCGCATCGGCGAGGTGGCGGAGCCGTTCCGCAACATGTTTTCCGCCGTGTTCTTCGTCACGCTGGGCGTGGCCATCGACCCGGCCCTGCTGGTGCGCGCGCTGCCGGCGATCGTGCCGCTCACGCTGCTCATGATGGCCGGCAAGGCCCTCGCGTGCTGGGGCGGCGCGTTCCTGGGCGGCCAGAAATCCTCGGGCGCCCTGCGCATGGCGCTGAGCAAGGCCAACATCGGCGAGTTTTCCTTCGTCATCGCGGCGCTGGGCGAGCGCGCGGGCGTCACGGGTCCGGAGGTCACCGCGACGGCCGCCGGGGTGGCGCTGCTGAGCATCCTGCTGAACCGTCCGCTCGTGCGGCGCACGGACGCCATCGTGGAGGGGCTGGGGCGGCGCATGCCGGGCCAGTTGCGCCAGGCGGCCGACTTCTACGGCAATCTGCTGGCGGGTCTGGGCGCGCGCCTGGACGGGGCGACCCTGTGGCGCGTGATGCGCGGTCCGCTGTCGAAGGTGGTGTTCCATTTCGTGTTTTTTGTGACCATCGTGGTGGCCGCGCACATGGCCTGCCTGTACCTGGGCGGCCAGATCGGCGAGTTGCTCGGGGTGGTCGGCGTATCCGCCTCGCGCGCACCGGAGGCGGTGTGGCTGCTGGCCGGGCCCGTCACGCTGCCGTTCGTCGTGGCGCTGGCGCACCAGTTGGAGGCCTCGCTGATGCTGTTGAGCGAGCTGGCCGTGGGCTTCTCCGCCGAGAGGGGACGCGCTCACGGGCTTGTGGCGCGCCTGCTCACCGTGGTGGTGATGATGGTGCTGTCCCTGATTTTCCTGGCGTTCGCCGCGCCGTGGCTGCCCGGGCTGGCCCCGCTTGCTCTGCTGGTGCTGCTGGCCGGCCTGGCCTGGTTCTTCCGCGGCGCCCTGGGTCGCGCGCAAAGCCGGTTTGAGGTGGTGTTCCTGGAGAGCTTCAACGAGACGGCGCGCAGCGAGGAGGCCGGCCGTCGCGCGCAGCTTCTGCAGCGCATGGTGAAGCGGCACAAGTGGCCGCTGCACCTGCGCGAGTACAAGGTGGCCCCTCACACGCGCGCCGCCGGCAGCCGCATCGGCGAGCTCGACCTGCGGCAGCGCACGGGCGCCTTCGTCATGGCGCAGCAGCGCGGGGGCGTCACCGTGTTCGCCCCCGGGCGCGACGCCCCGGTTTTCCCCGAGGACGAGCTCATGCTGCTGGGCACGCGTGAGCAGCTCGACGCAGCCTCGAAGTTGCTGGGCGAGGAGACCGGTGACCGTCCCGAGGAGGAGGGCTTCCTGATGGAGCAGGTGTTCGTCGCTCACGATTCGCCGCTCGCCGGCGAGAGCCTCGCGGGCATCGGGGTGCGCCGTCAGTACGGGGTGACCGTGGCGGGCGTGCAGCGCGGCGAGACCCAGCACATTTCGCCCGGTCCGGATTTCATCGTCAAATCCGGCGACATCCTGCTGGTGGCCGGCGAGGTGGATTCGGTGACCGCGTTCCGCAAGGTCGCCGCCGGAGGCCTTGCCGGCGCCGTGTAGCGCCGGGCGCGTTTGCGCGCTTTTGCGTTTTCCCCGCGCGGCCTTTTCGCTTCATGCGCGAACTCATGACCTCCGACGACCCACGACTCTCCCGCTGGCGCGCCGGCCTTGTCTCCGGCAGCGCCGAGGAGACCGAGCGGCTGGCAGCCGAGTTCGCCGAACTGCTGCCGGCGGACACCGCGCTGGCCCTGCATGGCGACCTGGGCGTTGGCAAGACCACCTTCGTGCGCGGCCTCGCCCGCGCCTACGGCGTGCGCGAACCGGTCACCAGCCCCACCTACGCGCTCTTCTGCCTGTATCGCGGCGAGCGCCGGCGCCTCCTGCACATGGACGCCTACCGCCTCAACCGCCCCGAGGACGCCGACAACCTGGTGATCTGGGAGCTGCTGGATTCGCCCTGGACGATGGTGGTCGAGTGGCCTTCCAAACTGGGCGACCGTCTGCCGCCCGACGCGTGGCACCTGGAGCTCTCCATCGACGGCCCCGGCTCGCACCGCCTGCGCCTGCTCGGCGCCTGAGCTTCTCGACCGGGCGCGAAAAAACCGCCGGCGACGAATCGCGCGGCGGTTTTTTTCGGTAAGGAAGCCGGAGGCTTACTTGACCTTCGAGGTGTCGATGATGACCACCTTGCGGTCTTCGGCCACGGCGTTCTTGTCGCCGGACTGGGCGGCGAACTTCTCGCCGTAGGCGCGGATGTCGGTGTCGGTGACGCCCGCCTTGCCGAGGTAGCTCTTCACGCTGTTGGCGCGCTTGTCGGAGAGGCCGAGGTTGTAGTCTTCGGTGCCGTTGTAGTCGGTGTAACCGGCGGCGATGATCTTCTTGCCCTTCAGCTCGGCGACCTTGGCGTCGATCTTGGCGCGTTCGCCGGCTTCCACGGAGTACTTGTCGAAGCCGAAGTGCACCACGAGGGCGATGGCTTCCGGGGGCAGCTTGCTGAGGTCGCCATCCCAGTTGTCGATGGAGGTCTTGGAGCGGTCGGTGAGACCGTTGGGGTCGACGGGGGCGGTGTTTTCCAGGCCGGCACCGGTGCCGGCGCCGTTGGTGACGAGCGAGGTGTCGCCGTTGCCCTCTTCACCGTAGCCGGAGGGCGGGTTCTTGGGCGAGCAGCCGGCGACGAACGCGGTGGCGGCGGCGAAAAGGGCGATGTGCTGGAACTTCATGGGATTTGAGAGTGAAAGGTGGCGCGGAATTGGGCCGAAAGGCCCGGGGAGCGCAAGCCGTTTCCGGGGGCGATTTCCGTGCGGCTGCCGGCTCAGTATCTGCGCATGCCGGGCTCGGCCTCGACGGCCCACCGGTCGATGCCGCCCTTGAGGTTGGTGGCGAGCGGGTAGCCGTTTTCGCGCAGGAATTGGGTGACGCGCATCGAGCGACCGCCGAGGTGGCATTGCACGATGAGGGTGCGGTCGCGCGGCAGCTCCGCTAGGCGCCCCGGAATTTCGCCCATGGGGATGTGCGCGGCGCCTTCGATGCGGCATACGGCGAGTTCGCGCGCCTCGCGCACATCGATCAGCATGGGCGGGGTGGGCGAGGCGAGCCATTCGCGCGCCTGCGCAACGGTGATTTCCAGGGGAGGTTGGGTCATGGGAGAGGGGGCCGGGCAGACGGAGGCGCCGTAGCGGGCCGGGTCGAGCGCCGTGATCGACGGGCGTGAGCCGCAGCAGGCGCAGTCGGGGTTGCGCGGCACGGCGAGGGTGCGCGAGCGCGCGGCGAGCCCGTCGTACAGCAGGAGGCGTCCGCGCAGCGGCTCTCCGGCGCCGGCGATGAGCTTGAGCACCTCCATGGCCTGCATGGCGCCGATGATGCCGGGCAGCGCGCCGAGCACGCCGGCCTCGGAGCACGCGGGCGCCGCGCCGGGCGGCGGGGCGTCGGGGAACAGGCACCGGTAGCACGGGCCTCCGGAGGCGGGGTCGAACACGGCGAGCTGCCCCTCGAAGCGGAACACGCTGCCGGACACCAGCGGCCGGCGCGCGAGCGCGGCGGCGTCGCTCACCAGGTAGCGCGTGGCGAAGTTGTCGGAGCCGTCCACGATGATGTCGTATCCGGCGAACAAGGACAGCGCGTTGGCGGGCGTGACGCCCTCCGGGTGCGCGACGAGTCGCACGGACGGGTTGAGCGCGCGCAGTGTGCCGGCGCCCGACTCCACCTTGGGCCGGCCGATGTCGGCGTCGCGGTGCAGGATCTGGCGCTGCAGGTTGTGCAGCGCGACGGTGTCGTTGTCGGCGAGCCCGAGGGTGCCCACGCCGGCGGCGGCCAGGTACAGGGCGCAGGGCGAGCCGAGGCCGCCGAGGCCGACGAGCAGCACGCGGGCGGACTTGAGGCGCGCCTGACCTGCTTCGCCGACCTGGGGAAGCAGGAGGTGTCGGCTGTATCGGGCGCGGTCGGCGTCGGTGAGGGTTTCGGGCATGGGCGGGCGAAGAAAACGGCGGCGCGCCCGCGTGTCAAACGGGCGGCGCGTGAGGCGCGGTCACTTCCGGGCGGCGGCGGGCTCGGAGGGGTAGACGAGCAGACGGTCGTGCATGAGGAACACCAGCTCCGGGAAACCGTCGCCGTCGAGGTCGGTGGCCAGCCCGTCGTGGGGCTCGACGCCCGCGTTGCGCCGGCCGCGGTAGAACTGGTTTTCGTCGAAGAGCGACCAGTGCACGACGGACTGCCGGCGCGCGTCGGGCAGGGTGCGCACGAGTTCGAGGTGGTGGTTGCGCGGGTCGATGAGCGCGAGGTCGGGCGAGGCGCCGCCGGTGAATCGGCCCACCTCGGCCACGCCGTGCACGATGCCGGGCAGGTCGGTCTCGAAGCGGTCGAGCACGCTCAGCCGCAGGCCGGCGGCGCGCAGGTCGGTGACCGCCACGCGGTCCCTGCCCGCGTGCACGAGTCGCGAGGGCGCTCCGGCGGCGTCGGGCGCGGCGACCAGGCCGAGCGGGTCGAGCGCGCCGGTCTCGATGGTGCGGCGGTGGCGGAACACGCCGGCGTCGTCGGGGGCGAGCCATTCGAGGCCCTTGTCGGTGTCGTTGTAGGCGAGAAGGCCGGGCTTGTCGCCGTCGAGCTTCACGGCGACGGGGCACTTCAGCCGGTCGCCGGCGCGGCGCGCGTTGAACTGGTCCTTCACCGCGAGGTCGCCCTTGGCGTCCACGCGCAGCGAACGCACGAAGCCGGGCGCGCTGACGAGCAGTTCCGAGAGACCGTCGCCGTCGATGTCGCCGAACGCGAGGTCGGCCGGGGTGACGCCCGAGAGCATGCCCTTGCGCGCGGCGGAGTCCTTGGCGACGATTTCAAACCGGGCGTCGCCGCGGTTGAGGAGAAGGCGGGCCGGGTCGCGCTCGGTGAGCACGACGACATCAGGCAGGGCGTCGCCGCCGAAGTCGCCCAGGGCCAGGCCAGTGGCGTCCTTGGCGCCCGCGTCGAGCTCGGTGCTCGAGCGCACCTTGAACGCGCCGGAGGCGTCGTCGAAGGCGAGTGTGACGAGCGAGACGCCCTTCTTGTCGCCCTTGTCGGACTTGAGCACCACGAGGGCCTCGGTGCGCCCGTCGCCGTCGATGTCGGCGCAGGCGAGGGCCGCGGGCGTGCCGTCGAGCTTCACCTCGGCGGGGAAGGAGGGGCGGCCGTTGGCGTCGAAGGTGGAGTGTCCGAGCGCGCCGTCCTTCTCGCCCAGCAGAAGCAGGGAGACCTTTTTGCCGTCGAACTTGCCGGCGGCGAGCGAGGTGAGGTTGGCCGGGGCCGGGTAATCCACGGGCTCGCCGAAATCGCCCGAGGGTTCGGGGCGGAACACGCGCAGGGAGGCGCCGCGCGCGTCGCCCACGATGAGCGCCGCGCGGCCGTCGCCGGCGATGTCGGCGAGCGCCACGAGCGAGGCGGATTTGAGCGGCGAGGCGGGCGCGTAGAGGGCCGGCGAAACGGTTTCGGCGTCGCGGAAGGCGCGCTCGTCGCGGCGGATGTCGAAGATCTCGACCGCGCGTTTGCGCAGGCTCACGCCGGCGAATCCGGAGCCGCCGGAGGGGGCGGGCACGCGTGCGGAGAGGTTGGCGGAGGCGTATTCGGTGCGGAAGGCGCGCTCGGGGCCGAAGCCGCCGGCGGGCAGGCCGAAGCGCACGCGCAGTTCGGGTTTGTCGCCGCGTGTGCGGTAGGCGACATCGGGGCGGCCGTCGCCGTCGATGTCGGCGACGGAGAGGCCTTCGGGGTTGTCGGCGCCGAGTCGGTAGAGGCGCGGTTCGGGGATGGGGCCGGCGGCGGGGAACTTGGGGAACACCAACAGTCCGGACTTGGACAGCATGAGGAGGCGCCCGGAGCCCGAGCCGTCGAGGTCGGCCACGGCCAGCGTGCGGTCGCCGGGCTGGGCGTCGTGGCGCGTGTACACGCGGCGCTCGCTCCACTCGCCCGACTTGTCGCGGGACACCACGGTGAGCGCGTCGCGCGAGCTTGTGAACGCGATGTCGGTGCGGCCGTCGCCGTCGAGGTCGGCGAGGGCGAGCGAGCCCATGTCGGGGGCGCCGGTAAGGGAGAGGCGGCGGAACGGGGCGTCGTCGATGACGGGGTTCCAGCGGTCTTCGCGCAGGGTGCGCGGGGCCGGCGCCTTCTCGCCCGGCTTGAGGCGCAGGAGGATCTCGAGACGGCCGGTGTCGTTGTTGAGCGCGGCCAGGTCGGTGCGCCCGTCGCCGTCGAGGTCGGCGGCGCGCACGCAGTCCACGCCCCAGTCGAGCTTCATCATGCTCGGCGCGCCCAGCCGGCGCTCCGGCGCCGCGTCGGGAGCGGCAGGGGCGGCGAGCAGGGGCGACAGCGCGAAGGCGCAGAGGGAGACGCGGAGCGCGGAAGGCGGAAGGCTGAACATGGAGAATCGCAAGGGTAGGGGACGGGCGGAGGGACGAGGGGGCGGACTGCCGGGCGATGCGAACGCGCGGAGGGCGGGCCATGACCCGGCCCCTCCGCGCGTCGCCGCAGCGCGCTTACTTGGAGGCGTCGGGTTTGCGCAGGAGGACGGTGCGCGAGGTGGCTTCGTTTTCGCCCACCACGGAGTTGCCCACGGCGATGAAGGGCAGGTCGGCCGCGGCCGGCGCCTTGTCGGCGTCGAGCTTGGGTTCGTCCTTGGAGGGGCGGCGGTTCTTGGGGGCCTCGGCGACGACGCGGCAGAGGGTGGAGGCGTATGCTCCGAGGTCGTAGTACTGGATGCCGGAGGCGCCCTTGGAGAGCTTGGACAGGGCGTCCTTGAAAGCCGGGTCGGCGGCGAGGCCGCCCTTGGGGTCGTTGAACTGGGCGAGCGTGCGGTCGAGCAGCTTGCCTTCGCCCATGCTGAAGAAGAGGCGGCCCTTGTGCAGGGCGTACTGGAGGCGCGGGGTGCCCTGCGGCAGGTTCTTGAACGCGCGCACCTTCACGCCCAGCAGTTCGCGTTCCTCGAAGAGCGACTTCACGCCGTCGCCGGTCTGCGGGGCGGCCTTGCCGGCGATCGTCTCGATGAACGACGCCAGCTTGTTCTCGTCCTTGATCGAGACGACGAACACGGCGGGCGCGTTGGCGGCGGATGCTCCGGCGTTGGCGGCGGGGAGAGGGTCGGAGACGCTCCAGATTTCGTCGCCGAGGTTGGCCAGGAAGGCGCCGCGGATGTCGAGGCCCTCCTGCTGCTTCACCTTGTCGAGCTGGATGTCGAACATGGGCGCGGCGAGGGGGAAGGCCTCGCGCAGGAGAGTCTCGAGGCGGGCGAGCATCTTGCTCAGGTCGTAGCGACCGGCGGAGGCGGCCATGACGCCGGAGGGCAGCACGGAGAGGTCGGGCGCGGCGCCGCGCGGGGTGGCCTCGGTGATGAACTTGACCAGGCCGCGGTCCTCGCTCCAGGCGACGGAGGTGTCCACGCGGGTGTCGTCGGGGCGCAGGGTGGCGCTGAGGCGGAAGTGGCGGAAGGCGTCGAGGCCGAGGGAGTCGAAGGACTTGAGGTAATCCATGCCCATGGGGCCGGGCGCGGGGTTGCCCTCCTCGTCCTTGATCTTGTCGGCGACGAGGTCGCGCAGGCTGCCGGCGATGAGGGGCATGTTGAGCAGCACCCAGGCGTCGGAATCCTCGAGGGCCTCGCGGTTGGCCTTGTAGACGGGCTGGCCGGCGAAGTTGTCCTTGCGGCCCTCGCGGCGCGCGTCGACGAGGTCGCGCAGCACATTGGGGGCGGTGGCGTACAGGAAGGTCTTTTCGACGACGGCCCAGCCGGCGACGGTCACGGGCTTGTCGTCGAGCTTGACCTGCAGGGTGTGCAGGGTGACGCCGCGGTGGTCCTCGTCGGCGCGGAAAAGTTCGGGGGCCACGAGGCGCGGCTTGGCGCCGGGGGAGGCCTGCGGCGTGGCGTCGTCGCCCATGTCGCCGTCGGCCTGGGCGGGGGCGCCGTCGCGGGCGGGCTTGCCGGAGGGGGCGTCCTTGTCGGCGGAGACGGGCTGGTGCAGGTCGAGCTTCTTGAGCAACTCGGCCACGGCGGCTTCGTCGAGCGTGGTGTCGGCGAGCAGGACGAAGTCGTAGGGGGCGTGGCCGGGGACGGGGTCGGGCGTCTTGACCACCGAGAAGACGACTTCGCCGGGGAAGGCGGCGAGCACCTCGTCGCGGTGCTTTTCAAACTGGGCGAACTTCTCGGCGGAATCGGGGTCCTTGGCGAGTTTGTCGGCGAAGGGCTTGAAGAACTCGGTGAACTTGGGGCCGCGCAGGGCGAGGGCGAACGGGTGCGCGTCGAGGTTCTTGCGGGTCTTGGAGACGGACTCGACCTTCACGAGGCCGTAGGTGGTGGCGGGGAGGTTTTCCTCCAGGCGGGCCTGGACGAAGGGGGTGAGCGCGAGGAGGGCGAGGGCGGCGCGGAATGCGGGACGGGGAATGTTGAACATGGCGGGGAGGATTGGGTTTTTCATGGGAAAGTCAGGGGGCGTGTTATGGGAATGCGGATGCGCGAAGGCTTACTTGGCGGGGGCGGCGCCGGCGCCCGGGGGCGTGGCGTAGCGGTAGCCGGCGTTGGGGTTGCGCGGGTCGAAGGCGAAGGCGTCGCGGTTCTTGAGGAACATCTTCACGGTGTCCACGGGGATGGCGAAGCCGAGGCCTTCCACGCCCATGTTCACGAGCTTCATGTTGTTCACGCCGACCACCTCGCCCTTGAGGTTGAAGAGCGGGCCGCCGGAGTTGCCCGGGTTGATGGCGGTGGTCGTCTGGATGTAGAGGCGGCCCTCGTTGTGCCGGTTTCTCAGGCTCACGATGCCGGAGGACACCGAGCGCTCCAGTCCCAGCGGGCTGCCCACGGCGAACACCGGGGCGCCCTGGCGCAGCGTCTCGAAGTCGGCCAGCGGCACGCTCCTGAAGCGCGCGGTCGGCGCTCCGGTCTCGATCTTGAGCAGCGCCAGGTCGTTTTCGGGGCTGGCCGCGACGATGCGCACGCGGTCGTGCTGCACCTTGCGCATGTCCTTGCCCTCGCCTTCGAAGACGGTGACATTCACCTCGTTCTCGCCGGCGATCACATGGTTGTTGGTCACCACATAGCCGTCCGGGTGGATGATGAAACCGGAGCCCAGGCCGGAGGGCGTGCGGATGAGCACCACCGCCTCGGCCACCTCGGACGCCTTGTCCTTCACCGTGCCCGCGGCGCCGTCGGCGGGGGCGTCGCGCCACAGGTCGGGCGTGTGCGCGTCGCCGGAGCGCGCGGCGGCCGGGGCGCCCTTGTCCATCTTCACGATGGCCTCGCGCGGCACGCTCAGCACGGAGAAGCCCAGGTCCACGACCACCCGTTCGGCGTTCTCGGAGAGCAGTTCGCCCTTCACCTCGCCGTCGCGGGCGAGTTGCAGGCGGACCGGGGTGGCGAAGGCGACGCCGGCGGCGAGCGCGACCGGGGCGAGCAGGGAGATAAGTTTGGCGTTGGGCATGCGGAGAATCGCCCGGCAGCATGCAGCGGGCCCGCGCGATGCACAGCGAAAACGACGCCGCGCGGGAGGCGCGCCGGAGAGGGGAGGGGGCGGCGCTCCGGCCCCGCCGCACCTTTTCCTTTGCCTTTTGGCGCGCGCCTTTTGCCCTCGCCGCCCCATGGGACACCACCACCCGCATCTGCCGCTTCCGCCGCCCGCCGGCGATTTCCACGCGTACATCTTCGACTGCGACGGCACGCTCGCGGCGACCATGCGTCTGCACCACAAATCCTGGGCGCGCGCCGTGGGGCTTCAGCTGGGCCGCGAGTTCGATTTCCCCTGGGAACTGTTCTGCTCCATGGGCGGCATGTCCACCGCCGACACCTGCCGGCGCCTCGACGCGCGTTTCGGCTTCAAGCTCGACCCGCACCGCATCGTGCATGACGCGGAGGCCTTCCTGGACGCGCACCTCGACACCGTGGAGCCGGTGCCGGAGGTCGTCGCGCTCGCGCACCACGCCAAGGGCGCCGGACTGGGCGTGGCCGTGGCCTCCGGCGGCTACGGTCCGCATGTGCGCCGCACGCTCAAGGCCATCGGTTTGGAACATTTCTTCCCCGTCGTCACGACGGTCGAGGAGGTCCGCTTCTCCAAGCCCGCCCCCGACCTCTTCCTGCTCGCCGCCGAGCGGCTGAGCGTGGACCCGCGCCGTTGCCTGGTCATCGAGGACAGCCCGCGCGGGCGCGAGGCCGCCGAGGCTGCCGGCATGGCGTGCCTGATGGTCGAGCCCAAGTGAGTCCGGGCTCCCGCTTCGCCTTTTCCGGCGCGCCGCGGCGATCGCGCGCGCGTCGTTCGTTCTCTTGACGCGCCCCGGGAGCGCCACCACCTTCCCGCCTTTTCCTTTCACGACCATGGACGACACGCCCCGTCACGCCTACGACTTCGCCGCCCTCGAAACCAAGTGGCAGAAGCACTGGCTCGATCATAAGAGCTTCAACGCCGAGGACGCCTCGACCAAGCCGAAGTTCTATGTGCTCGACATGTTCCCGTACCCGTCGGGCAACGGCCTGCACATCGGCCACCCCGAGGGCTACACCGGCTCCGACATCCTCGCGCGCTACAAGCGTTCGCGCGGCTTCAATGTGCTGCACCCCATGGGCTGGGACGCCTTCGGCCTGCCCGCCGAGCAGTTCGCCATCGCCACGGGCGTGCACCCGGCCGTGCAGACCGCCAAGAACATCGCCAACTTCCGCCGCCAGCTGCGCATGCTGGGCTTCGCCATCGACTGGGACCGCGAGGTGAACACCACCGACGCCGGCTACTTCAAGTGGACGCAGTGGATCTTCCAGCAGCTCTTCAAGCACGGCCTGGCCTATGTCTCCGAGAAGCCCGTCTGGTTCTGCCCCGCGCTGGGCACCGTGCTCGCCAACGAGGAGGTGCTCACCACCCCCGAAGGCCCCCGCTCCGAACGCGGCAATCACCCGTGCGAGCGCCGCCCCATCCGCCAGTGGGTGCTCAAGATCACCGCTTACGCCGAGAAACTCATCGCCGGCCTCGACGAGCTCGACTGGCCCGACTCCACCAAGCGTCTCCAGAAGAACTGGATCGGCCGCTCCGAGGGCGCCGAGGTCGACTTCGAGATCGACGGCCTGCCCGGCCAGAACCTGCGCATCTACACCACGCGCCCTGACACCCTCTTCGGCGTCTCCTACATGGTGATCGCCCCCGAGCATCCCATGCTCGCCGACATCGTGCGCGACTCGCACCGCGAGCAGGTCGACGCCTATGTGACCGCCGCGCGCAACAAGTCCGACCTCGAGCGCACCGACCTGGCCAAGGACAAGTCCGGCGTGTTCACCGGCCGCTACGCCTTCAACCCCGTCAACGGCGAGCGCGTGCCCATCTGGGTCGCCGACTATGTCCTCATGGGCTACGGCACCGGCGCCATCATGGCCGTGCCCGCCCACGACCAGCGCGACTGGGAGTTCGCCACCAAGTACGACCTGCCCATCACCCAGGTCATCGACCGCGACAACGGCGAACCCTGCGACCTCTCCAAGGGCGCCTACGAGGCCGTGGGCGTCATGGTCAACTCCGGCATCTACACCGGCATGTCCTCCGACGCCGTGAAGACCAAGGTCGTCGCCGAGCTCGAATCGCGCGGGCGCGGCAAGGCCGCCGTGAACTTCAAGCTGCGCGACTGGCTCTTCTCCCGCCAGCGCTACTGGGGCGAGCCCTTCCCCATCCTGTGGGTCGACAAGGCCGACTTCGCCAAGCTCCCCGCCAAGTCCGCCCTGCGCGAGTTCCTCCCCGAGGAGCCCGTCACCTGCAACCTCGACGGCCGCGAGGTCGTGGCGGTCCCGCTGCCTTCGCGCGACCTGCCCCTGCAGCTGCCGCAGGTGAAGAGCTACCAGCCTTCGCCCACCGGCGACAGCCCGCTGTCCAACGCGCCCGAGTGGCTGAATGTCTGGGTCGACCTCAACACGGGCGACACCATAGCGCGCCACGCCGGCGACAAGGCGCCCGCGGCGCCCGGCGTGTGGGTGAGCGCCACGCGCGAGACCAACACCATGCCGCAGTGGGCCGGCTCCTGCTGGTACTACCTGCGCTACATCGACCCGACCAACACCCACGCCATCGCCTCCTCCGAGAAGCTCAAGTACTGGGGCTGCCCCGACTTCTACATCGGCGGCGCCGAGCACGCCGTGCTCCACCTGCTGTACGCGCGCTTCTGGCACCGCTTCCTCTACGACATCGGCGTACTCCCCGAGCCCGAGCCCTTCAAGAAGCTCTTCCACCAGGGCCTCATCCTCGGCGAGGACGGCGAGAAGATGTCCAAGTCCCGCGGCAACGTGGTGAACCCGGACGACATCGTGAAGAACTACGGCGCCGACGCCCTGCGCATGTACCTCATGTTCCTCGGACCCCTGGAGGCCTCCAAGCCCTGGAGCACCAAGAACATCGAGGGCGTGTTCCGCTTTCTCAAGCGCGTCTGGCGCGTCGTCGTCGACGAGAACACCGGCGCCCTGTCTCCGAAATTCAACGACACCTCGGCCGAGGACCCGGCGCTCGTGCGCGAGCTGCACAAGACCATCAAAAAGGTGACGGACGACATCGAGGCCCTGCGCTTCAACACCGCCATCTCCCAGCTGATGATCTTCCTCAACGCCTGGGAAAAGGCGCCCGCGTTCACCCGCGCCACCGCCTCCGCCTTCGTGCAGCTGCTCAACCCGCTCGCCCCGCACATCGGCGAGGAACTCTGGCAGCGCCTCGGCCACACCGGCCCGGTGTCCGACGCCCCCTGGCCCGCCTACGACGAGTCCAAGCTCGTCGAGGACACCGTGGAGATCCCGCTCCAGGTGAACGGCAAGGTGCGCGCCACCGTCGTCATCGCCAAGACCGCCACGCGCGAGGAGATGCTCGAGCTGGCCTACGCCCACCCGGACGTGAAGAAGTTCATCGACGGCAAGGAGGTCGCCAAGGAGATCGTCGTGCCCGGCAAGCTCGTGAACATCGCGGTGAAGGGCTGAGCGCCCTGCTCCGCAGTTGATGGTTGAGAGTGGGAAGTTGATAGGATCCTCCCGCTCTCCCTTCTATCAACCAACCACTATCAACTATCCACTGCACGCGGCCAAGGGCCGCAACGCCATGAACATCGACAAACTCGCGCACCTCGCGCGCATCGAACTCACTCCCGAGGAGAAACAGAAGTTCGCCGGCCAGCTCGACTCCATCCTCGGCTACTTCGAGCAGTTGAAGGCCGTGAATGTCGACGGCGTGAAGCCCTCGGCCCACGCCTTCGAGGTCTTCGCCGAACTGCGCGCCGACGACGCCGGGCCCACGCTCGACGCCGCCTCCTGGATGCGCAACGCGCCCGCCTCGCGCGACGACCAGATCCTCGTGCCGCGCGTGGTCGACGACGCGGGTTGATCCCCCTTCGCCCGGCGCATGTCGCCGGGCGCATTTTTTCCCAAAGGAACACGACGATGTCCGGCGATGAAACGCGGCGGGGACCGGGGCACTTGCGCAACATGGCGCTCACCGCGGGAGGCACGATGGGCTCGCGCGTGCTGGGCCTGTTTCGCGACCAGCTCGTGGCCGCCTTCTTCGGCACCTCGCTCGTGGCCGGCGCGTTCATCCTGGCCTTCCAGATTCCCAACCTGTTCCGGCGCCTGCTGGGCGAGGGGGCGCTGACCACCGCGCTCGTGCCCGTCATGGCCGAGGAGCGCAAGCTCGGCGGCGACGCTCGCGCCTTCGTGTTCCTCAACCTGGTGCTGCGCCGCGTGGCGCCGGCGATGGTGCTGGTCACCGGGGTGTTCGTCGCGCTCTTCGCGTGGCTGGGCTCGAACTGGGCCGATGTGGCGCCGAAGGTGGGCCTGCCCGTCACGCCGACGGAGGGCGGCTCGGATTACGCGCTGGCGGCGAAGCTGACGGCGGTGTGCATGCCGTACATGCCGCTGATCTGCGTGGCCGCGCTGTTCACCGCCGCGCTGAACATGCTCGGGCGTTTCGCGCTCACCTCGCTTTCCGCGGTCTGGCTGAACATCGCCATGATCGTGGGTCTGGGCGGATTCGGTTTCCTGTTCGCCACCACGATGCAGGAGCAGGTGCTCTGGCTTTGCGCGGGCGCGCTCGTGGGCGGCCTCGTGCAACTGCTCGCGCCGGCCTGGGGCCTGTGGCGCCTCGGCTGGCGACCCTCGCTGCGTGAGCCCGCCTGCTCGCACGGCGCGTGGGCTGAACTGAAGGTGATCTTCGTTCCGGCGCTGCTCGGCGCCGGCGTGCAGCAGATCAACCTGTTCGTCACGCGCTTCCTGGCGTTCTCGGTGGATGACCGCTCGCTCACCATCTACTACCTCGCCAACCGCGTGGTGGAGCTGCCCGTGGGCGTGTTCGCCGTCACCGTGTCCACCGTCATCTTCCCCGCCTTGGCCGCGCATGCGGCGAAGGGCGACTCGAAGGGGCTCGCGTCGGACTTCGCGCACGGCATGCGCCTCATCTACGCCATCAACATCGCCGCGTGCGCCGGGCTGGTGGCGCTGGCCGAGCCCATCCTGCGCCTGCTTTTCCAGTACGGCAAATTCACCGCGCAGGACACCGCGCTGACGGTGCCGGTGCTCATGATCTTCGCGCTGACCATCCCGTTCTACGGCGTCGTCGGCCTGTGCGGGCGCGCGCTCAGCGCGATGCGCGACACGCGCACGCAGATGCGCGTGGCGGTGGGCAACCTGGCGCTCAACGCCGTGCTCGCGCCGCTGCTGGGCTGGTGGCTGAAGGCGCCGGGCCTCGCGCTCGCCAACCTCGTGGCCGTGGCCGTGCAGGCGTATGTGCTCAGCCGCGCGGTGCGCCGGCGCGACGAGTTTGTGGCGAGCGAAAGCCTGTGGTCGCCGCTGATGCGCGTCGTGCTCGCCTCGCTGGCGATGGGGCTGCTCGCGCGCGCCGGCTGGCACGGCGTCGAGCACCTGCTGCCCGGCACTCGCCGCGGCGCCGCGCTGGGCCTCTTCACGCTCATCCCGCTTTGCGCCCTGGTGTATTTCGCGATGTTGCGCGCCATGCGATACCCGGAGGTCGACGAGATCCTGGCGGTCGCCAAGCGCAAGCTGCGCCTCGGCTCCAAGCGCTGACGCGCTTGTTGAAAAAAGCGAAGGCCCGCCGGTTGAGGGCGGGCCTTGCGACTGACCGGGGCGGCCCTCACTTGGCGGGCGTCGGCGATTCGCCGAGCAGTTCCTTGAGCGGGAAGCGCACGAACCAGATCTCGTTGCGTCCCTCGTAGAGCGCGCCCACGGCGTCCTTGCCGATGGGGGCGATGCTGGAGTAGCCGCTGGTGAAGCGCGAATCGTACAGGGTGTGCATCTCGGCGGGCCAGGTGGCGCCCATGTCCTTGGAGATTTTCATCGTCATCATGCTGCGCCAGCCGCCGGAGATGGCGGGGTTGGAAAACACCAGCAGCGGTCCGTGCTTGTCGGTGTCCACGCGCAGGATGGAGCCCTGGCAGACCGGGCAGGGCAGCGCCTTGCGGTCGGTCTCGTGCAGCGTCCAGGTGGCGCCGAGGTCGTTGGTCACGCCCACGGTGCGGAAGCCGCCGCGGTTGTCGCGGCAGTTGAGCATGAGCGAACCGTCGGCGAGCTCGACCACCTGGGCTTCGGTGGTGTTGGACTTGATGCCCGTGCCGGATTTCCAGGTTTTGCCGCCGTCCTTGGAGTAGATGAGGGTGGAGAAGGGGGTGCCCTTCTTCTTGCCCTGCTCGTTGAGGTCGCCGTCCTGGTACTGGGCGGGGAACACGAGCGTGCCGTCCTTCATGGCGATGCCGGCGCCGGGGCCGTTGAAGAACAGGTGCCAGTCGGGCTTCTTCACCTGCTCGGTGATGTTGACGGGCTTCGACCAGGTGAGGCCGTCGTCGTCGGAGTAGGCGAGGACCAGCTGGCCGGTCTCGTCGGGCGTCATGCCCTTGCCCGAGCCGGCCCAGGCGCGGTTGCCGTGGCTCCAGAGGGCGGCCACCCAGATGCGGCCGGTCTTGGGATCCACCAGCACGGCGGGGTCGCCCACGCCGTCCTTGCCGCCCTTGCCCATGTCCAGCGCGATGCCCATGGGGCCCCAGGTCTGGCCGCCGTCGGTGCTGCGCGAGACGCCCACATCGATGTTGGCGGGAAGGTCGCCGCCGTGCTCGTAGCGGATGTCGTAGACGGCGATGAGCGTGCCCTTGTTGGAGGTGGCCAGGCCGGGGATGCGGTAGAACTTCGATTTGTCGTCGCCGTGCAGGCGCACGCCGTAGCCGATGCGCTGGCGCCCGGCCGGTTCAGGGTTGTCCGCCTGCAGCGTCCTGCCGTCGGAGAAGCTCGCCGAGCGCACGCCGGCGTCGATGCGCCGGTCGAGCGAGGCGCCCGCGGCGGGCTCGATGAACACATGGAAGTAGTTGTCGCCGTGCGCGAGCGGCAGGTCGCCGGTGAACACCAGCTCGCGCGCCGGCTTCACGGCGGCGCCGAACACCGTGTAGGGCGTCTCGTCGTCCATGAGGATCTTTTCGCGGTTGGTGCACACGACGCGCACTCCGGCGATGTCGGCGAGGTTGTCGGTGCCGTTGAGGGTGACGGCCACGCGCTTGAGCCGCTGCGGGTTGAGCTGGCCGCTCGCCGAAATCTTGAAGGACACGGCGGGGTTGTCCTTCTTGCGGATGAGCATGGGCACGACCGGCTGGGTCACCTCGAGCGCGGTGGCGAGCATGGGCTTGGCCGCCTCGGCGCGCACCTCGGAGAGCACGACGCCGGCGCCCTCGGGCGCCTGGGTGGTGAAGCGCAGCGTCTTCACGCCGGCGGGGATCTCCACGGCGAACTCGGCGCCGGCGCCGGTCTTCACGGTCTTCTCGCCGTCGAAGAGAGAGCGCGCCTTGCCCGAGGCGTCGAGGCCCTCGACGGTGAACTTGAAGGGCGCCTTGCCCGACCAGCGTTCGGCGCGGAAGGTGAGCATGCCGCCCTTGGCGAAGTTGGCGGCCGGCGTGAAGGTCACGCTGCGCGACTCCTTGCCTTCGCCGGCGCCGAACAGGCGCAGCGCCTTGCCGGACGGCTTGCCGTCGCGGATCTCGGCGTGGCCGGCCTCGGCCGACCAGGCGCCCTCGGGGGATTTGGCGGCCGTCAGGCGGCCCTTGGTGAAGGTGGAGAAGTCCTCGGCGCGCAGGGCGGGCGCGAGGAGTGCGGACAGGGCGAGCAGGGTGAGGGCGGGGCGCATGGGGTGGGGGTGGGCGCGCGCCGAAGATGGGGTGGGGCGGCGACCCGGGGGATTGTTAACCGGGCCCGCGCCTTTCGGCTCCCGAAAAAGGCATCCTTTCGTGGAGGTAAGGTTTTCGGGCCTGTCGCCCTGCGCGCGTGACCGGCGCGTCCCAGGAAAAGCGAAGGCCCGCCGGGTGAGGGCGGGCCTTGCGCGGGGTCGCTTGACGCGGGGGATCACTTGGCCTGTTCGCCGAGCAGCTCCTTGAGCGGGAAGCGCAGGTAGTACAGGTCGCAGGGGCCTTCGTACACCACGCCCACGGCGTCCTTGCCGACCGGCGACAGGCACGAGTAGCCGGCGCCCTTGCGCGAGTCGTACAGCGCCTGGTTTTCCTCGGGCCAGGTGGTGCCGAAGTCCTTGGAGATCTTCACGGTCATGTTGTAGCGACCGCCGCCGGAGACGGCGGGGTTGGAGAACACCAGCAGCGGTCCGTACTTGTCGGTGTCCATGCGCAGGATGGAGCCCTGGCAGACCGGGTCGCGCAGCGCCTTGCGGTCGGTCTCGTGCAGCGTCCAGGTGGCGCCGAGGTCCTTGGTCACGCCCACGGTGCGGTAGCCGCCGCGGTTGTCGCGGCAGTTGAGCATGAGCGAACCGTCGGCGAGCTCGACCACCTGGGCTTCGGTGGTGTTGGACTTGATGCCCGTGCCGGATTTCCAGGTTTTGCCGCCGTCCTTGGAGTAGATGAGGGTGGAGAAGGGGGTGCCCTTCTTCTTGCCCTGCTCGTTGAGGTCGCCGTCCTGGTACTGGGCGGGGAACACGAGCGTGCCGTCCTTCATGGCGATGCCGGCGCCGGGGCCGTTGAAGAACAGGTGCCAGTCGGGCTTCTTCACCTGCGGGGTGATGTTGATGGGCTTCGACCAGGTGAGGCCGTCGTCGTCGGAGTGCACCAGCACGAACTGGCCGGTCTCCTCGGGCGTCATGCCCTTGCCGGAGCCGAACCAGGCGCGGTTGCCGTGGCTCCACAGGGCGGCCACCCAGATGCGGCCGGTCTTCGGGTCCACCAGCACGGCGGGGTCGCCGATGCCGTCCTTGGTGCCCGGTCCCATGTCCATCGCCACGCCCATGGGGCCCCAGGTCTGACCGCCGTCGGTGCTGCGCGAGACGCCCACATCGATGTTGGCGGGAAGGTCTCCGGCGTGGTTGTAGCGGATGTCGTAGACGGCGATGAGCGTGCCCTTGTTGGTCGTGGCCAGGCCGGGGATGCGGTAGAACTTGGACTTGTCGTCACCGCGCAGGCGCAGGGCGTAGCCGATGCGCTGGCGGCCTTCCGGCTCGGACACGGCGGGCTTGACCGTCTTGCCGTCGGAGAAGGTGGCGGAGAGCACGCCGGCGTCGATGCGACGGTCGAGCGAGGCGCCGGGGGCGGGCTCGATGAGCACGCTCAGCTCGTTGTCGCCGTGCTTGAGGGGCAGTTCGCACTCGAACACCAGTTCGCGCGCGGGCTTCAGCACCGGGCCCACGGCCACGAAGTCGCTGTTGGCGATGGCTTCGCCGTTGGCCTGCAGCTCCTTGGCTGCGGCGCCTTCGGCCTTCACGCCCAGTCGCACGCCGGCGATGTCGGCGAGGTTGTCGGTGCCGTTGAGGGTGATGCTCAGGCGGGTGAGCTTGACCTGGTCGAGCTGGCCCTTGGTGGTCAGCTTCACCGCCACGGCGGGGTTGTCCACCTTGCGGATGAGCATGGGCACCACCGGCTGGGAAACTTCCATGGCGACGACCTGCATGGGCGCGGCCTTCTCGGCGCGCACATCGGTCAGGATGACGCCGGCGCCCTCGGGCGCGTTCGACGAGAAGCGCAGCGTCTTCACGCCCGCGGGCACTTCCACGGCGAAGGCCGAGCCGCCGGCGCCGGTCTTCACGGTGTTGTCGCCTTCGAACAGGCGCGTGGCCTTGCCGGCGCCGTCGATCGCCTCGACCGAGAACTTGAAGGGCTTTTTGCCGGACCAGCGTTCGGCGCGGAAGGTGAGCATGCCGCCCTTGTCGAGGTTGGCCGTCGGCGTGAAGGTCACGCTGCGCGCCTCCTTGCCTTCGCCGGCGCCGAAGAGGCGCAGGGCCTTGCCCGCCTCCTTGGCGTCGCGGATCTCGGCGTGGCCGGGCAGGGCGTTCCATGCGCCTTCGGCGGACTTGGCGGAGGCGAGGGGCCCCTTGGGGAAGGTGGTGAAGTCTTCGGCGGCGAGGGGGGTGGTGAAGGCCGCGAGAGCGATGAGGGAAAGCAAGGGTCGGTTCATCATGGTGAAACTGGGATGTCGGGGATGGTCGGCGGTGCAACACCCACCGTTCGAAAAGGCTCCCGTCTCCCTCCCGGTAATTTTTCCGCAGCAGCCCGCTTCCCCCTGTTTTCAGGCCGGTTGGCGTCGCGCACCGCGCCCCTTTCTCATCGTCCGCGCCGGGTCTCCCGGTTTCTGGAAATTGGGTTGAATCCGGTGTTTATGGCGGGCAAACACCCCGGGCTTTCGCGCCGCCTCATGGATTCCCCTTCTTCCCCCCACGACGAAACCGTCAACGAGCCCGCCGGCGCCAGGCTGTTGAGAAACCCGTGGCTGTGGGTCGGCGTGTTCGCCGCCGGCGTGGCGTTGGTCGGCGCCTTTGCCTTTCTCGCGCAGCGCGACAAACGCCTGGCGCGCGAGGAATACGACAAGGCCCTCAGGGATTACCTGGCCGCCGGCCTTCCGGACCCGTTCGCCACGCCCGCCCCGCGCGGCCCCGTGCCGACCGCCGCTCAGGGCAACCTGCTGTTCGCCCCGGTCTTCGACGGGCTTATGGTCATTCGCCCGGGCAGTGGCGTTTACGCCAACTGTTCGGCGAACGAGAGTGCCGCGATTCGCGCCAAGCTGAACGCTGTGGGCCAATTCACCTTCTGCGCCTCCGGCGCACCCTTCTGGGCGTTTGATCCCGCCGCGCACTTCGCACGCAAGCCGGGCCTTTCGACGCTCGTCGCTGCGCAGCAGTCCGGGGAGTCGTCCACGCGAGCGTTCATCGTGCCGTTGGAGCGCGAGTTCCCCGAATTGAAGTCGCTCGCGCAGATCGAGGCGTCCCACCCGCTGGCCGTTTCGGCGGCGCCGGCGTGGTCGTTGCTGCATGGCAACGATATTCCCGTGCCGGAATTCAAGAGTGCGCGGGCGACGATTATGGTCATGACCGCGTACGCCGGGTGCAAGGCGTTGGAGGGCGACGGCGCTCCGGCGGCCGCCGCGGTCTGCGGTCTGGCGCGTCATTTCGAGGCGACCGATGCCGCCGAGGGGCAATCGCTCGTGTCCTCCATGCTCAATGTGGTGATCGCGAAAATCTCGATTCCGCGTCTCACGCATCTGGCCATCCGCGAGGGCGTGTGGACGGACGAGCAACTGCGCCGCGTGGGCGAACGCCTCGGGTGCGTGAGGCTTAAGGACTCCATGCTGGCCTCATTTTGTTTCGAGAGCCGTGCCTCGTTGGTGATTCTGAAGGGAATAGGGGATCGGGAGCCCGGGTCGCTGCGTGTTGCGAATGGTTTGATATCCGGGTTGAGCGAGTGGTGTCCGGAGATGCAGGCTGCCTTGAGCGAGCCGGGGCTTTGGCGCAACGCCACCGGGGTGCTCGGGGTTCTGCGAAGCGTGGCCGATTCTCGCAACGCGCGCGGGCAGGTCGATGTGGCCGGGGTCGTCGCGCTCATGGATTCGATTGCGCTTCAAGCTCCGTCGGCCTCGAACGCCTATATGCAGCTGTCCATTCCGGCTTATTCAAAGGTGCTGGCCAACGCCGCCCAGGCCGACACGCACCTGGCTTCCGCCCGCCTGGCCTGCGCTCTGGAACTGTACCGGCGCGCACATGGCGCGTATCCGGAAAAACTCGACGCTCTCGTCCCGCAGTACCTGCCGTCGTTGCCGGTGTCGCCCTGGGTCGGCGGAAAACTTGAGTACGCCGTCACGCCTGCCGGCTACACGCTCAGCTGGCCCAAGGCCGACTACTACGACTCGGGATTGGGCGGAGTGAGCGTGGATGTTCAGCACCCGGGCCCTTGGGAAATCCTGGGCGAGAAAATTGAGCTGCCGAAGCGCATCCGATGGTTCGACACGCGCACGGTCACCACTTCCGTGGCCGCACCCAAGGACATCGTGTGGACGATGCCGGCGCCGAAGAATGCCAAGGGTTTCGCGACCCCCTCGACGAACTGACTTCGTCCCTTCCGGACCCCGTTTTTCCAAAAACGATTCCCATGTCATTCACCCAAGACGAAACCGTCAACGAGCCCGCCGCCGCCAGGCTGTTGAGAAACCCGTGGCTGTGGGTCGGCGTGTTCGCCGCCGGTGTGGCGTTGGTCGGCGCGTTTGCGCTGAAGGCGGAGCGCGACAAACGCCTGGCGCGCGAGGAATACGACAAGGCCCTCAGGGATTACCTCGCCGCCGGCCTTCCGGACCCGTTCGCCGCGCCCAAGTCGCCCTCGCCGGTGCCGACCGAAGCGGAGGGCAACCTGCTGTTCGCGCCGCCGTTTGACGGATTGGCTGTGGTGAAGGCGGAGCCGCATGTGTTTTTCCCTTCTCCGATTCAGCCGTTCTCGGCGAATGAGCACGCCGCCATCCGCGCGAAGGTGAGAGAGGTGGGGGTCTTTAAATTCAGTTCGAAGCCCGGTGACTTTACGGGGTTCGACCCGGGCTCTCACTTCGCGTCAAGGTCGAGGCCTTCGAACTTCATTGCGGCACCCAAGCTAGGGGAGAGCCCCACGCAGGCGGTTATCGTGACATTGGAGAGAGAATTTCCGGCGTTGAAAGCGCTGCCGGAGATCGTGGCGAAGCACCCCCTGGTGGTGATGCCGCATCCGGATTGGCCGGTGGAGCATTGGGCGGCGAACGGTCTGGCGGATTTTCCGAGTGCGCGGGCCACGGGCATGGTGCTTACCTCCTATGCAGGGTGCAAGGTGCTTGAAGGTGACGGCGCTCCGGCGGCGGCCGTCGTGAGTGCGATATCGCGACATGCCGCAGCTTGTAGGCATGAGGCTCCGATTGTTTTCGTGTCAATCAGCCACATCATCATGGATTTTTCGATCCCGCGCCTCACGCACCTTGCGATACGCGAGGGGGTTTGGTCGGACGATCAGTTGCGCCGGGCCGTCGAGGATTTGGGCCGTGCGGATTCTGTCGATGCGCTGCGCAGGGCCTTCTCGACGGAGGCGCGTGACGCGCTGGTTTTCATGCGTAAGGCTGCGGAAAACGACCCTGCTGCCATGGGCGTCGTCCGAGGTTTCGCCGCCAACGGAAGCTACTGGTCCGACAGTTTCACTCTGTTGCTGGGCGAAGCGTGTCGTTGGAAGAACGCGACGGCCATTCTTCGCGGTGAACTCGGACGATTCGCGGTGGTGAATGTGGCGGGGCAGTTCGACCGGGCGAAGCTCGTCGCGGATTACGACGAGCAAACCCGGCGCGCCGCACGTCCTGAGGATGGAACTGAATTCACCTTCGATGTCTTTGTCGGTTACCCGAGCGTGACCGCCCGTGCCGCGGGTGTGTATTGCCGCGTGCGCAGCGCACGCCTGGCGTGCGCGCTGGAGCTGCATCGGCGCGCGCGCGGCGCGTATCCGGAAAAATTGGAGGCATTGGTGCCGGAGTATCTGCCGGCGCTGCCGGTGTCGCCGTGGGCCGGTGGTAAACTGGAGTACGTCGCGACGCCCTCCGGCTATACGCTCACCTGGCCCAAGGCTGATTTTTACGATGGAGGCCAAGGCGGCATGGGGGAACTGCGGATCGATCGCAGCCACCCGGGCCCTTGGGAGATCCTGGGCGAAAAATTTGAGCTGCCGAAGCGCATCCGGTGGTTCGACACGCGCACGGTCACCACCTCCGTGGCCGCGCCCAAGGACATCGTGTGGACGATGCCGGCGCCGAAGGCCCGGTAGGTTCCGGGCGGGACTTCCGGGGCCCTTTTCCGGCGGGGCGCAGAACGCTCGCTTTTGCCCGGGAACCGCGCAGCGTGCGCCGCTGTTCCGGGAAACGCCCATGCCTCGCCCCTTCGCCCTCCTGTCTTCGCTCCTTCTCGCCGCCGCGCTCGCCCCGTTGCACGCCGCCGGCACCGCCGCCACGACCGCGTCGGCGCCTGGCGAAAAGGCCGCCGCCGGGCCCGCGCGCGCCGCCGAGGCCAAGACGGAGCCCTACTGCCGCTACGACACCTCGCCCAAGGGCAAAGGCGATTTCGAGGTGCTGGTGCGCCGCTTCCGTCATCCGGAAACGGGGCGCGAGGTGACGCTCGCCGGCATGATCCACTTGGCCGATCCGGCCTTCTACGCGAAGATCGACAGCCTCGGCGACCGGCACGACGTGGTGCTGCTGGAGGGCGTGAAAGGCTCTCCCACCTTCTTCAGCCTGCCCCTGATTTACACCGCCCACCTGGGCTCGCGCCTCATCGACCCCGCCGCGCTCGAGGGGCAGAACGATCACCTGCGCTCGACCGGGCCCAACCGGCACAACGCCGATGTGACGATGGACCAGCTGGGCGACCGCACGGGCGTCTCGCTCGGTCTGGTGTCGCTGCCCTTCGTCGTCGTGGGCGGCGAAACCGCCTATGCTCTGGAAACCGTGGCGGAGCAGCTCGCCTGGCTCACCGGCAACGACGACTCGCTCGCTCGCGCCTCGCGCGAGATGCTGGCGGACACGCTGGTGAACGAGTCGCCCAAGCTGCGCGACGAGGATTTCGACCGGGTCATCCTGCGCGACCGCAACACGCATGTGCTGGAGGTGCTCGACGGCGAACTGCGCAAGCCCGGGTCGCGCACCATCCTCATCCCGTGGGGCGCCGCCCACCACCCGGGGCTGGAGCAGGGGCTGCGCGAGCGCGGCTTCGAGCCGGTGCAGGACGAGTGGCTCACCGCCGTGGCGGTGCGCAGCCTGGGCCGTACGCCGGAGACCGACCCCGGTTTCCGCTGGCGTCTGCCCTACGCGATGCGCCTTCGCTTCTCCGACACCACCTCGTCGGTCGACGGGCCTCTGTCGCTGCTGGCCTATCACCATTCCCCGCGCTCCCACGCCCACTCCTCGCTATGGGGCCTGCTTCATTCCCGCGAGGTTTCCGACACCGAGTCCTCCTTCTCCCTGCTCGGCGGCATCGCCTGGTCCGGCGTCCGCGACACCGAAAAGGGCGAACGCGAACGCTCCGCGCTGGCCTGGCTCTGGCGCGAGTCGCACTCGCCCCTGCATGACGCCACCGAGTTCGGCTGGTGGGGCTTCCTGGGCGCTTCGCGCGTGGAGCGCGACGACTCCGGCCGCGAGGAGTCCTCGTCGTGGCACCTGCCGCTCACATTCGGCCGCCGCCCGCTGCTGTACCGCGAGGAGGTGCGCCCCTCCGGCGAGACCGTTCACCGCTTCCTTCTCTTCTTCAAAACCGTGACGCCCCCCGCCGCCTCCGGCGAAGCGGCGCGCTGAAACGACAGGGCCGCCGGGGACATCCCCCGGCGGCCCTGCCGCTTTCAGGCATGAGCCCGGACGGGCTCACGCGACAAATCGAAATTCCCTGTGATTTCCGTAGGGCGTTCGCTCGCGAATGCCGGGAGCCAGCGCGCGCGCCAAGCGGGCGGGTCCGCTCAACCCAATCGGCGGTTAGTCTCAGACATCGATCACGTCGACATCCACGGCCTTCTTGGAGCGGGGCGGGGTGGGGCCGCCGGGGCCCGCGACGGGGCGGGCGTTGCCGCCGATGAGGCGCGAGATGAGGAAGGCGATGATGCTGATCCACAGGGAGCCCCACAGGGCCGAGCCGAAGCTCTCCACATGGAAGCCGGCCATGTTGAAGGTGTTGCCCACCAGGTAGAGCACCGTGGCGTTGGCCACCCAGAAGGCCGGCAGCAGCAGCAGGCCGAAGCTGAACACGACCAGCGGCATGGCCACCAGCAGCAGCAACGGGCGCAGCACGGCGTTGAGCAGGCTGATCAGCACGACCACGGCCACGAGCGTGAGCCCGTTGTCGCAGCGGATGCCGCTGACCAGTCCGCTTTTGGCGACCACGAGTATGGCCAGCGCGATCATCGCGCGGCCCAGCAGCCAGCGTCCCATTTCGCTTCCTTGCATGTGTCGGTGTGGGGGTTGTGTTTTTTTAAAGGTTGAAGGTCGGGCCGGCAAAAAAAGCGGCCGGCGTCAGCGGATAAAGCGAAAAGGCGCCTTCCGGGTTCCCGGGTTTTTACATTTTGCCCCGGCGAGCCCGTCGCGAGGCCGCTCCGTGGCGACCGGCGCGGGTCAGCGTTCGCGCAGCCGCAGGGTGCGTTCCGCGGGGGACAGGAAGGTCCAGGCCACGAAGCGGCTCTGCTTGGCGCCCTGCGCCATGCTGAGCGTGCGCACTTCGGTCGCCCGGGCTCGCGCCAGCGCGTCGCGCACGGCGGGAAGGTTTTCGGATTTCGAGATGAGCGAGGTGAACCAGACGGCCAGGCGCGGCGCCCGGGCGCTCTCCTCCACCATTCGCCGCACGAACGCCGATTCGCCCCCCGGGCACCACAGCTCGCCGGCGCTGCCGCCGAAGTTCAGCGCCGGCACCGCTGCGGCGCGCTCGCCGCGGCCCAGGTTGCGCCACTTGCGCCGGGTGCCCTCGCCGGCCGCCTCGGCCGAGGCGTGGAAGGGCGGGTTGCACATCGTGAGCGCGAAGCGGTCGCCTTCATTCGCCACGCCGTCGAGGATGCGGGCGGGGTTTTCCTGCAGGCGCAGCTCCACCGCCGAGTCCGGGATGCGGTTGGCCGTCAGGATGCGCTCGGCCCACTCCAGCGAGGCCGGGTCGGCGTCGGAGCCCGTGAAGCTCCAGCCGTACTCCGCGTGTCCGATAAGCGGATACACGCAGTTGGCGCCCACGCCGATGTCCAGCACGCGCACGCCGGCGCCGCGCGGGATGTTCCCGCCGAGGTCGGAGGCGAGCAGGTCGGCGAGGTGGTGCAGGTAGTCGGCGCGGCCGGGGATGGGCGGGCACAGCCGGCCTTCGGGGATGTCCCAGTGCGCCACGCCGTACTGGGCGGCGAGCAGCGCGCGGTTCAGCGCGCGCACCGCGGCCGGGTTGGCGAAGTCCACGGAGTCGTCGCCGAAGGGGTTGGGCGCGACGAACTCGGCGAGCGCCGGGCATGCGCGCACCAGGGCGGGGAAATCGTAGCGGCCCGTGTGGCGGTTCCTCGGGTGCGGCGCGGGCGCCTTGGGCGCGCCCGTCCGCCCGTCGCCTCCGCCTTTGCGCGGGCTCATGCGACGCTCGCTCCGTGTCTGCGTCGCGACAGGCGGCTCGGCGGGGTCGCGCTCATGCCTTGGTCGCGTCGAAGCCGTATAGCGTGATGCCCAGCGCCTTGGCGCGCGCGACGACCTCGGCGCGGTCGAGCATGAGCACCGAACCGGCCTCCAGCGCGGCCCGGCGGATGCCGCCGGCGGCGAGGCTCTCCAGCGTGAGCAGGCCGAAGCAGGGCACGTCGAAGCGGTAGTCCTGCGCCGGCTTCACGGTCTTCACGAAAAGCATGTCCTCGGCCCCGTAGTCGGCGCAGCGGCGCAGCATCTTGTCGGTGCCCTCGAACGCCTCCACCGCCACGACCGTGCCGCGCGCCACGACCACGCCCTGGCCGATGTCCAGCCGGGCGCACTCGCGCGCGATGCGCACGCCGTGGGCGAGCGAGTCGTCGTCGATGCCGGAGCCGAACCAGCCGCCGGTCATGCAGCCGGGCGCGGCCAGCTGGTCGTCGAGGAACACGCGCGCGTCGAGCTGGAGCACGCCGGCCTTCTGCACCTCGCGGGCGATGGCGCCGAAGATGGTCTCGGCGTTGCGCTCCTTGAGCGTGGCCATGATCATCACGGCCTTCAGGTCGGGGTGCAGCCCCTTGAACAGTTTGCGCGGCGAGATCTGCCCGGCCATGACCGCCGAGCCCGCGCCGAAGTCCTTCAGCGCGTCGATCATGTGGCCGAGCTGGCCCACCTTGATGCGGCGCACCTCGCCGGCGGCGAACTTCGCCTCCAGCTCCGGGGCCGTCTCGCCCTCGAACGCCACGAGGCGCACGCCGAGCCCGGCGGCGCGCAGGCGCTCCAGCAGCAGCTCCGGGTACCGGCCGCGCCCGGCGATCAGGGCGACGGGGCGTTTGGCGTCAAAATCCTTGGGCAGGAAGCGGGACATGGGCGCCACGCATACGGCAAACCGCGCGGGGAAAAAGACAAAAGCGGGGCGGGCTCGCGCGGCGCTTTTGAGGAGAGCCCGGTTGACAACTTTTGGCCCGTCCGGAAAAACAACGGAACCCCATGAAGTCGCCCCACATGATTCGAGCCCTCGGTTTCGCCGCCCTCCTCGTCGGCGTCGCCTCCCCCCTTCACGCCGCCCGCCAGGACGGCCTGGTCGTGTACATGAATTTCGACGAGGAACGCGAAGTGGAGGGCGTGGACAACACCGGGCCTCTGCGCAACCTGGCCGCCGACTCCGAGGTGCGCGGCAAGCGCATCGGTCTGGCCATGGAGCCCACGCTGGTCGCCGGCCGCTTCGGCAAGGCCGCCGAGTTCAAGAACTCCGCCGGCGGCAACGCCATCGACGACTGGGCGATCAATCTGGGCAAGCTCGACGAGGTCTACGCGGGCAATTTCACCGTGGCCTGCTGGGTGCGCTACACCGATTCGCACAAGGGCGTCATCGTCGGCAACAAGGAGCTGGGCAACGCCTACGCCGCCGGCTGGCTCTTCCGCGCCGAAAGCGGCAAACATTTCCACGCCGCCCCCGTCGGCCAGTCCTCCTTCGACCTCTCCGCCCCCAAGCCGACCGACGGCGCCTGGCACCACTGGGCCGCCGTCGTGAACCGCGAGGGCGAAGGCTCCGTCTCCTTCTACTTCGACGGCAAACTCGTGAAGTCCACCAAGCTGGCGACCGCCTCGGCCTCCCTCGGCACCGGCCGCGACACCCTGGTGGGCGCGGGCGCCGACGAAAAGAACGGCGCCGCCAAGAAGCTGGCGGTGGACGATCTGGGCATCTGGCGTCGCGCCCTCTCCGAGGCCGAGATCACCGCCCTGGGTTCCGGCACGGGCAAGCGCATCCCCGAGAGCTCCTCGCTCGCCTGGGCGGGTGCCGGCGCCGCTGTCGCCGGACTGGCCTGGGTGCGCCGTCGCCGCGCCCGCAAGGCCTGAGCGCCCCGTTCCTCCTTTGCGCTCCTTTGAGAGAAAGCCGTCCGGTTCCTCCGGACGGCTTTTCCTTTGGGCGACCTTCTCACGACAACTTTCGCCGGCTTGCCGGACGCCGTGAAAAGTCTGAAACAGGACGCCGTATCCGAATCCGATTTTCCCATGATCGCCATCGTCCTTTGCGCCCTGGTCATAGGCCTGTATCGCTCCTTCCTCTCCGGACGGCGCCTTATGCCGGCGCTCGTGCTCGGGCTGAACCTGGCCATGATGTTCACGCCCCTCCCGAAGCTCTTCGGCTTTTTGGACTTCGCCGTGATGCCCCTCTCGGTGGCCGCCCTCTGGATTCAAATCCAGTATGACGCCGCCCTGGCCGACGCGCGCGCCGCCAATCCGCCGCAGTGGCCGGATTAAGCGCAACGCCGCCCGTCCCGCACGGAAACGCAAAAAGGCCCGCCGTCTCCGGCGGGCCTTGTCGTTTCGCTCAGCGAAGCGGGGCGGTTCAGGCCTTCTTGGCGTCCTCGACCACGGCGATGCGCACATCGCGCAGCTGCTTGGCGGTGACGGGGCCCGGGGCCTGCGCCATGAGGTCCTGACCGCGCTGGGTCTTGGGGAAGGCCAGCAGGTCGCGGATGGAGGTGCGTCCGGCGAGCATGGTGACGAGGCGGTCGAAGCCCAGGGCGATGCCGCCGTGGGGCGGGGCGCCGAAGGAGAAGGCCTTGAGCATGTAGCCGAAGCGCGACTCCACCACATCGGCGGGAATCTTGAGGATGTCCTCGAACACGCGCTTCTGCATCTCCGGATTGTGGATACGGATGGAGCCGCCGCCCAGTTCGACGCCGTTGAGCACGATGTCGTAGTGCTGGCCGCGCACCTTCTCGGGCTCGGTGGCGAGCAGGGGCTCGTCCTCCTTCACCGGAGCGGTGAACGGGTGGTGCGCCGACAGGTAGCGCTTCTCGTCCTCGTCCCACAGCATGAGCGGGAACTCGATGACCCACAGGAAGTTGTACTTGTCCGCCGGGATGGTGAGCTTGCCGCGCTCCTTGAGCAGGCGGGCCGCCTCCAGGCGCACGCGGCCCAGGATGGCGCAGGCCTGGTCGAACGCACCGGCCGCGAAGAACACGATGTCGCCGTCCTCGATGGCCAGCTTGGCCTTCAGCTCGGCCTTCTCGCCTTCCGAGAGGAACTTCAGGATGGGCGACTTCCATTCGCCCTTCTCGGCCTTGATGAACGCGAGGCCCTTGGCGCCCAGGCTCTTGGCCGTGGTTTCCAGGAAGGTGAGTTCGCCCTGCGTGAGGTCGGCGAGGCCCTTGGCGTTGATGGCGCGCACGATGCCGCCCTTGCTGTTGGCGATCGTGTTGAACACCTTGAACTCGGAGTTCTTGAAGGTGCCGGTGAAGTCCACGATCTCCATGGCGAAGCGCGTGTCGGGCTTGTCCACGCCGTAGCGGTCCATCGCCTCCTGGTAGCTCATGCGCGGGAAGGGCGTGGGGATGTCCACATTCAGCACTTCCTTCCAGGTGCGCTTCAGCACGCGCTCGATGAGCCCGTACATGTCCTCGCGCTCGATGAACGACATCTCCAGGTCGACCTGGGTGAACTCCGGCTGGCGGTCGGCGCGCAGGTCCTCGTCGCGGAAGCAACGGGCCATCTGGTAGTACTTCTCGATGCCGGCGACCATGAGCATCTGCTTGTACTGCTGCGGCGACTGCGACAGCGCGTAGAATTCGCCGGGGTTGAGGCGGCTGGGCACGAGGAACTCGCGCGCGCCTTCAGGGGTGGACTTGAACAGCGACGGGGTCTCGACCTCGATGAAGCCGTCCTCCTCCAGCTGGCGGCGCACCGCGGTGGCGGCCTTGGAGCGCAGGCGGATCAGGTTCAGGTTGCGCTGGCGGCGCAGGTCCAGGAAGCGGTACTCGAGGCGCAGGTCCTCGGACACCTTGTCGGCCTTGTCGTCCTCCATGGGGAAGGGCAGCGGCGCGCTGATGTTGTGGATCTCAAGCGCGTCGGCCACCACCTCGATCTCGCCCGTGGCGATCTTGCCGTTGACCGTCGCGGCCTCGCGCTTGGTCACCACGCCGCTCACCTGGATGACCGACTCGCTCTTGAGCGCGTGGGCCTTCTCCAGCACGGCGGAGCCGGCGGGGAACACCACCTGCGTGATGCCTTCGCGGTCGCGAAGGTCCACGAAGAGGACGCCGCCGAGGTCGCGGACGGTGTCCACCCAGCCGATGAGGGTGACGCGTTGACCGGCGTCGGCCGGGCGCAGAACATTGCAGGTGTGCGTGCGGAGCATGATGCGAAAAGGAAAGCGGCGAGGGAAAGCGCGTAGCGCCTGTGAAACAAGCGGAAAATCGGTTGACAGAAACGCCCGCGAACGCCTTCTTGCCGCCTGCTCGCAACAAGCGAGACGGAGAGATGGCTGAGTGGCCGAAAGCACGTCCTTGCTAAGGACGCGAACGGGTAACTGTTCCGAGGGTTCGAATCCCTCTCTCTCCGCCATAAACTTTAAACCCGCACGGTCGCTCACCTGAGCCCGTGCGGGTTTTGTTTTTCAGGGCGGATTGTAGGCGCGATTCCAGACACGCCGCCCCGAGGGTTCGGTTTTTTCGGGGCGGGTCCGATTGCCGGGGTGGGGGCTTACGCCATCGCCTCCGCCCAGCCGGCGCACAGGAGCTTGGCCTGCTCAAGCACGGTCTTGACCGCGTCCTCCTGAAGATCCGGCGGGAACCCGTGTTTGTTCAGGATGCGCTTCACCATCACCTTGATCTTGGCCTGCGCGCTTTCGCGGCGCGTCCAGTCGATGGTCACGCTCTTGCGCACCTGCGTGACCAGTTCGGCGGCGATGACCTTCAGCCCGTCGTTCTTCATCGCGCGCATGGCGGATTCGTTGGCGGCGAGCGCTTCATAGAAGGCGATCTCATCGTTATTGAGGCCCAGCGCCTCGCCGCGCCGGTTGGACTCGCTCATCCGCTTGGCGAGC
>CAMFKE010000012.1 GCA_945957395.1 uncultured Opitutia bacterium
GTCACCACCCCAAAAAGCTTAGCGTGCTTTAAAATCCGTTTTCTGAGGCGCCCCCAAAATGGACTGCGCGTGCCCACAGAGGTATCGCTGGCCGTGATGGAGACAGACCCGGTCTTCGTCGGCATGCAACCCGCGCCCGCGATCATGACAAAGGACTGGGACGGCCTGCTGCGCTCCATGATGCGCTGGATTTTCCGCGGCGGCCCTTCCCATGCCGAATTCGGGCAGATTTATGTAAAGGCGCCTCTGCTGCAGGGCGGCACGCTCGCGCCGGCGCCTTCGCCGGGGCGAACCTGAACCGGCAGCCTCCGGGCACCTGTGGAGGAATCCGGTGCGCCGGGGCGGGGCGACAAAAATCCCCCCGAGGCCGACGGGCCAGGGGGGATTTTGCGGTGATCCGAAAGGGCGCGCGTGAGGCGCGGATCAGTCCTCGAGCGTCGTGAGGTCGACGGTCGGCTTCGGGTACTTCTTGGCGGCGATGTAGGCCTTGGTCTCCTCGATCATCTGCGGGGTGATCTTGAAGTTGTACTTGGCGTAGTCGTTCAGGCTGATTTCGCCGGGGACGAAGAAGCCCCACTTCTCGAAGAACTCGGTAAGGTCCACGCGGCCCACATCGCAGGCGATCTTGATGAACTCGAACTGGTTCTTGATGGATTCGTCGCCCGTGCCGGCGGAGGGCGTGTTGCGCATGCGCTCCATCACATCGGCGTAGAACTCCGGCTGGCCGTTCTGCACGAAGTACAGGTGGAGTTGCCAGAAGGGCACGAGGCGGTGGAACACATTCGGGTCGGCCAGGTACGACTTCTTGGGCGAGGCCTCCACCAGGCTCTTGCGCGCCGAGGCGTACGAGCCGCCCTCCTTGAGCCGGCTGGCGTTGCCCATCTTGCCCCCGGTGTAGAGCGAGAACAGGTTGACGCTCACCTCGGTCATGCCGCCCCAGGTGATCTGGCGCATCTGCAGCGCATGGCCGACCTCGTGGCTGAAGCCCCAGCACGGGTCGCCCTTGATCACGCGGTCGGGGTCGGCCACCATGCCCATGGTGCCCCGGTTGCCGAGGTAGGCCACGCCGTCGCCGTCGCGGAACATGTAGTAGTTGAAGTTCACGCGGGCGAAGATGCGGTTGCGGGGCACCTTGTCGTATTTGACCAGGCCCATCAGCGTGTAGTGGTGACGCAGCAGGGTGTCGTAGTTGTTGATGAGCTCGACGCCCTTGCCGCGCGTGAAGGTCTTGAACCACTCGACGGGGTAGGCCACCTGGATGTGCTTGCCGCGCGCGTCCATGATGGGGCTCACGGCGTTGTCCAACAGCCTGTCCCAGTCGGCGTTGCTCATGCGGGCGGCGTCGAAGAAGCCGTTCACGCGGCCGGTGGCGAAGTGCACGGCGATCTTGGGCGCCTTTTCGGCGTGGTCGTCGAAGTAGCTCACATAGGCGTTGCCCGCGAGCTTCACGCTGATGGCGTTGAGGCCGGGCTTGAGCTCGATGACCTGCTTGTGCAGGCCCCAGCCGCGCGGGTCCTTGGTGGGCTCGTGGCCGGGCGTGGGCTGGCGCATGAGCTCGGGGATGAGCAGGGAGATCTTTTTGCCACCGGTGTCTCCGACGAAGACGATGTGCTCGCCGGCGTCCAGGTACATGCCGGTCATGTTCTCGTAGGCGCTGAAACCGCGGCCTAGCTTGAGCGTCTCCTCCAGTTCGCGGGCCGTGGCATAGGCCTCGTACTCGGCGGCGCGGTAGGTGGCGTCGTACTTGCCGTCGAGCATCGCGGCGGCCACGCCCTTGAGCAGCGGGCTCTTGAAGCGCGCGAGCGTGGCGCCGGTCACCCCGCCCTTGAGCTTGCGGCAGGAGGTGTCGGTGAAGAATTGCAGGTCGTGCGTCAGCGCCGCCACATCCTGAGAGGGGGCCTCGACGGCGGGCGTCGGCGCGGCGGGGGCGGGCGCCGCGTTCTCGGCGCGGGCGGCGCCGGCGAGCACGGAGGCGGAGAGCAGGCCGGAGAGGGCGATGTGGCGGAAAAGGCGTTGCGACATGGTGTGGGTGTGAAGGGGTTGGTGCCGGCGTTCGCGGTCGGCGGTTTTTGGTGTGACTCAACCAAGACAGCCCGCGCCGCCCTCGGTTCCCAATTTGCCCCGGGGCCGCTCCGGTTCTTTTTTGGCCGCCCGGGCGCGCCTCAGGGTTTCCAGACGAACCGCAGCGGCATGGCCGCCCAATCCGGGCCGGCATAGTCGACGCCGATGCGCGCGGTGCGCATCACCTGATTATCCGGCGCCCACACGCCGGGCTCCAACCACAGCCCGGTATCAACGCTCGCCGGGCGCGCGTTGAACTCGCGCCGATGCACGCCCAGAGCGCGCGTCAGCCGGCCGGGGCCGTCCACCCGGCGCAAGGGGCGCCCTTGATCGTCGAGTTCCCAGGCGGCGCGAAGGAGGATGGCGGCGGGCAGGCTGGGCTCGCGGGTGACGAGGTTGAGCATCTCGTGCACGCCGTAGCACAGGTAGACATACCAGACGCCGGCGGGGCCGAACATGGGCGCGTTGCGCGCCGTGGGCCCGTGATGCGCATGGCTGGCCCGGTCCTCAAAGCCTTCATACGCCTCGGTTTCGCACACCCGCATCACCGTCACCGTGCCGTCCTCGCGGCGCCGGCACAGGCGGGCGCCCAGCAGCGCGCGCGCCGCGCCCGCCGTGTCGCGTCCGATGAGCTCGAGGAATTCGGCGGGGTCGCGGTCGGACATGAGAGGTGCGTTCAGGCGTCGGCTACGCGATGGCGAGCCAACGTCGGAAGGCGCGCAGGCGTTCCGGCGTGCCCAGCAGCAGCAGCGAATCCCCGGCGAGCAGGCGCTCCGAGCCTGTCGGGTTCAACCGGGTCTCTCCGGCGCGACGCAGACCGACCACGCGCACGCCCGTCTCACGCGACATCTGCAGTTCGGCCAGCGTGCGGCCGGCTCGCGGGCCGTCGGGCATCGCGCAAGGCTCCAGCACCGCCTCGTCGAAATTGTCGGCGCGTCGCGAGGCGTCGCGGGTGTTGGCGAGGTAGTCGCGGGCGGCCGCCAGCTGCGTGGCGTCGCCCATGAGCAGGAGCCGGTCGCCCGGGTACAGGGGCGTGACGGAGTCGGGCGCGAGGATGCCGAAACCGTTGCGCTCGATTTCCACGACCGAGCACCCGAAGCGCGAGGGGATGGCCAGCGCGTGCAGCGTGCTTCCGGCGTAGGCGGCGTCGTCGGGCACGACGCACTCCTGCAGGCTCATGCGCCACTCGTCGAGGTCGCCCCGCATGACGGCCTGCGCCTTCGGCCTGCCCTTGATGTCCGTGCCGGGCGCGACCCGCAGCGCCTCGCCCATGCGGGCGCGTCCCACGCTGTGCCAGTAGATGAGCCTGCCTGAGAACAGCGCCACGAACACGGCGACGGAGACGCTCATGAGCACCCATCCTTTCGCCGAGAAAATCTCAATGGGCAGCAGCGCGAACAGCCAGTCCGCCATCAGCACGGCCGCGGCGGCCTTCACCCCGAATTCGACGAGCGCCGGAGACGCCACGCGCGGAGCGGCGGCCTGGGCCAGCACCATCGCCACGACGGCCACGCTGCGCCACATCGCCACGAGCGGCACCAGGCAGATCAGGATGAGCGAGCCCCAGAAGGCGTAGTCGAAATGCGCCGCATACGCCCAGACTTCGTCGGAGGCGAGCCGGCCCGGGCGCACCTCGGCGAGCAGCGCGGCGTGCAACGGACGCGAATAAACCAGGAGTCCGGTGACCAGCAGGGCCTCCACGAGCATCTCGCCGAGCTTGCGCCTAAGCAGCTCCCACTCGGGCCTGCCAGCGGCGGAGCCCCCGAGACCGGCCAGCCAGTCGTGGTAGGCGGCCATGGCGCGCTTCAGCGCCCTCGGCTCCAGCCGCTCCACAAAATCCAGTATCGGGTCGGCGTGCCGGTTGATGAACGGCGCGGCCAGCACGGTCAGCAGCGACACCGCCACGGCGGTCGGGTAGTACTCCTCGCCCAGCACCCCGGCGGCCACGCCGGCCTGCGCGATGATGAAGGTGAACTCGCCCAGCGGCGTGAGCAGCAGTCCGGCGCGGCGCGCCCGGCGCGGCTCCACACCCACCAGCATGAGCGCCACCCCGCAGGCCACCGGGCGAAGCAGCAGGCTCAGGAGCGTGAGCGCCACGACCGGCCCCCACGCGTGTTCCAACTGGGCCGGCTTGATGAGCATGCCGATGGACACGAAGAACACGGCGCTGAACACGCTGCGCAGCGGGGCGAACGACCTCTCGATGGCGTCCTTCTGCGGCAGTTCCGCCACGATGGCCCCGCATAGGAAGGCGCCCAGCGCCAGCGAGTACCCGGCGCGCACCGCGCACATGGCCAGCATCAGCAGCAGCCCCGCCACCGCCACGGTGCGCAAGTCCGGGTCGCCCGCGGCGTCGAAGCGGCGAAGCAGGCGCGGCATGAAAATCAGGCCGAGGCTCACCAGGAGCACCACGAAGGCGCCCATGTTCGTGAAGATTTCGGTCAGCCCGGCCGCTTCCGGCGCGTGCGTCGCCGTGCCTGCGGCGAGCACGGTGAGCATGACCACCGCCACGATGTCCTCCAGGATGGTGACGCTCATGGCCGTCTGCGCGGTGCCGTCGTGCTCCAGCCGCAGCTCCTCCAGCATCTTGGCGATGACGGCCGAACTGGAGACCATCAGCATGGCGCCCACGAACAGGCTCTGCCTTGGCTCCCAGTCGAGCGCGCCGCCCAGCATGAGCGTGAACTGGAGCATGAGCAGCGCACCCAGCGCCGTGGCCGCGAAGGGCCGCAGGCCGAGGCGGGCGAACTTGGTGAGGCCCAGGTTCATGCCGATGGCGAACATCACGAACACCAATCCCAGCTCCGAAAGCTCCGCGATGCGGCGCGAGTCGCCGATGAGCGGCACCGGGGTGTTCGGTCCGATCACGATGCCGGCGAGCAGGTAACCCACGATCACCGACTGGCCCGTCTTGCGGCACAGCGCCGCCGCGCCGGCCGCGGCGAGCAGGACCACCGCGATGTCCTGCACCAGCGAGGCTCCCGCCACGAACGCCGGCGGAAGGTAGGCGGAGGTCGGCGAGGAAAGCGTATCGGCGAGGAACATCGGGGGCGTATGGCGGCGCCCGAATCACAACCGTTCACGCCGCGGCGCGCAAGCCGCCGGTGCTCCTCAGAGCCGCACGACCACCCGGTTCACCCCCGAGCACCCCGGCAGCCGCCGCACCGCCGCGATGAGGGCGCGCTCCACGAACTTCAGCTCGTTGCGCGCCACGGGCGAGGTGCACAGCACCACGAGCGCGTCGCGCTCGATGTCCACGGGGAAGCACTTGTCGCGCAGGCGCGGCGTGATGAGCGTGGACCACGAGTCCAGCAGCGAGCCGCGCGCATCCATGCCGGCCTCCTCCGCGCTGATCACCCCGCGCGCCAGGTCGGTGACGCCCTTGAGCGCCGCGGCGTCTCCGTCGGAGGCGCGGCGCAGGAGGTCGGCGATGCCGGAGGTGGCGGAAATCGGCTTCTCCTGGGCGCGGGAGAAATCTTCGGGAAGGTTGCGCAGGTCGGCGACCAGGTTGCGCACGCCGCGATTGAACGTGCGGCGCTCATGCGTCGAAACGACCTCGCGGCGCACAAGTTCGACGACGCCGGTGAGCGTGGACGCGGCGTGGGCGCCCGGTATGGCGGTGGCCGACGCGAGCAGGCAGGCGCGCAGGCCGGCGGAAACGGCGCCCTCGGCGTCCTCGTCGGGCGAGTCGCCCACATGGAGGAGTTCGCCCGCGCGGCAGCCCGCGGCGTGAGCGGCGGAGGCGAAGGCGCGCTTGTCGGGCTTGGGCGTGCCGGTCTCGGCCGAGAGCAGGATCTTGTCGAAAAGCGGGGTCAGCCCGAGCTCGTCGAGCACGCGGCGCATGGCGCTGCCGGCGTTGGAAAGCACGACCACCTTCAGCCCCAGGAATCGCAGCGCGCTGATCGCGGCGAGCGCGTCGGGCGCGAGGCGCCAGGCCGCCGCTGTGGCCAGCTCCTCCGCCAGTTCGCCGGTGACGGACTCGAGCGTTCCGGCCGGGCATGCGTCGGCCAGCGTGCGGCGCACGATGTCGCGCAGCAGCGCCCGTTCGGCGTCATCGTTGTCCGGATACGCCTTGCCCGCCCGCGCGGCGCGCACGGCGCCCGGGATGCGCTTTTCCAGGGCGGCCGCGTCGGCGTCGAGCCCGTGACGGCGCAGCGCACCCGCGAAGCGCGCCCCGAACGAGGGGCGCGGGAAGAGCAGGGTGCCGGTGAGGTCGAACGACACGGCGCGAATCGGCGTGGAGGGGGCGGCCATGGCCTGTCGGGGAAAAGTCGTGATCAAAAGACAAGGGCGGGGAACGCGGAGCCCGCAGAGGGCCTCTCACGCGTTTCCCGCCCGGTGTCGGCGAAACTTACTTGGCCAGGGGAGGCAGGTAGTCCCAACGCTCGGAAACACCGCGACCATCGCGCTCCAGCCAGGCGCGCAGACCGTGGCGCAGCGGCGCCGCCGGCTTGGCGGGCTCGGCCGGCTTCGCGCCAGGGGCGGCGGGCGCCGTGCCGGGAGCCGCAGGAGCGCCCTGGGCGGGCGGCGCGGCGGGGGCGGGGACGGTCGGCACCACATCGACGATCACGCGCCAGCCGCGCGTCTCGGCGTTGTAGTAGATTTGCGAGTACTCGATCTTGGCGTCGCCGAACACCTCGGTCTTCAGGGTGGGCGCGTCCTCGCGGTTGGATTCGCCGGGGATCTTGGAGAAATCGACGACATAGTGGGTGATGTCGGGGCGCTTTTCGCGCGTGCCCACATGCGTGCCCAGCACGGTGGAGAGCGGGGCGGTGAACACCGGCTCCAGCGCCCACTCGATGGTGTAGTCGACTTTCAACGACTCGCCGGGGCCGGGTATCTTGGTGGGCTGCCAGTAGGCGACCACATTGTCCCAGGTCTCCTCTCCGGTGGGCAGTTCCATCAGGTGCACGGCGCCTTCCGGCCAGTTCTCGCCGGGGGTGACCCACACGCCGGGGCGCTTGTGGTACCACGCCTCCAGGTCCTCGTAGTTGCCGAAGGCCAGGTCGCGCTGACGCAGCCCGAACCCCTTGGCCTTGCCGACCGAGAACATGCTGTGGCGCAGCTCGCGCGGGTCGTTGAGCAGGGGGCGCCAGTGGCGGCGACCGTCGCGCTCCTCGATGAGCAGGCCGTCGCTGTCATGCACCTCGGGGCGGAAATCCGCCGGGCGAGAGACGGAGTTTTCGCCGTACCAGAACATGGATGAGAACGGCGCGAGGCCGAGTCGCTCCACCTTGGTGCGCATGAAGATCGAGGCGCGCACCTTGGTCATCACGCGCTTGCCCGGCCAGATTTCGAAGCGGTAGGCGCCGCAGACATTGGGGCTGTCCAGCAGGGCGTAGGCGACGGCGTACTTGGAATTGGGCGCGGGGCGCTCCAGCCAGAATTTTTTGAAGAAGGGGAAGTCCTCGGGCACTCCGGGGGCGGCGGTGTTCACGGCGAGACCGCGGGCGGAGAGGCCGTAGGTGGCGCCGCAACGGGTGGGCACGCAGCGGAAGTAGGAGGCGCCCACGAACACCGCGAACTCGTCCCACACGCCGGGCGTGTTCACCTCGCCGTGCCAGCGGAAGCCTGCGTAGCCGTTCGGGTAGGCGGTTTCGGCCGGCACCTTGAGCTTGCCGAAATCGTAGCGCGAACGGTCGTACGGGAGCTCCCGCGCGCGGCCGTTCTCGATCGAGTAGAGCTTGGCCACGCGGTTGTGGAAGAGTCCGGCGTGGAAGAACTGGGCGCGGAAGGGCGACGGCGTGTCCGCCCACTGCGCCTTGGACGGGATGTAGCGGATGTCGCGAAACTCGTCGTAATTGAGCCCCAGGAAGTACGGGGGCACCTTGTCCTCCTCGACCGCGTAGGGCGCGGCCGCGCAGGCGGCGGCTTCCTTTTCCAGAATCTCAAAGGAAAACTCGGTCGCCTCCGCCGGCTTGGCGGCGACTGGCGCCGCGGGGGCGGCCGGTGCGGCGGGTGCGGCATCCGCGGGGGGCGTCGCGGGCGCGTCGGCGGCGCGGGCCGAGGGCAGCGCGGCGGCCAAAAGGAGAGTCGGCAGGGCGAGGCGGGGCGGAATCATACGCGCAAGCTCTAGGCGACCGGAGGCGTTCGACAAGCCCGCTGTGTGGTCGGCGCGGGCGCGACCTTGGAACGCGTTCAGCGCCAACGGCGCGCCGCATCGAGAGCGGACTCCGGCTCGGGCCATTCGCTCGGCCGTCCGTATCGCAAGGTCTCCACCGCCGAGCGCACCCCGGGCGGCGCCGACCTTCCGGCGTTCGCGGCGCGGTCGAGCCGGGCGAGAGCGCGGGCCGCACGCTCGCGGTAGCGGCGCACACGCGGGTCATCCTCGTGCGCACGGCGCACGCGGGCCGAGGAAAGTTTGCGGGCGAGGTGCAGGAGCGCCCGGAGCGCCAGCGCGCCCAGCGCGACCGCGGCCGCCGGACCGGCGAGCCTTGCGGGCGCCTCGCGCAGCGACTTGAGCGACTCCATCGCCTCGGTGCGCAGCCGGCGCAGCCCTTCGGCAAACGCGGCGCGCCACTCTTTGAGCCGGTCGCCCGCCTCGCGGAACGCCTCGCGCTGGTCGCGTTCCTCGAAGTTCACCACGCGGCGGAACCAGAGCATGGTGAGCGAGTCGTACCAGGCGCGCAGACCCGCGAACGCCTGCAGCCCTTCGCGCGCCGCGGCCGTCACGCCGCCGACCGCCGAGGAGCCCGCCGGCGTGGGATCCACGCGCAGCCAGACGCCGGCGGCGCGGTCGTAGAGTTCCACCCAGGCGTGCCCGTGCTTCATACGCACCACGAGATAGTTCTCCGCATCGTTCCATTCGCCGCCGGAGAAGCCTGTCACAAGCCGCGCGGGGTGCCCCGCCGCGCGCGCCAGCAGCGTGAACGAGCACGCGAAATGTTCGCACCAGCCGGTCGCCTCGGAGTGCATCCAGCGCACCAGGTAGTCGGCGGGCTCGCCGGGCGCCGCCGTCTTGCGTCCGTAGCCGTCGCTGAGCGCATAGGCGTGCCTCCGGTGCAGCCAAACCGACGCCTTTTCCGCGAAGACGCCCGGAGGGTCCTCGGCTTGCGCGCCCATCTCGCGCAGCGCGCGCCGAAGCGCCTCGCGGGAGGCGTCGTCCTTGGGCAGGCCCAGCAGGGTCGCGGGGTAGTCGCCCGGTCGGTCGGCGGGCGGGTTCGTCAGCAGTTCATGTTCGCGGCGTGCGGGTTGGAGGCGGGCGCTGTCGCCGGAAACGGTGATGCGCATGGGAACGCCCGCCGAGGGCGTCTCGCGCAGGCGCAGCGTGCGCAGCACAGAGTTTTCGTTCCACTCCTGAGGTTTGTCGAAACGGATGCGGCGGCTTACGCCCGGAGCAGGCAGGTAGCGGCTCACATTGCCCTCCATGAAGACGCTCCACTCCCCGGCGTACGGTCCGGGCGGCCCGACCGGCGCGGGCTGCGCGGGCGTCCAGTCGGCGCAGCGCCCCGGGGTTTCGCGGAAGAAACGCTCGGCGCCCGGGGAAAGCGCGAAGCCGCCCGAGGCCTCGTTGCTCGTGTAGGCGTCGAGCGCGGTCATGCGCCAGTAGGGCGGGGCCACGGGCCGCTTGCGCCCGGGTGTGTCGGCGCGCAGCGCGACCGTCTCGTCCTGTTGCATCTCACCGATGCCGCCGAGTGTGACGGTGTCGGAGAACCCGGTGCGTCCCTTGCCCGGCAGCTGCAGGAACGGCATGGCACGGTCCATTCGGTAACGCGGCAGGATCGTGAAGATGACGGCGCCCAACAGGCCCACGGCGACGAACAGCGACGCGAGAAACGCGAGCGTGCCCGGGGTGAGCGAGGCGCGCACCCGGCGCGCGAAATCGACGAAGCGGAAGTTTTTCCAGTCCTCCGGCCCCATGCGCGGCGAGGCCGCGCCGTCGAGGCGGTTGAGCAGGAAAAGGATCCCGCCGGCCAGCGGGATGAACAGCGCCACCTGCACGGCGAACAGCGGGCTGAGCGAAAGCGCACCGCCCACGGCGCACAGGAAGAGGGCGAGCAGTATCAGCTGCATGTCCTCGCGTCGCGTGCGCGGTTGCAGCGTGCGCAGCACGGCGATGTACAGCGCCACGCGGATCACCGCCGGGATGAGCCGGCTGCGGTCGGTCGCCGCGGTGAACGCGAGGTCGGCCAGAGCGAGCGCCACCACGCCCCATCCCGCGATCGTCCAAAAGCGCTCGCCGCGCGCGGCGAGCCGTCCGGGCACGCACAACCCGGCGAACACCGCGGCCAGCGCCGCCAGGGCGGTCTCGGGCGAGGCGGTGTCGACGAGTGCGAGCCCCCAGAGGGCGACGAGCATGAGCGCGCCCCCGAGCAGGTGGCGCACGCGCTGCAGGTCGCGCTCCTCAAGCCTCGCCGAGGGATTGGTCGCGGAGTCGGACATGGACGACATCCCCGGGGCCGGGGACAAAGTGAAGGGTGTCGGGGTTGATCGCGCCGGGGCTGCGAGCCTCGGCGGGGCGGGTGAGCTCGGCGAGCCGGTCAAGGAACGCGTGCAGGTCGCCCGCGCGCTTCATCGGCGTGAACGGCTCGTCGCCGGCGGCCGCGGCGAGCAGTCGGCCTTTGTGGAAAAGGTCCTCGGCCAGGCTGGCGGCGAACGCGCAGGCCTTTTCAAAACAGGCCTCGTCGGCGAGCGCGAAGGCCGCGCCGTCCAGGCGCAGCGAGAACCCGGCCTCGCCCGGCTCCGCCGTCTCGCGCACGAGCAGACGGCCGCGCTTGGCCGACGCCTTCCACAGGATGAGCCGCATGGCGTCGCCCTCGCGGTAGTCGCGCAACCCGATGAGCTCCGCTCCCGAGCCCTTGCGACGCATGACGCCCTCGCGGTGCAACAGGCGTCCGGCGTCGGGATCGAAGGCGTACGGCACGCGGGCCGGCCACACGATGACGCGCCGCAAAACGGGGTCGCCCACGGTCTTGTCCAGCAGCGCGAACGGGTGCGACGAGGTCGCGCCGTCGAGCCTTAGCGAGCACTCGCCGCGGCGCGCCGGGGTGAACGACCAGACGCCTTCGCGCGATTCGCCGGGGTCGAGCGGCTCGCGCAGGCGAACCGTGCCGCAAGCGTCGCCGGGCGAGGCGGAGACGCCGAAACGCAGGGCGTAGGCGGGCAGACGGCGGCGGCCGTTCATCACCTCCACTCGCACGGGCGCCGACTCGCCGGCGCGAAGGCGCGACGGGGGCGCGAGTCGCCATTCGAGCCTGCGGAAGTTCATCCAGGCGAGCACGCCGCTGAGCGCGAGCATGGCGAGGGTGAGGGCCAGCGACAGGAAAAGGATGTTGCTGGCGTTGTTGTAGGCGGCCGCGCCCAGTCCGATGGCCACGGTGCACATCACATATCCGGCGAAGGTCAGCCGGATGCGCTCGCGCCGCCGGGGGAGCGCGTACGCCCACACCCACCGCCAGGGCAGGGGCGGTTTCGCGGGCTTCGCGTAGGCGTGGGGCGTCATGGGGCGGGGCGGTTTTTATCCACAGAGGGACACGGATTCACACCGATTGGATCAGAACACGAGCCGCTCGTATTCGAGTGTCGTACGGCCGAAATTGAAGAGGAGGCCGCGTTTGAACCCGGACGCTTTCAGGTAGTTGATCAACTGGGATTTCTCAATGCCGCCAACGGAGCAGGATAGCGCCTTGAGCTCCACGATGATGTCGCTGAAACACACGAGGTCGGCCTTGTAGTGGGCGTCGAGCGGGTCTCCCTTGTAACGAACAGCAAGGGGCTTTTCGCGTTCATAAGGAACCGTGCGGCGGCTCAGCTCATTGCACAGGGCGTCATGATATACGGCCTCCAGGAAGCCATGGCCCAATTCGCGATGAACCTCCATCGCCGCGCCTATGATGGAGTAGGTCTGGTCGTCCCGAAATCCGCTCATGAGAGGCGCCTCCGATTCAATCTGTGTGCATCCGTGTTCATCTGTGGATAAAAGGAATCCTTGCCCGCTCACACGGGGGCGGGGATGGCGACGAGGATGCGGGCCAGCACGGCCTCCACCGCCGCGCGTTCCTCGAGGATGTCGGCGGCCGGGCGGCGCAGGGGCAGTCGGTGGGTCAGCACCGGCTTCACGCTGCGGCGCACATCCTCGGGCGTGATGTAGTTTCTCCCCGCATACAGGGCGCGCGCCCGCGCCGCGGCCTGCAGGGCGATGGCGCCGCGCGTGCTGACGCCGCAGCGGAACTCCGCCTCCGTGCGCGTGGCCGCCACGATGTTGAGCAGGTGGCGCAGCACGCTCTCCTCCACGAACACACCGCCCACCGCGCGCCGCGCGGCGTTGAGCTCGGCGTGGGACATGACCGGCGCGAGGTCGATGCTGTCGTAGCCGCCGCGTGCGCCGGCGTCGCGCAGGATGGCCGATTCGTCGTCGAATTCGGGGTAACCCATGCGGATGCGCATGAGGAAACGGTCGGTCTGGCTTTCCGGCAGGGGGAAGGCGCTCTCGTAGTCGGCCGGATTCTGCGTGGCGAACACCATGAAGGGCTCGTCCAGCGGGTGCGTGCGCCCGTCCACCGTGACGCGCCCGCGGTCCATGACCTCCAGCAGGCCGGACTGCGTCTTGGGCGAGGTGCGGTTGATCTCGTCGGCCAGCACGAGGTTGGCGAAGATCGGGCCGCGCTTGAACACGAAGTCGCGGGAGGTCTCGTCGTAGACGGAGACGCCGAGGACGTCGCCCGGCAGCATGTCGCTGGTGAACTGGATGCGGGAGAAGGAGCAGTCGACGGAGCGGGCGAGGCAGTAGGCGAGGGTGGTCTTGCCCAGGCCCGGGAGGTCCTCGATGAGCAGGTGGCCGCCGGCGAGCAGGCACACCAGCGTGTCGTCGATCACCGAGTCTTTCCCGCGGATCACGCGGCGGATGTTCTCCTTCACGCGCGCGAACGAGTCGCGGACGGCTTCGGGCGTGGCTGGCGGGAGATTGGAAGGCGGCATCATACCCGCCCTTATGCAGCGTAGGCGCCCCGGCTCAATCCCGCAGGCGCTCGCGCTCATTTTCACCGGCGATTGCCGCGCGGCTCACCCGGCGCGCGGGGCGTCCGGGTGGTGCGCGGGGAGGAATTGCTTGAGGCGATCCCAGGTGGCGTCGAGCGACTGCATGAGGGTGCGCGTCTCGGCGATGACCGGCATGAAGTTGTGGTCGCCGTCCCAGCGCGGCACGATGTGCGCGTGCAGGTGCTTGGGGATGCCGGCTCCGGCGGCCTTGCCGAAGTTGAAGCCGACATTGAAGCCGTCGGGCCTCATGCCGGCGGTCAGCGCGGACTGGGCGAGCACGATGAGCTCCATGAGCTCGGCGCGCTCCTGCTCCGAGAGGTCGGCGAGGGCGGGCACGGGGCGGTAGGGCAGAGCGAGGATGTGTCCGCCGTTGTACGGGTAGTGGTTGAGCACGAGGTAGCCCGTGCGGCCGCGGTAAAGCAGGTGGATTGACTTCTCATCCGGGTTCTTCGGAATCTCCTCGAACGGGTTGTCGCCGCCGGGCGCCTTGGGCGCCGTGATGTACTGATAGCGCCAATACGGGTGGAGGGTCTGCATGGGAGGGGGTGCGGGAAAGTGACGGTTCGCCCGGGGGATGTCGCCGGCGCCGGTAGCCCTCCGATTCACATTCGGGCGCCCGCCCGGTTCAACCGATAAAACTGCGGAAATCTCCCCACCGGGCTTTTGCTTTACCCGCCGGCGTCGGGCCGCAAACCTGCCGCGCCATGACGACCAAGAAGTCCGCCAAAGCCGCCGGGGCCGCCCCCGACCTGCTCACCTTCGCCTCCTCCGACCTCGCCACCTACGGACACGGCGTCGTGGTCGTGGCGCGCGTGGCCGGCACGAAGGCCGACACGGCCACCTTCGTGGTGGACGCGCTGTGCCTGGGCGTGCGTCGCGCCAATCGGGCCGCCGCGCCCACCGCGACCTTCCTGAACAAGGTGCTGCCGCACCTGCACGCCGAGCACTCCACCGTGCCCGTGCCGCCGGCGCTGGCGCTGGGCATCCTCGCGGGCGCCGCCGCCTTCGCCAAGTCCGCCGGGTTCGCGCCCGCCGACGCGTATGCGGACGCCCTGTCGCTTTTCTCCGGCATCGAGCCGGAATCGCCCGGTTTCGCCTTCGGCAAGGCCGGCAAGCCTCACTTCCGCCCGATGGCCTCGGACGGCGAGGAGTTCGTCGAGGAGACGCTCGGCCGCCTGCGCAAGGTCTGCGGCGCCAACGGCTTCACCTACGACCTCGACGAGTTCAACGAGGAGCACCTCGACGGCGATGACGACGCCGAGGGCGCGGGCGAAGCCGAGTGACCCGGCCGCGTCGGCTAGCGCCTCGGGGCCGCAGCGGCGCCCGGGCGTGAGAAGCCGGCTCGTGCGCTTTCGGCCATGAGCGCGGTGAGACGCTTCACCGTGTCCGGATGTTTGTCGGCCAGATTCACGGTCTCGCCAGGGTCGGCCTCGAGGTCGAACAGCAGCGGGGCGCCCGTCGGGGTCGGCGTATCGGCGGGCGGGTTGCGCAGGAGCGCCCTGGCGGAGTGCGCTCCGGCGTCGCGCAGGATGAGCTTCCAGCGCCCTTCGCGGACCGCGGAGGCTGTCAGTTCGGCGCCCGGATTGCCGAAGAGCCGATAGGGTGCAGGGGATTTCGCGCCGTCGGTGAGCACGGGCAGGATGTTGAAACTGTCGGGGGCGTCGGACGGCGCGAGGGGCCTCCCTGTGAGAGCGGCGGCTGTGGCCACCAGGTCGGTCAGGCAGACGGGCTCGGCGCTCACGCGGCCCGCCGGGATGCGGGCCGGCCAGCGCGCCAGGAAAGGCATGCGCACGCCGCCCTCAAAATCGGTGTATTTGCCGCCGCGATACGGGCCGGAGCCGCGGTGGCCGGCCTTGCGCTCGTTTTCCAAGGCCGCGTCCGCATAGCCGTCGGCCGCCGCAGGGCCGTTGTCACTGGAGAGGATGACGAGCGTGTTGTCGTCGAGCCCCTCGGCCTTGAGCGTTTCCATCAGTCGGGCGACCTGGTCGTCGAACTGCAGCACGGCGTCGGCGCGGGCGCCGGCGCCGGACTTGCCCACGAAACGCGGGTTGGGGTCGCGCGGCACATGCGGTTCGTGCGCGGCATAGTAGAGGAAGAAGGGGCGCCCTTTGCTGCCGCGGATGAACTCGCGGGCCTTGGCGTTGAAGGTGTCCGACAGCGTGCGGTCGTCCCATAGCGCGGCCTTGCCGCCGGTCATGAAGCCGATGCGGCTGATGCCGTTGACGATGGTGTCGGCGTGGCCCTCGTTGAATTTCATGCGCAGCAGCTCCGGGTTCTCCCTGCCCGTGGGCCAGTCGCCGACCTTGCGCCGGTAGTCGACCGAGATGGGGTCGGCCGGGTCGAGGTTCACGACCTTGCCGTTTTCCAGGTATACGCACGGGACGCGGTCGCCGGTGGCGGCCATGGTGAAGGCGTAATCGAAGCCCAGCTCGTTGGGGCCCGGGGCGACGCGCGTGTTGAAATCCGGTTTGCCGTCGCCGAGTCCCAGGTGCCACTTGCCCACGACGGCCGTGGCGTAGCCGGCGTTGCGGAAGACGCGGGGAAGGGTGGTGCGCGAGGGCGAGATGATGAGGGCGGCGTCGCCGGGCAGGATGCCGGTGCCGCGCTTGCGCCAGGCGTATTCGCCGGTGAGCAGGCCGTAGCGGGTGGGCGTGCAGGTGGACGCGGGCGCGTATCCGGCGGTCAACCGCAGTCCCTCCCTGGCGAGCCGGTCGATGTTGGGCGTGCCGATCTTGCCCGGTCCGTTGCAGGAAATGTCGCCGTAGCCGAGGTCGTCGGCGATGATGACGATGACATTGGGCGGGCGTTTCGCGCCCGGCGATTCGGCCGCGAGTGCGGCGCCCAAGGGCGCGAGCGCGGCGGCGGCGAGGGGAAGGAGCTTGATCATGGGGGGGCTGTGTTCGCTCAGCCTGCAAGCGTTCTTTCCCCGCGCCAACGCCAACGATTCCGGCGCTGTGTCAAAGGCTGCATGGCGGCGGGCCGCCGTTTCAAAGACGGGAGCCCGTGGGCGAGCCGGGTTTGCCGCGCAGGGACTCGGGCGGGCCGGCGTGCAGGAGGTCGCCGCCGTGGCGGCCGCCGCCCGGGCCGAGTTCTAGAAGCCAGTCGGCGTGGCGCAGGATGTCCGTGTGGTGCTCGATGACCACGACCGTGTTGCCGGCGTCGCGCAGGCGGAAGAGCAGGTCGAGCAGCTTCTGCACATCGTCCCAGTGCAGACCGGTGGTGGGCTCGTCGAGCAGGTACAGGCAGCCGCCCTCCTTGCGCTTGCCCAGCTCGTCGGCGAGCTTCAGTCGTTGGGCCTCGCCGCCGGAGAGCGTGTCGGCGGGCTGGCCGAGCTTGAGGTAGCCCAGGCCGACATCCACGAGCGTCTGCAGTTTGCCCGCGATGCGCGCGTGGTGGCGGAAGAAGGCGAGGGCGTCGGCGATGGTGAGGTCGAGTGTCTCGGCGATGTTGAGGCCCTTGTGGCGCACCTCGAGCGTCTCGCGGTTGTAGCGCGCGCCGTTGCAGGAGGGGCAGGGGATGGCGGTCTCGCCGAGGAACTGCATGTCGAGGTAGACGGTGCCGTCGCCCTGGCATTTCTCGCAGCGGCCGCCGCGCAGGTTGAACGAGAAACGCGAGGCTTCGTAGCCGCGGATCTTGGCCAGCGGCGCCTTGCTGAACAGTTCGCGCAGGTGCTCGAAGATGCCGGTGAAGGTGGCGGGGTTGGAGCGCGCGCTGCGCCCGATGGGCTCCTGCGTCACCTGCACGAAGCCCGTGATGTGCTCGAGCCCGTCGACGCCGGCGTGGCGGCCCGGCAACACCTTGGCGCCGTTGAAGCGCCGCGCGCACACGGCGCCGAGGATGTCGATCGCCAGGGTGGACTTGCCGGAGCCCGACACGCCGCACACGCCGACGAGCCGCCCGAGCGGCAGCAGGGCGTCGAACCCGCGCAGGTTGTTTTCCGAGGCGCCCTTGATGCGCAAAAACTTGTCGGGCGCGCCCGGCTTCTTCGCGGTGCGCTCGACCTCGGCGCGTCCGGAAAGGTAGGCGCCGGTGCGCGAGACGGAGGAGGCGCGGCAGGCGTCGAGCGTGCCATCGAACACCAGCCGTCCGCCCTCGGGGCCGGCGCCCGGCCCGAGCTCCACCACATGGTCGGCGGCGAGCATCGTTTCGCGGTCGTGCTCCACGACCACCAGCGTGTTGCCCCGGTCGCGCAGGTCCAGCAGCGCGTCGAGCAGCTTGCGGTGGTCGGCCGGGTGCAGGCCGATGCTGGGCTCGTCCAACACATAGGTGACGCCGGCAAGCTCCAGGCCCAGCTGGGTGGCCAGGCGCACGCGCTGCACCTCGCCGCCGGAGAGCGTGCCGAATTCGCGGTCGAGCGTCAGGTAGGCGAGGCCGGATTTGTTCAAAAACCCAAGGCGCTGTTCCAATCCGCGGCGGGCCTCCTCGGTGGCGCCGGTGAAGGCGGATTGCGGATTGCCGATTGCGGATTGCGGATTGGCCGGGGACGGCTCGGGCGGCGGTGCGACTTCACCCTTCACCCTTCTCATTTCACCCTTCGCGTTTGTCGCGGCCAGTGTCGCGACAAACGCGTATCCGTCCTCCACGGACATCTTGTAGAATTCGGCGATGGAGCGCCCGCCGAGCGTGACCGCGCGGGAGGCGGGCGAGAGGCGGCCGCCGCCGCACTCGGGGCAGACCTTGGCGAGCTGGAAGGTGTGCAGGCGCGCCTTGAGGTGCTCCGAGGAGGTCTCGCGCAGCGATTCGTCCAGGTCGGCGAACACGCCCGCCCACGGGCCGGCGACCGCCTTGCGACGGCCCGGCTTGAGCACGAACTCGCGGTGCGGGTCGCCCTCCAGGATGAGTCGGCGCACCTCGGGCGAAAGTTCGCCCCAGGGCTTGTCGGCGTCGAATGGCACCTGCGCGGCGAGCTGGCGCAGCAGCGCGTTGCGCTCCGTGATCATGCGCTTGGAGCCCAGCTTCCACGGCTTGATCGCGCCGTCGGCGAGCTTCTTGGAAAAGTCCGGCACGACGAGCTCCTCGGCGAAGCGCAGCGTCTTGCCCAGTCCGGCGCAGCAGGGGCAGGCGCCCTCCGGACGATTCGGCGAGAAGTGGCGCGGGGTGAGCGTCTCGTGCGGTTCGCCGCAGGTCTCGCAAGCCAGGTGCAGCGAGAGCGCGACCTCCTCCCACGGGCCGTCCGGCGCGGATTGCACGAGGGCCATGGCGCGGTTGCGCCCTTCGCGGAATGCCAGTTCCAGAGAGTCGGCCAGGCGCGCGCGCGAATCCGCGGCGAGTGTCACGCGGTCCACCACGATGTCCAAGGCGATCTCCTCGCGCCCCGAGGGCAGCGCGTCGGGCGCGTCGGTCTCCACGATGCGACCGGCCACGCGGGCGCGCCGGTAGCCGCGACGCACGAGGTCGTCGAGAGGCTCGCGCAGGGCGGCGGGACGCCCGGTCAGGTGCGGGGCGAGCAGCATGGCGCGCGCGCCGGGGTGGCTTTTCAGAAGGCCGTCCACGCACTCGTCGAGTGTGCGGCGCACGATGCGCCCGCCGTCCTTGGGGCAGCGGCGCTCGCCGGCGGCGCACCACAGGAGGCGCGCGTAGTCGGCGATCTCGGTGACGGACGCCACGGTGTCGCGCGGGTTGGCGCCGGCGGCGGTGCGTTGCTCCACGGCGATGACTGGCGTGAGGCCGTGGATGAAATCCACATCGGGTCGGTCGGTCTGCTCCAGCGCGGCGCGCGCGCGGGCCGAGAGGCTTTCCATGAAGCGGCGGCGGCCCTCGGCGTAAAGGGTGTCGAACGCCAGGGAGCTTTTGCCGGAACCGGACACGCCGGTGATGACGGTCATCCTGCCGCGCGGCAGTCGCAGTTCGAGGTCGCGCAGGCAATGGGTGCGCGCGCCGCGGATGTGGATGTGGCCGTCGTCGAGGGACATGGGGCGAGTCAATGTTGTCGGTGTCGGAATGTCGAACGAGGAACCCGATCCGGCTCAATGGAAGCGATGGCGATGTTCGGGCGGGACCAGCGGGCAGTCGGCTGGCGGGCGTTTGAAGAACCTGTGGCGCCGCGCGGCCACGGCCTTGTACAGCGCGTCGAGCCAGGGGGAGGGCAGGGCCGACAAAGAACCGGCGAGCCTCCACGGGAGCTTCAGTTGGCGCGCCAGAAACAGCACCGCGGCGGAGTGCGTCAGCAGCCCGGCGTCCGAGACGACCACGAGCGTTTCCGCCGGGGGCACGCTCAGCCCGTGCGCCGCCAGCGCCGCCTTGGCTTTGTCGCTCTCAAGCGGCGCGAAGTGCAGCTGCGGCGACGCTTCGTGGCGCAGCATGAACCGCACGGCGGCGTGGCACAGGCCGCAGGTGCCGTCGTAAAGGAGCAAGGGGGGCTGGTTCATGGCGTGCTGGGTGCCGCATCGGGAAGGGAGGCTGCATGCGGGCCACTGATGCGAGATATGGACAATGGGCAAACTGAGCGGCGGGCGTTTTCAATCCTTGCCCGGGGGCGGGTGCAGTCCCTACATGCCGCGCGTGAATCAGCGGGTCGCACAGTCCCCGGAGGCCTCACGGCCGCCGCCCAATCTCATCCTCGTGGGTTTCATGGGGACCGGGAAGACCACGCTCGGACGCCACCTGGCGCAGCGCTGGCGGCGACGCTTCATCGATTCCGACCAGGAAATCGAGCGGCTGGCGCGCATGAAGATCCCCGAGATTTTCGCGCAGAAGGGCGAGGCGGAGTTCCGCCGACTGGAGCGCGAGTGGGTGGAGAATCACATGCCGGCGGGCGGGTGCGTGATCGCCACGGGCGGCGGGCTCGTCGTGCCGGAAGGCATGTCCGAGCTGCTGAAGTCCAAGGGCGTCGTGGTGTGCCTGTTCGCCACGCCCGAGACGGTGTTTCGCCGCACCAGCGGCAGCACGCACCGGCCTCTGCTGCAGACCGAGAACCCGCTGGAGCGCATCCGCACGCTGCTGGCCGCGCGCGAGCCGGCCTACCTGCGCTCGGGCATCGCGGTGCTCACGGACGGGCGCAACCTGCCCGACCTGTCGGCCGCCGTGGAGCGCGTGTATTTCCGCGCGGTGCGCAACCGGCGGCCGCGCGCTTCGCGAGCCGGGCAGCCCAAGGCCTGAGCGCGTCCGCGGGGTCGTGAGACCTTGTGCGCGAGCCGGTGTCTGCGCTTTACGCGCGGGTTGTTTGGCGTTTCATGCGCGGCTTTCCTTCCCATGAGCAGCTACGCCGCGCCGTTTCCGACCGTCAACCGCTTCGCCCATCCGGACGCCAAGGGGCGCTTCGGCCGGTTCGGCGGCATCTATGCGCCGGAGACGCTGATGACGGCGCTGGCCGAGCTCACCGAGGCGTATGTGGCGGCGCGCGATGACGCGGGTTTCCAAAAGGAGTACCTGGACATGCTGCGCAACTACGCGGGACGCCCGACGCTGCTGTACCGCGCCGACGGCCTTTCCAAGCACCTGGGCGGCGCGCAGATTTTCCTGAAGCGCGAGGATCTGCTGCACACGGGCGCGCACAAGATCAACAACGCCATCGGCCAGTGCCTGCTCGCCAAGCGCATGGGCAAGAAGCGCATCATCGCCGAAACCGGCGCCGGCCAGCACGGCGTGGCCACAGCCTCGGTGTGCGCGAAGCTCGGCCTGCAGGCGGTCATTTACATGGGCCGCACCGACATGGAGCGCCAGGCCCTCAATGTTTACCGCATGCGCCTTCTGGGCGCCGAGGTGCGCGGCGTCGACGCCGGCAGCAAGACGCTCAAGGAGGCCGTCAACGAGGCCATGCGCGACTGGGTGACCAATGTGCGCGACACGCACTATGTGCTGGGCACCGCCTACGGCCCGCACCCGTTCCCCATGATGGTGCGCGACTTCCACCGCGTCATCTCGCTCGAATCGCGCAAGCAGATGCTGGAAATGACCGGTCGTCTACCCGACGCCGTGGTCGCCTGCGTGGGCGGCGGTTCCAACGCCATCGGCGCCTTCTTCGAGTACCTGGAGGACGAGACGGTCGGCCTTTACGCCGTCGAGGCCGGAGGCCGCGGCATCCGCCTGGGCGAACACGCCGCGCGCTTCGCCGGCGGCAAGCTGGGCGTGCTGCAAGGCTGCCTAACCTACATCCTGCAGGACAGCGAAGGCCAGATTCAGGACACGCACTCGGTTTCCGCCGGCCTCGACTACGCCGCCGTGGGCCCGGAGCACGCCTTCTATCAGGAGCGCGGCCGCACGCAGTTCGCGTACGCCACGGACGACGAGTGCCTCGACGCCTTCAAGACGCTCGCGCACACCGAGGGCGTCATCCCGGCGCTGGAATCCAGCCACGCCGTCGCCTACGGCATGAAACTCGCCAAGAGCCTGACGCCCGACAAGCAGGTGCTCATCAACCTCTCCGGCCGCGGCGACAAGGACATGGTTTCGGCGGCGCGCGCCATGGGCAGCGACCTGCGCCTCTGAGCCGGCGCGCTTCGGCGGCCGACAGGGCCGGGCTTCCCCGCGAGGGGCGCCCGGCTTTTTCGCGGACGCGTCCCGGCGTGCGGGGGAAGCACTTTTATTTTTCAGCTGTCCGGTCAGCGTGCGAATAGCGCGTATGCCTCGTTCGCCGCCTCGTTAATGGCGGCGTTGTCGTTGGATTCGGCGAGCACGGCGAGTCGTCGCATGAGCTCAGGTGGTATCGATGCGGCGGAGGGAATCCTTAGTTTGCGCAAGGTCTGCGTCTGACAGCGAACGGCGCCGCCTCGCATCTGCACGGAGTGTGTGCGAATTTGGCGAGTGATGGCCTCGCTGCGCATCAGGGTTTGGAGCGCTCGCAAGTTCCAGCTTTCCGAGGCGATCCAGTAGACATTGTGGTGCGGGTAGAATCCGCCTTCATCAAAGGCGACCACGCCGCCCGGTTGGATGTCCGGTAGCAGGAGCTTAGGCATCGTCATCCAATGCGGCCAGATGCGGTCGATGGTTCGATACCAGCGCGCCGGAGTCTTCTTCGCACAATGACGGGCTCGCAGCCGTGTTTCGTGTTCTCGCAGCGCAAGCATGAGTCCGGGCGCGTCGGTGTCGTCACGTAAAGAGCCGTCCTGTCGGTACGGGTTGAGTAACCAGCGATTCGAGTTCGCCAGAGTGCCGTTACGAATGGCATCGGCTTCCGCGAGGGGCATCAGCGCGTCATTCTCGACGCCATCCGGTTTTCCTGTGCGGATGAATACGCGATCCGCTCCGGTTGCCACGCCGATTCCCACGCGTGTGCCCGGCGCGGAGTCTTCCAGCAGTGGCAGCCGAGATAGCGCGTCTTGGTGTTCAGCGTCTCCGTCTCGCGTGAGGATCCAAGGAGATCCGTCGGCGTGCCAGCCGGTGAAATGGTGGACGGCCCCATTGTCGTGGCGAGTACGCAGAGCGTGGGTGACCGCCGCGCGCGTGTCATCGGAGAGGTCGGCAAGTTCGGCCACGGCGGTGGGTGCGCCGGCGAGGTTGTCGAGAATGACGATTGCGGGGTAGGCGGCTACCTTGCCCGTGAACGGTTCGGTGTGTTCCAGGTTCAGGTATGCGCGCACATGGTGTCGTTCGGCGATCAGCTGGCGCAGTGCGGAGCCGTATTTGTTTTTGGCGAACCGGTTGGCACAGAGGTATGCGAGGCGACCGTCAGGTGAGAGCAGCGCGAGTGCAGCCTCGAAAAACGCGATATACAGGTCGGCGCGCTCCGTGGCGGTCTCATATCGGTTGCGGTAGGTGGCGAGCAGCCGCTTGGGCAGTTCTTCCAATCGCACATAGGGCGGGTTTCCCACGATAAGATCGAAGGTGCGTCCGGACCAGTCGTGTAGCAGGAAGTCGGTGCGCACGAACCAATGGCACGCCAGGGCGGAGGCGCGCGAAGCGGGGCATCCTGCGGCTTCCAATATGGCACGGGCGGCAGCGCGTGTGCCTTGCAAGGCGGCTTCGTCGATGTCCACGGCGGTCACCGCAAGATCGAGCGCCGGTTCGTTCCAGTCGGTTTGATCGGCTCGAATGCCGGCGCACAGGCGCCGGATGGCTTCGAGGGAAAATGCGCCCGAACCGCACCCGGGGTCAAGTAGCCGAAGGGAGCAGAGCTTCCGGTCGGCCGTGTAACCGACCAGGTCGAGCACCCAGGCCGCCACTTCCGGCTTGGTGTAGACGACGCCTACGCCGTTGGTCGATTGGTCATCGCCCCAGACTTCGGTCCAGTCGTCGCAAAACAATTCCCGTGCTCGGATCATGCTTCCGCCTTCAGTCGCCTGTAGAGGCAGCGACAGAATTGATAAAGGGAGTGCTCTTCCGCCGGCTCTTCGAATCGCCCGTTTTGCCCGGTCTTGGAGAGAATCAGCGAGGTCGCATCGTAGTCGCGTTCCAAGACCAGTCTTTCACAGGCGATACGGTATCGTTCGGCATACCCGGTGTTTTCGAAGATGGGTAATGCGGGGAACGGGCTGGCCTTTAGCTTTACCGGTGCTCGCGACTTGGCGCTGTCTTCCAGTAGAAATGCGTACCCGATCCATGGCCGGTTCAGTCCGAACGCCTTTTCCCGGTAAGCTGTCCAAAAGTCATGCGCAAGCCCGAGCACTTCCTCGATGCGGTTGTTCTGATTGTTTCCGAAACTGCCGCTTTGTGACTTTAACTCAATGGCAGCATGAAGTCGTCCGTCGCGGGCGACGACGATGTCCCATTTCTTCTGTGCGCGATAGTAGCCGGGGAGGATGATCTCGTTGTCGAACAGGATGTCATTCTCGTCGAATCCGGAGGCGAGAATGACTTTGGCGACCAGCGCGCTCAAGGCGTTCAAGTGTTTACCTCCGGTTACCGCACCTCGCGTCCCTGCGTCTTTCACTTTGCGCTTCATCTGCGCGGACTGCTGTCCGGCACGCGTCACCCAATAGCCGGCGACCGCCTCGCGAGTCATTTCGCGAAACTCGTCCCGGGTCCAAGGAAAGTCCTTTTTCATGGCAGGCTGGTTAGGTGTCGTGGCTGCGGGGTCAAGGGTCACTCCTTCTGATGTCGCTCCGGACTCCAAAGGGGCGGGATTCCATGGTGTCGGCGGCGCGCGCCATGGGCAGCGACCTGCGCCTCTGAGCCGGCGCGCTTCGGCGGCCGACAGGGCCGGGCTTCCCCGCGAGGGGCGCCCGGCTTTTTCGCGGACGCGTCCCGGCGTGCGGGGCGCCCCTTGGAAATGCGCGCTGATACAGCGCGAGCCTCGCGCTTCTCACTGGGGGCGCGGGGCGGTCTCGGCTCGACCCGGCCCGACCCGGCGGCACAACGCCCGGGCTCACCCCCCCGCCGCCCGGCGGGGCCTTTTCCCTCCCTGAACCCGACGGAACATGTCCCAAGCCATGCGCTCCCACACCATCACCCAAGGCGCCCAGCGCGCCCCGCACCGCGCCCTGCTGCGCGCCACCGGCGTAGGCCGGGGCGACTTCGGCAAGCCCTTCATCGCCGTGTGCAACTCGTACACGAACGTGGTGCCGGGCCACGCGCACCTGAACAAGGTCGGTCAAATCGTGTGCGAGGAGATCCGCAAGGCCGGCGGCGTGCCGTTCGAGTTCAACACGATCGCGGTGTGCGACGGCATCGCCATGGGCCACTCCGGCATGCGCTACTCGCTGCCCTCGCGCGAGCTCATCGCCGACGCCGTGGAGACCATGGTGAACGCGCACCCGATGGACGCCATGGTGTGCATCCCCAACTGCGACAAGGTGACCCCGGGCATGCTCATGGCCACCATGCGCGTGAACATCCCCACCGTGTTCGTCTCCGGCGGCCCGATGAAGGCCGGCAAGCGCGCCGACGGCACCTCCTGCGACTTGATTTCCATCTTCGAAGGCGTCGGCCAGCTCTCCTCGGGCAAGATCAACGAGGCCCAGCTTTCCGACCTCGAGGACCGCGGCTGCCCCACCTGCGGCTCGTGCTCCGGCATGTTCACCGCCAACTCCATGAACTGCCTGACCGAGGCCCTTGGTCTCGGCCTGCCCGGCAACGGCTCCATCCTCGCCGTGGACCCGCGCCGCGAGGAGCTCTGGCGCGAAGCCGCGCGCACCGCCGTGCGCATGGCGCTCGCCGGCGGCCCCAAGCCCCGCGAGGTCGTCACCCCGGCGGCCTTCGACAACGCCTTCGCGCTGGACATGGCCATGGGCGGCTCGTCCAACACCATCCTGCACACGCTGGCCATCGCCCGCGAGGCCGGCATCAAGCTCGACCTGCGCCGCATCGATGCGATTTCCAAGCGCACGCCGAACATCTGCAAGGTGTCTCCGTCCTCCAACTACCACATGGAGGATGTGGACAAGGCCGGCGGCATCCCCGCCATCCTCAAGGAGATCGCCAAGGTGCCCGGCGCCATCGACACGAGCGCCATCACCGTCTCCGGCAAGACCCTCGGCGAGATCGCCGCCGCGGCGCCCGCGCCCGACGGCACGGTCATCCGCACGGTCGAGAACGCCTATTCGAAGGAAGGCGGCCTCGCCATGCTCTTCGGCAACCTCGCGCCCAACGGCGCGGTGGTGAAGAGCGCCGGCGTGCACCCCAAAATGCTCGTGCACAAGGGACCCGCCGTCATCTTCGAGTCCCAGGAGGCCGCCTGCTCCGGCATCCTCGCCGGCCAGGTGAAGCCCGGCGATGTGGTCGTGATCCGCTACGAAGGCCCCAAGGGCGGCCCCGGCATGCAGGAGATGCTCGCGCCCACCTCGTACCTCATGGGCCAGGGCCTCGGCGAATCCGTCGCGCTCATCACCGACGGCCGCTTCTCCGGCGGCACGCGCGGCGCCTGTATCGGCCACGTCTCCCCCGAAGCCGCCGCCGGCGGCCCCATCGGCCTGCTGCGCGCCGGCGACATCGTGACCATCGACATCCCCAACCGCCTCCTCGCCGTCGAGGTGCCCGAGTCCGAGCTCGCCGCGCGCCGCGCCGCCTGGACCGCCCCCGCGCCCAAGATCGCCACGGGCTGGCTGGGCCGCTACGCCAAGCTCGCCACCTCCGCCGATACCGGCGCGGTGCTCGAGTAAGCCGCGACGGCGCGCGCCGCGGCCGTGTCGCTCGCGTTCGCGCGCGCCGCCGCCGCTGTTTCCCAAAAAAGAAGAACCGCGCCCCGGGGTGGAGCGCGGTTCCTTTTTATCCAAGCTGCGAGGCTCAGAAGATGTAGGTGGCCTTCAGCGTGAAGGTGCGCGGGGCGTCGATCTGCAGATTGCCGCCGTTCGTGCCGTCCACCGCGATGACCTCGTCGAGCAGGTTGTAGACATGGAAGCCGAGGCGGAACTTGGTCGACACGGCGTAGTCCAGTCCGGCGTCCACGCGGTAGAAGGCGGGCAGCATGAGCGGGTTGGCCGAGGCGGTCGGGCCGTTGCCGCCGAGGCGCTCGTCCTGCCACACCACGCCGACATAGTGACCCAGGCCCTTGAGCGTGCCTTCGGTGAACTCGTGGCGCGAGAACAGGCTGGCCGAGAACTCGGGCGTCTTGGCCAGGCGGTCCTCGAAGGCCGAACCGTTGTTGTAGCTGCCGGTGATCCAGGCGAAGGTGCCGTCGAGGTGCCAGTTCTCGGTCAGGAAGAGCGACGAGGCCAGCTCCACGCCCTCGGTGCTCTGGCCGTCGATCGCGAACCAGTAGCGGTTGCCGTTGGGGTTGAGGTCGCCGGCGACCGACTGGGTGGTGATGTTGTTACGCTCGGCCCAGAAGTACGCCACGCTGGCGTTGGTCTTGCGGTCCGGCAGCCGGAATTTGGCGCCCACCTCCTTGGTGTCGCCCGAGACGGGATCCGGCGTGAAGCTGTTGCCCGAGGCGTCCTCGTAGTTGATGGAGGCGTCGGCGAACGCGTACGAGGTGCTGTAGCTCGCGTAGGTGGCGACTTCCCGCGTGATGTTGACCAGCACGGCGCCGTACGGCGTGACTTCGCCGTCGAGGGTGGGGCGGCCCGAGGTGACGAGCTGGCCGTAGCCGACGCCGCCGGTGAGCACGAGGCGGTCGTCGAACAGCGCGGCCTGGTCCATCAGGTACGTGTTCCACTCGAAATTGTCGGTCTCGCTCCAGTTGTTCCAGCCCGTCGAGCGGTCCAGCAGCGGGGCTGCGGTCGCGCCGGTGTACACATTGTAGGGCGACTGCGCGGCGTTGCTCGAGAAGGTGGCGTTGCGCTGACGCGCCTGCAGGAAGCGGCCGTTCACGCCAGCCATGAGCCGGTTGCGCCACTCGCTCGCCGGACGGCTTTCCAGCGTGCCGTTGAGGTCGAAGTTGTGGCTGTCGTTGTCGTTCTGACGCTTCGTCTGCACGCGGGAAATCTGACCGAGGGCGTTGACCGTTCCGGTGGGGTTCCAGGTGTTCAGGTCGGTGTCGAAGCTCATGTACCGGTAGCCGGCGTTGAGCGTCGCCTCCTCCTTGTCGCCGGCGTTGATGTCCAGACCGGCCACCGTGATCTCGTCGGTGCGCGTGCCCTCGTAGGCGTTGTTGTCCAGCGACGAGAGGTCGTCGAAGGAATTGGTGCGCGAGTAGACCATGCCGGAGCCCGGGGGCGTGTTCGTGCGCGTGGCGTGCACGATGGGCGTGATCTTGAGACGGTCGTTGGCCAGCGGCTTCCAGGTCAGCGCACCCAGGCCGAAGGCGCTGCGGTTGGTCACATCGTCGCTGTATTGCTGGCTGTTCTCACCGGCCACGCCCACACGGTACAGCAGTTCGTCGGAAAGCGCGCCGGTCGAATCCACCTCGGCGGTGAGGCCGCCGCGGTCGCCGAAGCTGCGCCCGTTGCCGGCGTAGGTGGAGGTGGTGAAGTCCAGCGTGGTGCGCGACTGCTCCTCCGGCTTGCGCATGATGACGTTGATGGTGCCGCCCGGGGACGCTGCGGCCCCGTACGCCAGCGAGGACGGCCCGCGCATGAACACCACGCGCTCGACGCCGAAGAGCGACTGCGAGTTCTGTCCGCTGGAATAGTTGCCGCGGAAGCCGTCGAGCATGGTCTCCGAGGCGGTCATGCGGTAGCCGCGCGAAATGTAGTGGTAGCCGCCCGCGTTGCGGCTGTTGACGAACACCCCGGGCGTGGTGTCCATCATGTCGTCCAAGGAGCTGTAATTGCGCTCGCGGATCTGCTCGGCGTTGACGATCGACACGCTGTGCGGCGTCTCGTGCGGGGTGCCGGCCAGCTTCATCGCCGGCGCCTCGCGCGGGGCCACCTCGGGCTTCGTCTCGGCGGTGCGCTTGGCGGTCACCACGGTGTCGTCCAGTCTGGTCTGCTTCGCGTCGGCGGCAGGCTTGTTCGCAGGAGTAGCCGGGGCGGGGGAGGGGGCCGTCGCGGCTGCGGCGTTGGCCGGGGTCTCAGCGGCCGTTTCCGCACCATAGGCGGAACAAGTCAGGGCGAAGCTGCCGGTGGCGGCCAGGGTGAGGAGCTTTTTTGCGAGAACGGGTTTCATTTGCAGGGGATGATGTGCGGCGCCATGCGTGCCCGACGCCCGATTGCCGTCAAATGCAAATGCGTCTCGTTTGCGTGTTTTACGCCTAACCCAGCACCGGACAGGTCCGGCCGCGAAGCCGGTCAAAGGCAGCCGACGAATTCAATCACGGAGGCACGGAGAACGCCGAGGTTTCCATCCACAGATTCGCAAAGAGCTCCGCAGACACGGCTCACGCTAAAACCGAGAAAAGCCGCGAAAAGATTCAACCACAGAGGACCAGAGGCGGAGTGCAGGAGTAGTCGATAGGGAACTGTTTCGGGAAGGATTCCCTTTCGCGGCATTTGCCGGCTTCAGCGTGAGAAATCCGTCCTGAACTGAGACGCGCCGCGATACCGCTCCTCCGCAATCTGTGCTCATCCGTGTCCATCTGTGGACCAAAACGGAAAATGGTCCTCCCCGCTCACTCTCTCTGTGTCTTCCGTGGCTCCGTGGTGAATCCTGCCACTGCCGCCTTTCGCGGCCTTTCTCGGTTTTAGCGTGAGAAAATCCGTCCTGAGCTGAGACGCTCCGAGATGCCGCTCCGCCGCAATCTGTGCGCATCGGTGTCCATCTGTGGACCAAACCCGAAACGGTCCTCCCGCAGACTTTTCCCGAATATCCTCCACCCACGGAGCCACTTGTGTTCGTGCCATATTGGGAATCGGAAAAAATCTCGCGGGGCATGCCGGCTTGGCCATCCCCGAGACCGCAATTCCCATGATCGACACTCCCGCCCCGATCCAGGCACTGTAACGCGCCGGGCGATTTGAGGGGAGTTGACAGCGGTTTGGGGCTTTGCGGGT
>CAMFKE010000013.1 GCA_945957395.1 uncultured Opitutia bacterium
CGCCATCGTCCGGGCACGTTGCCACAGCGAGGCGACGGCCTCCCCAGCGAGGGTACGCAATTCTTCCGGCAAATCGGGGTGCTCGATCCGTACCCTGCTTTTTTCGCGCAGCGTCTCCCAAAAGGCTGACAGCGCCGCAGCAGGAGCGCTCATGCTGCCCTTGCGCACGAGCTGATACAGCCTGTTGGCCGTGGGCGTGACCCCGTGGCGGAAGAACAGTAGCGCGCACACCTCGCGGTAAAGCTCCTGCGTGTCGGAGAATTCTCTCCGCAGCGCTTCGATTTCAGCATGGAGGCTTCGCTCTTCCTTTTCGGCCATTTTTTCGGGGTTTACGGTCATAGGCAGAACAATTCCGCAAAATTATCATGATACACAATGTAATATGTTGTAATACTAATTAATTTCTCAACAGATTTGACATTATGTTCATAGTGTCAAATAAGCTCCGACTATCCGAAGCATGAACGCAAAAAACACTCTCGTTCCGGTTCAGCCGGCACCTATCGAGACCCTTGCCGTCGCCGAGGGACTTTCGGGGCGAACCGGCGCTAACCGCGCCCGGGGACGCCGTGCCATCGCGGCCGATACCGACCGAGAGGCCCTGTTGGCGTGGCTCGCACGCTTCGAAGGAAGCCCCAACACCTTCGCTGGCAGCCGCCGCGAGGCGGAACGACTCCTGCTCTGGTCGATGATCGAGGCGGGCAAACCACTCTCGTCGCTCGCACACGAGGACCTGCTGCGTTACCGCCGTTTCCTCGCCGATCCGCAGCCCGCCCGACACTGGTTGCTTCCCTCGGGGCGCAAGCCGCCGCGCGCGCACCCTGACTGGCGCCCGTTCGCGGGCCCGCTCTCCCCCGCCAGCGTGCGCCTCGCGCTGACCATCGTGAATTCACTCTTCTCCTGGCTGGTGGAGGCCGGGTATCTGGCAGGCAATCCGCTCGCTTTGGCGCGCCGGCGCGGGTCTCCCGCACCGCCGAGAATCGTCAGGTTTTTGGATGAGGAACTGTGGGGAGAGGTGAAGGTGACGATTCGCGAAATGCCCGGCTCGACCGTGCGCGAGCAGGCCGTGAAGGCGCGCACCCGCTGGCTGTTCAGCCTGCTGTTTCTCTGTGGTCTGAGAATATCCGAAGTCACAGGCAACAACATGGGGTGTTTCCATGCCCGGTCGGACAACAAGGGCTGTCGCCTTTGGTGGCTCACCGTAACGGGTAAAGGCGGCAAGACCCGGCTAGTTCCGGCGACTTCGGAACTGATGGAGGAACTGGCGAGCTACCGCCTCAGCCTAGGACTACCGTCGGGTCCGTTTGAGCAGGAGAAAACTCCGCTACTCCTGCCGTTGGGATGGCACGCCTCGCGCGCGGTTTCAGGCAAGGCGGATATGCTGCATTCGTTGACTCGCGCCGCCCTCCACGGCATCGTCAAGGCGGCCTTCCTGCTGGCCGCGCAGCGTCTGGAGGAGACGGGCGATGATCGGGCGAGTCGCCTTCGCTCGGCATCGGCACATTGGTTGCGACACACTGCGGGCTCCCGTATGGCGGCCGTGGTCGATTTGAGTCATGTGCGTGACACGCTGGGTCATGCCTCCATCAGCACGACGGGACTGTACCTTCATACCGAAGATGATGAGCGACACAGGGCCATGGAAGCCCATCATCGGTTACTTTGGAGCTGACGCGACCGCCCCGCGCATCCGACAGGATGAATCACGGCATCGGTTTAAGGATTAGCGCCGTCGCCGCGTTCCGATTCGAGTCGCGAGTTCAGAAGATACTGCTTCAACGCCTTGCTCGTCCCCGTCTTCATGCTGTGGCACTCGGTCATGGCATAGACTTTGGCGATGCAGTTCAGGTCGATTTTGTCGAAAGGTTGTTCGTTGGCGTAGAAACTCACCGACTCACGCGGCTCCAGTTTTCGTGGGAAGCCTTTCTGATCGTAAATGATGGGGCTGGTGAGACTCAATTTCCCACGCCCGCCCTTCGTCGTGAATCCGACATCGCGGATCGTTATCGCAAAAGAACTGAGGTTGATGACCTCGATGCACAAAAGTCCCCCGTCGTAGGCCTGGGTTGTGGAGGAAAGCGCTTTGACGACTTGTCCTTGAGATTTGAACAGTTGTGAAACCTTGGGGATGACCTTCAATTTAACCCGGTCGCGATCCCAACTCTTCCACCAGTTGAGGATACCGAGGACAGTGCCGATTGCCCCAAGGCCGAGTGTGATGTCATCCCTGACGATGCTCATGTGGTGTGGTGTCGATTGATAGTGCGCGGAAGTCCAACGGGCGAATTTCGCTTGCCCGTCCTCATTGGTGAACAAAGCTGCACATTGCAGCCGATGCTGTCAACTTCTCCGTCGCCTCACCATGAAAACCGCTGCCAAAAGAACCTGGTTCAACGATGTGAAGCCGCTGCCAAACCACGCCGGATGGTTCGGGTTTGAACGAAGCGCCGATTCGAGCGCACTGGCCTGCCTTCACGGGTGTCGCGAGATTTTTCAAGGGATATTGTCGCAGGCCGGATCTCATCTGCTCACGGGAAAATTCCATGACTCAGACCAGCTTTCCATCTGCAAGGCTGAAGGTGGTTTTGGGATACCGAGTCACGGTGAGTGCGTCTGAATGGACTCCTTTAATGCGAGGACGGGCAAAGAGAACGCCGCCAAGGCGTCCGAAGCGTTGACCGAACTGGTGACGCATATTGTGTTGAACTGGGAGCCCGCGAGGCACGAGGACTCCCTTTACGAAGTGGCGGCCGTCTACGTCGGAACCACCGCATTCGAATTACGCGACGCGGTTGAGGGCAATCCGTATTACCGAATCACCGTTGAGTATGCCTCCGGGGGACGCAGTTCACCAATCCCATTTCTTATTTCTTCGGCTGGAACGATTTCGACAGAATCCCCTACGACGCCGAATTCCGCGACTTCTGGATTAAATCCTCTCCGACACTCGCGGTCATAATCGCAAGCGAAGCCAAGCTGCACGCCGCTGCCCAAGGCAAAGGGGACGCCGCGAACCAAAGTTGACCGATTGCCTTTTCATTCCGACGCGTCGTACTGGAGGTGCGCCAGCACATCCGTTTTTGGTCTCCCGGTTCCCCTTCCAAACCCTGCTGAGAAGCATGTGAACTCCTCTGGACGCAGCCCATCTTTCCAAATTCGTGATCCCGATCACGCTCCTGCTCATCACCTTCATCATCTACCTGAACAAGAAGTAGCTCGTGAAGCTCGCCATTGTGATGCTCGCGGTGCCGTCTCCCTCGTTGGCGCATTCTGGATGCGCTACCTCTTCGACTACCATTTGAGCGTCGCCGCCTAGGTCGGCTCGCGCTCGCCGGCCTCGACGCCGAGACCGGCGTGGTGATGTTACTCGCATACGAGGATTGGAAGAAGCGCGGACTGCTCAACTCGGCAGCCGGACTTCGTGACGCCATCTACCACGGCGCGGTGAAGCGCGTGCGCCCGAAGGCGATGACGGACGCCGTCATCATCGCGGGGCTTTTGCCAATCCTCTAGATCACGGGTGCCGGCGTCGATGTGATGAAGCGTATTGCCACCCCGATGATCGGCGGCGTCATGACCTCGACCCTGATGGAACTCCTCGTGTATCCGGCCATCTTTTACATCTGGCACAGCCGCTCGCTTTCATTGGACAATGGACACCCCATTTCGCTTGAAGACCCATCTTCCAAAACCAGCCTGCGCATTAAAATCATGCCCCACGACGACCACCAAAATGAACCCTGCTGCGGCTCGCAGCACGAGTCGTGCAAAGAACCGCAGGAGGATCATAGCCACGGACACGGGAAAGAGGAGGACGGCTGCGGTTGCTCCCATGAAGAGTCCCACGCCGAAAGCATCAGCCTTTTGGTTTCGGGCGCACTCGTGGCCGTCGTCGTGATTGACGGTTGGACGAAACTATTGCCAGCACCGGTCCTTCCCGCGCTCGCTGTCGGCGCGATGGCGGCCGGCGGTTGGTTCGTGTTGCCCAAGGCGCTCCGCGCCTTGAGAAATCTGCGCCCGGACATCAACCTGCTCATGGTCATCGCCACGCTCGGCGCGACGGTCATCGGCGAGTGGGTGGAAGCGGCGACCGTCGTTTTCCTCTTCGGCGTCGCGGAGTGGCTGGAGGGCTGGGCAGATCGCCGGGCGAGACGTGCGACGGAGTCGTTGCTCGACCTCGCCCCGAAGCTGGCGGAGGTGAAGCGCGCCGGGCGCTTTGTCGAAGTCCCGGTGGAACAGGTCGCGGTCGGTGAAACCCTCGCCGTGAAATCCGGCATGAGCATCCCGCTCGACGGCGAGGTGATCACGGGGGAATCCGCCGTGAATCAGGCGCCCATCACCGGAGAATCCGCCCATGTGGACAAAGGCGCGGGCGACCCGGTTTTCGCCGGCACGGTGAACGGCGAAGGTTCGTTGGAAATCCGCGTCACCAAGGCGGCCGGCGACACCACGCTCGCCCGCATCATCCGGCTGGTGCGGGAGGCGCAGGAACAGCGCGCGCCCACGCAGCGTTTTGTGGACACCTTCGCCCGCTACTACACGCCGGCCGTCACACTGGGCGCGTTGCTCGTCTTCCTCATCCCGCCGCTGTTCTTCGGCGACGCGTGGACTCCCTGGCTCTACCGGGCCTGCGTGTTGCTCCTCATCGCCTGCCCCTGCGCCCTGGTGATTTCCACTCCGGTGAGCATCGTCGCCGGACTCACCGCGCTCGCGCGACGCGGCGTGCTTGTAAAAGGCGGCGCCCACCTCGAAACCATCGCGAAACTGCGCGCTCTCGCTATGGACAAAACCGGCACGATTACCGAGGGCAGGCCGCGCGTGCTCGGGGTGCAGTCGCTCGGGGGCATGTCCGAACACGACCTCCTCGGCCTCGCCGCCGGAATCGACGAACATTCCGCCCATCCCATCGCCAAGGCCATCGTCTCCCACGCCAAGGAAACCGGTGTCCCGCACCGCCGGGCGGAAAACTACCGGGCGACGGGTGGTCGCGGCGCGGAAGGAACCCGTGACAATCACGCCTACTTCGTCGGCAACCACCGTTTCACCCATGAACTGGGCGTCTGTTCCGAAGCCGTCGAACACCGCATCCGGCTGATCGAAGCCAAGGGGCAATCCGTGGTCGTCGTCGGTCACAAGCCGCATGACTCCTGCGCCGGCGAGGTTCTGGGCATCATCGCCATCGGTGACACCGTGCGCCCGCACGCCGCCGAGGCCGTTCGTGCCCTGCACGCCGCCGGCGTATCCACCATCGTGATGCTCAGCGGCGACAACCAGCGCGCCGCCGATCACATCGCCGGGCAAGTCGGGATCGACCGCGCCTGCGGCGAACTGCTCCCGGACGACAAAGTCTCGGCCGTGAAGACGCTGCGCGACGAACACGGCGTGGTCGGCATGATCGGCGACGGCGTGAACGACGCCCCGGCCTTGGCCGCCGCCGGCGTGGGCATCGCCATGGGCGCGGCCGGCACCGACGCCGCCATCGAGACGGCTGACATCGCGCTCATGCAGGACGACCTCACCAAGGTCGCCGAGACCGTCGTCCTCGCGCGGCGCACCATGGGCGTCATCCGGTTTAACATCGCCTTCGCGCTCGGACTCAAGGCGCTGTTCCTCGCGCTCACGCTCACCGGTCACGCCTCGCTCTGGCTCGCCATCCTCGCCGACACCGGCGCCACTCTGCTGGTCGTGGCGAACTCGCTGCGGCTGCTGCGGTGATCGCGACAGGCACGGCGACCATGACTCGCGCGCCGGCTGCGGTTCGTGGCGGTCGCGACCGGGGGTCAAGTCACTTGGTGTCGTCGATGATGCGAATCATTTGCTTCTCGACCTCTTCGGCGATGAGTCGGAGGTCGTCGCGTTGAGAGAGTAAGGAGAAGAGCGCAGCGGGACGAATCATGCCGATTTTGGTCACGCCCGCCTCCTCGTAAACGGAGAGGCGGCAAGGCAGGGCGACATTCATGCCGATGTCAGCCGTCAAAACATGGAAGGCCTGTTGCGGATTGCAGACCTCAAGGATGTGGCACTCGTGCGGCAGCTCGAAGCCCTTGCCGGCCAATGTCTCCTTGAGGTTGTAACTGTGCAGAACCCCGAACTTGTATTGCTTCACGGATTCTTGCAGGTCCGAAACGGCCTGTGCCGGGGATTTCCCGGTTTCAACGACATAGCGTGTATTCATGGCGGTGGTGGTGAAAGACACCTGATTGTCGTGGCGAATGCCTGCGAGGGCAAGGTGAACGATATCGCCGCCGCCATCGGAGCCGGACCAAACAAAATCCGCCGTTTTTGACGGCGGATTTCGGGAAAGGACGACGCGCGATGAAGTCGCGTCCTGTCGGCGCATCAGTGGGCGTCGTCGCAGGTGCAGGCGTATTCGGCGCGGTGGCACTCGGCGCACGGTTCGTCGTTGAAGAGGATGCGGGAGTTGACCGGCTTGGCGGTCGCCTTTTCGCGAATCTGCACGACGACTTGGTACTTACTGCCTTCCGGGAGCGGCTGCTTGGAAACGAAGCCTTCCGACTTCTTTTCCATATCGAGCTTCACCTTTCCGGCCTTCGCCTCGGCGATCACCGTGACGACCTGCTCCGCCGAAGCGACCGGCTTGAGGTCGGCCCCGTAGAAGGTGACGGCGACCTTGCGGTCTTTCTCGACGAAGAACTCGGCGTGGGGCGCGGCCTTGGTGAGCATGCGTCCGCCCTTCGGGCCGGGGATGATCTTCGTGGCGCCCTCGGCGAAGGCGACGCCGGAGAGTAGAGCGGAGGCGAGCAGGACGCACGCCATGCTGCGGATGGTTTTGAGCGTATTCATGGGATGGTTGTTTTGTCAGGGGTTGTTAACGGTCGGTTTCGGGGAGAATCTCACGCGGTTTGTCGCGTTCCACCCAGGCGTAGAGCGTGGGCAGGATGACAAGCGTGAGGAAGGTGGAGGTGATGATGCCGCCGATGACGACGGTCGCGAGCGGGCGTTGCACTTCGGCGCCGGCACCGTGGGCCAGCGCCATCGGCACGAAGCCGAGAGAGGCGACGAGTGCCGTCATGAGCTTCGGCCGGAGACGCAGCAGCGAGCCGTCCCACACGGCGGTCTTCAGGTTCGCGCCCTGTTCGCGGAGTTGGTTGAAGAAGGTGATGATCATGAGTCCGTTCAGCACCGCGATGCCGGAGAGGGCGATGAAACCGACGCCCGCCGAGATGGAGAACGGAAGTCCGCGTAGCCACAGGGCGAACACGCCGCCGGTGACGGCAAGGGGAACGGCGGTGAAGACCAGTACCGTCTGTCGCACGCTTTGGAAGGTGAAGAAGATCAGGATGAAGATCAGCACCATGGCCACGGGCACCACGACCATCATGCGTTGACGCGCGTCGATCAGGTTTTGGAACTGGCCGCCGAACTCGATGGTGTAGCCCGGAGGCAACTTGAGCGCCGCGAGCTTGGCGTTCGCCTCTAGCGCATAACTTTCCACATCGCGACCGCGCAGGTTGATCATGATGGCGGCGCGCCGGCGACCGAACTCGCGCGAGACCGTGGCGACCTGTTCCTTCAGTTTGATGTCGGCCACCTGTCCGAGCGTGAGCATGCCGCCGCCTTCGGCGCGAATCGGCAGGAGCTTCAGCCCCTCGATATCAACGCGCCGGGATTCGGAAAGACGCACCACGATGTCGAAGCGACGGTTGCCCTCGATCAGCTTGCCGGTCTCTTCGCCGGCCAGCGCCGCCTCGACGACCCGGTTGATTTCCTCGGCCTGTATGTTGTAGCGGGCGAGCACCTCGCGCCGGGGAACGACCTCCAGCATGGGCGCCTTGCCGATGGCATCGAACTCGATGTCCGCCGTGCCGGGAACCTTTTCGAGGATTTCACGCGCCGCCTTGGCGATGCGTTCGATCTCGTCGAAGTCTTCGCCGAACACCTTCACGGCGATGTCGGCGCGGGTGCCTTCGAGGATTTCGTTGAACCGCATCTGAATCGGCTGGCTGAACATGTTGGACTGGCCGGGCACATGGAGCGCGAGGGTGTCCGACATGAGTTTCACCAATTCGTCCTTCGTGATGGTGCGTCCGTCCACCTTGCGCCACTGCGACTGCGGTGTGTAGAAGATGTAGCAGTCCGCGACATTCACGCCCATCGGGTCGGTCGCCACCTCGGAGGTCCCGAGGCGGGAGAAGGTGTAGGCGATTTCGGGGAACTTTTCCTTCAGCACCTTCTCGGCCTGTTTCTGCATGTCGAGCGAGGCGTCGAGTCCGATGCTCGTCGTGCGGATCATGTTCGCGGACGAGGATCCTTCGTCGAGCTGCGGCACGAACTCGGCGCCGAGCCGGGTGAAGGTCCATCCCGAGAGCGCGAGGAGCGCCACCGCGCCGCCGATCACGATCGGGCGTCGCGCCAAACTGAAGCGCAGGATCGGCGCGTAGAGTTTTTTCGTGACGCGCACCGGCCAGGCGTCCTCCTCCTTGATGTCTCCTCCGAGCAGATACGAGCAGAGCGCCGGCACGAGAGTGAGCGCCAAAACGAGCGAGCCCACCAAGGCGAAGATCACGGTGAGGGCCATCGGGCGGAACATCTTCCCCTCGATGCCCATGAGCGAAAGGATCGGCACATAGACGACGGTGATGATGAGCACGCCGAAGAACATCGGAGTGCAGACCTCGCGGGTCGCGACGAGCACCTCGTGGGCGCGTTCCTTGGGCGTCAGCCGGCGACCGAGGTGATGCTGCCGTTCGGCCATGCGGCGGATGATGTTTTCCACCATCACCACCGCGCCGTCCACGATCAATCCGAAGTCTATCGCGCCGAGGCTCATCAGGTTGCCCGAGACGCCGCTTTGAACCATGCCGGTGAAGGCGAAGAGGAGCGACAGGGGGATCGCCAGCGACACTATGAGCGCAGCCCGCCAATTGCCCAGCAGCATGAGCAGCACGACGACCACGAGGATCGCGCCCTCGAAGAGGCTGCGCTCGACCGTGCCGATGGTGCGATCCACCAACACCGTGCGGTCGTAGGCCGGCGTGATGACGACGCCCGCAGGCAGCTTCGACTGAATCTCCTTCAGCTTCGCGTCCACGGACTTGGCCACTACGCGGCTGTTTTCGCCCGCGAGCATCAAGGCCGCGCCCATGACGCACTCCTCTCCGTTGTAGGTGGCGGTGCCGGTGCGGATGGCGCTGCCGGCGACGACCGTGGCGACATCCTTCACGCGCAGCACCTCCGGCCGGCCGGTGAACTTGAGCGGCAGGTTCGCGATTTCATCCATCGTCTGCACGCGTCCGGTGGCGCGCACGGCCACCTGTTCGCCGCCGAGCTGGACGACGCTGCCGCCGGCGTTGCGCATGTTCTCACCGAGGGCGGATGCCATGTCGGCGAAGCTGAGGCCGGCTCCACGCAGGCGGGCGGGGTCCGGTTGAATCACGATCTGTTTCTCAAACCCGCCGGCGCCGTTGACTTCGGCGACGCCGGGGGTGGCGCGCAGGCGCGGCTTGATGTCGAGGTCGTGAATCTGCTTCAGCGCCATCAACTGCTGTTCCCGGCTCGTCGGCTTGCCCGGGGCGTCCTTGGCGTAATCCACGGCATAGTAGTAGATTTCGCCGAGGCCCGTGGAGATGGGGGCGAGACGCGGCGTGAGGCCGCGCGGCAGCGATTCGACGGCGTTCTGGATACGCTCGCTGACCAATTGCCGGGCGCGGTAGACATCTGTGCCGTCGGCGAAGATGAGTGTCACTTGCGAGAGCCCGAACTTCGAGACGGAGCGCATCTCGGTCATCCCGGAAACGCCCGCGAGTTCGTTCTCCAACGGGAAAGTCACCAGCTTCTCGATCTCTTCGGGCGCCAGCGCGTTCACCGCCGTGTTCACCTGCACCTGCGTGCTCGTGACATCCGGCACCGCGTCAATCGGCAGCTTCAGCGCCGATACGACGCCGATGCCGATGAGAACGAATGTGGCCAGCAGCACAAAAAGCCGCTGGCGGATGGAAAACTCCAAAATTTTGTCCAACATGTTGATATCCGGTTAGCAGCCGCAACCTGCGCCGCCTTTGACGGCGCGCAGTTCGATCAGCCAGAGTTGTTCGACGGGCGTGGTGACGATGATGTCGCCGGAATACAGCCCGTCGGTGATTTCGACGAAGGCGTCGTTTTCCGCCCCGGTTTTCACGGGCGTGCGCACTAGGTGATCCCCGCTGACGGCGTAGACGAAGACGCCGGCGGCGCTGCGAAGCACCGCGCTCTTCGGCACCGCCACGACCGGCGACGCCTCTTTGTCCGTCAGGGTGAGCGGGACATATTCGCCGGCGGTCAGGCCGGAACGATCCACTGAAAGCGTCAGGTCGGCCAATCCCGTGGTGGCCGCCGTGGTGCGATCAATGCGAACCAGCTTGGCGTCGTTGATGGCAGTTTTCTCCAGCCGGTCCGCGTCGGATACGGCCACGGTGACCGACAGCAAAGCGGGCGGGCCGGGGTCGAGCACCTGCGCCGTCACCGGCAGTGAGCGGGGCACGGCGCGTTCCTCCACCGGCGCGGTCTTGAGTCCGATGGCGACGGCGGTTTCCGGGAGGAACTTGAGTCCGCGACCCTCCTTGAAGGTCACGCCGGAAACCTCCGGCTCCTTCGTCTCTTCGTGCGATTCCGGTTTCGCCGCCTTGTCGCCACACCCTGCAAGCAGGCACGCCACGACGAGGGCAGTGGCGTGTGTCCGCTGTATTAAGATACTCATTTTTGCTTCGCCTCTGGTTCACGCAGGAAGGTGTGCATCGGCAGACCGGTGACGGCGGTCAGTTTCGCCGCCGCACGCGCGGCGTCCGCCCGGGTCGAGGTGATGGTCTCGACGACATCCAGATACGCCTGCTGCAAGGCCAGGTAGGTGGAGACGGGCACCGCCCCCATCCGGTAGTGTCGGTCCGCCAGTTCGGCGGCCTCGCGGAAGCGTTCCACCTCGTCGCGAGCGCGATTCGCCATCAGGGCTTGGGACGACTTGTAGCTTTGCATCGCTTCCGCCAAGTCCTTGCGCAACTCGCGCCGGAAAACTTGCAAGGCGGTTTCGGCCTGCGCCTTTCTGGCGCGCGCCTCGGCGGAAGGCGAGGCGTTGCGATCCCAAAGCGGAAGCGGAATGCTCACGCCAAGTCCCACGGTGCGTTCGCGGTCGCCACCGGTCGTTTCACTGTAATAGGGCGAGAGCGTCACATCACCGTAGCCCTGCTTGCGCTCCAGACTGACATTAAGCCCCTGTTCCTCAAAGCCCAGTTCGTATTGTTTCAGCGTAAAGTTGTCGCGCAACGCCGTGGCAAAGAGGGATGATTCGTCCGGGGCGGGAACAAATTCGGCGCGGTCACGCGCGAGCTTGAGCGACGCGTCCGGCGAAACGCCGCGCAGCATGTTCAGTTCGGCCAGGGCTGTCAGCAGCTTGGCGCGTTCATCGGCCGCGCGTTTCTCCAACTTGATGACCTCGGCCTCGATGACGCGCCGTTCCAACATCGGCGCCACGCCGGCTGGATCGCGTAGGATCAGCGTGTCCAGAAGTCGCCGGCCTCGCGCGGCCACTTCGTCGGCGGCGTCCATCCGTTGCTGTGCGGCGAGCAGCGCGTGACCGAGTTCGGTCGCTTTCGCGGCAAGTTCGCGGCGGAACTGCTCGATTCCGGCTTCAGCGCGCTCCACCTGCCGGTCGGCGATGGCCTTGCGCAGCGAGTTGCGGCCAGTGAAATCAAAGCGCTGGCTGATCGAGACGCTCCAAGCTACGCCATCGCCACCGCCGCCGCCCTGCGAACGCAGCGAGCGTTGACCGATCTGAACACCAAGTTCGGGGTCGGGCAGACGGCCGGCGACCTCGCGCTTGTCTTTGGCGGCGTCGATTTCCGCTGTGTAGTAGGCGAGTTCGGGATTTTCTCCCACGGTGCGCGCCACCAAGTCGGCGATCCGGATGGAGGGTGCGGTTTCGGATACGGGAGTGGTGCCGACAGGTTGCGGGACGGCAACATCGGCCGCCCAGAGTGTGAGCGGCGCCAAGGCCAAAGCCAAGATACCGAGATAAACAGAAACAGGTTTCATGATGAGGAGGCTTGATTGGGGCTGAGACAAACGGACATCAGCGGTTTTGCTTTTTCTTCGCTGCGGCGAACGCGGATTTACGAGCTTCATGGAGAGCCTTTGTGGCCTCTTCCTTTTCTTTCTGAGCAGCCTGAATGGCGGTCTTGTCGCGTTTCGCTTCCGCCTCGGTCAGAGCTTTGACGGCTTCGCTCCTACGCTTTTCGGCGGCGTTCACTGCCGGGTCGTCGGAGATGTCGATGGATTTGACGACGCGGGGTCGGTTAGTCCGGGCATGGAGCGATGGCGATCCAGCCCCGGTGGCAACGAGTGCCAAAAGTAAGAGCAGTTGGGTGATGGTTTTCATGTAGGTCTTTCTTGCCGCCATACCTCGATGGGCACGCGCAGCATTGGTTGGTTTGATCCCGGCACACGGTACACCGGTGCCGAGTCGGTGAAAACCGACCGAGTCCCATGCCGCATCATGCGGCGGTTTTTGGAAGGATGCTTCGGTCGGGTCTATGCGACCTGACCCGAAGGAGCACGCGACCAACCCGAGGCCCGCGTGATGAAATGCCATCGCTTCTCGCTGGACTCCAACCGCTCCTCAACCTTCGGCAGCAGCTCGGGTTCAGACTCCTGCCAAATCAGGGCGAAATACAGGCAGACATGGAGAACCAAGACGGGCGGAAGCGCCGGCTGAGGAGAAACATCATCTGGCAACACCGCCTTCTTCATGTCTTGCGAAGGACACGAAACGCAGCGGTCGCCCGTCTGCTTTTCTTTACCGTCCTCGGTTTTTTCATCCCCAGCAATCGACTGGCAATGATCCGGGCAAAACGCGCTGCTCCAGGTGTAAGCGGCCAAGGCGCAGCAGTTCGATGCCGCGAGATGCGACATGAAAAGCATGAAGATGAAAACGGCCCTGAACACGCCGACACGCATTTGAGAACCGGTCGCGCTGTCAACTGCCATCGCTTGATGCATCTGAGTTGCGTCAAGGGCCTGTCGAAATTTCCCGCCCATGCGTAATGAATCATCAAGGCAGGTTTTTGGAATTTCGTACTGGCGCGGCATCCTTTTCAAGACGAAGGAATTTCATGCCCCGCCGTTCGATTCTGTCTGCCGCAGAGCGTGAAAGCCTGCTGGCCTTGCCCGAAACCAATGAGGGGCTGATTCGACATTACACGTTCAGCGAAGCCGATCTTTCCGTCATCGGTCAGCGACGCGGGCCCGCCAACCGCCTGGGCTTCGCAGTGCAGCTCTGCTACATGCGCCATCCCGGTGTGATGCTCGCGGTGGATGCGGAGCCGTTTCCTCCATTGCTACGGCTGGTTGCCATGCAATTGAAGATCTCTTCGGAAATTTGGACGGATTACGGCCAACGAGCCCAAACCCGTCGTGAGCATCTGCTGGAACTGCAATCGACATTCGGATACAGACCGTTCACCAATCGAGACTACCGCTCCAACGTAGACGCTCTTGATGAGTTGGCATGGCAGTCTGACAAAGGAATCATACTGGCCGAAGCTCTGGTGGAAAACCTGCGCCACAAGCGCATTCTGCTCCCGACTTCGGTTGTCATCGACCATATTTGCGCCGAGGCGATCACCCGTGCCAACCGACGTATTTACGGGGCTTTATCCGAACCACTTTCAAGCGTACATCGCGGTCGCCTTGACGGCCTCCTCAAGCGCATAGACAACGATAAATCAACCTGGCTGGCTTGGCTGCGCCAGTCACCCGCTAAGCCGAACTCACGGCACATCCTTGAACACATCGAGCGCCTCAAAGTTTGGCAAACACTTGAACTTCCGGCGGGTATCGAACGGTTGGTTCACCAAAATCGTCTGCTCAAGATTGCCCGTGAGGGCGGCCAGATGCGGCCCGGCGATCTGGCCAAATTTGAGCGAGACCGTCGCTATGCCACCTTAGTGGCGCTATCCGTAGAGGGAATGGCGACCGTCACCGACGAGATTATTGACCTAAATGATCGTATTGTTGGCAAGCTCTTCAGGGCGGCGAAACACAAGCATGAACAGCAGTTCCAGTCATCCGGAAAGGCGATCAACGCAAAAGTGCGCCTGTTTGGTCGCATCGGTCGAGTTCTGATTGATGCCAAACAAAACGGAGACAATCCGTTCGCCGCCATCGAAACCGTCATGCCATGGGAAGATTTTGCGAAGAGTGTCTGCGAGGCGCAGAAACTCGCGCAACCCGAGGACTTCGATTTCCTCCATCATATCGGTGAAAGCTACCCCACATTACGCCGTTATACTCCGGAACTCCTCGACGTACTCAAGCTGCGAGCAGCCCCCTCCGCTAAGGGTATATTGAGTGCCATTGAGGTTTTGCGCGGCATGAATGCCGACAATACGCGCAAGGTGCCCATTGAGGCTCCAACCGATTTCATCAAGTCGCGCTGGAAAAAACTCGTTATGACCGACTTCGGCGTTGATCGGAAATATTACGAGATATGCACACTCTCCGAGCTGAAGAACGCGTTGCGATCTGGAGACATCTGGGTGCAGGGCTCGCGCCAGTTCAAAGACTTCGAGGACTATCTTCTTCCGCCCGAAAGATTCGCAACCCTCAAGCAGTCGGCGGAATTGCCGATTGCCGTGGCTGCGGATTGCGACCGACATTTGCATGACCGGTTGAGCCTCCTCGAAGCTCAACTTGCCTCCGTCAACCGCATGGCATTGGCCAACGAACTACCGGACGCCATCATCACCGAGTCGGGCATGAAAATTACGCCACTTGATGCGGCTGTACCAGACGCAGCCCAAGCTTTGATCGACCGGATTTCATCGATTCTGCCGCACGTCAAAATCACGGAATTGTTGCTGGAAGTTGACGAATGGACGGGCTTCACCCGGCACTTCACCCATCTCAAATCGGGGGACTTGGCCAAGGATAAGAGCCTCCTGCTTACGACAATCTTGGCTGACGCGATAAACCTCGGGTTGACCAAGATGACAGAGTCTTGCCCCGGAACGACCTATGCCAAACTCGCTTGGCTGCAAGCTTGGCATATCCGGGACGAAACCTATTCGACGGCTCTGGCCGAACTGGTGAACGCCCAACTCCGTCACCCCTTCGCCGCGAACTGGGGAGACGGCACCACCTCATCGTCGGACGGGCAAAACTTCCGAACCGGCAGTAAAGCGGAAAGCACCGGCCACATTAACCCGAAATATGGCAGCAGCCCCGGGCGGACGTTTTACACCCACATTTCAGATCAATACGCTCCGTTTCATAGCAAGGTAATCAATGTAGGCTTGCGCGACTCGACCTACGTGCTCGACGGCTTGTTGTACCACGAATCCGATTTGCGCATCGAGGAACATTACACCGATACAGCAGGATTCACCGACCACGTTTTCGCCCTTATGAACCTATTGGGGTTCCGCTTCGCGCCACGCATCCGAGACCTGGGTGACACCAAGCTCTACGTCCCGAAAGGTGACGACGCCTATGCCGCGCTTAAGCCGATGATTGGAGGAACGCTCAATACCGATAATATCCGCGCCCATTGGGATGAAATCCTGCGATTAGCCACATCTATCAAAAAAGGAACGGTGACGGCATCGTTGATGATAAGAAAGCTTAGCAGCTACCCGCGCCAGAACGGCCTTGCGCTGGCCTTGCGCGAATTAGGCCGCATCGAACGCACTCTATTCATTCTTGATTGGCTGCAAAGTGTGGAGCTTCGTCGCCGCGTACATGCCGGGTTGAACAAGGGGGAGTCTCGTAACGCACTGGCCCGCGCCGTATTCTTCAACCGCTTGGGCGAAATCCGGGACCGCAGTTTCGAGCAACAGCGCTACCGAGCCAGCGGCCTCAATCTGGTGACGGCGGCAATTGTTTTATGGAATACCGTCTACTTGGAGCGAGCGGCGAATGCCCTGCGAGATCAAGGTCACGCGATAGACGACAGCCTGTTGCAGTATCTGTCACCGCTGGGGTGGGAGCACATCAACCTGACCGGCGATTACCTCTGGCGCACCAGCGCTAAGATTGGCACTGGTAAGTTCAGACCTCTGCGACCCATGCAAACGGCTTAGCGTGCTTTAAAATCCGTTTTCTGAGGCGACCCCGGGTTGAACCTCAAAAGTGTCCCTACCCGGGGACGCCGCGCAAGGGTATAAAAATTCGCCCCCCGCCTGTTGCTTGATTCTCGGGGGAGGACTCCGACCCGCCCCATGCTTCGCCAAACCCCATCCGCCATCAAGGTCCTCACCCGCGCCTACCGCGCCGTTCTGCGCGAGATGCACCTCAAAAGCCATCGGGCCGCCATGGCTGCCGGTCTGGCCGCCTCCGGTCTCACGCTCACCCCGTCCGCCCGGGCCTGCGTGGACTGCGGCGACCCCGACCACGACCCGTTCGTCGATGTCAGCTCGATGTTCAATATCGGCTCCTATTTCGTAGGCCCAGCACCGGTGGACTCAGTCAGCGCCGTCGCCGAGCCCATGACGCTGGCGGCCACTTCGCCCGGCGTTTTCGCCGGCGCGGCGCAGCGCGACACCCGACTGGGCACGCAACGCGGCCTGATAATCTATGTGCACGACCTGGGCACGGCCGACATCGACACGCGCATCTGGAGCGGCACGACGACCATGCGCCAGTACGCCAACGGCATCGCCGACGATCAGCGACGCTGGCTGGCCGCCAACTCGGGCGGCAAGATGGACATGAATTACACCGTCATCGACGGCGCCATCGGCATGAATCCGGCCACGGGAGAGAAATGGGCGGGCGGGCTCTATACAGTCGACCACCTGATCGCCCAGGCGGGGCTCGTGAAATCCGACTACGCCTATGTGCAACTGATTTGGGACCACATGGGCGCCTCCCAGTATGTCTCAAACCCCGGAGGCGGCGTCATCGGCCTGGGCACCGGCGGCAACGGCTCGGGCACCCAGGTGAATTGGTCCACCAATTTCTCCCGCAGACACGAACTGGGCCACAACCTCGGCTTCGGCCACACCGGCGACTACAACTCAGCCGGCGGCGGCTGGACCTATAATTTCACGACCAAGCAGTATGTGGCGAGCTCAGCGGGCAGTCCCGGCAGGACCGCCAACCTGGTCCCATTGAGCATCGGCGTCGACAAGGTGGAGTACGGCAACCCCGTCGATGTGATGGGCAACCAGACCAACTTCAGCCATTACAACCCGCGCGCCAAACTCGCCGCCGGCTGGCTCAAGCAATCCAACTTCAAAAATCTCGTCACCCTCGCCCCCGACCAGGCCTCCGCCCTCCCCCTCTACGCCCACCAGGCCCTTCAGGTCGTCTCCCGCGGTTCCGGCGACACCCTCGAATACGGCGTCGCCCAGGGCTACGGCGATGGCGCCTACGCCGGCACCTTCTCCCGCCGCGCCCAGCGCTTCGTGGCCAACGCCGACAAGACCGGCGGCGACTGGCAGTACTACATCCAGAATGTCGACCTGTACTGCACCCGCACGGATAACGGCGCCGCGACGCCCACCTACGGCATCGAGTTCCGCGTCGACGGCGTCTACATCGGCGTGATGCAGGCCGGACAGGTCATCAAGGAGAAGGACATCGCCAACTTCCTCTACCAGGTCGACAGCGGCAAAAACCTGGTCACCGACCTGAACGCCGCCGCGCCCGACAATCCCGACCGGTATCGCTCCACCAAATACACGCTCAATTTCACCGGCATGGCCACCGACGCCACCGGCCCCTACACCAACCTCATCATCACCCCCAACATCGGCGTGATCGCCGCCGGCCTGCGCATCGACGCCGACTCGGCGACCGCAGGCGCCCAAAACGGCGACGCCGCCTGGTCCGCCGGCGCCGGCAACTGGCATAACATCGACACCGCCACCAACAATGTGGTCTGGACCGACGGCTCCCGCGCCGTCATCGGCGGCGGCACCGGACGCGCGGGCACGATCACTATCTCCGGCACCGTCGTCGCCAAAGGCATCACCTTCGACAACGGCAACTTGGGCCTGCACACGCTCACCGGCGGCACGCTCGCCCTGGGCGCGGAGGGGCTCGTCGCGGTGAACGATGCGATGATCCAATCCGAGCTGCGTTACGACGCCGACCAGTTCTGGGATGTCGCACGCGGCCGCACCATCCATGTCCTCGGCGCGGTGACCACCAACGCCAACGACTTCGCCCTGGTCGGCGGCGGCAGCGTCTCATTCTATGCCGCCAATGCGCTGAGCGCGGCCGTGGCGGTGCATGAGGGCACGCTCACCCAGTACGCCGACCAGTCGCCCACCTCGCTTTCCATCGGGCAGACCGCCGCCTACACCGTGGCCGGTGGATCTCTCATCCTCACCGCCGGGAAAAACATCTCCGGCGCCGGCGTGTTGAACCTGTCCACCACCGACTCCTCCAACGCCGCGCCCGCCCTCTGGCTCGGTCAGGGCATCTCCTCGGGCGCCAATCCCGCGCGCTCCCCCGTCGTCTCCACCGACCTGACGCTCACCACGGGCCTTCAGGTGATCCGCGCCTCCACCGGCCGTGTCTCGTACTACGACGCGCTCGGCGGCGGCGGAACCTTCCCCGACTACATGTATGCGCTCATCTCGGGCGACATCTCGGGCGCAGGCGGCCTCGCCTACTACGGCGATCACGGCACCGCCGAACTCGTGCTCACCGGCACCAACACCTTCACCGGCGGCATCGAACTGCGTCGCGGCATGCTCACGCCCATCGGCGTCGGCGCCATCCCCTACGCCTCCAGGCTGACCTTCAACACCGCCGCCGGCGACACCGCTCGCTTCTACCTGCGCGGCGTCGACCGCACGATTTCCGACCTCTCCTCCACCGGCGCAGGTACGGCGCTCATCGCCAACTCCACGGGCGCGAAATCCTACATCACTTCGCGCTCCACGCCGGACGCCGCCACGCTGCACATCCTACAAAACACGGACGCGACCTACGCCGGCATCATCACCGACACGAACAACGCCGCCGGCGCGCCCAGCGGCTACGGCCCCTCCGGCAGCGCAGGCGCGCTGAGCATCAACAAGCTCGGCGCCGCCACGCTCACGCTCGCCGGCACAGGCACCTACACGGGCGCCACCACCGTCACCGCCGGCACCCTGCGCGTGGGTTCCGCCGCCGCCCTGCCCTCCGCCACCGCCCTCACCGTGGCGTCCGGCGCCACCCTCGACCTCGCGGGATTCAACACCACCGTGGGCTCCCTCGCGGGCGCCGGCTCGGTCACCCTCGGCGCCGCCACCCTCACCGCCGGCGGCAACAACGCCGACACCGCCTTCTCCGGCGCGCTCACGGGCACGGGCGGCCTCACGAAAAACGGTTCCGACAAACTCACGCTGTCGGGCCAAAACACCTACACCGGGTCGACCCGCGTGAACGCCGGCACCCTCGCGCTGGACTTCGCATCCGGCGCTTCGCCCGCCGACCTCGTGAACGCCGCCTCGGTTCTACGGCTGGCCGGCGGCACCCTGGAGATTTCCGGCCGTACCGGCGCCACGCTCAACCAAAACTTCGCCTCCACCGAACTGCTCGCAGGCAATTCCGGCATCCGCCTCGTGCAAAACGGCGCCGCCTCGCTGGATGTGAACATCGGCGCCATCACCCGCACCGCAGGCACGATCGACTTCTCCGGCATCACCGGAGCGACGGTCGGCGCGCGCATCCTCACCTCCACCGGCACCGCCGGCGGTCTCCTCGACGGCGGCGCCTCATGGGCCACCGTCAACGGCGGCGACTGGGCCACCAAGGACGCGACCAACACCTATGTCGTCGCGTTCTCCAACTACACCGATGTGAGCACCGTCGGCACCCTGCCGCACACGGCGGCCGCCGACATCCGCATCGTCGAAGGCGGCGCCGGCACCGTCGCCCTCGCCGCGCCGACCACCGCGGTGAACTCCATCCTCATGCGCGCCGAGAGCTCCGCCGGCGTCATCGACACGGCCGGCAAGACGCTCGAAACCTCCGCCATCGCCGTCGCGCGCACCGCGAAAACCCTCACCGTCGGCACCGCCGCCGGCGACGGCACGCTCACCTCCGGCACCGGCGCGCTCCTGCTGTTGAACAACCTCGCCGCCGCCGACGGCGCTCTCACGGTGAATGCCGCGCTCGCCGACCGGGGCGCCACGCCCCTCGCGCTCACCGCCTCGGGCGGCGCCTCCGCCGGCACCATCGTCCTGGGCGCCGCCAACACCTACACCGGCGGCACCACGCTCACCAACGCGGTCACCCTGCGGCTTGATTCGTCGGGAACGCTCGGCTCCGGCGCCGTCGCCCTGTCCGCCGGCACCGTCCTCATGGTCAACCGCGCCGACACCTTCACCCTCGCCAACGCGCTCACGGGCGCCGGCCAGCTCGTGCAGGGCGGCACCGGCACCACCGTCTTGTCGGGTGCGAACACCTTCTCGGGCGGCACCACCGTCTCCGCAGGCGCCCTGCGTCTCGACGCGGCAGGCACCCTCGGAACCGGCGCCGTCGCCCTGTCTTCCGGCACATCCCTGGAACTCGCCAACACCGCCTCCACCACGCTCGCCAACGCCTTCACCGGAGCCGGCTCGATTTTGAAATCCGGCGCCGGCACGGTCACGCTCACCGGCTCCAACGCGCTCACCGGAGGTCTCACGCTGCGGCAGGGTACGCTCGTCGTGTCGACGCCGGGGCAACTCGGCGCCGCAGGGGCCGCCATCAGTGTGGAAACGGGCGCCACGCTGAACTTCGCCACGGCATCCAATCAGACTCTCACCCGTACCATCTCCGGCACCGGCACCTGGTCAAAGTCCGGCGGATCCGCGCTCATCGTGCAGGGCACGCAGCTCTTCTCCGGCACCATCGCCGTGCAGGCCGGCGACTTCATCCTGGACTCCCTCGGCGCGGATGACGGACGCGCCGCCGTGAACCTCACCGGCGGCCGATTCCTGCTCAGTTCTCCCTTCGTCGGCGGGGTGGCTGAAATCGGCAACCTGACCGGCACCGGAGGCTCGGTCACCACCGCCTACAATTCGACGGCCGGCACGCGCACACTCGGAGTCACACAGACGACCGCCGGCACCTTCGCGGGCTCCCTCGCCGACGCCTCCGGCGGCCGACTTCTCGGCCTGCAAAAGAGCGGCGCCGCCACGCTCACGCTGTCGGGCAACAACAGCTATACCGGCGGCACCACGGTGAACGCCGGCACGCTGCTCGCCGGGCACAACAATGCCTTCGGCACCGGTGCGGTGACCGTGAACTCGGGCGGCACGCTCAACGCCGGCCTCGCGGGCTCCGGGCGCACGCTGGCCAACGCCATCACGGTGAACGACGGGGGCCGTCTCATGGGAGCGACCACCTTCACCGGCGCCATCGCCATCAACGCGGGCGGCACGCTTGCCCCGGGCAACTCGCCCGGCATCGAAACCTTCTCCGGTGGCCTGACCTTCGCCGCCGGTTCCGCCTACGAGTGGGAGTTCCTCGGCAACTCCCCCTCCGCCGCCGGCACCGATTTCGACAGGATCGTGCTCACCTCAGGCACGATGACCGTCGCCGACGGCGCGCTCTTCAAGGTCACGGGTCTGGGCGTGGACTACGCGAACGCCTTCTGGACCAGCGACCGCAGCTTCCTCGTCGTGGACGCGCAGGGACCGGCCACGATCGCCGGCACCTTCACCACCGACACCGCCGCCGCCGGCGCCTTCGCCGGCCGCGGCTCGTGGACCCTCAACACCGCCAACGGCGACCTCTACGCCGTGTGGACCGCCGTGCCCGAGCCCTCCACCTACGGCCTCCTCGGTGCCGGCGCCTTCGCGGCGATGGCCCTGGTGCGCCGCAGGCGCCGCAACCTTGGCATGGTCTGATCCGCGCCGCCAAGAAAACCCAGCCGACGCCCGCCCGCGAGAAACCGGGGCGGGCGTTTTCTGTGAGAGGCGGCCCTGCCCGCGCAAGGCGAACGGCGACTCGCCGGGCCTATGCGCGTTTACCGGAAATCACCTCGACCTCGATCTCGGCGGCCGCTTTCCCGCCCAGCGTGAGTTCGGTCCCGTTCGCCAGCGACAGGCGCAGCACATCGGCCTCCGTGTCGGTCGCCACCACCCGGGCGTATTCGCCGGGCGTGAGGCCGTTATCCAGAATGTAGCGCAGGAAGGGGGCGTCCTGCCGGCGGATACACGCGATGCGCACCCTCTTGCCCGGCTCGCACCCCGCGAGTCGCACCAGGTTGCGCCGCACGATTTTGCCGCCCGCCGTCGGGATGGGGTCCCCGTGCGGGTCGTGAGCCGGACTGCCCAGGAAGGCGTCGATCTTTTCCAGCAAACGGTCGGACACGGCGTGCTCCAGCAACTCGGCCTCCTCGTTGATCTCGGCCCAATCGAGTTTGAGCACCGAAACCAGGAACATCTCCACCAGCCGGTGCTTGCGCAGCATACGCAACGCCAGCGTCTCCCCGCCGGCCGTCAGGCGCACGCCCGTGCGCGGCTCGTATTCGGCCAAACCGGCCTTCGCCAGCCCCTTGAGCATGGTCGTCACCGTGCCCGGCGACACCGACATCTCGGCAGCGAGAGCCCCGGGCGACACGAACGCATCCGTCTCCGGCTCAGCCAGGAGATAGATGCGCTTCACATAGTTCTCGACGGTGGTCGTGGCCATTCCCGTTCCTGCTAGCCCAACTCAAACCTTAGCCAAGCCTCAAAAACAATTTTGATTAATCAAAGTTGACGCCGGCAATGATTCAAACCAACGCATTGAGGCGATGAGAACGCGTCCCTATCTTGCCGCCGGAGCAGCCGTCACCCTATGCCTTGGCGCCTCAAGCGCCGCCGAAGCGGGCGGAGCGCCCGTCGTCGCTGATTCGGGCAAGGCGCAATACACGCTCTTCAATCCCACGCCGAAGGAACTCATGCGCGGGATGAACACCGACCGCCCCGACTCCACCGAGTCGCCCTTCACGGTGGATGCCGGCCACTTCCAGGTCGAAGCCAGTGTGCTCGACTACAACCGCGACCGGTCGCAGGGCGTGAAAAACGAAACCTGGTCGTTCGGCATGATGAACCTGAAGGCCGGCCTGCTCGACCGCACCGACATCCAGTTTGTCTTCGACAGCCATGTGAACTCGAAGACGACCGGCGCCGGCGCCGGCTCGACCGCCAACGGCATCTCCGACCTCACCGTGCGCCTCAAACAAAACCTCTGGGGCAACGAGGGCGACACCGCCACCGCCTTCGCCCTGATGCCCTGGATCTCCGCCCCCACCGGCAGCGGCGACCTCAGCGCCGACAAGTACCAGGGCGGGCTCATCGCCCCGCTCGCCTTCGGCATCACCGAGGGTGTGGCCGCCGCCGTCATGCTGCAGGGGGACGCCCTGTGGGATGACTCTGCCTCGAAGTACTATGTCGAGTGGACGCACACCGCCACCTGCGGCATCGAAGTCGCCGAGTCGCTGGGGGTTTTTGTCGAATATGTCGGCCAACTCGACTCCGGCACGACGAGCAACTACCGCGCCAGCGCCAACACCGGCATCACCTACGCCGTGAACGACAATCTGATCCTGGATACCGGGGTGCGCCTCGGCCTGAACCGGGCGGCCGATGACATCGGCTGGTTCGCCGGCGTCTCCTACCGCCACTAAACGGCCCGTCACGCCCCCTTCCATGAAAACATTCCTCGCACTCCTCTCCGCGCTCGCCCTGGCCGTCACCGCGCACGCATCCGGCCCGAAGAAGCGCGTCGTCACGACCTTCACCATCATTCAGGACATGGCGCGGAATGTCGCGGGAGACGCCGCCATCATCGAATCCATCACCAAGCCAGGCGCCGAGATCCATGAGTACGAGCCCACGCCCCTCGACATCGTGAAGGCGCAGCAGGCCGACCTGGTGTTGTGGAACGGCATGGGGCTCGAGCGTTGGTTCGTGAAATTCTACGGCTCCCTGAAAAACGTGCCGAGCGCGGTCCTGACCGAGGGCATCGCCCCGATGAGCATCACCGAGGGCCCCTACGACGGAAAACCCAACCCGCACAGCTGGATGTCGCCGGCCAACGCCGTGGTGTATGTGGAAAACATCCGGCAGGCCCTGGTCAAAGTCGACCCCGCCAACGCCAAAACCTACGACGCCAACGCGGCCGCCTACTCCGCCAAAATCAAGGCCATCGACGCCGCCGTTCGCACCAAACTCGCCGAGGTGCCGGAGAACCGCCGCTGGCTCGTCAGCAGCGAAGGCGCCTTCTCGTATCTGGCGCGCAACTACGGCATGAAGGAGGTCTACCTCTGGCCCGTGAACGCCGACGAGGAGGGTACGCCCAGGCAGGTGCGCAAGGTCATCGACGCCGTGCGCAAAAACAGGATCCCCGTCGTGTTCACCGAAAGCACCATCAGCGACAAGCCCATGCGCGCCGTCGCCCGGGAGACCGGAGCGCGCTTCGGCGGCGTGCTGTATGTGGACTCGCTCACCGACGAGCGGGGCGACGCCCCGACCTACCTCGCGCTGCTGGAATACAACGCCAGGACCATCGTGAACGGCTTCACCGGCCAATGACGCGCCCCCTCGGGCATCGCTGAACGGCCTCGCCGCCGCGCCCGCAATCCACTTTCGCCCCCCCCATCCTTCCCATGAATCACGCCAACCTGGATGTCGTCGTCGAAGCTGTGACGGTGTCCTACAACAACGGCCACATCGCCGTGCACGACGCGAGTTTCCGTCTGGGGCCGGGCATGATCTCGGCGCTCGTGGGCATCAACGGCAGCGGCAAGTCCACGCTGTTCAAGACGATCATGGGGTTCCTCACGCCGGCCAAGGGCCGCGTGCTTGTGGCCGGGCGCCCCGTGCGCGAGGCGCAGAAGGCCAACCTCGTCGCCTATGTGCCGCAGACGGAGGAAGTCGACTGGTCGTTCCCCATCAGCGTGCACGATGTGGTCATGATGGGCCGCTACGGCCACATGAGCTTCCTGCGCCTCGCGCGCGCCGAGGACAGGCGACTCGTGGAGGAGAGCCTGCGGCGAGTCGACATGTGGGCCTTCCGCGACCGGCAGATCGGCGAACTCTCCGGAGGTCAAAAGAAGCGCGTCTTCCTGGCCCGCGCTCTCGCGCAGCAGGCGCGGGTCATCCTGCTCGACGAACCCTTCACCGGGGTCGATGTGAAAACCGAATCCGCCATCATCGCGCTGCTGCGCGAGCTGCGCGACACGGGCCACATCATGCTCGTCTCCACGCACAACCTCGGCTCCGTGCCGGAGTTCTGCAACCACGCCGTGATCATCAACCGCACGGTGCTCGCCAGCGGACCGATCGGCGAGGTCTTCACCGAGGAGAATCTCGCCCGCGCCTTCGGCGGCGTGCTGCGCAAATTCCGCTTCAACGAATCCACGGTCGGCCGCCACGACGACCGCACGGTCACGCTCATCAGCGACGATGAACGCCCGCTGGTGCTCGGCAAACACGGGCACCTCGAGTTCGCCAAGCGGACCGAGCACCGCGACCTCGTTGAAAAGCGGGAAAACGAGGAAGGGCGATAAGCCCGGCCTGAACCACGAGCCGGACACGATTCATGGACTTCGACGAACTCCTCGCCCCGTTCCGCTACGACTACATGCTCACCGCCCTGTGGGTGAGCGCGCTCATCGGCGGCGTCTGCGGACTGCTCTCCTGCTTCGTCACCCTCAAAGGCTGGTCGCTCATGGGCGACGCCCTCTCCCACGCCATCGTGCCCGGGGTGGCCATTGCGCACCTGGCAGGATTCCCCTTCGCGCTCGGCGCCTTCCTCTCCGGACTGCTCGCCGCCATCGCCATGGGGGTCGTCCGGGCGCGCTCGGCGCTGCGGGAGGACGCGGTGATAGGCGTGGTGTTCACGGCGTTTTTCGCCGTCGGGCTGTACCTGATTTCCACGAACCCGGCGGGGATAAGCCTCAAGAGCGTCGTGTTTGGCAACATCCTCGGCATCGCCGACGAGGATGTGCGGCAGGTGTGCGCCGTCGCCGCCCTCACTCTGGTCGTGCTGGCGCTGAAATGGCGCGACCTCGTCCTGTTCTGCTTTGATCCGAACCAGGCGCGAGCGCTCGGGATAAACACCGCCGTGCTGCACTACACGCTGCTCACGCTGCTCGCCGCCACTGCGGTGGCCGCCATGCAGACGGTCGGCGCGTGCCTTGTGGTCGCCACGCTCATCACCCCCGGCGTGACCGCCTACCTGCTGACCGACAGGTTTTCCCGCATGCTCGGCATCGCCGGCGCCATCGGAGTCTCCACCGGTTTCCTGGGCGCCTACGCCAGCTACCATCTGGATGGTTCGACGGGCGGGTGCATCGTGGTTCTCCAAACCCTGCTGTTCCTGGCCGCCTTTGTCTTCGGCCCCAAGCACGGCGTCCTTGCCGGGCGACGCCGCCGCTCCGAAGCCGCGCAAATCTGAAGTGTGAACGCTGATGTGTGAAATGGCACCGGGACCTCGCATCTCCAAAAGCCGACAACACACGCGTGCGACACACGCTGTTTCACACTTCCCCATTCCCCATTCGAACTTTCCGAAATGACCTGGCTCACCCCCTTTCAACACGACTTCATGCTCACGGCCTTCGGAGTGGGCATGCTCATCGGCGCCGTATGCGCCGTCTTTTCGTGTTTCCTCGTGCTCAAAGGATGGTCGCTCATGGGCGACGCCATATCCCATGCCGTGCTGCCCGGCATCGTACTCGCCTACATCACGGGCATCCCGCTCCCGATAGGCGCCTTCGCGTCGGGCCTGTTCTGCGCCGTCGGCACCGGATACATCCGGGGCAACAGCCGGGTGAAGGAGGACGCCGTCATGGGCGTGGTGTTCACCGGGCTCTTCGCCGCCGGGCTCGTCATGTTCACCAAGGTGCACTCCGACCAGCACCTCAACCACATCCTCTTTGGCAGCCTGCTTGGCATCGAACGCGGCGATGTCATCGAGACCTGCGTTGTCGGCGGCGCCGCGCTGGTCGTGATGCTGCTGCTGCGCAAGGACCTGCTCCTTTACTGCTTCGACCCCGGCCACGCCCGAGGCATCGGGCTGCGCGTGAACGCCCTGCACTACACGCTGCTCGCGCTGCTATCGCTCACCATCGTGGCGGCGCTGCAGGCCGTGGGCGTGCTGCTGGTCACAGCCATGCTGGTCACTCCGGGCTGCATAGGTTTCCTCGTCGCCAACCGCTTCGGCCCGATGCTCGCCATAGCCGTCGCCTCGGCCGTCGCATCGTGCTTTGTGGGCACCTACGCCAGTTTCTTCCTGAACGCCTCCACCGGAGCCTGCATCGTGCTCGCGCAGAGCGCACTGTTCGCCCTCGCCTTCCTCGGGTCGCCCAAGCGCGGCGTGCTGGCCGGCGTGCTGCAACGGCGCCGACTGAACCGGCAATCGGCCGCCCCGCAGGCGAAAGCCACCTGACGCGGGCCACCGGCCGCCGCGTTGCTTTGCGACAGGCGAGCCGAAGGGCGAACTTGGCGCGAAGATGGGCGCAACCGTTTCGGTTTTGCGCTGTATATAGCGGCATGCTTCGCCCCGTAGCCCTTTCCACACAGATCGCCCTGCTCGCGCTCGCACCGCTCGCCGCAGCCGCCACTCAGCCCGAGTATTCGACGGCCGGGTTCTTCGCCGTGCCCGGCACCGGACGCGACGCCGCCAACTTCAATGTCGGCTGGCGCTTCCTCAAGGGCGACGCGCCGGGCGCCGAAACGACGGGCTTTGACGACCGGTCCTGGTCGCTCGTGAGCGCGCCTCACGGCGTGGACGGCGCGCTGCCCGAGGAGGCGAGCGGCTGCGCCAACTACCAGGGGCCGGCCTGGTACCGCAAAAAGTTCACGCCGCCGGAGTCGCTGCGCGGCAAGCGCGTGACGCTCCACTTCGAGGGCATTCTGGGGAAATCCAAGATCTGGGTGAACGGGAAGCTGATGAAGGAGCATTTCTCCGGATTCCTGCCCGCGGTCGTCGAGGTGACGGATGTCCTCGAATACGGGAAACCCAATGTCGTCGCCGTGCGCGCCGACAACAGCGACGACGGACTGTTCCCTCCGGGCAAGCCGCAGAAGCAGCTCGATTACTCGTATTTCGGCGGGATGTACCGCGATGTGTGGCTCGTCTCCACCGGAAAGGTGCACATCACCGACCCGAACGAGACCGACCTGGTCGCCGGCGGCGGTGTCTTCGCTCGCACCGAGCGCCTTGATGAGCGCGAGGCCGTGCTCGCCGTCTCCGTCCACATCGCCAACACCACCGGCCAATCCGGCGAGTTCGCCGTCGAGGCCGACCTTGTCGCGCCCGACGACAAGACCGTCGCCAAGGACGCCGAATCCGGCGCTCGCGTGGCCATCCCCGCAGGCGGCGCCGTCACCGTCACACGACGCCTGGTCGTAAAGAACCCGCGAGCGTGGTCGCCCGATTCGCCCACGCTGCACCGTCTGTTCGTGACCGTGGTGGACAAAGCCGGGCGCATTGTGGGGGGACGACAGAGAACGGAAAAAATAGCACGCTAAGAGTGCCGGAGCGGCTT
>CAMFKE010000014.1 GCA_945957395.1 uncultured Opitutia bacterium
TGGTGACGATATCCTCGGTGTCATTGCCGATGGAGACCTTGATGTCGTCGGCGGCGAGGATGGCCTTGCCGTTGAAGACGATGTGGCCGGGGCCTTGGAAGAGCGTGGTGCGGTCGATTGCCATGGGGGTGAGGGGGTTGATGGTTTATGAGTTGAGAGAGGTGAGGCGGGCCGGAGGCTAAGGACGAAAGGGGGGGGTGAGAAACGGGTGTGCACAGGGCGTGAACGGGGGATGCGAGAGACGAGATTCGAGAGGCGAGAAGCGGCAGGTGATGCCCTCGTGTCTCGGGTCTCGTATCCCGTATCTCGGGTCTCATGCCGTCTGTGCGGGCAGGCCGAGGCAGCGGAAGGAGACGGTCACGAGGTTGAGACCGGCTTGGGTCTCGGCGGTGCGCCAGGGGCGCTCGTCGGCGTAGAGTACGCACTCGGGGCCCACGGCGGTGAGCGCCGCGCCGTGGAGCTTCACCAGGAGGAGCTCGGCGATCTGCTCGGCTTCGGGGCCGGAGTTGAGGGGCGATTCGGAGACGACGAGGGAGACGCGCAGCTCATCCACCAGGGGCGGCGAGCAGTTGGCGTTCACGCGCACGATCTCGCAGGGCAGCACCACCACCCCGAGGGTGAGCTGGGCGACGGCCTTCTGGATCTCGCTCACGAGTTGCTTGGGGCGGCGCGCCACCACCTTGGCCCCGGTGGAGGTCAGCTCGGAGTCGGCGGCGAGCAGCGCGGCGAGGGCGTCGCGCACGGCGGTGGTGATGTAGACGGTGGGCATGGCGGGCGTTTTCGTAGGGCGGACGCTTGCGTCTGCCGGTGGGGAGGTGAGGTGGGCGGCACGCGCGAGCGCGGCCCTACGAGGCGAGTTTGCGGCGGATGAAGCCTTCGGCGGTGTCGGTGAGGTCGGCGGCGAGGTCGCCCTCGGGGGGGAGCGTGTCGGGCGCGGGCCGATGCACGGCGCGGGTGACGAGCGCGAAGTAAGGATGGAAGCGCCCGCCCTCGTTGACGCCCAGCAGCGGGTTGCCGGAGCGCGCGCGGCGCACGGCGAGGTCGGGGAACTCGCGCGGGGTTCCGGCGTCACGCGCGGCTTGGGTGAGCGGGATGGCGAGGTATTTGCCGGTGCGAGGCGTGACGGCGCCGCCGGGGAGGCCGCCGGAGCCGAAGTAGCGCAGGGCCACGCCGGTGGCGGAGATGGAGACGGAGGCGCCCGACTCGTCGGCCTCGGCGAGGTGCGTGGAGTTGGCGGCCTCCTTCCAGAAACCGGTGGAGCTCCAGCCCTTGGCGTTCGCGGGCTTGGCGAGGAACCACTCGCGCAGGCGGGTTTCGAGGCGCTTGCCCAGCGCGTGGTGCAGCTCGGCGGGGTTGACGCAGTCGCGCCAGGAGGCCAGGTCGGGCGTGGAGACGGAGATGCGAAGGGCGAGGCTCATGCGAGGCCTCCTTCCGAGGCGGGCGAGGACGCCCGCGCTCCGGCGGATTGCGGCGCCATGCGGATCTTGCCGTCGGCGATGTCCACGAGGTCGCCCAGCTGCGAGCGCAGCCGGTCCAGCGCGGACTCGGAAAGGTGCGCGGCGTCGAGTTCGACGCCGTCGTTGAAGTCGGGCACCACGGCGCGCGGGGCGCGTTCGCCGCGGCGGAGGAGGCCGAGGCGTTCGGACTCCTCGCGGGAGATGTCGAGCAGGCCCATGCCGGAGTTGAAATCGAAGGGAGGCCAGGGTCGGTCGAAGCGCGAGATGGCGGCCCAGACCGGGGAGGCCTTCAGGGCGATCATGCGCCCGCCGAAGAACGGCGCGCCGACCTCCTCCCAGCGGGCCTCCCAGTCGCGCGGCACGGCGGAGTCGTGCACGCGGACGAGCTCCTGCGCCGGGTACACCTCGATGCCCGGGCCGGTCATGTCGCGCAGGTAGTCGGCGTAGCCACGCGCCTCGGCGACATTCATGTCGAAGATGAGGGCGAGGCGGCGACGCGAGCCGAGGTCGGTCAGGCTATTGGAGTCGCCCTTGCCTTCCGCGCCAAGAAGGCGGCGCATGTCGCGCAGGAAGGAGGCCTTGGTGACGGCGGGGCCCGAAGTCGTGTCCATGGCGAGATGGCGGTCGATCATGTCGAGCATGGCGTCGAGCGTGCGGGCATCCTCCACGCCGGCGGACAGGAAGGCGCGGGAGCGGATGGCCTCGGGCACGCCGGCCCAGTCCGCCGTGCGCATCGCCGAGGGCGCGACGCGCCGGGTGCGGTGCCGGAGGACGGCGGCCTTGAGGGGGCCGATGACTGCGGATGCGGAGGGCATGGAAAGGGAAGTGAGAAGTGGGAATGCGGAAGGAAGAAGTGGGGCCCTGCGGGCCCGCGTGGTGACCGGGTTCAGCGGCGATCAACACGCGGGGCCTGTGACTTCAGTTCTTCATGGCATCCGCCGGGTTAGGGCTTCAAAGGGGGCGCGCTAGGCGCCGTCCTGCTGACGGCGGGAGAACTCGCGTGGGCGGGCGGACCAGGATGGGCGCGGGGGCGCGGGGATGTCGGTGGGCGGGGCGGGCTCGGCGGGGAGCGACACGACGA